>NZ_JBFNGP010000009.1:0-5425 GCF_041021355.1 Tenacibaculum sp. UWU-22 | reverse complement strand
ACTTATAAGTTAACATATTGGTAAAATCATATCCTAAATTACATCATAGTTTTTTATCTAAAAGAGTTTGCTCCCGGTCCGAAGACCGGGATACGTACATAAGCCTATGGGTTATTAGTACTACTCGGCTACATACATTACTGTACTTACACCTATAGCCTATCAACGTTGTCATCTTCAACGACCCTTTAAAGAAATCTCATCTTGTGGTGGGTTTCGCGCTTATATGCTTTCAGCGCTTATCCCTTCCCAACGTAGCTACTCTGCAGTGCTCCTGGCGGAACAACAGATACACTAGAGGTTAGTCCAACTCGGTCCTCTCGTACTAAAGTCAGATCCACGCAAATTTCTAACGCCCACAGCAGATAGAGACCGAACTGTCTCACGACGTTCTGAACCCAGCTCGCGTGCCACTTTAATGGGCGAACAGCCCAACCCTTGGGACCTTCTCCAGCCCCAGGATGTGACGAGCCGACATCGAGGTGCCAAACCCCCCCGTCGATGTGAGCTCTTGGGGGAGATCAGCCTGTTATCCCCGGAGTACCTTTTATCCTTTGAGCGATGGCCCTTCCATGCGGAACCACCGGATCACTATGCTCTACTTTCGTACCTGATCGACCTGTATGTCTCTCAGTCAAGCTCCCTTATGCCATTGCACTCTACGCACGGTTACCAAGCGTGCTGAGGGAACCTTTAGAAGCCTCCGTTACTCTTTTGGAGGCGACCACCCCAGTCAAACTACCCACCACGCACTGTTCTCATTGCTGAGTTAGGCTCTAAATAAGCAAAGGGTGGTATTTCAAGGACGACTCCTGAGCGCCTAGCGACACTCATTCACAGTCTCCCACCTATCCTACACATTACTTATTCAAAGTCAATACGAAGCTATAGTAAAGGTTCACGGGGTCTTTTCGTCCCGCTGCGGGTAATCGGCATCTTCACCGATACTACAATTTCACCGAGCTCATGGCTGAGACAGTATCCAGATCGTTGCACCATTCGTGCAGGTCGGAACTTACCCGACAAGGAATTTCGCTACCTTAGGACCGTTATAGTTACGGCCGCCGTTTACTGGGGCTTCATTTGATTGCTTCGCCGAAGCTAACAACTCCACTTAACCTTCCAGCACCGGGCAGGTGTCAGGCCTTATACATCATCTTGCAATTTAGCAAAGCCCTGTGTTTTTGATAAACAGTCGCCTGGATCTTTTCACTGCGGCCCTACCGGAGTAGGGCGACTCTTCTCCCGAAGTTACGAGTCTATTTTGCCTAGTTCCTTAGCCATGAATCTCTCGAGCACCTTAGAATTCTCATCCCAACTACCTGTGTCGGTTTACGGTACGGGTTCTTATAACCTGAAGCTTAGAGGTTTTTCTTGGAAGTTTTTAGGCACACTATCCACGCATCCGAAGACTTGTGGTACTATCACACTTTGGCTAAACTAGCGGATTTGCCTACTAGTCTAATACCTACATGTTTCAACGAGCTATTCCGTCAGCTCGCGGTGCTTTCAATACTCCGTCACCCCATCGCAGTTATAAGAAGTACAGGAATATTAACCTGTTGTCCATCGACTTCCCCTTTCGGGTGCGCCTTAGGCCCCGACTAACCCTCAGCTGATTAGCATCGCTGAGGAAACCTTAGTCTTTCGGTGTGCGGGTTTCTCGCCCGCATTATCGTTACTTATGCCTACATTTTCTTTTCTATACGTTCCAGTATTCCTCACAGAAAACCTTCAACACATATAGAATGCTCCCCTACCACTTTAATAAGTCCATAGCTTCGGTAATATGTTTATGCCCGATTATTATCCATGCTCGACCGCTCGACTAGTGAGCTGTTACGCACTCTTTAAATGAATGGCTGCTTCCAAGCCAACATCCTAGCTGTCTGGGCAGTCAAACCTCGTTTTTTCAACTTAACATATATTTGGGGACCTTAGCTGATGGTCTGGGTTCTTTCCCTCTCGGACATGGACCTTAGCACCCATGCCCTCACTGCTGATAAACATTTTATAGCATTCGGAGTTTGTCAGGAATTGGTAGGCGGTGAAGCCCCCGCATCCAATCAGTAGCTCTACCTCTATAAAACTTTATATCAACGCTGCACCTAAATGCATTTCGGGGAGTACGAGCTATTTCCGAGTTTGATTGGCCTTTCACCCCTACCCACAGGTCATCCAAAGACTTTTCAACGTCAACTGGTTCGGTCCTCCACTGTGTGTTACCACAGCTTCAACCTGCCCATGGGTAGATCACTCGGTTTCGCGTCTACTACTACTAACTATACGCCCTATTCAGACTCGCTTTCGCTACGGCTCCAATCCTTAAAATCTTAACCTCGCTAGCAACAGTAACTCGTAGGCTCATTATGCAAAAGGCACGCCGTCACACAGTAAATGTGCTTCGACCGCTTGTAGGCGTACGGTTTCAGGTTCTCTTTCACTCCCTTACTTAGGGTTCTTTTCACCTTTCCCTCACGGTACTAGTTCACTATCGGTCTTTCAGGAGTATTTAGCCTTACCGGATGGTCCCGGTGGATTCATACAGGATTTCACGTGTCCCGCACTACTCAGGATACTACTATCAATAACTTCGATTACGTATACGGGATTATCACCCTCTTTGATTTGTCTTTCCAAACAATTCTACTTCTCTTAGCATTGAATATCGTAGTCCTACAACCCCAAAATTGCCGTAACAACTCTGGTTTGGGCTAATCCGCGTTCGCTCGCCACTACTAACGGAATCACTTTTGTTTTCTCTTCCTATGGTTACTTAGATGTTTCAGTTCACCACGTTTGCTCACCTTACGGTGTGATATGTCTTCAACATACCGGGTTTCCCCATTCGGATATTTACGGATCATAAAATATGTGCTTCTCCCCGTAACTTTTCGCAGCTTATCACGTCCTTCTTCGCCTCTGAAAGCCTAGGCATCCTCCATACGCCCTTATTTAGCTTATTGTACTTTTTGCTGTAGTATTGCTACTACAACGAGCTCTTTATAATTCTTATAAAAATTTGTTGTTAGATATTATCTAACTCTCTATCTTGATTCTTTACGATATCATTTTACCATTATGTCAATGAACTTTACTTAATTTCGAATTAAATTCTTCTAATTCTAATTAATTTGTGGAGAATATCGGAGTCGAACCGATGACCTCTTGCGTGCAAGGCAAGCGCTCTAGCCAGCTGAGCTAATCCCCCTTATCAATTCCGGTAGTTAACAACCAGTAATCAGCTAATGATATACTACTGTAATGCCTACTGAAAACGGGAACTTCAACTCCTAGAATTTCCTATTTCGCTAAAATTTAATCTTTTTCTTACTTTGTAGTCTCGGGCAGGCTCGAACTGCCGACCTCTACATTATCAGTGTAGCGCTCTAACCAGCTGAGCTACGAGACTAGATTAAGTTTTTAGCCTTTTTTGACTACCTAAAAACTTTAAAAGCTTCTAAATATTCAAATTATTATTTTTTAAAATTAACAGCAAAGAGTAAAATAAGCCTCTTTCGTAACTCTCCATATTTCTCTAAAAAGGAGGTGTTCCAGCCGCACCTTCCGGTACGGCTACCTTGTTACGACTTAGCCCTAGTTACTAGTTTTACCCTAGGCGGCTCCTTGCGGTGACCGACTTCAGGCACCCCCAGCTTCCATGGCTTGACGGGCGGTGTGTACAAGGCCCGGGAACGTATTCACCGGATCATGGCTGATATCCGATTACTAGCGATTCCAGCTTCACGGAGTCGAGTTGCAGACTCCGATCCGAACTGTGATAAGGTTTATAGATTCGCTCCTACTCGCGTAGTGGCTGCTCATTGTCCTTACCATTGTAGCACGTGTGTGGCCCAGGACGTAAGGGCCGTGATGATTTGACGTCATCCCCACCTTCCTCACGGTTTGCACCGGCAGTCTCGCTAGAGTCCTCAGCTTAACCTGTTAGCAACTAACGATAGGGGTTGCGCTCGTTATAGGACTTAACCTGACACCTCACGGCACGAGCTGACGACAACCATGCAGCACCTTGTAAAGTGTCCGAAGAAAAAGCAATCTCTTGCCCTGTCACTCTACATTTAAGCCCTGGTAAGGTTCCTCGCGTATCATCGAATTAAACCACATGCTCCACCGCTTGTGCGGGCCCCCGTCAATTCCTTTGAGTTTCAATCTTGCGATCGTACTCCCCAGGTGGGACACTTATCACTTTCGCTTAGTCACTGAGATAATCCCAACAACTAGTGTCCATCGTTTACGGCGTGGACTACCAGGGTATCTAATCCTGTTCGCTCCCCACGCTTTCGTCCATGAGCGTCAGTATATACGTAGTAGACTGCCTTCGCAATCGGTATTCTATGTAATATCTATGCATTTCACCGCTACACTACATATTCTATCTACTTCCGTATAACTCAAGTCAACCAGTATCAAAGGCAGTTCCATCGTTAAGCGATGGGATTTCACCTCTGACTTAATTGACCGCCTGCGGACCCTTTAAACCCAATGATTCCGGATAACGCTTGCACCCTCCGTATTACCGCGGCTGCTGGCACGGAGTTAGCCGGTGCTTATTCTTACAGTACCGTCAAATACCTACACGTAGGTACGTTTCTTCCTGTATAAAAGCAGTTTACAACCCATAGGGCCGTCTTCCTGCACGCGGCATGGCTGGTTCAGAGTTGCCTCCATTGACCAATATTCCTCACTGCTGCCTCCCGTAGGAGTCTGGTCCGTGTCTCAGTACCAGTGTGGGGGATCTCCCTCTCAGGACCCCTACCTATCGTTGCCATGGTAAGCCGTTACCTTACCATCTAGCTAATAGGACGCATAGTCATCTTATACCAATAAATCTTTAATTAAATTACGATGCCATATCTTAATGTTATGGGGTATTAATCTTCATTTCTAAAGGCTATCCCCCAGTATAAGGTAGATTCTATACGCGTTACGCACCCGTGCGCCGGTCGCCATCTTCCCGAAGGAAATGCTGCCCCTCGACTTGCATGTGTTAAGCCTGCCGCTAGCGTTCATCCTGAGCCAGGATCAAACTCTTCATTGTATAATCTTTAATATTATAAATGTCTAGTTTCAAAAGAATTTCTGTGTTCCATATTATATATGAAACTATGGTTATTCTACTCTTTGTTTTACGCTGTCAATTTCAATTGTTTCAATGAACTTTTTAATCAGGTTTACCCAATTAAATTTACTTGAAGAAATGTTAGAATCGAACTAACTATACTTAAAATTTATTCTCGCCTCTTGAGAAAAAAACTCAAATAAACTACTTAAATATATTCCAAAATCTCTGTGAACTTAAACCTCCATTTCTGAAAGCGGATGCAAAATTATAAACTATTTTCTAATTAGCAAAAACTTTTTTTATTTTTTTTCAAACCCCAATTTCAAACAACCAAAAAAAAAA
>NZ_JBFNGP010000008.1:0-8789 GCF_041021355.1 Tenacibaculum sp. UWU-22 | reverse complement strand
TAGCATGAGGGTCGATACGTACCGTAAAGCTTACCGTAATTTTATCGCCTGGGGCTAATAAACCATCGGTACCTACTAACAAGCCACTATTTGAGCTACCACCATCATAGGCTGAATTCGCCGTTGGTGCTACCGAATTACCACTCGTATTGGTGAGCGTAACCTCTGGAGCTACTAATACCCCACCACTACTATCTGATTCACTACTCGCTGTAAAGGCACCGCCTAATTGATCTGCTGCTGTTAAATCATCTACTAAAGTTAACTTATCTATATCTACATCGCCCATGTTTTCTACTACAATGGTATAAACCACATCAAACGTGCCATCTGAATTAGCTACGGGCTCACTAACACTCTTCGCACTACCTAACTTTGGAGACATTGCTGGTACCACTATTGGCGTTGGCGTACCAGTTTCCTCCCCTGGATTAGTTGCTGGATTACCTCCCGTATCAGTCTTGTCTACTACTGGTGAACCACTTGGATCGGTACCCCCTGCTGTAGCCGTGTTTTGTAAGGTCGAAGGAGCATCAACAGCATGAGGATCTACACGTACCGTAAAGGTTACCGTGAAATAATCACCTGGAGCTAATAAACCATCAGTACCTAATAATAAACCGTCATTACCTCCGCTATAGTTTGTATTTGCTGTTGGCGCTACTGATTTACCACTCGTATTGGTGAGTGTAACCTCTGGTGCTACTAATACCCCGCCACTACTATCTGCTGCCGAACTTGGGGTAAAAGCACCGCCTAATTGATCGGGAGAAGTAAGGTCATCTAATAAGGTTAATTTTTCTATATCAACATCGCCCATGTTTTTTACTATAATCGTATAAACAACATCTAGGGTGCCATCAGTATTTAACGTAGGCTCTCCTGCACTTTTAGCACTACCCAACTTGGGAGTCATCGCAGGTGGGGTTAATGGCGTTGGCGTACCTACGCCCTCGCCGGCATTGGCTGTCGGATTGTCTCCATTATCCGTTCTGTCTTCTGTTGTTGAACCACTGGGGTCTTTACCACTCGCAACAGCCGTGTTTTGTAATGGTGAGGGAGCACCACTGGCATGCGGATCTACCCGTACCGTAAAGGTTACCGTAAATTTATCGCCAGGAGCTAATAAACCATCCGTACCCAATAATAAACCACTATTAGCAATACCGCCATCATATCCTGCATTTGCCGTTGGTGCTACCGAATTACTGGTTTCATCTTTTTTCTCTAACGCAACAACTGGAGCTACCAACACACCGCCTGTGCTATCACTAGCTGAACTTGGGGTAAAGGCACTACCCAATTGATTGATTAAAGTTAGGTTATCACTTAATGTTAACGCTGTTATGTTAACATCGCCTGTATTTTGTACCGTAATAGTATACACCACATCAAACGTACCATCTGGATTTAACGTAGGCTCACCCGCACTTTTTGAACTACCCAATTCTGGATTCGTTGTTGGGGGCGTTAATGGCGTTGGCATGCCTACGCCTTCGCCTGAATTAGACGTTGGACTTGTTCCGCTATCACTCTTATCTTCTACCGAGGCTCCACTTGGATCGGTACCTTTTACTGTAGCCGTGTTTTGTAACGGATTTGCAGCTCCACTGGCATTCGGATCTACGCGTACCGTAAAGGTTACCGTAACTTGATCGCCAGGGGCTAATAAACCATCGGTACCTAATAATAAACCGCTATTGGCACTTCCGCCATCATAGGCTGTATTTGCTGTTGGCGCTACCGAATTTTTACTCGTATTGGTGAGTGTAACCTCTGGTGCTACTAATACCCCGCCACTACTATCTGCTGCCGAACTTGGGGTAAAAGCACCGCCTAATTGGCTAGCCAAAGAAAGGTTATCTGATAAGGTAAGGTTGTTTATATTAACATTACCTGTGTTTTCTATTAAAACGCTATAAACCGCATCAACCGTACCATCAGCATTTGAAGTCATAGACACCAACTCTTTTGAACTACCTAATTCTGGATTCGTTGCAGGAGGTGTTAATGGCGTTGGAGTACCCACATCTTCTCCTGGATTGGTTGTTGGTTCATCTCCTGAATCGGTCTTGTCTGATACCGTTGTACCACTTGGATCGGTCCCTTTTACTGTAGCCGTGTTTTGTAACGGATCTGCAGCTCCACTAGCATTCGGGTCTACGCGTACCGTAAAGGTCACTGTTAATTCATCTCCTGGAGCTAAAGCACTTGCCGTAGCATCAAATAAGCCGCTATTAGCACTACCGCCATCGTAAGCTGTATTTGCTGTTGGCGCTACCGAATCGCCACTGGTATTGGTCAACGCTACCACTGGAGCTACTAATACCCCGCCACTGCTATCTGTTGCCGAACTCGGCGTAAAGGCGCCACCTAACTGATCAGCGGCTGTTAAATCATCTTCTAAAACAAGTGAACTCAACATCGAATCGCCCATGTTTTTTACGGTAATGGTATACGCCACATCAATCGTACCGTCTGGATTTAACGTAGGCTCACCAACACTTTTTGAACTACCTAATTTTGAATCAAAACAGGCTGGGCTAAACGTGTTCTCATCTTCACTACTGCCTATTCCTTGAACTACAGCACTCGTTGCTGGTGAAACGATTGAAACCCCATAAGTTGCACTTGAGCTATCTGAATCTACCGTTGTGCCTAAACTATCATCGCTCTGTAAATCTGTTAAGGCATAACTACCATCACCCTCTATTGCATCGGGACAGCCATCATCATCACTGTCTAAATCTAAATAATTCGGTATACCATCGCTGTCGTAGTCTGAACAAAAAGTTCGTCCAAAATTCACTAAAAAAGCATCTCGATTACCTGGATTGTCAATAAAGGTAAATGAGCCTCCACTAATTAAAGAACCATCAGCCAATTCAAATCGCATACGCCCATTATACAACCGTCCAAGTTCGTTTATTACAAAACGATAATCTCCATTTTCAGTTAATGTTGGTCCTGTAATATTTGTAAAATTGAGTAAGGTAAATTTTACAGCGCCAATGCCACTTACTTTGTTTCCATCGAGATCAAAAACTCCAATATCTACAGTTAATTGAGCGTTATCAAAGTCAAGAATCTCCATAAAATTTCCTACCACTACCTTATTAGGGTCTGTAGTAACATCTACATCTGTATCTGTTAGTTTAAAATACCCATTATTTGGGTTTCCAGCAGCTTCTTTATCTACATTTTTATTTATATTGAAGCGAACTTTTTTATCGGAAGCTGTCGTAGTTACTCTAGAATTATAAGCGAACTCATACGTTGCATTGTCATCTACACTTGTAGAAAAGCTTGCTCCTGTTTGTGGGCTTACAGCACCTAAATCGGTATCAAAAACATTTGTTGCCAATAATTCTTCTTCTGAAGACTGACATTCTGCTGTATCTAAAATACCATCATTATCATCATCTAAATCGCAATTATCAGCTATACCATCGCCATCGTTATCTGGATAACCTGAAGCAGAAGCATCACAACATACCACAACTGAAGCATTTTGCGATTCACCTACTGCTTGTCCTGTTTCGGCAGCTGTTGGTACACCATAACTCTGGTTACCTGATGTAGTGTCAACGCCTCCACTAATACTTCCATTAGAACTTAACTGGCTATATGTTATGTTTGCGGCTCCTTCTATTGCATCTGGACACCCATCGTTATCAGAATCTAAATCTAAATAATCTGGTGTACCATCACCATCAGTATCTATTGGATTATCGGGGTCAGCACCTATTTCTACCGAATCTAAAATACCATCATTGTCATCATCTAAATCACAATCATCGGCTATGCCATCACCGTCGTTATCTGGGTAGCCTGAAGCAGAAACATCACAACATACCACTACTGAAGCATTTTGCGATTCACCTACTGCTTGCCCTGTTTCTGTAGCTGTTGGCACACCATAACTCTCACTTTCTAAGATAGTATCAACATCTCCTGAAACACTAGTATCTGTATTAAGCTGATCGTATTGTATATTACCCCCACCTTCAATTGCATCGGGACATCCATCGTTATCAGAGTCTAAGTCTAAATGATTAGGTATTCCATCATCATCAGAGTCTAATTTTACACAATCTACGGACAATCGAATTTTAGCAATATTTGCACCCGGATTGGCTGTAACCAATCTAATCGTAAGACTTGTTACATTATTGGAAATAACAGACCATTGAGAATCATCAGGAGAAATAAAACCACTAGAATTGGTAGTAGCTGGGCTAAAACTAACTTGACTGGTATTATTTCCTGTAATATTTTGAAGTTGTTTTCCTGTATAATAACTTGTTCCTGAATTGTCGGCAACTACATTGGTAACTCCTGGGTCTGAAACGGTTAACATAGAATTGTCGCCTTCGACTGAAATTGTCCAAGTTTCTAGGCTTTCAAAAGCGCCAGAGGCATCTGCTTGTGATAACTTTATATTGGTTGGAAATTCAAAATCAATTTTATATTCTGAGACCTCAGTATTTATGCTATTTGCAAAGTTTAAATCACCATCTGCATATCCCCTAGGAAATTTAGAATAAGTAGCTGTATGATTTGAAGTAATATTTGCTGAAGCTTCAGCTGCTCCGTATGGAGTATCCATGGGTGTAGAATTGAGTATATAATCACCCGAACCTGATATATCGGTTAAATTAAAGGTACGAAATGCACTACATAACATTTCATCGGCATCTAAAATACCATCGTTATCATCATCTAAATCACAATCATCAGCTATACCATCGCCATCGTTATCTGGATAACCTGAAGCAGAAGCATCACAACATACCATTACTGAAGCATTTTGCGATTCACCTACTGCTTGCCCTGTTTCTGCAGCTGTTGGCACACCATAACTCTGACTACCTGATGTAGTGTCAACGCCTCCACTAATACTTCCATCAGAACTTAACTGGCTATATGTTATGTTGGCAGATCCTTCTATTGCATCTGGGCATCCATCACCATCACTATCGATATCTTGATAATTAGGGATACCATCACCATCAGTATCGCATTGTTCAAGAACAAAAACTTGAAAAGGCTCATTACCTCCTTGTGAATTTCCTGGATATAAATAATTTTCTATCTCAAAACTAGTTACATAACCTGTAGAAATGGCTTCCCAAGAGGGACCACAAACCGCTGGTCCTACTGCAGGTTGAGCTTGAAATATAACCTCATTCGTTCCACTTCCAGAAACGGAAGCTGGGTTATACATATTACCTGATATAGTACCATTAAGAACAGATTCACCACTATACACTCTTACTGTTTCCCCATTATTTAAACAATTTTGAGGACCAACAATTTTTATTTTAGAAGGGCGATCCAATACAAATTTAGTTAATATACCCGCTTCATTTGGGCTATTTCTAGTTGTGTTTATTGCTCCATTACCAAGGGTTGAATACGTAGGTGAGGCTGAAGCTGTGTTAATGTTCATACTCGTATTGTCAACTGCATTTGGCGAAGGTGCTGTAGTAACTGTTACTGTGTAAGGAGCTCCAGTATTTGTTGTTTGAAAAGAATGTTCGCCTCCAGCTTGATAATCAGCTACAGGAACAGTATTCCAATCATCAGGTTGTATTAACACAAAATTTTCTGGGCACTCAACAACATCTAAAATACCATCATTATCATCATCTAAATCACAATTATCAGCTATACCATCACCATCATTGTCTGGATAACCTGAAACAGCAGCATCACAACATACCATTTCAGCTGCATTTTGAGACACCCCTACTGTTTGCCCCGAACCTGCTGCTGTTGGCACACCATAAGTTGTGCTTCCAGAGGTAGTATCAACACCACCTGAGATAGCCATGTCTGAGTTAAGTTGACTATATTGTATATCTGCCCCACCTTCAATGGCATCTGGACATCCATCGTTATCAGAGTCTAAATCTAAATAATCTGGAATGCCATCTTTGTCATAATCTGGTTGTGTTGAGTCTCCTGCCATCGTATAAAACACACATTTAGCCCCATCGTTACTACTAGCAGCAGGGCCTTGAGTAAAGTATTCAGCAGTATATGTTGAAGCATTTAGGTCAACCTTATATATTATTCCAGTACTATTATTACCTAAATATATTATTCCATTCATATCTGAATATGCTGCCCCATAACTACCAGAAGGTAAATTAGTAATCGCTTCTAAATTGTTCCAACTATTACTCGCACTATCGTATTCCCACAAAATATTAGATTTATTCTCAACACCATAAAATTTACCTGTTCCATACACATAAGTAATATCAGGAATATTTTTACCCTTATTACCACCTTTGTTTTCAATCCATTGCATATAAGTTGAAGAATCAGGATCTGCATCATATACATTTAACCCAGCAGATGGATGATAAGTATAAAACAACTTATTATCTATATCTATATCTCCTGAATTACCACCAAAACTAGCACCTGTTTTTCCAGTCAAACTAGAGTTATTAATTCTTGCTACTTCAACACCTTTTGTAGGGTCAATAATTACTAATTCATTAATATTATCAGTTCCAAAAGATGAAACACCAATATCAATACCCCATAAATAACCATCATGGTAATTATATCCTATTGCGTTGAATCGATGTCCTTCAGGAAAAGTATATTGTGCTGAAGAACTACCATCATTATAAACACTATATATAGTAGATGGATTACCAGAAGATAAATAAGCTTGTGGAGTACAACCTCCAACTTTTGAATAATCCTCAAAACCTTCTTCAACATCTGTAATCCCATCATTATCATCGTCTAAATCGCAATCGTCACCTATACCATCTTTATCATTATCTGCAAATAAAGTACTTACCGAATTACAAGAATCACACTCGGTTGATTGTATGTTTTGATTTGCTGAAGTACCTTCGTCTTGTCCGCCAGACACAGCAAGAGGAACACCTTTTGCATCAACAGTACCTTTTACAGTGCGATTAGGGTTTAAATCAGCAAATACTAAGCCACCACCACCTTCAATAGCATCTGGACATCCATCGTTATCAGAATCTAAATCTAAGTAATTTGGAACACCATCACCATCGGTATCTTGTGGAATACACACACTACCGATTAACGAAACCTCTGTAATTTGAGCAGGACTAGACGTCTCTTTTGTAATAACCCTAACATCTATGTCCGTTACATTATAATAGGTTTGAGTTAAAGAAAACTCTTGCCTATGTGGTCCATTATCACCAGCTGGCTCAGCTGTATGGGGTTCTGTTATAACCCCAGCATCGGATGTAATTATCACTTCAAAATCTACTACTTGATTCGAATCTTGCCCCGCATCATTATATAGTACAAATTTGGTTACCTCATCTAAAGTAACGGCTAAGGTAAAATCTAACAGTAATGGCGTGCCTCCAAAATCAGTACCAGTACCACTCCCCCACTCTGCATAACTGCCATTTGCATAACTAGTTCCATTACCATCAATAATACCTTGACTATTGTAAGGACGAATATTTGATGGCTTGTTTGCCGATACTGATTTAAAAATACTAGGCCCCGTTAACTCTTCGTTTATCAATTGCGATTGGGCTTCAACACAATCTAAAATTCCATCATTATCATCATCATCGTCATCCTTATTACAGTACCCGTCTCCATCAAAATCATCACCAGGGCCAGTACCCCCAACAACTCCAGCACAGCTTTGTAAATCATAGGCATATTTTTTAAAGGCATCAGTTTGAACCTTACCTATTTCTAATAACCAGTCGCCATTTACCCCCGTAATATTAGTAGACGCCGCTACAGAAACACCCAGTGTTTTCTCTAAATAAGAAACCGCTTGCTGCCCTTTAGCACCTTTACCAAATTCGCATCCGTAAATATTTATTTGAGTAATCGTACTTTTTATTAGCTTATGTTTTAAAAATACAGCTATTTGCTCAGCGTTTTTCCACTTACCATCAAGTAACAACTCACCTGGCTTACCATGTGAAAACAACTGAAACACCGTACTGCTTTTTAAAAGTGTTATTTGTTGAAATAAATAATTTTTTTGCTGCAAACTATTGTCAACAAAAAAATTAGTTTTTGCATCAACAGTATTTAAAACAATACTTTTACTAAAAGCTGTTTGTGTAAGAAAGGTAAAAACAGATACAAAAAAAATAAGAATGTATTTTTTTACTCTAGATTTTAGATTAATAGCCCTTTGATTCATAATTTAATTTAATTGATATGAGACATTAATATTAACGTGTTTTTAAGATAAATTTATTAATACTTTAACAAAAGTAACCAAAAAGTAAAAATAATGATAATTATATAATATTTTTTTAAGAAAAAAAAATATTATGCTTTTTTTATAAAAATACTTCGTTAATACTGCTTTATTTCGTTTGTTAATTGTTTATTATTTTTAGTTGTTTTTTTATTTTAAAAAACATTTACTATGCTTATTATACCTAACTCATTATTAGTACTTTAAAAGAATCTAGGAGATATAATTTTAGGGTCTTTAAATATTTCGTAACGCACCATTATTTCATGGGTTCCTGAATTGTAATTACTATACTCTGACGATGTTAAATCATAGGCATAACCTATATTGAGCCCTCGACTAACCTGAAAACCTACAAGAGCACTTATAGAATCGTCCCATCGCCATGATAACCCTGCACTGAACTTTTTGTTGAACAAAAATGATGCGGATACGTCTAACGATAAGGGTGCTCCTGAAACACCTTTAAATAATAATGCTGGTTTAAACTTCGTGTTTTCACTTAAATCAAACACATAACCTCCTATTAGAAAAAAGTGTA
>NZ_JBFNGP010000007.1:0-35055 GCF_041021355.1 Tenacibaculum sp. UWU-22 | reverse complement strand
TTTTTATCTAATTCCAAATATTTTTTAATCTTTTTTTAATCTTTTTTATAACTACCTAAAAAACACCTCTTTAAAAAAACTCAACCCGCTAAAAAAATAACTACACACTCCCTTCGATACCAAAATAGCTATGTGAAAGTAACATCTTAAAATACCTTACATATATATTGTATAGAAATTGGGTTTACAATATCTTTGCTGCCGCACATTTTCACTTGTAAGAAAATGATATAAACTTATACATATAATGATTAAAATTACATTACCTGACGGTAGCATTAAAGAATTCGAAAAGAATAGCACACCTATAGAAGTAGCTAAAAGCATTAGTGAAGGCTTAGCTCGAAATGTTATTTCTGCAAGTTTTAACGGAAAAACTATTGAAACCTCTACCCCACTTAGCTCAGATGGCTCTCTAGTTTTATACACCTTTAATGATGATGAAGGAAAAAAAGCATTTTGGCATTCTTCTGCCCACGTGCTAGCACAAACCATATTAGAATTTCACCCTAACGCAAAATTAACTATTGGACCAGCAATCGAAAATGGCTTTTATTATGATTTTGATTTAGGCGAAGAAGTTATTTCTGAAAAAGATTTTCCTGCAATTGAAAAGCGTTTTTTAGAATTAGCTCGTGAAAAAGCACTATTTAAAATGCATAGCGTTTCAAAAGCAGATGCTTTATCGTATTACGAAAAAAGAAAAAACCCCTATAAAGTTGAATTAATAAGTGGCTTACAAGATGGCGATATAACTTTTTGTGATCACAGTAATTTTACCGATTTATGCCGTGGCGGACATATACCAAATACTGGTTTAATAAAAGCCGTGAAAATAATGAACGTTGCTGGTGCTTATTGGCGTGGAGATGAAAAAAACAATCAGCTAACTCGGGTGTATGGAATTTCTTTTCCTAAGCAAAAAATGTTAACGGATTACTTAGAACTTTTAGAAGAAGCCAAAAAAAGAGATCACCGTAAATTAGGAAAAGAATTAGAGTTGTTTACCTTTTCACAAAAAGTAGGACAAGGATTACCATTATGGCTGCCGAAAGGAGCTGCTTTACGTGGTCGTTTAGAAAACTTTTTAAAAGAGGCTCAAAAAAAAGCAGGTTACGAAATGGTAATGACCCCACATATTGGCCAAAAAGAACTTTATGTAACCTCTGGTCATTATGCAAAATACGGTAAAGACAGCTTTCAGCCAATTACAACCCCAAAACCCGATGAAGAGTTTTTATTAAAACCTATGAATTGCCCGCATCACTGCGAAATTTATGCTCACAAACCGTATTCATATAAAGACCTACCTAAACGACTTGCCGAATTTGGCACAGTATATCGTTACGAACAAAGTGGCGAATTACACGGATTAACTCGAGTACGTGGTTTTACACAAGACGATGCACACATATTTTGCACCCCCGAGCAATTAGACACCGAATTTAAAGAGGTTATCGATTTGGTTTTATATGTTTTTGGATCATTAGGTTTTAAAGATTTCACCACTCAAGTATCTATCAGAGATATGGAAAATCTAGATAAATATATTGGGGATGCCGAAACATGGGAAATTGCAGAACAAGCTATTATTAATGCTGCAAAAGATAAAAACTTAAATTATGTAATTGTTGAAGGTGAAGCTGCTTTTTACGGCCCTAAATTAGATTTTATGGTAAAAGATGCTTTAGGCAGAAGCTGGCAACTAGGCACCATTCAAGTAGATTATAATTTACCCAAACGTTTTGACCTACACTATAAAGGCATTGACAATAAACTACACCGCCCTGTAATGATACACAGAGCTCCATTTGGCTCTATGGAACGCTTTATAGCCGTTTTACTAGAACATACAGCTGGAAATTTCCCTCTTTGGCTAACTCCAGACCAAGTTATTATACTGCCAATCAGTGAGAAATATCAAAAATATACCGAAAAAGTTTTACATTTGTTAGAAAATTCCGAAATTCGCGCCCTCGTAGATTATAGAAACGAGAAAACAGGTCGTAAAATACGTGATGCGGAACTTAACAAAATACCTTTTATGGTTATTGTTGGAGAAAAAGAGGAGCAAAACAACACCGTATCGGTAAGAAAACATGGAGAAGGAGACATAGGAACTTTTACTGTTGAAGAGTTTATTTCACTAATACAGAAAGAAGTTGAAAAAACATTGGTTCCTTTTAAACAAAGTAATTAAGATAGTAATTTTAAATTTATAAGTCATAGCAATTAGAAGAAAAAAGTCGAGAAGACCTTTGCGTGTGGTAAAAGAAGACCCACACAGAATTAATGGTAAAATTAGAGATGTAGAAGAAGTTCGCTTAGTAGGCGACAACGTAGAAGTAGGGGTATATCCGCTTTCTAAAGCCAAAGAAATTGCTCAAGAACTTGAGTTAGACTTGGTAGAAATTTCACCCAAAGCGGTACCTCCTGTATGTAAAATTATTGATTATAAAAAGTTTTTATACGAACAAAAAAAGCGTGAAAAAACATTAAAGTCAAAAGCAAGTAAAGTTACCGTAAAAGAAATTCGTTTCGGGCCTCAAACCGATGATCACGATTACGAATTTAAAAAGAAACACGCTATCAAGTTCTTAAAAGACGGAGCTAAACTAAAAGCATTTGTGTTTTTTAAAGGACGTTCAATAATATTTAAAGAGCAAGGGCATATTTTACTATTAAAATTAGCTCAAGACTTAGAAGAATTTGGAAAGGTAGAACAAATGCCAAAATTAGAGGGTAAACGTATGACGATGTTTATTGCTCCTAAAAAAGTAAAATAATTTGAGAACTTAAAAGTACAAAGTTCTCAACTAACAATAATAAGCAAGATAAAAACGAAAGACAAAGATGCCTAAAATGAAAACCAAATCTAGCGCCAAAAAACGTTTCAAGTTAACTGGCTCTGGAAAAATCAAAAGAAAGCACGCGTTTAAAAGTCACATCTTAACCAAGAAGTCTAAAAAACGTAAGCTTAAGTTAACGCACGATACATTAGTACACAAGTCTGATGAATCTAACATTAAGCAACAATTATTATTAAAATAATTGTTTGCTAGGGAATTTAATTATTAACCATGGAGTTAGGCCTATAAAAGAATTATAAATTATGACTTTTTTAAGTTTGTAATTAAATAATCGCCTACTACAAAAACCATTTTTGAATTATGCCAAGATCAGTAAATTCAGTAGCTTCAAGAAATAGAAGAAAAAAAATATTGAAGCAAGCAAAAGGCTACTTCGGACGTAGAAAAAACGTTTATACAGTAGCAAAAAATGCGGTAGAAAAAGCAATGCTATATGCATATAGAGACCGCAAAAACAACAAGAGAAACTTCCGTTCATTATGGATTCAACGTATTAACGCTGGAGCTCGTGAATATGGAATGTCTTACTCACAGTTTATGGGTAAAATAAAAGCTAATGACATAGAGTTAAACCGTAAAGTTTTAGCTGATTTAGCAATGAACAACCCAGAAGCTTTTAAGGCCATTGTAGATAAAGTAAAATAAGTTTATAACCCTTGCTTATAAATAAAAGGGGCGTCTAAAAGGTGTGTGTTACTTTGGGTATTTTTTATACTTAATAACCGTTAAAAAACACTTTTTAGATGCCTCTTTTTTTATTGTGTTTTGTATTAGCCTCCAATAGTACTCATACTCTCGAAAGAAGAATTATTTAAGCGATTTGCTTCAGCAACAAAACCGTTTTTGGGCTTTTGTTTTACCAATGACAAAAAAAGTTCTTTTAAATCTTCATTACTTGCGCCCTTTCTAATAAAACTTCGCAAATCAAAAACACCATTATCAAATAAACAATTTTTAAAAAGTCCAGTAGGTGTAATTCTAATTCGATTACAATCATTGCAAATAGTACGTGTATAAGCGGGTATAATACCTACTGTACCTTTATGATTTTTAACAGAAAAATTATACGAAGTTGAGCTTTTTTCTACAGATATTTTTTCTAGCGAAAATTCAGACTCTATTTTTTTTAAAATTTTTTGATAATCCCAATTATCAGATGAAGTGCGTTTTTTTTCACCATTAAAAGGCATCTCTTCAATAAATCGAACAGCAATATCTTTTTGTTCGGTTAACGCCACAAAATCTAATATTTCATCCGTATTAAAACCCGATTGCACAACTACATTTAATTTTAAAGACAAACTACTTTCTTCTAAAACTTGCAGGGTTTTATAAACCTCATCAAAAACATCTCTTCGTGTAATTTTAGCAAATTTATCTTGTTGTAAACTATCAATGCTTAAATTAATACTTTTAATTTTATCTAACTTTTCTAGTTCTTCTATATGATTAGCTATTAAAGCTCCATTAGTAGTAATATTTATCTGAGTTAACAAATCATTAAAAGACAGCATTTTTAAAAAACCTACAAAGTCTTTTCTAACAAAAGGTTCTCCTCCAGTAAGCCTTACTTTAGTAACTCCTAATTCGGTTAATACCCGAATAATTCGATACATTTCTTTGTAACTCAATAATTCTTTTCGAGCAACAATAGCAATACCCTTAGCAGGCATACAATATCGGCATCTAAAATTGCACCGATCGGTTACTGCTAACCGAGCATACGTAATTTTTCTTCCAAAGGTATCTTGTAACATACTCATTGTGTAAAAATACAAATTCTAAATTGCTTGATTAGCCTAAAAACAATAAAAATTGTACTTTCGTTTTATGACTGTTTCACTAGAACTTCAAATAAAAACATTACCCCATTCACCAGGTGTTTATCAATATTTTGATAAACATAATATTGTTATATATGTAGGAAAAGCAAAGGACCTAAAAAAAAGAGTTTCATCGTACTTTACAAAGCAACACGAAAACGGAAAAACACGGGTACTCGTAAAAAAAATTGTTAGAATTGAACATATTGTGGTAAATACTGAAACAGATGCTCTATTGCTAGAAAACAACTTGATAAAAAAATACCAACCCCGATATAACGTACTTTTAAAAGATGATAAATCATATCCGTGGATTTGCATAAAAAAAGAACGGTTTCCTCGAATTTTTTCTACCCGACGTGTTGTAAAAGATGGTTCAGAATATTTTGGGCCTTACACCAGTGTTAAAACTGTAAAAACCTTACTCGATTTAATAAAAGAATTATATCCGCTACGAACCTGTAATTTCGATTTGAGCGATTCAAAAATAAAGGCACATAAATACAAAGTATGTTTAGAGTACCATTTGAATAATTGTTTAGGTCCTTGCGAAAATTTACAAACCGAAAAAAGCTACCAAAATAACATTCAAGAAATTCGAAATATTATTAAAGGAAATTTTAAAGACAGCTTAGCTAAATTTAACCAATTAATGAATGATTTTGCTGCCGATTTAAAATTTGAAGAGGCACAAAAAATAAAAGAAAAAGTAACCTTATTACAAAATTATCAAGCAAAATCTACAATAGTAAATCAATCAATTAACAACGTAGATGTGTTTTCTATTGTTTCTGATGAAACATATGGTTATGCTAATTTTTTTAAAATAATGAACGGCGCAATTATTCAGTCATACACCACCGAAATCAAGAAAAAATTAGACGAAACCAACCAAGAATTATTAGAGTTATTCATTGTAGAAACTCGCCAACGATTTAATTCATCATCTAAAGAAATTTACACGCCTTTTAAAGTTAATGTAGGAACTAACATAAAGGTTACTGTACCAAAGCTAGGCGATAAAAAACGAATTGTAGAGCTTTCTGAAAGAAATGCTAAATTTTACAGACAAGAACAATTTAAACAACTAAAAATTGTTGACCCTGACCGTCATATAAAACGAATTATGACACAGATGAAAAAAGACTTACGCCTACAAAAAGAACCACGGCATATCGAATGTTTCGACAATTCTAACATTCAAGGAACTCACCCTGTGGCAGCTTGCGTAGTGTTTAAAGATGGCAAACCCAGCAAAAAAGACTATCGTCATTACAATATAAAAACAGTTGATGGCCCAAACGATTTTGCCTCAATGGAAGAAGTTGTTTTTCGCCGTTATAGCCGCTTGTTAAAAGAAAACGAACCTCTACCCCAACTTATTATTATAGACGGAGGAAAAGGACAATTATCTTCAGCCTTAAAAAGTTTAGACATTTTAGAATTACGTGGAAAAATTGCAATTATTGGAATTGCTAAACGGCTAGAAGAAATTTATTATCCTGAAGACCCTGTACCTTTGTACCTCGACAAAAAATCTGAAACTTTAAAAATTATTCAGCACTTACGAAACGAAGCGCACCGATTTGGCATTACCTTTCATCGAAACAAACGTAGCAAAAGTGCTATAGTATCAGAATTAGAACAAATTCCAGACATCGGCAAGCAAACTATTACAAATTTATTACGTAAATTTAAATCGGCTAAACGTGTAAAAAATGCTTCGTTTACCGAACTGTTAAATGTTATTGGAAAAAACAGAGCACAAAAGGTGTATCAATATTTCCATTCATCAGATAAGCCCTCTGAAAAAGGCATTAACACTAATTGAAAAATGAAAAGAAAACTGTTGCTTATATTTTGGTGCATTCCTTTGTTACTGCTAGCTCAAAAACAGCCTAAAGTTGGATTGGTATTGAGTGGTGGTGGTGCTAAAGGATTTGCATATATAGGCGTGCTTAAAGAATTAGAAAAAGCAAACATACAAATAGATTATATAGGTGGCACCAGCATGGGAGCTATTATAGGTGGGTTATACGCTGCGGGTTATAGTGCCGAACAAATTGAAAAAATTATTCTTAAAACCGATTTTTCCAGCATTATACAAGATAAAATTCCGCGAAGCGCAAAACCTTTTTTTGATAAAGAAAACGCTGAAAAACACGCCATTTCACTCCCTATTCGAAATAATATTATAGGCTTACCTCGCGGTGTTTCAAAAGGGCAAAATATATTAAATTTTTTAACTGAGTTACTCGCTCCGGTAGACAGCATAACAGATTTTTCAAAACTTCCTATTCCTTTTTTTTGCGTTAGCACTAATATTGAAAATGGCGAAAAAGTAATATTAGAAAAAGGGTCTTTACCTTTAGCTTTACGAGCCAGCGGATCGTTTCCTACCCTATTAAACCCTGTAGAAATAAATGGTCAATTATTAATAGATGGAGGCATTGCTAACAATTTTCCTGTTGACGAAATGAAAAAAAAGGGCGTTGATATAATTATAGGCGTAGACACCCAAGGCAAATTGATAAAACGAAAAAAACTAACTTCTATCGTATCTATTTTAAATCAGATCATTAATTATCAGATGTATCAGAAAAGTGATTTGCAAAAAAAGCTTGTCAACATCTATATTCGTCCCAACGTTTCAGAATACTCTGTGGTAGATTTTGAAAAAGAAACCGCTATTTTAAATCAGGGGGTAAAAGCTGCTAAACCAATGATACCTGTTTTTGATAGTATTGCTAAATTGCAAATCAACAAAAAACCACGACCAAAAATTGTTCTAAAAAATAAACTTTTTTTACTTGATAGAATTGTTGTTAACGGAAATAAAAATTACACAAAAAACTATATTTTAGGAAAACTACAATTAAAAGAAGGCGATTCTATTTCGTACAAAATACTTGCTGAAAAAATAAATAATTTAACTGCTACAAACAACTTTAATAGAATTGACTATAATTTTACAAGCTCTTTTAAAGGAAAAAAACTTACTTTAAAAGTAAAAGAATCTGAAGTTAATTCTTTTTTACGTATTGGACTACACTACGATTTACTATACGAATCAGGTGTTTTACTAAACTATACCCACAAACATTTTCTCTTTAAAAATGATGTTTTTTCGGTCGATGCAATTGTAGGTGATAAAGTTAGAGGTGACCTTAACTTTTTTGTTGACAATGGGTTTGGCTGGAGTTTTGGTGTGAAATCACGGTATAATAATTTCAGTGCTTTTTATCCATTTAACTCAAATTCGATTAACAAAATAAACATACGTTATCAAGATTTTACCAATACTTTTTATACTCAAACAGCATTTGATCGCAAATTTGCTCTAGGCTTAGGCATAGAGTATAAACACATACAAGCTACTTCAGAAAACTTAATAACTAATAGCAACAACAACAAAACCACATTTGACGACAGCGGGTATTTAAATGTCATTTCATATTTAAAATTAGACACTTACGATAAAATTTATTTTCCTACAAAAGGGTTTTATGGGCAAGCTACCTTTCGCTGGTATTTGGCATCAAATAGAAACGATAAAATAAAAACTCTAGTACCAAATGCTGAGAAGTTTAACCAATTTTCTCAAATCAACGGAAAAATAGGGGTAGCTATACCTGTTTGGAAACATTTTACATTTCAATATATCAGCGAAGCAGGCTTAACTTTAGGTGAAGAAGCCTCTCAAGTATTTGATTTTCGTTTAGGAGGCTATAACCAAAATTATATAAATACATTTGTTCCCTTATACGGTTATCAAATAGGCACCCTTAGTGAACAATCTTTTTTAAAATCAGAGTTTAATTTTCGATATGCTTTTGCTAAAAAAAACTATTTATCTTTTATTGCTAATTACGCTCGGATAGAAAATAATATTTTTAATAACTTAGCTTTATTTGATAATATAAAGTCAGGTTATGCTTTAGGGTACAGTTTAGATACTTTTTTAGGTCCTATCGAGCTAAAATATAGTTGGTCACCTGATACTTCAAATCATTATTGGCTGTTTAACTTAGGCTTTTGGTTTTAAAATAGGTGAGTTTATTTTGCATACCAATTTCGCAAACAAACTTCAATATTCGAATCTTTAGCATTTACTAATTCTTTAAATTTTTTAACATCACTTATCATGTCTTTTCCTTTATAATGATACGGATATACTTTCTTAGGTTTAAAAGCAAGCACTCCCTCAGCCGCCTCATTAATATCCATTGTATAAGGCAAATTCATACAAATAAAGGCAACATCTATACCGTATAGCATTTTCATTTCTTTTGTTACAGATGTGTCACCCGAAATATAAATATCAAAATCGTTAATACTAATTACATACCCATTACCTCTACCTTTAGGATGAAAAGCATTTTCAGTTTCAGGCACATTATACATAGCTACAGCAGAAAAATAAAATCCTAATCGATGTACCCCTTGTTTATTTTTTAAGTCAATGGCATTTTGTTTATATGTATAGCTTAATTGTTCTACCACAGCTTTAGGGGCTATTATAATGGCATTTTTTGCATCTAATTCTTGAATAGTTTTTAAATCGAAATGATCTTTATGAATATCAGTAATTAAAATAATATCGGGTTTTGCAATACCTGTATATGCCTCTTTTCCTCCTGTTGGATCAACATAAATGGTTTTATTATTATACAGTAAAACCAAACTAGCATGATGTATTGGTTGTATGGTTAATTTACCATAACCTGTATCAATTATATCAGGTTTGGGCAATGATGTATTTGCATACATAAACACAAACGAAAAAAAAGAAATAAAAAACATATATATTTTCACATCAATAAATTTAAATTAATTATTTTTTGTTTTGTTAGTGCAAACAATATACCAAAACCAACTCAAATAATAAACATATTAAATCTATAGATTTTGTAAGTTATTTAAATAAAGTGTATTTTTACCCAATGCTTTCTAAAAAAACAAAATACGGATTAAAGGCTCTAGCCTTTATTGCAAGGCAACCTAAAGGCACAAAAGTGCAAATAGCTACTATATCTGAAAACGAAAATATATCTCGCAAGTTTTTAGAAAGCATATTGCTAACCCTACGTAAAAGTGGTTTTTTAGGAGCTCAAAAAGGAAAAGGCGGCGGATATTATATGCTAAAAGACCCCGCTGATATAAAAATGACCGAAGTTATGCGAACTTTAGAAGGCCCTATAGCTCTTTTACCCTGTGTAAGTTTAAATTTCTACGAAAAATGTAACGATTGTAACGACGAAGCTACCTGCTCTGCCCATAAATTAATGGTTCAAGTTAGAGACAACACCCTTCTGATATTTCGCAATAACACGCTTGCCGATATTATATAAGTATATAATTTTTAACTATTATTTTCTTATATCTCATTTTTTTACTGAATTTATCTTGATAATGGTTAAATCGAAAATAAAAATGAAAATTTCTGAATATAGCCTTATGTGTTTTTAAGAATTATACCTAAACAAATACAAGCAATAAAAACTACTATTACATAAAATAAGAACTACTTGCCCCCCTATTACAACATATACAATTGTAAACAATTTACAAAAGCAAACCTTGATTTTTCATTACGTACATAAAGCTTACTTTTACTGTAGCCTGCTTCAAAATTCAGAGGGGGTCACTCCTATAACTTTTTTTACATAACGGGTAAAAAATGAACGACTAGAAAAATCCATTTGATCAGCTATTTCTGAAATATTTACTTCTGGATTTTCAAGAAGTAATTCTAACCGTTCTTTGGTATATTGCTGTATCCACTGCGAAGCAGTAATGCCTGTTGTTTTTTTACAAATATGATTTAAATATTTAGGCGTGATAAATAATTTTTCAGCATAAAACTGCACCTCTCTTTTTTGCATACAGTACTTATCTAATAATGCTGTAAAACGTTCATATAAAGTACCTGATTGAAGACTATATTTATGCTCTTGATATAAATCAGAAAAAACATGCCACATTTCAAGAATAAAAATTCGCATTTGTAGCTTTAGTTTTTCTTCGTAATAATGATGATTTATTTCTGTAAATACGGCATTTAAATCTTCAAAATTATTTTTTATTTTTTCACGCGATATTTTATTCCTCAAATGTTTTACCGGAAATTTTCTTGAGTATAAAATTGCATTAATACTTTGATTTTGGTCAGGAATATTTTCTTTCAAAAAATTAGACTCAACCAATAACACACTCGCTATAAACATCTATCTAAAACTATCTACCCCCCTAGTAAGCCTATACCGCTTAAAGCAACCTTATTAAGTAAAAAGTTAAAATTTAATTATTTTTTAAATAAATTCTTTTGTAATTAAAAAGTTTACTTACTTTTGTTGGCGTTAATCCTATTAATCCGATAGACTAATATATTTTAAAATGATTTTAGAGCAAGCCATAGAAAATAAAAACAACTACAAACTTGATAAAGAATCAGAAACTCCATTAAGGAGCATAGCAAAATCAATTAGCTGGAGAGTCGTAGGTACCGTAGACACGGTATTAATTTCGTGGCTTGTTACGGGCGAAATTGCTACTGCCTTTTCAATAGGAGGTGTAGAATTAGTAACAAAAATGATATTATACTTCTTTCACGAAAGAATATGGAACAAAATAAACTGGGGAAAATAATGAGTTTACAACAGCAACTTAATATAGAAAAACTAAATCAAAGTTTAGCAAAACTAAATCCGCCTGAAATTGTAGAATGGGTATTGGAGTTAAAAAAGAAAACCATTATCACTACCAATTTTAGACCTTACGAAGCAGCAATTTTACACTTGGTAACACAAAAAAAACCAGAGGTAACAGTTATTTGGTGCGACA
This sequence comes from Tenacibaculum sp. UWU-22, assembly GCF_041021355.1. Lineage (NCBI taxonomy): Bacteria > Pseudomonadati > Bacteroidota > Flavobacteriia > Flavobacteriales > Flavobacteriaceae > Tenacibaculum > Tenacibaculum sp. UWU-22. The sequence goes on along the minus strand of NZ_JBFNGP010000007.1, from coordinate 23,519 downwards.
CAGGGTATAACACACCTCAAACCTATAAACATGCTGAAGCCTTAATAAAAAAACTAGGTTTAAATATTGATTTGTATGTACCAAAACAAACTGTTGCACATAGAAATATAACACTTGGTTTACCTAGTATTGATGATGCTAACCATAAACTTTTTACAGAACAAGTAAAATTAGAGCCTTTTAAAAGAGCCATGGCAGCACACCAACCAGAAATATGGTTTACCAATTTGCGAAAAGGGCAAACAGCCTTTAGAGATAATTTAGGAATTTTATCTTTTAGTAAAGATGGTGTTTTAAAAGTTAGCCCCTTTTACAACTGGTCTGATGAAGAGCTAGACACCTATTTAGCAACAAATAATTTACCTAACGAATTTAAATATTTCGACCCAACAAAAGTAGAAAGTAACCGCGAATGTGGTTTACACATATAAAAAATTTGACATGAGTGATTCAATAATTAAAGTAAATGACTTAGAAAGCGAAGCTATTTATATCCTTAGAGAAGTAGTAGCTCAATTTGAAAAACCAGTATTGTTATTTTCTGGCGGAAAAGACAGTATTACACTAGTACGGCTTGCTCAAAAAGCATTTTATCCAGCTAAAATACCATTTCCATTACTTCATGTTGATACAGGGCACAACTTTCCTGAAACCATAGCCTTTAGAGATCAACTAGTAAAAGAATTAGGGGTTGAGTTAATCGTTAGAAAAGTACAAGAAAATATAGATGCGGGTAAAGTAAAAGAAGAGACAGGAAAATATGCTAGTAGAAATATTTTACAAACCGATACTTTATTAGATGCTATTGAAGAATTTGGCTTTGATGCCTGCATTGGTGGTGCCCGTAGAGATGAAGAAAAAGCTCGTGCTAAAGAACGTATTTTTTCGGTACGTGATGATTTTGGTCAATGGGACGAAAAAAACCAACGCCCTGAATTATTTGACATGCTTAACGGTCGTATCGATTTAGGTCAAAATGTACGTGTTTTTCCTATTTCTAATTGGACAGAACTTGATGTTTGGTCATATATAGAACAAGAAAAAATAGAAATTCCATCAATCTACTTTGCTCATAAACGTCCAACATTTTTACGAGACGGTCTAATTTGGTCTGCAAATGACAAAGTAGTTTATAGAGAAGAGAATGAAGAAGTAAAAGAACGTACAGTTCGTTTTAGAACTGTAGGTGATATGAGTTGTACAGCAGCCGTTTTATCAAACGCAACTGATGTGGCCTCTATTGTTGACGAAATACGAGTATCAACCATTTCAGAAAGAGGTGCTCGTATTGACGATAAACGATCAGAAGCAGCAATGGAAAAACGCAAACAACAAGGATATTTTTAAAAATGATTTTTATCTAATAGCCTTTAGTTATTAGTAATAAAACGTAATAATACAAATAATATGAGAGTATTAAAAATAGCAACAGCAGGAAGTGTAGATGATGGTAAAAGCACCTTAATTGGTCGTATTTTATACGATACTAAATCACTTACCGATGATAAATTAGAGGCTATACAAGAAAAAAGCAAACAACGAGGGCTTAACCATCTCGATTTTTCTTTAGCCACTGATGGTTTAGTTGCCGAACGCGAACAAGGCATTACTATTGACGTAGCACATATTTACTTTTCAACACCCAAAACCAGTTTTATTATTGCCGATACCCCTGGACATATCGAATATACCCGAAACATGGTTACTGGAGCTTCTAACTCACAAGCATCAATTGTACTAATTGACGCCAGAAATGGTGTTGTAGAACAAACCTATCGTCACTTTTTTATTAATAATTTATTACGAATTAAAGACGTCGTTATTGCAATTAATAAAATGGATTTAGTCGATTATTCTGAAGATAAATTTAACGAAATAAAAAATGAAATTTTGTATTTAGCTAGTAAAAGTGATTATAAAAATCAAAATATCACTTTTATTCCACTTTCAGCTTTACACGGAGATAACGTTGTTGAAACATCAACTAAAATGCCTTGGTATACTGGTAAATCATTATTATATCATTTAGAAAACTTAGAGTCCGAAGATATACAAGAACAGTCGCAAACACGTTTTCCTGTACAAACTGTTATCCGCCCAAAAACTGATGAATTTCACGATTTTAGAGGATATGCTGGTAAAATTTATGGAGGTGATTTACAAGTAGGCGACAACGTTACAATATTACCTTCTGAAACAAAATCAACCATCAAAAAAATTCATTTTTTTGACAAGGAATATACCAAAGCAAAACGAGGTAGCTCTGTTACTATAGAGTTAACCGATGATGTAAATATTAGTCGAGGCGACATGCTTGTAAAAACAGGTGAAGAGCCCTTAGTAGACAAATCTTTAAAAGCTACTATTTGTTGGATGGATCAAACACCATTACACGTGTCAGAAAAATATTACATAAAACATGGAGTTAATGATGTGCAAGCTAAAATTTCTGAAATAGACGCTATCATAAAACCTGATTTTTCGGGCAAAGAAGATGCCGCTTCACAATTAACCTTAAATCAAATTGGAGAAGTTAACTTAAAAGTAAGCAAACCTTTATTTTTTGACAAGTATCAAAATAACAAAGCAAATGGTGCTTTTATTTTAATTAACCCAAAAACAAATGCAACAGCAGGTGTTGGTTTTATAAAATAACAAAATAAAAAATGGCAATATATATAACAGACGAATGCATTAACTGTGGTGCTTGTGAACCCGAATGCCCTAATAATGCAATTTACGAAGGTGCTAGCGATTGGAAATTTAATGAAGGTACATCATTAAATGGTAAAATACAATTACTAAACGGAAACACGATAGATGCTAATGAGAATCAAGAACCCATTTCTGACGAATTTTATTTTATAGTTTCTGATAAATGTACCGAATGTAAAGGGTTTCATGAAGAACCTCAATGCGCTGCTGTTTGTCCTGTAGATTGTTGTATTCCCGATGAAAACCATATTGAAACAGAAGAAGAATTAATAGCAAAACAGCAATTTTTGCACCAAAAAATAACCGTTACACGCTAATTTAGATAAATATATGCAAAGTTTTAGAACCGAAATAGAAAACCCTATTGTAGAAAAAGACATTCTAGAATTAGAACGTAAAATTCGCCTTTTTAAAGAAGGACATATTGACGAAGAGCGCTTTCGAAGTCTACGATTAGCTAGAGGTATATACGGGCAAAGACAATTCGGCGTACAAATGGTTCGCATAAAACTTCCGTATGGTAAAATATCAAGCGAACAATTACATAGAATAGCCGATGTTTCTGATGAATATTCTCGAGGTCGATTACACATTACAACTCGACAAGACATTCAAATTCATCATGTAAGCATCGATAGAACACCTGAGTTATGGTCAGAACTCGAAAAAGACAGTATTACCATACGCGAAGCCTGTGGTAACACCGTTAGAAATGTAACCGCATCAGAAACCGCTGGTATTGATGTTAACGAACCTTTTGATGTAACACCTTATGCACATACTGCCTTTAAATTTTTTCTACGCAACCCTATTTGCCAAGAAATGGGTAGAAAATTTAAAATCTCATTTTCTGCTTCTGAAGAAGATACCGCTCTAAGTTTTATACATGATTTAGGATTTATAGCAAAAATAAAAACAGTTAACGGAAAACAAATTAAAGGTTTTAAAGTGCTTTTAGCAGGGGGTTTAGGCTCTCAACCTCGACAAGCCGATGTGCTGTACGATTTTTTAGAAACCGACTTATTAATTCCTACTATAGAAGGCGTTATACGTGTATTCGACTGTTATGGTGAGCGAAGTAATAGAGCTAAAGCTCGATTAAAATTTTTAGTTAAAAATATTGGGGTTCCTGCATTTGTAACACTTGTTGAAGAGCAAAAAAAGGCCTTAGCATATCAAACCTATCCTATTGATGTAACAGCATTTGAAAATCCCATTACTTTTGAAACAACTGAAATTCCACTTGTAGTAATTGATGATAAAGAAGCCTACGAAAATTGGAAAACAACTAATATTATCAAACAAAAACAAGAAGGTTTATATGCCATTGGCATTAAAGTTCATTTAGGTGATTTTTATACTGACAAAGCACGTTTATTAGCCGATTTAATAAAAAAATACGCCGCTAATGAAATGCGTTTTACCTTACGCCAAAACATACTAATTAGACATGTTCGTGAAGAGCTATTACCGTTTTTTTATGTAGAATTACAAAAATTAGGTTTTGCTGAAGCAGGGTATAATAGCCTTTTAGACATTACCGCTTGCCCAGGAACAGACACTTGTAATTTAGGTATTTCAAGTAGTACAGGTATTGCCGTAGAATTAGAACGTATTTTAAAAACCGAATACCCACAATATGTAAATACAAAAGATATTGCCATTAAAATTAGTGGTTGTATGAATGCCTGTGGACAACACAACATGGCTCATATTGGTTTTCAAGGAATGTCAATAAAAGTAGGCTCGCTCTTAGCTCCTGCACTACAAGTATTAATTGGAGGCGGAGTGTTAAAAGACGGACAAGGACGATTTGCTGACAAATTAGTAAAAATACCTAGTAAGAAAGGGCCTGAAGCTTTACGTATTTTACTGAACGATTTTGAAAAAAAGAAACAACAAAACGAAGATTTTTTAGGGTATTACGACCGGTTAGGTAAAACCTATTTTTATGACTTATTAAAGCATTTATCAGATACAACTACATTAACCAAAGATGATTTTATCGATTGGGGACATACCGAAAAATATATAAAAGCTATTGGTGTTGGTGAATGTGCTGGTGTGATAATAGACCTAGTTGCCACTTTATTATTTGAAAGTGAAGAAAAATTAGATCACGCTAACAGTGCCATACAAAACAAACTGTGGGCTGACAGTATTTACCATTCATATAGTGCTATTATTAACACCGCTAAAGCTTTATTAATTTATAAAGGTTTAAAAACCAATACACAAGCTGGCATTATTGCCAATTTTGATGAAACTTTTGTAGCAACTAACGAAATAGAATTAGCGGTACCATTTACCGATTTTATTTCTCAAATAAAAGAAAATTATCCTAGTGAAATTTTTGCTAAAAAGTATTTAACAGATGCTAACCAGTTTTACAAACAGGTAGATAGTTATAGAAAAAAACAAGTGACTGCTAGTTAAAATTAGTTATAATGAAAAAACAACCTAAATTAACAGTAATAGGCGCAGGCCCTGGTGATGCAGATTTAATAACTTTAAAAGCGATTAAAGTATTAAAACAGGCTAACGTAGTGTTGTACGATGCTCTAGTTAATACTTGTTTATTAGAGTATGTGAATCCAAAAGCAGAAATAATTTTTGTAGGTAAAAGAAAAGGTTGTTATCGTTATCAACAAGATCAAATTAATGAATTAATTGTAGCTAGAGCACATTCTTGTGGTCATGTAATTCGTTTAAAAGGAGGCGACCCATTTATTTTTGGTCGCGGTGCTGAAGAAATGGAATATGCCGCAAAATTTGGAGTAGAAGTGGCTATGGTTCCTGGCATTTCATCATCATTAGCCGTACCTGCTTATCAAAATATCCCTTTAACTAAAAGAGGTGCTTCTGAAAGTTTTTGGGTAATAACAGGTACTACGAAAAACCATCAAATTTCCGAAGATATTTCTTTAGCAGCAAAATCAAATGCTACTATAGTTATTCTAATGGGTATGGCAAACTTAGCTAAAATTGTAACGCTATTTAAACAAGAAAGCAAGCATAATTTACCTGTTGCTATTATTCAAGAAGGCACTACTGAAAACGAAAAAATAGGTGTTGGCACAATAAACACTATTGAACAAGTAGTTATAGATAATGAATTAACAAATCCTGCAATTATAGTACTTGGCGAAGTTGTAAATCATAGAAAACAGTTATATAAAATTCAAGAACAAGCACAAATACTATCGGTATGAATTTAGAAAACAACAATAATTTATATCCTATTTTTTTAAAAGCACATCAACTAAATATTTTATTGATAGGTGCTGGTAATGTAGGATTAGAAAAATTGTCTTTTTTGTTAAAATCGAGCCCTAATGCAAAGGTAGAAGTAGTTGCTCCTGAAATTCATCCAGATATAAAATCATTAGCTAAAAAACACCATGTAGCTATTGTAAAACAAGCCTATACTAATGCGTATTTAGATAAAAAAGATATTGTAATAGCAGCAACCAACAAGGCACAACTTAACCAACAAATACATACAGACTGTAAAGAAAAAAATATTTTAGTTAACGTAGCAGACACCCCCGCCTATTGCGATTTTTATTTAGGTGGTATTGTAACGAAAGGAAATGTAAAAATTGCCATTTCAACCAACGGAAAATCACCAACAACCGCTAAGCGATTACGGCAATTTTTTGAAGAAATAATTCCTGAAGACATTAACGAACTCGTAGAAAACTTAAACATATACAGAAAAACCATTAAAGGAAATTTCGAAAATAAAGTAGCAACATTAAACAAACTTACTAAAAGTTTGGCAAAATTATAAAAATGATACAAACAGATATACTAATTATTGGCGCAGGTCCTACAGGACTATTTACCGTTTTTGAAGCAGGATTATTAAAACTTCGTTGTCATTTAATTGATGCCTTACCACAACCTGGAGGGCAGTGTTCAGAAATTTATCCCAAAAAACCAATCTATGACATCCCTGCCTATCCAGAAATTTTAGCAGGTGACTTAACCCATAAATTACTAGAACAAATTAAACAATTTGAACCTGGTTTTACACTAGGCGAACGTGCTGACACCATTGAAAAGCAAGACGACGGAACGTTTATTGTAACCACTAACAAAGGTACAAAACACCAAGCCCCTATAGTAGCAATTGCTGGTGGATTAGGTAGTTTTGAACCTAGAAAACCACCTATTGATAATATTAGCCATTTTGAAAATAAAGGGGTTGAATATATGATTAAAGACCCTGAGATGTATCGAAATAAAAATGTAGTAATTGCTGGTGGAGGCGATTCTGCTCTAGATTGGTCTATCTTTTTAACCGATGTCGCTAAATCAGTTACCTTAATTCACCGAAGAAATGAATTTAGAGGTGCTTTAGACTCGGTTGATAAAGTACAAGAATTAAAAAATTTAGGAAAAATTAATTTGATTACCCCTGCCGAAGTAAAAGGAATTTTGGGTAGCGATAAAGTTACAGGAGTTGCCGTAGAAAAAGTAGGCGAAACTCCTTTTATTATTGATACTGATCATTTTATACCCCTTTTCGGGTTATCGCCTAAATTAGGCCCTATAGCTAATTGGGGATTAGAAATCGAAAAAAATGCCATTAAAGTAAACAATGCTTTAGATTACCAAACCAACATTGAAGGTATCTATGCCATTGGCGATGTAAATACCTATCCTGGAAAACTAAAGTTGATTTTATGTGGATTTCACGAGGCTACTTTAATGTGTCAAAGCGCGTATAAACGAATTCATCCTGATAAAAAATACGTAATGAAATATACAACTGTTGGTGGAGTTGATGGGTTTGACGGAACTCGTAAAGAAGCTCCTAAAGCAGTAGTAAAAGCAATAAGTTAAAAACCGTTTTAAAAGTATATTATTTGAATTCGAATTAGTATATTTCCGCTTTATGTGGAAGTATACTAATTTTTAAATTTAAACTAAAAAATGTCTGACATTAATATAAAAATAACAGATAGAGAAGGCGTAACTCATAAAGTTTTAGCTCCAACCGACATGGCAATGAATTTAATGGAAATTATTCGTTCGTATGAGCTTGCCGAAGAAGGAACCATTGGTATTTGTGGTGGTATGGCAATGTGTGCTTCATGCCAATGTTATGTTAAATCTAACCACGAGTTACCTGAAAAAAGTATAGACGAAGATATGATGTTAGCCGAAGCTTTTAATGTAAAAGATAACAGCCGATTAGGTTGTCAAATACAAATGACCCCTGAACTAGAAGGGTTAGAAGTTGAATTAGCCCCAGAAGTATGATTATAGACCGTAAAAATACCGTATTAAAAAACTATAGCATTTGCGTAAAAGAAATTGTAGAAACTTTTACAAAACAATTGTTTTATGGACTTTTTGATGAAGATTATTGGACAGAAAACAAAACAAAAACAGCAGAGAATTTTTACATCATATTAAAAAAGTTAGCCGTAACTAACGCTGAAGAATTATGGAGTAAATATGAAAAAACCTTTGTAGAAGTTCGAAATAAACTAGACCTAGATGCTCGTGCTTTTGAAAACACAGACCCTGCTTGTAAAAGTATAGAAGAAGTATATTTGGCATATCCAGGTTTTCATGCTATTGCGGTATATAGGCTAAGTCATGAATTAATAAAACTTAACATACCCATTTTACCTAGAATGATGAGCGAATATGCTCACGGAGTAACAGGAACCGACATACATCCTGGGGCAGAAATTGGATCGTCTTTTTTTATTGATCATGCCACAGGTATCGTAATTGGAGAAACTACCGTTATAAAGAACAATGTTAAAATTTATCAAGGTGTTACTTTAGGGGGAATTCAAGTAAAAAAAGAGCTTACCGCTGTAAAAAGACACCCTACTATAGAAAACAATGTAACTATTTATGCTAACGCAACCATTTTAGGAGGCGACGTTATTATTGGCACAAATACCATTATTGGTGCTAATGTTTGCGTTACACAATCAATACCTCCCAATTCGGTTGTTACCTATCAATCAGAAAATAAAATCGTAAAAAAAAGAGGTTAATATGAAAAACAAGAGTATTGTAGATATTGTAGGTAATACTCCTTTGGTGAGGGTAAACTCTATTTTAAACAAAAAAGATGTAACCCTATTATTAAAATTAGAAGGTCAAAACCCAGGAGGAAGCGTAAAAGATCGAGCTGCCTACAATATGATTCTTGAAGCCTTAAAAAGAAGAAATATTAAAAAAGGTGATTATCTAGTAGAAGCAACAAGCGGAAATACTGGAATTGCCTTAGCTTTTATTTCTAAAATATTAGGCTTACATATGACCTTGGTAATGCCCGAAAACGCTACCGAAGAACGTATTAAAACCATGCGAGCTTATGGCGCCGAAGTAATTCTTACAGAAAAAGAAGAAGGTATTGAAGGCTCTAGAGATGTAGCACAACGGTTACGTTATAAAAAAGGTTATTTTATGCTCAATCAATTTGAAAATAACGACAACTGGAAAGCCCACTATAAAACCACTGGCCCAGAAATATGGAACGATACCGAGGGACAAGTTACCCACTTTGTATCTGCTATGGGAACAACAGGCACCATTATGGGAGTTTCTAACTATTTAAAAGAACAAAATCCAGACATTAAAATTATTGGTGTACAACCCACTGATGGTTCTAAAATTCCTGGAATTAGAAAATGGTCTAAAGAATACCTTCCTAAAATTTTCGACCCCTCTAAAGTAGACGAAATTATAGAAGTAAGCGAAAACCTAGCCCGTAACACAACCAGAAAATTAGCTAGTCAAGAAGGTATTTTTGCTGGAATGAGTAGTGGTGGCGCTGTATATGCTGCTCTAAAAACAGCTGAAAAAATAGATAAAGGCGTTATTGTAGCTGTTATTTGTGATATTGGCGACAGGTATTTATCATCAAATTTATTTAATTATTAAAAAAACGAATAATAAGCTACGTTTTTAAATTTTAGATAATTATTTTTTTCTTTTTTGAACAATTCAAAAAAGAAAAAATAATTAAAAACAAATGGTGGGAAATAAAAAAAAGTTTGTTTATTTGCACCTTAATGGTTCATTAACATCAATAATGTTATCAAGAAAGGCGGAGGGATTAGACCCGTTGAAACCTTAGCAACCCTTTGTCTAAACAAAGAAGGTGCTACATTCTACTTGTACGAACACATTTTGTGTTTTAAAGAGAGATAACGGAAAACAATTTTTCTTTTTTTCCTGATAACATTAATTTACTAACTATCAGGAATGTCAAATATTTATACCGAAATACAAAAACGAATTCTCATACTCGATGGAGCTATGGGTACTATGCTGCAACAGTATAATTTTACTGAAGAGGATTTCAGAGGAGAACGTTTTAAAGATTACCCTATTCCATTAAAAGGAAATAACGATTTATTATCAATTACACAATCCGAAGCTGTAAAAGAAGTACACAGAAAATATTTTGCTTCAGGAGCCGATATTGTTGAAACCAATACTTTTTCAGGAACCACCATTGCTATGGCAGATTACAAAATGGAAGATTTGGTATATGAATTAAATTACCAATCTGCAAAAATAGCTAAAGAAGTCGCTGATGAATTTACCAAAAAAGAACCTCATAAACCACGTTTTGTTGCAGGTTCTATTGGCCCCACCAACCGAACTGCCAGCATGTCTCCAGATGTTAATGACCCTGGATATAGAGCCGTAACTTTTGACGAGTTACGAAAGGCATATAAACAACAAGTAGAAGCATTATTAGATGGCGGAGCCGATGTTTTATTAGTAGAAACCGTATTTGACACGCTAAATGCAAAAGCAGCATTATTTGCTATTGAAGAAGTAAAAGCAGCACAAAACCTAGATATTCCAATTATGGTTTCAGGAACTATTACCGATGCTTCAGGAAGAACATTGTCAGGTCAAACAGCAGAAGCCTTTTTAATATCTATTTCACATATTCCATTACTATCTGTAGGTTTTAACTGCGCTTTAGGAGCCAATTTATTACAACCGCACTTAGAAGCTATTGCTAACAAAACACCTTTTGCCATTTCAGCACACCCTAATGCAGGGTTACCTAATGCTTTTGGAGAATACGAAGAAACCCCCAAAGAAACAGCAAGTCAGATAGAAGAATATTTAAAGAAAAATTTAATCAATATTATAGGCGGATGTTGTGGCACAACACCCGAACACATTTCTGCAATAGCGCAAATAGCTGCTAAATACAAACCACGTCAAACCAAATTTGTTGCAACAACATAATAAAAAAGAAAAGAAGGAAATGACGAGCGAAACAAATCAATTATCAACCAACAAACACCAACGCTATATGCGTTTAAGTGGATTAGAACCATTAATTATTACACCCGAAAGTAATTTTATTAATGTAGGCGAACGAACCAATGTGGCGGGGTCTCGTAAGTTTCTGCGATTAATAAAAGAAGAAAAATTTGATGAAGCTTTGGCCATTGCTCGGCATCAAGTAGACGGCGGTGCACAAATTATCGATATTAATATGGATGATGGTTTAATTGATGGAAAAGAAGCCATGGTGCGTTTTTTAAATTTAATAGCATCTGAACCTGATATTGCACGAGTTCCGATAATGATTGACAGTTCGAAATGGGAAATTATCGAAGCTGGGTTACAAGTTGTACAAGGAAAATCAATAGTTAATTCAATTTCTTTAAAAGAAGGAGAAGAAAAATTTATTTGGGAAGCCACTCAAATTAAACGATACGGAGCTGCCGTAATTGTAATGGCCTTTGACGAAGTAGGGCAAGCAGATAATTACAAAAGAAGAATTGAAATTGCAGCACGTTCTTACAAAATTTTAACTGAGACCGTTGGTTTCCCTGCTGAAGACATTATTTTCGATTTAAACATTTTTCCAGTAGCAACAGGTATGGAAGAGCATAGAAAAAATGCACTCGACTTTATAGAAGCTACTAAGTGGGTACGAGAAAACTTACCGCATGTAAGTGTAAGTGGTGGCGTAAGTAATGTTTCATTTTCTTTTAGAGGTAACAATGCCGTACGTGAAGCTATGCATTCTGTATTTTTATATTATGCTATAAAAGCAGGAATGAATATGGGAATTGTAAACCCTGCCTTGTTAGAAGTGTATGATGATATTCCGAAAGATTTATTAGAACATATAGAAGATGTAATTCTTGATAGAAGAGATGATGCTACCGAACGCTTATTAGAATTTGCTGAAACCATTAAAGGCAAACAAAAAGAAGATGAAACCACTATTTTAGAATGGCGAACACTTTCGTTACAAAAACGTATTACACATTCTTTAGTAAAAGGAATAGATGCTTTTATTGAACAAGATGCCGAAGAAGCCCGTTTAAGTGTTGAAAGACCCTTACAGGTAATTGAAGAACACTTAATGATTGGTATGAACGTGGTTGGCGATTTATTTGGTGAAGGAAAAATGTTTTTACCCCAAGTGGTAAAATCAGCACGAGTAATGAAAAAAGCAGTAGCTTACTTAAATCCATTTATCGAAGCTGAAAAAACAGAAGAACAAAAAGCTTTGGGTAAAATAGTAATGGCAACGGTTAAAGGAGATGTTCACGATATTGGCAAAAACATAGTGTCTGTTGTTTTAGGCTGTAACAATTACGAAGTAGTAGACTTAGGCGTTATGGTTCCGCCAGAAAAAATTATAGAAACCGCCAAAAGAGAAAAGGTAGATGCCATTGGAGTAAGTGGGTTAATAACCCCATCGCTTGATGAAATGGTATATTTAGCTAAAGAAATGGAACGCGAAAATCTAAAAATTCCTTTATTAATAGGTGGCGCAACCACTTCTAAAGCCCATACCGCTGTAAAAATAGATACCCAGTATAAAAATGCTGTAGTATACATAAACGACGCTTCAAGAGCCGTAACGGTAGTAGGTGATTTATTAAACAAAAAAACAGCAAATGAGTACGTAGCTAAATTAAAGAAAGATTATGATGAGTTTCGTACTAAGTTTTTAAAACGAGGCAAGCAAAAACAGTATACCACTATTGAAGAAGCAAGAAAGCGAAAGTTTAATATCGATTGGAACACTACAAATATTTACAAACCTAAAGAATTAGGAATACAAAAATTAACACAAGTAAGTTTAAAAGAACTTGTACCGTTTATTGATTGGAGTCCGTTTTTTCGCTCGTGGGATTTACATGGAAAATTCCCCGATATTTTAAAAGACAAAGTAGTAGGCGAACAAGCCACACAACTTTATAACGAAGCTCAATTACTTTTAAAAGAAATAATTACAAAGCAATTACTAAAACCCAAAGCCATTTTTGGTTTATTTGAGGCTAACACCATTAATAACGATGATATTTCTGTTCAAAAAAGAGGAAAAGAAATTGCCATTTTTAGAACTTTACGTCAACAGCTAAAAAAACGCGAAGGAAAACCCAGCTTTGCCTTAGCCGATTTTATTGCCCCAAAAGAAACCAAAAGACAAGATTATATAGGCGCCTTTTGCACGGCTATTTTTGGTGCCGAAGAATTGGCTTTAAAGTATAAAGAAAATAACGACGATTATAATGCAATTATGACACAAGCAATTGCCGATAGGTTTGCCGAAGCCTTTGCAGAATATTTACACCACAGAGTACGAACCAAACATTGGGGCTATGCCGCTCAAGAAAACTTAAGCAATGATGAATTAATTAAAGAAAGTTACAAAGGTATTCGCCCAGCACCAGGATACCCTGCATGCCCAGATCATTTAGAAAAAGAAACCATTTGGAAACTTTTACAAGTAAAAGAAAACATAGGGGTAACCTTAACCGAAAGTTTAGCTATGTGGCCAGCATCAGCAGTCTCTGGATATTACTTTGCTAATGAAGAAGCTAAGTATTTTGGTTTAGGAAAAATAACTGACGACCAAGTAAGAGATTTTGCCGACAGAAAAAACATACCCCTAGAGAAAGCCAGAAAATGGTTACACTCAAATATTTCAGACAATTAATACTAATTAAATAACCGTAAAAAAAGCGTTTTTAATTAACAATAAGTTACCCATTAAATAAAATAAAAACCAAAAACTAATAGTAATATTGCTGCATAAAAAATTAGATAAAATGAAAAAATATCAATTAGAAATCAAATTTGTTATTCAGCTATTGGTTTTAGCAGCTATCTCATTATTTGTAGCTTCATTTGTATAATTAATACGTTTTTATAAGATACTTTATGAAAGTAACAGAACACATAAAAAAAGCCAACGGAAAAACCTTATTTTCGTTCGAAATTATCCCTCCAAAAAAAGGAAATAATATTGAAGAATTATATAACAATATTGACCCTTTAATGGAATTTAACCCACCTTTTATAGATGTAACCACTTCTAGAGAAGAATATGTATACATAGACAAAGGCAATGATTTATTAGAACGTAAAATTACCAGAATGCGACCTGGAACTGTTGGAATTTGTGCTGCTATTAAACACAAGTATAATGTAGATACCATTCCGCACATACTCTGTGGTGGCTTTACCAAAGAAGAAACAGAATATGTTTTAGTTGACTGTCATTATTTAGGAATACAAAATGTAATGGCTCTACGTGGCGATTCTATGAAACACCAGCAGTATTTTAAAGCTACCGAAGGTGGTCATACCTATGCCAAAGAGTTAGTAACACAAATGAATGATTTAAATAAAGGAAAGTATTTACACGAAGTAGTAGAAACTAACTATAAAACCGATTTTTGTATCGGTGTTGCTGGTTATCCTGAAAAACATTTAGAAGCCCCTTCATTACAAACCGATTTACACAGATTAAAAGAAAAAATTGATGCGGGAGCCGATTATGTAGTTACCCAAATGTTTTTTGACAATCAAAAATATTTCGACTTTGTAAAGGCTGCAAGAAAACTAGGCATTAATGTACCAATTATTCCAGGTATAAAACCTTTAGCTGTACAAAAGCACTTACAGCTACTTCCTCAAGTTTTTAAGATTGATTTACCTGAGCCGTTAATAACAGCCATCGAAAAATGTAAAACCAATGCAGATGTTAGACAAGTTGGTGTTGAGTGGGCAATACAACAATCTAAAGAGTTACTGCAAGCAGGTGTACCCGTGTTACATTATTATTCAATGGGAAAATCGTCTAATATACAACAAATTGCTACTGCTATTTTTTAAGTGTAACCAAAATAACAAATTTTAATACCGCTATAAACAAAAGAAATTTAAGCCAGTTAAAAATGGCAAAATATTTGTTTACATTTGCATAACGAATTAAAAAACAACCCTAAAAAAAATAAATAAAATGGCATTAGAAATTACAGATGCAACTTTTGACGAAGTGGTATTAAAATCGAACAAACCCGTGTTAGTAGACTTTTGGGCGGCATGGTGTGGTCCATGTAGAATGGTGGGACCTATTGTAGATGAAATTTATTCAGAATATGAAGGAAAAGCCATCGTTGGTAAAGTAGATGTAGATGCAAACCAAGAATTTGCAGCAAAATACGGTGTTAGAAATATACCTACTGTGTTAATTTTTAAAAATGGTGAAGTAGTAGATAAACAAGTAGGCGTTGCTCCTAAAAACGTATATACTGACAAAATTGACGCAGTATTATAAATACAACGTTGCGTACCTTTTTAAAAAATCATAAATGAAATTAAATTTCGAAGAAAATATAATTCTTGAAAACAAAAACGTTCGAATTGAGCCTCTGGATTTAAAACATATTGAACCACTGTCTCAAATCGCAATTAAGCAACCTGACCTTCTGAAATATTCACCTCCTAAATTTGGAACATATCAATTACTTTCTGAATACGTTGAAAAGAATATCGATTTAAGAAAGAGGTTTTTAAAATATCCATTTGCCATTTATGATAAGAAAAAAATGCTATACGCAGGCTCGACAAGTTATTTAAATATTTCACAAGAAAATCAGAGAATAGAAATTGGTGCTACTTGGATTGGCAGAGAATTCCAAAAGACGGGACTTAATCATAATTGTAAATTTCTTTTAATAAAATATGTCTTTGAAAAACTGAATTTTGAAAGGCTAGAATTCAAAACAGACAAAAGAAATCTACAGTCTCAAAGGGCTATTGAAAGAATTGGAGGAATTTATGAGGGACTTTTAAGAAGTCATACCCTTATGTCAGATGGATTTAGGCGAGACACTGTTTGCTATAGTATTTTAAAAAGTGAATGGAAAGGAATCAAAGCTACAACATTCTCGGACATAAAAACGGCACACAACAATATACAACCGTAATTGCGGCAGTCAGTTGATTAAATGCATTTGCTTTCCTGCAAAAAACGCTATCTTTTCAATAGAATAATCCGAAACCGAAAAGCCGTAACTGACGATTATACCGTACCAATATAAGAAAATAAAAAAAGGTTTGGCAATTGTCAAACCTTTTTTTATTTTCGATATACAATGCTTGATTTATCACAAATACAAACAGCAGAAATCAAAAACCTCGATTTGTTAGCAAAACAAGTTGTAGAGGGTTTTATTACTGGTATGCATAAAAGTCCGTTTCACGGTTTCTCAGTCGAATTTTCAGAACATAAACTATATAATAAAGGAGAAAGCACTCGCCATATTGACTGGAAATTATTTGCTAAAACCGAAAAATTATACACAAAAAAATATGAAGAAGAAACCAATCTTCGGTGTCATATTATTATAGACAATTCTGCTTCAATGCATTATCCTATAAAAAAAAATCAAGCTATCAACAATCTTAATAAAATTGGTTTTTCTACTGTTGCAGCAGCTTCACTAATCGAAATTTTAAAACGCCAACGCGATGCTGTAGGTTTGAGTGTTTATTCAAATGTTTACGAATATTATGCCCCTGAAAAAGGAAGTGAACGACATCGAAAAATGCTACTGACACACTTAGAAAAATTGTTGGTTTCAGAAACTAAAAACACTACAAAAACCTATCAATTTTTACATGAAATAGCTGAAAAAATTCATAGAAGATCTTTATTGTTTTTATTTACCGATATGTTTCAACCTTCAAAAGACAAAGAAGCTTTGTTTGAAGCTCTACGCCATTTAAAACACAATAAACACGAAGTTGTTTTGTTTCACACCTTTGATGCTCAAACAGAACTAAATTTTGAATTTGACAATACCCCTAAAAAATTTGTAGATGTAGAAACTGGTGCAGAAATTAATTTGTATGCCCAAAACATACAACAACACTACACAAAAGCCATTACAAATTATTTCAACGATTTAAAAAACAAATGTTTACAATATAAAATAGATTATGTTCCTGTAGATATTAATCTAGGGTTTACTACCATTTTAACAGCTTACTTAATTAGTAGAAAAAAATTTTTATAATTTTTTAAAAAAATATTTGTATAAATTAAAAAGCATGTTATATTTGCATCCGCTAATAGCAACGGTTTGGTAGTTCAGCTGGTTAGAATACATGCCTGTCACGCATGGGGTCGCGGGTTCGAGTCCCGTCCAGACCGCTTAAAGGCTCATCGAAAGATGAGCCTTTTTTAATTTCACATAATACTTACAACTCTTCACTTCATAAAACTTTGCAAGGTTAAAACGAATTAAAGTAAATTAAAAAAGTTGCAATTTGTTCCCTATTTTTTATCTTAAGAGGGATTAGAAAATAAAAATTTGTAAAACGACACTCTTGTTTTTCTTATCCATCACATATAGAAATGTAAGAGTTAAACTAAGTAAAAAGCTAAACCTAATTAATATATAGAACGATAAGTCAATTAAAAAAACTGGAACAAGTATGGCTTTAACGTTATTTTACTTCTTTTGTTAAAAATATTTTTCGATTAGCTTAATAATAGTTCTTCCATAATTATCTATTTCTTATTTGTATGATTTAAAATTTATAACGATTATACTTTTCTTTCCCTGTCCAAAACAAATGTAAAGTTTACGCTATAACAATCCCGATACTTACCTAAATAACTAATCTACAAAATGTTAAAATCATCTATAAATAAAACCCTCTAAAATATAAACTAGCTTTTTTTACATAAAATTTGTTATCGGGTTATTAAACCCGTACCTTTGCAAGAGATGGTAAAAAAACTCAAAGACAAAAAAAACAAAAGAATATTCAGTTTCAACTTCCTAGTTTTCCGAAATCAATCGGATAAGTTTATTCCACCTACATTTTAATTTCATCTTCACGTCCTCTTTTTAAAAGAGAAACTAAAGTCGTTTGCATATGTTGTTTTTAGATGACGAATGCAAGTGACATGCATTATTAATAGTATTCAAATTACTAACTAATTAACATCTAAATATAATTCAATGAATTTATTCCATATAAAAAGAAAAACAAAAACAGAAAGTATATATGCCCCCAATATGGGCGTTTTAACCACTCAAGTAACCTACATAACCAAATACTTTTTAAAAATACCAATTAAAGTACTTCATAAATACAGAGAAACCTATTATGGAGAAATTAAAGATTGTGAAGATTGTAATTTGTTTATTTAAAAGCTATAAAATGAATTTCACAACTTACGATGCTTTTAACCGAATTACACCATTAGAAATGAGTAGAGTTACAAACTTTCTATATACTAATCTTGAACAATATGGTGATGCCAAAAGTGCGATACAAAAATCTATTGCTTATGCCGCAAAAGAACGTACTGGTTTGGGCGGGTATGTATTTATAATAGAAGATAAAGTTGAAATTATAGGTGCTGTAGTAATTAATAAAACAGGAATGGACGAATATATTCCAGAGAATATTTTAGTATACATAGCAATACATAAAGAACATAGAGGTAAAGGATTAGGCAAAAAATTAATGCATTATGCTATAGACAACTGCAAAGGAGATATTGCATTACATGTTGAAAAAAACAATCCTGCTAAATTTTTATATCAACAATTAGGCTTTACTAACCCGTATTTAGAAATGCGATTAAAAAGACAGTAATAAGATCACTCAAAACAACAAAATATTATACTAATAATAGAAATAAAAGAAGGTGAAAAAATAGAAAGAGCAATAAAACGCTATCGAAAAAAATATAGAAACACAAAACGTAAAGAAGAAATTCGAAATCGAAAGCATTACAAAAAGCCTTCTACAAAAAAAAAGGGAACAAATACAGAAAGCAAAATTCAAAGAACAGATTCTCTTAAACCAAGAAAAATAGAGGATGAATATTCACTTCATAAACTTAACCATATTTATTTTGCATACCATTTTACTTGTAGGTTTAATGGGTTTAATGATGTCGGCTTATTTTTCGACCATAATGTCCACAGCAGACAGTTGCCTCATGGCGGCGTCAGGAAATTTAACTACCGATATATTTGGTTATTTCAAAAAACACATCAGTATAAAAAGAACGCAACTTATTACGTTTTTAATTGGCGGATTAGCTATTGTTTAGCTACAATAATGCAAAAAAATGTATTAGAACTTATGCTTTATTCCTATTCCTTTATGGTTTTAGGGTTATTAGTTCTTGTAATAGGTAGTTTACTTCTTAAAAAACCATCATCTAAAGCTGCTTTTTATGCAGTGATAGCAGAAGGAAGCATCATATTAACATTAATTATTTCTAAAGTTAAGTTGCCGTTTGAGTTAGATGCTAATTTCTATGGAATTACTGCAGCCTTATTTATTTTTACACTAATTCATTATGCTGAAAAAAACAAATTAAGATGGCAGAATTAATAATACATTCTGAAAAAATAAAAGAGAATATAAAATATCTGAGCAACTATTTTGAAACACATAATGTTAAGTGGAGTTTAATTACCAAAGTATTTTCTGGAGACAAAACTTTTCTAAAAACAATTCTTACAAAAGATGTTATTGAAAAAATAAACTCTGTTGGCGATTCCCGATTAACAAGTTTAAGAAATTTAAAAGAGGTTAACCCAAACTTACAAACTATATATATAAAACCTCCTGCTGAAATTTACGCCAATGATATAGTAGAATACGCAGATATTTCTTTAAACACATCACTATCTACAATAGAAGCGTTAAATGAGTCTGCAAAAAAGAAGGGGCTAATTCACAAAATTATCATTATGATTGAATTAGGCGAGTTAAGAGAAGGAGTAAACAGAGAAAATATTATAGGGTTTTATAAAAAAGTTTTTAATTTTTCTAATATCGAAGTTATTGGTATTGGTTCAAATTTAGGCTGTATGTATGGTGTAGAGCCCTCATACGATAAATTATTGCAATTGTCCCTTTATAAAGAGTTGATTTCTGCTAAATTCAATAAAAACTTAAATTTAATTTCAGGAGGCACATCCATTACACTTCCTTTAATTGAAAGTAATGTTATTCCTAAAGAGATTAATCATTTTAGAGTTGGTGAAGCTGCTTTTTTTGGCATTAGTCCTTTAGATGGAAAACCATTTAAAGAATTGTACACAGATACGTTTGAGTTTTATGCAAATATCATAGAGCTAAAAGAAAAGAACATCGTACCTGACGGATTAATTAGTGATGCCAATATAGGGCAAACATCAGAATATAATGAAAGTGATATTACAGAAACATCATACAAAGCTATTTTAGATTTTGGTTTATTAGATGTAGATAAAGAAGACATTAGCACAGACGATAAAAGCATTTCATTTGTTGGCATTACATCTGATATG
The DNA here is from genome assembly GCF_041021355.1 of Tenacibaculum sp. UWU-22. Lineage (NCBI taxonomy): Bacteria > Pseudomonadati > Bacteroidota > Flavobacteriia > Flavobacteriales > Flavobacteriaceae > Tenacibaculum > Tenacibaculum sp. UWU-22. Next base: position 3,171 of record NZ_JBFNGP010000007.1, on the reverse strand, counting down.
TTAGTAATAGATATTGGAGACAATAAAACAAAATTAGGCAGACCAAAATTTAAAGTAGGAGACAAAATAAAGTTTAAGCTAAATTATATGGCAGTTGCTAGGTTATTAAATTCTAAATTTATTGATAAAATATATTTCTAAATAGAATCATATATAATTTTTTGAATTAAAAGAATATAGAATAGCATCTCTAAAGCATTATTTTTTTCAGACAATCTAACTTTCACTATTTTCTTATAAACTGCTTTATTTTGTTAATTGCTTTAAACAAAAACAAAAAGCCCAAAAAACATAAACATGTTTTTTGGGCTTTTTGTTTTTGTTTAAAAATCGTGTTATTGTCCTACTACTTTAACATTACTATTACCACTAACAATGTAAAAATATGATCGTCTGTTTAATTGATGTTGTTCTTCGGTACAACTCTTACAATCGCCCTCGCAATTGTATAATAATTGACTCTCTCCATATCCAACAGCACTTTGTATACGATTACTTTCAATACCTCTCGATATAATATAATCTCTAGTTGATTTAGCTCTATTGTCTGATAATGTACGGTTATAAGCTTCTGTTCCTCTACAATCAGTATGCGATTCAATTCTAATAACCATATCTGGATGATTTTTCATTACGGTAACAATATGCTCTAATTCGTATTCAGCATCTTGACGAATGTTATACTTATCAAAATCAAAATAAATAGGCTTAATTACAATTTGATCTTCTATAATTAATGGCGTCAAGCTTAAATCAGCTTTAACATCGGCTCCTGGCTTACTTGACAATTCAACTTGTTTTTTGTCTGATCTATAATCTTGTTTCTCTGCTAACACCGTAAATTTTGTATTACAAGAAATGCCCGGAAAAGTATAATTACCATTTACATCAGATGTTTTTACACTAACAACTTTTCCTTCTTCATCTATTAATTTAACAGTTGCATCTGGTAAAATTTTATTGGTTTTACTATCGGTAACTACTCCTGTAATATTTTGGGTACAATCGTATACTAAAAAGCTATAGATATCATCATCACCTTTACCACCTGGCCTATTAGAAGAAAAAAAACCTTGTCTTTTATCTTCACTTACCACTAAGGCAAAATCGTCAGCAGAACTATTAATTGGCGCCCCTAAGTTTTCTATATTCGAAAATGTACCATCAGAATTCATTTTAGCTTGAAAAATATCTAAAAGACCCAATCCTATATGTCCGTTAGAGGCAAAATATAGAGTATTGTCGGCACCTACAAAAGGAAACATTTCTTTTTGCTTGGTATTAATTTCATCACCTAAATTTACAGGATCGCCATAGGTATCATCGTCATTAATACTCACTTTATACAAATCGGTTTCTCCCTTTCCTCCTGGCATATCCGAAGCAAAATATAATGTTTTTTCATCTGTACTCAAAGCAGGATGACCTACAGAGTAAAGATCACTATTAAATGGTAATTCAATAATATCTTTCCATTGATTATCAATCAAAGTTGCTCTATAAATTTTTAGCCTTACAGTACGGTCATTGTCTTCGCCTAACCTTTTACCATTATAATTATCTCGCGTAAAATACATTGTACTACCGTCTTTTGTTATTACAACAGAAGCTTCATGATAATCCGTATCAATATTTGCTATTTTTTCAATAGGTCCTAAATCAAGTTCTTTTTTTTCTAAAGAAGGATTTAAGATTTTTTCTTCACCTTTATAAATATTTAAAAAAGGTTGATCGTTCCACTTATAAATTCGATTTACTTTTTTACTTTGAATAGGTCTAGTAGAGGCAAAATAAAGATCACCATTATGAACAAAACTAGAAAAATCAGAATACCTTGTGTTTACAGAAATATTTCTAACATTTAAAAAAGTATTAGGTTTATTGGTGTACTCATCAAAATAATTCGGATTTTGTTTAATTGTTTCAAGTGGTTTTTTATCTGGATTTAATTCGTAAAATTTATGTAACCAAGTGTCAGACTCATCTGGTTTTCCGTTACTTTTTAATACTTGAGCATATTTAAAAATATATTGCGAATCTATTTGATCAGAATACTTTTCAATAAGCTCTTTATACCACTTTTCAGCTTCTTCAGTATTTGCATTAAAATAATAAGAATCACCTAAATGCTCTAAAATATCTTTAGAATCATCTCCTTTATTATAAATTTCCAAATACAGTTCAGCGGCTTTAACATAAGCAAAGTTGTCGAAATACTTATTTGCTGCATACTTCCGTTGACCAAAACCTTCTATCGCGATAAGAGAAAATAATAATATTACTAATTTTGTTTTCATAATTAATGTATTTTTTAAAAGAATCTAGGAGATATAATTTTAGGGTCTTTAAATATTTCGTAACGCACCATTATCTCGTGGGTTCCTGAATTGTAATTACTATACTCTGACGATGTTAAATCATAGGCATAACCTATATTAAGCCCTCGACTAACCTGAAAACCTACAAGAGCACTTATAGAATCGTCCCATCGCCATGATAACCCTGCACTGAACTTTTTGTTAAACAAAAATGATGCGGATACGTCTAACGATAAGGGTGCTCCTGAAACACCTTTAAATAATAATGCTGGTTTAAACTTCGTGTTTTCACTTAAATCAAACACATAACCTCCTATTAGAAAAAAGTGTAACCGTTCCATAGCTACAAAGCCACCCCCTGCATTATCTTGAAAATGCTCTGTACTTAAAAAGTTGGGAACCGATAAACCTACATACCATTTCTGGGTATAATAAAACGCCCCTGCTCCTATAGTTGGTAAAAACTTATTTACAATGTTTTCATTAAACAAGGGCTCGTCGTTTTCATATCTACCTAAGCTCCAATCTACATTTAATAACCTACCACCTAACTTTAATCCTAATGCAAAATTGCTGTTGTCGGTTGTTCGTATGGTATACGCAATATTGGCATCTATATACGTCTCATGTGAAGGCCCTAAAACATCGTTTACCAAGTTTACACCCAACCCTAAACCCGTATAACCCAAAGGGGTATCGTAACTTAGCGTTTGGGTGTCTGGTGCACCATTTATACCAACCCACTGCGTTCTGCCTAATGCATTTATCGTGGTATGTCCGCGTGAACCCGCATACGCAGGGTTTACACTTATTGTATTATACATATACTGCGTGTATTGAGGATCTTGTTGAC
>NZ_JBFNGP010000006.1:0-112489 GCF_041021355.1 Tenacibaculum sp. UWU-22 | reverse complement strand
GTGATTCGTCACAATTTAAAATTCCATCATTGTCGATATCTACATCGAGGTTGTCTATGATAGAATCGTTATCATAATCATCAGGGCATCGACTAACAAAAAACTCATCAGAGTCGTATGTATAGGTATTACCTCCACACGTTATAGTTCCTACAACCTTATACCCACCAGGAGAAACAGGTTTGTGACTAACTCCTGTTCCAACAGAAACAAAACCACTTCCGTTTTGGTCGTCAAAAAACCACTCTAAAGTATCAAATTTGTCTCCGTTGGTAGCGTTTAAAGTTAAATTAGGAATACAATACCCTAAATTTTCATTTTCGGCACTAGGAGTTATTTCAGGAGCGGTTACAAAACCAGAATAAAAACTACCAGAGGTAGCTGCACTATTCATATTAAAGTAAGCACAATATAGTTCGCCAGTACTAGAAACAGTAATGTCGTCTGTTAAATTAGCTGCTTTGTAGGTTACATAATCGGGGTTCCCTGTAACGGGGTATGGACCCAAAAGATTAACAGTGCCAGATGTAGAGGTTACATTAATAGTAGCGCCTTGATTAGTAACAAAGGTAACCCCACCTGTAAAAACGGTGCTCCCAATAGTTTCTATTTCTGGAATATTATCTACATTTCCTTTGTTTTTACAGCTTATGGGCGGCACAAAAAACAATCCTTGATTTGCTTCAGAATTACTAGCACCAACACCTTGATAAACAAAAGTAGGGTTAGAGGTTTCAATATACATGTTTCCATCACTATTGTAATAATTACCTTCAATTAAATAGTATTCTCCAGCATTTATAGTTGCTATTGGGGTAGTATTACCATTAACGTAAATACTGGTATTGTTTTGGTTTGCAACGACTAAAACATTTTCCCAGCCATCTAGTCCATCTCCTTTAACTACAATGTATTGGCTTCCTATTTTATCTTCTCCAACAATTTGGTCTATACCGTAATCTCTTCCGCTACCATTATGAAAACTACCATTAGCAGAGCCACAATTAACCACAATGGGTTTGTCAGATTGTACAAGTGTTCCAATTAAACCGTCTCTGTTTATGCTTGCATCTGAAGCATTAGTAGCAACAATATAACTTTCGCCTTCATCTAGCACAATTCCAGTTATGGGGGTAGTACCTGTATAATTTTTTATAACAAGCCCATTAGGAAGATTAGAAAAGGTAACCGTGGTATTATCTTCTGTAGCCATAACAGAAATAAAGTTCAAGTAATTGTTTAATACAGGGTTTTCGTTTGTAAACATTCCAGCTCTAAAAGAGGTTCCGAGGGCTGCCGCACCTTTGCTAACTAAGGCTCCTGCTTGGTCTCCATTACCAGCTCTTACCCTTACCGAAACATAAATGGCATCACTAGCATCAATGATGTAGCCTTTATTAGAGGTAACAATACTGGTTTGATTAGAATCGACAAAAAGTTGCGAATTTTGATCATTTGCGATAAGAATTTTTTGAGGGGAAGCTTTAGAAACAAAACCAGTTATATAACTGGTAGCAGGTGAGCCGACCGGTCTTATGGTGTAGGTTACGTTTGTTGTGCTTGGCGTAGAAATATAAAAATATTGGTCTTGTGGGGTTGCATTTCCTTCTTCGGCATAGGTTAAAGGAGGTATAAAGTGTTTTTTACTTAGTTGGGCAAAAGTACTACGCCAGCCTAAACATAAAAAAACAACTAACAATAAAGAAAACCTAAATCGTTGCATATTCATAGACATGACAAAGTTACCTTAATTTAGTAAAAATAATAAAAAAATAACAACAAAATTTAATTAAAGGAGTGATTAAGTTATAAAACGGTTTTTATTTGATATAATTTTATTTTTAATTCAAAAAAAAATAACGAAATTGCTTAGCCTAAAACAGTTTATATTGGTGTATATGAAAATGATTGATGATTTTGATTTATCTAAAAATATAACGAGTATTTGTAAATAATAGTTTTAAAATCAATAAAATAGTTAAAAGTGAGTAGTACTAAAGTAAGCAATGTGGTATCAACAATTATTTCTAATTTCTGGGGTAAATTAGAGCATGTTAAGTTTAATTTTACCTTTAAAAATGGAGAGTTAAAGACTTTAATTCACGAAGTATATGGTAAAAGCGATGGTGTAGCCATTTTGTTATACAACTCAAAAACTAAGAAAGTAATTTTATCAAAACAATTTAGAATGCCTGTATATGTAGCTGGTGTTTCAAATGGTTTTTCTATAGAAGTTTGTGGAGGCGCAATTGACCCTAATGAGTCTCCAGAAAAAACAGCGATAAGAGAGGCTAGAGAAGAGATTGGGTATGAAGTGTCTAATATAAAAAAAGTAAGTACGGTTTTTTTATCTCCTGGTATTGTTCGTGAAAAAGTACATCTTTTTTTAAGTGAATATCAGCAAGCAGATAAAATAAATAATGGTGGAGGCTTGATGTCAGAAAATGAAGAAATAGAGGTTTTAGAGTTAAGCTTTTCTAAAGCATTACAAATGATAGAAAACCAAGAAATTGTTGATGCTAGAACTATTATTTTATTACAATATGTACAGCTTAATAATCTGATAGATTAAAATTTAAAATAAATAAAGCAGATAAAGGCAATACAAAGAATTGCTATAAAAAAGGGTTTAACACATTAAATTATGATGAAAAAATACTGGCAAAAAGGAACAAAACAAAAGTTTACCCTAACTTTTTCAATGCTGCTTATATTATTGGTATTGTTTGTTTTTAGAGAGTATTATCAACCTGCATTATTATTTTTACGAAAATATATTTTTATAATTTTGATAAGCTTGTTGGTACTTTTTTTAGGAATAACAAAGTTAAAAAAAACACCAAATTATATCACTAAAATAGTAGTTTTACTAGGAGTTCTCTTTTTTTTCGGATTTTTATATGTTGTAGGTTGGCGTTATAAAATGTACGATTATATGAAGATGTTTAGCATTTTCAATAATTTAAATCGTATAGAAATAGTAGAGTTGCCTCTTACGCAAAACGAACGAATACAGCCACTTCGTAATATTTTTTCAATGGCTAATGAATCGGTAGGAGAAACCAAAGATGTTTCACTACCTCATTTAGTTCGTGTTGATTCTACTAATAAATGGACAATGGCCATACAGCCAGCAGAAAAATATATTTGGCAAGGAATTAGCGATAATATTGAAGAAATTTTTGCTGTATCTAGTACAACTCCTTTTCCTCGTTTTTCTAGTGAAAATCGTATTCCTGTTACCTTTTCTATTGGAGAATCGTTAAAGTTTAGTCGTAATACTTATAGGGCAGTTGTACAACGATTGTCTATTTTTCAACTCTTTACCATAGAGCCTAGTGATACCTTTTATATGAAAAACGATAATGATGAATGGGTAGAAGTTGTTAGTTTAATTAAATGGAAAGGCTTTTTGTTTCCTTATCCAACTTTTGGAGGAGTAATGGTTATAAAAAATGGAGCGCATACATTTAAAGATTATTTAGAACGTGTTTTTTTTGGAAAAGGAACCTATATCTCACCTAAAAATATTAAAAATTATCTGTATTTAACAAGACAAAATATTTTAGCAGAAAAAGTATCTCGATTACAGGCAGAATCGCTAAAGTTTTTAGGTGGATTTAGTGACCCATTACCTTGGAATATGGAAACAGCTGTTAAAATACCCGATTTGCCAGACGGTCAAAATCAACAACCCTTTGTTACCGATTTTGATTTTTCTGACACCAAAATAGGTGCTTATTCTGGTTTGTATCATTGGTTTGGATTAGAACCAGTTGGTGATCAACGAACCAGTTTAACCTATAGCGTATTTATTCCTGCAGATGGTACAAATAAACTATATTATTACGATCATTCATCAAAAAAACAAGGTTATGCAGGGGTTTCGGCAATGCCTTTAAAAGTAATAGAGTCGCGTAAAGAATTTGATTGGTCAGTTAATAAACCTGTTGAGTTTAGACCCTACATTAAAAATATAGCGGGTAGAAAACGATTATTTTTTCTAGGTACAATTTCAGCAATTAAAAAAGACTCTGATAAATTTGATGGGGCGGCAACTCCAGATTTAGTTTTAGTAGACAGTGAATATAGAGATGTAGTTTGGATTGATGTAAAACACCCAAGTACATGGGATATTACCGTGTATAACCAATTAGCTGAAGCTTGGAAAGAAAGTGAAAAAACAAATCCCTATTTTGCAAAAAATACTCTGGTAAAACAAAATTTAGATACTCAAATACAAAAAATAGATTCGTTAAAAATACAATTAAAAGAACAAGAAAAGAAAAAGCAAATAGAAAAATTACAAAGCCAAATAGATTCTATAAAAAACCATTAAAAACAGTAATTATGTTAAATGAAAAGGAAATTATTAAAAAATACAGTAATGATGACATTACGGTAACATGGAAACCAAGTATATGTATTCACTCAAAAAAATGCTGGAAAGAATTACTTCAAGTGTTTAACCCTCAAAATAAACCATGGGTTAATATGCAGGGAGCAAGTAGTGAAAGAATAAAAAAACAAATAAATGCGTGTCCGTCACAAGCTTTGTCGTATATTTCTAACAAAGAAGAAAATACGGAGGCAATCCATACGGTAACTAAGGTAGAAGCTCTCGAAAATGGGCCGTTATTAGTTTATGGGGATTTACAAGTTACAAATTCTGATGGCTCTACCGAAAACAAAAATAAAACAACAGCTTTTTGTCGTTGTGGAGGTTCTCAAAATAAACCCTATTGTGATGGCGTACACGTAAAAGTTAAATTTAAAGGTTAGATGATGCAAGTACTACACGAAAACACTAACAAAAAAGGAGCTTTTTACGTGATGGTTAACCAAAATAAAGAAGCTGAAATGACTTACACTTGGGCAGGAACTGATAAAATAATTATAGACCATACAGAGGTAAGTGATGTTCTACGAGGTCAAGGAGTTGGTTACAAATTAGTTGAGGCGGCAGTGCATTTTATGAGAGATAATAATGTAAAGGCTATTCCATTATGCCCTTTTGCAAAATCAGTTTTTGATAAAACGCCTGAGTATGCCGATGTTTTATTTAAAAAATAAAAAATATAAATATGAAAACATATGACACTTTATCGGAGGCATTAACCGATTTAGAAAAAAGAGGTTTTACGCATGACTTTAACGTACATGCTACACATTTAGAGTGTAAAAAAAGAAATGAGATTTATAAACCAGAAACTTTTACTATAGTTGAAATGTATCGTTTTGAAGGTATGAGTAGTGCCGATGACAACTCGGTAGTGTATGCTATAGAAACAAATACAGGGGTTAAAGGAACCTTAGTAGATGCTTATGGTGTATATGCTGATTCGCTTTCATCAGAAATGATTGAAAAATTACACTTTAAACGATAATTTTTTTGATGTATTAGATTACCAGTTTACCTATTATAATCACTAAACAAAAATAGCAGTGCTATACTTTTTTGGTTTTTAGAAAGGTTATTTTATACATAATATTTTTAATAGTAACTTATGAAGTATTCACATATTTTTCAACCCTTAGATTTAGGGTTTACAACATTAAAAAATCGAATTTTAATGGGGTCTATGCATACAGGTTTAGAAGAAGAAAGCAATGGATATGTTAAATTAGCAGCGTATTATGCAGAACGAGCTAAAGGTGGGGTAGGGCTTATTGTTACAGGGGGAGTATCACCTAATATTGAAGGTTGGACCACTCCTTTTTCTGCCCGAATGAGTACTAAAAAACATGCAGATAAGCATAAAGTAGTTACAGAAGCAGTACATAAAGCAGGTGGTAAAATTTGTATTCAAATTTTACACTCTGGGCGCTATGGATATCATTTTTTTAGCGTAGCACCATCAAAAATAAAATCACCAATTACTCCGTTTACACCATTTTATTTAAAAAAATCAGGAATACAAAGAACCATTAATGATTTTGTAAATTGTGCTAAACTAGCTCAAGAAGCAGGATATGATGGTGCTGAAATTATGGGCTCTGAAGGGTATTTAATTAATCAATTTATTGTAAAAAGAACCAATAAACGAACCGATGAGTATGGAGGAGACTATAACAATAGAATTCGTTTAGCTATAGAAATTGTAAAAAAAATACGTGAAGCGGTAGGTAAAAATTTTATTCTTATTTATCGACTATCAATGTTAGATTTGGTAGAACAAGGAAGTTCTTGGAGTGAAATAGTACAATTAGGAAAAGAAATAGAAAAAGCAGGGGCAACTATTATTAATACCGGTATTGGTTGGCACGAAGCACGAATACCTACCATTGCCACTTCGGTACCTCGTGCGGCATTTACATGGGTAACCAAAAAAATGAAATCAGAAATAAGTATTCCGCTAATAACTTCAAATAGAATTAACATGCCTGAAACTGCCGAAAAAGTATTGTCAGAAGGGCATGCAGACATGATTTCTATGGCACGTCCTTTTTTAGCAGATCCTGAATGGGTAAACAAAGCCCAAGAAGATCGAGCAGATGAAATTAACACTTGTATAGCTTGTAATCAAGCTTGTTTAGATCATGCTTTTCAAAACAAAAAGGTAAGTTGTTTGGTGAATCCAAGAGCGTGTTATGAAACAGAACTCAATTACAATGTAGCTTCGGTTAAGAAAAAAATAGCCGTTGTAGGGGCAGGACCTGCAGGGTTAGCAGCTTCAACCATTGCATCGCAACGAGGTCATGATGTTACTTTATTTGATGCAGATAAAGAAATAGGCGGGCAATTTAATATCGCAAAGCAAATTCCAGGTAAAGAAGAATTTTACGAAACCATTCGATATTTTAAAAAGCAATTAGAGCTACATAAAGTAAATGTTAAGTTAAATACACGAGTTTCTGCTGAAGATATTGTAAATGGTAATTTTGATGAAGTGGTATTAGCTACAGGAATTACCCCAAGAACTCCTAAAATAGATGGGATTGAGCACAATAAGGTACTAAACTATATTGATGTTATTAAATATAAAAAACCTGTTGGTAAGCGAGTGGCAGTTATTGGAGCAGGAGGTATTGGTTTTGATATATCAGAATACCTAACGCACGAAGGTGAAAGCACCTCACAAAATATTGATGCTTGGTTACAAGAGTGGGGTATTGATAAAACCTTAAAAGCTCGTGCGGGTATAGAAGGTGTTACCCCCTATATTCAACCCTCGTTAAGAGAAATTTTTATGTTTAAACGTAGTAAAGGAAAATTTGGAGAAAAACTAGGTAAAACTACAGGTTGGATACATCGTTCGGTACTAAAAAGAAAAAAAGTACAATTTATTAATGATGTGCAATACATTAAAATTGACGATCAAGGGTTACACTATATTAAAAACGGAGAAATTAAAGTATTACCGGTAGATAATATAATTATTTGTGCAGGTCAAATACCGTTTAAAGAATTGTTAGAACCGCTACAAGCAAAAAAAATAAAAGTACATTTAATAGGAGGGGCTGATGTAGCTGCCGAATTAGATGCCAAAAGAGCGATAAGTCAAGGAAGTCGATTGGCAGCAGAGCTGTAATTATAAAATAAAAAATAAAAACAGGTATACGAAGGGCTTGTTTAGGCTAGATTAATGTGTTAAAAAAACCTATTTTTTATACACTCAAATTACTTTTTAAAAACAAATATTTCACGATATTTGTAGCTGAACTGTTTAAAAAAAACTAAATATGGCAATGAACAAAAATACTGTTTTAGGTTGGGCAACTATGTTAATGATGTTAATGGGTGTAGTGTTAATTTTAATGGGAATTTACCGTTATGAAGATGTAGCAGGTTGGGGATTTGCAACTGTTGGTATTGGTTTTTTTTGTATAGCTTGGGTATTTAATGCCTTAAAAGGAAGAGTGTAATATTTATAATTATATAAAGTATGAGCGACGATAAAAAGGTTATTTTTTCAATGAATAAGGTTTCTAAAACCTATCAATCTACAGGAAAACAAGTATTAAAAGATATTTACCTAAGTTTTTTTTATGGTGCTAAAATTGGTATTCTTGGTTTAAACGGATCAGGAAAATCTACGCTTTTAAAAATTATTGCAGGAGTAGAAAAAAACTACCAAGGTGATGTTGTGTTTTCTCCTGGATATAAAGTTGGTTATTTAGAACAAGAACCACAGTTAGACGAAAATAAAACAGTTTTAGAAATTGTAAAAGAAGGAGTTGCAGAAACGGTTTCTGTGTTAGACGAATACAATAAAATCAACGATATGTTTGGTTTAGAAGAAGTGTATTCTGACCCAGATAAGATGCAAAAATTAATGGATCGTCAAGCCGAACTTCAAGATAAAATAGATGCCTCAAATGCATGGGAATTAGATACCAAGTTAGAAATTGCCATGGATGCATTACGCACCCCTGAGAGTGATAAAAAAATAGGTGTATTATCAGGAGGCGAACGTCGTAGAGTAGCCTTGTGTAGGTTGTTATTACAAGAACCTGATATTTTATTGTTAGATGAGCCAACCAACCATTTAGATGCCGAATCGGTACATTGGTTAGAGCATCATTTAGCTCAATATAAAGGTACCGTAATTGCGGTAACACACGATCGGTATTTTTTAGATAATGTAGCTGGTTGGATTTTAGAGTTAGATAGAGGTGAAGGTATTCCTTGGAAAGGAAATTACTCTTCTTGGTTAGATCAAAAATCGAAACGATTAGCCCAAGAAAGTAAAACAGCCTCTAAGCGTCAAAAAACTTTAGAGCGAGAGTTAGAGTGGGTACGTCAGGGTGCTAAAGGTCGTCAAACCAAACAAAAAGCGCGTTTAAAAAATTATGAAAAATTAATAAGCCAAGATCAAAAACAAACCGAAGAAAAGTTAGAAATTTATATTCCTAACGGGCCACGTTTAGGAACCAATGTTATTGATGCTAAAGGAGTGTCGAAAGCTTATGGAGACAAATTACTATATGAAAATTTAGAATTTAATCTTCCACAGGCAGGTATTGTAGGTGTTATTGGTCCTAATGGAGCAGGAAAAACAACTATTTTTAAAATGATTATGGGAGAAGAAAATCCCGATGAAGGAGTTTTTACTGTTGGCGAAACCGCGAAAATTGCTTATGTAGATCAATCGCATGTCGATATAAATCCTGAAAAATCTATTTGGGAAAATTTTTCAGATGGACAAGATTTAGTAATGATGGGAGGCAAACAAGTAAATTCTAGAGCGTATTTAAGTCGTTTTAATTTCTCAGGAAGTGAGCAAAACAAAAAAGTAAATACCCTTTCAGGAGGAGAGCGTAACCGTTTACATTTAGCCATGACCTTAAAAGAAGAAGGCAATGTGTTGTTGTTAGATGAGCCTACTAATGATTTAGATGTAAACACACTACGTGCTTTAGAAGAAGGGTTAGAAAACTTCGCAGGATGTGCAGTAGTAATTAGTCACGATCGTTGGTTTTTAGATCGTATTTGTACACATATTTTAGCTTTTGAAGGGGATAGTCAAGTGTATTTTTTTGAAGGATCATTCTCTGATTACGAAGAAAATAAAAAGAAACGACTAGGAGGCGATGTATTACCCAAACGTATTAAATATAAAAAGTTAATACGATAAGAAAGATAGTTTTCACATAATTTTTATACTACCTTTTTAAGGTATGAATTATACAACCCCACAATTAAAAATCACTTTTTTAGGTACAGGAACCTCAACAGGAGTTCCAATGATTGCTAGTAAACACCCAGTAGCTAAATCTAAAGACCCTAGAGATAAGCGATTACGATCTTCAATTATGATTTCTTGGGATGATAAAAATTATGTTATTGATTGTGGTCCTGATTTTAGACAGCAAATGCTTAGAGAAGAGGTGCAGTCGATTAACGGAATTTTATTTACCCACGAACACGCCGATCATATTGCGGGTTTAGACGATATACGACCTTTTGGGTTTCAATTAGGCAAGGTGCCTATTTATACTTCAGAAAGTGTGTTGAGGATATTAAAAAAAAGATACGATTATATTTTTGCTACTAAAAACAGATATCCTAGTGCACCGAGTGTAAATCCGCATATTATTTCACATAAACAAGCGTTTAATTTAAGCGAGGTTTTAGTAACTCCTATAGAAGTAATGCATGGTAATTTACCCATATTAGGATATCGGTTTAACACTATTGCTTACATAACAGATGCAAAAACCATTTCTAAAACAGAACAAAAAAAACTGCAAAATTTAGATGTTTTAATTATTACAGGCTTACGTAAAGAACCTCATAATACTCATTTTAACATAGAAGAGGCCTTAAATTTTATTAAACAAATAAATCCTAAAAAAGCGTATTTAACACATGTTAGTGAGCAGTTGGGATTTCATGCTGAGGCAGAAAAAGAATTACCTCAAAATGTTTTTTTAGCTTACGATGGCCTTATTTTAACAGTTAATAAATAATTGGCATAAGAATTGACTCTATAAGTTAAATACAAAAGGTAAACAACGTGTATGTTGTTTATTTGTAGTTAGTTAGTTAAAATTGAAAAATAATTTTTTTGAGAAATCAAAAAAGCAGATGTCAAATTGACAGTATAGATACTTATGAGTAAATCAAAAATTTTACATTTAGACAGTTTGTCGCTTCAACATATGTTCAACGAAGATTCAGAATTAATTCCGTTAATGACTCCTGAAGATGAAGAAATTATTAACAAAGAAGAAATTCCTCAAGTGTTGCCCATACTTCCGTTAAGAAATACCGTATTATTTCCAGGCGTTGTAATACCTATTACTGCGGGTAGAGATAAATCAATCCAATTAATAAAAGATGCTAATAAAGGAGATAAAATTATTGGCGTAGTAGCTCAAAAAAATGAAGAAGTAGAAGAGCCCACTTTTAATGATATATATAAAACAGGTGTTGTCGCTCAAATTTTACGAGTTTTAAAAATGCCCGATGGTAATACAACCGTAATAATTCAAGGTAAAAAACGTTTTGAAATAGAAAGTGTAATTCAAGAACAACCTTATTTAAAAGCAGCTGTAAAAGAAGCTGTTGAAGAGCGCGATATAGATAATCAAAAAGAATTTAAGGCAATTATAGATTCTGTAAAACAACAAGCTTTGCAGGTAATAAAAGAAAACCCGATGTTACCTACTGAAGCCTCATTTGCTATTAAAAATATACACTCCGATTCGTTTTTGGTTAACTTTATCTCATCTAATATGGATTTAAGTGTAACGCAAAAACAAGTTATTTTAGAAAAAGATAACTTAAAAGAACGTGCCTTATTAACCTTAAAGAATCTGAATAAAGAACTGCAAAAACTAAAATTGCGCAACGATATTCAATCAAAAACGCGTTCAGATTTAGATCAGCAACAACGAGAGTATTATTTGCACCAGCAATTAAAAACCATTCAAGAAGAATTAGGCGGGGTTTCTAATGAGCAAGAGCTTGAAGAAATGCGAGCTAAAGCTGCAACAAAAAAATGGAATAAAGAAGTTGCCAAGACATTTGAAAAAGAAATCAACAGATTAAATCGAATGAACCCTCAAATGGCAGAATATGGCGTGCAACGTAATTATTTAGAGCTGTTGTTAGAGTTGCCTTGGGGAGAATATTCTAAAGATAAATTCGATTTAAAAAAGGCACAAAAAATATTAGACAGAGATCATTTTGGATTAGAAAAGGTAAAGGAGCGTATTATTGAACATTTGGCTGTTTTAAAATTACGTAACGATATGAAGTCGCCTATTATCTGTTTATATGGGCCTCCAGGAGTAGGTAAAACATCGTTAGGTAAATCTATTGCAGAAGCCTTAGGTAGAAAATACACCCGAATGTCTTTAGGTGGTTTACGTGATGAGGCTGAAATTAGAGGGCATAGAAAAACATATATAGGTGCTATGCCTGGACGTTTAATTCAAAACATAAAAAAAATAGGTACGTCTAATCCTGTTTTTGTGTTAGATGAAATCGATAAATTAGGTCAAAGCCATCAAGGCGATCCTTCTTCGGCAATGTTAGAGGTTTTAGACCCAGAACAGAATACCGAATTTTATGATAATTATTTAGAAGTTGGGTACGACTTTTCTAAAGTATTATTTATTGCAACAGCTAATAATTTAGCACAAATACCATGGGCTTTACGTGACCGTATGGAAATAATCAATGTAACAGGCTATACAATTGAAGAAAAGGTAGAAATTGCTAAAAAATATTTGCTGCCCAAACAATTAAAAGAACACGGGCTTGCAACTAAAGATTTAAGCTTAGGAAAGACACAAATAGAAAAAATTGTTGAGGGCTATACTAGAGAGTCTGGTGTTCGTGGTTTAGAAAAACAAGTGGCAAAAGTAGTACGTTATGCTGCCAAGTCTATAGCTATGGAACAAGAATATAATGTTTCGTTAACGAATGAAGATATTGAAACTATTTTAGGGCCTGCTCGTTTAGAACGTGATAAATACGAAAATAATCAAGTAGCAGGTGTTGTAACAGGGTTAGCTTGGACAAGTGTTGGTGGTGATATATTATTTATCGAATCTATTTTATCTAAAGGAAAAGGTAGTCTTACCATTACGGGTAATTTAGGTAAAGTAATGAAAGAATCTGCAACCATTGCATTAGAGTATATTAAAGCGCATGCCGAAGAATTTGGTATAGATCCTATGCTTTTTGAAAAGTATAACATTCATATTCATGTACCTGAAGGGGCTACGCCTAAAGATGGACCAAGTGCAGGGATTACCATGTTAACATCTTTAATATCAGTGCTTACTCAACGTAAAGTAAAAAATAAATTAGCCATGACAGGTGAAATTACCTTACGAGGAAAAGTGTTGCCTGTTGGTGGAATTAAAGAAAAAATATTAGCTGCCAAAAGAGCCAATATCAAAGAAATTATTTTATGTGAAGAAAATAAAAAAGATGTTGCTGAAATTAAAGAGAGCTATTTAAAAGGACTAACATTTCATTATGTAACTGAAATGCATGAGGTAATTGATATTGCGCTTACTAAACAAAAGGTCAAAAATGCTAAAAAGTTAGAGATGTAATAAAATAACTTTAAATTTTTTGTAAAAACACATATTTTTTTGGTGTAAAAAACTGAAAAAATATGTGTTTTTAACTTTAGCGCCTTTAGTTAGTTTCAAGCTCTTTTTTTAAAAATTTTGCAGTATAGCTTGTTTTATGGGTAGCCATTTTTTCTGGGGTTCCTGTAGCTAATACTTCGCCACCGTTTTTACCTCCTTCTAGCCCCATATCAATAATATAATCGGCTAATTTTATAACATCTAAGTTGTGTTCAATAATTAAAACAGTATTCCCTTTATTGGCTAATTTATTTAAAACCTCCATTAATACTCTAATATCTTCAAAATGTAACCCAGTAGTAGGTTCGTCTAAAATATAAAAAGTATTTCCTGTGTCTTTTTTTGAAAGCTCAGTTGCTAGTTTTATTCGTTGTGCTTCACCGCCTGAAAGTGTGGTAGATTGTTGCCCAAGTGTAATATAACCTAAGCCAACATCTTGTATCGTTTTTAATTTACGATATATTTTAGGAATATGTTCAAAAAATTGTGTTGCTTCGTTAATGGTCATATCTAACACATCAGCAATTGATTTGCCTTTATAACGAATTTCTAAGGTTTCTCGATTAAAACGTTTTCCTTGGCACGTTTCACATTCAACCTCTACATCGGGTAAAAAACTCATTTCAATAACACGAACACCACCTCCTTGACATGTTTCGCACCGACCACCTTTAACATTAAAACTAAATCGACCTGCTTTATATCCACGAATGGCTGATTCGGTGGTTTTAGCAAATAAATTTCTAATTTCACCAAACGTTCCTGTATATGTTGCTGGGTTTGAGCGAGGTGTACGCCCTATGGGAGATTGGTCGATATCAATTACTTTATCAATATTTTCAATGCCTTCTATTTTTTTGTAGGGCATAGCTACTTTTACCCCTCGGTAAATATGTGCATTTAAAATAGGGTATAGTGTTTCGTTAATTAAAGTTGATTTTCCGCTTCCTGAAACCCCAGTAACACAAATCATTTGTCCTAAAGGAAATTCAACTGAAACATTTTTTAAATTATTTCCACTAGCTCCAAAAAGTTTAATTGTTTTTCCGTTACCTTTTCTTCGCTTTTCAGGTACAACAATTGTTTTTCTATCGGTTAAATAATCTGCAGTTAAGGTGGTATGTTGGGTTAAATCTTTAAATGTTCCTTGGCTTACAATTTCACCTCCATGAATACCTGCGCCTGGGCCAATATCTAACACAAAATCGGCATGTTTAATCATGTCTTTGTCATGCTCTACTACTAATATAGAATTGCCTAAATCGCGTAATTTAAGTAACGAATTAATGAGCTTTTCGTTATCACGCTGATGTAAACCAATGCTAGGTTCATCTAATATATAAAGTACCCCTACAAGTTGAGAGCCTATTTGTGTGGCTAATCGTATACGCTGTGCTTCGCCTCCTGAAAGCGATTTAGAGGTTCGGTTGATGGTTAAATAATCTAAACCGACATCTAATAAAAATTGAATTCGGGTACGGATTTCTTTTATTATTTCGGCAGCAATTAATTGTTGCTTGTCTGATAATTTGCTAGTTATTTTTTCAAACCAATTGGCTAAATCTAGCACATCCATTTGGGCTAAATCACTTATGTTTTTATCGTCGATTTTAAAATAAAGTGCTTCTTTTTTTAGTCGGTTTCCGTTGCAAACAGGGCAGGTAACTTCATTCATAAATCCTTTTGCCCAACGCTTAATACTACTACTTTGGGCTAGATTGTATTGGTTTTTTATAAATGAAACGATACCTTCAAAATCAATTTCATAATTTCGAGTTACTCCTGCTGTTTTTGATTCAATTTTAAATTTTTCTTTTCCGCCGTGTAAAATAATTTCTATTGCTTCTTTCGGAATTTTATTAATAGGGGTATTTAATTTAAATTTATACCGTTCGGCAATATATTCTAACTGTTTAAAAATCCAACTATTTTTTTGCTCTCCAAGAGGTATAATTCCTCCATTTTTAATAGAAATAGTATTATCTGGAATTACTTTTTCTAAATTAATTTCGTTAGTAATGCCTAAACCATTACAATTTTCGCAAGCACCTTTGGGTGAGTTAAACGAAAAAGTATTGGGTTCAGGGTCAGGGTAAGCTATACCAGTACTAGGACACATTAATTTACGACTAAAATATCGTAGGTTTTGATTATCGACATCAATTACCATTAAAATATCATTACCTGCATATAACGCTGTTTTTATGGTTTGCTCTAGCCGCTCTTGTGATGATTTGTTTATTAATAAACGATCGATAACAATTTCTATATCGTGTATTTTGTATCGATCTAAACGCATTCCTTTTGTAATTTCAACAATTTCTCCGTCAACTCGTACTTTAACAAAGCCTTGTTTAGAAATTTGTTCAAATAGCTCTCGGTAATGCCCTTTTCTAGATTTAATTACAGGTGCTAGTATAGCTATGCGTTTATCAGCAAAATCTTTTAAAATTAAATTTTTAATTTGCTCATCAGAGTAGCTAACCATTTTTTCTCCTGTATTATACGAATAGGCATCGGCAGCGCGAGAAAACAACAAACGAAGAAAATCGTATATCTCGGTAATGGTACCCACTGTAGAACGGGGACTTTTATTGGTGGTTTTTTGTTCGATAGAAATTACGGGCGATAATCCATCGATTTTATCGACATCAGGTCGTTCTAAATCACCTAAAAACTGACGTGCATAGGCAGAAAAAGTTTCTATATACCTGCGTTGCCCTTCAGCATAAATTGTATCAAATGCTAATGAAGATTTTCCACTACCACTTAAACCTGTGATTACCACTAGTTTTTCGCGAGGAATTTTTACATCAATATTTTTTAAATTGTGCGCTCGGGCTCCGTAAACTTCTATAAAGTCTTGTTCTTTTGGCATACCTATTTTATCGAAAAAAGCAAAGTTACCAAATTAACAGTGGTTTTAATTAATGTATTGTAAAAATTGAGACATGGTAAAAAAATAATGTTTTTAAAGCGTTTTTTTTACTGTATTGTATTCGGTTATAATATCGGTTATAACTTCTTTTGCTGATTTTATTTCGTTAATTAATCCAGCAATTTGACCAATTTCTAGCTCTCCATTTTCTACGTCGCCTTCAAAAATTCCTTTTTTTGCTCTCGCTCTGCCTAATAATTCTTTTAAATCTTCTGTTGTTGGGTTTTGTTTATACAATTCTTGTACCTCAGTATAAAATTTATTTTTCACCAACCGTACAGGGGTTAACTCTTTTAAGGTTAATAGGGTGTCGCCGTCTTTTACATCAATAATTGTTTGTTTAAAATTTTGATGTGCAGAAGATTCTTTGGTTGCAGCAAATCGACTGCCAATTTGTACGCCATCGGCACCTAGAGCCATTGCGGCTAACATACCTCTGCCCGAAGCAATTCCGCCTGCAGCTATTATAGGAATTTTTACCTGTTGTTTTACCATTGGAATTAACGTAAAGGTAGTGGTTTCTTCACGCCCATTGTGTCCACCAGCTTCAAAACCTTCACATACTATAGCATCTACACCTGCCGCTTCTGCTTTTAAAGCAAACTTTACCGAACTAACCACATGCACTACGGTAATACCTTTTTCTTTTAAAAAAGGAGTCCATGTTTTAGGATTTCCAGCAGAGGTAAATACAATTTTAACTTTTTCGCTTATAATGATATCTATAATTTTTTCAATATCTGGATACAACATCGGCACATTTACCCCAAAAGGTTTATCGGTTGCTTTTTTACATTTTTTAATATGTTCTTGCAATACATCAGGGTACATAGAACCTGCACCAATTAATCCTAATCCGCCAGCATTAGAAACTGCCGAAGCTAATTTGTAACCAGAAACCCAAACCATTCCTCCTTGAACAATAGGGTAGGTGATATTAAAAAGTTTTGAAATGGTTTGTGTCATTTATTTTTTTACTAATAAAATATTTTTGTGTTGATTTTTATGTTGAATTTGGACTAAATATATACCACTTGATAAATGAGAAATCGCTATATTTTTTGATAGGTTTGTGGTGCTAAGTAGTTGTTCGCCTAAAAGTGAAAATATTTTTAATTGATAATTAGATTGATCTTCATTTATTTTAAAATGAATAGTATCTGTAGCAGGATTTGGATAAACAACAACATTCGTAAAATCGTTATTAGAATTTGAAATAGTTAGTGTTTGTTTTGCTAATTCAAAATTAGGAATACCATAACCATAATGAGCATCTGGGGTGTTGTATTTATCGGAAGATTGTTTTATTGCTTCAACTATTTCGGTATGTGTTTTATTAGGAAAGGCTTGCCAAAAACAGGCAACTACGCCAGCTAAAATAGGCGAAGAAAAAGAGGTTCCGTTTGCCGTAGCAGGTGTTCCGTATTGGTAATGAATAACATAAGCAGCTTGCCCTTGTGCTAAAACATCGGGTTTTACCCTTCCGTCAACTGTAGGGCCGTATGAACTAAAATTAGCTATTGTTTTTGATGCGTCTACAGCACCAACAGCCAATACATTTTCAGCATCTGCTGGGGCACCAACATATTTCCAGCTACTATTTCCAGAATTTCCGACAGAGTTTACTAAAACCATACCTCTTGAAGCACCAATTTCAGCTCCTCTACTGATAAAAGTTGTTTTACCATCCATGTCGCTATACGTATAATTGTAATTAGCGTTGTCAAAAGTGGTGTATCCTAACGAGGTATTAATTACATCAACCCCTAAACTATCGGCTTTTTCAGCCGCTTCAACCCATAAACTTTCTTCTAAAGGAACTTCTCGTGAAGTATCTTCAGAAACAAACAAGTAAAACGAAGCATCAGGAGCTGTGCCTACAAACTGCCCGTCAATATACCCGCCAATATCTGATAACACATGTGTTCCGTGCGAGCTTCCCGTATAAAAATTAGTACTTCTATTTACAAAATTATAACCACCTAAAATTTGATTATTGTCGCGTAAACGCTGAAATGCGGCTAATGTGTTTGCATTGGTAAAACCCGCGTCGATAATAGCTATTTGCATTCCACTCCCCGTAAAACCTTGTTGATGTAAAAAATCACCATGTAACATTTTTATTTGGTTAGCGGCATTACCATAGTTAAATTCGGTTATGGTTTCTGTAAACTTTTGTTGTTGCTTTGCAACCGTTGTTGTTTTAGCACTTACAGCTATCGATTTATTGGCAAATTCTATATTTTTTATAAAAGAATAATTTGATTTTAAATTAGTTATAGCACTTTCTGTGCCTTGAATATGTAATGCGTTTAACCATTTAGATTTTGCTAAAACTGTAATTCCTGTTGCATTTTTTATTTGATTGTAATAATTAATGTCTACGGGTACATCTTTATCATCTAAGGCTATATTTTGTTTTTCTCTTCGGTCTAAAGCGCGTTGCGACAACATAGTTAATGGGTTTGCTATATAGCTAGCTGCATTTGGTTTATTGTTAAAAAACACCCAAGCATCTTCTTGAGAAAAAGAACAAATAGAAACTAAAAGACCAATAAAAAGAAGTGTGTTTTTATTCATTTTAGTTTTTTAAAATAATAAAATAACCTACTTAAACCCTAAAGAGATAGGTTGGTCTAAAATACAAAATTTTATTTAGCTTTTACTGCCGTTATGAAATTACGCCAGAACCTAATAATTCTTCACCATTGTACCAAGCTACAAATTGCCCTTCTTGTATAGCAGATTGTGGGTTTTCGAATGCTACAAATAGTCCGTTTTCAACTTTATATAAAGTAGCTTTTTCTAAAGGCTGTCGATAGCGAATTCTAGCTTTTACTTCCATAGATTCGCCATTTTGCAGGGTTAAATCTTCACGTATCCAATGTAATTCATTATTAAAAACAAATAGTACATTTCGATATAAACCAGGATGATTTTTTCCTTCACCAGCATAAATAATATTTGTTTCTACATCAGTTTCAATTACAAAAAGAGGTTCTTTGGTACCGCCAACAGCAAGACCTTTTCGTTGCCCCTTTGTAAAATAATGAGCCCCTTGATGTGTGCCTACCATTTTTCCGTCGGTTGCTTTGTATGAATATTTTGCTGACTTGTATTTTAATTCTTCTAATTTATTTGAAAAATTAGGAACGACTTTGGTATATTGATTAAAGTTGTTAGGAATTTGAACGATATTTCCGTTTTTGGGTTCTAGTTTTTGTTGTAAAAATTCAGGTAACCGAACTTTACCTATAAAGCATAAACCTTGGCTGTCTTTTTTGTTAGCGGTAATTAAATCGGCTTTTTTAGCAATTTCTCTAACTTCAGGTTTTGTTAATTCACCTATAGGAAAAAGGGCTTTAGCTAGTTGCTTTTGCGATAATTGACATAGAAAGTATGATTGATCTTTATTAGAGTCTTTACCTGCTAATAATTTGTAAATTGTTTTTCCGTTACTTGTTTCTTCTTCTTTTCTACAGTAATGCCCAGTTGCTACATAATCGGCACCTAAATTTAAGGCAATGTTCATAAAAACATCGAATTTAATTTCTCTATTGCATAACACGTCGGGGTTGGGTGTACGTCCTTTTTCGTACTCATTAAACATGTAGTCAACAATGCGCTTTTTATATTGTTCGCTTAAATCGATAACTTGAAACGGAATATTTAATTTCTCGGCAACAATCATAGCGTCGTTACTATCTTCTAACCACGGACATTCATTAGAAATAGTAACGCTATCATCGTGCCAGTTTTTCATAAATAGCCCTATTACTTCATAGCCTTGCTCTTTTAATAAGTAGGCGGTTACACTACTATCTACACCACCAGAAAGTCCTACAATAACTCGTTTCATTTTTTTTAAATTATGCGGAGCAAATTTACAAATAACTATGGTATTTTATAGAAACAATAGATTTTACTATTTCTGGTAGTTTAGTTATACTTGTGTTTAGGAATAGAAAAGATTTCTTTTTTTTTCTTAGAAACTACTTTACCCTCAATATAATATTTCCATTTACCTACTCTTTTGCCATTTTTGTAATTTCCAGTTTCTTTTAAGTTTCCTTTTAAATCAAAAAACTTAGCTAATCCGTTTGCTTTGTTTTTTTTGTAGGTAATTAGTTCAATTAAAACGCCTTGGTCGCTATATTTTTTTGAAACCCCATTTTTTAATCCATTTTTGTAAGGTATTTCTTCTGTTTTTTTACCGTTTTGATAGTAGTTTATTAATTTTCCATTTAGTTTTCCGTCAACATAATTTTCTTCAGAGAGTAATTTGCCATTGCTAAAGTAATATTCCCAACAACCTATTCTTTTTTTGCCAATCATTTGCCCCTTACTTTGTAATTTTCCATCTGAAGTAAAGTATTGTACCTTGGCAATATTTGATGTTTCAGAAAATATTTTAATACTAGTGGGGTGGTTTTCATTTGTTATAGAAAAAAATTTAAAAACACCGATTTCTTTACCGTGTTTAAAATTTCCGATATAGCGAGGTTGTCCGTTTTCATAGTATTTTTCCCAAAGGCCATCTCGATTTCCGTTGGCATCAAATGCATTTGTTTTTTGAGCAAAAATATTTTGGTTTGTAAAAAAACAAACAATAACGACTACAAAAAGTAATACTCTCTTTATATTTATCATCATAAAATGGTTGTAAAGATATACAGTAAATGGTAAATCAACAGCTCAAAGAGCTACTTTTTGATATAAATACCCCCTCACGTATAAATCGTAATAAGGCTGCAAATATTGTGTGGGATAACCCTATTTTATTTAACGATTTAATTAATATGGTTTTTGAAGTTGATAATAAACAATCTGTAAAAGCAGCTTGGGTTTTAGAACGAATTTGCATTGATAAAGGCTTAACAATTTTATTGCCTTATATTGATTTTTTTACCCAACATATTGCTGAATTGCATTTTGATTCAGCGGTTAGATCTTGTGCTAAAATTTGTGAGCAAATGGCCATAGCCTATACCTCTGAACAAACAAACGAGGTAAAAAATAAATTGAAACAAACGCATATCGAAACAATTGTAGAAACTGGTTTTGATTGGTTGATAACACCACAAAAAACCGCTGTAAAAGCTTATACGATGCAAACTTTATACTTGTTTGGATTGCAAAAAAGTTGGATTCATCCAGAACTTGAATATTTAATAAGTACTCAGGTTATTCACCAAAGTAAAGGCTGTACAGCTCGTGGAAAAAAAATTTTACACCTAATAACCAAGCAACAGAAGAAAAGTTTTTAGATAAAGCTTTATTAAGCGTATAGTTATTTTTACTTTTGCATTTTTCAACCTAATCTTAAAAGATGAATTTAACAGAATTAAATGCTATTTCACCTATTGATGGTAGATACCGTAATAAGGTAGCTGATTTAGCAACCTATTTTTCAGAAAAGGCATTAATACAATATCGAGTAAAAGTAGAAATTGAATATTTTATTGCTTTGTGTGAAATTCCGTTACCTCAATTAACTAATTTCGATAAAAGCTTGTATAAAGATTTACGTGAAATTTATCAAAATTTTTCTACTAAAGATGCGCAAGATATAAAAGAAATAGAAAAGGTTACGAATCATGATGTTAAGGCGGTTGAGTATTTTATAAAAAAACGATTTGATTTATTAAATCTACAGCCGTATAAAGAGTTTATTCATTTTGGATTAACCTCTCAAGATATAAATAATACAGCGATTCCGTTATCGGTAAAAGATGCTGTAGAAGAAGTATATTATCCAGCTTTAGATGAGTTAATTAATAAATTAGCTAGTTTAGCTGAAGAATGGAAGAATGTACCCATGCTAGCGAGAACACATGGGCAACCTGCCTCACCAACTCGATTAGGTAAAGAAATAGAAGTTTTTATCGTACGTTTAAAAGAACAGTTAGCATTACTTAAAAACATACCTCATGCTGCAAAATTTGGTGGAGCTACAGGTAATTTTAATGCACATAAAGTTGCTTATTCAGCAATAGATTGGAAAAAATTTGGAACTCAATTTGTTGAGAATGTTTTAAAATTACATCATTCGTTTCCAACAACTCAAATAGAGCATTATGATTATATGGCTGCATTGTATGATGGCTTAAAGCGTATTAATACTATTTTGATTGATTTAGATCGAGACGTTTGGACTTATGTTTCGATTGATTATTTTAAACAAAAAATTAAAAAAGGAGAAGTAGGTTCGTCTGCGATGCCGCACAAAGTAAACCCTATTGATTTTGAAAATTCTGAAGGTAACCTAGGTATAGCTAATGCACTTTTTGAACATTTAGCAGCGAAATTACCTGTTTCTAGATTGCAGCGCGATTTAACAGATAGCACTGTATTGCGTAATATAGGTGTTCCGTTTGGGCATACTTTAATTGCCTTGGCATCAACCTTAAAAGGGCTGAATAAATTGGTGTTAAACAAAGAAAAGTTAGAAGAAGATTTAGAAAATAACTGGGCAGTTGTTGCCGAAGCAATCCAAACCATTTTACGTCGCGAAGCTTATCCAAATGCCTATGAAGTTTTAAAAGGATTAACCCGTACTAATGAAAAAATAAATAAGCAATCTATTGCTAATTTTATAGATACTTTAGAGGTTTCAGCATCTATTAAAAACGAGTTAAAACAAATAACGCCGTCTAATTATACAGGTATATAATTTATGAAGTTGCTAAAAACATCCCATAAATCAATAATACATAACCGTAGCTTTATGGCTTTGATTACAGCTGTAAAAGTATTTAGTTTGATACTTGTTTTTTTGAGTATTTACTCTTGTAATTTTTCAAAAAAAGGTAATCCTGAACGGTTTAAAATAGGAAAGTTTGAAATACCAGCGGGTAAAGGCTACAGTAAAACAGCAATAACAAGAATTGATAGTTTACAAATTGAAGAATATACCAAGTATATTAACATTTCTAGCGATAGCTCGGTTAGTGTAAAAAAAGAAAAGCATATTGATACCTTATTTATAAAGTGGAAAAATAATTTTTCGTACACTTTACAAATGAAAAACCCAAAAAAAGAATTAGATAAAGACCCTATTTTTGTTCAAATTACAAAGGTTACCGATACTTCATATAATTTTACGGCTAAAATAGGTTATTCAAATTATAAACAAAACGGAACTATTTTTATAGCTAAAAAAGATAAGAAAAACTAATAAACATATAGCCCTACTATGCGCCTTAGTGTTATTTATTCCACTAATAACACAGGTGTTTCATGCTTTTGAAAAACATGAAAAAGAGCTTGTTTGTAAATCAGTTACCGATCATCATATACATAAAAAGGGTAAGCATTGTATTACCCTACAATGGCATTTTCAGCCATATGTAGTAAAAATTCCAACAGCCGAATTAGCCTTTTTACCAAACTTTTATACTAAGGTTTTTAATAAAACTTCAGGTATAGTTGAAGATGTTTGTTTACTCTATAAATCTTCTAGAGCACCTCCTTATTTTACCGTTTAATTCAGGTTAATAGTTCAATGTAAAATAGCTTTGTTTTTTTATATAATTACCGTGTTATAGAAAAATAAAGTAAAATCAATCATAAAAAATCATGATAAAAAAAATGATGTATATCCTATGTTGCATAGGGTATTCAGCTATATATTCGCAAAATACTTTAAAAGGAAAAATAACTGATACCGATAATAATCCGTTGTTAGGAGTAGAAATTTATGCTCCGTACATACATAAAGGAGGCACTACTGATGAAAAAGGAGGGTATGAGTTGAAAAATATACCTAATGGTCAAGTAACCATTAATGTTACCTATTTAGGTTTTAAAACCATTACAAAAAAATTAAATTTTAACAATAAAGATATCGTTTTAGATTTTAAATTAGAAGAATCTGTTTTTACAATGGATGAGGTAATTGTATCTACGCCATTTAATAAATTACAATCGCAAAATGTTGTAAAAGTAATACGATTATCGGCAAGATCGCTTCAAAAAATGGGAGTGCCTACATTAGCAGAAGGGCTTACCAATATTCCTGGAGTATCACAAGTTACAACAGGGCAAGGTATTGGAAAACCTGTAATTAGGGGGTTAAGTGGTAACCGAGTGGTAGTGTATGCTCAAGGCGTGCGATTAGAAAATCAGCAGTTTGGTAGTGAGCATGGTTTAGGGGTTAGTGATACAGGGATAGAAAGTGTTGAGGTAATAAAAGGTCCCGCTTCGTTATTGTACGGTTCAGATGCCTTAGGAGGTGTTTTGTATATTAATCCTGAAAAATTTGCTTCAGAAAATGAACAGAAAATTTTAGTAAACCAGCGTTTTTTTAGTAATACTATAGGCAGTAATTCTTCAGTAGGAATAAAAGCCTCTGGAGATGTTTGGAAATTTTTAGCTCGTGCAACATATGCTTTTCATTCTGATTATAAAATTCCTACTCAGCAACGGGTTACTAATACACGATTTAAAGAAAAAGACATAAAATTTGGAGTAGGGTTTAATAAAACCAATTTTGCTTCAGAGTTTCGGTATAATTTTAATAATTCTAAAATAGGTTTAACCGACGGAATAGGGGAGCAAACCATTACTACAAACATAGAGCTTCCGTATCAAGATATTGACAATCAAATTTTTAGTTTACACAATCATTTGTTTTTTGAAAATTCGAAATTAGATTTTGATTTTGGGTATACCCTTAATAACAGAAAAGAATTTGAAGAGCCTGATAATATTCAGCAAGAAAATAATGAAGTAAATACTGCTTCGCTTAGCATGAAATTGGCAACATTTAGTTATGATGCAAAATATCATTTTCCGAAATTTAATAAAATAGAAACTATTTTAGGGGTACAAGGTATGCACCAAACCAATACTAATTTTGGAGAAGAAATTTTGATTCCGAATGCTAAAATTAACGATTTTGGGTTATTTACGACTGCCGATTATAACTGGCAAAACAAAACAATACAAGCAGGTGTGCGATTTGATAATCGCTCTATTAACACCGAATACCACGAAGTAATATCAGATAATAATGATAAACGTATTTTTAATAAAATTGATAAATCGTTTAAAAGTATTACCGCTTCGGTAGGATTAAAAGCTACATTATTTAAAAAAATACAAACTCGATTAAATTTAGCTAGTGGTTTTAGAGCCCCCAATTTAGCTGAATTAACCTCTAATGGTATACATGAAGGGACTAATCGTTTTGAAATAGGAAATGCAAATTTAAAAACAGAAAAAAGTACACAAGCAGATGTTTCTTTTGAATATGAAGTAGAGCATTTTGAAGTGTTTGCTAATGGTTTTTACAATCGATTAAACGATTATATCTATATTTCTCCAACTCAAACCTATATAGAGGGAAAACCTGCCTATCAATATCAACAAAACGATGCAAAATTATACGGCGGAGAGTTTGGCTTTCACTTGCATCCACACCCATTAGATTGGTTGCATTTAGAAAGCACTTTTGAAATGGTAGTAGGCAAGCAAGATAATGGTAATTATTTACCTTTAATACCTGCCAATACATGGAAAAATACATTAAGAACTGAATTTGATTTTAACCATTGGCTACAACAAGGATATGCCTCTATAAGTTTACATAGTACTTTTGCACAAAATAAAATTAGTGAATTTGAAACCAAAACTGCAGGCTATAATCTTGTAAATGTTGGTGTTGGGGGTGATTTAATTTTAGGGAAAATAAAATTAAATACAACAATATCAGTCGATAATTTGTTTGATAAAAAATACATTAACCATTTGTCGCGTTTAAAGCAAGACGGAATATTAAATGCAGGAAGAAATTTAGTCGTTGGGGTTCGATTTTTGTTGTAACGACTGACACATGTAAAAAAATAAAAAAGCAACTAATGTTTTTAAAAACTTAGTTGCTTTTTTAAATATTTAGACTCTAAATACATACCTGTTTTATGTATGCGTTATTTAGAATTTCAGCATTTTTATAAGTAAAATTACTCTTTAATTGCAATTATACTTATTTCTACGTTTACAAATTTTGGCAAATTAGCTACCTCTACTGTTTCACGCGCAGGAGCTGTTTTTTCATTAAAATATGTGCCATAAACAGCATTTATTTTAGTAAAATTGTGCATGTCTGAAATAAAAATAGACGTTTTTACTATATTTTCAAAAGTCATATCAGCAGCTGTTAATACTGCTTTTATGTTTTCCATTACTTGCTTTGTTTCAGCCTCTATTGAATCTAAAACTAGTTCACCAGTTTTTGGGTTTAAAGCTATTTGACCAGAAGCATATAAGGTATTTCCGCTCAAAACAGCTTGGTTATATGGACCAATTGGTGCAGGTGCATTTTGGGTTGTGATTATTTTTTTCATTCGAATAAATTAAATTGCGATTATTTGTTTTTATTTATTAATATAACACCCTGTCAGGAGGTTTTGTTTTATCCCATTTAAGATCATTTAAAATACTAGATTTTACACCGATATAAAAATAATATGATGAATTTAATCCAAAAGGAGTCCAATTAAAATTAAACTGCCAACTGTCTAAATCTCTAGAAAAATTGAGTCGTGTATAGGTAAAACCATTATTTTTAATATCGTAACCAGAAGAAAATCCAACTTTCCATTTAGGAGTTAGTTCTATATTACCACTAAACATTAATGAATTTTGACTAATACCACTAGTAATTCCGTTATTACTATAGTTCATAGAGTAGGCTAAACCGATAGACCAAGGTATTTTTGCTTTATAAAGTTCAGTTGTTTCGGTTTTATTATTTAAATTATGGTTACTAATATTATTAGTAGTAGGCATTTTTTCGCCAAATACATCAGGTGTGTTTTGTGCGCCGTTTCCACTTTTTTTAGTTTTGTCTTCTTTTTTTTCAAAATCTTTACTTGAAATAGAATAGTTCATGGTTGCGCCAATATTGTTAAGTCTAAGAATATTGGTGTTAAATTTATTAATTCTTTGCCCTTGGCTATTTACTTGATAGGGGTCTAATATTGCATGTAAATTTAATGCCAGTTTATCTTTAAAAAGACGTGTTCCAGCGCTTGCATTTACGGTGCTCCACCGTAAACTATCAGCAGCAATGTTATAGCTTGTGCTAAAATTTAAATTGTTTAATAGGGTTATTTTTTCATCTTCTTTTTCACTATCAGTATCTTTTGGAGCAACTTTAGCTTCTAAAACATTATCTAGAGAAATTCCAATCGAATTAGAGACACCTCTTCCAGGCTGTCCATATATACCATTTTCAAACGGAGAATAAGTTTGTATATCGGTAGGGTCAATACTTTGTTGTACTTGTAAATTGTATTTTGAGCCCAAATCGGGTCGATAATTCCAAGAAATAGAAGGTCTTATGGTATGTCTAATTGCTTTTAATCTTCCTTTTTTCAAGTTAAAAGTACCGTAAATTTGTGTGCCTAATGATATACCGCCACCATACTCATTAAATCTAGTAAAACCATTAATGGTGTCGTTTACTGCAGCTCCTAGTGAACCATCGCTATTAACTATGGTTGCATCGAAGTGTTTGTTTATTTTGTCGAAATACCATACATCTTTATATGATATGCTTGGTGATAAGGTAAAGTATTTAAATGCTTTAATATTGGTGCTAGCACTTAAATTGTGTTTTAGACCCGTTTTGGCACTTTTAAACATTTCGGGTTTGAAAAATAAACTATCTTTTGTGTTTATTCTATATTCACCTTGCATGCTATAGTTTATACCAATTTTTTGAATGGGTTTTTTTTGTGTGCCTCCCTTGCCTTGAAATGGGTTAATACGTTCCATATTAACTTGTAGCGACGGAAAGGTCATAGAAATATCTTCGGTATTGGTGTTTTGCGAATGTGTTGCTGTAAGACTCATGTTGAAAGGAGTGCCTACAAATTTTTTATAATATGAAATAGATGAACTTAAGGTGTTGTTTAAGTATTGAGAATTATTAAACTCATTTATTGATTGCCTATAATATTTGCTGCTACCTAAATTAACCGAAGCTGAAAAACGAGAATTTGGACTCGATTTACTATCTTGGCTATGGCTCCATTGAATATTGAAATTAGACGATTTACTGTAATCACTTAAGCCCTTAATACTTCTTTTAATATTTTCAAATCGAAAACTAAAATTACCACTAAATTTGTATCGTACTTTGTAGGTTGATTGCGTTCTAACCCCCCAACTTCCGTTGGTATATAAATCTCCTAAAACGGTTAGGTCTACGTAGTCGCTTATCGGAAAATAATATCCGCCATTTTGTAAAAAATATCCTTGCGAATTGCTTTCACCCCAAGAAGGAATAATAAAACCAGAAGAGCGTTTAGCGGTTAAAGGAAAATAAGCGAAAGGCAAATAAATAGGGGTAGGAACATCGGCAATTACTAAATCGCTACCTCCTACAATAATTTTTTTACCAGGTATTAGTTTGGCTTTGTTTGTTGCAATATAAAAATCGGGCTTGTCTTTTTCAGAGGTGGTAAATCGAAGTTTACGCATATAAATAGTAGAGTCGTTTACCCGTTTGGTTTTTTCACCATACGTAATAATACCACTTTGCACAGTTTTAACTCCGTAAATTAAAGCTTTATTTGTTTTAAAATTATATATGATTGAATCTTGTTCAGACTCTTGGTCATCTTGCTTAAAAATAGGTTTTTGGTGGTATCCTAAACTATCTTTTATTCCTTTAGCGTACACCGTATTGTTTTTGTAATCTACAATAATAATACCCGCCTTAAGATCGATATTGGTGTATGTTACGTGTGCTTTATCGTAAAGCGTTACGGTTTCATCTTTAGCATTTTGAATACTATATCCTTCAGCATCATGTGTTATTAAACCCTCTATAATTTCTTTTGGTTTTATAGAATCGTTAATAAGGGTGTCTTTATTTTTTAGTAATAAACTATCGCGATTTTTGGTTAGAATACTGTCTTTTTTGATAGATGGTAATGTATCTTTTTTGATATTTTGTGTAGGTATTTTACTACGACCAATTTCTTGTGAATATACAGATTGTACACAAAAAATGCCTAGAAATAAAAGAATGTAAGATACATTTGTTTGCAATGCTATAAATACTATTTTTGTAAGTAGGTAAAAATATGGCTCAATTGTTGAAACACCAAATTTGAAAGGTCAAAATTAAATAATTTTACTGATGCAATTTTTAGAAACTTATAAATTTAATTTGTTAACAAAATATTTTTCTTTTTTACTAGTTTTTTTTAGTCTTTTTCTTCATTCTTTTACTGTAGAAGCTCAAAAGCAATATGTGGTTGTTTTAGATGCAGGCCATGGTGGTCACGATCCAGGTAAAGTAGGGTATAAGGGTTATAAAGAAAAAGATGTGGCTCTTAAAATTACACTGTTAGTTGGTAAATTATTAACAGCTAATGAAAACGTAAAGGTTGTATATACCCGAAAAAAAGATGTGTTTGTTGATTTATGGAAAAGAGGCGATATAGCCAATAACGCTAAAGCAGATTTATTTGTTTCAATTCACTGTAATGCACATTATTCACAAGCACATGGTGTTGAAACCTGGGTGTTAGGCTTAAATGCAAATAAGAAAAATTTTGAAGTAGCCAAACGAGAAAACTCGGTAATATTACTCGAAGATAATTATAAAGAAAAGTATGAGGGGTTTGACCCACACTCTCCAGAATCTGTAATCGGGTTAACTCTAATGCAAGAAGAAAACTTAGATAAAAGTTTATCGTTAGCAAGTATTATTCAGCAGAATTTAACAACAAAATTAAAACGAACCAATCGAGGGGTAAAACAAGCAGGGTTTGTAGTTTTATTTCAAACAACAATGCCTAGTGTGCTTATTGAAACAGGTTTTATTACCAATAAAAGTGAGGGAAGCTATTTGCATTCAGCCAAAGGTCAAAAAGCTTTTGCTAATTCTATTGCCAATTCTATAAAAGAATATATACATCATTTGCAAATAAATACAGTAGCCAATACCGCTATTGGTAATGCAACTCGCTCTGATGCTGTTGAGTATAAAATTCAAATTGCATCGTCAAAAAACAAATTGGCTACAAAATCATACAATTTTAAAGGCTTAAAACCTGTAGAAAGAGAACAAGTGGGTAAATACTATAAATATTATTACGGTAATACATCAAATTACAAAGAAATAAAAGCATTTTTAAAAAAAGCAAAAGAAAAAGGATATACTTCTGCATTTATAGTGGCATATAAAAACGGCAAAAAAATATCAGTTTTAGAAGCATCTAAATAACCATTTTTTAAACGATTCTACTATTTTCTAAGAAAAATTATTA
Organism: Tenacibaculum sp. UWU-22; assembly: GCF_041021355.1. Lineage (NCBI taxonomy): Bacteria > Pseudomonadati > Bacteroidota > Flavobacteriia > Flavobacteriales > Flavobacteriaceae > Tenacibaculum > Tenacibaculum sp. UWU-22. The sequence goes on along the minus strand of NZ_JBFNGP010000006.1, from coordinate 82,207 downwards.
GTAATATTGCTTTTGAATAAAAAGCTATTATGTCTAAAGAATTAAAAACAGGAATTATCTCGGTAATTATTATAGGCTTGTTTGTTTGGGGCTATAATTTTTTAAAAAGACAAGATTTATTTTCTGCTACTCAACGAAATTTTTTTATTGAATACAACAGTATTCAAGGGTTAAACAAAGCAAGTCTGGTAACTATAAATGGGCTTCAAGTAGGGCGTGTTGTTGATATACAATTTAATCCAGATATAAAAAAGAGAGGTAAGTTAATCGTTAAAATTTCCCTAGACAACAATTTCAAATTTTCTAAGAAAAGTGTTGCTAAAATTTACTCAGCAAGTTTAATGGGGGGGCAAAATTTGGCTATAATTCCGTCTTACGAAGGTGAAACTGCTGTTTCTGGTGATTATTTAAAAGGCGAAGTAGAGTCAGATATATTTTCATCAGTTAGTGAAAAACTAAACCCTATTCAAGCGAAGTTAGAAAATGTAATTGTAAGCGCCGACTCTTTATTGTCGGGGCTTAATTCTGTTGTAAATGCCGATGCGCGTAAAAGTTTAAATAGAAGCATTATTGGTTTAGAAGGTGTAGTTTCTGACGTTCGAAAAACGATAGCAAATGCGAATACTCTTTTAGATTCTAATAAAGAAAATCTAGAAACAACGATAGCAAATACCAAAAAAATCACTGACGATTTTTCTAAAGTTTCAGCTAATTTAGCTAAGACAGATTTTAATGAAATGACCTTAAAATTAGAGAATACATTACAAAATGTAAACCACGTGTTAGCTAATATAGAAAGCGGAAAAGGTACTTTAGGTAAATTGATGAACGATGATGCAATGTATACCAACCTTACCAATGCATCTAAAGAAATGGAAGAATTGTTACGAGAAATGAAGTTAAACCCTAAACGATTTGTACATTTTTCTCTTTTCGGCAAAAAATCCAAACCATACAATAAAGAAAATAATGCGCAAGACATCAGTAATCAATAAAAGCTGTTAATTTTAAAAATCAATGGAAAACTACCTGTCAAATATCTTTTTTGCTCTTATTTTAATTTTAGCTATAGGTTTTTTTACTAGAAACATTCGTAAGTTAATTAGAAATATTAAGTTAGGAAAACCGATTGACCGAACAGATCATAAACCAGCACGGTGGAAAAATATGGCAAAAATTGCTTTAGGGCAATACAAAATGGTACGGCGCCCCATATCAGGTATTTTACACATAATAGTATATCTTGGTTTTATTATTATAAATATTGAGGTTTTAGAAATTATAATTGATGGTTTGCTAGGCACGCATCGTGTTTTTCAGCCGTTATTGGGCACTACTTTTTATGGGTTTTTAATAGGTACTTTTGAAATATTAGCTGCTTTAGTTTACCTAGCTGTAATTATTTTTTGGTTGCGTAGAAATATTGTTCGAATACCTAGGTTTTGGAGTAAAGAAATGAAGGGTTGGCCTAAAAAAGATGCCAATTTAATTCTGTATTTCGAAATGATTTTAATGACATTGTTTTTGATAATGAATGCAACTGATGTTCCGTTTCAACAAGCGGGGGTTGGTAACCCGATTAGTCAGTTTGTTGCGCCTTGGTTTAGTAATTACTCACCAGAAGCATTACATACTATTGAACAAGCTGCATGGTGGTTTCATATTGTAGGAATTTTAATCTTTTTAAACTACCTATATTATTCTAAACACTTACATATATTATTAGCATTTCCAAATACTTTTTACGCAAAATTAACACCAAAAGGAGAATTAAATAATCTAGAAGCTGTTACAAAAGAAGTTAAAATGATGTTAGATCCTAACATCGACCCGTATGCTACCCCAGAAGAAGGCGAAACAGATGAAACTCCTGAAAAGTTTGGTGCTTCTGATGTTACCGATTTAAATTGGGTTCAGTTAATGAATGCATATACATGTACCGAATGTGGTCGTTGTACTTCTTCATGCCCTGCAAATTTAACAGGTAAAAAATTATCGCCCCGTAAAATAATGATGGACACTCGTGATAGAATAGAAGAAGTGGGTAAAAATATTGATGCTAATGGAGGAATATTTAAAGAAGACGGGAAACAATTATTAAACAATTATATCACACCCGAAGAATTATGGGCATGTACAACCTGTAATGCATGTGTGCAAGAATGCCCTGTAAATATAGACCCATTATCTATTATTATAGAAATGCGTCGTTATTTGGTAATGGAAAAATCGGCAGCTCCTCAAGAGTTAAATATGATGATGACCAATATCGAAAATAATGGAGCTCCTTGGCAATATAGTCAAATGGATAGACTAAACTGGAAAAACGAGTAGCTCAGCAATAATTAGCTGAATTAATGCTTATTCAGTTTAACGAAAAAAACGTAATAAAAGTAAATTTTAATTCGAGTTGCGAATTGTATTAATTCATAATTCATAATTCACGATTTATATGATAGTACCAACAATGGCAGAAATGATGGCGCAAGGTAAACAGCCCGAAGTATTGTTTTGGGTAGGTTCTGCAGGGAGCTATGATGATAGAGCCAAAAAAATAACTAGAGCATTTGTAAAAATTTTACAGCAAGCAAAAGTAGATTTTGCAGTATTAGGTACAGAAGAAAGCTCTACAGGCGATGCTGCTAAACGAGCAGGAAACGAATTTTTATTTCAAATGCAAGCTATAGCTAACATTGAAGTGTTAAATGCTTACGAAATAAAAACCATTGTTACTTGCGATCCTCACTCATTTAATACTTTAAAAAACGAATATCCAGAGCTAGGAGGAAAATATCAAGTATATCACCATACCCAGTTTATTAAAAAATTACTTGATGAAAACAGACTACAAATTGATGATAAAAAATTAAAAGGAAAACAGTTAACCTATCACGACCCTTGTTATTTAGGTAGAGCCAATGAGGTGTATGAATCGCCACGTGATTTAATTCGGAAGTTAGGGGTACAACTAACTGAAATGAAACGCCATAAATCAACAGCATTATGTTGTGGCGCAGGAGGTGCGCAAATGTTTAAAGAACCAGAAAAAGGAGATAAAGATATTAATGTTTTGCGTACAGAAGATGCCTTAGAAACACATGCAAAAATTATTGCAACAGCTTGTCCGTATTGTAATACAATGATGACAGATGGTGTGAAATTTAAAGAAAAGGAAGATCAAATTTTAGTAAAAGACATTGCCGAGTTAATTGCAGAATCGAATAACTTATAACACATATTATTATGCATAAACGATATATTATAAAAAGATATTATCTGTTTTTTATTGTTGCTTTTTTAGTTTCTTGTGGAAAAAAAGAAGGTAAAAAAACACTTGAAGAGCTTACAAGTCCGTTAACAAAAGATACTACTGTTGTAAACAATTCAATAAATAATGACAAGGCTAAAAACATGCCAGAACTTATTTTTACAGTACAAATAGCAGCATTGAAAAACGCAAATAAAAAACTAGCTGAAATTTCTGATATTCAACTCTATAATGAAGGAGGTTTAACAAAATACAGATTGGGTAAATTTGCGACCTATAAAGAAGCAAAAACGTATAGAAAAACCCTATTAAAAACCTATTCAGATGCATTTGTTCAAGCTGTTAAAGATGGAAATGCTATTTCTATAAAAGAAGCGCTAAAATAATATGCTTAAATACTAGAATTAAAGCAATACAATAAAATTATTTTATATAAATACTCACGTTTATGCTTGATAAATAAGCATAAAATTTAAATTAATACCATGAATAAAAAAACATTTTCTAGTTTTTATCTCATACTGTTACTTAGTATAGTGTCGTTGTTAGAGGTGTCGTGTAAGTCAAAAAAAGTTTATGAAAACTCAGCTAAACAAAGTGATGCTCCGCCAAATATCATTGTGTTTTTAGTTGATGATATGGGGCCAATGGATACCTCTGTACCCTTTATATCTGACACGCTTAACAATACTAAGAAATACCCCCTAAACAATTTTTATCGTACACCGCATATGGATGAATTGGCTAAACAAGGTGTTCGATTTACTAATTTTTATGCACATTCGGTATGCTCTCCGTCTCGTACAACCATTATGACAGGTCAAAATTCAGCCCGACATCATGTAACCACTTGGATTGACCCTTTCAATAACAATAAAGGCAAATATGGTCCACCAGATTGGAACTGGAAAGGGTTAACCTCAAAATCAATTACGATACCTCGTTTATTACATACCGTAGGTTATCAAACGATACATATAGGTAAAGGACACTTTGGGCCTAAAGGTAGTGAAGGTGCTAATCCTTTAAATTTAGGATTTGATGTAAATATAGGAGGGGGTTATATGGGGCGACCAGGTAGTTATTATGGTAAAGATGGATATGGTAATATAAAAGGCGATAAAGGACGAGCTGTTCCTGGATTAGAAAAATATTATGATAAAGATGTATTTTTAACCGAAGCTTTAACCTTAGAAGCCAACAAGGCTATTACCGAAGCTCACCAACAAGGTAAGCCTTTTTATTTATACATGTCTCACTATGCTGTTCATGCTCCTTTTCAGTCTGACCCTCGTTTTGCCAATCATTATAAAAATAGTGGAAAATCAAAAAAAGCCATAGCCTATGCTACACTTGTTGAAGGTATGGATAAATCATTGGGCGATATTATAGCTCACGTAAAAGAAATGGGGGTAGGTAATAATACTCTTATTTTATTTTTAGGCGATAATGGCTCTGATGCTCCTTTACCAATTAAAAATAATTACAGTAGTTCTGCTCCTCTTAAAGGTAAAAAAGGTAACCATTGGGAAGGAGGTATTAGAGTGCCCTTTATGGCAGCGTGGGTTACCCCTGATAGTGAATCCCCTAACCAAAAAATGTATCCTATAGCTGTTGGAGCAATTCAGACAGAATTAGGTGATATTACGGATATATTTCCAACCCTATGTAAAGTAGCGGGAGCACCTATTCCTAGTAACTATACCTATGATGGTGCATCATTACTTACACAGTTTAGAGGTTTGTATAACGACACGCGTCAAAACATTTTTATTAATCATTTTCCACACGAACACCGCAGTAATTATTTTACTAGTATGGTTAATGGCCATTGGAAAGTTGTTTATCATTATCCTATAAAAACGAACCAGCCTCAATATGAATTGTTTGATTTGTCAACAGACCCATTTGAAACAACAAATTTAGCAGCAGAGAAGCCAAAAAAACTTTTAGAAAACATGAAGCTTTTAGAAAAGCAATTAACTATTGAGGGGGCTCAATATCCAGTGAAAAACGGGCAAGAATTAAGGCTTATTATGCCTAACTAACGCGTATAAGAAAATAATTCTGTATTTGTGTTTTTAATAGGTTTTAAATCGAAATAAATATGCGAAAAATAAGAGTACTGTTTTAAAAACACCTAAGGTTTAGTTTGTTTTTAACTTTGTTTAGAACAATACCTTTTGTGTAACCTTTATTTATGATAAAAAATTATATAAAAGCAGCCCGTTTAAGAACGTTACCTTTATCGGTTTCTGGAATTATTGTAGGAGCATTTTTAGGGAATGAATATTCAAACTCTATTTCAAAATCTAATCACTATATTTCAATTATAGATACCCCTATTTTTTGGTTAGCAATTTTAACAACTATTGGCTTTCAAGTGCTATCTAATTTTGCAAACGATTATGGAGATGGTATAAAAGGGGTAGATAATAATCGAAAAGGAGAGAAACGTATGGTTTCTTCTGGAGCGATTACTCCTAAGCAAATGAAAAAAGCAATGTTAATTACAACACTTGTTACCTTAATACTTGCTTTGTTTTTAATTTATGTATCTTTTTCAAAAGACAATTTTCTGTACTCTGTAATTTTCTTTGGCTTAGGTATTGCCTCTATTATAGCGGCGATAAAATATACTGTAGGAAAATCGGCTTACGGTTATAGTGGTTTTGGAGATGTATTTGTATTTGTGTTTTTTGGTTTGTTAAGTGTTGTAGGCACCTATTTTTTGTATACAAAACAGATTCAGGGTGCCATTTTTTTACCTGCTATTTCAATAGGGTTGTTAAGTACAGCAGTGTTAAACTTAAATAATATGCGCGATAGGGAAAATGATGCCCAATCAGGTAAAAATACACTCGTAGTAAAAATAGGTAGCGAAAAAGCAAAAAAATATCAATATATATTAATTATAGGTAGTTTAATTTCAGCATTACTATATGTTTGTATAACATATAAAACCACTTTTCAATTTATATTTTTAATAGCTTATATTCCTCTAATAAAACATTTACATGTTGTATGTGTAAATAAAGAACCATCTTTATTAGACGGAGAGCTTAAAAAAGTAGCATTGAGTACTTTTTTATTTGCGGTACTTTTTGGCATAGGTAATGTTTTGTAATTTTACCATTAATAATCAAAAATTATGAATATCACTTTCTTAGGGCATTCAAGCTTTTATATTAAAATAAATGAAACGCATATTATTATAGATCCATTTATTACAGGTAACCCATTGGCATCGCATATTAATATTGACGAATTAAAATCGGATTATATATTGTTAACCCATGCTCACCAAGACCATGTTTTAGATGTAGAAGTGCTAGCTAAAAAAACAGGGGCTACTATAATTTCTAATTACGAAATTGTAATGCATTATGCTACAAAAAAATTAAAAGGACATCCGTTAAACCATGGAGGAACTTTTAAAACAGATGATTTTTCTGTAAAATTTGTAAACGCGGTACATACTTCTTCATTTGCCGACGGAACTAATGGTGGTGCGCCTGGTGGGTTTGTACTAACTAGTGAAAAAAAATCACTTTATATTTCGGGCGATACGGCACTTACTTTTGATATGCAATTAATACCATTAACCACTAAATTAACAGCGGCTATTTTACCAATAGGCGACAATTTTACAATGGGGGTAGATGATGCTATACTTGCTAGTGATTTTATAAAGTGTAATAAAATAATAGGTTGTCATTATAATACTTTTCCGTTTATAGTTATTGATACTGAAGAGGCAAAAAATAAATTTTCAAAAGCCAATAAAGATCTCGTTTTATTAAAAATAGGAGAATCATTAACTATTTAATATTACTTTTTATGAAAATTATAAAAAACATTTTAGTTGTTATCGTTATATTATCGCTAATATTTTTTGCTACGGGTTTAGTGGTTAAAGAAACTCAATATACTACCGAGATAACAATTAACAGTTCTATAAATAAAGTGTTTGATACTTTTGAAGATACCAATAAAACAGGTCAATGGCAGCCTGAAATAAAATTGATAGAACCCATTCAAGAAAACACAGAAAAAGTAGGTAGCACATACAAAATAGTAGTAGAAAATAAAGAGCAAAAAATAGAAATGATAAAAAAAATAATGGCGTATATACCAAATAAAAAAATTACTTTTCAGTTTGATTCAAATCAAATGATTAAAATAGATGACTATAATTTTGTTGCTGTTGGAAACACCACTAAAATAACTCAACACAGTATTATAAGACCTAAAAATTATATAATGTCGTGTATATTTCCATATTTTAAATCAAAGCTAAAAAAAGTAAGTTATGGTTATCTGAAGCAGCTTAAAGAAGTTGTAGAAAAGCACCAATAACATTTATTACTGTTTAATAAAATTAATTTTATTTTCTAATACTACCCATCAAAAAATGGTGTGTTTTGTAAAATGATTACGGCAACTTATAAAAAATATATACTCAATTTTAAAAAACCAAGTGGTACTTCAAGAGGGGTTTTAAAAACGAAAGAAACGTGGTTTATCATTCTAAAAAGTAATAATAAAATAGGTGTTGGAGAAACAGGACTTTTTAGAGGGCTGAGTTTTGATGATGTAGCCAATTATCAAGAAAGGCTTGATTGGGTTTGTGCTAATATTAATCTAGGATTAGAAAAATTAGTGCTTCAACTTGTCGATTTTCCTTCTATTCAATTTGGGTTAGAGCAAGCATTTTTATCACTCAATAGTGTTACTCCTTTTGAGTTATTTCCGTCGAAATTTACTTTAGCAAAAGCTACAATTCCTATAAACGGTTTAATTTGGATGGGAAGCAAAGAATTTATGAAAGCTCAAATAAAAGAAAAGCTAACCACAGACTTTACTTGTATTAAAATGAAAATTGGAGCTATAGATTTTGACCAAGAATTTGCATTGTTACAGGCAATTAGAAAAGAATTTTCTGCTCAAGAAGTTGAATTAAGAGTTGATGCTAATGGTGCTTTTCATACCGCTGAAGCTTTAGAAAAATTAAATAAATTGGCTACCCTATCGATACACTCTATAGAGCAGCCTATTAAGCAAGGACAATGGCAAGAAATGGCAAGTTTATGCGAAAAATCATCATTGCCTATTGCTCTTGACGAAGAATTAATAGGCATAACCTCATTTCAAGAAAAACAAAAGTGTATTAGCACAATTAAACCAAAGTATATTATTTTAAAACCCAGTTTAGTTGGCGGTTTTGCTAATAGTAAACAATGGATTACCTTAGCTCATCAAAATAATTGTGATTGGTGGATAACATCGGCATTAGAAAGTAATATTGGATTAAATGCAATTGCACAATTTACGTATACATTACAAAACACAATGCCACAGGGCTTGGGTACAGGTAGTTTGTTTACCAATAATTTTGAAAGTCCGTTAACTGTAAAAAACGGATTTTTATGTTACGATAGTACTAAAAAATGGAAACTAGATTTTATAGGTTTGTAACCTGTAAAATTATAAATAATAAAGAAAAATGAATTTTATACAACAAGCATATAAAGGTAAAAATGAATGGTGGCGATATTTAATTACAATACTATTAGTGCTTGTTGGCTGGCAGTTTATAGGCGCTATTCCGTTATTGTTTGTTGCAGTAACACATTCAACAGATACAACTGCATTTACAAAAGCTGCAGCTAATAATTTTATGGGGCTAGGTATAAACAATAATCTGTATTTATTTTTAATGCTGTTTATGTTTGCTGTAGGGTTATTGTTTTTATTACTTGGGGTAAAATACATACATAAACGACCCGTAAAAACTTTAGTTACTTCAAGAGATAAGATAGACTGGAAACGTTTTGGATTTGCATTTGTAATTTGGGGATTGTTGGCGGGTATAGCCATAACAATTAGTGTTTTTACGGAACCTGAAAATTATATTTATAACTTTAAAGCCGTGCCATTTTTTATATTATTGGTTATTTCTTTTTTATTATTACCCTTACAAACTAGTTTTGAAGAACTTTTGTTTAGAGGTTATTTTATGCAAGGTTTGGGCATATTGTCGAAAAATAAGTGGTTACCTTTACTACTAACATCGGTATGTTTTGGGTTGTTACATGGCGCAAACCCTGAAGTACAAAAACTAGGATATATTTCTATGGTTTTTTATATAGGTACAGGCTTTTTTTATGGCATTACAACGTTAATGGATGAAGGCTTAGAATTATCTATGGGCTTACATGCCGTTAACAATATTGTTGCCGCATTTTTAGTAACGAATAATTGGGCAGTTTTTCAAACAGACGCTTTGTTTATAGATACATCAGAGCCCTCGGTTGGGTGGGAAATGTTTTTTCCTGTTTTGGTATTGTATCCAGCAGTATTATTTCTTTTTTCTAAAAAATACGGTTGGAAAAACTGGAAAGAAAAACTTTTAGGTCGTGTAGAAGAGCCTTCTGCAGAACAACCAACAAGTATAATTTAATCGTAAAATTGTATTAACCAAACGTGGATACAAACTTTGATATTAATTTTACACTTAATGAAAACTCATTTTCTTCGGTTAATGAGTTATTGTCTTTTGCAAGAATTCACGTTTCATCTATTTATCCTTTTTTGTTTCAATGGTTTAGTGCTGATGAATTTACGGTAAAAACCTCAGGGTCTACAGGAAAACCAAAACAGATTAAGCTTAAAAAACAACAGTTACTAAATTCGGCGTTAGCCACTTCAAAATTTTTCGAATTACCTAAAAAAACTACGGCATTATTATGTCTTTCACCTGACTATATTGCAGGAAAAATGATGTTGGTGCGAGCCTTAGCATTAGGTTGGCATTTAGATGTGGTGCAGCCAGATTTAAATCCGCTTAAACACAATACAAAAAACTATGATTTCTGCGCAATGGCACCTATGCAGGTAGAAAATTCGTTAGATGAAATTAACAGAATAAAAAAGTTAATTGTTGGTGGCGGTGTGGTTTCTAAAACCTTACAAAACAAACTTCAAAAGGTGAAAACTAAGGTTTTTGCTACTTATGGAATGACAGAAACCATTACCCATATTGCGGTTAAAAAATTAAACCAAAGTAAAACGATCCTACTTTTTTATCAGGTTTTACCTGATGTAAAAATATATCAAGATAAACGAAATTGTTTGGTTATAGCGGCTCCTAAAGTTTCAGATACATTAATTATTACCAATGATGTGGTGCAGTTAATATCGGATAAGCAATTTGAATGGTTAGGGCGTTACGACACGATTATTAATTCGGGCGGAATTAAATTACAACCTGAAGAAATAGAAGAAAAACTTTCTACAATTATTTCTCGCCGTTTTTTTGTGTCAGGAGTTTCGGATGACCGATTAGGGCAGAAATTAATTTTAATTATTGAAGGGCAACAATACAAGGTTGCTTTTAATCAAGTAAAAAATCTTACTAAATACGAAATTCCGAAAGAGGTATATTTTATTGATACGTTTGTAGAAACTGAAACAAAAAAAATCCAACGTAAAAAAACGTTGGATATATTGTTTAAAAAATAGAGGTTATTTTTTATTTACTAGCTTCAGAAGACATCATGCTTTTTTCTTTCTCAGGCACAATCTCTTTAGCCACGTAGCCTTTTATTGTAATAACTTTTCTTTCTTGTTTTTTAGCATTTGAAAAAATAGTAATGTTTTTTGTAAAACCACCAATTCTTTTTGTGTTGTACGAAACTTCTATCTCTCCTTTTTTACCAGGCATAATAGGGTCTTTTGGTTTTTTAGGTATAGTACACCCACAAGAAGACCTTACGCTACTTATAATTAAAGGCTGGTCACCAACATTGGTAAATTCAAAAACACGTTTTCCATCACTACCTACAGCTATTTTACCGTAATTAATGGTTTCATTTTCAAATTTAAATTCTTGAGCTTTAGCTGTTAAACTAATAGCTCCAATAAAAAGTAATGCAATTACTGTTTTCATTTTTGTTTTTGTTTATTTAGTTATGTATCCTTTTATTCGTATTTTCTTAACTTCGTTTTTAGCATTCGAAAAAATAGTGATAATTTTAGAAAAACCACCTGTTTTCGAAGTGTCGTACTCTACCGTTAGTGTCGATTTTTCTCCAGGCATAATTGGTTTTTCAGGCTTTTCGGGCACAGCACAATCACACGAAGTTTTAATGTTTTCAATAATTAATGGAGCGTCTCCAATATTGGTGAACTCAAAAACGCGCTTTCCATCTGAATTTTTGGCTATTTTACCATAGTCAATGGTTTCATTTTCAAACTTAAACTCTTGAGCAGAAATTGCAACAGAGAAAAGTAATCCTAATAGTATAAGCAATCTTTTAGTCATCGGTACAAATTTACAAAATTTTTATTATCAAAAAATTAATTACACACTTTCAGTTAAAAATAGATAATTGTATTTTTGCAGACTATATTTCAAAAATCATTCCAAAGATGCAAATTCCGTCAAAATATGACCCCAATACAGTAGAAGATAAATGGTACGATTACTGGATGCAACATAATTATTTTTATTCGGTAGTCGATAAAAGAGAACCATACACTATTGTAATTCCACCACCAAATGTTACAGGGGTGTTACATATGGGGCATATGTTAAATAATACCATACAAGATGTACTTATTCGTCGTGCCCGTTTACAAGGTAAAAATGCTTGTTGGGTACCAGGTACTGATCATGCTTCGATTGCAACTGAAGCTAAAGTAGTGGCTAAGTTGAAAGATCAAGGTATTTATAAAAACGATTTAACCCGTGAAGAGTTTTTAAAACATGCTTGGGAATGGAAGAAAGAGTATGGAGGTATTATTTTAGAGCAATTAAAAAAACTAGGCGCTTCTTGCGATTGGAAACGTACAGCCTTTACTATGGATGATGCTTTGTCTGAATCGGTTATTAAAGTTTTTGTTGATTTGTATAACAAAGGTCTAATTTACCGAGGTTATAGAATGGTTAATTGGGATCCAGAGGCTAAAACTACCTTATCTGATGAAGAGGTAATTTACGAAGAACGTCAAGCAAGCTTATATTACTTACAGTATAATATTGTTGGTTCTGATGAAAAAGTAACCATTGCTACAACACGACCAGAAACCATTTTGGGTGATACCGCTATTTGTATTAATCCTAACGATGAGCGATTTACACATTTAAAAGGTAAAAAAGCAATTGTGCCTTTATGTAATCGAGAAATTCCAATTATTGAAGATGAGTATGTTGATGTTGAATTTGGTACAGGTTGTTTAAAAGTAACCCCAGCACATGATGAAAACGATAAAGTTTTAGGCGATAAACACAACTTAGACGTAATTGATATTTTTAATGACGATGCGACCTTAAATTCTTATGGTTTACACTATGAAGGAAAAGATAGGTTTGTTGTTAGAGACGAAATTGCTAAAGAACTTCAAGAAAAAGGATTTTTAGTAAAAACAGAAATCTACACAAACAAAGTAGGCACTTCTGAAAGAACTAAGGTAGTTATTGAGCCAAGGCTTTCAGATCAGTGGTTTTTAAAAATGGAACAACTAGCTAAACCAGCTATAGAAGCAGTTTTAGGAAAAAATAAAGAAATAAATTTATTTCCTAAAAAATTTGAAAACACGTATCGCCATTGGATGGAGAATATTCGTGATTGGAATATTTCTCGTCAATTATGGTGGGGGCAACAAATTCCCGCATACTATTATGGCGACGGGAAAGAAGATTTTGTAGTTGCAGAAACCCCTGAAGAAGCACTAATTTTAGCAAAAGAGAAAGCACAAAATACCAGCTTAACAATTTCTGATTTAAAACAAGACCCCGATGTGCTTGATACTTGGTTTTCTTCTTGGTTATGGCCGATGTCGGTTTTTGATGGTATTCGAAATCCAGATAATGAAGAAATTAACTACTATTATCCCACAAACGATTTAGTTACAGGGCCAGATATTTTATTCTTTTGGGTGGCTAGAATGATTATTGCGGGTTATGAATACAAAGACCAACGACCATTTGAAAACGTATATTTAACAGGATTGGTACGCGATAAACAGCGTAGAAAAATGAGTAAATCATTAGGAAATTCACCCGATGCCCTAAAGCTAATTCAAGATTTTGGTGCTGATGGAGTGCGTGTAGGGCTGTTATTGAGTTCTGCCGCAGGTAATGATTTGCTATTTGATGAAGATTTATGCCAACAAGGAAAAGGCTTTGCTAATAAAATTTGGAATACCTTTCGTTTAATTAAAGGGTGGGCTATAGATGAAAATATAGAACAACCAGAAACAGCAAAAATAGGCTTGGCTTGGTATAATGCTAAGTTTAATAAAGTATTACTAGAAATAGAAGACCATTTTAGTAAATATCGTTTATCAGATGCATTAATGGCAATTTACAAGTTAATAACGGATGATTTTTCATCTTGGTTATTAGAAATTGTAAAACCAGCCTATCAACAGCCTATTGATGCTAAAACTTATGCAGCGGTAATAACAGTATTAGAAAATAATTTAAAAATACTACATCCGTTTATGCCTTTTATATCAGAAGAAATTTGGCATCATATTATTGAAAGAACTCCACAAGACGCCTTAATTATTGCTAAATACCCTGAAGCTAGTTTAGAAAATGTAAATCAAGAATTGATAACTAATTTTGAGTTTGCAACCGATGTTGTTTCAGGTATTAGAACGATTAGAAAAAACAAAAACATTTCGTTTAAAGATGCTATTGAGTTAGCTGTTGTTAATAACGAAAACGTTACGAAAAATTTTGATAAGTTAATTCAAAAGTTAACCAATGTTTCGAAAATCACTTATGTTGATGATAAAGTAGAAGGAAGCGCATCATTCCGTATAAAATCGAATGAATATTTCGTTCCAATTTCATTAGAAACGGTTGATGTTGAAGCCGAAATTATAAAATTAAAAACAGAATTAAAACGAGCAGAAGGCTTTTTAACAGGAATTCAAAAGAAATTATCAAATGAACGTTTTGTAAACAATGCTCCCGAACAAGTAATTGCATTAGAGCGCAAAAAAGAATCGGATACTTTAGCTAAAATTGAAACGATAAAAAACAGTTTAATTAGCTTGCAATAACTTTTTAATAGGTTATTATTTGTTTTATAGAACCATAATTTTTTTTTGGTTTTATACTAAATTATGTCTTTTAGAGTTTTAACTAAGTAAAACCAAAATAAAAACTTGAATGAAAAAACTAATTATTCCGATAGTATTAATTGTACTATCTCTTACATCGTGTGTGTCTAAAAAAAAGTATGTAGCTTTAGAACAACAATACAATGATACGCGAGCGAATTTGCAAAAAACAACTTTAGAAAAAGAAAAGTTAGAAGCCAATTTTGCTAAAATAGAAAAGCATGTTGAAGATTATAATCGAAAACTAAATGCCTTACATAATTTAAATTCTGATTTGCAACACCAAAACGATGTGAAATTAGATCTGGTTGGTAATACAACTGTAATTTCGAATTCGTTGAAAAAGAAAATGCAAAAAATTTTAGAAGATGTAGCTCCGTCTGAATTAGCAAATGCAAAAACTTTAAAAGATTCGATGAATGTTGCCTTACTACACAACTTTCAAAAATCAGTTAAAGACATGCAATTAGGAAAATCTGATGGTATTGATGTTAATATCGATAAAACGGTGGTTATGATTTCAGTTTCAGATAAATTATTGTTTAATACGGCTAGCTATAAAGTGAAAAAGAAAGCTTATACCGTAATAGAAAAAATAGCAAATATTATTAAATCTGACCCTTCTATAGATGTTATGGTTGAAGGACATACAGATTCTCGTACCATTCATAATGCAGTAGTTGAAGATAACTGGGATTTAAGTGTAAAACGCGCTACCTCAATTGTACGTATTTTTCAAAATAACTTTGGTATTCAGGCAAATAGGTTAATACCTTCTGGTAGAGGGGCTTCAGTGCCTTTAGTGTCAAATGATACAGCTGAAAATAGAGCAAAGAATAGAAGAACTCGAATAGTTATTTTACCCGATTTGGATAAGTTTTTTTGGTTATTGTCGCAAGAAGAACCATTAAAAAGCTAATTGTAGAGGTAAAACTAAAGTAAAACCCCACAAATAAACACTTTTACGTTCTACGTGTTTATTTGTGGGGTTTGTTCTTTTATAAAGCTACCTTTACGAGATAAGTTTAGGCGTTTTTAATTTTAATTGTTGAGTAAAGCTTCTTTTAAAATAGTTATAGGGTGCTTTGCAATTCGCTTAGTACCGTCAAAAATTTGATGACGACAACTAGTACCTGCAGCAGCAATTTCAGTAGCACTATCACAATTTCTAATTTTTGGAAATAAAGTATCTTCACCTACTTGCATACTTACCTTATAATGTTCTTTTTCGTATCCAAAAGAACCAGCCATACCACAACAACCTGTATTCATAATTGTTACCGAGTAGTTTTTAGGAATGTTTAAAATAGAAAAAGAAGCCTGCGTGCTTGATAATGCTTTTTGGTGGCAATGCCCATGAATTTTTATGTTTTTTTCATTATTGGTAAAAAACGAAGCATCAAATTTTCTTTGCTTAAACTCTGAAGCTAAAAATTCTTCAATAGTAAAAGTGTGTTTTGCAAGGTTTTGAGCCCCTATTTTATCATCAGCTAAGCGAAGATATTCATCTCTAAAAGTTAAAATAGCAGAGGGTTCAATGCCTATAAGAGGTGTTTTTTCAGAAATCAAATCTTTAAAAAGAGTCACATTTTTATTTGCAATTTCTTTAGCCTGGTTTAAAAATCCTTTTGATATATAACTTCGTCCGCTTTCTTGATGTTTTACCGTTAATACTTGATAGCCTAGTTTTTTTAATAAAACAAAAGCATCTTTACCTATTGCAGTATCGTAATAGTTTGTAAATTCATCATTAAAAAAGTATACTTTTTTTTCGAATAATTTTTCAGGTTGTTTTTTTAACCAAGTAGCTAAGGGTTGTTTTGCTAATTTAGGTACACTACGGTTTGGAGCAATTCCCATTATCTTTTTAGCAAGAGCTGTATTAGTGAAAAAGTTGGTGCTATACGGTAATTTACTACCTAGTTTATTGTATTTGGTACTATTAGCAAATAATTTGTTGCGAAAAGAATAGCCATTAACCTCTTGATATTGGTATAAAAACTCGGCTTTCATAGAGGCAATATCAACACTGCTAGGGCATTCGCTGGCACAGGCTTTACAACTTAAGCACAGGTCTAAAATTTCTTTTAATTCTTTTGAGTTAAATTTGTTTTGAGAGGTGTTGTTGGTTAGTACTTCTCGTAGTGTGTTTGCTCTTGCTCTTGTAGTGTCTTTTTCGTTTCGGGTAGCTCTATAGCTAGGGCATAGTGTACCACCTGCCTCTGGTGATTTTCTACAGTCGCCAGAACCATTACATTTTTCAGCTAGTTTTAAAATGCCTTGATTATCAGAAAAATCTTGAATTGTTTTTATAACAGGTTCTTTACGGTTAATTTGGTAGCGTAAGTTTTCATCCATTGAAAAAGCATCTGTAATTTTTCCTTTATTAAATATATTATTAGGGTCGAACGCTTTTTTTATTCGCCTTAATAATTCATAATTTTTAGTGCCAATCATTAATGGAATAAATTCGGCTCGTACAATACCATCGCCATGTTCACCACTAAACGAGCCATTGTATTTTTTTACCAATTTAGCCGTTTCTGTAGTAATTTTTCTAAAAAGAATAACATCTTCTTTTTTCTTTAAATTTAAAATAGGGCGAAGATGCAATTCGCCTGCACCAGCATGTGCGTAATAGACTGCTTTTTGTTGGTAAGAGTCCATTATTTTAGTAAACTCGCTAATGTAGCTAGGTAAATCTTCTAAAGCAACAGCAGTGTCTTCAATACAAGCAACAGCTTTTTTATCTCCAATAATATTACCTAACAACCCTAACCCTGCTTTTCGTAAATCGTGTACTTTGGCAATATCATTGTCATATACCTTCGGATAATGGTATCCAAATTTGTTTTTTTGTAGGTCTTCAATTAAATTATTTGCTAAAATTTCAGCGTCTTCTAATGTGTTTGCACTTACTTCTAACATTAAAATAGCTTCTGGGTCGCCTTGTAAAAAAAACCGATTTTTAGTTTGCTCTCGGTTGTTTTTAGTACAATCTAAAATTACTTTATCCATTAATTCACAATTGTATAAATTGTGTTTCATGGCCGTTACGGTTGCTTCTAAACTTTCGTTTATACTTGTAAAATGGGCACAAACCATTATGCTTTTAGAAGGGGGTAAGTCGTTTAATTGTAATGTAATAGCTGTTGAAAATACCAATGTGCCTTCGCTACCAGTAAGCAATTTTGCAATATTTATAGTGGGGTTATTTCCACCAAATAAATCTGATTGTAAAAGTTCATCAACAGCATAACCTGTATTTCTTCGATGAATACTTTTTTTAGGAAAATTATGGTGTATTTCTTCTTGCGTTTCTTTTAAAGATAACTCATCAAAAATTGTTTTATAAATACTTCCTTCTAACGAGTTGTTTTTTGTTTTTTGCTTAAACTCGTTTGAGGTAATTTCAGTAAAAACAACAGAATTACCATTGCTTAATAAACCTTCAATGCGTAACACTTTATCGCGCGTAACACCGTATTGAATAGATGTGCTACCAGAAGAGTTGTTACCTACCATACCCCCAATCATACAACGATTAGAAGTAGAGGTGTTAGGCCCAAAAAATAACCCGAAAGGTTTTAAAAATCGATTTAGGTCGTCACGAATTATTCCAGGTTCTACGGTAATTGTTTTATTAGCCTCGTCAAAAGCAAGAATATGGGTAAAGTATTTAGATACATCAATCACAATACCATCACCAACACATTGACCAGCAAGAGAGGTTCCTGCAGTTCGAGGTATAAGTGTTATTTTATTTTGTGTTGCAAAAGCAATAAGTGTTTTAAGATCGCTAACATCTTTTGGATAAGCTACGGCTAACGGAATTTTTCGATATACCGAGGCATCGGTAGCATAGATGTTTTTGTGTAAGTTATCAAAATATAATTTACCTGAAAGGTCTTTTTTTAATATTGATAAATGTTGGTTTAAAGTCATTAAATTGCTCTTTAGAAGATCTTTTTTAGAAGAAACTAATTGATTAACTGTAATATGCTGCCAAAAATAACATTTTTGATTTTATTTTTTAAGATGAACATAAAAACACTAAACATAAAAAACATTAAACATAAAAAATATTAATAATTATTATTTTATTCTTTGTTTTTTTGTAACAAAACTAATAATGCCTAGTCTTATAGATATATTACCAAAATTATATTATGAGTTTTTTTAGAGTTTTATTAGCTATTTTGTTTCCGCCTCTTTCGATTATTGATAAAGGTTGTGGCTCTTTTTTAATTATTTTTTTGTTAACACTTTGTGGTTGGATTCCGGGTGTAATTGGAGCTTTGGTTATTTTAAATAACCCGAATTAAACGGACTTTATAATAATCTAAAATAAAGTGATAAACCCATTGATTATTAAGATAATAATAATTGCTAAATTTACAATAACTAAGCTACTATTTTTGTTATAATTAATACTTATTTAAAATATATGATTGAAGTAAAAAACTTAAAAAAAACGTATGATAACCGAGAAGCTTTAAAAGGAATTAGCTTAGCCATAGATGAAGGTGAATTTTACGGTTTATTGGGGCCAAATGGAGCTGGAAAAACAACAACAATTTCTATATTGAGTTCTATTCTTGAGTTAGATTCAGGAGAAGTAATAATTGATAATCAAAATATAGAAATGCAACCCAAAGAGGTAAAAAAACTCATAGGTGTTGTTCCGCAAGAAATAGCTTTATATGAAGAGTTATCTGCGTATGAAAATTTAATGTTTTGGGGTGGTTTATATGAGGTGCCTAAAAATGAATTATCAAGCAGAGCAACTGAATTATTAAAACTGTTTGGGTTAGACCAAAGAAAGAATGATAAAATTAAAAATTATTCGGGCGGTATGAAACGCAGAGTTAATATAGCCTCAGCCTTATTACACCAACCTAAAGTGTTGTTTATGGACGAACCCACTGTTGGTATTGACCCCCAGAGTAAAAACCTGATTTTTGAAGTAGTAGAAAAATTACATAAACAAGGAATGACCATTGTTTATACAACACATTATATGGAAGAAGCAGAAAGATTTTGCGACCGTATAGGAATAATAGATGATGGAAAAATAATAGCAGAGGGTACTTTAGATGAATTAAGAAATTCAAGTTCGGTTAAAGAAACGATAGCTATTACATTTTTAAACCTTAATGATATGGATGTTAAAGAGATTTCAGCTTTTTGGGGTGATATGAAGCAAATTGAAAATACGGTTCATTTTTATTCATTAAACGTTAAAAGCGATTTATCAAAATTAGTTTTACAATGTAATCAATTGGGTTTAGAAATTACAAATATTGAGATTTTAAAAATGAATCTTGAAACCATTTTTTTAAAGTTAACGGGTAAACAACTAAGAGATTAAAAAATTATGATAAAACTAGCTATAAAAGACTTAAAACTTTTTTTTAAAGATAAACGTTCAATGTTGCTAACCTTTGCTATACCTATAGCTTTAATAACATTGTTTGCCTTTGCTTTTGGTGGGGTAGGAAAAAGCAGTAAAAAAAATAAAATATCTTTATTGATTAGCGATTTAGATCATACGGTAGAATCTAAGAAGGCGATAGAGTTGTTTGATTCGTTAAAACCTTTAGAAATAAAGATGTCGTCTATAGAAAATGCAGAAAAAGCCATAAAAAAAGGAAAAGAAAGTTGTGTGTTGGTTATACATAAAGGTTTTTCAGACTCTTTAAAAACAGGTAATCAATTACCTTTAGAATTAAAATACGACCAAGCAAAAGAGATTGAAATAGGTCTTTTACAGCAATCTCTTATTCCAACTATTGCTATGTTACCTTTTAACATGGTAAACTCAAAAGCAGCTATGGGTAGTAGGTTGTCAAATTTAGCAGGCATATCTAATCCAGAGGTTAAACAAATCATTCAGGCGCAATATGATAAACTTTTTGATGCTATTTCTAAAGGTAGAAAAAATACAGGTGAAGAAAAAATACGTTCGAACAGAAGTTTTATGGGAGAAGATATTAAAATGACTAAATTAATTAAAGCTACCAATAACAATCAACTAGGTTTAATTCAGGCAGTTGCAGGAACAGCTGTAATGATGTTGTTGTTTTCTGTTGCGGGTATTGGTATGGGCTTATTAGATGAAAAAGAAGAAGGTACTTTAAAACGGTTGCTTTATACTCCAATGAATCCGTTGAATATTTTATTTGGAAAAATGCTTTCAATCAATATTATTTCTATTTTACAATTGTTAGTTATGTTTGTTTTTGCAAGTCTGTTTTTTGGATTAGATATAGCTTCTCATTTGTTTGGTTTACTACTAATGATTGTAGCAACAGCATTCGCTTGTTCGGCATTTGGAGTTTTGTTAGCATCATTTGCTAAAAACAGACAGCAAGTTCAAGGGTTTTCAACATTAATTATTTTAATAATGAGCGCAATAGGTGGTAGTATGATCCCGTTATTTTTTATGCCTTCAATTATGCAAAAAGCAGCTGTTATTTCAGTAAATTATTGGAGTATTCAAGGTTTTTATGATTTGTTTTGGAGAAACCTATCTATTTTTAGCACAACCTTTATGTCAAGAATAATAGTTCTTTTACTTATAGGAGTGGTTTTAAACTCACTAGCAGTTATAATGTTTAGAAAAAACATTTTAAAATTAACCTAAGTATTTATTTTAACTGTTTTTATTAGTTATTTTTTGAATTACCCAAAGCGGACCAATTAATAAAAATTGTAAATCTTTAAAAAAAGAGGGTTTTTTACCTTCTATTTTGTGCCCGTAAAACTGTGCTATCCAAGCAATAATAAATATTGTTGTTGCAATTAAGGGTAGGTTATAATGATTGCTTATCCAAAAATTTAAAACAATAGATACTAATATAATTAAAAGCATTTGTAAAAAGTACCAAAATTGTAAGGGTAAATAAAAAACAACAGCAATAAAAATACCTATAACAAAAGCCCAATTTTCTATAAGGGGATTGTATAATTTTAACGAGGTTAAAAAACTAGGTGGAATAGACATTAACAAGCCAATAACGCTAAAAAAAATAGCAGGTACACAGAAGTAATGAATAATTTTGTTGGTTTTGTTTTGGTGGCTTACTTCATATTCGTTAAACCATTGTGTGGCTGTTTTCATCTTAGCTGTAAATTTTGGTAAGCTAATATAAGTTATTTAAAAGAAACGAGTATAAAGAATAAATTAAAGCCGCTTTAGTTTTTCTAAAGCGGCTTTAATTTATTTATGAAATATTTTATTTTGCTTTATCAACCACTAAACGATTTTTTCTGTTAGCTATTTCCCAAGCAGTATAAAAAACTAACCGAGCTCGTTTTTCTAACAATTCGTAGTTAATTTTATCAGGGGTATCGGTGGGTTTATGATAATCTTCATGTGTTCCGTTAAAGTAAAAAATAATTGGAATGTTATGTTTTGCAAAGTTATAGTGATCAGAACGATAGTAAAAACGATTTGGATCGTTTTCATCGTTATATTTATAATCTAAAGATAAATTGGTGTATTTCTTATTAGTAGCTTCTGAAAGGTTATATAAATCGGTACTTAATTTATCGGCTCCAATTAAATAGATATAATTTGGGTTGTTTTTGTGACGGTCGTCAACACGACCAATCATATCAATATTTAAATCAACAACCGTATTGGCTAACGGAAAAATAGGATGTTCGGTATAATAACTAGAACCTAATAAACCTTTCTCTTCACCCGTAACGTGTAAAAATAGGATAGAACGTTTAGGGCGTTTGCCTGCGTCTACAGCTTTTTTAAAAGTTTCGGCAATTTCTAAAACTGAAACGGTTCCAGAACCGTCGTCATCTGCACCATTATAGATTTCTCCGTTTTTCATGCCAACATGATCTAAGTGAGCAGAAATTATCACAATTTCATTGGGTTTTTCAGAGCCTTTTATAAAAGCCACTACATTCTCTGAAGCTTTTAATTTTAATTTACGTCGATTTGTGGTGCTTAAATATTCTGAAGAGATATCTTGAAAGTAATCATCACCACCTAACGGCGAGTTTATTTTATGGTCTACATAAAACTTTTTTAAATAATTAACAGCTTTTTTTTGTCCAGGCTCCCCAGTGTCTCTACCTTCAAATTCATCAGAAGCATAGATAAATAAGTGTTTTGCTAGGTCTTTAGCTGTAATGGTTTTAGCAAATTTATCAGCATAATCTATATTAGGGTCGTTTGAGGTGTCTTTATTTGATGCACAGGAAATGAAGAGACTTACACTCACTAAAAATAAAATTTTTTTCATTTAAATTTAATATTCTTAATTAGTTTATAAAGTAATTGTGTTAATTGTTAGCTACCAAAACTACTTTTTTTAATAACGAATTGTTTTAATGTTTTGTTAAAACTAATCAGGTCTTTAGCAAAAAGTTTTTCAAAGGCTTTTTGATCAACTAATTTTTCTATGGTACCACTATATATTTCGTTTTCGGATAATAATATTAATTCATCAGCTAATTGAATAGCTAAATTTATTTCATGGGTAGAAATAATAATTGTTTTTCCAGTATTTTTAACTAATTTTTTTAGTAAAGAAAACACTTTAAAAGTATGGTGAATATCGAGGTGAGCAGTAGGCTCGTCTAAAATAATAATTTCGGCATCTTGTGCTAGTGCACGAGCAATTAATACCCGTTGAAGTTGCCCATCACTTAACTCGTAAAATCGTTTGTTTTTTAAATGCTCAATTTCGGTTTGTTCTATAGCCCATTGTATTTTTTGTAAATCTAATTCGGTTAATTTATCAATCCAATTGGTGTAGGGTTGGCGACCTAAAGCAACCAGTTCAAAAACAGTAAGTTGGCTTTCGGGTAAACGCTCTGTTAAAACAATGCTTAACACAGTTGCTAGCTCTTTATGGGTATAACTAGTAAGTTCTTTTTGATTCAGTTTTACCGAGCCTTTTAATGGTTTTTGAACTTTAGCAAGAGTGCGTAATAAGGTAGATTTACCAATGCCATTTTTACCCAATAAGCCTACAAACTTTCCTTTTTCAACGGTAATATTAATAGCTGAAGCAATGGTCGTTTGCTTTTTTTTTGATTGATAACCAATAGAAAGGTTTTTAGTTTCTAGTATAGTATGTTTAGATACGGAATTCACAAATTTTTTTTCATTAATTTTTAAAGGTGTTTTTCTAATGGGGTAGCTGTAATTTTAAATATATATTTTCTTTTTTCTTACTAATAACCAAATTACTACAGGAGCACCAAATAGCGATGTAATGGCATTGATAGGCAAGGTGAATTCGCTTGTTGGTAATTGAGCTATGCTATCACAAATTAGTAAAACAATTGAACCAATTAACATTACACCGGGTAATATTATTTTATGATTAGAAGTTGAAAAAACTAATTTAGCAATGTGCGGAACGGCTAATCCTACAAAAGCGATAGGTCCTGAAAAAGCGGTAATAACACCAGTTAATATACTGGTAAGTATTAAAATAAAGATTCTGTTTTTTTTGATGTTAATCCCTAAACTTTTAGCATAGTTTTCTCCTAATAAAAGACTGTTTAAGGGTTTTATTAATAAAAAAGTACCAGATATTGCGGTAAGATAAATAACGCCAAAAACAGAAAGTTCTTTCCATGTTAAATTTCCTAAGCTACCAAAGCTCCAAAATAAATATTGTTGAATTTGTTCTGCTTCACTAAAATAAGCCAAAACACTAATAATTGCCGATGTTAAAGAGCCGAACATTAACCCTATAATTAAAATAGACATTGTATTACGAACTTTATTAGCTGCAATAATTACTGCTAAAAGTACTAAAAAAGCTCCTAGACTAGCAGCGATGGCTAATGCCCAATTTGAAAAAACAGAAGCTAAAAAAAAGCTTCCAAAAACACTAGATCCTAAAATTAATAAAGCAACACCTAAACTGGCACCTGATGAAATACCTAATACAAAAGGTCCTGCAAGAGGGTTTCTAAATAAGGTTTGCATTAATAAACCGCTTATTGATAAGCCAGAGCCTACTAAAATAGCCGTTATTGCTTTTGGTAATCGGTAATTTATAATAATGGTTTTCCAACTCTCTTTTGAGGCAGGTTCTCCTAAGATAATATTAAAAATTTCTTTTAGCGGTATGACAACAGATCCAAAACTGATGTTTAATATAAAAAAAATAATCAGTAAAATAGATAAGAGAATAAAATAAGGTGTGTATGTGTTTGTTAAGTTTTTCAATGTTTTATTGCTCTTGTAAAAAAAGAAAAGCGGTATGTGCTTTTTTAGGTTTTTAATTAAATTACTGTAGCAAGTTTACGAATTATAATTGAGTTAAAAATGTTACTAATTTTTCGATAGCTAACCCACGGTGACTAATCTTATTTTTTTGTTGTGATGTCATTTCGGCAAATGATTTATCATAGCCTTCAGGTTTAAAAATAGGATCGTATCCAAAACCATGATTGCCTTGTTTTTTAGAAAGTATGTTTCCTTTACAAATTCCGTTAAAAAAAAATTGTTTTTCATTTAAATTTAAACAAATAACTGTTCTAAATTGTGCTTTTTTGTTCGTTTTATGGTGTAATTCGCTAATTAGTTTTTCCATGTTTTTTTCAGTATTGGCTGGTTCACCTGCATAACGAGCAGAATATACTCCAGGCGCTCCGTTTAGGGCTTCTACCTCTAAGCCAGTATCATCGGCAAAACAATTGTATCCAAAATTTTTAGTAATATAATTGGCTTTAATTTGAGCATTGCCTTCTAAGGTGGTTGCTGTTTCTTCAATATCATCAAAACAATTAATATCTTTTAACGATAGTAATTCAATAGTGTTTGGAAGCATTTTTTGTACTTCAGTAAGTTTGTTTAGATTATTGGTAGCAAAAACAAGTTTCATTTATTAGAATTTTATAAGGTAAAAATAATTAAAATATAAGCGATGATTTTGTTATTTATTCATGATGATAAGGTTCGTTTTTAAGAATTGTAAAACCCCGATAAATTTGTTCTATAATAAACAACCGTATCATTTGATGTGAAAACGTCATTTTTGAAAGTGATACTTTTCCGTTTGATTTTTGATATACAGCATCAGAAAATCCATAAGGACCTCCAATAACTAAAACCAATTGTTTAATTCCAGAACTCATCTTTTTTTGTAAATATTGCGAAAATTCAACCGAAGTATACTGTTTTCCCTTATCATCTAATAAAATTAATTGATCAGTAGGTTGTAGTTTAGCTAAAATTAACTCACCTTCTTTTTCTTTTTGTTGGGCTTCACTAAGGTTTTTTACGTTTTTAATGTCAGCTATAATTTCAAATTCAAACTTCACATAATGTTTTAATCTATTTTGATAATTATTTATTAACTGAATCAGATTTTTATCATCAGTTTTACCAATAGCTAATAGTTTTATTTTCATAAAACAAAATTACAAATTACAATTTATGAATTAGCAAATCGCTAATTGTAATTCGATATTGAAGATTCGTAATTAAAATGCTATTTTTACAACCCAATAAAATAAAACATGATTTCAAAAGAACAATTTGAAAAAGAGTTAGATATAATTATAACAAATGCTATTAGAGAAGATGTTGGTTCTGGTGATTATACTTCACTAGCTTGTATTCCTGCCGACGCTCAAGGAAAAGCAAAACTGTTAGTAAAAGACGAGGGGGTAATTGCAGGGGTAGAATTTGCTAAAATGGTGTTTAATTATGTAGATTCTGATTTAAAAGTAGAAACGTTAATCAACGATGGTTCGGAGGTGAAATATGGCGATATCGTTTTTTTTGTGTCTGGTAAATCACAATCTATTTTAAAGGCCGAACGATTGGTATTAAATGCTATGCAACGTATGAGTGCAATTGCAACTAAAACAAAGGGTTATGTTGATTTACTAAAAGGAACTAAAACCAAAATATTAGATACTCGAAAAACTACTCCAGGAATTAGAGCTATAGAAAAATGGGCAGTTAAAATAGGAGGAGGAGAAAACCACCGATTTGCGTTGTATGATATGGTAATGATTAAAGACAACCATATTGATTTTGCAGGAGGTGTTACACAAGCAATAACAAAAACAAAAAAATATTTAGCTGAAAACGGATTAGATATAAAAATTATTGTTGAAGCACGTAGTTTAGCAGAAATCGAAGAAATTTTACAAAACAAAGGGGTTTATAGAATTTTAATAGATAATTTTAATTACGACGATACTCGTAAAGCTGTAGCATTAATAGGAAACCAGTGTTTAACCGAATCTTCGGGCGGAATAAATGAAAAAACCATTCGTAAATATGCAGAGTGTGGGGTCGACTTTATCTCGTCGGGTGCTTTAACCCACTCAGTATATAATATGGATTTAAGCTTAAAAGCTGTAGAATAATTAAAAAGATAATAAAGTTAAAGTGTTGTTGTACACTTTGCTTAATTCAATTAACAGATATACAAAAAACAATAAATAATGAAAAAAAAATTTGTATTTATAGCTACTGCGCTGTTAGCGGTAGTTGTATCATGTAAAACAGATCAAACCAAGAAAGAAAGCAGTGCACTTATGGAAAAAAATCCTTTATTAGTAAAAAGCACCTTAGATTATGGAGCGCCTGATTTTACGAAAATAAAAAACAAACATTTTTTACCAGCCATTTTAAAAGGAATGGAGGTTCAAAATAAAGAGATTGAAAAAATTATAGCTAATACCGAGTCGCCTACTTTTGAAAACACCATTTTAGCTTTAGAAGAAAGTAGCAGAGTGTTAGATAATGCTAGTACAATTTTTTATGCCTTATCAAGCGCTAATACAAACGACACAATTAAATTAGACAAAAAAGAATTAGCTCCTAAACTTTCAAAACATAAAGATGAAATTTTATTAAACGCAGCACTGTTTAATAAAGTTAAGACGGTTTATAATAATTTAGAGAGTTTAAATTTAGATGCTGAATCGAAACATTTGGTAAAAGAGTACTATAAAAAGTTTGTAAAAGCAGGTGCTAATTTGTCAGAAGAAGATAAAAAAGAACTAAAAGGTATTAACGCCCAGTTAGCGAGTTTGTCTAATGATTTTGAAAAAAAACTTTTAGATGCTAGTAAAAAAGGAGGATTAATAATTTCTGACAAAGAAAAATTAAAAGGACTTTCTGAAGAAAAAATTAAAAGCTTAGAAAAAGATGGTAAGTATGAAATTAAACTTATAAATACTACACAACAACCCTTATTACAAAGTTTAGATAATAGAGAAGTTCGTAAAGAACTATATGAAAAATCGATTCATAGAACTGATCAAGGCGAATATAATACTAGTGATTTAGTAAAAAAAATAGCTTTGTTACGTGCTGAAAAAGCTAAAATATTAGGATTTGACAACTATGCTAGTTGGAGTTTACAAGGTACTATGGCAGCAACACCCGATAAGGTTTTTGATATGTTTAATCAATTAATACCTCAATCGTTAAAAAAAGTTACTTCTGAAATAAACGAAATTCAAGCCGAAATTAATAAAGAAGGAAAACACTTTAAACTTGCACCCTATGATTGGAATTATTATGCTGAAAAAGTTAGAAAGAGCAAATATAATTTAAATGAAGAAGAAGTAAAACCTTACTTTGAATTAACGAATGTTTTAGAAAAAGGGGTGTTTTATGCAGCAAATAAATTATATGGAATTACCTTTAAAAAACGTCCAGATATACCTACTTATCATCCTGATGTGATGGTGTATGAACTTTTTGAAGAAGATGGCAGTAAATTAGGATTATTTTATGGCGATTATTTTGCTAGAGATTCTAAACGGGGAGGTGCTTGGATGAACTCTTTTTTTAAGCAGTCAAAATTACGTAATCAAAAACCAGTAATTTTTAATGTTTGTAATTTTTCAAAACCAGCAAAAGGCGAACCAGCTTTAATTAGTTTTGATGATGTAAAAACCGTTTTTCATGAGTTTGGACATGCGTTACACGGCTTTTTTTCAAATCAAAAATATAATTCTATTTCAGGAACTAGTGTTGCTAGAGATTTTGTAGAATTTCCATCTCAGTTTAACGAAAATTGGGCAACACATCCAGAGGTGTTAAATAACTATGCAGTACATTACAAAACAGGAAAAGTAATTCCTGCAGCATTACTACAAAAAATAAAAAAAGCAGGAACCTTTAATCAAGGCTATTCAATTTCAGAACTTTTAGCAGCCTCTAGTTTAGATATGCAATGGCATACAATTAGCGCAAATACAAATATAGATGATGTGGCTAAATTTGAAAATACAGCCTTAGATAAAATGAAATTATTGATACCTGAAGTTCCGACTAGATATCGATCTACTTATTTTGCACATATTTTTAGCGGAGGTTATGCTGCTGGATATTATTCGTATTTATGGACAGAAATGTTAAGCCATGACGCCTATGATTGGTTTAAAAATAACGGATTGCTAACTAGAGAAAACGGACAAAAGTTTAGAGAGCAAATTTTATCAAAAGGAAATACCATGGATTATGCCACGATGTATAGAGATTTTGCAGGACATGACCCCAAAGCATTACCCATGTTAAAAGCAAGAGGATTGCAGTAAATGGATATTTATTTTGAGAATAAAACCTACAAAAGGGTAGATTTTACTCAAACTAAAATTATCAAAGGAGAATATGATAGCTGTACGTTCGAGAATTGTAATTTCGAGAACGTACATGCTTCAAATATTCAGTTTTTAGAATGTGAATTTATTAATTGTAATTTTAGTAATACGGTAGTACATCAAACCTCATTTAAACAATGTGTGTTTATAAAATGCAAAATGATAGGGGTAAAATTTAATGAATGTGATTCGTTTTTATTACAATTCAAATTTATCGACTGCCAACTTAGCTTTTCATCATTTTATCAATTAAAAATACCTGCTACAAAATTTGTAAATTGTAACCTACAAGAAGTAGATTTTACTGAAGCCGATATAAATAAAACTGTTTTTGAAAATTCTGATTTAAAAGCAGCTATTTTTAGGCAAACCAATTTAGAAGCGGTAAATTTTTCAACCGCTTTTAACTTAACAATAGATCCAGAAAATAATATTGTAAAAAAAGCAAAATTTTCAAAAGAAAATATATTAGGCTTACTTTACAAATATAATATTGTGATTGAGTAATGAGGGTTTGAAAATAAGAAAGTAAAAAACAAAAAATGACAACAGAATCAGTAGAGGAGAGGCTATTAAAAATACCAGTTATAAACCTGTTGGTTAAATTTGGGAAAAAAATTAAAATTCCTGGATTAGAAGGCTTATCGCTTTACGATGTGTTAGAGATGTATGGTATTGGTATTATTAGAGGTGCTTTAACTACTAGAGCGGGCGGAATTGCTTTTAGCTTTTTTATGGCAATTTTTCCTTTTTTGTTATTTATTTTAACTTTAATCCCCTATATCCCTATACCAGGGTTTCAAGATAGCTTACTCGCCTTAATTTCTGAAGTTTTACCTCCTAAAACATTTGATGCTGTAAAAACAGTTTTAAATGATATTATTAACAATCAATATGGAGGCTTATTATCTTTTGGTTTTTTTTTATCTATTTTCTTAATGACAAATGGTGTAAACGCCATATTTGGCGGGTTCGAACATTCGTACCATATAAAAGAAATGCGAAGTGTAATAAAAGCTTATTTTATTTCGTTAGCCGTGTCTTTAGTTATGGCGTTTTTTTTGCTAACTACGGTTGCGTTAACCTTGTTTTTTCAAATAGGCTTACAAAAGTTAACCGTTCAAGGATGGATAGAAAACGATTTTTTTTGGTTAAAATTAGGTAGGGGGGCTTTATATATTTTAATGGTTTTTACCATTGTGTCAATGTTGTTTCATTACGGCACAAAACAAGGTAAACATACTAAATTTATTTCTCCAGGTGCTATTTTAACTACTTTGCTATCTATTTGCACCTTTTATTTATTTGGTATTTATGTATTAAAATTTTCAAGATATAACGAGTTATATGGGTCTATAGGTACATTACTTATACTGATGTTGTTTATATGGTTAAATGCGATTATTTTATTGTTAGGTTTCGAATTAAATGCAACGATTAATAGATTAAAGCAAAAAAATAAAACCCTTGTTTCTTCGTAATACTTTTTTATAAATTTTAGATATTTGCAAACCAGAATGCAAATAGCCAATCTATAATTACAAATTATAAAAACTTAAAGCTTATAATTTGTAATTTGTAATTTATAAAAAAATGAAACCATCAATTCCTAAAGGAACAAGAGATTTTTCACCAACCGAAGTAGCTCAACGCACCTATATTTTTAATATAATAAAAACCACTTTTGAAGCCTTTGGTTTTCAACCTATTGAAACGCCTAGTTTTGAAAAATCAGAAACCCTGATGGGTAAATATGGGGAAGAGGGTGATAGACTAATTTTTAAAATTTTAAATTCAGGAGATTATTTAAATAAAGTAGATGAACGGTTACTTGAAGAAAAAAATAGTCAAAAAATAACCCCTCAAATATCTGAAAAAGCCTTACGTTACGATTTAACTGTGCCATTTGCTCGTTATGTGGTACAGCATCAAAATGAAATTACTTTTCCGTTTAAGCGCTATCAAATTCAACCTGTTTGGCGTGCCGACCGACCTCAAAAGGGGCGTTTTCGTGAGTTTTATCAATGCGATGCCGATGTGGTAGGAAGCAAATCACTTTGGCAAGAAGTAGAATTTGTACAATTATATGACACTGTTTTTACCAAATTAGGACTTAAAGAAGTAACCATTAAAATTAATAATCGAAAAATTTTATCAGGAATTGCCGAGGTTATAGGTGCAAAAGATAAATTAATCGATTTTACGGTAGCATTAGACAAACTAGATAAAATAGGTAAAGATGGGGTGGTAGCAGAAATGGTATCGAAAGGAATTTCAGAAGAAGCCATTAATAAAGTAGCGCCATTATTTAATTTTTCAGGAACGAATCGTGATAAAATAGATTCTTTACAAGCAATGTTACAAGGTTCAGCCGAAGGTTTGCAAGGCGTTGATGAGTTAAAAATGATAGTTGATAGTATAGAAAATATAGGTTTAGACTCGGCAATTTTAGAGTTAGATGTAACCTTAGCTAGAGGTTTAAACTATTATACAGGGGCAATATACGAAGTGGCTCCACCTAAACCAGTTACAATGGGGTCTATTGGCGGAGGCGGAAGGTATGATGACTTAACTGGTATTTTTGGACTTAAAGATGTTTCAGGCGTAGGAATTTCTTTTGGATTAGATAGAATTTATTTGGTGATGCTAGAATTGAATTTATTTAAAACCGTAGAGTTACCTGTTCCAAAAGTT
Organism: Tenacibaculum sp. UWU-22; assembly: GCF_041021355.1. NCBI lineage: Bacteria > Pseudomonadati > Bacteroidota > Flavobacteriia > Flavobacteriales > Flavobacteriaceae > Tenacibaculum > Tenacibaculum sp. UWU-22. Next base: position 50,487 of record NZ_JBFNGP010000006.1, on the reverse strand, counting down.
GTATTTTTAAATTTTGATGAAACACAAAATTTACCAAAAGTAAAAGCGATAACAACTCTTCGAAAATTAGGTGTTAAATCAGAGTTATATCCAGATGTTGCGTTGAGTAATAATCAACAAAAAAAGCAATGGAAATATGTAATGGGTAGAAAAATAGAATATGTAGTTTCTGATTTTTTAGAAGAAAAATTTACCTTAAAAAATATGTATACGGGTGAACAAAACAACTATTCGTTAGAAGAATTAGTAAACCATATAAAAAATTAATGGTACTCAAAAATAATTTCGTAAATTTGCTGGTCAATATGAACAAGAGTATTATTAACATCATTATTATTGTTGTCGTTGTGATTTTTTCACAAGGGTAGGTTAGTGATGTTTTTTTATAAAATTAAATAGAGCTTTCCTTATTAAAAAACGGAAAGCTTTTTTTTTGCTCTGTTTGTTGTTGAAAAAATAAATAACTGAAATAATTTATTAGGTTTTTTTACATATAGGTATCATAATAACATTAAGTTTAAATAACTGATAATTAGCTATTTATTTAAAAAAAATAAAAAATGAAAATCATTGTTATGTAGAAAAAAAAACAAAAAAAAGCATATAAAAAAATAATTTCGGGCAATCAAACAACAAAGTTATCTAGTTATAGAGTATAATTTTTTTTGAAATAGATATCAATTTTCGATTGCTGAGAATGCTTCAAAAAAAATACAAGAACAAATTAAAATGGAATTAAACAAATTTAGTAAACGAGTAACACAAGACGATACTCAACCTGCCGCTCAGGCAATGTTACATGCAATTGGGTTAACAAATTCTGATTTACAAAAACCCCTTATAGGTATTGCGAGTACTGGATACGAAGGCAATCCGTGTAATATGCATTTAAATGACTTAGCTAAGCTAGTAAAAAAAGGTACTGAAAATGTTGATTTAATAGGTCTTATTTTCAATACTATAGGGGTTTCAGATGGTATTTCTATGGGAACTCCAGGAATGCGATATTCGCTTCCTTCGCGTGATGTAATTGCTGATTCTATGGAAATCGTAGTACAAGCGATGTCTTACGACGGCTTGGTAACCGTAGTAGGATGTGATAAAAATATGCCAGGAGCACTTATGGCAATGTTGCGTTTAAATCGCCCTTCAGTTTTAGTATATGGTGGTACGATTGCATCAGGTTGTCATGATGGAAAAAAATTAGACGTAGTTTCTGCTTTTGAAGCTTGGGGAGAAAAAGTTGCAGGTACTATAACCGAGGTAGAATACCAAAGCGTAATAGAAAAAGCATGTCCAGGAGCAGGTGCTTGTGGAGGTATGTATACCGCTAATACTATGGCGTCAGCTATTGAAGCTCTAGGAATGAGTTTACCTTATAATTCATCAAATCCTGCAATTAGTATAGATAAAGAGCAAGAGAGTATAAAAGCAGGAGAAGCTTTACGAGTGTTATTAGAAAAAGATATTAAACCTTCAGATATTGTTACTAGAAAATCGTTAGAAAATGCAATTCGCTTAGTAACCATTATGGGAGGCTCTACCAATGCAGTACTACACTTTTTAGCAATAGCTAAAGCGGCTAATGTAGATTTTACCTTAGAAGATTTTCAACGAATTTCTGATGAAACTCCATTTTTGGCAGATTTAAAACCTAGTGGTAAATATTTAATGGAGGATATTCATAAAATAGGTGGTATACCTGCGGTATTAAAATATTTACTAACTAAAGGGTTACTACATGGCGATTGTTTAACTGTTACAGGTAAAACCTTAGCCGAAAATTTAATTGATGTACCTAATTTAGTAGAAAATCAAGATGTCGTAAAACCACTTGAAAACCCGATTAAGCAAACAGGGCATTTAAGAATGTTATATGGTAATTTAGCTAAAGAAGGCTCTGTTGCTAAAATTACAGGAAAAGAAGGCTTATACTTTAAAGGAAAGGCAAAAGTATTTGATGGTGAATACGCTGCTAATGACGGAATTCGTGATGGTAAAGTAGAAAAAGGAGATGTGGTTGTTATACGTTACGAAGGACCAAAAGGAGGGCCAGGAATGCCAGAAATGCTAAAACCTACAGCTGCCATTATGGGAGCAGGCTTAGGTAAAGAAGTGGCACTTATTACCGATGGTCGTTTTTCTGGCGGAACGCATGGGTTTGTTGTAGGACATATAACCCCTGAAGCTCAAGAAGGCGGCGTAATAGCTTTAGTAAAAGATGGCGATACTATTGTAATAAATGCAGAAACCAATTCGATAACATTAGAAGTTTCTGAAGAAGAGTTAGCAACTAGAAAAAAGCAATGGCAACAGCCAGCTTTAAAAGTAAAAAGAGGCGTTTTATATAAATATGCTAAAACAGTATCATCAGCTTCTAACGGTTGTGTAACCGACGAATTTTAACATTATTGCTTTTGATTATGTCAACAAAATTAAAAAAACAATCTATTAATATGGTAGAAAAAAAGATAACCATAACAGGTGCAGAAGCCATTGTAAAATGTTTATTGGCTGAAGGTATTGATTTGTTATATGGATATCCTGGAGGGGCTATCATGCCTGTATACGACGAATTGTATAAATACCAAGATAAATTACACCATGTATTAACACGTCATGAGCAAGGTGCTATCCATGCTGCACAAGGATATGCAAGAGCTACAGGAAAAGTTGGGGTTGCTATTGCAACTTCAGGCCCTGGTGCTACTAACTTAGTAACAGGTATTGCAGATGCTCAAATAGATTCTACACCAGTTGTGTGTATTACAGGGCAGGTAGGCTCTCATTTATTAGGGTCAGATGCTTTTCAAGAAACAGATATCGTTGGAATTTCTACTCCTGTAACAAAATGGAATTATCAAATTACAAAAGCAAGTGATATTCCACAAGTTATAGCCAAAGCATTCTATATTGCTCGTTCTGGTAGACCAGGTCCCGTATTGATTGATATTACTAAAGATGCTCAATTTGAAGAATTTGAATTTTCATATACTCCATGTACTTCAATTAGAAGTTATAAACCTGCACCTACAATAGATATGTCGAAAGTACAAGAGGCGGCTACGCTTATTAATTCGGCTAAAAAACCGTTTATTGTATTTGGGCAAGGGATTATATTATCTGAAGCAGAAGAAGAATTCAAAGCTTTTATAGAAAAATCAGGTATTCCGTCAGCAAGTACTTTATTAGGCTTATCAGCCTTGTCAAACAAGCATCCATTATACGTTGGTATGGTAGGTATGCATGGTAATTACGCACCCAATAAATTAACCAATGAGTGCGATGTATTAATTGCTATAGGTATGCGTTTTGACGATAGAGTTACAGGTAATTTAGCAACCTACGCAAAACAAGCAAAAATTATACATTTTGAAATTGATCCAGCAGAGGTTGACAAAAATATAAAAACAGACGTAGCGGTTTTAGGTGATGCAAAAGAAAGCTTAAAAGCTATTTTACCACAGATTAAAGAAAATTCTCATAACCAATGGTTAGAAGAGTTTAAAAAATACCAAGCTATAGAGTTTGATAAAATTATTAAACAAGATTTATACCCAACCAAAGAAGGGTTAACCATGGGCGAGGTGATAAAAGAAATCAATAAAGCTTCAAAAGGCGACGCTATTATAGTTACCGATGTAGGGCAACATCAAATGATTGCTTGTCGTTATGCTGATTTTAACAAAACCAAAAGTAATATAACTTCAGGTGGTTTAGGTACCATGGGATTTGCTTTGCCAGCAGCTATTGGTGCAAAAATGGGAATGCCAGAACGTGAAGTAGTAGCCGTAATTGGAGATGGAGGTTATCAAATGACGATTCAAGAATTAGGTACTATTTTACAAACTAAAGCCGCTGTTAAAATTGTAGTTTTAAACAATGAGTTTTTAGGAATGGTACGTCAATGGCAACAATTGTTTTTTGATAAGCGATATGCCTCAACAGTTATGACTAACCCCGATTTTGTTACGATAGCTAAAGGATATCATTTACAAACAAATAAAGTTACTAAGCGAGAAGATTTAGCAAGTGCGGTTGAAGAAATGATGCAAGCCAAAGAAGCTTATTTCTTAGAAGTTTGTGTAGAAAAAGAAGATAATGTATTTCCTATGATTCCTACAGGGGCATCTGTGTCTGATGTAAGATTAAGTTAATAAATTAGAAATAATGAGTGAAAAAAACACCTATACCGTATCAATATATACCGAAAATAATGTTGGTCTATTAAATAGAATTTCGGCAATTTTTCAACGCAGACATATTAATGTTGAAAGTGTAAATGTTTCTAAGTCAGAAATTAAAAGTGTATCTAGATTTACACTATTAGTAAAAGTTACTGAAGAGCAAATTAAAAAAATAATTGGCCAAATAGAAAAACAAGTTGAAGTTATTAAGGCGTATTATCATTTAGATGAAAATACCATTTATCAAGAATCTTGCTTGTTTAAATTAAGTTCTGATTTGTTAATAGGCAATGATGAAATTCAAAGAATCATTAATAGCAGTAAGTCAAGAGTTATTAACATAAATAAAGACTTCTTTGTATTAGAAAAATCAGGTCATAAAGAAGAAATAGAAGAGTTGTATCATACTTTAGATAAACATGGTATTATGCAATTTGTACGTTCAGGCAGAATAGCAATTACCAAAGATGAAATGCCTGTTTCAAAAATGTTAAAAGAATTAAAAAATTAGAAAACTAAAAAAACCAATAAACAAATTTTAAAATAATGGAAAATTACTTTAATCAACTTTCTTTAAGAGAACAATTAGCACAATTAGGTAAATGTAGATTTATGGGAAGTGATGAGTTTAGCAATGGTGTAAATGCTTTAAAAGGTAAAAAAATAGTAATTGTAGGTTGTGGAGCTCAAGGACTAAATCAAGGATTAAACATGAGAGATTCTGGTTTAGATATTTCTTATGCTTTAAGAGAAAGTGCTATTAAAGAGCAAAGACAATCGTATAAAAACGCTACTGAAAATGGTTTCACAGTAGGTACTTATGAAGAATTAATACCTACCGCCGATTTAGTATCTAATTTAACTCCCGATAAACAACATACTCAAGTTATTAAGGCTGTAATGCCGTTAATGAAAAAAGGAGCAACATTATCATATTCTCACGGATTTAATATTGTAGAAGAAGGGATGCAAATTCGTAAAGATTTAACCGTAATTATGGTAGCTCCAAAATGTCCTGGAAGTGAAGTTCGTGAAGAATATAAACGTGGATTTGGAGTACCTACATTAATTGCTGTACATCCAGAAAATGACCCAGAAAATAAAGGATTAGAACAAGCAAAAGCCTATGCTGTTGCAACAGGAGGTGATAGAGCAGGTGTTTTAGAATCTTCTTTTGTAGCTGAGGTAAAATCAGATTTAATGGGAGAACAAACCATTTTATGTGGTGTGTTGCAAACAGGCTCTATTTTATCATTCAACAAAATGGTAGAACAAGGTATTGAACCAAGTTATGCTGCAAAATTAATTCAATATGGATGGGAAACCATTACTGAAGCTTTAAAACATGGTGGTATTACCAATATGATGGATCGTTTATCAAATCCTGCAAAAATTAAAGCTTTCGAATTATCAGAAGAATTAAAACAAATTATGCGTCCACTCTTTAATAAGCATATGGATGATATTATGTCGGGTCATTTTTCTAAAACAATGATGGAAGACTGGGCAAATAATGATGCTAATTTATTAAAATGGAGAGCAGAAACAGGTGAAACAGCTTTTGAAAAAACAGCTGCTACATCAGAAAACATTGATGAACAAGAATATTTTGATAATGGTGTTTTATTAGTAGCTTTTGTTAGAGCAGGGGTAGAGTTAGCCTTTGAAACAATGACTGCTGCAGGTATAATAGATGCATCAGCGTATTACGAATCGTTACACGAAACACCGTTAATCGCCAATACGATTGCTCGTAAAAAATTATTTGAAATGAATAGAATTATTTCTGACACAGCAGAGTATGGATGTTATTTGTTTGACCACGCTTGTAAACCTTTATTGGTTGATTTTATGAAAACCGTTTCTACTGATGTAATTGGTAAACCTTTTTCAAATACCAATAAGGCAGACAATCAACAATTAATAGCAGTAAATAAGGTAATTAGAAATCATCCTGTAGAAAAAATAGGTTCAGTTTTAAGAGCGTCTATGACTGCGATGAAACAAATATAATATGGCTACAAAAACCATTTATACGCCTAAACTAGTAGATATACAAAAAGCCGCAACTACCTTGAAAGAGGTAGTTGCGGTAACTCCTTTAATGCCTAATCTTAATTATTCTTCAACCTTTAAAGCAAATGTTTTTTTAAAAAGAGAAGATTTACAATTAGTACGTTCGTACAAAATTAGAGGGGCATACAATAAAATTAGCTCACTTACTAAAGAAGAGTTGGCAAACGGAATAGTTTGTGCAAGTGCTGGTAATCATGCACAAGGTGTAGCATTGGCGTGTAGTATAAAACAAATTAAAGGTACTATTTTTATGCCTTCGCCAACACCTAAGCAAAAGGTAGAACAAGTAAAAATGTTTGGCAAACAGTATGTAACTATTGAATTAATAGGCGATACTTTTGATGAGGCATATAAGGCAGCTAAAGAATTTTCAGATAATTTAAAAAAAACATTTGTACATCCGTTCGATGATGAAAAAATTATAGAAGGACAAGCAACTGTTGGTCTAGAAATTTTACAACAAACAAAACAGCCAATAGATTATTTGTTTGTACCTGTTGGGGGTGGAGGTTTAGCCTCGGGTTTATCAACTGTTTTTAAGATACTGTCGCCTAAAACGAAAATTATAGGTGTAGAACCTGCTGGGGCACCTTCAATGAAAACGGCTATCGAAGAAAATAAAGTTGTCAAGCTCGAAAAAATAGATAAGTTTGTAGATGGTGCAGCGGTACAACAAGTAGGTAATTTAACCTATAACATCTGTAAAGAGTTCTTAGATCAAATGGTAACTGTAGCTGAAGGAAAAGTATGTCAAACTATTTTAGACATGTACAATAAAGATGCTATAGTGGTAGAACCAGCTGGCGCTTTAACTTTAGCTGCATTAGATCAATTTAAAAAAGAAATTAAGGGTAAAAATGTTGTTTGTATAATAAGTGGTAGTAATAACGATATTACTAGAACAGCTGAAATAAAAGAGCGCGCATTATTATACAATGGCTTAAAACATTATTTTATTATCCGATTTCCACAAAGGTCAGGAGCATTACGAGAGTTTGTAATGGATGTTTTAGGTAAAAATGACGATATAACCTTTTTCGAATATTCAAAGAAAACAAGTAGAGAAGATGGGCCAGCAGTGGTAGGTATTGAGTTAGAAAACAAAGAAGATTTACCTGCGTTAATTACCCGAATGAAAGAACGTAATTTCTTTGGCGAATATTTAAATGATAAACCAAACTTATTCGAGTTTTTGGTTTAATTATACAACTTTTTTTAATTAATAAAATACTTTGAAGGCTATTCAAAGTATTTTGTTTTTAAATAAACAACTATTTTTAATATTTAACAATTAAAAACAATTCATCGAAGTTTAATTGCATTTCGTCGATAGTATAAAATTGTTTTACCTAACGATATTCGTGTTTTAATGTAAAAAAATTATTTTTACATATCATAATAAAGGTTTGCTAACCTGAGTTTTTAGGTTGTCATTATATTAAAAAATTATGAGGTTTTTAAAGTAAATTTCGAATATATTAACATGTTTTTATATGCAACCAAAGAGCTTACAAATTTTATTAATAGAAGATGATGCTATTGAGGTAATGAAATTAAATAGAACAATTGCCTCATTAAATTTACCTCATAAAATAATTGAAGCTAATAATGGTGAAGAAGCTTTACACATTTTAGAAAAAAAAACGTCACTTCCTGATATTATTTTACTAGATTTAAACATGCCAAAAATAAATGGTATTGAATTTTTGTCGATATTAAAAAACGACGAAATACTAAAGTATATTCCTACAATAATTCTTACAACATCGAGCAATAAAAAAGATTTGTTAGAGTGTTATAAAATAGGAGTTGCTGGTTATGTTTTAAAACCTCTTAAGTATGAGGAGTATGTTTTAAAAATACAAAATTTATTGGGGTATTGGAGTATGAATGAACTTATGGCATTATAACGATTTGTTAACTAAAACAAGTAATGAAGGGTATTGTTTTTACTGAGTTTTTAGAATTGGTTGAAAAAAAGTTTGGCTTAGAAATGGTTGATAAAATCATAGCACAATCTAAACTTGAATCACAGGGTGCATATACTTCTGTAGGTACCTATAAATTCTCAGAAATGATACAATTACTTCAAAATTTAAGTTTAAATACAGGTATCAATAAAGACGATTTACTGTTACTATATGCCCAACACTTTTTTGAAGCTTTAAGAGAAAATTATCCAGATATTTTTTTAAAATATAAAGACCCTATAGAGATGTTATCGTCTATAGAAACACATATTCATAGAGAGGTTGAAAAAATTTATCCCAATGCCGAATTACCCACTTTTGAAGTTTTAGAACAAACCAGTACAACCCTAATAATGGTATACAAATCTGATAGAGCAATGTATTACTTTGGCTTAGGTTTAATGAATAAAACATTTGAGTATTTTAATACTTCTGCAACTATAGAGATAGAAAAAATAAAAGAAAATGGTACTGAAGTTAAGTTTATTATTACTAAGAATTAATGAACCAACAACAAATTGATATATTAAAAAGAACGATTGCTAGAGAAAAAGCAGCCAGAAAACAAGCTGAAAAAATTCTTGAACACAAGTCTACCGAATTATACGAAGTTACCTTAAAACTTAAAGAATCTAATGCAAAATTAGAACGGTTGATTTCAGAAAAAACAACTGAATTAAATGGTGTTTTCGAAAATATTATTGACACCTATGTTGCAATGGATTTATGGGGTAACATACTTAAAATGAATGGAGCTGCAATTAAGTTTTTAGGGTTTGATAATACCAAAGATGATATTAATTTAAACGAGTTAGTACACCCAAGTGAGAAAAAACGGGTGCAAGAATATTTTAAAAAATTATTAGCAAAAGGTATACTAGCTAATTTTAAGGTAAAAATAATTACCAAAGGAGGTGTAGAAAGATTTGTACATATAAATGCAAGTCTTATTTACGATAACGATGGTATTCCAATTGCTGCACAAGGAATTGTTAGAGATATTACACAATCAAACCAGATAAGTAAACTAATAAAAGAGCAAAAAAAAGAGTTAGATATTATTGTAGAGAACTCATCGATAGGTATTATATTAATACAGTCGGGTAAAATTGTAAAAACAAATAAATTTATCCAAAAATCGTTGGGTTACACCAAACAAGAACTTTATTTATTAGAAGAAAAAGATATTTCTGTTAAAGAAGATTTATCAAAAACCAAAAAATTGATAGCAAAAATGGAGGCAGGTAAAATTGATGATTTTACTGTAGAAAAAAGATATAAGCGTAAAGACAACTCTTTTTTTTGGTCAAAAACAATTGTAAATGCGGTAAAAGATGAGTTAGGTAATATAATATTTAAAGTAGTACTTGTTGAAGATATTACTCTCGAACGACAAAAATCGCTAGTTATTAAAATGATTAATGATGTAGCTAAAGCAATATTAGGCAACATGGATATTTACGAAATTGCTTTAGAAATTATTAATCAAATAGCCGTTTATTTAAATTCAAAAAACTCTGCAATTTATTTTGTAGATAATGTGAATAATACCTTAGAGAAAATTGCATTTAATACTCAAAAAAGAAGTGTCAAAAAAATTACATTACCTATAGGTGATGGCATTGTAGCTCATGTGGTTAAAACCAATAAACCTAAAATAATTAAAGGAACCCGTAACCGTGAAAAGGCTAAGGTTTTGGATAGAGAAAAAGAGTTTTCTAAAATAGCCGTTCCAGTTGCCCATAATAGTAAGGTTATAGCTGTTATTGCCTCAGAACACGAACTGTCCAATTATTTTACTAAAGAGCATGTAAATACTTTAAGTAGTATAGCTAATTTAGTTTCTTTACAACTTAATAGTGCGTTGAATTTGAGAGAACTAAGAGCGGCTCAAAAAATTAATGCCGATCTTTTAATTAAATTAGAAAAAAGTAACAATGAACTTCAAGAGTATGCTCATATTGTTTCACACGATTTAAAATCGCCTTTACGAAGTATTTATGCCTTAACAAATTGGATACAAGAAGACGAAAAAGGCAAGTTGAGTGAACCGAGCCATAATAATTTTAAATTAATAGAAAATACACTTCAAAAAATGGAACAGTTAATATCAAACGTGTTAAGTTATTCTATTTTAGGAGCAGATATACATAAAAAACCAGTAAATTTAAGTGAGCTAGTTAACGAGCTTATTAAAATATTATATGTACCAAAGCATATCTCAATAAACATATTAACTACTTTACCCACCCTAAAAGGAGACAAAACAAAATTACAGCAGCTTTTTCAAAATTTGATAAATAATGCGATTAAATTTAATGATAAAGAAAAAGGCATTATAAATATCGATGTAATCGATCAAGATAACTATTACTGTTTTTCGATTCAAGACAACGGTATTGGTATTGAAAAGAAACATCATAGTACAATATTTAAGACTTTTCACTTTTTAAATAAAAACGAAGACTCATCGGGTATCGGATTGTCTATAGTGAAAAAAATAGTAGATTTACACCAAGGAGATATTTGGTTGAAAAGCGAAAAAAATAAAGGCACAACATTTTATTTTACGTTAGCTAAGAAATAATAAAATTAAGTATTAGTTAAGGTGATTTTTAATGTTTTGTAAAAAAGTTGTGAAACTCCCCCTTCCCCTGAACAACAAAAAGATTAAACAAACCAAAGTGACTAACTACACAAAAGTTTGTAGATAAAATTTATCTTAGATTACTTGTGATGATTAAAACACAAAAGCGCTAAAATAAATAGTTAATTTAAAATTTTATTCGTGTGAAAATAGTACAAATTCAAAAAGAAAAACATACCGATTGGAAATATTTAACAAAAAAGCAACCATTACAAAACCCTTTGGTATTTGTTTTTGGTGATCGATATTTGTTAGAAGATGAATCGATATACGAAGATGTAAAAAAGTTATTTACTGGAGGGCATTTTGTTTTTGGTTCTACAAGCGCCAATATTGTAGGAGAATCTGTAGAAGAACAAGCAATTACAATTACGGCTATTGAATTTGAAAAAACACAATTTATAGTAAAATCAACAAATATATTTGATTCTTTAGGTAAAGATTGTTTTGAAAACGGAAATAATTTAATTAAGCAATTTTCAACAGAGGGCTTAAAGTTTATTTTTGTTGTATCTGAAGGTAGTTTTGTTAACGGAAGTGAACTGACAAAAGGTATGAGCGCTGCTACCCAAAATAAAATATTAATTACAGGCGGATTGTGTGGTGATGATGATCGATTTGAAAAAACGATAGCTTCGTATAACGAAAAACCTAAACCTGGAGAAGTAATTGCTATTGGGTTTTATGGAGATACTTTAGAAGCTACTTTTTCTATACGTGGAGGGTGGATTCCTTTTGGTCCAGAAAGAGTTGTTACAAAGTCAAAAGCTAATGTATTATATGAATTAGATGGTAAACCAGCGTTAGATTTATATAAAAAATACTTAGGTGAAAAATCTAATCAATTACCCGCCGCAGCATTACTATATCCTTTAAATGTAAAAGTAGAGGGGCAGAAAGAATCGGTAGTGCGTACTATTTTAAATATAAACGAACAAGACAATACGATGATTCTTGCAGGTGATATTCCAAAAAATGCCACTGTACAATTAATGATGAGTAATGTAGATAAAATTGCTAGTGCTTCTGGTTTAGCAGCGAAACAAGCTTTAGAATCAAGAAAAAATAATCCTCAGTTAGCTATTTTAGTAAGTTGTATTGGTAGAAAATTATTATTAGATCAACGTGTAGAAGAAGAATTAGAAGAAGTAGCTGAAATGGTTGGCGATTCAACAACTTTATGTGGCTTTTATTCTTACGGAGAAATAGGGCCTTTCGACGGAGAAAAAGCTTGTCAACTACACAATCAAACCATGACCATAACGCTAATTAGTGAATAATGAATTCATTACTAAAACGACAAATTAAAAAATTTTTAACCCAAGAGCTGCTTGAGTCTAAAGATTTAAATAAATTTTTAGAAGCGGTAAATCAGTCGTATGCATATTTTGAAGAACAATTTGTAATGCAACAACGCGCTATGACCATAAGTTCTGAAGAACTACAAATAGCCAATAAACAATTACGAGAAGAAACTCAAGCTCAATTAAAAGTTATAGGTAAATTAAAACGGGTTATAGACACCCTTAAGTTTTACGAATTACCTCAAAAAGCACAAGCAGATGGGCTAGAATTAGATGGTTTAAAATTGGTAGAATTTATTGATAATCAAACCAAAGAAATTGTAAAAATTAATAAACAACGCGAAAAATTAGTAAAAGATTTAGCCTATCAAAACGAAGAATTAAGTGATTATGCCCATATGGTATCGCACGATTTAAAATCGCCACTTCGTAGTATTGATGCCTTAACAACCTGGTTAAAACAAGACTATCAGAATAAGTTAGATGATGAAGGGAAAAAGTTGATAGACCAAATTAGAGGCAATGTTGAAAAAATGGAGGTTTTAATTACAGGTATTTTAGAGTATTCAACTATAGGTAAAACCGAGTTAAAACAATATGATGTTGATTTAAATATATTAATACAAAATATACTTGATCTTTTATATGTACCTGAAAATATTACCGTTAATATAAAAAATAAATTACCTATTATAAAAGGAGACAGCTATAGGTTACAACAGTTGTTTCAAAACCTGATAGATAATGCTGTTAAGTATAACGATAAACCTAAAGGTAAAGTAGAAATAGGCGCTTTAGAATTAAAAACACATTGGCAATTTTATGTAAAGGATAATGGAAAAGGAATAGATGAAAGTTATTTTGAGCGAATATTTAAAACTTTTGAATCGTTAGAAAAAAATACAACATCTAGCGGAATAGGATTGTCTATAGCTAAAAAAATTATAGATTTATACCAGGGTAGAATATGGTTACAATCTATTCCGAATAAAGGAACCACGTTTTATTTTAGTATAAAAAAGTAAGTAATGGAACAACCCAATTTATTATACATAGAACAACTTTCGGGAGGCGATGTAGACTTTCAAAAAAAAATACTTTCTATCATTAAAGAAGAGTTTCCGATAGAAAAACAAGCCTATTTAAAGAGTATTGAATTAGAAGATTTTGAAACTGCAGCACTACATGTACATAAACTTAAACATAAAATTAGTATTTTTGGATTAGAAAAAAGTTATAGACTAGCTAATGAGTACGAAAATAATTTAAAAGAAAACAAAAGTATCTTAAAAAAAGAGTTTCATACAATTCTTAGCACTATAACAGAATTTTTGAAAAAAAGATAACGATTTTATGAATTGTATTATTATAGATGACGAGTCTACTGCTCGAGCAATTATTATTCAATTAGCAGCAGCTACTTCAAAAGTAAAGGTTCTAGAAGAATTTCCAAATGCTATTGAGGCAATTAAATATTTAAATCAAAATAAAGTTGACCTTATTTTTTTAGATATCCACATGCCTGATTTTACGGGGTTTGATTTTATACAAACGGTAAAAAATCCGCCTAAAATAATTTTAACAACTTCAGACCCTAAATTTGCTATTGAGGCTTTTGAATACGATTGTATTGTAGATTATTTGCTAAAACCAATAACGGCTGAACGTTTTGAAAAAACAATTGCTAAGGTAGAAAAACACAAAGAAAAAGAAAGTAAAACTACTACAAGTAAAAAAGAATTAGAGCAGCAAAACGATTTTTATGTAAATATAGATAGACGTTTAATAAAAATAGATATACCTAGCATTTATTTAGTAGAAGCTAAAGGCGATTATATTAACATAAAAACAGAAGATAAAAATTACGTAGTACATTCTACGTTAAAAAAAATAGAAGAAAAATTACCCAAATCTTTATTTCTTAAAGTACACCGTTCTTATATTATTAATATTAAAAAAATTATTGATATTGAAGATAATAGTGTACTTATAAAAAAAGATGTAGTTCCGGTAAGTCGTTCTAATAGAGCTGAGCTTATGCAAAGATTAGATTTACTGTAAATTTAATTTTTTAAGGTGTTTTACCTAATAAAAAAGTTTATTGAAAAAATTTTTTCAATAAACTTTTAGTTACCCCCTTCGTTAGTGAACTACACAAATATTTTATAGTTGTTTTTACATAGCAACTTATTTTTTTATTTTCTAAATAAAGGGTTCTTTGCTATGTACCATTTAAAACGTAAACCAATTTCGGTAAAATTAAATCCTGCAGCAGTTGTAGACGCAATATTACTTTGTAAACCGTAAATGTTTAATAATGTTCTGTCAGAAAATTTATAACCAAAATCTCCCTGAATTCTATACGTACCTTGTTTGTCATTGTCTTCTATAAATTGATATCCAAAAGCAGCAGTTAAATTGTAATATAATGATTTACTTTTTGCTGTATTTTCGTCTTTAACCACATTTAAAAAGATTTCAAAAGCATTAAATGTTTTAGGGCTAAAATAAACAGTAGGTACTTGGTTTTTAAATGAAATATTTTGATAGTTTAACCCCGATTTTATAATTGGTTTTTCTAAAAAATTATAATATATAGAGGTAAATACTAAATTTCTTGTATTACTATCGGTTTGTGAAGTGTAATAATATTGGGTAAACCAACCTAAATTAAAATTGGTACTTAGGTTATAGTTTGCAAAAAAGTGATTTTGTATAATGTCTTTTTCTAATAAATCTACATTAAAATTTTGTAGTTCACGTTTATAACCAAGCTCTAAGTTTTGCAATTTAAAAGGCTTAAGGCTAAGTGTAATATTACTTAGAAACTCATTATAGTTTGTGTTTGAAGTTTTAGTAAAGGCTGTTCCAAAACTACCTTTAATATCGAGGTTAGGTAGTAATTGATATCCTAAACCAATTAAAAAATCATTAGAAGTTGCGTGTATGGTATTTGTTGCATTTTTAGTTTTTCTATGATCATAATTTGTTAAAAATTTAAATTTGGTAGAAAACGGTACTTCTGTAAAAAACTTGTACGACTGCGCTTCATTATTACCATTATCAGATGAAAATGAGGTTTTTATATCTACAAAAGGCGTAAAGTTGTTGTCTAAATTTTTAATAAAATTAACAACATCTTTTTGATTAGGATAAAAAGACAACGTGTTTTCAGCATTTTTATACGCATCGTTGTAATATCCCATTGCTTTTAAAGCATTAGCTTTACCAAGGTTTCCATCAAAAGAAGTACTATCTTTTTGTAAAATTAAAGTATAATCGGTTAAACTCTTTTTAAAATTACTTTTATAAGTATTTAAAGTGGCTCTTAAAGCTAATACCCAATTTTCGGTGGGATATTCTTTTAAAAGCGTTGTAATTTCATTTTTAGCGGCAGTATATTTTTTATTCCAAATTAAAGCTTGAATATACCGCTCTTTGGTTTGGTTTGTAATTGATTGGTTTATATGGCTTGTTAAGCTATTAATGGCTTGTTTACTAATGTTTAATGCTTTTTTATTCTTGTTTTTTAAATGGGCAACTAGTGAAAGACCATTTAAAGCTATTGATTTATTATTGGGGTTTTTGCCAATATTTGTATACACTTTTTCAGCCTCATTTAATTGGTTTGTAATTAAATACAGATTGGCTAAATTTAATAACGTTTCATTATCATCAGAAAAAATGGCTAGATTTTTATCTAGAAAATTTTTAGCGTCATTATAGTTTTGTTTTTTTATAGCACTATTGGCCAGCCCAAGGTTTATGTATTTTTTAGAAATTAAAGCGTTATTGTTATTGGGCATAACAGTTAGTGCTTTATCAACAAATACACGTGCTTTTTCGTATTGTTTTAAGTTAGATAGTGTATTTGCATAACCTAAAAGAGCAGGAAAACTTTGGTTATTCTCTGCAACTAGTGATTTGTAATATTTTTCAGCTGTTGCGTATTGTTTATTCCAAAGTAACGATTCTGCATAATTTAATTTTACTTCATAATCAGCAGGAAAGTCGGCTAAAATATTTTTGAAAAAAGCAGTAGCTTCGGTAGCATTTCCATTTAAACCAATAGCTCTTCCATAACAAATTTTAGCTGTTTTGTTGGTTGGGTATTCTTTTAAAATATTTTTAAAAAACAATTCGGCTTTTTTGTACTTACCTGTTTCTAAATATGTAAATCCTTCTTGCATGTTTTGAGCAAAACTGCTAATGCCTATAAATATAAATAAGATAAAGTGTTTTGTTTTCATTGGAATAAAGTTAAATTATTTTTTAAAAACGTTGTTTGTTTCATAGAGATAATTAATTATTTCTTCTCTAAATATTACTAATGGCAAGTTAAGAGTTAATCAGAAATCATTCATCATAACAAACTTTCCTTTCATCGAAATTTAAGGTGTTTTAATAGAGGTTCAAAAGATATTTGTGTCAGTTTAATCTCTAAAACATTTTAATTATGGCTTTACAAGTATTAAAAAAAGAAGGGATATTTTATCTTAAAGGAAAAATAAACACCCTAAATTCTAGATCTTTTATTATTCTTTTTGAACATAACATTAGACAGTTAAAAAAAACAGTTGTCAATATTGATAGTGTAGTTGAAATAGATAAAGAAGGAATGAAAGCAATTAGAATATTAAATGCGATAGCTTTGAAAAAGAAAAAAATGTTTTCAATTATTGGCTTTGGAAGCAAACAAATTTATGATGACCTTTCTACTCATGATTAAAAATTTAATAACTCTACGGTTTATTTAAAAAAGTTGATACTTTTTTAGTTAGTCTAGTAGCCAAACTATTTTTTATTAAAAATTAATTCCCCCGTTATTATGAGAACTATTTTTAAATCCATATCAAAAAAAATTACTCATGAACATTTATTTATGATAAGTGTTTTGATTGTAAATGGCGGTAACTATCTGTATAATTTAGTTTTAGGTAGGTTTTTAGGGCCTGAGAAATTTTCAGATGCAGCCATTTTAATCACTTTTTTATTAGTATTATCGTTTGTAGCAATGACTTTTCAATTAGTAACTGCTAAATTTTCAGTTGAGTTTGATGCTACAACACTTAAAAAATTTATTTCTAACACCTATGTAAGTGCCTTTGTAGTTGGTCTTGTTTTAGGTGTTTTGATTGTGTTTTTTTCAACCCAACTTCAAGCATTTTTTAAAACATCTACAGCCACTATGTTTGTTATATTTGGGTTAGGTATTCCGTTTTATTTTGTAATGAGTGTTAACAGGGGTATTTTTCAAGGTAAAAAAAGATTTATTCCACTATCAATCACTTATCAGTTAGAAATGATAAGTCGTTTATTATTTACCTTATTACTATTTTTTGTGTTGATGATAGATACATCAATAATAGTAGCCATAGGTATATTTTTATCTTTTGTAATCGCAATGTTTCCTAACCGTTTACAAAAAGTATCATTTAAAAAAATAGAGCCTTTAACAAAAGAACAATCGAGTAAGGTTCGTACTTTTTTTATGATTAGTGCTTTTTACGAGCTTACACAAATAGTTATAAATAATAGCGATATAATTTTAGTAAAACATTATTTTGAGAATTACGATGCAGGTTTGTATGCGTCGTTAGCATTAATTGGTAGAGTAGTATATTTTATTGCTTGGATGTTTGTTATGCTTTTATTACCAACGGTATTAAAGCTAAAAAAAGAGGGTAAAAACACAACTAAAATACTATCAAAATATGTGGTATATATTACACTAATAACGGGTATAATTGTTGTTAGTTGTTTCTTTTTTCCTAAGCAAATAATTTTAATATTGTTTGGTAAGAGCTATCTGTCGATAGGTTCGTTATTATGGCAATATGCATTAGCTATAGGTTTTTTTGCCATTTCAAATATTTTTGCCTATTACTATTTATTATTAGACAAGTATATTCCAGTAATTATATCAGGGGTATTTGGTCTGTTACAAATACTATTAATCGTATTATTTCATAACAGTTTAGCACAGGTGGTTCATATGCAAATAATAGCAATGGTAACGTTATTGGTAATACAATCAAGTTTCTTTTATTTTAAAACGAGTTTTCATAAAAAACATATCTAAACTTTTGTTCGGTTTGTCTATATCTAAAGGCATTTCAACGGTTTTATCGCTTTAAATTGTTTTGTAAATAGCAAATTTGTGTAACCTTATAAAACTAAAATTTAATAAAATGAAATTAGCCATTGTAACAGCTTATCCACCAAGCAAAGTAACGTTAAATGAATACGCTTATCATTTAGTAAAGAATTTTCGAACGAAAGAACAAGTAGAAGAGTTAATTTTGTTAACTGACGTAACTCCAGAAAAAAAAGATATTGAATTTACCGAACAAGGGTGTAAGGTAACCGTAAAAGAATGTTGGAAATTTAATGGTTATGCCAATATTATAAACGTTACAAAGGCAATTAATAAAACAAAACCAGACGCCATTTTATTTAATTTACAGTTTATGAAATTTGGCGATAAAAAAATTGCTGCCGCTTTAGGTTTGATGTTGCCTTTAATTTGTAAGATAAAAAAAATTCCGACCATAGTTTTATTACATAATATTTTAGAGCAAGTAGATTTAGAGAGTGCAGGATTTACAACTAATAAAATAGCACAAAAAGTGTATAACTTTATTGGTACTACCTTAACAAAATTATTACTAAAAGCAGATATAGTTGCCGTTACTATGCATAAGTATGTAACTACATTAGAAAAAAAATATAATGTTAGTAATGTAAAAATGATTCCGCACGGAACCTTTGAAATTCCATCAAAACCAACGCACACACTACCTGAAGGCTCATATAAAATAATGACTTTTGGCAAATTTGGTACGTATAAAAAAGTAGAAGTTATGATAGAGGCAGTTGAAAAGGTAAGAAAAAAAACGAAATTAGATATAGAAATTGTAATTGCGGGAACTGATAATCCAAATGTACCTGGATATTTAAAAAAGGTACAAAACCAATATAAACATGTGCCTCAATTAACTTTTACAGGTTATGTAGAAGAAAACCAAGTAGCTAATTTATTTAACCAAAGTACGGCAGTTGTTTTTCCGTATACTTCAACTACAGGAAGTTCAGGGGTGTTACACCAAGCAGGAAGCTATGGTAAAGCAGTTATAATGCCTAATTTAGGAGATTTAACTACTTTAATAGAAGACGAAGGGTATAGAGGTGAGTTTTTTGAGCCTGAAAATACGGTTAGCTTAGCCAATGCTATTGAAAAAATAATTACCAATCAAGAATATAGAATTGCTTTAGAAAAGGCAAATTACAAAGCAGCAACTGCTTTTTCTATGGATAAAGTTACGGATATTTATATGTCTTATTTTGATGCTATAATTAACAATAAAGAAATAGTTAGCAAGCAACTAAACCCACAAGTTATTCAGCAATAAATTTAAAAGCAGGTTTTTTAGTGCCATTTTTTGATATAAACCCGAATTTTTTTTGCGGATTAGTTCGCCAAGGAAGCCTACCCACTACTTCTTTGGGTATGTAATTAAAATCATATAATGTCCAAGACATAAAAGGTATGTTGTTTCGTTTTATAATTTCTTGCATTTTTTTATAGTAGTTAGCCTGTTTTTTTTCTGATCCACCAAAAGGTTTCCAAAATCCATTATACGACGAAACACCAAATTCACCTAATACAATAGGTTTATTAGGTATTTTTTCTTTTAATAATCGGTATTGTTTTTCAAAACTTGATAAGTCTTCGTAATAGTGAAAAGAAACAAAATCGACCTTGTCTTTTAAAATATCAGCACTTTTAACATTAGACCAACCAATGGTTACATAATGCTTAATATCTATAGCTTTAATTGTGGTAATTAAATGCTCTAACCAAGCAATTACGGTTGATTTTTCTCTCGATTCAAAATCTAAATTTGGTTCGTTTTTTACATCCCATGCTAAAATAGCAGGATGGTTTTTAAATTTAGAAACTATTTTTTGTGCATGTTTGTATGTTAAGGTCCAATTTAATACTTCATAATTTCCATAAAAATCAAATAAGGTAACAACTACTTTTAGGTTGTTTTTTTCAGCGCAATCTAAAACTTGTTGTAACTTTTTAAGTTTACTTTCTTTTACATTATCCTTGCCAAAATCTTCATAGCCAATAAAAATACGAATAGTGTTTAGTCCTGCGTTTTTAATGATGGCAAAATCTTTTTCGATGATATGAATATTAAAATTAGCACCAAACATATCCCACGGAGTAGCTTGAGGGTAATAATTAATTCCTTTCATATTTAAAAGTAATGACGTAGTATCAGATTGTTTTGTAGTGGGGCGGGATACGCTTTCTTTTACTAAATGCCTAATACGCCAAAAACCATCTTCTAATAATAAAATAACTTTATAAGTAGCCGTTTCGGTTGTTTGATAAACAAACTGATTGTTTTTATATATTTTTTTGTATTCTACTACATCGTGGTCTGTTAAAACGGCTAGTTGCCCATCTTTACTAAAAAAATTGATTTCAATGTTGTGTTTTAAAGTGGTTTCATCAATAGAAATGTTATTTTTTTTATTTAGAGCTACAATTTCGATTAAGTTTTTTCGTGCACTTTTGGTATAATAATCATTAATGCCAGCGGTTAGGTTTGTTTTGTAAGCAATGTGTTTTAGATACCAAGCATCTAAGTAATCGTTTTTAATTTCTTTTAGTGTTTGAGGGCTAAATGTTTTATCTTCATTGTTTTTCCAAATAACTTGTGGCGTGTATTGGTCTATTTTTTTTACTTCGGCATTTAATATTTTACTTCTATCAGCTCCAGTATTTAGGTAACTGTATAACGAGCTAATTAAAAATAGTATAATTGAAAGTACCCCTATATATGATATAATTAAAATACTTCGTACAATATTTTTACTAATGTTTACCATATTTTTTTTGTTTCAAATGTTTTAGTTATACCTGCTGTGGTAATTTTTAATAGATAATAATCGTTTGTATAAATAGACGGGTGTAGGTAAAAAGTAACATATCCGTCTTTAGACTCTTTAACTATTTTTTTTAATAAGGTGTTATTTTTATAAATAGATAGGGTTACTGTTAATCCATCAGGGATTAATTGATTCATAAAACTTTTTAATGGCCCCACTTTAATTTTTCTATTGCTATTTGTAAAAGCAACATTAAAATCGGTAATTACCTTTTTGTAATTGAGTTGTAAAGTATTGCTTTGAGCCATTTGAAATACAGAGGCTTTAATTTGCCAAAAATCTTCATGGTCTGGGTGAAGTATTTTTGCAGCAGCTATACCATTTATGGTTGTTCCAGAAGTTTTTAAAATAGCACCTTTTTTGTCGATGATAAAAAATTCAACAAAAGTTCCGTCACTTACAATATTATTAAACGAATCTTTAATTACTGAAGTAGTAAAGGTGGTTATTTGATTTCCGTCGGCAAAATTATGATTTCTATTGGCATAAATTGTAAAATTTGTAGGGGCAGTAGGTAGAACGTTTACATCATATTCTTTTGAGTTTAGCCCGAGGCAAGAAGTTGAAATAATCATTCGACCACTTTTTTTAGGTGAATAGATATTTTCAGATGCAATTAAATTATCAGTATAAACTATAGTGCTGTTATTTTCTGATAAAAACTGATGTTTAACCTCAATTTTTGTGTTATTTTTCATAGGATTGTCTAACCTATCGGTAGGTATTGCAACTAACATAGCAAAATCTTTACCCCCAGCTTCAATACTTGTTGGTTTAAGATATGTTTCAATGGTATTTGGTTGCTTTTGAGCAATAATGTTAAACGCACTAGATAAAGGCTTTGTGGTGGTTATTAATTGCCAATTTACAATGCCAATTTTATTACTAATAGAGTTGGGAAAAGTATATAAAAGATGATTGTTTTTAACTGTTGGGTATAGTAAAGTTGTACCGTAACTACTTGAACAATACAGGGGGATTTCTTTTTTAACAGAAGAGCTAAACACTAAGGTTATAGGGCTGCCAGCAGTAAATTCTTTTTGCGTAGTTAATAAGGTGTATAATAAATTAGATTCAGGTAAATCATCATTTTTTTGTGCTGTTAACAAAGTTGTTATCGCACAAAAAAAGAAAACTAAGTATGTGTATTTTATATGCATTTATTTTTTAAGGATTTCCTATAAACCCATTGGTTTCTATTTTAATATACCTATACAAGGGGTGATTAATTTTTTGTAATTTATTAAAGATAAATAGCTTCTTTTTTATTGGATGTTTTTCGTTAGCTAGCCCATTTACATAACAATATTGCATATCATCAGAAATAATTTTTATGGGTGAATTATTTATAAAGGCATATTCGAAATTTTGTTTGCGTTCTTGTCTAATACTTTCGTTTAAAAATAAATGATCTACCCACATTATTTCTTTATCTTTATTGTAATAGCTGATAATAATTTGGGGTATTGTAACTTCTTTAACTCCGTTATTAAACAGCGTACCTGTAACCGTTTTATTGTTAACGTTAACGTTGTTTAAGGCAATGTTTTTATACAAGTTAGTACCTGATACATTACCTGCTACTTGTAAATTAAAAAGGGTAGGTTGTTCACTCAATTCAATAGGTGTAAATTCGTCAGGATTAAATGTATTAGGAATAGAGTCTTTTGTTTTAGACCAAGCCGTTCCTTCAAAATCAATTTTAAAAGAACTTACCTCTTTAGGCATTAGTTTATGTTTAACTTGATCCTTAGCGTTATAGGAGGCCAACAATTTACTATTATCATTATATAAAAACCCTTTTAATACAACATCGGCAGGAATATTATCTGTATTTTGAACTTCACCAACAATAGCAAATTTATCTTCATATTGCACTAGTTTTGCCGAAATAACCTCTAAAACGGGTTGTTTTAAAATATCTTCATGAACGGTTTGTTCAGTCGTAATTCGCTTTCTTCCTTGGTTAAAATAAACGGTAGTATTTGTAGTATATAGTTGGTCGGGAGGTAAATCTAAATCAACATCATCGGGTTTAACAAACCATTTTTTATTTCTTTTAACTACTGTTTTGTAAGCTATATTTTTTATTTTTTCTAGCGAAGTAATCCAGTGAGTAGTTACTCTTACTGTAGCTATACTATCGGTTTGTTTTATAACAGAGGCTTTTAAAGCATCTAGTTTTGCATAAGAGCTTAATAAACCATCTGTAATCGAAATTTCTAACATAAATTGATCAATACTTTTACCACTTTTAGGGTCTATAAGCTCATAACTTTTTTTAAATTTTTTAAAGTCTAAGGCATTATAATAAGCCATAATAACATTTTGGGGGGTTCTTTGCGAATCATTTTTTAAGTAAAAAAGGTAAAAACCATATAAAATTATAAATAATAGTGTTATAGACCAAACAAGCATAATACTTATAATTTTCTTTGAAAACACAACAGGGGTGTTTTTTAATTTTAAATAATCACTTACGGCTTTTCTTTTATAAATAAAAGGTGCTTGAATGGTTAAAATAAAAGCTACAATAAGCGTTAAAAGAGGAACTACTCCCCACATAATTTTTTGCCAAGTAGCTACATCGTTTTTCGGTAAAATTGATCGTAATGGGGGGACATTTAATTTTTCCCAAATCATTACTCCATTTTCAAGTAATGATAATCGTTGCCATCCGCAGAAGTACAAAATAGGGTCGTAAAATTTATCGTTCGAAAAAATATATTTTAAATTATATTTTTCAGGTACCGTTAAAAATTGTTGTAAAGACCCAATGCCTGCCATTCCTTTAAATTTTGAATTTTCTAGTCGTTCAATGGGGCGACTTGTTAATTCGGGTAAACGACGTGCCGAATGGTAATTTCCATCAACAGTAAGAGCTCTAGTTTGTGTTGATAACCAAGCCATTTGATCGCCAAATCCTAAAGTTAAGTAACGCCATTGGTAATGATGATCTTGATTTAAAAAATTAACAATGGGTAGCATTTTAATTTTTTGAGGCTGAGAGGGTCTAAAATAACCAAGCCCTATCGTAAAAATAGACATAAATAATAAAGAGGAAGCCAATACCCCACCAACCAATCTATAATAAGGCGACCCATACTTTTTTTTCATGTATTTTCTAATATCACCTTCTGCAAAGCGGTACACAAATTCACCAAACATAGGCAAAGCCATAATTGATGCCCATAAAGTAAACCGATCTAAGGTAAGAATGTTAAAAGCATTTTCACCTAAAACAGCTCTGGGAATAGGGGTAGTGCCTCCAGTACCCAAAATAAAAAGCACTGTAATTGAAAGACCAAAAAAAATATACCGTCTACTATAATATCGATAAAAAATATAAGGAAGTATAAAAAGTAAAATACCCCATGGTATTACAAAAAAAACAAGACCAGAAGAGGTAATGTCTAAAAAATTATCACGAGAGCCATGCGGTATAGGAACCTGAGTAATGGGATTGTTTTTAGAATTAATCCAATAGGGTAAAATGCATATAATAATAGTAAGTAACGATAATATACCAAAACCAATTATCCGTTTAAATAGTTTTGAAAAATTTTTAAAAAATAATCGAAAAGTAACTTTTTCTTCTGTAGTTATTTGCTCTTTAGAAACATCCATAATAACTAAACCAATTACAGGAAAAATAAAAAATACCATTCCAAATATAGGGGTAACATGATGAGAGGTTACCGTAACAGCAATTAGCGCTAACGATGTATATAAATACCAATACTTGCCTGTTTTTAACCATTGGTATATTTCGGGTAAAGCGTGCATTAATAAAGAAATACCCACAATGCTAGGTAATTGCCCGAAAAGATGAAGTGTTTCTATAAAAGAAGACGAAAATACAGCTAAAATAGCTGCATACCCAGCTACAGTTTTATTTGAGGTTAGTAGTAATGAAAAACGATAAACCCCTGTAATAAATAAAATAATACAAATAAAAGCAACGCTAAAAAGTCCAAATTTTAGACCTCCAATTAGTGATAGAATAGCTATACATTGATGTACTAATGGAGGGTAGCTTAACAGGGTAAATCCTGTATACCATTTATAACTCCAAGGCTCAAACCAATTATGCGCATAGTGATTAGCAAAAAATAAATGAATTAAAGCGTCATACGTACTTTCGAGTGTAAAAAAGATAGTAGCCCCATGAAATACAAGACCAAGAAATAGCGCAACAATTAAGTGTTTGTTTAGTGTTTTTTCTTTCAAAAAATTTGCGCTTTTTTCCATATTGTAAATATAAAAGAATTACAGTTTGGTCACTTATTTGTTTATCGCAAATAACCACCCATTCATCTAAAGAAATTGATACTTCGAGGAAAATTACCAAAAAATAACGGCAATCAAAATTATTTTTGATACAGAATCAATTAAATAATTATGAAAGTATTAGCCATAGACGATCAAAAATTAGTGTTAATTCCTTTAGAAAAAAGATTAACAGAGCTTGGTTATCAGGTAATTATTGAAACAGATGCCTTAAAGGGTATCGAATTATATAATTTACATTCTCCCGACTTGGTAATTGTAGACATGAATATGCCTAGTATTTCAGGCATGGAAGTAGTTAAATATATTAGAACTCATAAAAAATCATCTACACCTATAATGGTGTTGTCAGGTAATACAGATGATCAACTCATTATAGAAGGGTTTGATTTAGGTATTAATGATTATATGAAAAAACCGTTAAGTTTAAATGAAATTTCGGCAAGAGTTAAGAGGCTTATAGGGGCTTCTATTGAAGAAAAAGATGTAAAAGCAACTACTAATAATGTATTAATTCAAGAAAGATGTGTAGGGGTGGTTATACCTTGTTATAATGAAGAAAATAGGCTTTTAAGTAAAGAATTTACTGATTTTTTAGATAAAAACACAGGCTATCATTTGTGTTTTGTTAACGATGGTAGTAAAGATAATACTTTAGGGGTACTTAAAGACATACAAAAAGGGCGTGAAGATTTTATAACCGTTTATAATTGCGAAAAAAATGGGGGTAAGGCAGAAGCTGTTAGGCTGGGGATGTTGCATATGGTAAAAAAAGAAGATCTAGATTATATAGGTTTTTTAGATGCTGATTTATCTACCGACTTAACAGATTTTGACAACTTAGTGTCTACAATTGAAAAATCAGAATATAAAATTGTTAGCGGTTCTCGAATTAGCAGAATGGGTGCTAACATTACCAAAGAATCAGCTCGAAAAATAATTAGTCTAACAATTAATTATATTATTAGAACCATTTTAGGTATGAATTTTAAAGATACACAATGTGGGGCAAAAATATTTGATAAAGAGGTTATTCCGTTAGTGTTTGGTAGAAAATTTATTACTAAATGGCTCTTTGATGTCGAAATATTTATGAGAATGAAAAGATATTTCGGATTAAAAAAAGCCACGACATTATTATGCGAAATACCTTTAAAAAGATGGATTCATGCAGATGGCTCTAAATTATCAATGAAAGATTCTGTAAAAATAGTAGCACAATTGGCAAAAATAGCATGGTTTTACAGAGGTAAAAAAGAATTAGAATACAAATCTAAAACCAAATCAATAGATTATAGATCAGTAATTGTAGATCAAAAATAAACAAATCTTTTTTATGCTAAGTAGCATAAGTTTAAATGCTTATATTCTCTAAATACATGAAGTTTGGAATTATATTATTATTTTCAGATAATGAAAATGAGATTAAAAATAATCAGTTTATCAATTTATTTAACAAAACAAAACATACTATTTTTTGTTTCGTAAATAATGCGAGTAAAGATGATACTTTAAAGTTACTTAAAGTAATTTCACGTAATTCTGAATGTAATATTTCTATTTTAGATATAAAAAAAGAAAAAAAAGAAGTTATAGCCATAAAAGCGGGGGCAAGGTATTTATATAGCGCTGTAGAGGATTTAAAATTTATAGTTTATGCAAATATGGGGGATTTAACAGATCTAGGCATATTAAAAGACTTGTTTGCTACAATTCAAAACACAACTGATTTTAAAGAAGTTTTTCAGATTAACACTAAAAGAGGCACGTTAAAAAACGTTTTTCCAATTCATAAGATTATTAATAATGCTATTTGAATGATTAACAAAACTGTTCTATGTTTTGTGTAAATAAAAAACGAAGCGGTTTTATTTCCATCCACCTCCTAAGGCTCTATATAAATTAGTTTTACTGGTAAGTTGAGTTAGTTTTAAATTAATAATTTCAAGCTGAGCATTAAGAACAATATCTTTAGCTCTTAATATTTCTATATAGTTTACAAAACCTTGCGCCAAAAGATCTTCTGAATATTCTAACGATTTTAATAAGGCTTGCTTTTCTTTTTCTTTAATAAGTAATTTTTTTTTGCTAGTTGCTAAATTAGTTAGTTCGTTTGCAATTTCTTGATAAGCAGTCAGCACATTTTCTTTATAATCTAATAAGGCTATTTGTTGTTCGTGTAAACGAACTTCTTTTTGAGTTTTTAATTTTCGGTGATTAAAAATAGGTTGTAATAAACCTGCTGCAATATTTCCAAATACAGTATTGATATTGAATAACTCTGAAAAATTTTGGCTATTTAATCCTCCAGAACCACTAATTGTTATAGACGGATACATACTTGCTTTTGCAATATTAGTAAGTTCAACACTATACATTAAATTATATTCGGCAGCTAATATATCGGGTCTATTATCTAGCACTTGTATAGGAAATCCTGTTTTTATAAACTCGTCAGGAGTCGATAATTCTGTTGAAAGTTTGTTTCTGTGAATGTTTTTAGGGGCTTTGCCCAGCAGTATACTCAATGCATTTTCTGTGATAGTCGTTTTATTTTCTACATCTAATAAAATTGCTTGAGAATCATATAATTGTGCTTCGGTTTGTTTAACCGCAACTTCGGTAACATTACCAGATTTTTTTAAGGCTTTGGTAGTGGTAATACTTTCCTTTCGGTTTTTGATGGTTTCTAATAAAATTTCTTTTTGAGCATCTAATGATTGTAATAAATAATAGTTATTGGCAACAGCATTAATAATTTGTGATTGTATTAAGCGTTTTACATTTTCAGTTTGATAATATTGTGCTAAAGAAGCTTTTTTTTGGCTATTTATTTTACCCCATACATCCATTTCCCAAGAAAAGGATGCTCCTAATGAAAAATCATTAAAAGTTGTTTTATCGGGTAAATTTGCTCCGTTAAACGATTTGTTTGAGGGGTGGCTACGAGTTGCGCTAAAAGTTCCGTTAATACTGGGTAAAAAATTTGCTTTAGATTGTTTTATTAACGATTGTGTAATAATTAAATTTTGCTGAGCTCTAAGCATGTCTAAATTATTAATTAAAGCAGTGTCTATATAATGTATTAACAGCGAATCTTTAAAAAATGATTTCCAGTTTAAAGTAGCTATAGAACTACTATCTGCAAGTATTTTAGCATTACGATATTGCGTTAAATTATAAGGGGTTTCTCTTTGGTATGTTTTTAAAGTTGTGCCACATGAAGTTAGCAAAAAAGAGAATAACGCAAGTGTAATATATTTATAAAGTAGTTTCATTTTAATTTTTTTACATTATTTAAAATAACAAGCGATATTAATTTTGCTTTATATCGTTAAATTTTATGGGTTTAATTTTTTCTTGAATGGTTTGAAATATGGTAAACATTACAGGAATTACTAAAACACCTAAAGAAGTACCTATTAACATTCCTAATGCAGCACCTGTAGCTAATGATCGGTTTCCGTTGGCACCAATTCCGCTTGATACTACTAATGGCATTAACCCTAAAATAAAAGCAAAAGAGGTCATTAAAATAGGTCTTAATCGTTCTTCAGCTCCTAAAATAGCTGCTTGTATAATACTATTACCCTTATAGCGTTCTTGTAGAGCAAATTCAACAATTAATATGGCATTTTTAGCCAATAAACCAATTAACATTACTAGGGCAATTTGAAAATAAATATTGTTTTCTAATCCTAGTAGTTTTTGCGATAAAAAAGCACCCATAATACCTAAAGGAAGTGAAAAAAGTATTGAAAAAGGTAGTATGTAGCTTTCGTATTGAGCAGCTAATAATAAGAACACAAAAATAATCGTCATTGTAAAAATCAGTCCTGTTTGTGAGCCTGAGTTAATTTCTTCGCGAGTTAATCCAGACCAGCCAATATCAAAATCGTCAGGTAACTCTTTAGCAGCAACCTCTTGTACAGCTGTAATAGCATCACCAGTACTATATCCGGGTTTAGGAGCCCCACTAATTGCGGCAGAATTAAATAAGTTAAATCTACTAACCGATTGGGGTCCGTTTGTTTTTTTTAGTGTTGCAAACTGCGTAATGGGTATCATTTCTCCTAAATTATTTCTAACCGACATGGCATTTAAATCTTCTTTACTAGCACGAGTACTAGGGGCGGCTTGAATCATTACCCGATAGTATTTGCC
Organism: Tenacibaculum sp. UWU-22; assembly: GCF_041021355.1. Classification (NCBI taxonomy): domain Bacteria; kingdom Pseudomonadati; phylum Bacteroidota; class Flavobacteriia; order Flavobacteriales; family Flavobacteriaceae; genus Tenacibaculum; species Tenacibaculum sp. UWU-22. Next base: position 20,882 of record NZ_JBFNGP010000006.1, on the reverse strand, counting down.
ATATTTAATAAAATCACCAGCAATACTTCCGCCTATATACCCATTTAGTGTAGAAAAAACATCGGCAGGTGAAACTCCTTTTAGTTTAGCCAATGTCATGTCCATTTCTAATTTAAATTGTGGATAGTTAGTGTTTAAAGGACTTTGGGCATACAAAATTTCAGGACGTTGATTTAATGCCATCAAAAATTTATTTTTGACATTATCTAATTCTTTTATTTTTTTCCCAGATTTATCTAATAATTGTGCTTCAAATCCAGAACTGATTCCAAAACCAGGTATACTTGGTGGACTAAAAAATAAAATTCGTGCATCAGGTATAGTGGCACCTACTTGAAATAGTTTTGCAGTTATAGTTTCTATAGATTGGTCTTTATCAGTACGTTTTTTCCAATCATCTAACTTTAAAAAAGCCAATCCAAAATTGCTGCCACCACCATTTATTAAACTATTACCAGCAACAAAACTCATTTGTTTTACACCAGGTATTTGTTTTGCTTTTTCGTTTAAAGATTGCAATACTTTGAAGGTTCTATCAAATGAACTTCCTGGCGGTAATGATACATCAGCAAAAATAATTTTACGATCTTCGTTAGGCACAAAGCCAGTAGGTGTTGTTTTACTCGCCCAATTAATAGCGAAAATAGAGAGTAGAATTAAACCGATTGCAATCCATTTTTTATTAATTAAAAAATGGATGGCTTTACCATAATGTGTAATTAAGTTTTTAAACAAGTGGTTAAAGGCTGTATAAAAGCGTTGTAAAAAATTTTGTTTTTCGTAATTTTCGTGTTTTTCATGTTTTAGTAATAAAGCAGAAAGCATAGGGCTAAGAGTTAAGGCGTTTAATGACGAAATAGCTATAGCAAATACTAATGTTAAACCAAACTGTTTATAAAAAATACCTGACGGGCCAGGAATAAAAGTTATAGGTATAAATACCGACATCATTACTAGGGTAATAGAAATAATAGCTCCAGAAATACCATTCATAGCCTTATTGGTAATCTCTTTCATATTTTTGCCCGTATTTTCTTTGTTTTCTATTTGCACGTGTACCGCTTCGACGACGACAATTGCATCATCTACCACAATGCCAATAGCTAAAATTATAGCAAATAATGTTAGCAGGTTTAATGAAAAACCGAAAACATTTAAAAAGAAAAAGGCACCAATAATAGATACAGGAACCGCAATTGCAGGAATTAAAGTAGAACGAAAATCTTGAAGAAAAACAAAAACAACAATAAATACCAATACAAATGCTTCTAATAACGTTCGTATTACATGTTCCATAGATGCCGATAAAAACTCATTAGTATCGTAGTTTACAGTATATTTTAATCCGTCAGGAAAAGAACTTTTACTTTTTTCTAAATACTTATGAATGTTTTCGATAATGGTTTGGGCATTTGAACCCGGGGTTTGATATATTGCCATTGATAGCGAAGGGTACACATCGGTTTCTCCTTTAATAGCGTATGAAAAAGCAGATAATTCTATTTTAGCAACATCTTTTAAACGTAATATTTCGCCATCACTACTCGCTTTTATAATAATATTTTCATACTGTTTTACATCATTATATTTACCGTCATATTTTATTACATATTGAAATGCCTTACCACTATTTTGACCAATTTGCCCAGGGGCAGCTTGACGGCTTTGTTCATTAATTACCCTAATAACATCAGCAGGAATTAAATTAAAATTTGCCAGTTTTTGAGGGTCTAACCATACCCTCATCGAATAATCGCGTAAGCCAAAAACAGAAGCATCACTTACCCCAGAAATCCGTTTAATTTCTGGAATAATATTGATATTCATATAGTTTTGAATAAATACATCATCATATGCTTTATTTTCTGAATAAAAAGTAGCAAACATTAAAGCGCTTGTTTGTCGCTTTTGAGTAACCACCCCTAATTGGTTTACCTCAGCAGGTAATAGCGGTATTGCTCTTGCTACACGATTTTGAACATTTACCGCTGCAATATCGGGGTTAACACCTTGTTCAAAATAAACATTAATATCTGCCTTTCCATTATTATCGGCTTTAGAACTAATGTAGGTCATGCCTTCAACACCGTTTACTTGTTCTTCTATGGGTACAATAACACTTTGCAATACGGTTTCAGCATCAGAACCAGTGTAGGTGGCAGAGATGTTAATTGTAGGTGGAGCAATATCTGGATATTGGGTAACAGGTAGTACATAAATTCCAATAATACCCAGTAGTACAATAAAAATAGATATTACAGATGATAATACCGGTCTATTAATAAAAGTTTTTATCATTTTAATGCTTTTTTAGCAGTTAATAGTTGAGTTATTGCACCTTAGCTATTTTTATAATTGAATCGATATTTACCAGTTTTGGCGTAATTTTAGTACCATTTTTTAGGCTTGCGATACCTTTTACAATAATTTTTTCTCTTTCTTGAACTCCTTTATTAACTACAATTAAATTATGAACTCTATCTCTAGGTTCTATTACGGTAGCTACGGCACTATCACCTTGTGTTTTAAAAGCATAAATAACACCTTGTTGTTCAAAAGTGGCAGATTCAGGTATAACCAATACGTTTTTATAAACTCTAGGAATACGAACTTTACCCGTATTACCATTTGTTAAAAGGCCATCTTTGTTATCAAATTTAACTCTAAATTGTATGGTGCCTGTATTAGGGTCGATAACTCCTGTTGATGTTTCTAGTGTACCTTTTTCTTGATAGATAGTTCCGTTAGCTAACTCTAATTCTATTGGTGGAACTAATTTTATTTTTTCTTCTAAAGTTTTACCAGAAAAATTTTGAAAAAAATAAATGTATTGTTTTTCATTAATTGTAAAATAAGCATAAACTTTACTAACATCAGAAACGGTTGTAATGGGTTTAGAATCTAATGGGCTAACTAAAGCACCAATACGGTAGTTAAATTTTCCAACAACCCCATCAATTGGGCTAGTAATGTTAGAGAATTTAATATTTTCATTTATAGCCCTATAATTTGCCTCTGCCGAAGAGTGAGCTGCCAAGGCTTGACTTAATCCGCCTTTTGCTTTAAGTAAGTTTGCTCTTGCAGTTTCTAATTGTACAGCGCTTATGATGTTTTTTTCTACTAAAGGAATAAGTTTATTTACCTCAACTTGAGCCGATTCAACTTGAGCTCTTGCAGCCTCTATGTTTGCAGTTGCAGAAGTAATTTGGTTTTTAGCAACAGATGCATTTTGGTCTTGTATATTGGTTTCAAGTTTAAAAAGTAGTTGTCCTTTTTTTACTTTCTCTCCCTCATCTACTAGCACTTCTTTTATATATCCTGAAATTTTAGGGCGTAGTTGATTGTTATTAATTCCAGTAATATTAGTAGGAAATATATGATAGGTGTTAACATTTCTTTTTGCCACACTAATTACAGGGTAGGGTAAAGGCGCTGTTTTTGTTTTTTTAGTTTCTTTTTTGCACGAAAAAATAAGAAGAATAAAAACGAAAAGTAATACACTTGTTTTTTTCATAGTTACTGTATTTATAAAATGAACGTTGCTACTTTTTTTTGGATTGTAATATTACAAAGCCCCCTATTTAGAGTTAATTATAATCTAATTTTTATTCGATAATTGAGGCTTAAATACTTCGTCGCTTATTCTGTAAGATACACCATTAAAAACAAATTTATTTTATTAAACCGTATAAGAATGCTCCTAAAAGGTTATTAAATACCCTTAAAAGTTCATCACAGAATTTTGAATAATGCCAAATGTTTAGGTTAATTGTTTTAATTTATGGTGTTGATTATGCTAACACATAATCAAAAAGTGATAAAGTATTTGTTGTTTACTTTTTATCTGTTTTTTAATACATTTATAAATAAATAGTACATCTTAATTTTTAGACAATTTATTTTAAAAACCATTTTGTATTTTCGTGTTTAAATGAATCTTCAACAACCGATTACATATATAAAAGGAGTTAGTTTAGCACGGGCTGAATTGTTGTATAAAGAACTCGGAATTAAAACCTGTAGCGATTTGTTACATTTTTTTCCGTTTCGATATATCGATAAAACACAATTTTATACTATAAATCAATTGCGTCAAAACTCATCAGAAGTACAAATTATAGGTAAAATAATTAACTTAAAAACGGTTCCTCAAAAAAGAGGAAGTAGGCTAGTGGCTACTTTTATAGATAAAACAGGCACTATTGAGCTAGTTTGGTTTCGAGGTGTAAAATGGTTAAAAGAATCGCTAAAAATTAACGAGCCCTATGTGGTTTATGGAAAATTAAATTTTTATGCAGGTACTTTTTCTATGCCACATCCAGAAATGGAGTTGTTAAAAGAGCATAAACTAAAAATACAGTCGGCAATACAACCCGTATACTCATCTACCGAAAAACTAACTAACAAAAATATAACCAATCGTGTTATACGAGGTTTTATAGAAGACTTATTAGTAAAGGTAAAAGACACAATTACTGAAAATTTTCCTGAATATTTTTTAAAAAATTATAATTTATTAGCTAAAAAAGAAGCATTACTAAATGTTCATTTTCCAAAAAATCAAAGTTTAGTAGCAAAAGCGCAATATCGATTAAAATTTGAAGAATTATTTTTTATTCAATTACAATTATTACGAAAAAAACAGCTTCAAAAAATAAAAATAAAAGGCTTTGTTTTTGAAAATGTAGGAGAAACGTTTACCAATTTTTATACAAATCATTTACCTTTTAAACTAACGAATGCCCAAAAACGAGTTTTAAAAGAAATTAGAAAAGATGTGGCCTCTCATGCACACATGAACCGATTGTTACAAGGTGATGTGGGGTCAGGTAAAACCATTGTAGCGTTATTAACTATGCTGTTAGCCATTGATAACAATTTTCAAGCAACTTTAATGGCGCCAACTGAAATTTTAGCCATACAGCATTATAATGCAATTACTGAGTTGTTACAGAATATGGATGTTTCTGTTGAGATACTTACGGGTTCAACTAAAACAAAAAAGCGGAAAGAAATTCATGAATCTTTAGCCGACGGAACATTAAAAATATTAATAGGCACTCATGCGTTATTAGAAGATAAAATACAATATAAAAATTTAGGCATGGCTATTATTGATGAGCAGCACCGATTTGGGGTGGCTCAAAGAGCTAAAATGTGGAGAAAAAATACTATTCCTCCGCATATTTTAGTTATGACAGCTACACCTATACCTAGAACTTTAGCCATGTCTTTATATGGCGATTTAGATATTTCAGTAATTGACGAGTTACCTCCTGGACGTAAAGAAGTAAAAACAGTGCATCGGTATGATAGCAATCGATTAAGTATTTTTAAATTTTTAAAAGAAGAAATTGCTAAAGGGAGACAAGTTTACATAGTGTATCCGTTAATTGAAGAATCGGAAGTTATGGATTATAAAGATTTGATGGATGGTTATGCAAGTATTGAACGCGAATTTCCTAAACCAACCTATCAAATTAGCATTGTACACGGCAAAATGAAACCAGCAGATAAAGAGTTTGAAATGAACCGATTTGTAAAAGGTGAAACACAAATTATGGTAGCTACTACGGTAATTGAAGTGGGGGTAAATGTGCCCAATGCTAGTGTAATGGTTGTAGAGAGTGCTGAACGATTTGGCTTATCGCAATTACATCAGTTACGGGGTAGAGTAGGGCGTGGTGCTAAACAAAGCTATTGTATTTTATTATCAAGTTTTAAATTATCATCAGAGGCTAAAACTCGTTTAAAAACAATGGTAGAAACTTCTGACGGATTTAAAATTGCAGAGGTAGATTTAAAACTTCGAGGGCCAGGTAATTTAATGGGAACACAACAAAGTGGGGTTTTAAATTTAAAAATAGCTGATCTTGTTAAAGATTCATCTATTTTATATCAAGCCAGAAATGCCGCAATAACTCTTTTACAAAACGATCCAGATTTATCAAAACCAGTTCATGCATCGATACTAAAAACCTATCATAGAATAGAAAAGAATAGCGGGTTTTGGAGCGAGATAAGTTAATTGAGCCTAAAAACTAAATTTTGGGTGGTATCTAAAAAATATTTTTTAGATACCGCCCAATAAAACAGTTATATTAGTTGTTTAAAAAATCTTTTAATTCTTGATAAGAACTAATTTTAATAGCCTTTTTTTCTTTGTCAAGAACCGATTTAATTTGATTAGGAATAGGTAGTTTTACGTTTAATGTTTGTTCTACAATATCTAAAAACTTTACAGGATGTGCCGTTTCTAAAAACATACCAAAATCGTTGTTCTTTAAACCATATTTTTGTAATCCTAAATAGCCAACAGCTCCATGAGGATCAGTTATGTAATTTGAATTTTTATAGATTGCTTTCATGGCTTCTTTAGTTTCGTTATCGGTAAAAGAGTATGATGAAAACACCTGTTTTAAAGCATTTATATCTTGGTTAAATAATTCTTGAATTCTAACAAAATTACTTGGGTTACCTACATCCATAGCGTTTGAAATTGTAGCCTTAGAAGGTTTAGGCTCATATTTACCTTTTACTAAATAATTAGGTATTGTATCATTTATATTAGTTGAAGCTATAAATTGTTTAATAGGTAGTCCTAATTTTTGAGCCATAATACCTGCACAAATATTTCCAAAATTACCACTAGGTACTGAAAAAACAATTTCTTTATGTTGGTTATGTATTTGTTTATAAGCAAAGAAAAAATAAAACATTTGTGGTAACCAACGTGCAATATTTATCGAATTGGCAGAGGTTAATGTTCTCGAAATCTCATTATCTAAAAATGCGGTTTTAACCATGTCTTGACAATCATCAAAAACACCAGCTACCTCTAAAGCAGTAATGTTTTTGTCCAGTGTGGTTAGTTGTTTTTCTTGAATATCACTTACTTTTCCACTAGGGTAAAGTATTACTACTTCAACACCTTTAACCCCTAAAAAACCATTAGCAACAGCACCTCCTGTATCACCAGAAGTAGCTACTAATACAGTAACTTCTTCTGTAGAGTTTTTATTAAAATATCCTAAACAACGAGCCATAAAACGAGCACCAACATCTTTAAAAGCCATAGTAGGACCATGAAATAATTCTAGCGAACCGATGTTTTGTTCAAGGTTAACAACAGGAAAGTCGAATGATAAAGTTTCGGCTATTATTTCTTGTAATACAGCTTTAGGTATTTCGTCTCCAACAAATTGTTTAATGGCTTCGTATGCAATTTCTTCATTAGAGTAATTATCAATATTATCAATAAACTCTTTTGCAATAGGGGTAATGTTTTCAGGGAAATACAACCCTTTATCAGGTGCTAAACCATTAACTACGGCTGTTTTAAAATTAACTTTTGGGGAGGTATGATTAAGACTATAATACTTCATTTTTTTATTTTTTATTTAGATTCTATAATGTTTACGCCTTCTGCATTTATTTTAGAACGATACATGTTAAAACCAATGTTTTTATCTTGATATGTTTGTTTAATAGTTTTGTATACGGTATCGGCTATTTCGTCTCCTTTACACAAGGCAAAAATGGTAGGTCCAGATCCAGAAATTCCAGCACCTAAAGCACCCGCCTTAAGAGCATTTTCTTTAACCAAATCAAAATGAGGAATTAAATGTTTACGAGCAGGCTCTACAATAATATCGGTTAAGGAGTTTGAAATTAAATTATAATCGTTAGAGTACAATCCGCTAATTAATCCTCCTACATTTGCCCATTGCGTTACAGCATCTTTTAATAAAACGTTTTTAGGTAGTACTTCTCTGGCATCTTTTGTTTTTACCTCTATTTGTGGATGGATAGCAACCAATCTTAATTCAGAAGGAACAGGAATTTTAACAATATCTAAGGGGTTGTAACTACGAATAAGAACAAAACCACCATATATTGCAGCAGCAACATTATCGGCAATAGGGGTGCCACAAGCTGCTTTTTCGCCTAACATTGCAAATTGAGTGAGCTCTAATTGCGTATAAACATTACCTAGTAAGGCATTTACAGCAAAGGCGGCACCTGCAGCGCTAGCAGCGCTACTACCCAAACCACTACCCGGTAAAAATCCTTTATGCATTGTAATTTCTATACCAAAATCTGCATTTTGTTTGGTTAACATTGCTAGGGCAACTACACCTGCTGCGTTTTTAGTAGCTTCTGTACTTAAGTTTGCTCCTGTAATTTGTTTAATAACAACGCCTTTTTTTAGCGTTTTTGTAAAACTCATTTCATCTCCTAAGCCATCAACGGCTAGTCCTAGCGAATCAAATCCACATGAAACATTAGCAACTGTAGCTGGAGCAAATATTTTTATATAATTCATTATGTGTATTTCTTACTAAAAAATTAAATCTAACTTGTTTTATCGATTACCAACTCTAATTACATCTGCAAAAATACCTGAAGCGGTAACCTCAGCACCAGCACCAGCACCTTTTATTTGTAATGGATTTACAGGATATCGTTCGGTAAAAAATAACACAATATTATCGCTGCCTTCTAAATTGTAAAAAGGATGATTGGCAGGAATATGTTGTAAACCTACTTTAGCCTTTCCATTTTCAAACTCAGCCACATATTTTAATCGGCAATTTTTATCATTAGCCTCTTTAAATAACTGTTGAAAATGCTTTTCAAATTCAGTTAATGTAGCGTAAAAATCAGAATTATTTGTAGTTTGTAAACTTTTTTCAGGTAAAAATGATTCGTTTTTAATGTCTTCTAATTCTAAATCGTACCCGCTTTCACGAGCTAAGATTAAAATTTTTCGAGCAACATCAATTCCACTTAAATCTATTTTTGGGTCAGGTTCAGTATATCCCTCTTTTTGAGCTTGGTCAACTATATCATGAAAGGTATTGCTTGCATTAAAGTTATTGAAAACAAAATTTAAAGTACCTGACAATACGGCCTGAATTTTATGAATTTGGTCGCCCGAAGCTATTAAATTTTTTAAAGTGTCTATAACAGGCAATCCAGCTCCTACATTGGTTTCAAATAAAAAAGGAGCGTTATACTTATGCGAAATACGTTTTAAATTTTTATAATTTACCAAACTAGAAGCACATGCAATTTTATTGCAGGTTACTACAGCAATATTATTACCTAAGTAGTTTTCGTAAACTTCTGAAACCGATTTGTTTGCGGTATTATCTACAAAGACCGAATTACGCATGTTAAGCGATTTTGTTTTTTCAAAAAAAGCGGTTAAAGAACTTGGTTCACCATTTTCTAATTGTTTTTTCCATTGTGTTAAATCGATTCCCTTTTTATTGAAAATCATTTTTTTAGAATTTGAAATTCCTATAATTCTAATATTTAATTTTAAATGTTTTTTTAAATAAGCTGCTTGTTGATTTATTTGTGCTAAAAAGCGTTCGCCTACATTACCTACTCCAGTAACAAATAAATTTAATTGCTTTATTTTTTCTTCAAAAAACTGTTCGTGCAACGTGTTTAAGGCCTTTTTAGCATCGTTGCTATTTATTACAGCCGAAATATTTTTTTCTGATGCACCTTGAGCAATTGCTCTAACATTTACATTGTTTTTTCCTAAAGCACTAAACATTTGTCCGCTTAACCCTTGATGATTTTTCATATTGTCACCCACTAAGGCTATGATAGACAAGTTACTTTCAACAGCGATAGGATTTATTTTGTTTTTTTGAACTTCTAGTTGAAAAGTTTCATCTAAACATTCTTTTGCCTTTTTAGCATCGTTATCATAAATTCCAATACAAATAGAATGTTCTGAAGAGGCTTGGGTTATAAAAACGATGTTTATATGATGTAACGAAAGGGTTTCGAACATGCGTTTTGAAAATCCTGGCACACCAACCATACCACTACCTTCTAATGTTAATAAACTAATATTTTCTATATGTGAAATACCTTTTACAGCCTTGGTGTCGTTTGATTTTTTTACAATAAGCGTTCCGTCGTTTTCGGGTTCGAAAGTATTTTTTATTCTAATCGGAATTTCTTTTTCTAAAATAGGTTGTATCGTTGGCGGATATAAAACTTTTGCTCCAAAATGCGATAACTCCATTGCTTCGATGTACGAAATTTGAGTTATAGGAAAGGCTTGTTTTACTTCTCTAGGGTTTGCTGTAAACATACCACTAACATCTGTCCAAATTTGTAGTTCGTTAACGTTTAGTGCTGCGGCATAGATGGCTGCAGAGTAGTCTGACCCACCGCGCCCTAATGTAGTTGTTTCCCCTGTTTTATTTGCGGCGATAAATCCACCTAAAACAACTATTTGATGTGTGTTTTTGGTAAAAAAGGCAACTATGTTTTTATTTGTTTCTTTAAAATTTACTTGAGCGTTATCGTAATTATCATTAGTAATAATTAAATCTCTACTATCTTTATGTATAACATCTAATTCTTTTTTTGCAGCATTTGCAATAATATAAGAAGATAATTGTTCTCCAAAACTGGCAATAGTGCTTAATGTTTTTGGCGACAATTCTTGTAAAAGAAAAATACCCTCGTAAAAAGCAGTTAATTTGGTAAATAATTGTTGTGTGTATTGTATAACTTCTTGTTGCTTTTTTGAAGGAACTAAAGCAGTGATTACTTCAATATGTAGCTTTTCTAGCTCAGTTACTATTTTTTTTGCTTCGGTAGTATTTTCTAAAGCATATTTAGCCGCTAATAATAAATTATCTGTTGTTTTGCCAAAAGCAGAAACCACAACTACAATTTTTTCTTTTTTAGAAGCTTGTTTTATAATTTCTATAACCTGTGTTATGTTTTGTTGATTGGCTACTGATGAGCCTCCGAATTTTAAAACTTTCATTTTAAATAAAATTGATGTAAATTATTTTTTTGATTATTTGTCTGTTTTCAAATAATTTGAAAACAAATGAGAACGGAGATTATATGTAATAAAATTAACCCTTAACGGGTAATAATAGTAGTAATAATAATGCCAATAAAAGATATAACCGTAGGGCGGTTTATAGATGATTTTGAAATGCTTTTATTGATATACATGTGCCAAATGTATAATTTAAAAATAAAATGTACTAGAAAAATGTGAAAAAATATTTGGCTTTTTGTTGCTAGTCCTCAAAAATAATAACTAGGTTAAGCAAACATTTTAGCCACTTTTTGGGCTTTTTTGTTTTCGCTATAATCGTAAAATCCTTCTCCAGATTTCACCCCTAATTTATTTGCATTTACCATATTAACTAAAAGAGGGCAGGGGGCGTATTTTGGATTTTTAAATCCTTCATACATTACATTTAAAATAGATAAACAAACATCTAAACCAATAAAATCAGCTAATTGTAAAGGTCCCATAGGGTGTGCCATTCCTAATTTCATTACGGTATCTATTTCTACAACTCCAGCAACCTTGTTGTATAGTGTTTCAATACTTTCGTTAATCATTGGCATTAAAATTCTATTTGCTACAAAACCTGGATAATCGTTTACTTCAACAGGAATTTTATTAATTTTTTTAGTTAAAGCCACAATAGTTTCCATCACTGAGTTAGCGGTGTTATATCCGCTAATAATTTCTACTAATTTCATAATGGGTACTGGATTCATAAAATGCATACCAATTACCCTTTCAGGTTTATTTGTAGCCGCAGCTATTTCTGTAATTGAAATAGAAGAGGTGTTGGTTGCTAAAATAGTGTCTTCAGAGCAAATTTCACTTAACTCTTTAAATATCTTTAACTTTAAATTTTTGTTTTCTGTTGCAGCTTCTACCACTAAATTAGCATATTTAACCCCTTCTTTTATAGATGTGTGTGTGGTAATGTTAGCTAAAGTTTTAACCTTCTCGTTTGGGGTTATTTTTTCTTTAGCAATCATGCGGTCTAAGTTTTTACTAATAATTGTTATCGCTTTGTTTAAAGCAGATTCAGAAATATCTATCAATTGCACTTGATATCCAAATTGAGCAAAAGTGTGGGCAATTCCGTTACCCATAGTTCCAGCTCCAATTACAGCAATGTTTTTCATTTGAATAAATTTAAGTTAAATCGTTTGGGGTGTTTTTATTTCGATATTTAGTTGTTTTTATAAATGATCGAATAAAAAACACTTTTGTACAAACTTGAAAAAAGAATATTGTTTTAATTTTTAAAAGAATCGATAACCATTTGGGCAACTTTAAGAGCCTCTGCACCTTGTGTTAAACTAACAATAGGGGTGGTATCTTTTATAATAGCATCGGCAAATGATTCTAATTCGTCTAAAATAGCATTATTGGGCACTATTTTGGGGTTATCAAAATAAATTTGTTTTTTTACGCCTTCTGCATTTTGTAAAATCATTGCAAATTCATCAGGGTGTTTGGGCACTTCTTTCATTCGAACGATTTCTGATTTTTTTTCTAAAAAATCTACCGAAATATAGGCGTCTTGTTGAAAAAAACGTGATTTACGCATGTTTTTCATCGAAATTCTACTAGCTGTTAAATTTGCTACACAACCATTTTCAAATTCGATACGTGCATTTGCAATATCGGGTGTTTTCGAAACCACAGATATACCACTTGCATTTACTTCAGCTACCTTAGAATTTACGGTTGATAAAACAATGTCAATATCGTGAATCATTAAATCTAAAACAACAGGCACATCGGTTCCTCTCGGATTAAATTCAGCTAACCGATGCGTTTCTATAAACATAGGGTTATCAATTTTGTTTTTTACAGCCATAAAAGCAGGGTTAAACCGCTCTACATGACCTACTTGTCCTCGTATATGGTTTTGACTGGCTAAAGTTCTAATAGCCTCAGCTTCTTGTAAGGTATTGGTTATGGGTTTTTCTATAAAAATATGCTTCCCTTTTTCTATAGCTTGTTTAGCACAATCAAAATGAGATAACGTAGGAGTTACAATGTCTACTACATCTACGGCATCGATTAATTCTTCTACAGAGTTAAATAATTGATAGCCAAACTCTTTTGCTACTTTTTGCGCATTTTCTTTAAAAGGATCATAAAACCCTAGTAAGTCGTATTTATTAGATTGTTGTAATAAACGAAGATGGATTTTTCCTAGGTGACCAGCACCTAAAACGCCAACTTTTAACATAGTTATTTTGTGTATTTAGTGAGTGAAAGCAATATAAAATACTTATTTAATAAGTCGTTTTTTGCAAATAAAACAAACAACTTGTATATAATTAACCTTGATAAAAATATAACGAAAACAAAGATACAATTTTATAAGTATCTATGCTGAATTATTTGTAATTTTAGTTTTGAAAATATGAGAGATACAGCAAAACATCAAGGACTTAGAAATCAGCTTGTTACTAGTTTAAAAGAGAAGGGAATTACCGACGAAAAAGTGTTAACTGCGATAAAAAAAATTCCACGTCATTTGTTTTTAGATTCTAGTTTTGAAGCACATGCGTATCAAGATAAGGCTTTTCCAATAGCGGCTGCTCAAACCATTTCTCAGCCTTATACGGTTGCTTTTCAATCAGAAGTTTTAACAATTAAAGAAGGCGATAAAGTATTAGAAATTGGTACAGGATCAGGTTATCAAACAGCTGTTTTATTAGAATTAAAAGCCATTGTTTATACGATAGAGCGCCAACATGAGTTGTTTAAAAAAACATCACTGTTTTTACCTAAATTAGGGTACAAACCTAAAAAATTTGTATTTGGTGATGGGTATAAAGGGCTTCCTAAAGATGCTCCTTATGATAAAATTATTGTTACTGCTGGGGCTCCGTATGTGCCTAAACCTTTGTTATCTCAATTAAAGGTAGGAGGCAAGATGTTAATACCTATTGGGGGTGATACCCAAATTATGACATTGTTTGTACGAAAATCGTCTAATGAGTTTGAAAAACACGAATTAGGTAATTTTATTTTTGTACCGATGTTAGAAAAAAAAGCGTAAATTTTAGTTTTTTGTTTGTTTTTCAGTTCGTGCTATTTTTTTTTCGTATCGACCTTGTACAACGTCTGTTATTATTAATATAGCAATTACAAAATAAAAAGTTGTATTGCTCATCGCTGTAATTTCGTTACCAAAAATCTTTAAATGAGCTAAATGGCCGCCTTCGGTAACTAGCATTATTCCCACAATAAAAAGTATAAAAAGTCCTAAAACTTCATACATTCTGTTTTTTGATAAAAATGCCGAAATTCTATCAGCAAGCGCTAACATTAATAAACCACTAATAACAATAGCAGTTGCCATAATAATAAATGCGGTAGTATGATGGTCTATTTCTTTGGTTAAGCCTATAGCTGCTAAAATAGAATCAAAAGAAAAAACTAAATTCATTAAAACAATATTAATAATTACAGCATTAGGAGATATTTTTCGGTTACTTTCGGTTTTATTTTTATGTTGTAAATCTTCATTAGCTATCATATGCCATATTTCTTTTATGGCGGTATAAATAATAAAGCCTCCGCCGACTAGTACAATAATACTATGCCCGTTAAAAGAAAAGTCAATAACCCCTTTAATACTTCCTGTTAAAAAAGAAAAGGGCTCTTGAAAAAAATCGATAATAGAAATTAGAATAAATAGTAATAAAATTCGTAATACAATAGCTATTAATATCCCCGTTCTTCTAACTCTTTTTTGTTCAGATTCGGGTGCTTTTTTAGATTCTAATGAGATATATAAGAGGTTATCAAAACCTAATACGGCTTGTAAAAGAACGAGCATTAATAAAGTAAAAATATTTTCTAACATAGGTTTTAATTGCAGTAAGTAATTTAAAATCAAAAGTACATAAAAATAGATTTTTTACATAATAAAAGCACATTTGTCAATTATTTTTTTCAAATAATACTTTTATAAGCTCACTGTATTTTTTAAAAATAAAAAAACCTTACAAGTTTTACTTTTACTACTTAACTTGTAAGGTTAAAACAAAAAATCATTGTTTTAAATAGTTGCTATTTACGCTAACGCGTTTTAATACTTTTTCTTCGATTAGAGTTTCTATCATTATTGTAAGACTTATTTTTCTTGTGATCATTTTTGTAAAAAGAATTAGACGTTTTATGTTTTCTTCTTTTTAAAATTTTATCGTGTACACCAGTTTTTGCATCAGAGCGAGCTTTATAGTAATAAAAATTGTTATCTTCTTTATATTTATGATAAAGTAGTTTAAACGCTGCACTACGAAAATACATATCATCATAATCGTAAACGGTGCCAAAATGGGTGTCGTAATGATTATCATAGTATTTTACTTTACCATAAAAATGAGGAATTCCTAATCGATCATAATCAATAGTTAAGTGTCCAACACGGGCAAGTAAACCATAATTGTAATCTATATGCACACTACCAATTTGTGTTACATTGTTTCTAAAATCATAATGAATGTATATGTTACCTACTTGTCTAATACGTCCTTTATAATCACGTTTAACAAATATTCTTCTGGGGCCTTCCATTCTTATTCGATGCCCGTTATAATCAGCGTATCGATTATTTTGATATTGAACATTAAAATCGAAGTTACCATTAAAAAACACGTAAAACTCTACTCCGTGTTCAGTAAAAGTCACCGCCTCTTTATTGTGGTTATTTACCCCAATTTTGGCAGTTGATTTTCTGAGGTCATTAGCGTTTATTGTCGCTATACTGGTTAGTATTAATAATAAAAGTATCCCTTTTTTCATAATTGCTAAATTTAGGGTTATGCTTACTCTATTTGCTTTTCGGCTTCCGCAGTTATCAAACTAATTTTCAAACAGCGTGCCAAAATAAAAAAGAAAATAGAATTATCAGAAATAATTGTGAATTAACAGGGGATGTTTAAAAAATATTACACAATATGATTAGGGTTTTAGGCATCTATTCATTTTCTCTTTTAGCGAGTAATATAAATCCATCCTTTTTGTACAACATCTTCGTTATTTTTAGTTTTTAGGTCTAATACATAAAAGTAAGTACCAACGGGTAGCTTGTCTGTGGGGTTAACAGTACTAGAGTTTGTTGATATACCTGACCAATTATTTTTGTAGCCTTCAGCTTGGTAAACCATAGCACCCCATCTGTTAAAAATTGATAACTTGTTTTTAACAAATTCATCTAAGTCTTCAAAAACTAATACATCATTTTTGCCATCGCCATTAGGGGTTATAATTTTATTATAAGTTGAACTCATTCCACCAACCTCACCACCGTATGATCCGATAGTAATTACGGTATATAAATTTGGGATAAATAAATCTGAAGTTATTGTTCCTTTTTCAAAATCACCTTGAATATCGGTTTTTCCTAAATCAACCCATTTGTTATCTGTTTCGCTCCAGCCTACCACTGTTAAAAAAGACATATCGTTAGAAATTAATTCAATGTTACTTTTACTATCCCATGTAAGGGTAACAAGCGTTTCTGTATTACCATCTAAATCCCAAAATTCATAATTGCTGATGTTTCCTAAAGAAGTTTGTTTTTCAGAAGTTAAAAAAGAATTTATAAATGTAGTTGGGGTATCAGGATTTTCGTAAAAATAAGCTCCTTTAAAGTAGGTGTTGCCACTTTGTTCAGGAATAATCATAGGTCTTAATCGCATATCATCACCAATAGGGAATATAAATTTTTCAAAACCCGTAACCGATACATAACCGTCGGTATGTTCGGTATCTGATTCGCCAGCATATAAATCGAAATTTAAATAATCTAATGAAATTGAGCGATCATCTCTAGGTGTAATTACTCTACCTGTAGTATATTCCATAATATTTTTAACACCAACCGAAACATAGAGTTCTAAATCGTCTGCAACATCTACTTCTAAATCGTGAAATACAGGTCTGTTTTCACCTGAAACGGTTAAATTTCCATTAAGGTTGTAAAATCCAGCAAAGCCTTTATTTTGATTAAAAACGCCGTCGTTAACTAAATTTGTATGAAACCCTATTTTACCCTCATCGTGAATTTGAACGTTGCCAAAATTGTGAAAAGAAGTTTGCGCCAACAAACCACTAGTATACGTTAAACCGATAATAACTATTACTAGTATTTTGGTTAGTATATTATTATTTAAAGATGATGCTTTCATTTTTTAAAAAAAATTTAAAGCCCCCAAAAGGCCATTTGTATTTGTTCAACAGTTTTATAAGTATTTTCTGGAATTTTAGTTTTGTATAAAATAAATTCGTTGAATCCAGTGGTTGCATACATGTTACCTGTAGCTGTATCTGGATTGGTGCTTGTTGAAGTAGAAGCGGCACTAATAAAAAAAGAAAAATTATAATTACAGTTGTTTGAGCTTGTTGTTGTGTTTAGTTGTTCTACGGTATTTTGTCGCATTATTATTGTATTTGGAGAACCAGAAATTAACGAATATTGCTTAAAAACATTTATACCAGATAAATTATAAAATGATCGTTGATTGGTAGCAACACTAGTATTATAAAATCCAGCGTCAAAATAAGCTCGTTCGTTACCCCAATTTAAATGACTAAGCCATCTGTAATTACCATTAGATATACCAAATGAATTTTGATTTCTGTCTGTAGCTTTGGCTACTAATAATACAGTACCATCTTTACCATTAGTTGTTAAATCATGTAAATGGCTGTTGCTTACCACTAAAAAATCATCGACTCCGTCGCCTTGAAAATAAGGTAAAACCGAATCGATATAAAATTGCGGTTGTTTAGTAATGGTTGTTTGAATGGCATTTCTATTTAATCCGCTTTGGTCATACCAAGTATCTACATAAAGATTACTACCTGCTGCCCAAGTAGTAATTGCGTTAATGTCTACTAAATCGGTATCAATAGCATAAAAAACTTTCGTGATATTGTCTGATTTTCTTCTTAATTTAATTATAGGGCCTGTGTAATTACTGTATAGCCTGCGCATAGAATAGGCAAAGCTAATAGTATTGTCAAGTTGATCTAAATAGGTATCTACATGTAAAGTAGGGTATTGATTGTAATGTCCAATTCCCTGTGAATAGATATTGTAGTTGATAGTGAAAAATAAAAAGAGGAATATTTTTTTCATTATAATTACATTTTTAAATCTCCAGTTAAAGTAAATTGGTTATTGGTATATTGTACAATACCTACACCAGCATATTGACCAGCCGTTTTACTTCTACCCAATCGATTAACCACAGTTGTTCCTGACCCCCCATTGAAAGTTACAACCCCAGTTCCTTGTTGATACACACTTACATTAAAACCAATGGGTAGCCCAGAAGGGATGGTAATGGTTCTGTTGGTAGAAGAATTTACATAAATTATAAATCCACTATCTTGAGCTGTTAATGAGTAGTTGGTTGTTACTTCTTTTACAGGAGCAATACCACGTTCGGTTTTTTTTAATACCCCGCTAGCATCAGCTACTACCATCATATCTGTACTGCTATTACTAGATGTAAGATTACGTATTCGAGCATCACCATTTACATCAAGTATAGCTGTTGGGCTGGATACTTTAATCCCCAGATTTCCATTGGCTATATACATATTTCCTCCACTAGGATTAAAAGTAACTTTAAATTGAGTAAAATTTCCCTGTCCACTGTATGGGTATAAGTTGAAAATTCCATTGGGAGAATCAATCCCCATATAAGCACTATTCCAACCTGTTTGCAGAGGACCTCCAAATAAAGAAATAGGGTAGTAACCATCATTATTTCCTCCTATGGGATTTCCAATCTTAACTATGTTTTTAGTACCGTCTTCGTTTACTGCTAAATAAGTAGAATTACTAATTCGTCCTGTTCCAAACACATCTAACTTTTGAGAAGGAACTCCACCAATACCTACTCTTCCACTTCCACTGTTATTAAAAATAGTATTTGCAGAAGATTCATTTTGTATATATAAATTACTAAAGGCACCATTATTTCTGGCTAATATTTCATTATTATCGAAAATTAAATTAAATCCTGATGGATTACCTAAGGTTAATGCATGTTCAGTAGAGGTTAATCCTGCATCAACAGAAGACTGTATGTGTAATTTGCCATTAATTGTACTGGTACCTATGCCTACTTTACCCATTGAATAAATATTTTCAGTATTTAAAGTAGCTCCTGTATTATCATCAACTCCATACCAAGGTTCTATTGTATTAAGTAGAATAGTTTTATCTGCTTCTGCATCGTTTTCTATAGAAAGAGAAAGCTCTCCAGTAGTTGTGTTTAAAGAAAAACTATCTATTTTTTGGTTATCATCAGCACCATTACCAATTGGTATCCAATTTTTTCCATCGTAAGCATATAAGTTTTTTTCAGTGGGGTTATACAAAATAGAGCCTCTAATTGGGTTGGTAATATTTCCTAGTTCTGAAGTGGGTACACTATTTAAACCAAGCATACTTTCTCCCGAAGGTGTTTGCGCTATACTACTTAATGTGTATAAAAAAACAATTAAAAATTTAGTAAAATATTTCATGAATTAATTTTTTTAGTAGTTATACTAGGAACCTTGACAGTGATAACTGCCACATTAGTATTTATACCTTTAAATTTTTGCCCATAGATATTTTTTTTGTTCTGTGGTTAAAGGTAATATTAATGCTTGAATACTTATTTGATATTTTGTTGAATATATATTATTTATCGGTGAAGTGCTAGGATATATTCTATGAAAGGTATATAAGTTAGCGCTTTGTGTAGGTACATTGTTAACGCGAATTAGTGTACGGGTAATGTTTTGCCCTTCTATACCATTTGGCGATTGAGAATAACTGATGTGTGTCATAATTATTATAATAAAAAATACTATGTTTTGTATATAGCTTTTCATTATTAAAATTTAATTCAATTGAACATTGGTAATAACTTCTTTTTTGGCAGGTACTTGAAAAGACCATTCATTGTCTACTAGCACATCTGCAGTAACGCCATTATCTCCCGTAGCTATATATACTTTAAAACCATTTGGAGTTCTAGAGCCTTCAACTAATTGAACAATATTAGAATCTCTATTAACATCGTCTTCTACTGTGCCAAAAACTACTGGATAATCACTGCCATTAGGGTGAGGTGTTGTAAAAGTTACAGTATATTGTCCTACTCCTGTTCTCTTTACAGAAGAATTTATATTATATAAATTTCCACCAGATGCACTTGTAAATGCCGTAGCAAAAACATACCCTATGGTTTCTTTGGTTACCGATAGAGAAGGAGCAGGTACTTTTTTAAGTAATCCTCCGCTTGAATAAACCACATGTTCATCGGTAGCACTTCCTGCTTGCATAGTGCGTATTCTGGCATCACCATTTACATCAAGTGTAGCTGTTGGAGTAGCTGTGCCTATGCCTACAGAGGGGCCTTCTTTTAAAGTCATAATGGTGCTTAAGCTGGAGGCTACACCTGCTGTTAAATTTGAACCAACTTGAAAAATCATGTAAGCATTAGTAGTATCATCAACATTTACTGTTATTCTACCCGCATTACCATCTATGTCTGCTGTTTTACCTGCATGATTAAATACAACATTGGCATTTCCGCCACCATCATTTACCGTTAAACCAGCAATTCCAGAACCATAACCTGCTGTAACGCGCCTTGTAGCGTTAATAACTCCAGCAACATCTAAGTCAAAATTAGGATCGTTTGTTCTAATACCTACTCTACCCATTGAATAAATGTTTTCTGTATTCAAAGTAGCCGCAGCATGATTATCTGTGCCAAACCATGGTTCGGTTACTGGTACAGTTACCGTTCCTCCGTTTTTAGATAAAGAAATATCATTTCCAGAAATAGAAAGTGTTTGAATTTCATTGGTAGCACTTAAGTCGCCATCTGCAGCTGTATGTGTATTTAAGTTTGCTTGTAGGGCATTGATATCGGCAGATTCTTCTAGCGCAGACAGGTCAAGGGTTTGGTTGGCACCATTTTCAATACCAATGGTAAGTTTAGAAGAGGTATTATCGAAAGAAGATCCTGAAATATTT
>NZ_JBFNGP010000005.1:0-230262 GCF_041021355.1 Tenacibaculum sp. UWU-22 | reverse complement strand
TATTAGTGAAAATAAATATCTCAAAATGGACTTACGGTTTGACTAATGGAAAAATGACTTTAGGGCAATCTTATGTTGACGGGCCAAATTTAATATTTGAACGCAATTAAAAAAACGACCCCACAACGCGGTATAACCGCAATTACGGCGGATTCGACTACGTCCGAATCCACTCGGAATTGCTAACGATTGGCATAAACTGAAATTTTGTATATTTAAATCCGTAACTGACGGTTATACTAACACGTTGTAAATAATACAAAACCAACTGACTATGAAAAAAGCAATAATTCTTATTTTGACTATTGTAACTACGATAGGTTGTGCTTCAAAAAAGCATAATGTAGCTTCAAATAATTCAGCATCATATACAAGCTTGAAAAATTTTGGATATGTTCCAATTGATCCAATGCCCGTAATTGTTGACACTTATGATGGGAATTTTGAACCTGAAAATTCTGATTATTTAAATTCACTTGCTGACGAAACAATATTGGTAGCAACAGGAAAATATAATGCAAATGGAACTATTACATTTGGTCCAATAGGAGGAACTATAAAAGGTGAAAAATATACAGTAATTCTTGACTGGATAAAGTATACAACTATTTCCAAAGATTTAGTTGAATACAAAGGTGCTGATGATAAGAGTAGAATTGAATTTATTGATTTAGAAAGAGCTTACTCCGACAATGAAGATTTTTCAAATATGGGTGAAACGCACTCAATTCCAATTTACACAGGGATTGGATTAAGATTAAAAGCAACTTTTGTAGCTGATAGTACTGGTATTAATGTGAATGGCATCTTTGGAATTTCTGGAAGTTTCAACTCAAAAAATGTAAAAGGAAACTTGATTATTCAGTCAATGGGTATAAGTGGAAAATCTGTTTCATTACCTCTTCCTAGCGAAATTAATCCAACTTCAATACAAAATGCAATGATGGCTATTTCTTCCATTAGAGCATTAGTCTACACTTCTGAAAAAGATGATTTGCAAATCACTCCTAGAGTTATAGGCTATTATAATACTATTGGAGATAAAACAGACAGACATAAAATGGTTTCTGCATTGAGCCAAAGTGGTGAAGAAGTCTATTTTAAATTTAAGTTGCCATTAGAAAAGCAAGTTGACCTTTACGAAAAGAAATGGAAAATGAAACAAAAAATGAACGATATTGAAGATAAATATAAACCTAAACCTAAACAATAAAACGTACTATTTACAACAATAGCTATAAGTAATTGCTTCTACTCGCCTATTCTGAAAACCCTCTCGGATTTTCAGTTTGGTCTGTACTTGTAAAATTTTGTATCTTAACCTCGCAACTACTCATAGCCAATACCGTTGTAAACAATTTAGAGCAACGCCATTAAATGAAAGAAGAAGCACCATTATTAATTCCTAAAATCAAATACGTACTGAAACAGATTGCTAAACAGAAATCTGAAAATTATATGATTGAATTAATAAACCATTCTTTCTTCGATTTCGAACAGCATTGGAATAACAAGGAATTTCCAAATGCTTATAATCTCAAAATATATTTAACCCCTGATATATATTCAAAATATTACTCAACAAAAAAGAATATTGAATCAATAATTAAAAAAAGAATAAATGACTCAGCGGAATTATTAATTCCTGACCTCAAATTATTTCCAGATTATGACAAACTTGAACTTTTATCATCTGAAGTAAAACCAATTTACACAAAATGGGAAGAGATAAATTCAAATCAACAGAAACTTATAGAGATAATGGAAAGAAGTTCAGACTCTATTGATTATCAAAGTATCGGAAATACATCGAGAACATTAATGGATAAATTGGCTAGAGCAGTTTTTAACGCTGATTTACACAAATCTAATGACCCAACTATTGAGTTAAATAATGGAAAATTTAAGAATCAATTAAATACATACATCTCTTGTGAACTAAAAGGAAAGAAAAACAAAGAATTGAGAAAAGTGGCTCAATCTTCAATGGAGTTTGTAAGGGATTCGATTGATTTAATGAATTCAACAACACATAAACTAAATGCGGAAAAACATTTTGCGGAATTGTGTGTTATAAGTGTAATTAGTGCTGTAAGTATAATTAAAACAATAGATGCGCTTGATTAAAAACTGTTTACAACAATGTATAACCGCAATTACGGCGGATTCGACTTCGTCCGAATCCACTCGGAATTGCTAACGGCTGGTATAAACTGAAATTTCGTATATTTAAATCCGTAACTGACGGTTATACTAACACGTTAGCAAATATACTGACCAAACTGGGAATTGAATTTTGAAAAACTAACTAAAATCAACAATTATGAAAAATACAAATTGGGCGGAAAGAATTGGATTTATCCTTATCATTATCGGATTTGCTTTCATGATTCTCAACGATAAGTGGGAAAGCAATCCAATGCCAAAAATTATGGGAGAATATATGTTAGTTGGTTCTGTAGGACTTTTAGTTTGGGCTCTTGGTCATATGAAAAGACAAGCAGATGAGAAAAAGGAGAAAGAACGGAATAAGTTGGACTTGGAAAATTAAATCGCTCGATATTGAACTGAGTTATTGGTAAGAATAAATGGACTGATATTTCTAAAATGTAAACAAATACGGAGTGATGGAATTAATAAAAGTACATTTTCTAACAATGTATAACCGCAATTACGGCGGATTCGACTTCGTCCGAATCCACTCGGAATTGCTAACGGCTGGTATAAACTGAAATTTCGTATATTTAAATCCGTAACTGACGGTTATACTAACACGTTAGAAAATGAACAATGACAAAATGAAAGCAGCCGTACGAAGAAATTATTGTTCGCCAAGTCAACTTAGAATAGAGCAGACTGACAAACCAATCCCAAAGGACAATGAAGTCTTAATTAGGGTTTATGCTACAACCGTCAATAGAACAGATTGTGCTAACCTTACAGCGAAACCATTTATAATGCGGTTTGTTCTAGGATTGTTCAAACCTAGAAAAGTTATTGTCGGAACCGATTTTGCAGGAGAAATAATATCAGTTGGCAATGAAGTTACAACTTTTGGCATTGGAGATATGGTATTTGGTTTTAATGATACAGGAGTTGAATCGCAAGCGGAATATTTGACCATCTCGGAAGAGCATATTTTCAATATCCCGACAGATATTAACTTCAAACAGGCTGCTGCAAGTCTCGAAGGAGCACATTACGCCTACTCTTTCGTTCATAAGGTAGACATCAGGTCAGGACAGCACATTTTGATCAACGGAGCTACAGGAGCCATTGGCTCTGTCCTATTGCAATTAGTAAGGCAATTTGATGTCAAAATCACCGCTACGGCCAACACCAAGAATATTAATCTAATAAAAAGCTTGGGGGCTGATGAAGTCCATGATTATACCAAAGAAGACTTCACTAAAAAGGGAGGGAAATTTGATTTTATCTTTGATGCAGTCGGTAAAAGCACATACGGAAAGTGTAAATCAATTTTAAAGAAAAATGGCGTTTACATTTCTTCTGAACCAGGTCCATATGCTCAAAATGTGTTCTACCCTCTAATGAACCCAATATCAAGTAAGAAAGTGATCTTTCCTATTCCTTACAAAACAAGGGAAACGATTCCTTATATCATTAAACATTTGGAGCTGGGAAAATTTGAGCCGGTGATTGACAAAGAATATAGTCTGTCTGAAATATCGGAGGCTTACAAGTATGTAATTAAAGGAGAAAAAACGGGAAACGTTTTGATCAGGCTAATTAATAACGAGAGTACAACAAAACCTAAACAGCATTAATACGCAGTTTAGCCAAAACGTTAGCTACCATATGAACAACTAAATGGGATTTCACATTGTAAATATCGAAAATGGAATTTTAAAAAAGGATTATGTGGAATCTTTTGAAGAGCTTGCATTCATTGACTTCATAACTAAAGACTCTATAATTTACCAAGGCGAGGAACATTGGAAACCAATAAAAATATCCGATTCGAAAAAATATGAACATTTTTCAAAAGGTTGGTTCAGAGCAGGAATTCAGGCTCAGGAACTATTTAAAGAACAAGCGATAGAAAATGGTTTTATTTTGGAGGAGTTAAATCAAGACCAGAATAGTTTCAAACTTTACACCTCAAATGCTGAAAAAAAATCCATAAAACGAGGTGATTTTCTAATTAGAAATTATGCCAATATAGAAATTGACATCAAATGTAGAGGCTTCAAAAAAACCAATGGAAACCACTATTTTGATTTTAAATGTGAGGACGCTATTAAACACTTGAATATGATGAGCTTCACGAATACGCCAATTTTAATTGCTGTTTATGAAAATGTAAATGACAAACCAGTATCAGAGAATATTTATTTCTTTTCAATTAAAGAGCTTCTATCTAGTAGTTTGGAGACTCATTTTAGAAAAGGAATAGGTAAATGCTATAAAATTCCGATTAGTTTTACTCAAAAGGGCTTTGAATTTATCGATAAAATTTACAAGGAGCATTTAGGGTTAAAAGAGAAAAGCTATTCTGTTGCTGAAAAGAGAATTAAACACCCAAATGCTTATTCTAAATGGAGTGTTGAAGATGACGAAAAACTTGAAGTTCTTTTTTGTGAAGGTAAGACAGTGAAAGAATTGAGTAAATTTTTTGGGAGAAATAACGGAGCAATTCGTTCTCGAATAGAAAAATTGGAATTGAAAGAAAAATACGGTAGCTAACAATGGCTATAAGTAATTGCTACTTCTCCCCTATTTCTGAAAATCCTCGCGGATTTTCAGTTTGGTGTGTACTTGCAAAGTTTAATGCAAAACCACGCAACTACTCATAGCCGAATACGTTAGGCAACATTTGAAAAAAAAACCGAACAAAAAAGAATGTTATTCGATAATTTAGAATATATAAATATAGAAAACCAAACGACCGATTTTCCAAAACATTTTCACGAAACGTTTTGCATCTCGCTAATACACAATGGAATTGAAAAAATCGAGTTTGACAGCCAAAGCCTCTTTAGCGAAAAAGGAAGTATTTCGATTACCAACCCTTATGAAATACATTCCAACCCTTTGATAGACAAAAATACTTGTTTGAGTTTTGACACTATCTATCTATCAAACGACTTGATGAAATACCTGCTCAACGGAAAAAACATCACATTTTTAAACCGAAAAATCAATAGCGCAAAAACAAACCAATTATTCGTGAAACTCAAAAATGCTATGGACACAAAGAATCCCAAAAGCATTGAATTTTTTCTAAAACAATTTATAAACACACTAAAATTCCACTCACAAGAAAACGAAACGGAATACGCTAAACAAAATCTTAACGATTTTAGCGAAATCAACAGCTACATAGATAACAACATTGGTGATAAATTTTGTCTTGAGGAGCTTTCAAAAATGGCGAACATCAACAAATATGGGTTTGTCAAAAAATTTAAGGCTGCAACTGGAATGACACCGATGAACTATATTTTGATGAAGAAAATATTTTCCTGTAAAACACGTATCGACCGAAATTCAGAACTTACCGAACTAGCTTATTGGTATAGTTTTACAGATATGGCTCATTTTTCCAAAACCTTTAAACGCTATATTGGTATCTCGCCAAAAAAATATCAAGCAAATCTTATCGTAATTTAGTAATTGCCAAGATTATACAAGTACTTGTTTTTAGATAAGCCTACATTTGGAAAAATTTTAATTCCGAATGAAAAAAACGACTTATTTACTATTACTCTTTTCTATACTTTCCAACGTCATATTTGCACAATCCATAGACGATACTTTTTCGCAAAAGAAAATGCGGAAAGATTTAAAAACATTTATAAAAATTAGGGAAACCGTAAATTCTGGACTTTACACATACCATACTAAAAAACAGATTGATAGCACTTATGCGTGGGCTTATAATGAAATACCGCATTTAAAATCGTATCGAGATTTTTATAATTTACTAACAACTTTGACAGATTATGAAGGTAGTGTTCACAATGGCACATACTGGCCCAACAAACTTTGGAAATCTATAAAAAATGAACCAAAAGGATATTTTCCGCTTCCGTTAAAAATTATTGAAGGGAAATTCTTTATAAATATTGAAAACATGGATATTCCATTAGGTTCAGAAATTATTTCTATAAACAGTCATAACAAAGAACAATTGTTAAGAGAACTTGGCAAATATTATACAACAGACGGATTTAACACAACTGGAAAAAAAATTGGAATCGATAAACATTTAAGTAAATACTATCGTTACAATTTTGGTTTAGAAGATGAATTTAAGGTTGTGTACAAAAACCCAAAACTTAAACAAAACCAAAGTATTACTTTAAGTAGTGCCAGCTACAAAAAATATTACGAAAACTTTTCAAACAGGCATTCCCAAAAATTAGATAATAAGATATACGATGATGTTGAAAAAAACGACTACTATTCGCTAGAAAAAATAGATTCAAAAACTGCAATTTTAACAATAAACAGTTTCAGTCTTGGTAGTGGTAGCGAGAAAAGTCACTTAAAATACAAACATTTTTTGGATTCAGTTTTTGTTGATTTAAACCAAAATAAGTTTGAAAACCTGATTGTAGATATTAGGAACAATGGTGGAGGAGACAAACCCAATGATATGGTTACGTTATCCTATTTGGTAAACTCACCACAAAAAGAAATCCGAACTGCTTGGATAGGGTTTACGCAGTCCATACCTTATTGGAAATACTTTCAAATAAACATCCCTTTTTATTTAAAACCTTTCGCAAAAGGAAAACTTAAAAAAATGATGAAAAAAGAATTGCCAATTATAAAAAACAATAGGAGGTATTATAGAGATATAAAAACATATCAACCAAACAGGAACAGGTTTAAAGGTCAGGTATATCTACTAACAAGTCCATTTGTTGCTTCAGCCGCTTCTCTTTTTGCCTCAATGGTGGCTTCAAACACGAATGCTATTGTTATTGGCGAGGAAACAAGCGGTGGCTATTATGGTCATAACGGTTCTTTTCCTGTAGAATATAAATTGCCAAAATCTAATTTTACAACCGACTTTTCCATTGTAAACTTAACACAAGATGTGAAGAAAAAAGATACACAGCCTTTTGGCAGAGGCGTTATACCAGATTTTATTGTAAAGCAAACAATTGAAGACTTTATCAATAACAAAGACACTCAAATGGACTTTGCTCTTGACTTGATAAAAAGAAACGCCACGGAATAAAAAACGTTGCCTAACAACGTATATAAAAAATAGCGGCCTAAATGCTTAATTCAAAGAATTTCCATAAATTTATCATCAGTAATAAATTGAAAAATTAGCGCGTGAAAATCCGCTACTTTTCATACACGAGACCGTTGTACGTAAGCTAGAAAACATGGAGCTAACAACAGAAATAAAGGAAAATATAAACAAAAGCGTTCTCTGTTGGCTTGCGACAGTATCGACTGAAAATATACCGAATGTTTCTCCAAAAGAAATTTTCAATTATTACGGAAAGGACAAAATAATCGTCGCTAATATCGCTTCACCTCAAACCGTTGAAAATATAAAGCAGAATCCCAATGTTTGTATCAGTTTCATAGACATTTTTGTGCAAAAAGGATTCCAAATAAAAGGAAGAGCTAAAATTATAGGAAAAGCAGACTCTGAATTCTTGGAAATGGAAAACATATTGACTAAAATGACTTGTGGAAATTTTCCTTTTTTGACAATAACAGAAATTAAAGTGGAACAAATTAAGCCAATAATTGCTCCGAAATATATTCTATATCCTGAAACAACGGAATCGGAACAAATTGAAAGTGCGAAAAAAACATATGGAATTTAATAATTATGATTTTAGAAGTAGCAATATTGAAAGTGAAAAAAGGACAAGAAAAGCTATTTGAAAAAGCTGGATAATTCATCAGTTCTATAAAGGATTATTTAAACCATTCACTTAAAAAATGTATAGAACAAGACAATCAATATTTTTTACTAGTCAATTGGGAAAAACTAGAAAATCACACTATTGATTTTAGGCAATCGACTCAATATTTAAAATGGAAAAAATTATTACATCATTATTATGACCCATTTCCGATAGTTGAACATTACGTAACAATAATTGAACACGAAAAAAATTAATGAATAAAAGCCTACGTACAACACAGTATAACCGCAATTACGGCGGATTCGACTACGTCCGAATCCACTCGGAATTGCTAACGGCTGGCATAAACTGAAATTTTGTATATTTAAATCCGTAACTGTCGGTTATACTAATACGTTGGTGAACAATTCGCCAAAGGCGAACTTTGATCTGCGTTGCTTGCGCAACTCTGCATCTCAAAGTGAATTGTTCACCAACAAAGCGCTAAACCAAATTACGACATCCTTTTATATAAAAAAACTCCCCTTTGGCGGGCATCGAGCCTAAACTATTCACAACGTATGCTAAACGTAATTTGGCTCTACTTTTCAAACTCCCAATATAATAAATTTGACAAATAACGGTTGCCAAAGGCAACCTATTGCCGAATCAATACTAGTGATTAACTATCAACTCCCTAGTACATATCACTAGTATTGATTATTCAAATTTATTATATTTACCTTTTCAAAGCAGAACTACGTTTAGCGCTTTGTTATGGGCAACCTTAAAAAACCGACAGTACAAATAAACTGAATGAAAGAACTTGAAATTGAACATAACCTTTCCTCTTATGTACAGCGAATTGAAAAGGATATTGAACTTGGTAACTTTAGAACAACCAAGACTGAAGACTTTTTTCTTCGAGTTTTAAGTGCTGCATATAAATTACCCAATCTTGAAAACCTTGCATACGATAAGATTAATACAATTGCTATTGACCTAATCGACCGTAAAAAAGGACTTGGTGTACAGGTTACAGCTCAAAAATCAAACGAAAAGGGGAAAATAGACAAAACAACAACAGACACAATTTCTGAATGGAAAGAACAAGGCGTTAAAACGCTTTGGATTTTATTTATCTCTGAAACTCCATATATAAAAAAGAACATTGACACCTCGAAACTGTACTTAGAGAAAGATGGTCTAAAAGTTTATATTAAAACTATAAGAAGACTTATAGGAGATGTCAATAAACGTCCGATAGAAGAGAGAGTAAAATTTGATGAGCTTTTAAAACAAGAAGTTTCTACAGAATATTATGGACTTTCAAAACTTGCACTTTTCAAGCAAATAGAAAAAGGTGAGAAGATTGTAAATGACAATTTTTTCAATCTTGAATCATCAATTTATTATAGTAAAAAAGAGTACCAAACAATAAATACCCTTTCATTTCAATTTAGCAAAGGAAAATTAAAAGAGTACTGTATTTTGGGCAACCCTTGTAGCGGGAAAACAACTTTTGCATATTCTATAATTCAAAAAATCAACAATAGAAAGACATTTTATCTTAATCTCTCCAACCCAACGATTACAGAAAAAGATTTAGCAGAAGAATTGATTCAAATCTCACATAATTACTCGCTTGTGATTATTGATAATATTCACGACAATATTGAAATTTTTCGTTATTTACGTGATAGAATATCAAATCATAAATGGATAAAAGTTCTATACCTCTCACGTTACTACAATACATTTGATGATTTTGACACAGAAAATATTTATAGATTAATTGACGGTATCCCTTTCTTTAGAATTGACTCAAATGAAAGTTTTGAAGAAAAAGTATCTGGCATAATTTGGAAGAAAACAAAATCGTTAATCGAAAAAGGAAGTCAGCTTCAGTGGCGAAAAGGAGATTTTAAACAAGTTCTTAAAAACATTAATAGAAATTTATTAAAACTAAATATTGCTTTACGAATGTGGGAACAAAAAAACTCACATTCTGCACCCCTTACTTTTGATAAGATAGATTCTAAGAAAATATTGCACCAATTCTTTAAAGAGCATAAGCTAAACCTTTTTAAGAGTGAGGCTTTGTTAACTTACTGTTTGCTTTTTAGAAATGATTTTTCTTTCGTTCCATTGAGAAATGCCTACGATGAAAACTCTCTACTGCGAGAAAAAGGAATTATCTTACAATACTTTAAAAGTGATTTTTGCTTTTTCCCACATAAAGAATATGCTCAATTAATATTTGACTCATACGATTATATTGAAAATGGTATTAGCATTGACAAAAAAACGGAATTAGTATTAAACTATATCCAAAGCTTTGATTATGATGAAAACAATATTGGTTTATTGTTCTTATTAGCCAAGTTTCAAAAAACGGAAGAAAAAGAAATTATTGGCAGTTTATTAAATGATGAAACTACAAAAGAAGTTTTTTTAGGTGAGCTATCAAATAAGACAAATAAAAGCTATTGGATAATAAACATTTTGAATATTGTCTTTTTTCATTCCGAACGTGTTGAAACAAATTATTTAGAAGAGTATTACAAATCTTTCCTGACATTCTTCAAATCAAATAAACTTAGCCTGTACGTTGAAGAACATTACATAGCCTATTCAAGGCTTCTTCAATTGAGTAACATCTTGAATATTGAATTGAATGAATCTAGCATTTTAGTTTCACTGAGAAAGAACGAAATAGCAAATACTAGTTCAATCGTGGAGTTAACATTAAGAATCAGCAAAAAAAGGCGTGAGTCAGAAACAATACTTCGTATTCTTCATTCCTATGATTTCGCTGAATGGTTAAAAATGATAACAGATTTACCCCGTCTATCAAATGTTACCAATTGCCTTTCAGAGTTAAATACTTCAACTGTAGCGAAAAAGTTACTGATTGGCTTAATGAGAAACATAAATTGGGATAAACAATACAACAAAGCAAAATCATTAAAGATTGACCAGTTTGTAAAATCGTTGAGAGAAATCAACAGGATTGACATTTCAATTGGCACAAATAAATCTTGGGTTCTTTTTCAGAAAGCATTAAATGACTCTCTTTTCAAAATCAAGCTAAATGGTGCTAACCTATCAGAATATTCAAAAGCACTATCCGATTTATCTAAAATTGACTCTAATTTCGTAAAGAAACAATTAACAATAGACCTCAAAAACAAAGTTGTTTATAACAAGTTTTCAAATGAAACAAGTATCTCAAATTTCACTGCAAGGGCATTAGAATTAAGAAAACTTTTTGAAGATGAAAAATCATTCTTTGAGTTAATAGGTTCAATAGTGGCAACAAAAAGCTTTGCACAGAAAATAGAAACAGAAACCAACTTAAACTATCTATTAATATTTGCAGAGTTTGCAGAAAAATATTTGGATTTAGAAGAGCTTAATCTGAGCCAAACTCTTTCAAACTCAATAACAAAAATTATTAGGAACCTGCCTAATAAGCTTGAAGCTTTAAGTAATCCTAAATTTTTGAACATTAATGACTTGGATTCAGAATTCGTTGATTCAATAACAATAAAATAACTTATGCGGAAGACCTGTTCAGAGTTATGTCTTCAATCGATAAAGTCAAAACAATAGAAAAGTTTAAACAGATTAATAAAACAATATTAGTTCGTGCTTTATTAAACCCTGAACTTAATTTTAGTCAAGCCTTGGAAGATTTGTATAAACTGAAAAACAAAGTTTATAAAAATGAGAATCTAAATTGCAATGAAAAAATTTATTCAATTCTAAATGAATACCTAACAAATTACAGCAGAGACTATAGGCGTTACAGTAGAGTTAATATTAGTGATTTTTTTAAAGGTTATTATTTTGGTTCATTTATAAGCAAAGATATAATAGAACACCATTGCAAAAATGACTTGCTAAACAAGCTAAAATCTGACAAACATAAAAACTTTGAAATTTCCCCACTATTCCAATTTTTGAGACGTATCTCAAGTATGTATAAAAATGAACTTGATGATAAACTCACAATATTTTTAAAACTAAACACTGACAATTTTATTGATGCAATCAGAAATGAGGATATTGTAAAGACCTTGTCAGGTTTGTGCGAACTTGCATTGACAAAATTTGATATTTATGGAGATGAATTATTATTCAAAGCGAGAAGTATAATCATTAAAAAAATAGCACAAAGAAAAAGGGATGATATTTATAAAGTTAAACTCATTCCTGACCTCGAAAAAATTGCGAAAGACAAAGGGAAAATTATACTAAGAGAATTGAAATAAAGAAAAAGGCAGCCCATAACAATGTATAAAAATAATAGCCGAAACATTAGTAAATTCAAGGGTTATAGCCCGCTTCAACTTTCTTGTAACTTGACAGAAAAGTGCCACGCAGTCGGCTACTATTCTTATACGTTACCGTTGGTGAACAATTCGCCAAAGGCGAACTTTGATCTGCGTTGCTTGCGCAACTCTGCATCTCAAAGTGAATTGTTCACCAACAAAGCGCTAAACCAAATTACGACATCCTTTTATATAAAAAACCCTCCCCCTTTGGCGGGCATCGAGCCTAAACTATTCACAACGTATGCTAAACGTAATTTGGCTCTACTTTTCAAACTCCCAATATAATAAATTTGACAAATAACGGTTGCCAAAGGCAACCTATTGCCGAATCAATACTAGTGATTAACTATCAACTCCCTAGTACATATCACTAGTATTGATTATTCAAATTTATTATATTTACCTTTTCAAAGCAGAACTACGTTTAGCGCTTTGTTGTGTGTAATAGAAGTAAAACATGATTGAAAAAATTAAACTTAAATCAGGGTCTTCCCAAGGTCAACCGAATCTTGACTTTAGGTTAACTCCAATAACCATTTTTGTCGGACCAAATAACTCTGGAAAAAGTCGTGTTTTAATAGAAATAGAAAATTTCAGCAGAAGAACTCATGGACAGGCAAATGATCTTGTACTTGATAATTTAATGTTTGAACCCTTTACGCAACAAGAAATTGAGGAAGAGATAACTCGAATTGAAACAGTCCCTAATCTTGGTGAAAATGTGCATCCAGGTCATGTTATTCTTTCAAAAATCAACCCTCAAAATAATGGAGCAATAAGACAACAGGTGAATCGACAAGGTCTTATAACTGAGGCTCAAAATCCCAACACTCGACAAGGCCATTATCAAGCATTTCTAAATATGTACACCATGCGTTTGGATGGTACTAATCGTTTGACCTTATTGAACGAACAAAATGCAGGAGATCTTCAACAGACACCAGCTAATCATTTAGCACATCTGTTTATAAACAACTCATTAAGGGAAGAAGTTAGAAGAATTATTCATGAGGCATTTGGCAAATATTATGTAGTCGATCCAACGAATATTGGCAAGCTACGTGTTAGATTATCTGATAGAGCTCCTTCCTCAGAAAGAGAGGAAAAAGGATGGGAAACAGAATCAATCAACTTTCATAAAGATGCAATAGAGATCAAATCTGCAAGTGATGGAGTAAAAGCATTTTCAGGAATTATTACTACCATTTTAGCAGGTGATCCAAAAATCACATTAATTGATGAGCCAGAAGCATTTCTTCATCCTTCATTATCAAATAAGTTAGGTAATGAGATAGGTAAATCATTGCGAGCAACTAAAAAAAGGCTTTTTGTATCAACTCACAGTTCTCATTTTTTAATGGGTTGCATACAGTCAGGTTCTCCATTAAATATCATAAGACTTACTTATAAAAATAATTTGGCGACCTCTCGAATCTTACCAAAGGAAAAGATTCTAAATCTTATGAGAAATCCTCTCTTAAGGTCTACAGGCGTGCTTAATGGATTGTTTTACGAATCTGTAATCGTAACGGAAGCTGATTCAGACCGAGCGTTCTATAATGAAGTAAATGAAAGATTATTGGCGGAGTCTGACCGAAGAGGAATAGTTAACTGTCTATTCATTAATGCCCAAAATAAACAAACAGTATGGGATATAGTCCACCCATTAAGAGAGTTAGGAATTCCAGCAGTTGGAATAGTTGATATAGATGTATTGAAAGAAGGTGGTCAAGTTTTTTCTAAACCTTTAATTGGAGCATTTATACCAGAACCCAGTCATCAAGCACTACACAATCAAAGGCAAACTATGAAAACAGCTTTTGATGCTTCAGGGCAAAATATGAAAAGAGATGGAGGAGTTGAGATTCTTGATGAGCCAAATAAAGAGGCATGTAATAACCTTTTCAATCAATTAGAAGAATATGGTGTCTTTGTCATTCGAAATGGTGAATTAGAATCGTGGTTAACCAATTTGAGAGCAACAGGTCATGGTTCAAAGTGGTTGATAGATATTTTTGAAAAAATGGGAGCTAATCCTGAAGACGCAAATTATTTGAAACCTTCAGCCGGAGATGTTTGGGATTTTATCGGAACAGTAAAAGATTGGATTGATAACCCGAATAAAAAAGGAATACCAAAATAAAACTACACACAACAAGGTGTATAGTGCATACCCTGCGGGATACGCACCATACACAAACCGTTGGGTGTAATTTAAAGCAACCAAACTATAATTTGAACATCAAGTAAATAAATAGAAATATGAAAAAACTGATTTATCTTTTCATTCTGACTTTAGGAATAATTTCTTGTAGTTCTGACGATGAAACTGAAATTAGCAATTCTGATTTAGTTGGCGTTTGGAATTGGACTGGAACCTCTGGAGGACTAATATATTTTGAAGAAACACCAGAATCAACTGGAAAAACTATACATCTGACTTTAAACAGCAATTATAACTTCTCAATTACAGAAAATAGTAACGAAATATCAAGTGGGACTTATGTACTGACCTTAAAAAAATCCATTTATTCAGGGGAAATGGAAAGATTTATTCAATTCCCAGAAAATCAACAATATACTGGAATTGTTAATCGAGGAATCATTAAGACTTATGAAACTAATAAACTTGATATTTCCGATAATAATCACGACGGAATTGGAAGCGGATTTACAAAAATTAAGTAAAAAAACTACACACAACAACGGCTATAGTTCATTGCTTCTGACTTTCCGAGAGGAAAGTCCTCGCAAATTTGCTATCTTCGGTTTACGTTGGAAAATCCTTACGGATTTCCACGCAACGAAACCATAGCTCAACCGTTGGTGAACAATTCGCCAAAGGCGAACTTTGATCTGCGTTGCTTGCGCAACTCTACATCTCAAAGTGAATTGTTCACCAACAAAGCGCTAAACCAA
Organism: Tenacibaculum sp. UWU-22; assembly: GCF_041021355.1. NCBI lineage: Bacteria > Pseudomonadati > Bacteroidota > Flavobacteriia > Flavobacteriales > Flavobacteriaceae > Tenacibaculum > Tenacibaculum sp. UWU-22. The sequence goes on along the minus strand of NZ_JBFNGP010000005.1, from coordinate 215,159 downwards.
ATTACGACATCCTTTTATATAAAAAAACCTCCCCTTTGGCGGGCATCGAGCCTAAACTATTCACAACGTATGCTAAACGTAATTTGGCTCTACTTTTCAAACTCCCAATATAATAAATTTGACAAATAACGGTTGCCAAAGGCAACCTATTGCCGAATCAATACTAGTGATTAACTATCAACTCCCTAGTACATATCACTAGTATTGATTATTCAAATTTATTATATTTACCTTTTCAAAGCAGAACTACGTTTAGCGCTTTGTTACCTGCAAGCTGAAAAAAGTCACTGAAAGACAATAATAAAAATATTAATAAACGAACTGAATAATAGATTATATGACAGAAATTACATTTGAATATTGGAATAAACTCGCTGAACAAGTAATTATGATTAGCTCGTTATTAGGAGGTTTTTCGATTGCGATAATTGCAAATTTTTTAGTTTCAGATTTGAACACAAAATTGTCAAAATCAATTATGACTGTCTCGACTTTAGCATCTAGTTTCTTTTTGATTACCATTTTTGCTATGACTAATTTATTAATGAAAACAACAGTTGGATATCCTTTTAAAGTAACTGATAATGATTTAATGCTTCCTAGAGCAGTTGGAGTGATTGCATTTTTTATCGGTATTATATCTTTACTTGTTATAATTTCAATGTCAGGTTGGACGAAATCCAAAAAAATGGGCAGATTTACAACAACACTTGGAATAATAACAACGATATTGATATTGCTAATGACTACTTAAATGAGCGGATTGAATAAAAGCCAGCAGGTAACAATGTATAACCGCAATTACGGCGGACTCGACTTCGTCCGAATCCACTCGGAATTGCTAACGGCTGGCATAAACTGAAATTTTGTATATTTAAATCCGTAACTGACGGTTATACGAGACCGTTAGCGGTAAGCATAGAAAAGCAGTCGTAAATGGAATTAATTAAAGACAATACAAAATTGCTTTTATTCGGACAAAGTTCCGAAAGATTATCGTTTAGGCAACTTGAACAAACGGATTTTAATGAATGGTTAAAATTCTGTGAGGATAATACTTCATTAAAATATATATGGTTGACAGATAAAGATTCTCCTGATGAAAAATGCAAAATCTGGTTCGATAGGGTTTTTAATAGATACAAAAATAACTTAGGAGGAATGAATGTATTGATTGAAAAAAACAACCACCAATTTATTGGACAATCTGGACTTCTCATTCATACTGTTGATGGAATTGAAGAGCTAGAGATAGGTTATTCTTTAATGCCAAAGCAAAGAGGAAAAGGTTATGCAATTGAAGCAGCTCAGAAGTGTAGAAACTATGCTTTTGAGAACAACTTAACGGACTCTTTAATTTCAATAATACACATTGACAACAAGGAATCTGAAAAAGTAGCTAGAAAAAACGGAATGAAACTCGATAAAACGACTATTTATAACAACAATAAAGTAAATATTTTTAGAATTAGTAAATCTGAATGGAATAAAGAATGTTTTAATAAAGCCTACCGCTAACAAGGGCTATAAGTAATACGGGCTGAAGTCATAAAATCAAAGGTCATGCTTTTTACGAAATTTTGTATCTTAGTCGAAAGTTTCGGCTTCGTAAATCCGCACTACATATAGCCAAATCCGTTGGTGAACAATTCGCCAAAGGCGAACTTTGATCTGCGTTGCTTGCGCAACTCTACATCTCAAAGTGAATTGTTCACCAACAAAGCGCTAAACCAAATTACGACATCCTTTTATATAAAAAAACCTCCCCTTTGGCGGGCATCGAGCCTAAACTATTCACAACGTATGCTAAACGTAATTTGGCACTGCTTTTCAAACTCCCAATATAATAAATTTGACAAATAACGGTTGCCAAAGGCAACCTATTGCCGAATCAATACTAGTGATTAACAATCAACTCCCTAGTACATATCACTAGTATTGATTATTCAAATTTATTATATTTACCTTTTCAAAGCAGAACTACGTTTAGCGCTTTGTTGTGGTTAATGTCGAAAAACCGAAAAAGTGAATGAACAAAACGATATTTGAGATTACCAAAATGGACTGTCCTTCGGAAGAAAATCTAATCCGAATGAAATTGGACGAAATCTCAAGTATTGCGAATTTGGACTTTGACATTCCCAACCGAAAACTAACCGTTTTTCACAACGGAGAAATTGACCAAATCGAAAAGTCCATTCTTGAACTGAATTTAGGTGGAAAGAAAATTTCGTCCGAACAAACCGACCAAACGGAATTTAACGAAACCTCTAACCAGAAAAAGCTACTATGGACAGTACTCGGAATAAATTTCGTCTTTTTCCTGATCGAAATGACAACTGGAATAATCTCAAAATCAATGGGGTTAGTTGCTGACAGTTTGGATATGCTTGCCGATAGTTTTGTTTACGGAATCAGTCTTTTTGCAGTTGGAGGAACTTTAACAAGAAAAAAACGGATTGCTAAACTTGCTGGATATTTTCAAATAACACTTGCAATTATCGGATTTATTGAAGTTTTAAGGAGATTTTTTGGAGACGAGAAAATTCCCGATTTTTCAACAATGATAATCGTTTCTATTTTCGCACTTGTCGCAAACGGAATTTGCCTTTACATTTTACAAAAGTCAAAGAGCAAGGAAGAAGCTCATATGAAAGCAAGTATGATTTTTACATCGAATGATGTGATTATAAATTTGGGAGTAATAATAGCTGGACTTTTCGTAAATTGGTTAAGTTCAAGCAAACCTGATTTGATTATAGGAACAATCGTTTTTGTCTTGGTAGTTCAAGGAGCTTTTAGAATTTTAAAATTGAGTAAATAAATAAAAAAACACTAACCACAACAATGTATAACCGCAATTACGGCGGATTCGACTTCGTCCGAATCCACTCGGAATTGCTAACGGTTGGTATAAACTGAAATTTTGTATATTTAAATCCGTAACTGACGGTTATACTAACACGTTGGTGAACAATTCGCCAAAGGCGAACTTTGATCTGCGTTGCTTGCGCAACTCTACATCTCAAAGTGAATTGTTCACCAACAAGCTGAAAAAATGAGATTCACAATAACAATTTTAGTTCTGATTTTATGCTTTTCGTCTTGTAAAAAACAAGTGGGGAAAAAGGTTGAATCAGAATATAAAAAAACCGAATTAAAAGTTGAACCGACAAGAAGAGTTGATTTGACTAAAATTCCTGATTCCTTGGAATTGGTAGCTGACAAAAATCTGAATGGAGATTTTAATGGCGACAATAAAACTGACTTTGCCTCTATCGTAAAAAATAAAAACAACCAAAAAACTGGAGTTTTAATAATTCATAATTCAGCAAATCAAGAAAGTTTTGTTTTCGGAGCAGGAAAAGAAATTGACAATATGACTGACTTAAAGTGGATTGAAATATTTAAAATCATTCCGAAAGGAGAAACTGTAGCACCTGAATTAGTTGACGAAGAAACAGGAGATTTACTCGGACCAGACGAATCTCAAAATTTCAAGCTAATTGGAAACGGAATTTATATGAGTGTGACTGAAACTCACGGTGGCGGAATTATATTTTGGAACGGAAACGAATATAAATGGTATCATATAGAATAAAAAGCCAGTTGCCAACACAGTATAACCGCAATTACGGCGGATTCGACTACGTCCGAATCCACTCGGAATTGCTAACGGTTGGTATAAACTAAAATTTTGTATATTTAAATCCGTAACTGACGTGTTATACTAACACGTTAGCATTAGGATAAAAAAATGAATAAACTTAAACGTAATTTTTTAAAATATTTTTTTGAATTTATTATTGTAACCTTTGGGGTTGCTTTAGGCTTAATTCTTAGTGAATGGAGGAAAAATGAAGAAACCGAATTAAAAAAACAGCAATCAATTCATTATATTATTAATGAGATTGAAACAAACAAAGAAGAATTATCGAAAACGGTTCAGTATCATGAATTAATTAAAAAAAATATTGATAGTATCTCACGTAATTTTCCAAGTGAGAAATTATCAATGAATATTTTAGAAAAAGGAGCTTTCCATCCCATGAAAATTAAAGGTTGGAAAGGTTTAGAAATTCCCAAACTAAGTGAAACTGCTTTTAATAATTTAAAATTAAGTGGAATAATTGAGAATTATAGTTTTGAATCATTGGAAGAAATTTCTAAAGTTTATAACCAACAAAAATATTTAACAGAATTAAGTAGTTCTTTAATTGAAAAAACGGTTAATTTCAATTCAAACACAAAAGTATCAGATATGATGATGGTGTTGGATTTATTAACAAGTGATTATTTACAACTTGAGAAAGAGCTTATAATTGATTACAATGAATCTATTGAAAAATTAAAGCCATAATAACGCTACACAACAACAGCTATATGCAATGCTCTTTTCAGAATTTTTGGAAAGTTATTTAGTGATATAATTTTTTCGTAATTTTATCGAATAACAAGAAAACATCGTCGCACAGCACATAGCTCCAACCGTTGGTGAACAATTCGCCAAAGGCGAACTTTGATCTGCGTTGCTTGCGCAACTCTACATCTCAAAGTGAATTGTTCACCAACAAAGCGCTAAACCAAATTACGACATCCTTTTATATAAAAAAACCTCCCCTTTGGCGGGCATCGAGCCTAAACTATTCACAACGTATGCTAAACGTAATTTGGCACTGCTTTTCAAACTCCCAATATAATAAATTTGACAAATAACGGTTGCCAAAGGCAACCTATTGCCGAATCAATACTAGTGATTAACAATCAACTCCCTAGTACATATCACTAGTATTGATTATTCAAATTTATTATATTTACCTTTTCAAAGCAGAACTACCTTTAGCGCTTTGTTATCTGCAATTGTGATAAATCAAAAATTAAGTCAAACGTAATAATGAATGAAAATAAATTGACCAATCAAAAGAGAAATAAATCCAGTCAAATGAAATCAACCCAAATACTTGATGCCATTATAATTGGTTTTCTATTTGGTATTATAATATACAGTGTAGTGAATAAATCAAAAACCAAAAAAGGGGATGACTTGTAACAATTGCGACTCTGAGGTAAAACAAAATTATTGTCCAAATTGTGGGATTCCAATAAAACTATCAAGGATTAATGGACGATACATACTGAATGAAATTGGAAGTGTTTTAAACTTTGACAAAGGAATATTCTACACTATCAAAGAACTGCTGATTAGACCAGGGATAAGCGTCCATAATTTTATTCATAAAGACAGGAATAGACTTGTAAAACCCATTATTTTTGTCATTGTAACTTCCCTGATTTATATGATAGCACAGCACTTTCTTCTCTTTGAAGACGGTTATATGAAAGCTGACGGATTCGAGGAATCAGCAATTACAAAAATACTTGGGTGGATTCAGAGTAATTATGGTTATGCAAACATTTTAATGGCAATTTTTATTGCAGGTTGGATAAAAATATTCTTTAAAAAATATGACTACAATTTTTTTGAAATTCTAATCTTATTGTGCTTCGTAATAGGAATTGGAATGTTGATTTATACGGTTTTTGGAATTATAGAAAGCACAACTAAGAGTCGAGTATTACATATAGGCGGAATAGTTGCATTGATTTATACCTCTTGGGCAATTGGACAATTTTTTGATAAAAGTAAAAAAACAAACTATTTAAAAGGATTTACAGCTTATCTTTTGGGTATGTTAACTTTCTTTATTGGGGCAATAATTTTAGGATTATGTATCGATTATCTACAAAAAATATAGTTTAAAAAAATGAAAAAGCAGATAACACGGTATATGAAATCATAGCCGCCTATCGACATGCTACGCTTCATATACTAGTGATTAACTATCAACACCCTAGTATATATCACTAGTATTGATTATTCAAATTTATTATATTTACTTTCTCAAAGCAGAACTACCTTTAGCGCTTTGTTACCCCTGCCATTTGAAAAACACTCTGTATAAAAAGATAATATGTTTCATTTCGACAAAAATTTTGGATTGTTTGTAGGTAAACTGACTGACAACATTTATCATAAACATTACGCTTTACAAATAAGTGTTTCGACAAAGTCTAAAATGGAACTTTCTATAAAAAATGAGAAAAAGCTATCTGGAAAATCTTTTTTTATCAATTCAAAAGTTGAGCATTGTTTGGTTAGCAAGGCAAATCAACTGACAATTCTTATAAATCCATTAAGTCCTAAAGGACACGCATTTTATTTACAATTTGGAAAGTCCAACTTTGTAAAACTTGAAAATAATTTATCTAATAAAATAATAGAGACTCTAGGTCAATTTGAAAATTCCAAAATTGATTTTAATGTTTTATGTAAAAAAATTAAATTGATTTTAGAGGAATATCAATGTGCTTGCAAATCCGAAAATCATATGGATGATGAAAGAGTTTTTAATGCCATAAAATATATGGATGTTAATTTTGAAAAAGTATTAAGCCTTGAAGAGGTTGCAGAAAAATGCTTTTTATCACCAACACGTTTTTTACATTTATTCAAAGAAAAGACTAATTTAACTTTTAGAAGATATCAGTTATGGAATAAACTAATACAATCCCTTCCCTTTTTAGTCAAACATTCTATTACAGAAACAGCTCATTCTTTCGGATTTTCTGATAGTTCTCACTATACACGAACTTTTAAAGAAACTTTTGGAGTTACACCAAAATTTCTTACTCCAAAAATATAGCCAGTTCATACAATTTTAAGTCTGTTCAAATTCTCAACTTTGTATTTCAAAAGAAAAAAATGAGAAAAATATTAATTGCTATGTTGTTAGCACAACTAAACGCATTATCTCAAACAAACTTAAAATCAATGAACAATTACTTAAAAGAAACAGAAATTCTAAATTATTCAGACACTTCAATTCAATCATTGATAAAAGATAAAAATTGGATGGAATTGGATACAATTGAGAGAGTTAAATCAATTTACAATTTTGTAAGAGATGATATTGAATTTGGATATAATATCTCTGATGACATTCCTGCAGCAGAGGTTTTAAAAGACGGCTACGGACAATGTAATACAAAAGCAACATTACTTATGGCTCTTTTACGAGCAACTGGAGTTCCTAATAGAATTCACGGTTTTACAATAAACAAGGCATTACAAAAAGGTGCAATTAATGGAATTTGGTATAAGCTATCTCCCAAAAATATTTTACACAGTTGGGTCGAAGTGTACCTTAATGATACCTGGTATTTTCTTGAAGGAGTGATTTTAGACAAGAAATATTTAACCAAATTACAAGAAAAAAACAATGATTGCAAAACTACATTTTGTGGCTATGGAGCGTATACTGACAATTTTGAAAACCCACCAATCGAGTGGAATTTAAACAATACATTCATTCAGAAAAAAGGAATAAATCAAGATTTTGGACTATTTGACACACCTGATGAATTCTACGCTAAACACCAACAAAAATTAGGAGTATTTAAAAGGTTTGTTTATAGAAAAATTGTTAGACACAGAATGAACAAAAATGTTGAAAAGATAAGAAACGGCAGGTAACAATGGCTATAAGTAATGTGGATTGAAGGGAAAATCCAAAGGTAGGTCTTTCTATGTCGCTCGCAATTTGTATATTAGTTGGATAATTATAACCAATATAAAAATAACTCGCTTGGGTTCGGGTTTAACCGAAAGTGAAGTGCTTTAAAGTCCGCACTACTCATATCCGAGACCGTTGGTGAACAATATGAAAAAACAATTATCTACATACATTTTAATTTTATTTATTTTTTCGTTTATGTCTTGTAAAAGTCAGGAAAACAAAAAAACTGAAATAATTCAAACTCCAAAATCGTTTAAAATTATTGACGAAACAGAAGGAGATTTAGACAGTGATGGAGTTTCTGAAAAAGTTATAGTTTACGAAACAAAAAAGGAAACTGATTTAGGAACTGAAAGACAAATATTCATTTACAAAAAAACTAATGACAAATGGAAATTGTGGAAAAAATCTGTTGGAGCAATTTTACCAAGTCAACACGGAGGAATGATGGGCGACCCTTTCAAAGGAATTTCAATTGAAAGAAATTGTATTGTAATTAATCATTTTGGAGGAAGTCGTCAAAAATGGAATTATACTCATAGATTTAGATTTCAAAGTGGAGAATTTCAATTAATCGGAGCAACAGTCAATTTTGGTTCTCCTTGTGATTATTTCTTCAATTTTGACTACAATCTCTCAAATGGCAAGATAAATTACGAAAAAGAAACCGAAGATTGTGAGAATGAAAGTTCAAAATTTGAGAAAAAAGAAATGATTAGAAAATTGGAAACTCTGCCGACAATGAATGGTTTTTACCCTGGTAATAACGAATTGAAATTTCCGAAATCTGAAACGATAATATATTATTGAATAAAACTATTGCTAACAATGTATAACCGCAATTACGGCGGATTCGACTTCGTCCGAATCCTCTCGGAATTGCTAACGATTGATATAAACTGAAATTTTGTATATTTAAATCCGTAACTGACGGTTATACTAACACGTTGGTAAACAATTCGCCAAAGGCGAACTTTAATCTGCGTTGCTTGCGCAACTCTACATCTCAAAGTGAATTGTTCACCAACAAAGCGCTAAACCAAATTACGACATCCTTTTATATAAAAAAACCTCCCCTTTGGCGGGCATCGAGCCTAAACTATTCACAACGTATGCTAAACGTAATTTGACGCTTTATTAGCGGCAAGTAGAACAAGCGACTGACTTTCTAAAAAATAGAACCCAACAGTTATTCATTTTTGCCAAACACAGACTTACGGTATTCAACACCCCATTTTGCCAATTCATCAATTAATGGAGAAAGCGTTCTACCATATTTTGTTATTGAATATTCGACAGTTATTGGCTTCGTGTTCATTACGGTTCGACTAACCAAATTGTTAATTTCTAAATCTTGAAGTTCCTTTGAAAGCATTTTTGTTCCAATTCCATCTATTTCTCGTAACAAATCCATAAAACCTAATTTATTCCCCTCTATTAGTGTTCCAAGAATATGAAACTTCCATTTTCCAGATAATAAACTCATTGCATCGCTAATTGCTTGCATTCTAATTTGGCAGACAGGTGTTGTATTTATTTCTGTTTTTTTTCTCATTTATGCCGCTTTTTTCTCTTCTCGCAAAATTATGAATATCTTTAGTAGTTTCCAAAAGGAAACTACTTTCTAAAAGGAAACTCATAGAATAAGAGTAATTGATATATTTTATCTTTGGAACAATAAATCAAAAAGTGAAAATAAGAATACTCAAGTTAGTATCTATATTAATTATGCTAGCAACGTAGGTTGTCAGACCCAAACAAATAACAAAATGGAAAACAACAATCCTCTATTGTGCAACCCTGATAGTGGTATTTGCGAAATACCAACTACTAAAACAAATGCAAGAGACAGCAATTTAGTAAAAGCAACTCAAAGGCCCGTAAAAATTATTTATTACACCGACCCAATTTGTTCCTCTTGTTGGGGTATTGAACCACAACTACGAAAACTTAAATTGGAATATGGAGAAAATATTGAAATTGAATATAGAATGGGTGGTTTGCTTCCTGATTGGAGTTACAATAGTGGTGGTATCAGCAAACCTTCAGACGTAGCACATCATTGGGAAGAAGTAAGCATTTATTACGATATGCCAATAGACGGAAATGTTTGGTTAGAAGACCCATTACATTCGTCTTATCCACCTTCAATTGCTTTTAAGGCAGCTCAAATGCAGGACAATGAAAAAGCAATCTTGTTCCTTCGTGAAATACGAGAAATGGTTTTTCTACAAAAAAAGAATATTACGAAATGGGAGTATATAGAATTAGCAGGAAAAAAAGTAGGTCTTGACATTGTTAAACTTAAAATTGATTATGAAGAAAAAGCAAAAGAACTTTTTGAAGAAGATTTAAAATTGGGCAGAGAGCTTGGTGTAAGAGGTTTTCCAACTATGATTTTTACAGACACAGTTGGTCAAAAAAAAGTGGTTTATGGCTCAAAACCTTATAGTACATTTGAAAGTACTTTGATTAAATTACTTCCATCTGCAACTAAAACAATTTATGATAAATCCTGGAGTTCTGTATTTTCAAAATATCATTCATTGACTGCAAAAGAATTTTCAGAATTGACTGAAACAGGCAGAAAGGAAAGTGAGCAAATACTAAATGAATTGACAGCCAAGGACAAGTTAGAAAAACTGAATATAAAAAACGGAGCAATTTGGACCTTGAAAGAAACCAGCCGTTAACATTGTGTATAAGCAATAACGGTTCAAGTTTGCACTTAAACCGTTTTTGTGTTTAATTAAGTATCTTGCTTTCCGAAAGGTAGTAGCTATAAATCCGCTACTATTCTTATACCAACCGTTGGTGAACAATTCGCCAAAGGCGAACTTTAATCTGCGTTGCTTTTCAAACTCCCAATATAATAAATTTGACAAATAACGGTTGCCAAAGGCAACTCAATACTAGTGATTAACAATCAACTCCCTAGTATATATCTCTAGTATTGATTATTCAAATTTATTATATTTACTTTCTCAAAGCAGAACTACCTTTAGCGCTTTGTTAGCGAGCATATGAACAAAATTTTCGCATACATATTAATTTTAGGAACAATTGTTAAAGTATCGGGACAAAACTCGGATATTCTGGTTTTAGAAAAAGACACATTGAACCTTTATTCAAATCCATTAGAGAAGAGAACTGATTGGGAAAGAATCAATCAATCGATTACGAAACAAATTCAAGAATATGAATTTAATGCAAGTCAAGACTCAATAATTGAATTTTCACCTTTCTTTCAAAATTATAAGACAGAATGGAAAATTGAGAAAGGAAATTTGTATTTCAACAAAATCACAACCTACACGGATTTAGAATCAAAACTTGATTTAACGAAAATATTTAAAGGCAACAAGTTTCCATTAATTGCTGACTGGCTTAATGATTCTTTGATTATATTTGAGGGTAATTGCATCATCTGCGAATCCAACCATTTAAAGAACACCTCAATCTATCCAAATGAATTAATACTCAAATTTAGAAAAGGAACATTAGTAAATAAATCGAGATACAAAAACCAAATTTTGAAAGAATCAAAACTTTCGGGTTTAGACCCAAGTGAATATCTCAAATATATTTACAGCAAAGTTAATTGGAGTAAATTAGGTAAAATGGATAAGACTATCCAAGCCTTTGTAAGTATTGAACCTGATAAAAATGGTAAACTAAAAAAAATTGATTGGGAAAACACTTATCTGATTTCTGACAACAACATAATAAAAATTAAAAAGAATAGATTTTTAAAAGAAGCTGTCCGAATTGCTAAACACATTCCCGATTGGACTGTGATTTTAAGTCATAAAAAGATTATGAACCAAGGCATATCGATTATATTTAGCCAAGAAATGAAAGAAAAATACGCTCGCTAACAATGGCTATAAGTAATTGCTACTTCTCCCCTACTTCTGAAAATCCTTGCGAATTTTCAGTTTGGTGTGTACTTGTAAATTTTGTATCTTAACCTCGCAATTAATCTTACACAAAACCGTTGACGATAATTATGAATAGGACAGTGATAACTTTATCTATTTTATTTTTATCTACTATTGGTTTTTCTCAAACTTTTAAAAATTATGAGCTTAAAAGACTGAGTTCGTTTGAAATTAATTTTAACTCGATTAACCTAAATAATTCAACCGATTATTTTAATTTAAAAACAATTTTAGGAAAAGATAAAAAAAGGAGAACAAATAAAACTGTTGGAATAGTATTGACTTCTTTGTCTGCGTTAACTACAACACTTGGAATTATGGTAATTTCAGGTTCTAAAAATGCCCAAGAAGGAGTCGGAGAATCTATCGGGATGATGTTTGTCGCAACTGGAGTTATCGAATTGGGAATATCAATTCCTTTATTCATTTCATCTAACAAAAGAAAAAAAGAGAGAAATAAACTCATTGAATATTATAAAAATAGAAAGAATTGGAAAACAACTGTTGCCAACATTATATAACCACAATTAAAACAGAACGAAAATGAAAAACTTATTAACCTTTTACATTTTGATTTTAACACCTCTCGGAATTCTAATCTGGCTGAGTAAATCTGACTTGATAAATGGACCTTTTTTCGCTGGACTCTTAATCTTTTATGTATTCGTTTACAGAACTTATACTGACGGAAAAAGACTAGCCGATAAAAGCATTATTCATAAAAAAGATATATGGAAAATGATAATTCCTGGAAAACGATTTGAGTATTTTAAAGAATTATATCTGAAATAAAATTGACCGAACAAAATAAAAAAACTGCTTACCATACTGCATAACCATAATTACGACCGATTTGACTACGTCTAAATCCACTCAAAATTGTTAAAACCTGTGCTAATCTAAAAAAATAATTGCTATATTTAACCATAACTGACGCTATAGAAGATAATTTTACTAAATTTTTAGATTGGATATAAAAGAAAATATATGCCCTTACGCTATCAATAGCAACAGGACAAGTTTTAGTATTAGTAATTTGACTTTTATTTAATGATAATTATTTTTTTCCCAATATTCTTAGGTTCAATTTGGCTATAAAGAAAATGAAAAAAATAACGTGGCATAACACAGTATATAAAAAATAGCAGATAAAGTGCTAAATTCAAAGTAATTACTCTTCTTTTAGGTTAGTGATAAACCAAAAAGTTAGCACCTAAAAACCGCTACTTTTCATACACATGGCTGTTGGTGAACAATTCGCCAAAGGCGAACTTTGATTTGCGTTGCTTGCGCAACTCTGCATCTCAAAGTGAATTGTTGTCAACAAAGACGAAAAAGAAGACTTCAAATACCTACCTAATTTTAAATTTTAAGAATGAAACTGTTTGAAAAAATAAACACCGCCTACAATACTATTTTTACTCCTAACAAATTGACTATCGGAGTGGGCATTCCCATTGAGAATAACCAGATGAATCCCATAGCCACCATGAATGACCACATTAAGCGGGCTAAATTGGTAGAACAACTGGGGTTTAAAGCCTTATGGGTTCGCGATATTCCGTTTTTTGTACCTTCTTTTGGTGATGCGGGGCAAGTGTACGAACCCTTTACTTATTTGGGGTATCTCGCAGCACATACAGAATCTATTGCCCTCGGTACGGCAAGTATAGCCTTACCGCTGCACCACCCAGCGCACATAGCCAAAGCGGCGGCATCTCTTGATCAATTATCGGGTGGAAGATTTTTGATGGGCGTGGCTTCGGGCGACCGCCCAACGGAGTATCCTGCTATGAATATAGACTATCAAAAAAGAAGTCAGCTATTTAGAGAAGCCTTCGAGTACATTCGAAAATCCGCCGAACCTTATCCCAAATTCTATTCAGAAAATTATGGTCAATTAGACGGCAGTTTAGACATCATACCCAAACCAACGGCTTCTAAAATACCGATGTTGGTCACAGCCCATAGTCAGCAATCGATAGCATGGAATGCTGAATTTTCGGATGGCTGGATGAATTACCCCATGGGCCAAACACAACTTGAAACCACCATTAAAGAGTGGCGTGGGATCATTGCGCAAAAATACGATTACGACAAGCCCTATATGCAGTCCTTGTTTATTGACCTACACCCCGATGATAACTTCAAGCCTGTGCCCCTACATTTAGGCTTTAGGGCAGGCGCAAATTACCTAATCGCTTATTTTAATCTGATGCGCGATATTGGGGTAAATCACATTGGTGTTGTATTACGATTTAACTCTAACCATGTAGAGGACACGTTGCAACAAATTTCAAATAAAATACTTCCTCATTTCCATTAAAAATCAACCACATGAAACATAAACTATATGCAATGGATTTTGCTTTTTACAATAGCTTAGGCGTCTATAATTTTGAAGCCCGCTGCGAAATGGTAAAAGACATAGGCTATGACGGCATCAACTTTTCAATTTGGAACGGCGTCCGTTGGCAAGAAAGTCTGCTCTATGCCCAAGTGAAAGAAAAATATGATTTAGAAGTCACAGGTACCTACGTGGTGCTTAACTTAGACTACCCTGCCGACCATCCGAATAATACGGGTATACTCACCATGCTCGAAAACATAGAAGGCTGCAAACAAATAGACCTAGCTATTCAAAGTGCTGGTCGGGGTATCCCCAAATCAAACGTGGCTGGAGATAGTGTCATTATTCCTTGGCTAACCAAAGCCTTGGCTATATGTCAAAAACGAAACTTAGAGTTATTGCTTTATCCGCATGTCCAATTTTGGATGGATAACTACAAAGACGCCATTCGGCTTTGCAATACCTTGCAGCACCCTAACTTGGGTATGGTTATGACCGTTGTACATTGGTATGGCGAAAACGGCAGTAACCCCGCCACTTATTTAAAAGAGTGCTATCCCTATACGCGTAAAGTACACATAGCTGGGAGCAGACGCAGCCCATTAGGCTGGGGTGGAATTGCCACTTGTGAACCCGCAGACACTGGAGAATTAGACAATTTTGCCATAATTGGCGCATTAAAAAATCTCGGATACAAAGGCATGTTTGGTGCCATGATGTGGGAAGAAGGCGGCGATCCATATCAAAAGTTACAACGAGCTTATAGCGCTATAAAAGGCATGATAGAAAGAGCCGACAAACACCCGCATTGGTTCACCCATATTTTAAAAGAATAACGGTGTACAACAATAGCAGAACTATGTTTAGCACATTTGTTTTTTTTGCTGATACAAAAACCAACGCTCAAAAAAAACGAACAAAATTAAAAAACATTTATTACCTTTGTAACTCAAGTTGCATGAAATCTACTACACACATATTGACACTCTTAATTTCATTATTGGTTTTTGCTTCCAGTAATGCATTTGCGTGTAAAAACACTTCTGTAAAGGCAAGTAGTGAAAAGATGACTTGTTCAAGTAAGGACAATCATTATAAAAAACCGTGTTGTAACAAAGATAAAAAACACGATAAAGGCTGCAGTGGAGCTTGCTGTAATTTCTTTTGCCATTATCCAAACTCGATTAGTATTCCTTTTTTTCAGAATGATTTTAAACTATCGAACACGAATAATTTCGAGACCTTAAATGTGAACTGGACTTACGTTCAACACATACCTAAAGATATTTATCTTTCCATTTGGCTACCGCCTAAATAAGTTATAATATTTTTTTGATAGCCATAGGTTTGTCTTTTTTAAAACAAGTCTTTGGCTTGTATTTTTTAGCTTATATATTAATTACAAACTTAAAATATTTTAAAATGAAGAATCTCATCAATATTCTAATTCTTCTGTTAATGATTGGTAACCAACCCATTTTTGGACAATTAGTAGAAGGAAATGTTAATAATTTACCTGTTCATAAATATACGTTGACCATAAAAAAAGAAATGGTCGAAAAAGCAGGAAAAAAAGTAATGGGAATGACTATTAATGGAACTATTCCCGGCCCAAAACTCGAATTTACGGAAGGCGAATATGCCGTCATTTATGTTAAAAATGAAATGGATGTAGAAACGTCTATCCATTGGCACGGCATCTTAATACCTAATTTTTATGATGGTGTACCTTATTTAACCACACCTCCTATAAAACCAGGAACTACTTTCAAATATGAATTTCCAATCAGACAGTCGGGAACATATTGGTATCACTCGCATACAATGTTACAGGAACAAAGTGGTGTTTTCGGTTCAGTAATAATCCATCCAAAAAAGAAAGCCTTACCATACGACAAAGACTTGGTTTTGATGTTGTCTGATTGGACAAACGAGAAACCTGAAAACGTATTGCGAAACCTGAAACGTGGCAATGAATGGTATGGAATAAAAAAAGGAACATCCACACCTTTAAATAAAGTAATTGGACATGGTGGGTTTGGTGCTCAGCTAAAATTTTGGAAACAACGGATGGAAAGTGCAGACATTGCCGATGTCTATTACCCCGCCTTTTTAATCAATGGTAAACAATCGGTTGAATATCCTGAATTTAAACCAGGCGAAAAAGTTCGTTTACGTATAATAAATGGCTCGACATCGACTAATTTTTGGATGACATTTGGCGGACAAACGCCACTTTTGGTTTCGGCAGACGGAAAAAACGTTGTCCCAATTCCGCACAATAAAACTTTTATTGCCATTGCTGAATCCTATGATTTTATCATCACCATTCCCGAAAATGGAAAAATAGAATTTCGTGCTATGGCACAAGATGGTTCGGGAACAACAACCACTTATTTTGGAAAAGGGAAAGTGATTCCTGCCGAAATTGTTCCAAAACCCAACAAAATTGAAATGATGAAGAAAATGGCAAAAATGGATATGAAAATGGGAGCACCTGCATTAAAGTATCGTCCGAAAAAAGATGACCGTTATAAAATGGAAAAAAAATATGGAATGAAGATGCCTAAAGATACAATGAAAATGACTCATTCCAATATGGATGGCATGACAATGAAAAAAAACACGATGCCAAAAATGAACGGAATGAAAATGGGAGATTCCAAAAAAGATAAAACGAAAATGAATGGGATGGAAATGTATTCGCAATACAACTACGATTATTTAAAATCGCCCGTAAAAACAGCCTATCCAAAAAACGTTCCTGTTAAAAACATTTTATTGAACCTGACAGGAAATATGAACCGTTATATATGGAGTATGAATGGTGTGCCTTTGAGCGAAACGGACAATATAAAAATCAGTAAAGATACGGTTACCAGAATAACTTTTAACAACCTGACAATGATGCCTCACCCAATGCACCTTCATGGTCATTTTTTTAGGGTTATTAATGAAAATGGAGAATACTCGCCTCTTAAACATACTGTAAATGTTCCGTCTATGGGTAAAGTAACCCTAGAATTTTACCAAAATGGTGGCGATGAGTATGGCGATTGGTTTTTTCATTGTCACATCCTCTATCATATGATAAGCGGAATGGCAAGAGTTATGAGTTACGATACACCAACAGACCCGAGGATGTTAAAATATCCAACATCCAACTTAATGAAAAAAGTAGATAAATATTATGCTTGGTCAACACTTGATATGGCATCAAATACAGCAGCCTATAACCTTGTTGCTTCAAATATTCGCAATCAATTTAACGTTTCGGCAGAATATGGTTGGAACAAAAACCTCGAAGCAGAAGCAACTTACGAATATTATCTGTATGATTATTTCAGGGTTTTTGGTGGGGTAAATATCGAGAATGAAAATAGAGATAACCTGAACGAAATATCTACAACAGCCATAGCAGGAATCCGTTATTTAACGCCTTACCTATTAGATCTTGATGTTCGTGTTGACAATAAATTACGTCCTCAAATAAGTTTGAGCCGAGAAATAATGATTTTCCCAAGAACTTCAATTTTTGGAATGTACGAATATCAAGCTGATTTTGGTTGGGTAAACAAACTCGATGCAGGAAGTCATTTTGAAAGAGAAGTTACTTGGAATGCAGGTATCGAATATTTTTTATCAAGAGACTTTTCATTGACAGCAAGCTACGACAATCGTTTTGGTGCAGGTGGAGGTCTATCAATAAGATTTTAGACAGAAACAATAATTATCTATTTAAATTTTAAAAACAATGAAAAAAATAAAATTAACAACAGCAATTGTTACAATAACTTTTATTAGTTTATCAGTAATGTCTTGTAACAACGGTAAAAAAGATAATTCTAAAAATACCGAAGTGAACCAAAATAATGTTCACGCAACTAACAATATCCAAAAATCGAATATTTCTGTTATTCTCAAAAACTATATGGCGCTAAAAGACGCCTTGGTAGCGGACAACAATAAAGCAGCACAAAAAGCTGCAAAAATGACAATGGAGGCCTTCAAAGCTTTGAATATTAGCGAATATAATAAAAAGGAGCAAAAAGAACTCACTGACATTATAGCTGATGCCGTGGAAAATGCCGAACACATTTCTGAAAGTCCGATAAAACACCAGCGTGAACATTTTAAAATTTTGAGTCAAGATGTTACGGATTTGGTGACTATTACAGGATCAAAAACCAAATTATACCAAGATTTTTGCCCAATGTATGATGGCGGAAGTGTTTGGTTGAGTTTGAACAAAGAAATCAAAAACCCTTACTATGGAAGCAAAATGTTGACCTGTGGAAAAGTACAAAAGGAGATTAACTAAATGAGATTTCTTAAAATCATAGGAGTAATTCTATTGGTAGTGTTCGTGGGCATACAATTTGTGCCCACGCAACACAACCAAAATGATATGGTGCCAAAAACCGATTTTATATTAACAAACAATACGCCTAAAAATATTGGTGATTTATTAAAAACATCCTGTTATGATTGCCATAGTAACCATACCAATTATCCTTGGTACAATAAAATTCAACCTATTAGTTGGTTTTTGGAAAAGCATATAAATAAAGGAAAATCCGAACTGAATTTTAACGAATGGGACGATTATTCAAACCGAAGAAAAAATAGCAAATTAAAATCTATCATCAACCAAATAAAAAACGGTGAAATGCCTCTTCCTTCGTACACATGGATTCATAAAAATGCTGTATTACACAAGGTAGAAAAGACGAAAATAATCGACTATATGAATCAGTTAAAAGACAGTCTAAAATATTGATGTGATAAAAACAATTGAATTGATTTTTCTACACTAAAAGCTAGCTACACAAGCTAAAACTTATAAAAGAGTATGACTTCGCTAACGCTGAAAACAAGCTAAATAAAATAAATACAGTATAAGTAACAACGTATAAAAAATAGCCGTTTAAGCGTTTAAATCAAAGGTACTTTTATAAATTCAAAGCCGTTAGTAGGCAATTGACCAAAGGCGACATTTGATTTGCGTTGCTTTCTTATTACTGTTTTTACATCAGGCGATATAACAATAACAATAAAAACAATACCTAGAGGAATTTTTAAAAATGTTACAATTAATAATTTCCAATCTTCTAGAACTATTGTAATATTTGCTTTTTTAATTGGATTTTTTCGTACCTTTAGATATAAATTGCATTACACTTGATTTTATTTACCCTAGTAAAAATAAAGAATTATAGAAAAAAATAATTGGTTTTTTAATAAGCAGAAGGTGCTTTTAGGTTTTAAGATAAGACCTTTGACTTTAATAATTATATTAGGGATTTTTCTTTATTTTATTATAATACCCTTAGCTAAAAGCCCATAACACAGTATATAAAAAAATTACTATCTTTAGCCGTAAACGATGCGTTATACTCATGTGCTGTAGACAATTAATAATGTGGAATATGGAAACCACAAAAAACGGAACAAATAAAAATTTATAATTATGAAAAAAAGTATTTATTTTCTTCTCCTTCTAACAGCCATTATAACTGCTTGTGTTAGTGGAGAAAAGCCAAAAAAAGAGATTTCTAAAGAATTAAAGAAACAAACTGAAAAAATTGAACAAGCTACTCAAGAATCTGTCGAATTAATTCATAATTCGGAATCTAAATTCAAAGCCACTCAAAGCAAAATAGACAGTTTATTAAATGACATTTAAAAAGTACCTTATGAAAAAAATAGTATTAATAGCCATTGTATTTTTTATTTCTTCCTCAATTCTAAATGCTCAAGGAAAAGGAAAACAGAACAAACCTAACAATGTTGAGCAAACCCATAAAAAGGACAACAAAAATAAAAATGCTCAAGAAAAACCAAATAAAAAGAATAAGCCCAACAAAGAATTAAAAGTTAAAAAGGATAAGAAAAATGTGAATGAGACCAAAGAAAAGGGTAATAAAAAAATGGATAATGATACTACCGAAATAAAGGATCATTCAAAAAATAAAACAGAAAAGGTTAAAAAAGAAAATAAGAAAAATGTGAATGAGACCAAAGAAGATGGTAATGCTTATGGTAAAAACAAAGAAGGATTACGTGGTAAAGAATTTGGTCAACAACGTGCTACGGAAGCCAAAGTTGCTGCCGAATCAAAAAGAGATGAAATAGAAAGAAAAGTTAAAGAGCAAGAAAATCAAATAAAAGAAAATGAAGAGAAAATTAAGCAAGCTAGAGAAAAAGTAAAAAAACAAAAAGAAAAGGGCGAAATTACATTAGAAGAAGAAACTCAAAAGAATGAAAAAATCATACTTGCAGAAGAAAAGGTAAAAGAAATGAAAAAGATTGTTGAGAAAGAAAAAAAGAAAAAAGAAGAGCTAGAAAATCTTATTAAGTCAGATTAAATATTCCTTAAAGTAGCCCATAACGAAGTTAAAATATAAGGCTTATTGTCTGCTAAAAACCATAACGACCTGTTGCTTATACAATACCGCTTCTCAAAGTGAATTGTTCACCAATAAAGCGCTAAAATCAACATCCAACTATATCTAAGAAATGCTCTACTTGGAAGAAAAAAGAAAAGAATAAAAAAATATAATTAACGATAAACGAAGTTTATTCTAAAAAATTAAATGTGCGAAATATTAAAATGAAGAATTTACTAATATATTCCAAGTATATTTCTCCTTTAGCTATTTTAGGATTTATCGTTGATTTTTATATACTCAAGGTTGATATTTTTAAATATATAGGAATTTTCATTGGCTCTATAATTGCTACAAATTTTATTTGTAAAAACAGGAAAGATAGTAGTTAAATACAAACTATAATGTCTGTGTCTTTATAAGATAATTAGACACCTGGGTTATTTAGGAACTATGTTAATTTGGATTGCTTTTGGTTTTGCTATTGAAAATTACATAATGCTTTTAATTGCAATACCAATGATTATAATTTCTTATACATATAAAAACAAACTAATATGAATGGTATAAAATATATTACAACACTGATTTTATTAACTGTATCTATACAAATGGCAAATGCCCAAGCTGCTATAATTGCTGCCTTATTTGGTGATAAAGTTGCCAGTGAAAAATTTAATTTGAGTATGGAATTGGGTATTCCATGGAGTAACTTTAGTAATGTAACAGGTTCAAAACCAACCAATGCTATTAATTTTGGAATTGCAGGCAATGTAAAACTGTCAGAGAATTGGTATGTGAGTCCAACTGTTTATTTTTTGTCTAAACGAAGTATAAATTTAAATCGCTTTTCACTTAACTCTACAGATACCAATCTAAATGCTTTATATCAAGATGTACCTGCTAATTTAACGCTTGCTTATACAGACATACCTGTGTTTGTGTATTACCAGCCAAATAATTCTAATTTTAGATTTGGCATAGCACCACAAATATCTTTTTGCAAAAAAGGCAATATTGTCTATGAAGGTAATTTGGGAGATTTTGACCAATCTATAAAAGATAATGTAGCTGGTACAGATTACGGTGCAATACTCAATATAGGCTACCTCTTTAAAACAGCACATAAAGGAAAAGGCATTATATTAAATGTTAGATACTACAATGGATTTTCTGATGTGTTTGACAATAAATTTATTGCTAAAAAAAACAACAGTAGTTATTTTTCAATACATATCAGTCTGCCATTTATTTCGGACAAATTGACTAAAAAGAATTTAGAAAACAAGTAATTTATATTTGATATTAAAATTGACGTAAGAAATTTTCACTATTATCGCTTTTACTGATTGTACCTTATTCGGTATTTGGTATAGATGAGGTTTTGCATGAATTAGAATTAAAACACGTATTTTAAGCAACTGAAAAATGGAAATTCTAGAACTTAATCTGAGTGATAAAATTGCTTCTGTAAAACTTAAAATCGATAACTCGAAAAATGATTTTATTTCCTACAACTCACTTGTATTAGATACCGATAATCAATGGAAACGAATTAACAACCGTGCTATTGTAACTGCAAAAAAATAGAAAAGCCTGTGTACTACAATAGCTATAAGTAATTACTTGTTCTCCCCTACTTCTGAAAAATCCTCGCGGATTTTCAGTTTGGTGTGTACTTACAAAAGTTGTATCTTAGTCACACAACTACTTATAGCAGAATGCGTTGGCAGTCATCATAATAAAGAAACTATCATTCATATCAATACTTTTGATTTTACTTGGGTGTTCACCAAAAATAAGTGAATATTTTGAGCAAAATAAATATATCAAAAATTACAGCATTCATGTAATAAATGATTCTCTTCAATTATATTTTAAAACACCCGCGGATATAACCTATACTACCAATAAAAAGGAATTAAAGAAAATTATCCGCAATGAGAAATTTAAACTGTTAAATAATGTTTTAGTTTATGGTAAGACTAATGACCCTCCATACGAGTATTTTGTAACAATCTCTAAAAATAGCCCCCAAAATTACCCAAAAGAACTTATCGTATTCGACACAATTATTAACAGCCATGTGATTAGGTTTATAGGTAACCCATTAGCTCAAAATTCAAAAAAAACTTTAGAAATTGATTTGAACAATATTTTTAAGAGTTTAGAATTAGGCTCTACTTACAGAAAGCAAATCAGTACTGTTTTTGATATTGTGAAAAAATATAAATCTTCCAATAAATTCTATGCTGCACTCAATGAAATAAATGAATTTCCAACTTACGACAAACAAGAGGAATGGTCTAAACTACAAATGGAACTTACATTTTCTTCATTTCTCGGAAAGAATGAATTTTATGAATCCTATTTGAACAAACTCGAATCAAGATTTGAACCAAATGATACTATTTCTGAAATCATAAGAAAGAATTCAGTTTTTAATTCACAGGTTATTGATACAATTATTAAAGAAGCTGAGAATTGTAAAATTGTAATGATAAATGAAAATCACTTTTATCCTAATCACCGAATATTGATTTTTGATTTATTGCAAAACCTAAGAAAAATAGGCTATAATTATTTGGCCTTGGAGGCACTAAATACAAAACAAGACAGCATATTAAATTTGGCGAATTCTTATCCTGTTCTTGAAACAGGATTTTACACGAGCGAACAGAATTACTCAAACCTTATAAGAAAAGCAAAAGAATTAGGATTTGAATTTGTGGCTTATGAAAACACTGACAGCAACAAAAATAGGGAAATTGGTCAAGCAGAAAATTTATATAATAAAACTTTTAAAATTACCCCTAATAGCAAAGTATTGGTCTTAGCTGGAATTGACCATATCCTTGAAAAACCAACAAGCAGAGGAAAAGAATGGATGGCTAGCATTTTTAAAGATAAATATAATATTGATCCACTTACCATTAGCCAAACTCACTTAAATTTATACAGACAACAAATTAACTCAAAATATGGAATTATTAACAGCAAGCTTTTTGATAATGAAAGATTAAACTCCGTAGATTATTTGGTTCTAAACAACGAAACAGAAATTCAAATGGAAAATATATTAGCTTCATATCAATACAAAAACAATACTAAAAATGATGTTCAAATTGCATTGTTCTTTGGTAATGAGATTGAAAACCAATATGATTACATTAAAAAAGTTCCATATTTTACAACAATAATAAAATCAGGAAAGAAAACTGAACTGCCAATAGATGAAAAACAAGAAATATACTTATACACATTTGACAAGAATGGAAAACATATTGACAAACAAATAATTATGCCTGCCAACAATGGCTATAAGTAATTGCTAGTTCTCCCCTACTTCTGAAAATTCTCACGGATTTTCAGTTTGGTGTGTACTTGTATATTTTGTATACTAACCACTCAACTACTCATCACTAGTATTGATTATTCAAATTTATTACATTTACTTTCTCAAAGCAGAACTACGTTTAGCACTTTGTTAGCTGCAACCTAAAAAGAACAAACATCAAAATGAGATTTCTACTGCCAACCATATTTTTATTTCTATTTACTTCTTGCAATGGACAAAAAAATAAACCTATTGAAACAAAAGAGTTTAAAGTTTATACTGATGCCGATATTGTTACAAGTAGTCTTCTTGACAGAAATGGAAACTTATGGTTTGGAACATCAACTGAAGGACTATACAAATATAACGGAGAAAAATTTTCGAACTTTAATGAAAGTAATGGACTATGCACTAACCAAATATGGAACATAATTGAAGATGATAAAGGAATAATTTGGTTGGCTACTAATAAAGGTTTGTGCAAATACAATGGCAATACGTTTACTCAAATTTCACTTCCATATATTGACACCAGTAGTGATTGGTATAAAGACATTTATCCAACTATAAATCCAAACCAAGCAAATTCAATAATTCAAGATAATGATGGTATGCTTTGGATTGGTACTTCTGGTGGTGGTGCTTATAAGTATGACGGAAATACATTTGAGAGTATTTTAGCTGACAAAGGTAGAAAATTTGAAGACAGTCTTCATCACAATGTCGTGCAAAGTATAATACAGGACAAAAACAACAATATTTGGTTTGCTTCAATGAGTAATGGTGGAATAACTCGCTTTGACGGAGAGACATTTAAAGATTTCAAAAGCGAAAATGGATTAAGTGATAATATGGTTCGTTACCTATATCAAGACAATATGGGAAATATTTGGATTGGAACTAACGGAAACCGAAATGGTGGTTTAGATAAATTTGACGGAAACAACTTTATAAATTTTAACAAAAAAAATGGATTGTGTGCTAACAATGTTGCAGTTGTATTCCAAAGTACAGATGAAAAACTATGGTTGGGAAGTGACTGGGGAGCTCTTTGTTATTTTGAAAATGGAAAATTTAATTCATTTGACAAGCTGTCGGGAATTGCAATAAGGACAATTATCGAAGATAAAAAAGGAAATCTATGGTTTGGTGGTCGAAAAGGAAATCTGTGGAAATATGACGGAGAGCAGTTAATAGACCTAACCCAATTGAAAAATGAATAAAGGCAGCAGCTAACACCGTGTTATAGTACACGTTGCCCATTTGCAATCAATTTAGAAAAAGAGGTATTTTTCTTTGGAGGGCTTAAGGAATAAAGGTTTATTGATACTTCTTGGTCGCCTACAATAATGTTTTGAGTGATGGTTTCTACGACATTTCTTTTTTCTTCGTTGGATAACTTATCCCAATTATCATATAAAGATTTAGTTTCTGTTAAAATATAATCACTCGATTTTACGTGTTCTTTTAAAATCTTAATTTCACTTTCTAATGTTGGAATGGTTCTTTGTAAAATTCGTTAAAACGAGAAGTTTCAATTTGATTGTTTTCATACAATTCGAAGAGTTTATAAATCTTGGTTTTTACCTTTTTTTATTTTCTCTTTTACAATATTAAGTTCTCTTTCTTTGTATTTAATGCCTGTTTGGCTAGTTTGGTAATAGGCTTCAATATCTTTTTCTGAAAGAAGAAATTGTTTTAATTGACTTTTAAATATTTCTTCAATATATTCAGAAAGAAGTTTGCAAATTCTAAAAGCTCAATAATATTACGAGTAAAACGTGCAATCTTGGAAAAGATAAAACCACTAACATGTTCACGATGAATATCCATCAGCATACGTTGGCATTCAGGATGTTCTTTAACTGTTTTACCTGATACACCCGTTAAGTCGTAAATTTCAGCAACTTCATAGTTGTGTAATTTTGCATAGGTTTTTGCTTGGTCTAAATGATGTTCTGGGCTATCTCCTCGTTTTTTACATGACTTCCAAGTTTTTAAGTGAGGGTCTAAATTAAAAAGGCTTGTTTTTAAAAACAAGGTAATATTGAAAAAGTATTTTTTTAAGCGTAATAATATGATGCTATTGGTTAAAATAATACGCTAAAACTTTCAATTTAAAATAGTATTTATATTTAGCTTTAATATATTCTGAAGCATTTCTGATATATTTCCCTTTACTTTCTAAAAATTCGTAATTACCAACATTCCCATTTTTGTATTGACTCTGTAAGATTTCAAAGGCTTGTTTTTGAGTATCTAAAGCAGTTTTGGAAGACTCTAATGACGCTTTAGAGGTATATACATCATTTGTCGCTACTTTGATTTTATTTCGCAAAATTTGTTTATTACTTTCTAATTCAGCTTCTGATGTCTTTAATTCTTCTTTTGTTTTTTTATAATTTTCTTTTGTTAGAAACCTATTAAAAATTGGGATGGTAGCTGAAATACTAATAAAATGAGTTCTGTTATTGTTTAATTGTATCCAAAAACCATTCGCTTCACTTTGTCCTGTTTGTTGGTTAAACACAACATCATCTTGACCTAGAATGTGAAAATAATTACTGCTATAAAAATAATTTAAATTTACTCTGGGATAAAAATTAACCTTTGAAAGTTGAATATCTTTATTTTTGAGTTCAATATCTAATTTGGAACTACTAATTTGTGGGTTATTTTCTATTACTTGTTCAGTAATTTCATTTGGTGTCAATGGTATATTTTGAATAGAAATTTCTTCAATATCAAAATTCTCAATTTGTTTAATATCCAATAATTCCTGTAATTCTATCAAACTATTTTTTACGTTATTTTCTGCAATCACCTTTTCTTTGGTGTCAGAAGCAAATGTGGATTCAATTTCTAATAATTCTCTTTTTTCAATCAGTACATTATCGTATAGCTTTTTTAGTCTGTTGTAGTTTTGTTGACTAATTTCTACTTGTTCTTGAGCAACTTTTAAAATTTCTTTATTAAAGAGAACTTGCAAATATTTATTAGTAATATTTAACGTTAAATCAAATCGTATTTTATCTATATCTGCTTCTAATTTTTCTTTTGATAATTTAGATTTTTGAAGTGTATATCTATTTTTAAAGCCATTAAAAACATTTAGAGAAGAAGACAAATTAAAGTTATTTGAACTACTTTCAAGCTGACCAACACCTGTAGAAACATTAAATGAATTTCCAAGAGAAAAGTTCTGCGAAGCATTAAAATTTGCATCGGGTAGATAATTTCCTTTCGCAATTTTAATATCACTATTTAATACTTCTGCCTGTATCTTTTGTTTAATAACATCAATATTGTGTTCCTTTGCGTGTTCAATACAATCTTCTAGCGACCATTTTTTTTGAGAAAATAAACTGGTTATTGAAAAACAAAAAACTGTTAGGATACAATATCTAAATATCGTGTTCATTCTTTTCTTTTTTACTTAATAAGGCATACATTAAAGGTACAAAATACAAACTTATAAAAGTTCCTATTAACATTCCTCCAATTACTATTAAAGCCAAAGGCTTTTGTAATTTAGCACCTAAACCACCTATAAAGAGAAATGGTAACAAAGCTAAAATAGTGGTTAAAGAGGTCATTAAAATAGGTTTTAAACGTAATTTACCTCCCAACTTAATGGCTTCTTGTATTGGTTTTCCTTCTTTACGCAATAAATTAATAGTGTGCAATTTCAAAATACTATCGTTAATAACCACACCACTCATCACTACAATTCCAATTGCCGACATCACATTAATAGTTCCTCCAAAAAGCCATAGTAATAATAATGCTCCTCCTACATCAATTGGAATTTCTAATAAAATAATTAAAGGTTGCCATAGCGATTCAAATTGTGCAGACATTATAAAATAAAGTAACAACACAGCTACCAAAACAACAATTAATAATTCATTTCCTAATGCTTTTATGTCAAAAAAACTACCCTCAAAACGAACATTATATTCTTGTTGATTGGTAAATTTATTTTGGATTTCATTCACTTTATCTTTAGCATTGTTATTTGTTTTAATGTCAAACGCTAAATACTCACCACTTCGATTTGCGGTAATAGTTTTGTATTGTTGAGCAGGATAAATTTTTATTAAATTACGAACAGCTATCAACTCGTTATTTTTATTCTTCACAAACAAATCAGCAATCATCATTTCAAAAGTTTCTTTTTGATAATTGAGTTTGATAGGAATAAATTTTTGAGCAGTTTTTAAATTATCTATAAAATTTTGATTAAACGTAGATTTTAATTCATTTAACAAATCATCATAAGAAACATTGTATAACAACACTTTTTCGGGTAATACTTCTATAAAAGCAGTTTGTTTTAAAGGAATTTCAGTAGCTGTATCATCTTTTAGTAAGTTTTTAATATTGGATAAATTTTCTTCAGATGGAACTTCTAAAGAACTCCTTGAAAATACTTTTGCGATTAATTCACTTTTTTGATTACCAAATAGATATTGGAAAATGTTTTTAGGTTTTTCAATAGTAAAGGTAGCACTTGGAAACACTTTTTTAATTTCACTTTGTAAACTAGTCTTTAAATTTTCAATTTCAGCAATTGTATTTGTTTTTAGATATACATTTGCTTCTGAAAAACTTTTTGTGTTTTCTTGTTGTAGTATGAATTGTTGTTCTCCTATTTGAGAGAAAATAGTTTCAACATTTTCTTTATCTTTAAATAATCTTGTTATTCTTTTTTGGTTTTCGTTAGCGGTAATATTTTCATTCCAGTCAATACTCAAAATTGCTTCATTTTGATTCATCTTGGGTAATTGAGAATATGGCATTATCATTGATAAAACAATAGCTAAAAATATAAATAGTATCGAAATACCATAAACAATCCCTTTTCGTTTAAAGAAAAAGTTATATCCTTTTTCGTACCAATTTTCAATATGTTGAGTTTTAACATCAAATTGCAACCATTTTTCAATTTTGAAGTTTTTGTTCTTTAATTGCTTGTAAATAACAGGAATCAATAAAATAGACACCAACAAAGATGAAAACAAACCAATCGCTACCACTAATGCTTGGTCATAAAATAATGCGCCTGTAATTCCGCTTAAAAAGAGCAGTGGTAAAAACACTGAACAAGTAGTTAAAACCGAACTGATAAGTGGTGTAATGATTTCATTTGTACCTTTTATGCAGGCATCAATTAAGTTATTTCCTGTTTCGATTTTTTGAGTAATATTATCAATAACAATAATGGCATTGTCTATCATCATTCCTACACCCAAAATAAGTCCTGATAATGAAATAATATTGATGGATAACCCAAACAAATACATAAACAACACACTTATTACTAAAGAAACAGGAATACTAATAGCAATAATTATAGGCGACTTTACATCTTGTAAAAAGAAGAACATTATTAGGATTGCCAAAAAACTACCTATCCACAAACTGGATTTTAAATTGTCTATAGAAAGTTGTAATAATTTAGTTTGGTCTTGGTTGGTGGTAAATTCTAAATTAGGATAATCTTTAAGAAAAGACTGCGTAACTTTTTCAAGAGATTTTTTCAATTCATAAACTCGTGCATCTGCTTGCTTTATAATAGCTAATACAATGGCTCTTTTACCATTTACATAGATTAAACCTCTGTCTTGTTCTGATTGTAATTGAATAGTTGCTAAATCTTGTAGCTGAAATAATTTATCGTGAATATTTAGATAAATATTCTCAATATCTTTTTTGTTTTTCAAAGGATTAGCAAATTTAAAATTATATTGATAAATTCCGTTTTGAACTAGTAGATTACCCAATTCAAAATTATTTTGTTTGATAGCATTAATAAGTTCATTACTACTTACCCCAAGACTTTGTAATTTTTGAATGTTGGGTGTTACTAAAATTTCGGGTTTAGTTATTCCACTAATATCTGCTAATGCAATATCGGGTAATTGTTCAATACGTTTTTTTAAAACAGTTTCTGTAAAATCACTTAATTCTAAAAACTTTTCCGAAGAAAAATCTTCTTTCAAAGAAACGGTTAAATTTACAATAGGAATATCGGTAGCAGAGGCTTTAATAACTTTAGGTCGTTCTAAATCTCTTGGTAAATAATTTAAAGAAGCATCTACTTTTTCATTGGCTTCTACAAAAGCTAAATTGGTATTTGTTCCATATTCAAAAGACAACTTTAAAGTTGCAAAACCATCTCTTGTTTCAGAAGAAATATCTTTTAAGTTACCAACTTGTAATAATTGATTTCGTAAAGGACGAACTACATTGGTTTCTAATTCTCTTGCTGTATTGTTAGGATAGCTGACCTGTACCGTAATTTCGGGTATAGGAATATCAGGTATTAAAGAAGTAGGAATACGAGAAGAAGCAACAATGCCCAATAATAAAAAGGCTAGAGTTGTCATAAAAACAGCTATGGGACGGTTTATTAAAAACTTTACCATAGTAAGTTACTTATTTTTGGGTACTATTATCAGTTACAAAAGTAGCATTTACTTTTGCATCATGTGATAAGTTTAAATTACCCGAAACAATAATCGTATCTGTAGCTTTTAAGCCTTTTTTAATGGCGTAGCTATCATTATTTTCTCCTGCAACTTCTACATAATTCCATTTGGCTAAACCATTTTCTATAGTAAATACTACTTCTCGGTTTGAGCGTAAAACTAATGCTTCTTTGGGTACAACCAACACATCTTTTAATGGTTTGTTAATAAACACTTTTACATTCATACCATCTAACAAACCTGTATTTTTTGAAATAACTTTAGCTTTTATTTTTATAAGACCATTTTTATCTACTATGGGGTTTATTTCGGTAATAACACCTTTAAATTGTTGGTCTTTGTTTGCAAAAGATTGTATTTCTATTTCTTGACCTTTACTAATAAAACCAAACTCATTTTCTAAAACTGAAAAAGAAACTTCTAGAGCATTTGGGTTAATGATAGTACAAAACACATCGGAAGTAGTAATAAAATCTCCTTGTTTTTTTTCTAAATTGGCAATAACACCAGAAAATGGTGCTTTTAATAAAGTTTGCTCGTATTCTATTTGTGCTCTTTCTAAATTATTTTTGGCTTCTAAAACACCACTTTTTATTTGTAGACTTTTAAGTGTAGTTGGGCTGATGATTTCTTGATTGTAATTTATCTTTTTCTCCTTTAGCTCATTGTTTGCTTTTTGTAATTCTATCTTGGCTTTATCTACATTATTCTTTAAAAGATTGTTTTCTAAAGAAGCTAATAATTGATTTTTATTTACTTTTTGACCATTTTTGACATTAACTGAAGTTAATTTATCAGTTGATTTAAAATAGAGTTGATTCTTCTTAAGAAAAGATATTTTACCATTACTTATAATCGTTTTATAAAAAATATTTCTTTTAATAAGAAATACTTCTACTTTCTTTTGTTTTACTTTGGATAATTCATCGTTATCCTTTATTGCTCTATCAACTTTCCTCTCGCATGAAATACAAAAAAGCAGAGATATAAATAATATTTTTCTCATTATTATTTTTTGTTACCTAATTCTTTAATAACTAATTTATCTTCGTATTTAATAATTTAATTTTCATTGTTTTTCAATTCAAACAGTTCAAAACCTAGCTCATCTTCTTTGTAATTTTCATTATCTGGATTATTTGTTGAAATCCACAAACCTTCTTTATTTATAAAATAATCAAAACTAATATATTTTGGTTTGGTGTTTAATATTGCTGTTTCATAAATAACATTTAATTGATTATCTAAAACCATAATAGAAAATGTATCATTTAATGAATTAAATTTATCATTCATATTATAATCTTTTTTAAGATGTTTGCAAAATCTATAGTAAACATCTCGATAACGGTCGTAAACTAAATAGGTATATAAAAAACTCTCATATGAATGCTTAAAATAGGGTTCCCGATCCCACAACTTATCACATCGTATTTGCTTAACTTCTCTTTCTTTATACTTAGATCTTACAATTTTCTTTTTAATAGCTTTTTTTTCATCTAGTGTATGAATATACAATGTGTCTTCTATAGGATATGAAAAAACAGCTGTGTTTTTTCTCAAAACATTACTAACCCCAGTATCTAAAGAAGTCAAACACTTATCAAAATACGATGTTGGGTAATTAGAGCTATCCATCTCAAAAAAACGACCATCATCAATATGGTATATCGATGTTACGTTAGATTTGTATAACGTGTTAGACTTATCAGGTGGTAAATCTACCCAATAGGTTAAATAAATTTTATTTTGGAAAATATAAGGCTGCGACTTATTTACTACAGCTGCTGAACTTATCGGTTTGTTCTCTGAAAATTGGTCGTCAGACAATAATTTTCTTTCAAAAAGAATATCTCCTTCCGAATTTATCATCATTATTTTATTTAACCCAAATAAAAAAATAGAATCTTTACTCTTTACATTAAAACCATGATACCTTCCTAAAAGCCTTAATACTTCTGGTGTAAATATAATTTCTTTTTGACTTTCTTTTTTATATATGTTGTATATATCTATCCCATCTTTTCCAGACCTCATTTTTTTTCTATACACAATAGAATCATTACTAGAATCAGTTTGTGTATAAAAACTATAAAAATAACCGTTATTTTTAAGTGTAACTTTTTTTGAAGGAACTAAACTTTTTTTGTAGTTGATGTGTTTTGATAGTTCTTGAGCAGATTTATCATTTTTACAAGCAAAAAAGAAAGAAAGAAAAAAGAGTGATATTAAAAATTTAATTTTCATTGTTTTTCAATTTAAACAGTTCAAAACCTAGCTCATCTTCTTTGTAATTTTCATTATCTGGATTATTTGTTGAAATCCACAAACCTTCTTTATTTATAAAATAATCAAAACTAATATATTTTGGTTTGGTGTTTAATATTGCTGTTTCATAAATAACATTTAATTGATTATCTAAAACCATAATAGAAAACGTATCATTTAATGAATTAAATTTATCATTCATATTATAATCTTTTTTAAGATGTTTGCAAAATCTATAGTAAACATCTCGATAACGGTCGTAAACTAAATCAGTATATAAAAAACTCTCAAATGAATGCTTAAAATAGGTTTTCTGCCCCCCCCACAACTTATCACATCGTATTTGCTTAACTTCTCTTTCTTTATACTTAGATCTTGCAATTTTCTTTTTAATAGCTTTTTTTTCATCTAGTGTATGAATATACAATGTGTCTTCTATAGGATATGAAAAAACAGCTGTGTTTTTTCTCAAAACATTACTAACCTCAGTATCTAAAGAAGTCAAACACTTATCAAAATACGATGCTGGGTAATTAGAGCTATCCATCTCAAAAAAACGACCATCATCAATATGGTATATCGATGTTACGTTAGATTTGTATAACGTGTTAGACTTATCAGGTGGTAAATCTACCCAATAGGTTAAATAAATTTTATTCTGGAAAATATAAGGCTGCGACTTATTCATTACAGCTGCTGAACTTATCGGTTTGTTCTCTGAAAATTGGTCGTCAGACAATAATTTTCTTTCAAAAAGAATATCTCCTGCCGAATTTATCATCATTATTTTATTTAACCCAAATAAAAAAATAGAATCTTTACTCTTTACATTAAAACCATGATACCTTCCTAAAAGCCTTAATACTTCTGGCGTAAATATAATTTCTTTTTGACTTTCTTTTTTATATATGTTGTATATATCTATTCCATCTTTTCCAGACCTCATTTTTTTTCTATACACAATAGAATCATTACTAGAATCAGTTTGTGTATAAAAACTATAAAAATAACCGTTATTTTTAAGTGTAACTTTTTTTGAAGGAACTAAACTTTTTTTGTAGTTGATGTGTTTTGATAGTTCTTGAGCAGATTTATCATTTTTACAAGCAAAAAAGAAAGAAAGAAAAAAGAGTGATATTAAAAATTTAATTTTCATTGTTTTTCAATTCAAACAGTTCAAAACCTAACTCATCTTCTTTGTAATTTTCATTATCTGGATTATTTGTTGAAATCCACAAACCTTCTTTATTTATAAAATAATCAAAACTAATATATTTTGGTTTGGTGTTTAATATTGCTGTTTCATAAATAACATTTAATTGATTATCTAAAACCATAATAGAAAATGTATCATTTAATGAATTAAATTTATCTTTCATATTATAATCTTTTTTAAGATGTTTGCAAAATCTATAGTAAACATCTCGATAACGGTCGTAAACTAAATCGCTATATAAAAAACTCTCATATGAATGCTTAAAATAGGGTTCCCGATCCCACAACTTATCACATGGCATTTGCTTAACTTCTCTTTCTTTATACTTAGATCTTGCAATTTTCTTTTTAATAGCTTTTTTTTCATCTAGTGTATGAATATACAATGTGTCTTCTATAGGATATGAAAAAACAGCTGTGTTTTTTCTCAAAACATTACTAACATTAGTATCTAAATTACACCAACACTTATCAAAATACGATGTTGGGTAATTAGAGCTATCCATCTCAAAAAAACGACCATCATTAATATGGTATATCGATGTTACGTTAGATTTGTATAACAGGTTAGACTTATCAGGTGGTAAATCTACCCAATAGGTTAAATAAATTTTATTTTGGAAAATATAAGGCTGCGAATTATTTACTACAGCTGCTGAACTTATCGGTTTGTTCTCTGAAAATTGGTCGTCAGACAATAATTTTCTTTCAAAAAGAATATCTCCTGCCGAATTTATCATCATTATTTTATTTAACCCAAATAAAAAAATAGAATCTTTACTCTTTACATTAAAACCATGATACCTTCCTAAAAGCCTTAATACTTCTGGCGTAAATATAATTTCTTTTTGACTTTCTTTTTTATATATGTTGTATATATCTATCCCATCTTTTCCAGACCTCATTTTTTTTCTATACACAATAGAATCATTATTAGAATCAGCTTGTGTATAAAAACTATAAAAATAACCGTTATTTTTAAGTGTAACTTTTTTTGAAGCAACTAAACTTTTTTTGTAGTTGACGTGTTTTGATAGTTCTTGAGCGGATTTATCATTTTTACAAGCAAAAAAGAAAGAAAGAAAAAAGAGTGATATTAAAAATTTCATATATTAAAAAATTAAAACATTAAAAAACAACTTGCTATTAAACAATAAAATTATAGAGAGGCTAAGAACAATGTAAAGTTAAAAATACTTGCTTTAGCCTCAATACAATCTTATTCTTACTTTATAGCTCTACTGTAGGTCCACATGAACCTACTCCGGTTTCACAGCAAGGTCCAGAATTAATATTCGGACTCGCTTTACCATCGGTATCAGCAAAAGCTTTTTCTGTACTTAATGTTAATGTTAGAGCAAACCCTAAAAATGAAATTAAAAACTTTTTTTCATTTTTAAAGTAAAATTTAAAAAAGAATGTTGCGCAATTTATATATACACTCTTTTTCAAAACAATGCTAATATATAAAAAAATAACTCACAGAAAATAAGAAACTTTTTCATTGAAGTTAAAAATTAGATTGTTTTTACGTCAAAGTCAAATAACCAGCAATAGTAGGTTAAATATTAATACTTTCGATTTTAATAAAAGACAAGGTGTTTTGCAAAATACTTTCTTAAGTTTGTCTTTCAAACTGCTTGCCATAGAAAATAAAATACACATATCATCTTTTAAAACACTTATCTTTTTTTTATTACTCGGAATTTTAGGGTGTTTTATTATTCCTAAACTCTCTATTCGCTTAAATCCAAGCG
Organism: Tenacibaculum sp. UWU-22; assembly: GCF_041021355.1. Taxonomy (NCBI): domain Bacteria; kingdom Pseudomonadati; phylum Bacteroidota; class Flavobacteriia; order Flavobacteriales; family Flavobacteriaceae; genus Tenacibaculum; species Tenacibaculum sp. UWU-22. The sequence goes on along the minus strand of NZ_JBFNGP010000005.1, from coordinate 179,831 downwards.
AGTCTTTACCTTCTATTTCTGTAAAATATGATTGGGTTAATGCCTCTCCGTATGCTTTAGAGAGAGAAGTTACCAGTGTTTTAGAAGGTGGCTTTAGTACCGTAAAAGGCTTAACCAAATTAAGTTCTAAATCTTCAAAAAATAATGGTAGAATTACTTTAGAGTTTGATAAATATACTAAAATAGATAATGTGCGTTTTGAAATAGCTACTATTATAAGACAGCTATATAAAAAACTCCCTGAACGAGTTAGTTACCCAACTATAAGCGTAAATAAACCTAATGATGATGAAAACCAACGTGCATTTTTATCTTATAGCATAAGCGCTTCACAAACACCTTTTATAATTCAAGAAGTGGTTAAAAACCAAATAGAACCTATTATTGGGGCTATACAAGATGTAGATAAAACTCAAGTGTATGGAGCAACACCTATAGAATACGTCATTGATTATAATTTTAATACGCTCAAACAACTTCAAATTAACAAGCAGGATATTTTTACTGCCTTACAACAAAGATTTACAAAAGAAAGTTTAGGTAATGTTTTTTACAGAAAAGAATACATTTCACTAGCTGTTAATTCTAATGAAGAACTTAACTGGCATATTCCTATAAAAAAAATTGAAGATCGACTTATTTACTTAGATGATATTGCTACTGTTAAAAAATTAGAGCAAGAAGCTCAAAGTTATTTTAGGATAAATGGAAAAAATGCAATAACACTTTCTGTATATGCAACAAAAAATGCGAATACCATTGCATTGGCAAAAGAAGTAACTAATAAATTACAAGAAGTACAACAAAAATTACCAAAGGGTTATTCCATAATTGAAACTTACAATGCCACTGAATATTTAAAAACAGAACTAAATAAAATTTATAAGCGAACAGCATATACAATTGCCTTTTTACTACTTTTTATTTTATTGGTAAGTAGTAGTTTTAGATATTTATGGATAATAATAATCAGTTTAATCTGTAATCTTGGAATTGCTTTTTTGTTTTACTATCTTTTTAGAGTAGAAATACAACTGTATTCTTTAGCTGGAATTACTATTTCTCTTGGATTGATTATAGACAATAGTATCGTAATGATTGATACTATAAAAAAACAAAGTAATACCAATGTTTTTATTCCAATTTTAGCATCAACACTAACAACTATTGGAGCGTTAACTGTTATTTATTTCTTAGATGATGCATACAAAGTAAATTTAATTGATTTTGCTCTAGTAATTGTAATTAATCTTGGTGTTTCGTTATTTGTAGCTTTATTTTTAATTCCTGCTTTGTTAGAAAAAATTCATTTACAAAAAACAACTCCAAAAACGATAGGATTGTTAATTCAAAACAAATTTTATTGTTTTTATGAAAGGCTAATAAAAGCTTTATTACGTTTTAAAAAACTGGCTATTGTATGTGTTATTTTAATTTTTGGAATTCCGTTTTTTATGCTGCCTCAAAAATTAGAAAACAATAAAACTTTTTTAGAAAAAACCTATAATATTACAATTGGAAATGAATGGTATCGCGAAAATGTTCGTCCTTACATTGATAAATATCTAGGTGGTAGTTTTCGTTTGTTCAATTATTATGTTTTTGAAAATGCATATTACAATAGAAATGAAGAAACAAAACTGTATGTTGTTGCTTCTATGGAAAAAGTAGCAACCGTACATCAAATGAACGAAGTCTTTTTAGAAATTGAAAATTACTTACAACAGTTTTCAGAAATTAAACAATATACAAGCAACGTTTATAGTGGAAATTATGCAAAAATGGAAATTAGTTTTAAAGATGATTTTCAAGAATCTTCTTTTCCATTTATTTTAAAAGCTCGACTAGTTTTAAAAGCATTATCTCTAGGAGGTATAGATTGGAATATATATGGTGTAGGTAAGGCTTTTAGTGGTAAAAATAATAGTAAAGAGCCTATTAGTTTTACAGTAAAAGCTAAAGGATATAATTACGATGATTTGAATGCTTGGGCAGATACACTCAAAGTAGCTTTAGAAAAGCATCCAAGAATACAAAAAGTATTAATAAAAGAAAACTCCTATTGGTCAAGAAAACCATCATATGAGTATCATTTTAAATTGGATAAAGAACAGTTAGCTTTACGAAAAAGTAATCCGTCTAAAATATTTGATGAACTAAAATCTTTGGCGCTTTCTAATCAACCCGATTTTTCTTTAAATATTCAAGGAAAATACACTCCTGTTCGTTTAGAATCTAAAAACTCAAAAGATTTTGATTTGTGGGGTATAACTAACACTCCTTTAGATAGTTTGCATACTCCAATTGTATTAAAAAATATTGCAAAAACCTATAAAGAACGTGAAGAAGAAAATATATACAAAGAAAATCAAGAGTATATAAGATTAGTGCAGTTTCAATATACAGGCTCAACAAAATTTGGAGAAAAGTACTTAAAAGAAAAACTAACCGAATTAAAAGAAAAATTACCACTTGGGTATCAATTTGAAAATTATCAAAATAGTTGGTTTTTAAGTGATGATAAAAACAATAACTATACTTTTTTACTTTTCTTGGTATTGGGTATTATTTATTTTATCTGCTCAATTCTCTTTGAAAGTTTAAAACAACCGTTCATTATTTTAAGTGTAATACCAATTTCTTTTATTGGTGTTTTTCTTACTTTTTATCTATTTGATTTTAATTTTGACCAAGGAGGTTTGGCAAGTTTTGTACTATTAAGCGGAATTACAGTAAACGCTTCTATTTTTATTATTAACGATTTTAATAAATTAAAAAAAGAATTTCCAAAAGAAAATTATGTTAGTATATATATTGAAGCGTTTAAGCAAAAAATATTCCCTATTACTTTAACAATAATATCTACTATTCTTGGTTTTATTCCTTTTGTAAAAGATGGTCAAAATGATGTGTTTTGGTTTGCGTTAGGAGCAGGAACTATAGGAGGGTTGCTATTTTCTCTTTTAGGAATTTTGATTTATCTCCCCTTATTCACTTTGAAACAAAAAAGATTAGTTGAATAAATTTGGTTTAGAGAACACACTTACCATTTTTTCCTTGTATATAACTTTGAGGAACAAAACCAAAACTTCTAGAATCTATAGAGTTATGTCTATTATCGCCCATAGACTTTTTGGTAGTATTTTTTTCAGCTTATTAACAAGTATTTTAGTTGTGAAACTGTCTAAGATTAAAAGTAGCAATAATGATATTACTATTAGCTTTGACCACCCATAAAAAAACAATATAAAAGCAAACTCAATAAAGAAAAGTAACTTTTTTATTGGGTAAAAATAGGGTTTTAATAAAAAAATAAAGTAATTTATTTAACAAAGAGAAATTTTCAAAAGGGAAACATAAAGGGCATTTCTCTGATGATTTAAAATAACATAAAACGGGCTACAACAATGTATAGCCGAAATTACAACGGATTCAACTACGACCAAATCTACTCGAAATTACTAACACTAGTTTTTAATCTAAAAAATAATTGCTATCTTTAGCCGTAACTGACGGTTATACTAATCATTATACCGCATTTAAATTGTAGCTATGAAAATTCAAAACAGACTTATCAGTTTTATTTGTATAGTTGCACTCTTCTTTTCGTTTAAGGAAGTAAGCCAACAGAAAAGCAAATTGGTAAATAATTTAACATCAAATATTTATTTTAATGATGACATCGTTATCTTGAAAAGCTATTCTCTCCAATATGCGAAAACTATAGTAAATCAAAATAATAAATTCATAATTAATATATTTAGATGGATAATCGAGCATGAACATGACGATTCTCTACTTAAAGAAAAAAAAATATCCTAAGGCAACAGAGTTTAAATAAGATAGGTAAGATATTCCTATTTTATTGATTCACCAATCAGAGTATTTTGGGCGTGTGAACTCTAAAGCCTTAGAACTTTGTAGAGATATCAAAAAAAACATTAAAAAAACCTAAAAGAGGGTCTAAAAAGAAACCCTAACAATAGCCGAAATGGTGTTTTAGAAGAAAAAGCTATGTATGCCGTTATTTCTTCTGCGAGAGAAAGTAGGTGAGAATCTGAAAGAAAGAAAAATGACTGATTTTATCATTTTAGACAAAAAATTAGTTAAAAAATCGACCTATATAAATTCACTCCATTCAAGTAATAAAAAATATAAAAAAGAGAAAATCGTTTATAAAAAATTAAAAAACAATGAAATCGAAAATCTTATTATTATTATTAGCTTGTTTTGTCGTAGCTAACTTAAAAACGTATGCTCAATCAAAATCAGACAGAAAATACCTAACAGGAAATTGGGGAGGCGTAAGAAACAATTTAGAGTCAAAAGGTTTGTACATTAATTCTAGACTTACTGTTCTCAATCAAAATTTTGTAGCAGGAACGGGAGATAAAGAATCCGTTTTCAATGGTAAAGCACAGTTAGATGTAAAATTTAATGGAAAAAGCATAGGATTGAGCAGTTGGACATTGGTGAGCAAGGCGGAGTATAATTTTGGCAATGACGTAGGTTTTGCTGGCGACGTGCTGCTACCCAAAAACACCTCCATCGCATTTCCAGGCAATAAACCAGGCGAACGCTTTGATATAAGCAGTCTGTATTTTGTATATGATTTTAATAAGAGCAGTCAACTGCTTTTTGGAAAAATAAATGTGGTAGACCTAGGGGCAAGCGCTAAATATAGTGGTGGTGCTGGATTAGATGCCTTTTGGAATATGGGTTTTGCCGCACCTATCTCAGGTATTATGCCCGCCTACTTATTTGGTGCCATTGCTAATATAACTGGCAAAAAGCTAAATTGGACAATGATGGTATATGACCCCGTAAGTACCGTGCACAAAACAGGTCTTGAGGCGCCCTTTGCCGAAGGTGTAGTACTATTAGTAGCTCCGAGCTGGCCAGTTAAAATAGGCAACTCACTAGGTAGCCATAGTTTACAGTTGACCTTCAGCACCCAAGACGGCGACAATTTATACAACCTAGGTGATATCAACTCCGATATCCATATACCTCTTTCAGATAAAAAATACCGCTATTTTGCCAGTTATAGCTTTGATCAGCCCATCCGTGTCTTCAATGACAAAAGTAGCTGGGGTGTATTTGGGCAAATAGCCGTCTCTGATGGTAATCCAAATCCTGTAGATTTTAGTTTTTTACTAGGAATTGGAGGAAATAGTTTCATCAAAAACCGAACGCAAGATAAGTGGGGGTTAGCATTATACAATTATTCGCTAAGCAAGATTATAGATGATAAAGCTGAAGCATTAGGCACTCCACTTCGCAATGAGTTAGGTCTTGAAACTTTTTATCAATATTGGGCAACCCAATGGTTTTCTATTGGTGCAGATGTGCAAGTTATTAATCCTATCATAAAAAATAATGATACCGCTGTATTTTTAGGTTTGAGGTCTTCGTTTAAATTGTAAAAAACTAAAGCTAACAATAAATGGTCTAAGTCATTACTTGGGTTAGTAAATATTAGTCGAGAAATTCTGTTAATTTTCCTCAGTTTCGAGATTTTTTACTACATTAAACTGTTAAACCATTACCCATACCGATTGCGTTAGTGAACAATTAACCAAAAGCGAAATTTGATATACATTACTTTCGAAACACTACTTTTCAAAGTAAATTGTTCGTCAAAAAAGCACTAAAGAACTACGTTTAGTGCTTAAATAGGCAATATTAAAAAACAAAACATCATAAAATTATGATTTAAAAAATTAAAACATTTGAAGGAAATTCTTTAGCTATAGAGGTTATTGACAGTTTTACAGAGACGGACGAAAAGTTAGCTCAAAAATTTTTTAACAAAAAAGTAAAAGAAGGTTTTGAAAATATAAATGTGCTGATAAAATTAGACGAGGCAAAAGTTAGTCCGAGTAGTATAAAAGTTTTAATTTCTATAGATGCGTTTTTCTTTGAACGTTTACAAAAGGGGTTTGGAGAACGGTATTTTTTGATATTTCTACTAATCAAACTATGCTATCTATAATTAACATTATACCATCTTCTATTGCAATTTACTTTTTAATAAATTTTAAAAACATCAAGAATATTGTATTTCAATTTTTCAGTATAGCTTTAATTACATTACTGATTTCAATTATTATATACAATATATGGGGATTATTATAAATAACTATCCTCAACAATGTGTAGGAATTACGATTTAGGTACTGACCTAAATTTAAAGTATCCTAATTAGAAAAGTAGTTGCTTGAAATCTGCTACTGCTCATATACAAAAACCTTCTAGTATATATCACAAGTATTGATTATTTAAATTTATTATATTTAGCTTTTCAAAGCCCCCCCCCTTAACTCTTAGTTAAAAACACAAATTTATGAAGCAAACAATATTAATAGTATTTGGAATATTATTACCTTTTTTTGTATTGCACAAACTGAAAATAAAATTTCAAAAGAAGAAGCAAATATACTTTTTGAAAAAACGAAAGATTTTCCAAAAAACACTGAGTTTTCAATTGCCTGCATCAAAAATAAAGAAGCTTCATACTATGGGTTTAAACAGGTAAATGACACAATAGAATATACAGAAAAATCAAGGTCGAAAAGTTCTTTGCATTAGTAATCTTAGAAATATAAACGAACTTACCTCCTTTCTTCAATTTATAATCAGGAAAGCAAATTCAACCATACCCATGGTAATCTACAAAAAATTACCTTATCTATACTATTTTATAAAACTTAAGTGGAAATGTTTTTATTGTTTTTCGTTAATTATAAAAAGTGCTTTTTTATGATAAAAAGCAGCAAACTCTACAACTAAAAAATCTTCTATCTCTTTATCTGTCTTTTTTTCTTCTATCATTTTAAAAATTATAGCTATATAATTATTCTTAAACGTTTTAAGACTTCCTTTATCAGCTACAATATCTTGATATGATAATCCTTTTAATTGTGATTGCATCCAATTATGAGCCTTCATTTTCAACTCTCTTGTTTTTAAGTTTTTTTTATCTTGTTCTGATACAAATGCTATGCCTCCTTGCTCTTTTACTAAAGACGAAAGTCTAACGTAATCTACTTTTACTTTTTCACCTAATAAAACCGCTTGATTGTATAATTTTTTTAAGCTTTTAAAAACTAGTTTATGATAAATATCTATAAAATTTTTGTACTTATATAAATAATCTAAATACCTTATTGCAGCTCTTTTATAATGTTTATTGCTTGCATTTTCATTATTAACTACATCTGTTTCTAATAAACTTAAATTATTTCTTATTATTTCTATACTTTTTACACTTACAAACATAGAATCATTTAACAGCTGTGTAAGCTCTGAGGTAATTTTTGAATGTTCGCCTTTAAAGGTGTAATTTTTATATGAAAACTCAAATTCTTTTAATTTTTTATTTTTTTCTCTTTTATTAAATTTTAATTTTGGTTTTTTCACTCCAAAAGCATAACTATAACCAAACGTTACGGTTAATTCTTCTAATTTTTTTTGATTTGTTGTCGCTCTAAATAATTGTACCGCATTTAAATTAAAATTATGTTTCTTTGCTATAGTTGTAGAAGCACTAGCCCTTATATTTAATACTGCAGAATTTATGTTTTTATTCTCACTCATGTTATACGAGCTTCCTAAAGTAGTATTGAATTTATTTTTAAAAAATAGTTTACTAATATTTAAAGAAGCTCCCCATGCCTGACTATCATCTCTTCCAATATCACTATAATTATAATTTAAAGAAGGTGAAATAGACAATGCTCTCTCAGGAAAACCAAGGGTATATACTGCATTAGCGTTATGAAAATTATTGGCTTGCCCTATTCGAATGATTCCATTTTCTTTATTAGCAGACGAAAATAAAGCATAACTTAAATTAATATTTTGAGTGTTATATTTCTTTTTAACTAGCATCCAACTCAAATTTACATTAGCGTTTTGTGATAATTGTTTAAAATCTAATGCTTCTTGTTCTTCATCTGTTAAATCATTATCATTAATATCATCAAATTGATTTAAGCTTTTGTTTGTAAACGTTGTAAAATTAGAATATGACCCCGATAACGTAACAGCATCATTCATTTGATACGTAGCATTTATACTTCCTACATTTCTTCCTGTAGATTGTGCTTTTTGATTATTTAAATTATCTCTTTGATATCCTATATTAAATGATAAATTTAATTTATTTTTAAATAACGATCGAGTCATATTTAATGTAATATTTTCAAAGTCATTATTAAAATAATAGGCTCCTAGGGTTTGGTAATTAGGGTCAATACGTTCATAACCTAAACCTACTTTCATTTGTCCTAATTTTATATCTAAATCTGCTTTAAGCGCATTGTAATATTCGGTTGATGTACGATTGTTAAACAAAAAACCTGCTAAATTATTAGCATTATTACTACTTTTATCTGCTCTGAGATCTTGTGTAATAGCTGTTGATGCATATTCTGCTCTTACCGTGTATTTTTTAGCAATGGTTGTTTCACTAGTAAGGCTTATTGCTAAATTTTCTTTGGGTTTTATATTTCTTTCTTCTGGTATTGCTGTAATAGACTTTTCTGCATCCTTTGCATAAAACCCTATTAAACCAACCTTATACTTCGGTTTTTTCCAAGCTACTTTTGCACCATACCCCATACGTTTAAAAGCGGGTACGGTTTTGGGGTTACCATCATCTTCTGTCGCTTTTAATAAACGCCCATACATAGCACTAAACTTTAACGGGCTTTTTTGAGGTGTTAGCTCTACCCCTCCTCCTGTAAATTGATAACCGTTTAAAGTATACGGTGAAAAATTCATCGTAACATCTCCAATATGTGCTTGTACCCATTTGTATCTGGGGTGTAAGCTTAGTTTATTAAAATTAAAAGGTAACTGGTAATCAAAATTTTCCCCTTGGTTAGAAAAGCTATACGTAAAAGGTACATTAAAGCTTAGCCAACTTACATTTACGGTTCCTTGTAAAAAATAAGTAAACGGAATACGTGCATTACGGGTATTAGCATTGTAATACACCATATTGGCATTTACATTTCCATTAACCTTAACCTTGGTAGATTTTGTAATGGACTCTATATCTAAATTTTGTGATAAACCTATACTACTTACTAAACATAGTAAACTTATGAATATGTACTGTTTCTTCTTTTTCAATACTTCTTTTTCTTCCTTCTTAATTTTTTTACACTATATAAGTTTTTATTACTTAACAACAAAATATACTTTATAATTTGATAATAAGCACCATATACAGCATTAATTTTAAATACACTTTCTCTTACAAAATAACAATTTCTTATGTTTATCTATTATTTTTTTGTTACTTTTTATAAACTCATAAAGTATAACCCGCTGTGCATTTTGATTTAAATAAAAAAAGTTTCCCATCTTTCTGATAATCAGCAAATTGTTTTCATTACAAAACTTTAAAACGAAACAAGCGTTTGCTAGGTGAAATCGAACTTTATTTAAAAACCATCCTGACGATTTAAAAAGGGTAGCCAGCGTAATCTTCGCTTTAATTCATAAACCCCACCATCTTTTTGAAGTATTTCTAAAATTGATTCAGAGTTAATATTTTCATTTGAAGGATTCTCCCAGTTTTTCACATTTAACCATTCTTCAAATGTCAAAATGTTATCCATGAAAAAACCACAAGAATAAAGAAAAGAAAAATATTTTTTCAGTTCATCATCAAAGCGATTATCATCCTTTACTTTCTTATTATAAAATTTTTCTGCAATCCAATATTTCGGAAAAAAAGGAGTTTGTAATCGTTTTATTTTAGCATAATAACTTTCATGTTCACTAGGAACAAAGATTGGCTGAACAAATTTTTCATACCATCTATTCCATTCCTGTTGGTCACTTTCAACAATCATCATTACTTCAATTTTACTGGGGTTATACCACTCAAGGCGGATGTTAATTTTGATTGAGTAAAAACAACAATATTTGTATAATCTTGAGCACCTCTTGCTCCAGGAACGATTAGCCCATTATAACCTTTCGACCTTGCCCAAGAACCAATTACATTAGTAAATTCATACATTTCAGATTTTGACCCTGTTGTTAAAACCAACTTATTAAATTCAGAACCCAGTTGTTCAATAACAGATTGGTCAGTCAAATCAAGCATGTTATTAATTTGGACATTGTCAAATTCATATGTGCTGTATGAATTCCAATCTCCATAATGGGACATCTCAGTTTGATTTCCAGGTAAGGTTTTTGAATAATACATCACTCTCTCCTTGTAAATCATATCTTCCCCATACTTTTCCTTTTGAAATACTTGAAAATTGACTTTTATTTTCAATACTACTTCTTGCAAAATTTTGCTCACCAATTTTCACAATACTTTCCTCTTTTACAATTTCAGTTTTTGAAAAGGAAAGCTCATAATACGGTAATACAATTTTTGCATATACAGTTGTAGCACATTGCAAAAAGAAAGTGAAAAAGAAAAGTAATATTTGGAGAAGGAATTTCATTCTTTTACAATCTCGAATTCGTTAAATGAACTGATTAATATTTCATCATTAATTATGTATCTATCTTTTTCTGCAATCAGTTTGGTATCATTCGAAATTTGAAAAACAATAACACTCTTCTCTTCATAGTGATTGTAACTTAATTGATAACTGCCAAAACGTTCCATTAGTTCTTCAAAATAGATAGCGTCTTTTAATACAAATTTTACTTTAGAAATTTTGTCATCGTTTAAAACCAATAAAATTCCTAGAACTCCGTCTATTTTAGAATCAAAAACTAAATTGTTACCAACTCTATTTTTAATATTGCCTATTTTATCAAAAAGGTCTTCATTACCTAGGTGATTGCTCAAAATCTCTATAATCTGATTTAACTTTTCCATTAGTACGTTTTAACTATAGCTTCAAGTTTTCCATTTGGTAAAATACCTCCAGGCAACCAAAGAGGATTAGTGCCAAATTCATTACCATCAGGCATTTCAAAATAATATTTATTGTTTTTAATCAAAGATTATTTTGGTTCCAATACTTTCAGGAGCGTCTTTAGAGATAAATTCTATAATTTGTTTTTTTTCTTTTTCTGAAAAAACTTTAGACTTTTCAAGTGAGATAATGTCTGCATAAAAAGTAGGAGGATTGAATATTAACTCACCAGAAATGTTTTCTGATCTGTCATTATAACTAATTGTCAATTCACCTCTTGAAATTATTGAATATGTTATTTTTTCCTTTTTCTCTGGAGAAAAATTAGCTATATTTCTATCTAAAAACTTTGATGGGTTTGATTGTATTTCTTTCGCTAGTTTATCTATAAAACCCTCACCACTATTTTTGTAGTATTCAACCTCTAAAGGATTTAATTCTATAGAAATATCATAAACAGCAACGGTCCCGCATAACACTTTTAAAACCAATGATTTTTGGTTGTCATATAGGGTGTAATCCCATTTTTTTTTTATTAATTCTTTCATTGAATATTTGTTAATGTTTCTATGTATTCACCCGCCGGAATAGGGTCTAAAACAGCTTCAAGTTTTCCATTTGGTAAAATACCTCCAGGCAACCAAAGATTATTTGCTCCAATTTCATTGCCATCAGGCATTTCAAAATTATATTTATCGTTTTTAATCAAAAATTATTTTAACAGCTGCATCTTTAGTTTTTTCTGTTATTTGCTTTATTATATTTTCTCTTTCTTCATCATTTATAATTATTTTATTATGAGGATATTCCCAATTTTTTATTGAATTAATATCCGCATAAAAAATTGGAGTTGTTGTTAATTCACCAGTAATAATAAGTGATTTGTCTCCAATTATTACTTTAATTTTACCTCTATTTAATCCTAAAATTTCCATACTTAAATTATTTTGTATATATCACAGTTTCTATCATTGTCTCTGCGTCTATTGTAGATATTTTTGTTACGTTAGGGTTATCTTTTAGTCTGGGAAGTTCAATGTTTTCCCATATATTACCTTCTTCTCAAGTTTTTGCCTAATACAGCTTTCACTTCACCAGATACTTGAGAAGCATATAAAGCACTTACATCTTCCCAAACCTTTATAGAATTAGGGTCATCAAATTTCCATAAAGGCATTTCAACATTGTATTTCGCTAATAACCCTTCTAATGTATTTCCCCCTGCTGGCGCAAGCGTCACGCTTGTGTCTTTATACAGTTTATTTTTTCTTCTGATACATCTATCTCTAAAACTGTTTGGTCGTCTTGATAATTTCTCGCACTACTATATTTCCAATCTGTAGGATTTGTTACAAATCCACTTTGAACAGGATTATTATGTATATAATCTATCTTTTGTTGTATTACTTTTTCACTCCACAATTCTATAGGCTTATTATGTTGTTGCCAAAATTGACGTTTTTTAACATTACTTTTTTTACTTCCCGCTCTTTCTAGCATCCATAACAACCATTCTTTTCTGCTCTCTTGTGGATTTTCTTCTATTTTTTTTATTAATTTTCTTGCGGTAAATCCTTTAAAATCTCTAATCAATCCTGAAGGGTCTTCATTGCTTGACCTAAAAATTAAATGTACATGACTTGGCATAAAACAATAGGCAAATACTTCCATACCTTTTTCTTTTCTACAATATTCTATACTTTCTACTAAAACATTAAAATACAATTGTCGAGTAAAAACATCTAACCAATATACTGTAGCAAAACTGATAAAGTATGCTGCTGATTCGTTATGAAATTTATACTTTCTACTCATTTTTATATTCTATTTTTCTCTTTCCGTCACGAGCAAGATGCTCGCGCTAGCGGGGTAAATTTCATCCCTTAATTTTATTTGTTTTTGATATTCTTTTTCTGCTTCTAAATCAAATAATCTAGTCTTTTCTTCTAGTGATAATTTAGAAAACTCATCATCTGTATAATCTTTCATTTTTTTTCACTCAACAGTTATTTTAATTATATATCTTATATACTGTTTCCTTTCATTTTTTTATGTTTATTTTTTAAAATCTTCTCAATTTTTAAAGTATCCCACGTTCCACTCCAAATACTGAAAATACCCGAAAGCAACTCAAAAAAATCTGGCTCTGATTTTAAAACATCTTTTAACCAATTCGTATTATAGATAGAATATGCGCTAAAACCAGATTCTTCTTGAAATCTCATACTTCTATTTAAACTACTTGCCCAAAACTTGATTTTATCTTTTTTATTCATTTTAGGATATGCTTCTTTCCAAAATATATCCTCAGCTTTTTTAGCTTGCTCTACTTTAAACTCTAACTTTTTTAAAATTTCTTTATTACTTTTATTTGACATATCAGTTCAATTGATTTAAATATATTTCCCATTTATTACCTCCTATATTTTTAACTTCTAGGACTTCAAAATAACTACCTCTGCGTAGTAGTAACTCTTTAGGGTCATAGCCTCTGAATCTTATGCCATCAGCATAATTAGAAATATCTGGAGCTCTTTTAACATTCATTATTAATTTAACATTTTTTTCTCCTTTATCAAAAAATGCGGCTTCTTTAGTACTACCTGCTGATATAAATTCTTTATATGTTACTTTACTCCCTTTTTTATGTAAATCTAAAAAGGTATTTAATATTTCTCCATTTAATTCTAAGGCTCTGAAAGCTGTCCCTTCATAGTTTGGTAGTTTTCTAAGACCATCTTTCATGATTTTTGCTAGTTCATATGTTTTTGAACTATTAATACCTTCTCTTATCCATGTATTTAAATCTCTGTAAAAAAGTTTGTTGTATATCCCCAAATAGCATAAGTTTCATCTCTAGTTAAGTTATAATTGTTTCCGTTTCGTAAAACTTCTTCAATAATTTCAAAAAAATCTCCTTTAGTGTGAATATTATGGTAATTTTTAAAATAGCTAACTATTTCATCTTCTGTTTTACCGAATTTTTTTAATACAGAAACAAATGAATTAGGTAATAAGTCTCTTACAAAATCTGTATTAACAACCTTTCTAAATATTTTAAGCAAATCTCCATCAGTAAAATGACCTTTTCCAATTTCATTTGAGATTTCAACAATTAGTTCTGAATTCTCTTCTAGATATTTTAAATTATCGGATTGTTTAAGAACTCTTTCTACTTGAATCCTATCTATTCCTTTAGATTTAAGGATTACAGAAACTTCATCTAAGGCTTTTCTTACTTTAGGGTATTTGACCAATCCAACCGTAACTTCAGCAACCTTAGTTAATTCATCAATAATTAAGTCATCAACTGTATTATCAGCTTTTTCCAGAGCTTCCTTAGCTGTTTTCTTAATCATTTTTTGGGTAAAAACATCTAGTCCTAAAGACCCCATTTCTAACCAAAATAAGTGCACTCTTAACTTCTCACAAAATTCCGATTCACAATCTGAAACTGTCAGCATTGCATTTAATGCCCCTGATGTTATCTCTGCTCCTGCAATAGTATATTTTAACCCTTTTTGTAATTTAGTTAAATGCCTTAAATGTCTTAGCTTTGCTATATTACCAACCCCTGTAAAAGTAGTAACCACATCTAAAGTTAAGCTAAATCCTGTTTCTAAATTAGCTGTAGAATTAATATCTTTAAATGCTTTTAAATAAAATACAGGTATTTCTTCTGCTGGTATCTTTACCCCTTCTCCCTCTTGATTACTGTTTAAAAGATTAACTTTCTTATAAAAATCAAAATGTCCTAAATACTCATAATGACGATTTGGATTATTATACCTAGAAGTAATATGAATTTCATTATTCTTAGTATGAAAAAATGTTGCAAAATCATCTGTATAAAAACCTAAAACTTTTTTTGAGTTGTAAGGAATATATAATTCTACATCTTGTTTAGCATAATCTGTTTGTAACCAATATTTATATAAAGTTTTAATATATTTAGTAAAATTATCTTCTCCTCCATAATTATCTATTTTATCATAAATAATTCTAAATAATGTTTTATCATCTAGCTTATTAGTCAATAGTCCGTCTAATAAATCTTTGGCATTATTTTTACCAATGCCATTTACAAGCTTTATTACAGCTTTTTCTTCATCTGTACCCCACTCGTTCAATGAGCATGAAGTTAATATTTTTAAGTCTTTCCAATAAAAATCTTTTCTTTTATCAATGATAAAACTTGGAGCATGCTCATATAAAAAATCTAATTTGTTACAGTCATTTCCTGCTATTTCAAACTCCTTATTGTATTTTTCTAAAACGTACTTTTTATTGAAACTAATTCCCGTATAAGCAGAATATTCTTCGTAATCTTTAACATCTTCTATTGTTATACGAATTGCATCTTCTTCTTTATGATTTTCATTTGTTACATATTTTATTTTATCAGTATAACTATGCTTTTTGTTTATCTCTAATTCTAAAAGCATATATATTTTTGATAAGTTTACATTTCCCTTTTCCCTAGACAAACTTCCTTTCAATTCTAATTTTCTTCCATTATATTCAAAAGGAACAGAATAAGCCAGCTGCTTAACTTTATCAAGTTTCCAAAAATACTCTAGTTTACTAGGAACTATAAAATTTTGAACATCATATGGAACAGATGATTTGCCATAATTATCTTTTATCCAATTAACCAAAACATCATAGTTAATTAAATCTTCATGTCTATCATCACCATTTGATTCTCCTTCTCCATCCTTATCAAAAACTCCTATACGTAGCTTAGGGTTGTGTATGGCTTGCCAGTGTACAAAAGGAAGTTTTGTTCCTTCTTTATAATCTAGTAGCCAATTAGTCGCTTTTTGCGCATATTGATAACTATATTTAGAAAATGGATGCTTTAACTGGAAAGCCCCATGACCTAGTTCGTGAGCAACTGTAAGTGGTATGCAGTTAGCAGTTGTACAGTTAGTTGTATATATATACCCAAACTGCCTGCCTAAAGGCATCAATCCTTTTTCATTACTAGAAGATGGTTGTTTATCGGTTATAATTAAATAGTAGGTATCTTCTTTATATACTGGGTGTTGTTTTAACTTATTATTTATTTGACGCTGTTGTTCGGTATATTGTGCTGCATAACCACTCTCTCCACTTTCTATAATACCATTGGGAGTTAAGGCTTCTAAATCGTATTTAAAATCATTAATCTCCGTAATGGTAATATTTACCATGGCTTGTTTATAAATGTTTTGCAACTCTTTTTTTATAGCTTCTGTATCTGTATTGGTCGTATTAACCAAGGTTACTTTTACATTCTTTACTACTGCTTGGTATTGTATAAAAGCACCTGCAACCTCATATTGAGTTCCTTGTTTTACTAAAGCTTGGGTTTCTATTTCGGCATCATCAAAAACACCTTTTAATTGTAAGGTATACGAAGTAGCGGTACTATCTATTTTTGTAATAGCTACCCCCTCTTTTGTTTTAAATAGTACATCTTGTGGTTTTATACTACTACCTGTAATAGACAAATTAGCTACAATAGTTTCTGTATCATTCTTTGCAACCGCTTTGTAGGGTATATAATAATCGTTTCCTAATTTTTTATATAATTCTTTGGTAGCACTATAGTTGCTTTGGTAACTATCAAACCCATATTTACTATCGGATGCTTTTGTAAAGGTAACGACCACTCCTTTTGCCGATATGGCAGTAGCTTGCCCATTAGTATTAACGCCATTGGTGTTGTCAGGTGTACTAGCACCTCCTTCTGCTTGTAATGCTTGGTCACCTACATTTCCTTGTTCATCAACCGTCCAAACTTGTCCGTTGCTATCGGTAATTACGGTATCTTCTCCTCCTGGTAATTCTACCACCTCTCCATCTTTTCCTATAACTAAGATGTCGCCGTTGGGGTCTATTTGCACATCTGAAACAACAATAGTCAGAGTTGATAACTCTTGCCCAAAAACTATTAGCTGTGAAAACAGAAATAAGAATAATGAAATTATATGCAACTTTTTTCGTAGCAAGTTAATCGTCTAAATATTTAGCTAATGTAGTTCTATTTTCCTTGATAACTTGGGCTAGTTTTTCTACGTTTAAAACGCCATTAGCATCTTTTACTAAGGGCTTGAGTTTGTTTACTTCTGGGTAGTTTGAATCATTTTCTCCATTAGAAAATTGATTAATAGCAATTGATTTCAAACCTCTAATAATTTCATAAATGTTTTTATCTATCTTTTTTATTCTTTCAAAAATCATGATAGAATCATTCTTTATAACAAACTGAGATGTTTTCAACTCTTCTTTATTAGCACTCCTAATTAAATACTTAAATACTATTATATTTTTATTATCAAATAAATAAGAAAATTTATGAATTGGTATAATGTTTAACTTTTTAGTTTGCTTACTCTTGATATAGTTTAAAATTAAATCAAGTTCAGTTTCTTTATAATTACCAACTTTATTTAAAAAATAAGAACAAAATTTTTGGTTTTTAAGTGGAATTAAATAATTCGTCTTTACAACCTTCTTGTTTAAGGATAAATTTTAAGAAAATTTTTGTTTATTACTTTCAATTAAACTTAAATTATTTCTTTCAAATATTTCTTTTAATTCTTCTACATGATTAAGCATAACATTACTTAATTTTAAATATAAATTAGCAATTTTAAAATTATTCTTTTTCCATGAAGACTCTATAATATCATTTAAAGTAGAGTTATTTGTTTCTCTGTTTTCAAAAACAGCATCTAAATAACCCAAATTTAAATTCATAAATAAAAACTCGATTGGATCTTTTAATTTTTCTCTAATTAAAAACCATTTATTTCCTTCTTGTTTTGCTTTTAAACTTACTACAATAGGTTTTTCTCTTCTCTCGTCAAAAACATTTACTCTAACTATCGCATAATTTTCATTATCAAAAGTATATGTAATTTTTCTTGCTAATTCAAGGTAATCAGTCTTTATGTCTTGGTTTTTAATTCTAGAAAACTACTGGTCAGACCAAATCATTTTTTTATTAAAATTGAAAGACAACCAATCATTATCTTGAACAGACATTTGTGAAATAATTAACTCTTCGACAGTTGAATTTTTTACTTCCTTAAACGTTTTGTATTTCTTCTGTAATTTTACTCATGGAGAATATTTTACATATTCAATTTCATTATTTTTAACCCCTATGCCCAACAAATCCACTGAAGAACATATACCATCTATATTTTGCGAATTAACTATAGCTGTAACCCCACAAAAAACTATTACTAAAAATTTTATTTTTAACATTTTACTTATTTTAAAATCTTGTATTTAATTAACCTAAAAAACAGATAACTAAAAAGTATAATAATAAATGGCGAAAGTTTATCCCAAACATCATATTTAGAACCAATTACTTTATTATTAACTTCAAAAATTCTATTTCCTCCTTGTTCTCCGCTATATCTAAACTTTACCTTATCTCCAATCTCAAGCATAGTTTGACTCCCCCCATAAAGTGTATCTCTAGATTTTTCTTCAATAATGGTATTTAAAAAAGGCTCTGATTGAGGACTAGTACTTAAACTATTCGGTCTTCTCATATCAATAATAGTTCCTTCTTTTATTATATTAAAATATTTAATATTCTTATAAACTACTTTAACGCTACTTAAAAAAAGTATTGAGCTTATGACAAAAAAGCCTATTAAAAAAATAATATTAATCAGTTTATTCATCATCAATAATTTTATTACTTTAAGTAAATTTCTTTATTTTTTAAATCAAAAATTAATTTTTGATTACTCTCCCAATAAGTATCAAAAATTAGGTGTTTGAAATTAAAGGGTTCTCTACCAGTTAACCATCCTGCTAATTTATCCTTAGTTATGCTAGTATTAGTAGTTCTCCATTGTATTTGATCTAAGTTGTTGGTACTCTAACAAAAATTACTTCACTTTCAGCACAATATCTTCAAGTGGATGAGCAAAATTTCATGGATTTACAAGAGTGCTACTGGCATTTATTTCTGCTAAAACATCAGCTTGAGAGACAATTGATTTACTTCCTTTAACTTTCGTATTAACAAGTTGTTTATAAAGGTCTTTGACTTCTTCTATAATCAGATTATCCCATTTTGAAAGTAATGGTAGAGCTAAATCCCCCTCACATTAACAACTATTCCCTTAGGCTCTAAAAAATGTTGCTCCGCAGAAAACCCAGACACGCTCAAAAAGAGGGTCAACACAAGTGTCAGTATGTATTTGGAACGTTATCATATTGTGGCGAAGATACTCATTTTTGAAATATAGTTTGGATTTTCAGAGTTCAGGTTTTGAGCTTATCCTGAACATTAATCATGATAAAATAAAATTTGTATCTTTGTATAAGATCTGGATTTTACGCTGTATTAAAGCTTTTATAATATGACTTTTGGTAAAAAGGTAGCAAATACTAGAAAGAAAAAAGGCTTTTCACAAGCTGAACTCGCCAAGCAAGTAGACACTATCAGTGTGACTATTAGCAGATATGAACAGGACGAGATAAAACCCTCTATAGATATTGCCAGTAAACTGGCGGATGCCTTAAATGTATCATTAGATTTTTTAGTTGGAATTACAGATGTTGAATTGGATAAAAGTATTATTAATAAAATACTGACCATTCAAAAATTACCCCAAGAGGATAAGGAACATATTATGCATTCCTATCCAACACGCTAAGAATAGAGAAACTTACATTAAATAATTTTGCTTAAATACAATACAACATATCAGTCTCTTAAAAAAGTAAAAGCTGAATGGCACGCATCAGTCGCTCAATGGGAATATTATTGGTATCTATTCAAATTTAATCAAGATGGAACCTTTATTTATTCAAGAATAACTGAAAATGAATTTAAGTCAATTAATGACTGGTTTACATACGAAAATGAGCATTTAACAAAGGGAAAATTTGAGTATGATAGCCAAGGAAAACTGAAAATCTCGTTCAAAGAAGTATCCCTAAATGCTTGTATTACTGGGCAAGATGAATTACTGTTAGAGGGAAAAATGGATTGGGATATGTTTAGCCCAATCTACCTATAAGGCTTTATAAACTCCGTTAGCAGCATCCCATTGATACTTGCCTTGCTGTACTAAATTTTCCATATACTCGATTTCGCTACCAAAGCCAGTTTTTATTCTCGTAGATGTTCCTGGTATCACATCAAATTCAACTTGCCCAGTATTCGAGTTTTTAGTCCATTTATATTTTAAGTAATCATTCGATTTATCACTCAAAATAACTATATCAGCTTTTTTACTTACCAAATCATCAAGCCAAGGCTTATTATATTGCGTCCAAAACTGGTCAGCATTCTGATAAAATTCTTGAGGGGTATTTAACATCTTATAACCATCTTTAGATATGGTTCTAAAATTTGAATTATTAGCAACTGGAAAACCTCCAATACTTTCAAGAGGATACAATCGTGCGGTAGCGGGGGTAGCGGGGGGGGGTAATCCGAACAAAAGACCTCTTAAGTAGGAGTGTTATTGTCTTCCAAAAATGATTTTAATACATTGAGCTGGTATAGAATATTTTCTTTTGAAGCTTCCCAAAAATTGATGACACTTCTGTTATACTTCCAAAGAGGAAACTCTTCTTCTAAAATTATAATTACAATGTCAAAACCGTCGTTTTCCCCTCTAATCCTAATTTCTACTCCGTCTTTATTTTTAAATGAAACGCCCCAATAAGGACCGTAATTAGTTACCTTGACTGTCAAAAATTGAGGTAGATTTTTCTTGAAAAAATTAATAATCAAACGATTATTAGAATTCTCATCAGAAATAATATTTGGCTCTACCATACCACTTTCCATGTATTTTCATTAATCTTTACAAAATCCTTAGCCCCTAAATCTATGAGATATTCAGCTTCACGAAACCTAAATGTAAGTGGGGTGCTTGGAAAACTCCAAGGTTCTTGAGAAAAATAAAATTCCCTACCCAAGGCTTTCTGGTTATTAATAAATTTTTTGTTAATTTTCCACATTTCATCTTTCCAAGATGTACTGATACCATCATCCACTATTGCTTTAGCTTCATCCCATTTGTTACCCATATCAAAATAGGTATAACCGTCTGCTTTTGCAACACGATTATATGATACTTTTGATAAGTCCTCATCATATTTTCCTAACATCATTCCCTTTGAAGAAGCAGAATTTTTAGTAGAACTAAAAGCTAAATTATTTATTTGAGTGGTAGAAATACAAAACCTACCTAATGAGGATAGAACACACATCCTCTACACCCTCGATGGACTTCTTCAAAATGTTAGAACTAAACTGGCGTTTGCTAAATAGATTAGGCATTATCGTCATTGGTTAATTCCTTGAGGCCAACTAAATCTAATCTTCCAAAAGAGAAATCACTAACCCTATTTAATTCTATATTTTCATTATCTATATCTTCTTTTGAAACCTGAATGTTGATGAAATCATTAGTAAAATAAAATTCATTTGACTGTTCAATTATCATACCTTGAAAATGCCGTAAATCCTTTTTAATTCCTTTTTCGACAAAAAGAGAATTTATATTTATCTCGACATTTTTATTAATGTATTTTGTTATATCTAACAGTTCATAATCAAACAAAATAATTTTAAAGTCATTTTTCAAATAACAAGTTACCCAGTAGTCATATATCTTTTCTTGATAAATTGCCCCTGCTTCGACTTTATCTATTAACGCTTTTGTAGTCATTACTTTGGTATAAATGAAACAATAAAACCATTGTCACCTGTAGCAACAGTAAATTCTCTGAGACCTTTATTGGTTGGCATTTTGTAAACAAATGATAGTCTTTTTTGAGCATCTACTACTCTTGAAACATAATTATTATTCTTAATTGCATTGAACAAAGTTTCAACCATTTCATCCTGAGTGTTAAAAAACTTCATTAACTCATCCGAATTCCAATGTCTATCAATAATATGTTGCAACCCTGCATTAGAATTTCCTTTCTCAAGGAACATAATCAAATTGTCATTATTTTTTACTACAAATTTCAAATCCGCTTCGGTAAACTTAACTCCAGCTGCTCTTAATTCAGCAATCAAGGCATTATCCAGCAGACTCCCCGCCGTATTAACAGCCACTCCAAAATGCCTATCTAACTCTTTTATTTTAACATCCGCTTCTCCATACTTGTTTACTAGAGCCTCTCTATGCTTAAAATATTCTTCTTTAGCATTGTTACGAACACTACTAAATTTAGCTCGTATAAGCCCTGAACCTAACAACCCTAATTGTAAATAGGTATTGTATTCTTGAAAGGCTTTACAAAATGCTTCGTTACCTTGGCAAAGATACGAATAACGCATCATAATATCGGCAAAACCACTAGTAATTTCTACCGATGCTAAGGTTACTCTTCCTATTTTTTGTAAGGTAGTTAAGTGTCGTAATTTTGTTACATTTCCTATAGCAGATAGTGTTAAGGCAACATCTAATGCTAACCCTATTTGGTCTAGGTTTTTTCTAAATTGTCTTTTTTAACTGTGCCTGCAAAATAAATAGCGGGTACTTCAACCTTTGTTAGTTTTATATTGTTGTTATTTACAAACCCTAAACACACTGGTTGAAAATATTTATATTCTAATAAACTATTACCATATGCAGTTTTCGCTAACATGCTAAACTTCCCTTTTTGAAAAGAAGCATTTGAATAAGATACCCCCGCTGCCGCACGATTGTATTGTGTGGTTTTTCTATATCTTTTAATCATAATTTTCAAATACTAATATATTTTTTAGTAAACCTTCTTCTCCAGCATAATCCTTTGCTCTGCTATATACATAATCTTCTGCTTTATATACCAATCCTGCTTCTACAGGATTACTGTGCACATAATTAATTTTCTCTTGTATTACTTTATTGCTCCATAGTTCAATAGGTTTGTTATCATGTCTCCAAAATTGATAGCTTTTTACATTAGACACTTTTGTTACTGCTTTTTTAAACTGCTCTAACAAAAACTCTTTTCTGCTTTCTTTTGGATTCTTTTGAATAGCTTTTACAATTTCTTTGCTTGTAAATCTTTTAAAATCGCCCAATAACCTTTCTCGCTTTTCTCCTTGAACACTTCTAAATACTAAATGTACATAATTGGTCATAATACACCATGCTACAATTTCCATCCCTTTGTTGGTCTGGCAGAATGATAAACTATCTATCAATATGTCTTTATATTGATTTCTAGTAAACACATCTAACCACTCTACTACTGCAAAGCTTACAAAGTATAAACCTTCTGGATTATGGAACTTGTAGTTTCTACTCATTTGTTATATTTTTTATCTCAATTTATTCTTCTTTTAGTCTTTTTTACCACACGATACAATCGTGCGGCAGCGGGGGGATTTTGTAGCAACTAACTTAAAATTGGCTCTATCCCTCTTTCTTTTCTTATTATTGAATCATAACTGCCAAATTCTGGGTAATCTTCCCAATTAGCAGATACGTCAATTTTATTCTTCGCATCGCTATCAATTTGCTCGTTTGTAATCAAATCTCTTTCTGTTATATGAAATGAACCATCAGGTTTAAAAATATAGTCTGTGATTTTTACCATTTTATCCGTATCTCCTTCAAATTCCCAAAACATAATGGTCTCCAGAAAAAGTCTGTTTCCGTAATTTTTTCTCCATTCGGCAATACTATCTTTCCCCATGAAAGTATATGCCATATATACCCGATTATAGGCATCAAAAAAATTCACCCGATAAAATCCTTTATTAATTTCTATATAGCTGTAAGGTCTCTCATTTTCATAAATGGTAACAAAATATAACAACTGGTTGTCATTAGCATACTTTGCTACTTCGCTTAATAGCTGCTCATCTTTATTTTTTTTACGACTAAATTTTGTTTTGTTTGCAATATCTAAACTTTTTATTGTGGTTTCAATATCTTGCATTTTACCCCAACCCCATCTCTGAAAATATAAATTTCTCATTGTTTAATTATAAATTTTACCTTGAACATCTCTAATTTTAATTAACCTAGCATTTGCCTCGTTTATTATGGATTGAGGTATTCCATTTGTTTGGACAGGAATTTCTAAAATCATATCTCCGTCAATAGTTTGACCAATTTTTGAAAATAGATCATGATTCGCTCCTTTTACTCCATTAACTGTTTTATTTGATGCAACATCAGCAATTACTGCTTTACCTTTTGGATATTTGTTATACAACTCCTGAATATATTTTACTCCAGTGGATTCTTGTATGTCAGAAAACTGGGTATATTTCCTTGATACAATTTCTTGCCCCGGTTTATACGAATCTAACCTTACATATCTAGATGGGTCGCTCGGGTTGACCAAATATACTTCATTATTTGGATAGGAAGAAGAACGTATTTTATTAAATTCTGTACCATCAAGTATTTTTTGTAACCATGCTGGTTTTTTACTTTTTTGGGCAGATGCTGCTAAAGCATCAATTTGTTTCCATTCATCAAGTAATCCGAAATTATCTTCTAATTGCCTTAATGCGTCATCGGATAAGTTGGCAACATCATTTGCAAATCTTGCTTTAGCTGCGGCAGCGGGGGAAGATACTCATTTTTGAAATATAGTTTGGATTTTCAGAGTTCAGGTTTTGAGCTTATCCTGAACATTAATCATGATAAAATAAAATTTGTATCTTTGTATAAGATATGGATTTGACGCTGTATTAAAGCTTTTATGATATGACTTTTGGTAAAAAGGTAGCAAATGCTAGAAAGAAAAAAGGCTTTTCACAAGCTGAACTCGCTCGTAGAATAAACTCTCATCATTCTATTGTGGGAAAATATGAACGTGATGAAGTAAAACCCACTATTGACGTGGTTAAAAAACTGGCTGATGTTTTAGAAACAACTGTAGGCTATCTCTTAGGTGAAACAGAAGATAGGGAACTTCTTAAAGCCCCATCAATGATGAAGCGGTTAAATGATATTGCAAAATTTTCTGAACAAGATAAAGAACATATTCTCTACGCCCTCGATGCTATGATTAATAATGTAAAACTTAAAGCTATTTAGTGGTATGACTATCTTTGATATTGCTAGTAACGTTAGACAAAACGGAATAGATTTAGTTCCTGCAACCAACAATGAGATTAATGGTGTAAAATCACTAAGTAAAAAAGAACTACCTCAAGCGTATATTGAATATTTAAAACTTATGGGAAATGGAACTCCCAATGGTTTTTTAAAAGGTCAGTCTTGTTTTCTAAATGAAATACCAAATTTAAAAGAATGGTCAAATGAACTACTTGATGAAAATAATTTTGACAGAAAACTAACTGAAAATGATTTTGTTTTTTGGATGAGTCAAGGTTATCAATTCGCTTTTTTTAAATTAGATGAAGGAGATGACCCCCCTATTTATTATTACCGAGAAGGCACAAATCAAACTGATTTTGTGAAAATCACAAACAGCTTTAGTGAATTTCTTTATAGATTATCCATAAATGACAAATTTCTGTTTGATATTGAAAAGCCTCTTAACTGACTTTTTTCAATATCTTATTTCACTACTTCAACTCTAGTGATGGTGATGTTTTTAAATTCTGCTTGGAACTGGTCAACAATATCAATACAATTTTCACAATAGGGACGTTCTGAAACTATTTCAATTGCTCCAGAAACATTCTTATTGTTTAAATATTTGGCTCGAAGATATTCTACAATTTTTTGCTCTGTATGATTCTCATAACCTAATATTCCATCATAAAAAGTATTTTGAGGCGGTGTGAAATTTCCTTTCTGTAAAGCGTTTTGAGGAGTGACAGCTCCACTTACACATTCCAAGTCTATCACATCGTTACCAATAGTACCCTTTGAAAATGCAATATTTCGTCCTGCCCCAGCATTATACTTCATCCGAATTGAAGTAATTAGGTCTAAATCAGCCTGAGTAGCTTGTCTAATTATCTTACCCCCCGCCGTGCTAACAGCCGCTTCTCCATACTTGTTTACTACTGCTGCCAATTCATCTACCTGACTTCGTACAAAATTGCCATCGATATATTGTTTAGAATCAATAAGGGCTTTGTCTATCAATTTTTTATCGCCACTATGCAAAACAGACGACACATGAAACTCGTTTGCAGTTATTTCGGATAATCGTTTTGATTCAAGTATAAAACCATCAGCATTGTTGGCTTGTCGAGCAACTATACCATACATTTCGTCTATATGTTTAGTTGCCCCTTTTCCTCCTTTTATATATGCAGCACCTGCAAATGGTATAGCAAATGATGCCGCATATATTGTAGCATTTTGATAATCTCCTCTTATTCCTGCGTAAATAGCACCAATAGGGTCAGCAAAGGTATCTAAACCTGGTATCAGACCTGCCACATCCACAGTTCCTAATACTAGGTTATCTACTACTGCCATTTTGTCGAAATCGTAAAAATGGACATCGTCTACCAATTCTGAACCCAATCCTGAGGCAATTTTCAAACTTCTCCACCAAGTCCAAGTGTTAGCTGTTTGTTGCCAAAGCATAAAGGTGTAATTCTTTTGAGCATTTATACTTGTGGCACTATCTGAATTACCCTGTGAGCCATCGTAATCCATATATATTTCTCTAAATCGAGCTATTTTGTTAATATCAATTTCTGACCAAAATGACGTATTTGCCAATGCCCCTTGGGCATATTCTTTTTCTAATTCTCTAGAAACATACGTAATACCTTTTTCTAGACAAGAATTATAATTAGGTTCACATTCATCACAGTTATAACCTGAATCTGCATCGTCACAATCTGTTTCACAAAAGCTTTTATTATTACTACAAGTAAAACGCATTTGTTGATATTCTTTAAATGCAACGGATTGGTAGAAAGAAAGATGGTTTATAAATGAATAACCCCTTATATTTTTATTTGATTGATATAAATAGTTTTGTAAAGTACCATCAGCATACTGATAGTATTTGTTTAAGATTAATGGTTTTTCAATAGAAGCATAAATACTTAGCAGGTCCGCAAGATTACCACCTGTATTTGTTACTAAATTTTCATCTACAATATCCGTACTACTCTGTGCAAATCCCATTTCAGAACATACTGTAGTGGTTTCTCCAAATAATGATTCAAACACAGAACCATTAATCAATACCAAAACAATATTTTTACCATTTGATTGTTGGTCTATAGCTTGTGTAGCAATCTCACGTAGTTGGCTACTCGTATAAAGATTATTGTTTTCAGTTCTGAGTAAACCAACTACAAAATATGTATTTGGTTTATGGTAACTTAATAAATGTAATTTATCCTCAAGTACATCCCATTCTTTTTCACTGTTGCTCAATGAAACAGATGCTCCGTTATTAATTTGAAATATATGGCTAAAAGAACCTAGAGAGCGTTCTTTTTGGGTTTTAGCAACATCAATATTATTCAACGCTGTTGAAAGACCAGACTTTACTGTAGCGATAATTTCGGCATTTACCGATTTTGTGTGGTTCATTTGAACACATCGAATATTTTCTTCACTACTACTTGAACTTTTAGGTCGTATAGGGCAATTTCTCGCTTCTTCAAAGACCTCTCCAGTTTCTTGTCCATTCAATAATACTTTATTTGTCTTATTTACTGAAACTAATCTAGCATTTGTTCTATTTCCATCACTAAATTTGTCAAACTTAATTTTTTTACCATACTTGTCTTTCTGCCAAGCCCCATCTTTGTACTTCCAATAA
The DNA here is from genome assembly GCF_041021355.1 of Tenacibaculum sp. UWU-22. Classification (NCBI taxonomy): domain Bacteria; kingdom Pseudomonadati; phylum Bacteroidota; class Flavobacteriia; order Flavobacteriales; family Flavobacteriaceae; genus Tenacibaculum; species Tenacibaculum sp. UWU-22. The sequence continues at coordinate 152,223 of NZ_JBFNGP010000005.1, read as the reverse complement.
TACTTTTTGTTTTCTCCTGCTATTGGATAATATAAATCACCACTAGAGGTTTCCCTAACAACCGAAATTCTTCCCTCAGCAGCTGGAGTGTAACTCCCTACAAATGCAGCTGGAGCATACCCCTCACCAAGTATTATAGGATTTCCATCTAAATCGAAATACGTATAATTTCTATTTTGATATTCAATAGGAACACACACATAATCTAACTTATAATAAGTATATTCCCCCTCACCATCACTATCAAAAATACCGATACGTAGTTTAGGATTATGTATGGCTTGCCAATGTACAAAAGGAAGTTTTGTGCCTTCTTTATAATCAAGTAACCAATTGGTCGCTTTTTCAGGGTATTGATAACTATATTTAGAAAATGGATGCTTTAACTGGAAAGCTCCGTGACCTAGCTCATGGGCTGAGGTAAGTGGTATGCAGTTAGCAGTTGTACAGTTGTTGGTGTATATGTACCCAAACTGCCTGCCTAAAGGCATCAATCCTTTTTCGTTACTAGAAGAAGGTGTTTTATCTGTTAAGATTATATAGTAAGCATCTTGCTGGTATTGTGGATGCTGCTTTAGCTCATTATTTATTTGACGTTGTTGTTCGGTATATTGTGCTGCAAATCCACTCTCTCCACTTTCTATAATACCATTAGGAGTTAAGGCTTCTAAATCGGCTTTAAAATCATTAATCTCCGTAATGGTAAAATTTACCATGGCTTGTTTATAAATGTTTTGTAACTCTTTTTTTATAGCTTCTGTATCTGTATTGGTCGTATTAACCAAGGTTACTTTTACATTCTTTACTGCTGCTTGGTATTGTATAAAAGCACCTGCAACCTCATATTGACTTCCTTGTTTTACTAAAGCTTGGGTTTCTATTTCGGCATCATCAAAAACACCTTTTAATTGTAAGGTATACGAAGTAGCGGTACTATCTATTTTTGCAATAGCTACCCCTTCTTTTGTTTTAAATAGTACATCTTGTGGGTTTATACTACTATCTGTAATAGACAAATTAGCTACAATAGTTTCTGTATCATTCTTTGCAACCGCTTTGTAGGGTATATAATAATCGTTTCCTAATTTTTTATATAATTCTTTGGTAGCACTATAGTTGCTTTGATAACTATCAAACCCATATTTACTATCGGATGCTTTTGTAAAGGTAACGACCACTCCTTTTGCCGATATGGTAGTAGCTTGCCCATTAGTATTAACGCCATTGGTGTTGTCAGGTGTACTAGCACCTCCTTCTGCTTGTAATGCTTGGTCACCTACATTTCCTTGTTCATCAACCGTCCAAACTTGTCCGTTGCTATCGGTAATTACGGTATCTTCTCCTCCTGGTAATTCTACCACCTCTCCATCTTTTCCTATAACTAGGATGTCGCCGTTGGGGTCTATTTGCACATCTGAAACAGTAAAATCTACCTTAGTTGATTCTGCATTTCCTATTCCTCCTTGCACCCAATCATTGGTGTCTTCCACATCACCCCAAGTTGGGTCGTAGGTTGTTTGTATAACACCGTCTATCAATTGATAATCGGTATTAATACTTATATTAGTAAACCTTACCGCTATTTTAGTATCCCCCAAATAAGGTACTATAATGTAGCCTACTCCTGTAAATCTTCCGTTGCCCCCTTGTATTTGTTTTACCGTTACCGGAAAATCACCCGCTGTAAAGGTTTCGTTAACTCCTATGTTTTTTATAGGTTTATTATTGTGAATTTGTATCTCTGGTATAATACCACAATTATAACTACTTGCTATTTCGTTTTTAGCAGGCATGGTAAATTGACTGGTATGACTATAAGAATAACTTTGGTTAAAATCGGTTAGTTCATTACAAGTACCCCCTACACGAAAATCATAGGTTTTACCGGCTCTTAAATTACTAAGTTGTACTTGGGTATTATAGGTATATACTTCAAACCATTCGGCATCAGGTATATCGGCTCTTTTGTATTGTACATGGTATTTTTTATGGTCAGTATGCCCTTGCCATGTAATTTTTACGCGGTCTTTACCTACTATTTCTGATAAGGCAAAAGTAGGCGGGTAACAAGCGTTGGTATAGGTAAAGTAGTAAATTTCACTATAACCATCATTTTTAAAAATAGCATTTTCGCTAACACCTGTAGTCGACCTAGCTCTTACTCGCCAACCATATCTTCTGTTAGGTAATAAGGTAGGTTTACCTATATTATACAATAGTGTGGTGGTATGTGTGGTTTCTGTATAATAATTAGGGGAGGCTAAAAAAGCGGCTTGTGGGTCTATTTGATTATCCCACAACTCTCGTAATTCAAACTCATACGATACGTTGGTGGCATTGGTGTGTCTTGGCGTCCATTGAAAAATAATATTCATAGGGTCTTGCGCTACTATTTGGTCGCCTTTATAAGGTAAATTTAAAAAAGGAGGATCGTTTAAAAGTAGGTAAACACTTGAACAACCCGCTGTAGGATGATTTAACTGCTGATGGGTAAATACATCGTACACTTCCCAACAAAAAGTATACATTCCTTCGGGTAAGGGTTTATTATATTCCTGCGGCGTAATTCCTGTTAAATTGTTGGGTTGAAAATAAGTGGCTAGGTCTATATTGGTAAATTGCTGTAATACGCCTCCGTTTAAAAATATAGGTGAAGCGCCTGATACAAAATCTGTAGAATGTATATTTAATCCATTGCCTTTAATGTGTAGTTTTAATTGTACTTGTTTATTACTAACTACTACATCGGTTAATAGTAAATTTAATCGTAATTTAACATCACTTGCCGTTGCATAATCGCTTAGTTTTGTCGAATATGGCGGAATAATACTTTGCGTTACCTGTACGGGATAGCGTTGAGCGTAAGTTAGTTGGATGAACAGTAGACAGTAGACCGTTAGCAGTAGACAGCTTTTCAGTTGACAGTTGGTCGTTGGCAGTTGTTGATTTGTAAATTGCTGTGTACTGTATCTTGCATACTGCTTCCCAGCATACTGTTCTACTGTATCCTGCATCCTGCTTACTATATACTGTATAAACTTTTTCACCACTATTTAAATTTTTGAGGATATTGAATCATATAGCCTAACAGCTTTCCTACTTCAAGTGATTCTTTGTATAATTCTTTTTTTATCTCTTCTGAAATATAATTACAAGCTAACGAAAATTCTAACCAAACCTGTGTTTCACTATTTTCCATATCGGCATCAGACAATTTTGCTATAAAATGTTTTGTATAGATTCTTTTTCTATATCCTTCTGCCAGATTAGCACATACCGAACGTGAACTTCTTCGTATTTGGTCAGTCAACGAATATCTTTCTTCTTTGGGAAACACTTTTGTTACCTCAAATATTTTCATTGCCAACTCAAATGCTTTCTTATATGCCTTTAACTCGTTATACACGTAATTTTCTATTAAAATTATTATTTACTGCCACTGCTTACTAAACTACTCTTTCTGCACTTTAATATCGCACAAGATGTATGAATTACTACCGTTATCTACAAACGCTGTTATTTTTATAGCTCCTTTTCTGCCATCTGCTGTTTGAAAAAGTACAATTCTAGGCTTCATCGTATTATTAAAATGCAACAATCCATTAGGTGTTTCTGTAATTATTATAGCCTGTAACGAAGTATCGTTATTCATAGCATCAAATTGAGCTACGCTAAGACTACCCCCACTACTACTGTTTTCTTGTGAATTAATAAATTTAGTATCGGTTGCATTGGGTATAGTTGTAAAACCATTAGTGCCTGCCTGAATTGGTGATACAAATTTATTAAACGTAAAATCATTACTAAGCCCCAGAAAAACAATATCTATCTTAGACCCATTTTCTTGAGTTACTTCGTTAGCTGTGATTGTTTTTCGTAATTCTGTTGAAAAAAATGCTCCTATAGCATTGGTGTTATGTGCCGAATTAATTCCTAGTTTAACGTTCGAAAATGTTCTTAAATTTGTATTGGGTTTTACCCGAATAGTTTTGCTTATTGTTTTTTCTTTTTTACCGTTAGAGGCTATTAATTGAATGGTATAAGTTCCTGCGTTTTGAAAAGTAACTCTTGGGTTTTCTTCCATACTACTATGCGCTCCACCTTCAAACATCCATTGATAGCGTATTGCATTGGTTGTTGTGTTTTGTAAGGTAATTGTTACGGGAGCTTGATAATCATCATCAAAAAAATCGACTTCCCAATCAAAACCTATAGCTATATCTGGTAATACGGTAATTTTTTCTTCTTTAGTTATGGTTTCAAACCCGTTAGACACCGCTAATTTTATACTATATTCACCTGGATTTTGGAATATTATGTTTGCTGGATTTTTATCTGTAGAACTCGAAGGATTTCCTCCTTCAAATGTCCATTGATAAGTTAAATTGTCTCCAACTGTGGTATTTGTTAAGTTTACTTCAACTGGGGGGTAATTACTTTCTATAATTTCGGTTGAAAATTGAATATCAATACCTTCCACCACACTTATTTCTTTTTTAATTATTTCTTCTTGTCCATCAATATTTGAAGCTTTTAAAACAATGGTATAAGTTCCTGCCTTTTCATAGGTAACACTTCCTGGGTTTTTATCATTTGATGAAGTAATGGTTGCCCCTTCAAATGTCCATTGATAAGTATCAGCTCCTTCTGTTTTATTTCGAATACTTACCTGAACAGGTACAGAAATATCATCATTTACAAAGGATATTTCAAAAGCCGCCTTTATAAAAACAGGAGTTTCTTTATAGCAAGAAGTAAGTACAATAAACAAAGATAAAATTATATAAAACTTTTTCATTTTACCACTAATTTACAATCATACGTTTTATCTGTGTTTGTTTTGCCGTTTCTAAAACTACAATATACATTCCTGATGCTAAATGCATGGCAAGTGGAATTGTATATTTTTCTAAGGTTTCTATAGGTTTATGTTTGGTTATAAACGCTCCCTGCGAATTAAAAATGCGCAACGAAATAGGGCTCGTTTCAACTAAATCTATACCAATTGTAAAAGCTCCATCATTCGGGTTTGGAGAAATCGTAAATGCTTCAATAAATGGCGTATTTGTATCGCCTAGATTTGGCAAATCACTTTCTTCTTCAATAACTATATTTTTATACAACGCTTTAACACATGCTCCTACATGAGATAGTAGACCAACTTGATAGGTTCCTGGTTTAGAGAAATTTAACACGATAGTATTTGCCTCTTCTTCTGTTATATTTGCTTCTTTAGGTAAAAGCCATTCAAAAGATTCTGGAGTTGGATTACTGGTATGAAACACCACAACATCTTCATTAACATAAGCTTGAGATGACATTAAAAATTCTGCTGCTATTTCATTATCAGAATAAGTAACTGTTACGGTATCTGTTGCCACACAACCTAACGATGATGTAGCGGTAACGGTATAAACACCTTCTTCTGTTACCGTAATTGTTGCCTTATTAGAACTAAAACCTTTATCTGAAGTCCATTGATATGTAGCATTAGAATCGCCTATGCTTGCATCTAAAACATATATTTGATCTTTACATAAAATCTTATTTTCTCCTAAATCAACTTTCAATTGTTCTGGATTTTCTAATCGTACTTCTTTAAAAGTTTTACATCCTTTTGAATCGATTAATGAAAAAGTGTAAACTCCTTTACTTAAACCTGTTAAACTTGTTGTTTGTTCACCAGTATCCCAAGTATAGGTATATGGTGGTGATCCACCTGTAATTTCTAATGAAATAGCCCCATCATTACCTTCATAACAGGTTGGATTTTTTTTGTTTACTTCAATATGTAATCCTCCAGGTTGTTCAATAGTAATATTTCCTGTAGCTTCACACCCTCTGGCGTCAGTAACAAATACTACATGATTACCTGCTATTAAATTTTTTGCGGTAGTTGTAGTTGCACCATTAGACCATTTTACGGTATAAGGTGGTATTCCTCCTGAAATAACTACTGTTGCCGTAGCATCGTTTCCTGCATCACAAGAAACTTCGGTAGCCGATAATGACAACGTAATTAATTCGGGCTCTTCTAAAGTATATAAAACATCTGTTGGATTAATTAATTGTAAACCGTCATATACCCCAATAACAACACCTCGGCTGTCTTCAACATTTAAAGCATATTCACCCACTGATAAATTAGTTGCTATAGAACTATTTTGGTTTATGCTTTCATATACCCCAATATTATTTTTTTTCTTCCAAGTATATTTATAATGTTGTTCTTCATTAAAAGGTAGCCCTCCTGTTACAGTTGCTTTTAAGCTTCCGTCTGCATAGGGATTGTTAAACTCATTATTTTGGTTACAAGAAATTGGGTTTTCTACAGAAATAGTTGCTTCTATTGGATCGTATAAAATAAACTCTTCTTCTATATAAGAACAGCCTTCTTTGGTTGTAGCAGTAGTATAATTAGCATCTTCAACAGTCAGGTAATAGGTTCCTTTAGAAATGGTGTTTAATCGTATTTTATATATACCGTTTACTGTACTTGTAATGGTTTTTGTATTTAAGATATTTCCTTCTTCATCTTGCCAATAATAATGGTAACTACCATCTAAAAATGATGTTCCTCCTTGAATTTCAGCTTCTATCCAACCATCAGATGCTTCACCTTTGGTTGGCGTTGCAAATGCTGTAAAGTTTATACTTATTGGAGGTTCTGGTTGATTTATTAATATGCTTCCTGCTACCTGACAGCCGCGAGTATCAGTAACTAAGACGGTATATTCTCCTTTTACTAAATTATTAATTTGAGCAACATCACTTCCGTCTTGCCACTCAATGGTATAAGGTGGCACACCGCCTGTTATAACAGCTTTTGCCCAACCATCACCTCCATTATAACAATACACATCTTGTTTTTTAAAAGATAATTGTAACAACGGAGGTTCTTCAAAATTATAAATTATATCGGTCGGTGTTACCAATATGTTGTTTTGATAAACCCCTAAAACAATACCATTAGCATCTTTTATATTAACGGCATAATTTCCTGCGTCTAACCCCTTTGCTATATTAGATGTTTGATTAGTCAATATTGTCCAAACTCCAGGGCTAGTTTCTTTTTTCCAAGTATAATAATATGGTAACCCATTGTTTTGATTAGGCTGTAATTTTACACCTCCCTCTGCTACTACTTGTAAAATTCCATCTGAAGAAGGATCTTCGTATAAATTACCATTGTTACAAGAAATGGGTTTTACTAATTTAACAGCAGCTTGTAATGGTTCTGGGTCTTCAATAACATATTTACTTTTAACTATAGTACAATTTACTTCGTCGGTAGCTAAAGGATAATTTTTATCTTGAATAGTTAATTTATAAGTGCCCTCTCCGATGTTATGTAACTTAAGTATACATGAATTCGTATTGACTTGTGATGTTACTTGAGTATTTAGGTTATTACCGTTAACATCTGTCCAAACATAGGTATAAGCACCGTTATTTAAAGGAGTACCTCCTGTAACTGTAGCTTGAATCCATCCGTTTGTTGCTCCTGCAAAAGTGGGCGTAAAAAAATTGTAGCTTATTTTAATGGGATTTTGAGGTTCTTCAATGGTAATTGTCTGTTGAGCTTGGCAACCTCGTTCGTCTGTAACTTCAATAGTGTAAGTACCCGCAACTAAATTAGAAATGTCTTTTGTAGTTTCACCCGTATTCCAAGAAATAGTATAGTTACCTGTACCTCCTGTTATTGTTGTATTAATGGCTCCATCAGTACCTTGGTAACAAAATACATCTTTTTTGGTGTAGTGTATTTGTAATAATTCTGGTTCTTTAAGAATGTATGTAACGTCTGTAGGAGTTGTTAAAGTATTATTTGTATAATTTCCTAATACAATTCCGTTAGCATCTTTAATATTTACAGCATATTCTCCTGCTGTTTGATGTTCTAATACATTACCCGTTTCACCAGGTATAATTTGATAAACCCCTGATGCATCTTTCTTTTTCCACGTATATTTATAATGGTATTTACCCTCTAATAAAGGGGTAAAAGGAACACCGCCATTAGCTATAGCTGTAAGCTCTCCATCACTTGACAGATTTGCTAAAGCATTACTGCTATTACATGATATTGGGTTAGTTTCGTTAATAGACAATGTTAATTTTGAAGGTTCTTTTAAAGTGTAACTAGTATTATTTATTGTACAGCCTTCGTTATTTGTAGTATTATTATAATTAGCGTCTGTTACCGTTAAGGTATAAGTTCCTGAAATGGCATTTTCTAGTGTTAAAAACCAACCTTCAGTATCTACAATATCAGAAAATGTTGTCCAAACCGTGCCATTTTCGTGTCTCCAAGTAAAATTATATTTTCCATTAGGTAATGGCGTACCCCCCGTTATTTGTGCACGTATTTTTCCGTCAGAAAAGCCAAATGCTGTGGGTTGTTTTTCATATACAAAATTTATGGTCACAGGCTTTTGGGGTTGTGTTATTTTAATGGTTTCTTCTTTTTCTTCTCCTAAACCCACAATATTTCCGTGTTCATCTCTTACAAGAATTCCTGCAACACAATTATTAGCGTCTTTAATTTTTATGGTATAATTACCTGCTGGTTTTTCGGTTATAACTTCTGTTGCTTCATTTTTTGTATTGGAACCCGCTTCTGTATAAGCTCCTATTGTTCGAAATTCTACCCAATCACTTTCTAATACAGGACTAATATCACCTTCTTCTCTCAGTAAATATTTGTATTTTCTTCTATCTTGCCCTCCACTAGCTTTTATAGTTATTGTTCCATCACTTCCTCCATGACACCGAACATTGGTAGAATTAACAGAAAATTCTACTGGTTTAGGTTCTTGTATAGTAAAATTAATTTTATGAGTAGCAGACTCACTAAAAGTATTCCACGATTCACCATTATAAGCTAATATTCCTCCACCTATTATTTCTGCTTCATAGTCTCCTGGAGGTAAATTATTTATAATATACTCTTTATTTAGAATATTGTTTTCTATATTAGAAACACTGTAATCGGTATCTTTTGTAAGGTTTTTAACACTAATGCTCAATTTTTCATTTGAACTTGGGTTTCTGTCAAATAAGAATGTTACATTCCCATCCGTTTCTTCAAAACAGGTTATATCTTTTATTAATACATTTTCAAAGCGAGGAGCCGATTTTGTTAATCTATAGAAAATTTCATCTGAAGTTATGGAACAATCTTCGAACCAAGTAGAAAATAATGATACTAAACATTTTTTTTTATATATATTTACTCTAAGATAAATTTTCTTTCCTATATCACTTATACTTAAAAATGATGATGGTTTTATAGAAAATGATGGCTTCCCTTGTGTATTTGTACTTGAAGGCATATCTAACCAATTATTCTTATCGGGAACTCCAGTAGCTATTACTTGATATTGCCAGTTATAAATAGAAGTTTTAAAGCCATAAGAATTAGAATCTACACTAACATTTACATAATCATCAAAACCAATCAAATCAACTAATGGTTGTGTAAAATTAACTATAGGTCGAATTTCATAATTTACTTCTAATTTACCCCTAACTTGACCGTCATTTTCTTTTTCTATAGTTGGAATACTAGCTCGCTCATAATCATTATAAATAAACTTGTCTTCGGTTACATTTATACTTGTTGTATGATCACAGTCACAGCAATATGAAGTTCCCAAAAATTCATTTCTTGCATCTGTTGCGGATATAGTAGCACTAATTTTTTTAATTCTTCCTTTTAATCCAATACTATCTATTGTTCTGTTAACAGATGTTGAGTTAGTATAATAAATTTCTTCTGTTCCTAAACTACTATCTTCATATTGTACGGTTATTTTTGCATAATTATTACATCTTCCATCTTTATACCAAGTATTCATTTTTACGGAAATATCTATTTCAAATTTTTGCGCTAATAATTGGCTTGTTATTAAAAAAAACAATAAAAAAACAACCTTTTTCATTTTCTAAAAATTTACTTCAATTTTTTCAACTTTTGCATATCTGCCTTGTTTTAATGCTGCTTTTATATAATAAATATACGTTTCGTTAGGGCTCACTTCTTTATCTATTATACTTTTAATAGTTGCGGGCAATACACGCCAAGTACTCGGTTGTTTATCTTTTAATTGTTTATAAATAGTATACTCAACAATCTGTTTTTCATCTGCTCGCCAAAAAAGTTCTATTTGGTTGGTTTCTCTATTTACTGTATAGTCTAATCCTTTTATATATTTAACTGGTGATAAATCTACCAGTTTAATAGTTAAAGGTGTAGAAGGTGCTGAAACCAAACCATTTTTATCTATGGCTTTAATCTGATAACGATATTTATTGTTTGCTTCTAGTTGAGTATCACTATAGTTTTTTATGGTATCTTTAGTTATTAAAATAGTTTTCCATTCACTATGTTTTGTCAAGTTTTTTCTAGATAAAACATGGGTTACCTCTTCTTCTGAAGAGCGAATCCAATTAAGTATAACGTTACCATTTTTTATCTTATATCCTGAAAACACAGGTGATGTTGGCGGTATTACATCGGGTTTTTCTAACTCTAACACCTCAGATTTTTTAGAATGATTGTATCGTTTATCAACAGCAACAAGGCTATAATATACTTTACTGTTTAAGTTTTTTACCTGTACGGTGTCGATAAAAAGATTTTGATGTATTGGCGACACTGTTATTTGCGAAGGTTCTTCATCTTTTAAAAAACCTCTGAATATGCGATACCCTAAAAAATCAGGTTCTGTATTTTGCTTCCAAGTAAGATGAACCACTCCTAAGCTATCTATTTTTCCTTCTAACTCGGTAGGAATTGCAGGTGGAGTTCTTTCTAAAGGTTGTACTAGTGTTGAAAAAGATGTTTTTTGTTGTTTTGAATCTTTACCTATTGCCTTTATTTTAATATAATTAGACACTTGTAATTTAGAGTAGGTTAATTTTCGTTGATTGGGTGATATGTTATCTACCGCAACAACGTAAGGACCATTATCTTTTGAAGCAATCAACAGTTGAAATTTTTCTAATAAAGGTTCTCCTTTTTGAGGAAAATCCCAAGTAATTATTGCCTCATTATCATTTTTTGTTAATTGTACATCAAAAATTCTAGGCATATAGGGTAGTATTGGTTTTCCTACTCCTGAAAGTGTTTTTGAATACAATCCTTTTTCTCCAAATGGTGAAACTCCATTAACTCGATAATAATATGTTTTTGTGTTATTTGCTAAAGAATCTATATAAAACATACGTTTTGCGGGGGCTTCAGGTTTATCGTTTAGATTTACTAAAGGTTCTTTATTTAATGTAATAAAATTGGTTCCATCTATAGAACGTTCCACGGTATAAGATGTATAAATAGTTTTAAACATTTGGTAGTTCCAAGTTAGAATTACATTTTTGTCTCCAAAAATAGCTTGAAAGTCTAACGGAGCGGGTAAGGGCTCGTAATCTTTACTACTTACTATAGTAGCTGTTCCTTTTATTTCATTAATTTTATTTGTGCCATCTATACCTGCTGGTTTTATTTTGTACACATATTTTTCGTTAGTTTTTACCGCTATATCTTCGTATCCCCAACCTGCTTTTTTTGCTGCTTCAAAACTCATATCTGCGGCTAATAAAGAGAATGAAAAACGTTGTTCATTTTCGTTTACCAAATTGTAAATATCAGCTAACTGCCCATTATTACTACCTTCTACAAAAAAACTTTCACCAAATAATGCTTGTGCTATAATTGCGGCATTGTTGTCTTTTTTAACTATTTCTTGCCAAGTTTCTAACGGCGCTTTTTGAATGTGTTTTTCCCAAACTTTTTCAAGCTCATTTAATCGAACCCCATCTCTTGAAAAAACATATTTTTCTAGTATAAAACCATTTGTATTTGTTTTTTTCCAAGCGATAGCTGTATTTGTTGCCCAACGTAACAAAACTCTATCTTTTTGAACTCTAGCTAATAATTGAACACTTGGTTCTTTTTCTGCCTCATTTACTTGGGCAAAAGCCTTAGAAACAAATAAAAAATGGGTTACTAATAATAAGTTAAATGCAACAAATACCCTTTTCATGTTTTTTTTTGAAATATGAAAAGGGTAAGTTTACTAATTAGTAAACTTACCCTCTAATTTTTAATTATAGTCTTTTATAAATAGTATACATTTCAACTTCTTGGCTAGAAGAACCCATTTTTAGATTTCCATTTTCGAAATAATACTTACCTTCTCTTGCTTTTCCTTCAATTACAATTTCTAATACATTATTTCCTTTATCTACCCAAGTACCTTGTTTTTTTGATAAGATACAGTCGTCACTTACATGCACATAATTATCATTTTTAAAAATATTATCACTTGTAAATTCTATTACTGATTTCATTTCACATTCATTTGTTACTGGTTCTTCTCCTTCTGAGTACTTATAAATCTGCCATTTGCCAATTAAAGGATTTTCTAAAGTTTCATCATCACTACTATTACTAGTACATGATAAAAAAGATACGTTAATACATACCGCTAAAAATAAAATAATAGTTGTTTTCATTGTTTTCATTGTTTTCATTGTTTTAGTTTAAAAAAATATTTAGTTTATAAATTAACTTATTTATTACTACCTAAATTTATTAGGGTTTTTAAATTTATATTGTACACTACTTTTTTTTATGTTTCCAGGCAAAGTGTAAAATAGTGTTGTTTTGTAATACCCATACCTCATAAATAGATAATTTTTATCTAAAAATGCCAACACAGGGTTATTATTTGAAATAACTCGATTAGCATAATCATTTACAATTTGCGATTGTATATCTATCCAATCAAATTTATATACATACCCTAAATTATATCGATATGGAAAAGTGGTTTGTAACATGGTTTCATTTACTCCATATTCAGCATTGGTTACATAAGTATTTAATAACGGAATAGCATATTTAGGCGGGATGCCTAACACATTTTCATCACGATTTTTTATGTGATAACCTCCTAACGGGTATTTAGCATATAGCGGTGGGTTTATATCCTTGGTAAAATAATCGTCTTCTAAAGAGGCTTCGGCGGTTACTAATGATTGATTATGAGTATACTGATTACCTATTAATTCAACAACATCAAAAGGTTCATGATTGGCTATTCTAGCGCTCAAATAAATAACATCTGAATAAATTTTTCCCCAGTTATAATCAGTCGTATTAATTGAACTAATTTTTTGTTTAAATGTTTTATACTTAGAGGTACTAAACTCATAAGCCAAACGTTCAATTACCTCTTCTTTTGACAGGTTTTCTGCTTTGTTTTCTCTAATTTCTACACTATTATTTTTATCATTATTTTTTAAGTCTACATTTTGATAATTACCTTCTGAATAATTAGAGGTATTACTCGATTTTCTAGGTTCACTAACAATACTTATATGATATTTAGATGATTGCGCTATATCTGGCAAATCGTAAATAAGTGTATTTTTTGCCGTATTATAACTAAAACTATGTTTTGACGACGGTTTTCCTTCTTGTGAATAGGTTAAATAACTTTTCCACTGCGTGTTATCAAATAAATAATCTTGTCCTCTTTTTAATTGAATATAACCTTTATTATATTCTTTTTCTAAAAAGTATTTTTGATTTAATACTGGATAAGCATAAGTTATATTATGTAAGGGAATTACGGTAGGAGCTCCACCTGTTGTAAAAGTTCTTTTTTCTTTTTCTATTGCCTTTACACCATCAATAATAATGGTTTTAAAAACACCATTTACTTTTTCTTTAAAACTTACTTCTAGCTCAACTGTTACTTCTTCATTAGGAGGTAAAATATCGGTTGAAACAAAATTTGCTCTGTCTTTATAATTAGACCATTCTATTACGCCTGGTATCTCTTTACCTTTATGTAAAATTTTAAATTTTTCAAGAATTATTTTATATGTTTTATCTCCACTGTCTTCAGGTATTACAATAGGCTCTCCTACTTTCATACTAAAGGTTGCTTGGGGTATGGTAAAAACGTCTGTATCTTTTCCTCCATCATCAGGTGTTAAATCTGTAATAATTTTTAGCCCCCCTAATGGTGATGCGTCTTCAAAAACACATTCTTTTCCTATAGTTAATTTAAATCTAAATTTTCCTTTTACCAACCCTCCTAACACACTAAAATGACCGCCTACATAGCCTCTCATCCACACTGGATTTGGTGCTTTTATTTGTAATAAAACTGCGGTTCCTGCTTTTATAATCGGGATTTTTTTATTGACAAAAAACAGTTTTACATGGATACCTAACTCTCCTTGTAAGTATACATAGCCTTGTCCGTTAGCATACCACCCATTAATTCCTACTTTATCTCCTGTGTTTGAACATTGGGCTTTACCATAATTTTTAAGCATAATATCAAACCCTGCCCCTGCTTGAAAACGGGCATAGAAAATTAAAAAGCGTAAATCTCCTGTATCTATTGACATGTCTGATCCAAAAGCAAACCCACCCCCATTACTCAAAGCATTTTCATTGCGCATATAATTTAATTTATTGGCATCTACCCCTAAAATTTCAGCAACAATAGGTGGTGGTGGTGGCGAACTTGGTAATTGAGAACCCGTCATAAAATATCCTCCAGATTTTACACTAATAGACCCTACCCCTATACGTAAACCTAAGCGATCTTGAGGTGTGCCTACATATATATACCATTGATTAGGTGAAAAATGTAATACCGCCCAACCTGCTCTACCTTGGGCTCCTCTTCCTTTAACAACACCACCAACAACATTTACAAAAGTGTCTAATTCACCATGAAGAACATCGTTTTGAAAATCGTAAGTAATGGCTACTCTACTACTGATAGCCATTTCTTCGGCAGGAGTTTGAGGAAAATCTTTAGAGGCTTTATTTAACAGATTTCTCCCCACCCAAGAATTATCTATATTTTCTTCGGTAACTCCTAAAAATTTTTTTCGTGCCACAGTATTCTCTTTAAGCTTAGTCATAAGTTCACTTACTTTTTCCATTCCAGGTATCGTAACCCCCATTAATGTTGCTTGTCCATAAAAACCTAAAAAGTCAACTCCTCCATTGCTATTAAAAATAATCTCAAAACCAGCCCCACCTTTTATAACTTCTTTTTTGACAGCATTGAACATTACCATGGCTTTTACCCCTAAACCTACTTTTTTATCTGGTACATATCCTATACCCGAAGGAGAGAAAGAAGATGTAAAATCAGTTCGTTTCATTCGATAAGAAGCCCCACCAGCAAACCCTTCTAAATTTAAAGTTCCAGTACCTAGACCTGGTGGTAAATTGTCAACCATTGCTTCAAACTGCCAATATCGAAAAGTAGTTCTGCCAAAAATTCCTTTTGCGCCTACCTTAATTCCTTTTCCTGATTTAAATTCAGCTTCTAAATTAGCTACAAAACCATTACCATACTCAGGATTATTGTTCATTAAGTTTAAGTTTCCTTTCATAGTAAAACCACCCATATCTGCATTTAAAGTAATCGCATCAAGATTAACTTGTTGAAACGCCCACTTTTGTTTGTAGTTTTCTTCTTTAAAGGCTCCTATAATGGCTAAATTTGTTTTGGCCGCAAAACCATTACTTTCTCCCATTAGGTTTATTCCTAAATCGAAATATAAATTGGCATTCGTTTTATTGGCTGTAACACCTATGTTTTCTATCGAGGCAGGAAAACCTGCTAAAGCTACCTTATCTTGATACCCCATATAATCGACAGAAAATACGGGTGTTTCGGTTTGCAATACTAAATTCTGAAAAACAATTCCTTTAAACTCAATTAATTTTTCATTACCTAAGCTGTCTACTAAAACCTCCCCCTCTTTTTCCATACTTTTTACTTGATTGGTACGAATAGCTAATCGCCCATGTAATATTGCTTTGGGTCTAAATTCTCCTTGTTTTACTTTTAATTCAATAGCACTATTAGGTGATAATTCTCCTTTTGCTTTCCATAAATCAAAATTAACAATCGAGTCGTTCTTAACATTTAACAAATACTCTTCTTCTGAAATAATGCCCGTATATTTTAATCCCAGCATTTTGTCTTTTTCTTCTGATTTTGATACAGGTAATTGAATACGTCCATCAAAAGATGCTCCGATTAACTTATTAGCTGCGAATGAAACTTCTATTTTATCTAAAGAATAAGCCCATGCCTTTTCTTTATTGGTTCTACCTTCATCTAAGGCAAAAATATTTTCTGCATAAAAAGAGCCTGAAACTCCATGCCCATCTATTAATAAGTGATGTGCGCCAAAAGCAACTCTTTTATTTCCTTCTGAAATTGTTTTTGAAGTTTTAAATTCTTTGGGTAGTTTTACATCTAACGTATTTACATACACACCTCGCCATGTATTTTCCGTGGGTATTAGCAGCCCATTTTTATGATAATATTCAGGAAATACAACATTTGGAGAGTTTCTTAAATCACTAAAATCTAATACTGCTTCGTTTAAATAAAATTGAAAATTTCCATCATAATTTTTTTGATTTCTTTTTTTTGCTAACACAAAGGGTTGCAAACTAATTTCTACCAAAAGATCATTCCAATCAGAAGCAATTGCTTTAAAAGCTCCTTTTACTCGATAGGGTACTTGAATGGTTTGTATACCATTTTCTGTTTGTACCTTATATGGAACTTGTAATTTTGTTTCATTTACTTCTCCATTAGACTCTAGTGGTACTATTAACTCTCTCGAAAACTCAACTTCGCCTTCTATACTCAATTCTTTTACTCCACTACAATTAATTGTTACATAGGTTTTGTTTTGGGCAACTCCTGTTCTATAATCAAAACCTCCTTTTAGAGTTAACATCCATTTACCTGCATTGAAAGGAATGTGCATATCGCCTAATAACACTAGGTTAGCATCTCCTATAATACCTCCTTGATAAGACAATTTTACATTATTTGCTCCAAAAAAAAGCTCTACAGGATATCCATTTTCATTTGTTTGAGGCAAGCGAACTCTAGCAAAAACAGTAAGTTCAGTATAATCTTTATAAAAAGTTGCTTGTGTAACACCAATAGCATACTGTATATTTTCACGAGTATGTTTTACACCTACAGGTAACTCTTTAATATCTTCATTAGAAAAATTATCTACCCAAGATTCTTGTTTTTCAATTTTCTCAAAACAAGCTAGTGCTTTATCTCGATCTTCTAAAATACTTGAAGATGTAGGGTACTGAAACTTTATGGTCTCCCAAGAAATTTCAGAAGACGCGCTAATTGAAACTTTATCAACAATAGATTTAGTTGCTTTTTCTATAGAAACTTCTTTAACTAAAGCTAAAATAGATTGGCAAATAAACAATATAATTAAAGTAAAGAAAAAAGGAAACTTTCTTTTCATAGCTTTTTTTTACTCTATACAAAAACAAAAGGGCTAAAAGTTTTAGCTACTTATTTTTTTTTACAGTATACCGCAAATTTAACATTTTTATTTCTAGCAAATCATTTAACCTTAATTTTATGTTAACTTTTTAACCTTTATTCAGACAATTCACTACTACACTTTCAATATTGCCATAAAAGATAAAAAAAATTATCATTAATAGGGGTGAAAATTTAAAAATATGCTTTTTTATTAAAAAAAACTATTTTTAACACACCAAGACAAATTTACCAACGATTTGTTCTAGCTCGCTTCTGAAAATTCTAGTAAATTTTTAAATTACTCTTTATTTGTAAATTAACCTTATTAAGCATAACTTTTAAGCTATTAACCACAATAAAATCATGCGTTTTTGATTTTAAAAGGGTGTTTTTCCTTATGGTAAAAAGGTGGTTTAACCCACTTAAAAAAATAAGTCATAAATTAAATTTGTAGCATAGGTAAAAAATAACAGACAATATTTGTCTCAAAAAAATGCTCTGAATTAGTTACAAGCATCTTAAGATAATAGCTATTTTAATGGCTTAGTTTGTAACTAACACTTGGTATTATTCAATACTAATTAAGTATTGAAGTAAACATTGTTTTATTTTAATATTCAAATTTTAAAAATTTGAATAAATAATGATAACTTACCCAATATATTTACAAATCAAAAAAGAAGTTTAGCTCTTTAATTAACAATTAGTAAAAGCATATTAATAAAATTGAAAAAATGAACAAAAAAACCATTGGACAAAAAATTCTTAATCATTCTTCTACAAAAATAATAATTGGACTTATTGTTTGCGGAGGAATTGTTGGAGTTGGGCAAACTTTAATTCAACAAATACTAAACGCAACAAGTATTAATAAAGATTTTAAAAATCTAATTGAAGGGTTATTTGTTGCTGTACTTACTATAGTTTCTTACTCTTATCTCTATAAATTTTACGAGAAAAGAAAAATTACAGAATTTTCAAAAAAAGGTATCACCAAAAACTTAACTATCGGAATTGGTTTAGGAGTAGTTTTACAATCATTAACAATTTTGGTAATATATCTAAAAGGCGGATACTCTGTCGTAACTATAAATCCTATTTTATTTATCATCCCTCCTTTATCAATGGCATTTACCTCTGCAATTTTTGAAGAAACTTTATTCAGAGGCATAATATTTAGAATTTTAGAAGAAAAATTAGGAAGTTATATCGCTTTAATAATTTCATCTCTTATTTTTGGAATGTTACATCTTGCCAATCCAAATAGTTCATTAATTACGGGTATTGGTCTTGCAATTCAAGCAGGGTTATTACTGGGAGCAGCTTATATATATTCAAGAAATTTATGGTTTCCAATTGCCATCCACTTTGCTTGGAATTTTACACAATCTGCAATTTTTGGAGCAAGCGTATCAGGAAATGCAATTTCAAAAACATTGATAACCTCTAAAATAGAAGGCGCTAAATGGTTTACAGGTGGGCAATTTGGACCAGAGGGTTCAATACAAGCAACTATATTTTGTCTTATTGCAGCCATTATTCTTTTAACATTAAGCTATAAAGAAGGAAAAATTATAAAGCCATACTGGAAAAACAAGTAATTCACTAGTGAAACAAAAGCTTTAAACTTATTACAATTTCATACTTAACACAAAATTATTATAACAATTAAAAATTCAACAGCTGTAATAGATTGACAAGAATGTCGTAAAAATGTCGTAAAGAAACCGTTATCAAAAAGACGATTTCAAAAGTAGTTTTGTAAAAACGGAAAATCAAATCAACTATGAACGATATCGGAAAAAAAATTAGAGCAATTAGAAAGAAAAAAGGACTATCTCAAGAAGAATTAGCCGAATTAGCAAAAGTGAATTTAAGAACAATTCAACGAATCGAAAATAACGAAAGTGAACCTCGCGGAAAAACTATGAGTTTGATTTGTGAAGCTCTTCACATAAATACAGAAGAAATATTAAATTATGGAAAACAAAATGATAAAAATTATCTGATAATTTTTCATCTAACTGTGCTAACCTTTTTGGCAATTCCTATTGGTAATATAATTATTCCTCTAATAATGTGGATGAACAAAAAAGATAAAATTATAGGACTAAAAAAAACTGGAACCAATTTATTAAACTTTCAAATAGTTTGGTCTATTTTGGCTTATATCTCTATAACTACATTTGTTTTATTTAAAATTATGCATTACAGATACTCTTTAATTTTATTCTATTTATGGATAGGACTTTACATCATAAATATTATTTTACCCATAATTTTTGCAATTAAAACAAACAAAGGAAAAACCAGAAACCTATACCCAAATTTTATAAAATTGATAAAATAACTCGTGTCAACACTATATTACTTACTAACTACTTCACTATTGTTCTACTTTTTACCCATAAAACTATCCGTAATCGATTACAAGTATTGATTATTCAAATTTATTATCTTTACTTTTCAATAGTTCGGTAGAGTAGATTTCAATTCACAAAACAACGAAATGGCAAAAAATTCAATATTTATAGATAAGTAAAATGATTCAAGTATCTGAAAATCTATTAAAAACCTATTTTGAAGAAACCTCATTTAAAAAAAATGAATTTCTTACAAAAGAAGGTGAAATAGAGAAATATATCTATTATATCAGCAGTGGCATTGTAAGATTTGTTTCAAATACCTTTGATGAAAAAGAATACACATTTGACTTTGGAATTTCAGGCGATTTTGTTAATTCATACAATTCATATAAAAACAATTGTAAATCAGAATTTAGCATTCAAGCTATTTCTAAAGTACAGGTTTTTTATATCGACAAAAAAAACGTTGAAGACATTTTAAAACAAACCCCTGATTTTTCTTTTTTAATGATTGAGGTTTTAGAAGAACTGTTAATCAAAAAAAGCAAACGCGAATTGGCTCTTATAAAATATTCGGCACAAGAAATATACCAACAATTAATAAACCAAGACCCTTATCTTATTAAAAACATACCACTAAAATATTTGGCTTCATACATTGGCGTTACACCGCAAGCTTTAAGTAGAATAAGGCGGCAAATTTATTAACATTAGTTCAGTTACTAAAAGTACTTTCTCTTGTAATTTTGCATTTTATTTATCGAAATTATACAACAAATGCAAAAAAAAGTACAAACAAAAAGTTTAAACAGCTTTAAAAATAAATTTACCGATTCTTTAAGCAAGCAAAACACTACCCCTTATACTACAAATAGTATTCAATTAAAATACACTTTATTTACAATGATATTATTTCAATGCATAAGCTCTTTTTCACAACAAAACACTAACGACTTATATAAAATTATAGAGTATGGTTCGTATGCACCAAGTAGTCATAATGCTCAAATGTGGAATATCCGTTTATTAGGCGAAAATAAAATTGAGGTTTTTCCTAATTCTGAAAGAACTTTATCATCTGTCGATCCTAAAAATCGGGAAACATGGATTTCAATTGGGGCTTTTGTTAAAAATTGTGAAATTGCAGCAACAGACTTAGGTTATAAATCAGAAATCAAAATCAACGAAAAATCGGTTATAATAGGTTTTGAAAAAGCCCCCAACATTGTTAAATCAAATAACAATATTGAATTAATTAAAAAAAGGTTAACCATAAGAACACCTTTCTTAAAAAAAGCTATTAATGATACCGTAGTATCTCATTTAACCAACACATCTGATAACATTTTGTATTTTAAAAGAAACTCAAGTGATGGTACTAAAATAATTGACTATTCTTTAAAAGCATATCAGTTACAAATGCAAGACACCGCTAAACTAAAAGAATTAGCAAATTGGATGACATTTTCTTATAAAGAAGAAAAACAAAGAAAAGACGGAATGACTCCTAAAGCATTAGGAGTAACCGGAGTAAAACACTTTTTTTTCAATTTATTTATGAATAAAAAATCGGTTACAAAAAAAGTATTTATAAAAGGCTCTGTTAAAGGAGCTAAAAAACAACTAAATTCTTGTGCAGGGTATATATTAATCACCTCAAAATCGTCATCGAACATCGACTTAGTAAAAACAGGAATGAATCTCGAAGAGGTTTGGCTAGCATGTATACATAATAAAATTGCTGTGCAGCCTATGAGCCAAGTATTAGAAGAACAAAAATACTATGATTTGCTAAAATCTTCTTTAGGTATTACCGAAGAAATTCAAATGCTTTTACGAGTAGGAAAAGTAAAAAAATATCCTGTAGAAACTAAAAAAAGAAGACTGGATATTAAACATATTATTGTGAATTAAACCCTTTGTAAATAACTAAGTTTACGAAACAAAATTATTTAATCAAAACTTCATTTTTAACCAGTATAACATTGGTTTCGGCTAAAATACTTTGTTCTTGTTGAAGAAATTGATTTATTTTTAATTCAGTATCTATAATTTCTATAAGATGTGGGTGTTTAAAATGACGAATTTCATTTACTCCCCAATTAATTTTTTGATTATCTAAATACCCCTTGTTTACATTCAAGTGTAAAACTTGATGTAGCCCAAATGCTTTTGCCCTCTTCATTAATTCTGTTGAAAAATCAGAAGCATATAATTTTTTCCAAAATGAATGGGTTTTTATTTTTTGCCCGTATTCAAAATAAATTCGTATGGTTATAAAATCTTTCATTTTCGGCTTCTTTTCTTTTTAATTTCAGATAAATGCAATCCTTTTTCACGTATAAATCGTTTATGCTTTGGGCTACCAATAATTTGAGACGAATAAACTCCAGAATGTCCAGAAAACAAATAAGCTGTAGAACAAGCCAATGCAATAAAAACACCTGATTCTATACCAAAAAGCTCTATCCCCATAATTGTACAAGCAATTGGAGTATTTGTTGCTCCTGCAAAAACAGCCACAAACCCCATGCCGGCAAGTAAACCCATAGGTAATGGAATAAACCAAATTAGCACATTTCCTAAAGTCGCTCCAATATAAAACAAAGGGGTTACCTCTCCCCCTTTAAAACCTGCTCCAAGGGTAAACGATGTAAATAAAACTTTCAGTAAAAAATCGTAAGAATTAAGATTTACATTAAAAGCATCAACAATGGTGGGTATGCCAAGTCCAATATATTTTGTAGTGCCCATAAGGTAAATAGCAATTGCCAAAACTACCCCGCCAATTACAGGACGTAACGGAGGATATTTAATATTTTTCTTAAACAGATGACTCCAAAAATGAGTTGATTTAGAAAAAAGCATGGCTACCAAACCAAAAATAATACCGGCTAATAAAGACCATAATAGATTTATGGGGGTCATTTTTGCAACCGAATCAATATGGTATTGTGTGTGAGAAATATTCCAAAACCTACAAAAATAATCTGCAAAAACTGCCGCCATAAAACTCGGAATAATTGCATCTAATCGTATTCTACCTAATACGAGAACTTCTAACGCAAAAATTCCACCAGCAAGTGGCGTTCCAAAAACAGAGGCAAAACCTGCACTTATACCAGCAATTAAAACTATTTTTCTATCTCGTTTTGATAATTTAAGAATTTTTGTAAACCGATCAGCAACTGCTCCTCCAATTTGAACTGCAGTTCCTTCACGCCCAGCAGACCCCCCGAAAAAATGGGTTAAAACGGTTCCGAATAAAACCAGCGGAGCCATTCGAAAAGGAATTATTTTTTTAGGTGAATGAAATTCTTCAAGTAACAAATTATTGCCTTTTACAACACTATTTCCGTATAAATGATACGATAACCCAATAATGAAACCCCCAACGGGTAATAATGCTATAATCCATAAATGCGATTCTCGCCAATTTGTTGCCCATTCTAAACTTTTTAGAAAAAAAGCAGAAATACTTCCTGCAACAACACCTAATACGAAGCAGATAAAAATCCATTTAAAAAGATAAATTAAAGACGGAATTTGTTCGAATGAAGATAAAAACTTTTTAATTTTAGTTGTATTCATAATTGCCTTAAATAAAATAATGCTATAGTGGCATAAGCCATTAAAATAGAAGCCATCAGATCCAAGCGGAACGGTTTAAGGCAGACCTCATTGCCAAATTTTGAAGTACAAATATAAACTAAAAAATATATTTTGCAATAGCCAATTATAAATAGTAAAGCTTAGTTCTAATCTAAAAAAAAACAGTATATCTAAAATAAATTAAGTATTTTTAAAAGAAATCTTTATTTTACTTTTAAAAAGATATTTATACAAACATTAAGTAATTCACTAATGATAGAAACCAAAAATATAAGTTTTAAAAAAATGATTACCTTTTCAGGGCACCATTTTCTTTGGCTTGTTCCATTAATGACCAGTATAGCCATATTATATTACTTTAACATTTTAAGTTTTAAAATACCTTGGATTCCTGTTTCGGTAATTGGTACAGCAGTAGCTTTTTATGTTGGTTTTAAAAACACCCAATCGTATGACCGTCTTTGGGAAGCTCGAAAAATTTGGGGCGGAATTGTAAACGACAGTCGTACTTGGGGCATGATGGTCGACAACTTTGTGAGTAATTTGTTTACCGATAACAAAAAGTCTGAAGAAGAAATTTACGCTATTAAAAAACGATTAATTTACCGCCATATTGCTTGGCTATATGCTCATCGAAGTCAATTATTAGTTTCTACTCCTTGGGAACATATTAACCAATCAAATCACTACAAAAGAGTTGCTGAACAGTATCAAAAAAAATTTGGAATTGGTTTGATTGATGATGAAGAAACTCGTAGGGGGCTTGATAAATTTTTACAACCAAACGAATACGAACGTTTAACAAACGCTGTAAATACCGCCACTCAAATTATTAATGAACAATCACGAGACTTAAAAAAATTAAGAGAGCAAAATTTAATCGATGATTTTCGCCATATGGAAATGAAAAACGTATTACGTACTTTTTACGAACTGCAAGGTAAAAACGAACGCATTAAAAAGTTTCCTTTACCAAGACAATATGCTAATATGAGCCGTTATTTTATAGGCATTTTTATAGCACTACTACCCTTTAGTATGATTCCTGAAATGATGGGATTAGAAGAAATAGGTATTTGGTTAACTATTCCTATCGTATCTCTTATTGGATGGGTTTATGTAGCAATGGATCTTGTGGGCGATTATTCTGAAAACCCATTTTCAGGTATGGCAAATGACATACCAATGCTTTCATTATGCAGAGTAATAGAAATTGATTTAAGACAAATGTTAAATGAAGAAGATTTACCTCCAAGCATTAAGTCTAAAAATGGAATTTTAATGTAATCTTACTACTGATAAAACATAAAAATTGCCTTAAAAATAAAACCATTATAAATAATTTATCATTATTTATAATGGTTAATATTGTTAGGTATCGCAATAAAAAATATATAAATCAAATTATTGCAATAGCTCTTTTATTTATTAGTTACTACTTATAAAGTAATCTTACTTTTTAAATGGTATTTTTTTTCCATCTAAAGTACCTCTATAAAAATCGTTTTTTTCTATAAGCAGTACTTCACCATATTTACCATTTTTAATACTTGAGTCTACACCAAATATTTTATTGTTATACAAGCTAACTATTTTGGTATTAGAAGTATGACCAACAATTATATGCTCGCAATCTGTTGCTTTTAATATGTCTGAAACTTGTTCTTCTTTTAGGTTATCTCTAAAATAGCCTCGGTACCATATTGGCCCCTTTGTTCCATAATACGCATCGTAAAAAGAAGATTTCATTTTTGATTCATCCATGTCTATTGACTTTCGCATCGCATCATTTATCGCATCTATATCAAATTTGTTATTCGACACAAAATCTTCTGAAATGCCTCCGTGAACAAATATAAG
This sequence comes from Tenacibaculum sp. UWU-22, assembly GCF_041021355.1. Classification (NCBI taxonomy): domain Bacteria; kingdom Pseudomonadati; phylum Bacteroidota; class Flavobacteriia; order Flavobacteriales; family Flavobacteriaceae; genus Tenacibaculum; species Tenacibaculum sp. UWU-22. The sequence goes on along the minus strand of NZ_JBFNGP010000005.1, from coordinate 127,019 downwards.
GTTGTTTATTTTAAGTATCGTAGGCTTTGAACGTAACCATCTACCCATAACTGTATTATTTCCATATAATTGGTTATAACCTAAACCTAACAGTTTACTAACTTGTTTATATTTTTGGTTAGTATATTTATAGTTTTTATGAAAAACCATATACTCATGATTACCTAATACAAAATGTACTGCCCCACCTTCTTTTTTAGCCTGTTGTTCAAGTTTATAAACAAGAAGAAATATTTCATTTACTTTATCTCCTCTATCAAAAATATCACCAACTATAACCAAATGGCCTTTTTTAAAGTTCCAATTTAAATTATTATCAATTACTTTATTAGCCTTTAGTATTTTAACGGCTAATTTATATTGCCCATGAATATCACTTAACACTGCAATTTTATCAACACCTTCAAACTCTGCTTTGTCTGGAGAAAATGAGGTTTTGTATGCATCTTGTTTTAGGTCTTTTGTAACAACTTTTCCGTTAACTATATCTTTTTCTACGAGTTTATTATTTTCTATAAAAATATAAGGACCGTCATTCAAATTATTAGTTTTTTGGCAAGAAACAGAAGTGCAAGAAATCAAAAAGATTATTGAGTATAAGTAAGTTTTCATCATATTTTTTAAGTTAACAGCAATAATCAACAACATAATATTTGTATCATATCACTAAAATAAAATTATTGTTTTGGGGGCGCAATTTATTAAAATTATCACTAAGTTTTGTTAAAATTTTCTTACAATCTGAAAGAATGAGGTGTTTTTAATCACTATTTACCTTAAATAATTTTAATTAAATAAACAATTTAGATGAAATTTTCAACTTTATTATTTTTAATAAACGTGTAAAAAAATAAATAAAAAGAGTAAAAAAAGTTGTTATATTTTACCGTAATATTTTCTGATAAACCATTCAAGAGACAATAAAAAAACAGCTAAAAATAAAATCCATTTCCAATCAATTAAATTTTGTTCTTTTTTAATTAATTTTTGAGTGGTATAAAACGAAGTATTGTTATGTAAATCTGTTGTTAATATTTTTTCTTGATCTAAAAAAAATAGCTTCCCTCCTGTTTTATCCGCTATTTTTTTTAACATTCTTTTATTGGCATTGGTAAATTGTTCTTCTATTGGATAATCAATAATTTTAAAGCGTCCTGAATAATGTATATTTTTATTATTAACCGTTACTTTATAAGTATAATTTCCTACTAACAAATTTTCTAAATCTACTTGATATTTATTTCCTAATAACGAAAAAGGAATTGTTTTTTGTTTTTTTGTAGCTGTGTTAGTTAAAGTTAATAGTAATGAAGCTCGATTATCGAATTGATAATTTTCATCTGTATAAAAAGCTGTAATACTTACTGTAGCATTGACGGGATATAAATTTTCGGCATAAACCTCTAGCCTACTTCGTTTTTTATTTAACACTAAATACTGTACCAAATTGCCTATAAAATCATCAAAACTACCAAACAACTGCTCGTTTCTGTAACTTACTGCACGCCATTGCCACAGTCCTTCACCAAATAAAGCGGCTAGCCTTTGGTCATTATTTTCAAAAGTAACTAATAAGGGTATATCTGAATTTATCCCTCCTATTTTTTGATATAGTAATGGTTGATTATTTGTTTTTAAGGTTAATGCTCCAAATCGATCTTTCAAAGGAGGAAAATTTTCAAACCCAATATTTTTTTGAAAAAAAGGCAAAAATTTATCATTGTATAAAGCACTATAATTTTCAGACTGATTAATCGCTTTTTTAGTAAAATACGTTTGAATTTTATTTAAAAAATTCCAATCTGTTTTTGTTCCCGAAATAACAAAATAATTTTTATTTTGTTTGGTTAACTCATTAAAAATAGCACCAAAATTACTCGTGGGCTGATACAATATAATTAATTGATAATCATCAAGTTTAATGTTTTTAAAATCATTAATTTTAAGTGTAACCACACGTTGTTTATTCTGCTCTATTGCCTTTTTTAAAGCTCCTACATCGGGGTGTAAAAACGAGGCTAATAATAGTATTTTAGACTGTTGATCTATTACCTCTACAGAAAAACTCTTAGTATTGTTTTTTATATTTTTTTCGTTTTCTATTTTTTTTATAGAAGCCGTATAATATTGTAATCCCTTTTCATTAGCCTTTATGTTTGCAACAATAGTTTGTGTATGCTTATTGGCTGAAAAAGTAACTTTTTGTGTATAAATTAGCTTTTCATTTTTATAAATAGTAAATCGTGTGGTTACAGGCTTTTTTCCGTCATAATACAATAAGGCTTCTACTGGAAATTTATTATTAACGTAACTATACTTATTTACATTAAGTTGCGAAAGTTGCACATCACTATACATTGTAGTATCTCCTACAACAATAGGGAAAACAGGTTGTTTCGATTTTACAAATTCATAATTATTTCCAAGCGTTTGATTACCATCGCTTACCAATAATATTGCTCCTAAATTGTTTTTATACAATTTGTTAACCGATTGTAATGCCTGTGAAATATTGGTTTGAGAATCAGTAAACAACAAACTATCTAATACTTGAGTATTTTTTCCGAAAGAAAAATAGTGTATATCGAATTTATCGTTTAAGGCTTGATTAGCTTTCAAATTTTGCACCCACTGAACTACTGGTTTTGTTTGTTTAAAATAAGGTATTGATAGTGAGTTATCAACTAATACTGACAAAACAGGTTTTATATTTTGCCTTTTTATAGTCGTTATTTTAGGGTTAACAACTAACAAAAACAATATAAAAAGGCTACTTGCTTTTAAAAAAAACAATAATATATTAATTTTTCTAAAGCTTTTATTTTTATAGAAATATTGAAAAAAAGCAATACAAACACTTAATACAAGCGCTAAAAAAAGGTATAAAATTGTACTCGTTTGCAATAATTTTAAACTTAAAAAGGTGAAGGTACTTAATATCTTTTTAAAGGTAAAAAAACTATGGTAAAGAACCGTTATTTTTTACACTCATATAAAATATTATTGTTTATGAATAATAAATATCGTTGGGCGTTTATGTAAATTAGGCTGTTCTAATTTCCAATCTTTAATTGAAAGTGTTTTAATATACTCGGTAGAAAGTGTAATGTCACAGGCAATACATAAATTAGTTGCCGGAGATAATGTTGCCTTTAAATCTTGTAACATTTTATCATTTCTATACGGCGTTTCAATAAAGATTTGCGATTGATTTTTTTCTTTTGAAATTTTCTCTAATTTTTTTATTGCGTCTTTTCTTTCGTATTTATCAATAGGAAGGTAACCGTTAAAAGCAAAATTTTGCCCATTCATACCCGAAGCCATCATTGCCATTAAAATGGATGAAGGACCTACTAAAGGAACTACAGTAATACCTTTTTCATGAGCCATTTTTACTATGCTTGCCCCTGGGTCTGCTACTGCTGGCACACCCGCTTCAGATAACAAACCTACGTCAATGCCTTGTTCACAAACATCTAAATAACTACGTGTTTCTAACTCATTCGCATATTTATCTAATACCATTAAATTTAATGATGGCTGACTTTTTTTAGGGGTTATTTTTTTTATAAAGCGCCTTGCCGATTTTTCATTTTCTACTATAAAAAAATCAATATGTTCAATCACCTTTTTTACCGAAATCGGCATTACTTCAAGCGGTTCGGTTTCTTCACCAAGTGTGGTGGGTATTAAATAGAGTTTACCTTTCATTATTAATAGTATTAGCTATTACTTCACAAGCTTCTGATAAAAGTGTATATACATTTTCAAACCCGTCTTTTCCGCCATAATAAGGATCAGGAACATCACAATTTTTGTTCGGATATAATTCATTTAAAATTAATTTCACTTTATCGGCTTCTTGTTTATTATCGGCTAAGTGTATTAAATTTTGATAATTACTTTTATCCATTGCATAAATAATATCAAAATTGTTAAAATCTTCTTTTATGAATTTTCTAGACCGCTGTTTTGTAATATCTATCCCATTTTTTCGAGCTACTTCAATCGATCTTTTATCGGGTAACTCACCTTGGTGATAGCCCGCAGTACCGGCAGAATCTACTAAAACCTCAGATGATACTTTTGCTTTTAAAATACCTTCAGCCAATGGTGATCGACAGATATTTCCTAAACATACCATTAAAATTCTTTTCATATAAAATTTAGTTTACTCTAAAAACCTAAATTTAAATATTTTAGACGCTTTTTTTGAGTTACAATTTAACTAATCACAACTAATAGCTTAAACTAGTTTAAGCTATTTATATTTTATTTAAAGCGTTAATTTTTTAGTTAAATCTTCTACGTATTTTCTAAATTGCTTGTCTGTTTCGGTAAGATTATCTACTGTTTTACACGCATGTAAAACAGTGGCATGATCACGTTGCCCTATTTGATTGCCTATACTTGCTAACGAAGTTTTAGTAAGGCGTTTTGCAAAATACATTGCTAATTGACGTGCTTGCACTATGTGGCGTTTACGCGTTTTTGATTGTAACGTAACCACATCCATATCAAAATATTTAGAGACTTCTTTTTTAATAAAATCAATAGAGACTTCTCTTTTGGTATTTTTTACAAATTTATCTACAATTTGTCTTGCTAACTCAATGGTAAATTCTTTACGATTAAAAGAAGCTTGTGCTATCATAGAAATAATTACCCCTTCTAATTCGCGTACATTCGATTTTATATTTTTAGCAATATATTCGATAATTTCTTCAGGCATTTCTACTCCATCTCTAAAAAGTTTATTTTCAAGAATAGAAATTCGGGTTTCATAATCTGGCGCTTGTAATTCTGCCGACAACCCCCACTTAAAACGTGATAGTAGGCGTTGCTCAATATCTTGCATGTCTACAGGTGCTTTATCTGAGGTTAAAATTACTTGTTTTCCATTTTGATGCAAGTGGTTAAAAATATGAAAAAACACATCTTGTGTGCCTGCTTTACCCGATAAAAATTGAACATCATCTATAATTAACACATCTATCATTTGATAAAAATGAATAAAGTCGTTACGGGTATTCGATTTTACCGAATCGATAAACTGCTGTGTAAATTTTTCTGAAGAAATATATAAAACTGTTTTATCAGAATATTTATCTTTTATTTCAACTCCAATAGCATGTGCTAAGTGTGTTTTTCCTAAACCAACGCCACCATAAATTAATAAAGGATTAAACGAGGTACCCCCAGGTTTATTTGCAACTGCCATACCTGCTGAACGCGCTAATCGATTAGAATCTCCTTCAATAAAATTATTAAAATTGTAATTAGGGTTTAATTGCGATTCTATTTTTACCTTTTGTAACCCTGGAATAATAAACGGGTTTTTTAACTCTCGTTTTGACTCTAATGGTACAGTTACTTTTTGAGGTTTTAGAGGGTTACGATTTGCACTTGGTATTTTTACAGTTTGTGGGTTATTACTACTATACGTATTTTCCATACGAACATCATAAATTAACTTTGCGTCATTACCTAATTCTCTAACTAAAGCAACGCGCAACAATTTTATATAATGCTCTTCTAACCATTCGTAAAAAAATTTACTAGGTACTTGTATGGTTAAAGCTTCTCCTGCCAACTTAATGGGTTTAATTGGTTCAAACCAAGTCTTATATGCTTGTGGTTTTATATTATCTTGTATAAAATAAAGACAGTTTTTCCAAACTAAATCAGCAGTTTTAGCCATTCTTGTAATCTCGCTATTTTTTATTAATTAAAACTTTTGTGTATTGATATTCTATGAATATCTATGTTCGAATTGGAGACACAAAAGTGTGAATAAAATTCAGTAAAAAAAAATGAATTTGCTATTGATTATTATTTTTTTTTTTTGTAAACTAGCGTGATAAAATATAGTATTTGAAACCTCACTTTTTATCCTTTAGAATACGATATTCCGAAACCGACCAAATGGGAGTAGTATATCACGGAAATTACGCACAATTTTTTGAATTAGGAAGAACCGAATGGCTTAGAGAATTAGGCATTAGTTATAAAAAAATGGAACAACAAGGCGTTATGCTTCCTGTGGTTTCGTTAACTTGTAACTTTAAAAAATCTGCTTTTTACGATGAGGTTCTTACCATAAAAACGTCATTAAAAAAAATGCCCACGGCAAAGATTGAATTTAACTGTGAAATTACCAACGAAAAAAACGAGTTAATATGTACTGGTAATACCGTTTTAGCTTTTATAGATTTAAAAACTAGAAAACCTATTCGATGCCCTGAACATATTTTAAAACTCATTTAACTAAGGTTATTTTATTAACACAATTAGTTCTCTTTTTTATAAAAAAGCTTGTTGATAAGTCTATTCTTTTATCGTGTAAAACTATTCATTTAAAAACTAAATAACATTTCTAAATTTTGATACTTTTTAGGTGGTTAAAAAGCATACTTAATACAGCCTTAACTTCAAAAAAAAAAGCTACCCAAATAAGGATAGCTTTTTTAATTATTTATTTTTAAATTAATTTACTCTTTTACAACTTTTACCCTATAAATTGCTCCTGAGTCAGCATCTTTAACTCTCAATATATATACGCCTGAACTTAATTTACTTAAATCGAAAGATTGCGAATCTAAATCTCCTTTTCTATTACCTTTATCTACTAATTGCCCTTGCATTGAATATATTTCATAATATAGATTTTCTATATCACCTGGTAGTGATATATTTAAAATACCTTTAGTTGGAATAGGATACGCATCTAACTTAAGTATTTTATTTTTTGGAACAGATAAGGTTTGACTATCAAAACAGCCTACTAAGCTTATATTATTAATGGTAACATATTGTTGACTTTCATCAAATGTGTTTAACACTTTTATTCTTAAATATTTTCCTGTTATTGGGGTATCAAACACTAAAGGATCTTGAATTTCTTGATCTTTAAAAGTAGCAGAAATTGGGGTTCCCCAATCAGAAGTGTCATCTGATATATATATTTCACAATCTTTAACACGCCCCATCGCTAATTCATTGCTCGATAATATTAACTTAGAAATTTTATAGCGCCCTCCTATATACATTTGAATTTCATGAGGAAAACCTTCTGAGTTAGATTGCCAATAGGTTTCTGTTTCGCCATCAAATGCATTATCAGGCTCATAACTAACGCCAAGATCATCCATAGCATCAGGGTCATTAGGGTCTACATAGCTATCTGCGTATACTAAACTCCATTTATTATTATCTAATGCTCCCGGGGCATCACAGGTAGGCAGACAGTTTGAACCCGCTGAAAAAAAGTTTGGATATGATTTAGAATAGGTAACCCCATCTTGAGTTACTTCTTGAGTTACACTATAATCTGCTGCTGTACCTGGTAATATTTTAATTGTTTTTTCTGTTGTTGAACTAACATATTGAGGCGTGGGGGTTATAGTCCATTTCCAACTCGCACCAGCATGATTTAACATAGAATGGTCTGTTAACACAATGGTATCTGCAGCACATTCATAAGCTTTTTTACCCACCCATGCATTTAGTATGGGTTTAAAAGTTGGTTCTGCTAAAGGCGACTCGTAAATTCCCATACCACCAGCACTACGAATTTTTCCGTCTCTAAAAAAGGCTTGAGCATATTTTATATCAGCACCAGCTATATAATTATTTTGAAAAGGACTCCAATCTGTATCCGAAGCTCTTCTATAATGCACTTCAGATTTTTTTGCACCAGATGCTATTGTAAAAATATACACCAAATCTTCTCCTGACGAAGTTGGTTGTATAACTAACGTTTTTGTATATTGTGATGCAGGTAAATTACTTGTCCAATTCTCCCATGTATCACCACCGTCTGTAGATTTTAAAATTTTACCTTTCCAACCTACTTTTACTTTTTGCGGACAAAGATAAATTGTATTTTCATCATAAGGTGAAATGGCAAAATGTAAACGTCCGTTCCATGCAGTTGTACCAACTGTACCTAGCGACTTATTTACCCAAGTAAGTCCTCCGTCTTCAGACTTCCACAAACCAGAGCTTTCCACATCAGCATAAATAAAGTTTGGGTTTTTATAACTCATATCGATAAACATAACATCATTACCAAAATCATGTAAAGCATCCCAAGTTGCTCCCATATCTGTACTTCTCCAAAAAGTAGTACCTGCACCTACATATAATGTTTCATTATAATTTGGATGGGTTAATAGGTTTCCTCTTCTTTGCCCATACGCTTTCATATTAGGCAGCTTAGTAAAAGGATATACTTTGCCTTTTGCCTCTTCGTGTATGTTTTCTTGAATAGGCTTGGTTTTATTTTTATTAATATCTTTAAAAGCTGCTTGACGAGGCTTTGCATGCACAATCCACCCTGTTGGTGATTCTGCTCCACCTAGCCGTATAGCCTTTTCTTCAAAAGTATCTGATAAAGCGGTATCTCCATTATGATAACGCCCTCCTACTATTAAGTCTTCATTCCAGCTTTGATCAAATCCCCACAGATTACTACCCACTAAATTTTGAATTCTAACATGCCAATTCGCTACGTCAGTAAAATAATCTGTTGAAAAATTGATTCCTCCATCAGTAGTCACCCAAGTGTCGCCATTTGGCATTACTTTCATACTCTGCATATCAGGATGAATAGGAAAAGCACCTCCATATCCACCTATTTTAGTAAAGTTTTCTGCGCCATCTGTAGACTTAAACAAAGAACAAGTACCCCAAAAAACAAGATTTTCATCAGACGGAGATGCTTCTAATACAAAATCGTAAAAACCTTGACCGTTAGAGAACCCTCCTAAACCTACGTCTGCTATTGGTTGCCCTTCTTTTGTTAAAACCCATGTAAAAGCACCTGATTTATCACTAGTTCCTTTATAAACAAAAGGAGCGCCATTTCCATCAGCATTTAATGATAAGACACTTGCATATAACACATTGGGGTTAGCTGGTGTAACAGCTAACAGCCCCCCAGATTTTTGTACTTTATCTGAAGGAAAGTTAGGGTCTGGAGTAAATGTATCACCTTCATCAGTAGAAATTAGTATTTGGAATTTATTATCACTTGTTGCTGATATAGCATATATCGTATTACTATTGGCTCCTGGCTTAAACTCTATATCCCAAGTAAATCCGGTGTAAGTTTTAGTCCAAGTAGCACCTGCATCTTTACTTATATATATTCCTTTATTGGCTTTAGTTGTATTTACCCCAGCTATAATATTTGGATTAGTAGGTGATACTTGTATTTTCGATAATTTAGGAACCGTTAACTGTTGCCATGTTTGCCCACCATCTATAGATTTTTGAACTTTATTACCTGTAACATATACAATATCTGGATTTGTTGGGTCAATAGATATATAAGCTACCCCTAGAAAAGGATAAGATGGCGCACATAAGGTCCACGTTTCACCTTTATCTGTTGATTTATTAACAAACCCCGTATCAGAACCCGCATACAATACATTAGGGTCTGAAAGAGATGCGTCAAAAGCAACAACATTTACCTGCCAAGGATAAAATGGTTCTCCGTTAGGTGCAACTCCTCCATTTTTCATAACCGTTTGTTTAGGTCCTAAAAAAGTCCAATTTGAGGGGTCAACTGCACCCGATCTTGCCATAGCTGTGCTTTGGGTGCTTTGAGAGCTAGCTGCTTTTAATTCATCTGCGTCTGGAAGTTTAATAGTTCCGTCATCTAAAACATAAGGTGCTATAGCCGATCTCCAATTTATAAAATATCGTACAATAGCCCCTTCTGACTCAGAATCTTTGCCTTTCATATAATTATCATACAAACTAGTTATGGTATTAAAATTAATTGGATAGTCGTATAACATTTTTGCCCATTCAGGATAAGACTCATCGTAACTAGGCTTATCTTGAGCAGGAACATTTGGAGCGTCATCGTACGGGGTATAAGCCATTTGAGCCATACCTAAAAACGATTGTAAAACCAAGAGTCCGACGGCACATCTTCTAAGTAATTTTGTTTTCATGTTTTTGCTTTTTGTTTATTAGTTATTGTGTATAATATTTAGGGGGAAATTGTGTTAAAATTTGATAACAAAGTTCTGTAATAAGCTCACATACGCTATTACAGGTTATATTGTTTAATGGTTAAATAATTGGAAACTCGTAGTTTTTTTTGTTTAAAAACCATACTTTCACACTTAGAACTACGTGTATTAGCTTTCACAAAAGCTAATGATATTTTAGAATATCTAATTGAGTAAAAATAATCTGTGATTATAATAAACCAATTATTGACGACGTTATTAGTCATAAGAATATCTAAGCTTTTTAAATGTTGTGTACTCTCCATATCCTACACTTTATAATACTTTTTGTAAAGCGTTTTTAGCTATACCTTACAACACTTTTTTTAAGTCAATAATAGTTTACCGCAAGTAACAATTAAAATGCGAAATATAGTAGGTAAAATTAAATCAATTAAGGGGGTCAATTTAATCATTGCTTTTAAATGAAACACCTGTAAAATATAGGTAAATCAAGTTTTAAGACCTTATATTATGCTTGTAAAATCGTTGTAAAAACAAGTAACTTTTAAATAAACCTTTCAATACATTCATTAACAAGTATTCTTACTTTTTTACAATTATTTAATATTGAAATATAAAAGATAATTCATAAACTTATTAACACTATACCTCGGTAAATAGTTCGTCTTTATTTAATCTTGATTTTGGTAAAGTGGCATTAAAATCATCTGAAGCTCTATACCCAAGAGCAACCATACAAATAGCTGTATATCCTCTTTTACGAAGCTCTAATTCTTCATCTAAAAGCTTAGCATCAATTCCCTCCATAGGTACTGCGTCTATACTTAATGATGCTACTCCTAACAAAAAGTTTCCAATATTTAAATACACTTGTTTTTCCATCCAATGCTGAGCGTCTTTTAAATCGTATTTATGAATATTGGTGAAAATATTTTTAGTGGTTACCCCTTGATTTTTATACTCTTCGTTAGCATATCTACCATCTTGAAATTCTTTATCAACAATATGTTGTAAATATAATGTGTCAATCTCTGTTTTAGCACAAAATAATACTACATGAGAAGCATTCAATACTTTTTGTTGGTTAAAGCTGAAAAATCCTGAAACACCTTTAGCAAGACGTTTTTTACCTTCATCGGTTTTGGCTATAACAAAATGCCAAGGTTGAGAATTAATAGACGAAGGACTCAATTGCAATAAAGCTTTAATATTCTCTTCATTTTCAAGAGAAATTTTCTTTGTTTTATCGAAAGACTTAGTAGAATACCTCCAATTTAAAACTTCTTTAATATTTTTAAAATCCATTGTTTTTAATAGGTTAAACTAATTACAAATTTATTATTTTGATAATTTTACAGTCACGAAATTAAGCATCATTTATTGTATTTACAATAGCAGTTATAAACAACATATTGTTTACATATACCAAGAACACAAAAATGATTCATTTAAAAGTAGTAAACAAATATCTTTACCATATATGATAAGAGATAAAATTACCGGCAAATATATTAGCAAAAATTAAAAAACAAAAAACCCTTGAAAATCAAAAGATTTACAAGGGTTTATGTGATCGCGACAGGATTCGAACCTGTGACCGTCTGCTTAGAAGGCAGATGCTCTATCCAGCTAAGCTACGCGACCTTTAAAAATAAAACTATTAACACCAATGGTAGATGCCTATCATTTAAGAAAAAGAGTTATAATTAAAACTATTTTTGACCAACTTAAAAATATTTGTCAAGTAGAACACTCTAGACATAGAAGTCCAACCAATTACCTTAATAATATATTTTCTGCTTTGATTGCTTACAACTTTAAGGGTAAAAACCATCCCTTAAAAATAAATTTATCGATACTAATCAGCTATACTTAACTCTATAATTATATCGAACTCATGTTTATTAATAATCTATTCATTGTTAAGCCGCAGGCTTTGCCCATTAAAAAATGATTGTCTTTGCTTTATAATCTCCAGAAATGTATATTAGCCTCATTCTATTGGTGTTACTCCTTTTTTCAATAAAATATTTCCATATTTAGCTGTCTCTCCAGTTACTACAACCGCATAAGCCCTTTTGGAACGTTCATAAAAAGCAAATCGATCTATACGCTGAATTGAATTTACTTTTGGATTAGTTTCCTGAATATTTTTTAAATAATTGTCCTCAACCTTTGGGTCAAGAACATCTCCTTCTACTGCTGCCATCATCACTAAAGGGTCTTTAACATATTGATCTAAAACAAATAATGGCAATACACCAGATAAAAGCTTACTGATTTTAACACCATCTAACCGTATTACATTTGCATTTAACGATTTTGCCGGATAGTGTGCATCCGAAAAAATGATTTCATCGCCATGCCCCATTTCTGCTAAAATTTTTAGCAATTCAGGACTAATTAAGGGTGAGATTCCTTTTAACATATCATTCTATTTTTATCTGTAAGTAAATATCCTTTCATTAACATGGCAGCCCCCAAAGCACTTGCATGTTTGCCTTTTGGAAACTTAATTTCTTGTTTGGGCATCATCAAAGTAAGGAATTCAATAAAAATTTCGTTTCTATTAAACCCTCCAGACACAAAAACTTCTTTGAGCTTATTGTCTTTATCCAAAATTCTTTGAATACCTTGACAAACACGATAGGCTATCTCATAAATTAATTGATAATAAGCTTCTTGGTATGTGTCATAACAATTCAGTTGATCTAAATCTCCAATGAAGTCTTCGGCAATTTCATTAGGAAAAAACACTTTTTTAGAATCATTAAAAATTTCCAAGCACAATTCGTTATTAAGTGTCAACTCTAAATAGTGGTTTTCACTTACTTTAAAATACTTGCTTAAGGCTATTGCATTTATTTCATGTACCCGCCCCAAAAACTGCATAGATGACTTTATCTGCCTTTTATCAGGTGTCATAAAGCAAAGACAATTATTCTTTAATTGCTGAGACGTTAAGGTTTCTTTACTGAAAGGATTCATACAAATAATCCATGTACCAGTAGAAAGCAATATAAATTCCCTATATAAACTGTCATAACTTTCTAAAAGCGGAATAATAGATGAAGAACTATCGTGCAAACCCATTCCTACTGCAATTTCCTGTCCATTAATTTTTGATATGCTAGCTTGTTTGCCAGGTTTCGGTTCTGGCAAACATATATCTTCCTTCTGTAACCACTCGTGATATACCATCTTATCGAAATCCCAGGTTGCCGTATGTGCTCCAACAGAAGTAAAATCGGCAGAAACCTCATTTGAAAACAGGTAACTTAAATACTGGGGGTAATGCAAAATAGCATCCACTTTATTCCAAAAATGAGGCTTATTGTTTTTTAACCAATACATTTGCAGCCCCGCATTTAGCATACCATACGCTGGTGATGCTGTTTTTCTAGAGAACTCTTCCACACTTCCATTTGCTTGATAAAATGGATTAAAATCAAAATCCAACGGTTTTAAGTAGTTATACAGTGGCGTGATTCGATTACCATCTTTATCTAGATAAACTAAAGTTGCCCCATGTGTAGAAAAATTTATGGCCTTAATATTGAACTCCTTCTGGGACTGAATGGTCTTAATTTCGTTTTTTATCCATTGTTCTATGGCATCAATATCATCACATGGAAAACCATCATCATCCATTACTTCTTGAAACCTTATAGTGTTTGAATGGACTACATCAAAGTTTTTATCAAACAAAAACAATTTTTTATTTGTTTTTCCAATATCAAAAACAGCAATAACGTTTATCATTTTAAAAGATTTATAATAGGAGCCCTCTAATTTTTAAATCCGTATAGCGGTCCATAATTTTTACAAGCCTGGTAATCTGCAGATTCTAAATTTTCTCCAAATGCAGACCAAGCACTTGGGCGAAACACCTGTTCATCTGCTATATTGTGCATATTTACCGGAATCCTTAACATGGCTGCTAACGAAATTAAATCGGCTCCGATATGCCCATAGGAAATCGCCCCATGATTAGCACCCCACTTGGCCATAACTGTATAGACATCCCTAAAGAATCCTTCGCCAGTCAATCTCGGCACGAACCAAGTTGTTGGCCAGGTTGGATTGGTTCTTTCGTCTAAAACAGTATGAATTTCCTCTGGAAGTTCAACGCTCCATCCCTCAACAATTTGCAACACTGGCCCTATACCTTTAACCAAGTTTAACCTACACATGGTCATAGGCATTTGCCCCTTAGTTTTAAATTGTGAAGAAAATCCGCCACCTCTGAAGTATTCACTAATAGCAGCTGGCCATTTTGTATGGTTCAAACATTTTTGTACTTCATCATTTGTTATTTCCCAATAGGGTTTCAAAGCAGGATTACCATCTTTATTAGATTGCTGTCCTGTGGCATCTAGGGTTGTAGATCCTGAATTAATAAGATGAATAATGCCTTGTTCTGCAATGCCTGTTAATTTTTTACCAGTAACACGCTCTACTGACTCTGGACTCCAATAGGTTCTTACATCAGAAAACAATTGTGCTGTGTTTGTCAATAAATGACCAAACAACATGGATACCGCATTTAAACAATCATTTTCCGTAGCAAACACAAAGGCTTGTCGAATACCATTCCAATCAAACGATGAGTTTAAAATAGACTCAGTAAAATCGGCATTGGGTTGGTAATCGGTCCATTGACGTTGCCCTTGAAAACCACCCATAATAGCATTCCGTCCTTTGGCTTCTTCTCCAAAACCTAATGTCTTTAGCTTAGGATTACCCACCATTAAATCACGGCATATCAAGGTCATTTTAATAACTTTCTTCCACTCTTCAGCTTTAACTTCAGCAGATTTTTGAGCTTCAGGGCTGTTGTAATCTTTACCTTCTTTACAGTTTTCCTTAGTCCAATTCAATGCTTTTTCGTACTCTTCTTTATCGTATATCCCTTCATCAATTCTTCTCAATATCTCAATCGACTCTACAAACTCAGCACGAACCCCTAAATATTCCTGTAAAAAATTGACATCAACCATGGAACCTGCTATTCCCATTGAGCTATACCCAAGAGATAAATAGGATTTTCCATTCATTTGTGCTACGGCTAAAGCAGCTTTTGTAAAACGTAATAGCTTTTCTTCAACATCCTTAGGAATACTAGTATCTCCAGCATCCTGTACCTCTTTACCATAAATTCCAAAGGCTGGCAATCCTTTTTGTGAGTATCCTGCTAAAGCAGCCGCTAAATACACTGCTCCTGGTCTTTCCGTACCGTTGAACCCCCACACCGCTTTCGGTATTAACGGGTTGGTATCCATAACTTCTGTGCCATAGCACCAACACGGGGTTACCGTTAAAGACACTTCTACACCTTCTTTTTTAAATTTATCGGAACAGGCAGCAGCATCTGCCACGCCACCAATGGTAGTGTCTGCAATAACACACTCTACCTTTTCTCCGCTAGGAAAACGTAAGCTGGTCTCAATTAATTCAGCCGCAGCTTTTGCCATTGCCATACACTGATCTTCCAAAGATTCCCTTACCCCAGCTTCGCGCCCATCTATTACTGGTCTTATGCCCACTTTTGGAAGGCTTCCTATTAATCTATTCATGGTATATATTTTTTTACGGTTATTATATAAATTGCTCTAATTCTTTTAACTGTTCATTGGAAAGTCCTGCTGGCTTAAATCCAGCAGCCCAACACATTTGCAACAGCTTTGCGCCTTTATTGGCTACATCTAAATAATCCCATGCTTTTTCCACATCCTCTCCCGTTGCCGTAGCACCATGCTTCTCCCATAAGGACACGTTTCGGGTTTTAAAAGCTTCAATAGTAACTTTAGCGAGTGCTGCAGTGCTAGATAGCGCATAGGGTGTGCAATGGATCCCCTTGGGCACAAAGACCCTCACCTCTGGACACATCATCCATATTTGTCTATTTAATTCTTCTTCGTCATCAAACAAAGGATGGTGACTCATTACAATCAATTCTAAAGGATGCGTGTGTAATACTGCCAAATGGGTGGGATTATTTTGAGTATTGAATAAATGAATGCTTGAATGGGAAATTAATTCACAGGTAGGTCCAAATCCTTCCCGTTTACCTCCCCAAATAATGGTATATCCTGTTGCCTCCTCATTGATATATAAAATACACGAAGCCTCTTCAATAGCATCAACCAAACTTCTTAAATAACATCCTGTTCCCGTGATATATAAAATATACCCTCCAACACCTTTAGGAAAATTAAAAGACACGAACGTATTATCCTTTGTTCTTTGCTTTATGTCTTCTACATTAAAGAATGATGTTAAGTTCATGGAAATATTTCCTGCATTTCGTTCTGCCCATTCCCTTTGCCATAAATACCCAGCTACTTTGGATATCTTATACAATTCTTTTTGTACTTCTATTGGAAGTTTTATGTCGTTCATCGTGTTTATAATATTTTTTGTAAATGTAGAAATCACTACAGCCACAACAGATGTTTAAAATCTGTATATTTGTGTATAATTTAAACATCAAGTAAGAAAATGAAATTTATAAAGCAAGTTGAGTTAGGAGACCCATCCACAAACAAACAAAGTTTTATCGATGTAAAATTAAAATTGCTTTGTTGCAGGTATTGGTATTTAGACTTATGGGATTGCCACGATATGGTTTTTCCGTTTTGGAGAATCTATTGGAACAAAAACAATGGCGGACAACTTACCCTTCAGGACAAAGTTTTCGAAATGGATTCTAATCATATTTACATAATATCCCCCTTTACTTCATTTTCCTCTCGCTTTACAAAAAACCACAAGTATGATTCGGGAATTCATGTTATGGGTAAAAATTTAACCGAAATGCACAATGAAGCCTTTTACGAATCAAGATCATTAATCCATTTTTTTACGCATTTTAAACTGGGAACCCCTTTTGACAATGTGTTTCCTGGAATTTTTAAAATAGAATTATCAGATTACCTAAGAGAACGCTTAACCTATTTAACAAATAGGCTAAAACTTGAAAACCATGACTTCAAAATCACGTTTAACCTAAAACTACAATCGTTTATTCAAGAATTACTCTCTAATATTGGTCCCGAATTATGGAAAACCATTAACATAGATGAACGCGTACTAAAAGCCCATCGCTATATAGAAGCCAATATTGAAAAAAAGTTAAGCAACCCTGAACTAGCATCCATTGCAAATATGGCTCCAAATTCCTTTGCAAGACTATTTAAGGAAGAAATGAGCATTACCTTGCACAACTTTATTCAAAACAGAAAAATAGCCAAAGCCTGTGAACTTTTTGAACATCATCACGAAACCATTGAAAATGTGTCTTTTAAATTAGGGTTTTCAGACCGTTATCATTTTTCGAGAGCGTTTAAATCTGTAACAGGGGTTACCCCTGCAACTTACAAAGCAGGCAAATACACATAAACCTCTAATTAACAATACATTTAACTTCAACTTAATTATAAGCACCTTTTATAAAATTTTATAAATTATAATCAAAGCAAACACATGTTTAAATTATACACAAAGTAGATTATAATGGATAAATACAAATATTGATCTGGTCTATAAATTTGTGTTCAGACCAAATATTAGTTGCTACAGCCAAAACTAATGTAAGATTGAAACATAATTTTAAACAAGACTAAGTATGAAAGAGTTCCAACAATTTATTAATGGAAGATTTGTAAAATCTTCGTCTTCTGAAATGACAGAAGTATTAAATCCATGTACCGAGGAGGTACTGTCTCTAATACCTAAAGGCTCTGTAGAAGATGCCAATAACGCTCTGGAAGCCGCACAAACAGCTCAATTTGCATGGAAATCCCTTACTGCTATAGAAAGAGCTCGTTATTTACATAAAATGGCAAACGTTATCCGTGAAAACAGGGTGTTTTTAGCAGAAACCTTGGCCAAAGAACAGGCTAAGGTTATAGGGTTAGCCCAAGTCGAAATAGATGTAACCGCCGATTATTTTGACTATAATGCTGGGTGGGCCAGACGTATAGAAGGGGAAATCATTCAGAGCGACCGAAAAAAAGAACATATATTTTTACATAAAGCACCTATAGGAGTTGCAGTAGGTATTTGCCCTTGGAACTTCCCATTCTTTGTGGCAGCTCGTAAAATCGCCCCCTCTTTGATAACCGGGAACACCTGTATTATAAAACCAAGTTGTATCGCTCCTAATACCATTATGGAATTCGCGAAATTAATTGAAAACATAGGTTTAGCACCTGGTGTTTTAAATTTTGTTTGTGGTAAAGGTAGTATTATTGGCAACGCTTTAACCAAAAGCCCAATAACTGGTATCGTAAGTTTAACTGGTAGTGTATTGGCTGGACAAAAAATTATGGAAGCCGCTGCAGAAAACATAACCAAAGTGTCCTTAGAACTTGGAGGTAAAGCTCCTGCCATTGTATGCGCCGATGCTAATATAGATTTAGCCGTGAATGCAGTTGTCTCATCCCGAGTAATCTTTAGTGGACAAGTCTGTAATTGCGCTGAACGGGTTTACGTAGAAGATTCAATACATGATGAATTCATGGATAAGGTTGCCAAGAAAATGGCAGAAGTAAAAGTGGAAGATGCCTTCTCCAATAATAATCCAGACATGAGCAGCATGGTATCCAAAGATCAGTTAGATAAAGTTTCAGAAATGGTTGAATATGCCAAAAAAGAAGGTGCCGAAGTCGTTCTAGGCGGTAGCAGATCAACCAATTTTGACAGAGGTTATTTTTATCAACCCACTTTATTGACTAACGTGACCCAAGACATGCAAATCATTAAAGAAGAAGTTTTTGGTCCCGTTTTACCTGTCATGAAGTTTGGGACTTTGGATGAAGCCATAGCACTGGCCAATGACTGCGAATACGGATTAACCTCTTCTATTTTTTCTGAAAACTTCAACAAGGTTATGCATGCTTGCGATCAATTAGAGTTTGGCGAAACTTATGTCAATAGAGAACATTTTGAAGCCATACAAGGATTTCATGCTGGATGGAAAAAATCAGGATTAGGTGGAGCCGATGGTAAACATGGTATGGAGGAGTATTTACAAACCAAAGTTATATACGCACAATACAGATAATATCTATAAATTTTGAGTTAGTTTATTTAGTTAAAAAGCGTGTTCTTTAATTACATATAATCTTTTAATTACTGACACACTTATTATTTAACTAAATAATGATTATTACCTCACTTCAAAAAGAAACAAATGAACAAATCAGCAAAAATCCCAGTAGTTTCAAAAACTGTTTTAACCCCATTTATTTTAATCACCTCGTTGTTTGCTTTATGGGGTTTTGCCAACGATATAACCAATCCTATGGTGGCTGCTTTTGGAACAGTTATGGAAATATCCACAGCAAAAGCAGCACTGGTTCAGTTTGCTTTTTATGGCGGTTATGCCACCATGGCAATACCCGCAGCGCTTTTTGTTAGAAAATACAGCTATAAAAAAGGAATCCTACTCGGGTTGGGGCTTTATGCTGTTGGCGCTTTGTTATTTTATCCTGCTGCTAAATACGAGGTATTTGAATTCTTTTTGATATCACTTTACATATTAACCTTTGGATTGGCTTTTTTAGAAACAACAGCAAACCCATACGTATTATCTATGGGAGACGAGCGTACTGCCACCCGTAGATTAAATTTAGCACAAGCCTTTAACCCCATTGGGTCTTTGTGCGGTATGTTTGTAGCTTCAAAATTTATTTTGACCAAATTAGAATCTGACAAAAGAAATGAAATGGGTGAATTAATTTTTAACACTCTAAGTGATGACCAAAAAGCCATTATAAGAACCCACGATTTAGCCATCATTAGAGACCCTTATGTTATTTTAGGTTTTGTAGTCATCTTTATGTTTATCATTATAAGTATTTCAAAAATGCCCAAACAGGATAAATCGGCAAAACAAGGTTCTGCTTTAGAATCTTTTAAAAGGCTTATAAAAAATGGGAAATATCGCGAAGGTGTTCTGGCTCAGTTATTTTATGTTGCTGCCCAAATTATGTGCTGGACCTTTATCATCCAATATGCGGATAACTTAGGAATCTCGAAAGCCACAGCACAGAATTACAACATTGCGGCTATGTCTGTTTTTTTATCCAGTAGATTCATAAGCACCTATTTAATGAAGTACGTAAATTCTAAAAAACTTTTGACTGTTTTTGCACTTTGTGCCATGATAACTACATTAGGGGTAATTTTCATTGAGGGTCTATTAGGTCTTTATTTACTTGTAGCAACGTCTGCCTTCATGTCCTTAATGTTCCCTACCATATACGGCATTGCACTTCACGGATTAAACGAAGAAGATTTCACGCTTGGAGCCGCTGGATTGGTAATGGCTATTGTAGGTGGCGCATTGATGCCTATTTTACAAGGGGCAATAATAGACATGAAAACCATAGGATCATTTGCAGCGGTTAACATATCATTCATACTCCCCTTTTTATGCTTTTTTATTATTGCCTTTTATGGCTATAGAACCCTAAAAGTACATGATGAATAATTTTCAAAACAGAAATTATAGAAATAAATGGAAAACAGTTTGAAGAATGGGGGTTTAAGCCGAAAGAAAAGGGCTTTTCCTGCAATGGCAAAAGTTAACTATTAAGCTTAACAAGGAAAAAATGAAACCTATAAATGAAGCCGCTGAAATGGCATATCATAAATTAATTTTAAACAACTTCAAAGATGACCAATAACAAGAAGCAAATCTCATTCGATACAAGATACCCCTCAATAGAAGATTTGCGTCAAAAGGCTAAAAAGAGAATTCCAAAATTTGCTTTTGAATATTTGGATGGAGGCTGTAATGAAGATGTTAATCTAAATAAGAACACAGCCGAACTACGGGAGGTCGAATTATTGCCACAATATTTAAGCAAACATACAGCTTCGAGCATGAAAACCAAATTGTTTGGACATACTTATGATGCGCCTTTTGGAATAGCTCCAGTAGGATTACAAGGTCTTATGTGGCCCAATGCTCCTGAGATTTTAGCCAAAGCTGCCTTTGAACACAACATTCCTTTCATACTTAGTACAGTGAGCACTAGCAGCATTGAACGAATCTCTGAAATTACCGAAGGTCAAGCCTGGTTTCAATTATACCATCCAACAGAAAACAGCTTAAGGAACGATATTTTAAAAAGATGCGATGAATCAGGTTATGGCACCTTAGTTATTCTATGCGATGTCCCTACTTTTGGTTTCAGACCAAGAGACATTAGAAACGGTTTAGCAATGCCCCCTAAAATGAGCATTCAAAATATCTTACAGGTGTTGGGCAAACCCGCATGGGCACTTAACACTTTAAAATACGGACAGCCCAATTTTGAAACATTAAGGCCTTATATACCTAAAGGACTGGATTTAAAGCAACTTGGTAAATTTATGGATCAAACTTTTTCAGGCAGGTTAAATGAAGAAAAAATAAAACCCATACGGGATATGTGGAAGGGCAAACTCGTTCTGAAAGGCGTAGCCAATGAAATGGATGCTGAAAAAGCTATTAGGCTAGGGTTAGAGGGCATTATAGTATCCAATCATGGTGGTCGTCAATTAGATGCTGGTGAATCTTCTATAAAACCTTTAAGTCGTATAGCTAATAAATATGGAAAAGACATTAAAGTTATGATGGATAGTGGTTTACGTTCTGGTCCAGACGTCGCTCGATCTTTAGCAAGCGGTGCAGAGTTTACATTTCTAGGTCGTTCCTTTATGTATGGGGTATCCGCCCTTGGAAAAAAAGGAGGAGACCATACTATTTCCATATTAAAGCAACAATTACAACAGGTTATGGAACAAGTTTGTTGTGAAAATGTTTCTGACTTTAAAAATCACCTAATAAAAAAATAAGATTCTCAACATTGAATTATTCCATACAAATATAAATAGTTTAAGACAAAAATACATTTAAACCAATACTTTACTTAAATATCGATTTGATTTCATCATGTATTTTCACAAAATTCTTTTCTAGATCTTGAGGAGTTAAAACAACTTAATCGGGTAATCCTCTTTGTATTTTAGGGCGTGCAAATTGTACTTTTCTATTCTTGCCATCGGCAAATACCACAAATTTACCCTGTTTCAGCCTGAAAAAAATCTCTGCCCTACGTTTGGGTACTTCACGTTCTTCCTTGGTTACACGAGCTTTCCATGAAAGCCCCGATATCTTCTATATAAGACAAGAAATGATTGGATACAAAAACAACAGCAAAGAGCAGCAATTTTATTTAAAAATTATCCTGATATAAAAAAAGCATATCAAATCTGTCAAAAACTTAGAAATCTTTTTAACAACAAAGAAATCTCGAAAGAAATAGCTTATACCAAACTTGCACATTGGTTTAAAGAAGTAGAAGAATCAGGATTTAAAGCCTTTACTATTGTAGCCAACTCAATCGCTCTAAATTATCAATCTATACTCAATTATTTTGATAATCGAAGTACAAACGCATCAGCAGAATCTTTCAACGCCAAGATAAAAGCTTTTAGAGCACAATTTAGAGGTGTAAGAAATGTAGAGTTTCCTTGTATAGATTAACTCAAATTTTTGCCTAACAACAACTTTTAGAAATGATACAAAAAACCCTTGAAAATCAAAAGATTTACAAGGGTTTATGTGATCGCGACAGGATTCGAACCTGTGACCGTCTGCTTAGAAGGCAGATGCTCTATCCAGCTGAGCTACGCGACCTTTAAAAATAAAACTGAACAAATGTTCAGTTTTTGTCGGGGTGGCAGGATTCGAACCTGCGACCTCCTGCTCCCAAAGCAGGCGCGATGACCGGGCTACGCTACACCCCGAGTGCAATTTTTGCGGAGAGACAGGGACTCGAACCCTGGCGACGAAAACGTCGACAGATTAGCAATCTGCTGCATTACCACTCTGCCACCTCTCCATTATTTCTATCCTTTAAAAGAATAGAATAAAAATTGCGAGTGCAAATGTAAGATTCAAAAAACATATTCACAACATTTTTTTACTCTTTTTACAAAAAAAAGATACTTATTCTGGGTACTCAACTCTTAGGTGATAAATATTCATTAATTTCTTTTTTATCACTTTTTTTACCGTTTCTATTTCTCTAAAAGTAATATTTGAATTTATAAATTGATTTTCAGCTTTTTGCTTTTCAACAATTTTATCTATTAACTCATTAATAGATTGTGCCGTAGGAGTTTTTAAACTTTTTGAAGCAGCTTCTGAAGCATCACAAATCATTAATATTGCCGTTTCTTTAGAAAAAGGTATAGGCCCTTTATAAGAAAAATCTTTGATATCTACTTTTTCTTCAGCATGCAACTGTTCTTCTTTCTTATAAAAATAATAAACAGGAGTGGTTCCATGATGCGTGCGAATAAAATCGATAAGTCTATCTGGCAAACGGTATTGTTTAGCTATTTCAATTCCATCAATAACATGATTCATAATAATTTGAGCACTATCTCTAGGGTCTAAATCGTTATGAGGATTTACCCCTGTAGATTGATTTTCGGTAAAATACATAGGATTTTTCATCTTACCAATATCGTGATACAATGCTCCTGTACGCACCAACATAGAGTTGGCTCCTATTTCGTTTGCTGCCGCATCAGCTAAATTAGCAACTTGCATTGAATGTTGAAATGTTCCTGGTGCAATTTCATTTAACTCTCTTAATAATTTGGTATTTGTATTGGAAAGCTCTAATAGGGTGACATCTGACACTAAACCAAATATTTTTTCGTAAAAATAAATAAAGAAAACGGCTAAAAATGACAAGAGCCCATTTGCAGCAAATAATAAAAAATAGTTCCAATTTAAATGACTAGCATTACCTTCTTTTATAATAGAAAAGGCAAAATACGTAAGCATATATATTAACGTAATTTGCCCAATCGAAATAAACAAATTGGCTCTTTTATACAGCTCTGAAACGGTTAAAATAGTAACTATCCCCGCAATAATATGTAAGTAAATAAACTCAAAACTATTGGGTACAATAAACCCTAATAACAGCACAGTTAACACATGGGTAAACAACCCTAAACGAGCATCGAAAAAAGCTTTTATAACAATAGGTAAAATACTTAAAGGTACAATATACAAATACTCTGAATTATACTTAATTACAAGAGTTTGCGCCAGTATCATTAAAAATATATTAAAAAATATAAACGTTACCTTGTTGTTATTATTAAATATTTCTAAACGATATTTTTGTAAAAATAACAAGAGCATTAACAGAGCTAATGAAACTAAAATGGTATAACCAAAAACAATCCAATTATAATTAGATTCGGTCCATATTTTAGATTCTGATTCTCGTTTTAACGAATTTAAAACCATTAATTTTTTACCTTCAACAATATCGCCTTTTAAAATTATTAATTCACCACTTGAAACCTTTCCTTTAGTATACGAAATTTCACTAAGCGCTTCATTTAAAGCTTTTTGTGTATATTCTTGATCATAAGTTATATTCGGCTTAATAATTTCTGAAAGCGTATTTAACAGTAAATTCTCGCCATACGAAGTTGACAATTTTTTTAAATTACTGGTAATAAGGCCAAACACCTCTTTAGAAGTTAGTAATTGTTTATAGGGTATTTCTTCTACTTGTGTATTTTTTCTAAGCTCAATAATATCACTTTCGTCTGTAATTTGACCCTGACTAGCTGCTTCTATAAAACCTTTTTCATAAACTCTACTTATAATTAAATTTCCTGTTTTAATTAGTGTATCAATTTCTTTTTTTGATAACGAATCATTCGGTTTTAAAAATTCCATTCTGGTTTTAAAATTGTTTTCAACCATTTTTGGAATCTCTAAATCAAATTTAAAATACTTTTTAGTGTTTTTAATTATTATCTTTTTTTCTGCATCAATTTCTTTTTCTGCCTTTTCAATAGCAAAATCAAATGGAGCATATAAATTGTCGTACTGCCATAGTTTACCATTACTAAAATCGTATTTAAACTGTCCTCCTTTCGGAAAAAGATACACAATAGCAATCACAGCAATTAAAAACAACAATGCCTTGTAAATAATCGCATTATTTTTATATAACTTATTAATATACTCTTTCTTCACTCGTTATCTATTTTATTTTTTAAAAGAATACTATAATCTACTCTCACACTATGTAAAGAGTTAACTTACATAATTAAGTTGTAAAGATAAAATTTCTTAATTGATTTATCCTTTATTTTATTACTCACTATAAAATAGTTACTTTTGTTTAGTTATTATTTTTAACAAAAACAGTAATATGAAAGAAGTAGTTATTGTATCTGTTGCACGTACTCCTATCGGAAGCTTTCTAGGAAGCTTATCTACAATACCCGCCCCAAAACTAGGGGCTACAGCTATAAAAGGCGCTTTAGATAAAATCAATTTAGACCCTAAGCTAATTGAAGAAGTTTTTATGGGTAATGTGGTTTCGGCGGGTTTAGGGCAAGCACCAGCAAGGCAAGCAGCTATTTTTTCTGGAATACCCAATACAGTACCCTGTACAACAGTAAATAAAGTATGTGCCTCTGGTATGAAAGCTATTATGTTAGCTGCACAAACAATTAGCCTAGGAGATGCTGAAATTGTAGTAGCTGGCGGCATGGAAAATATGAGCATGATACCCCATTACCAACACGCAAGAAAAGGAACTAAATTTGGTCCTATAAAAATGGAAGACGGCATGCAAAAAGACGGTTTAGTTGATGCATACGACCAAGTTGCTATGGGGGTATGTGCCGACGAATGTGCTAGCGAGTATAATTTTACGCGAGAAGACCAAGATGCTTTTGCCATAGAAAGCTACAACCGTTCTGCCAAAGCTTGGAGTGAAGGTAAGTTTACAGAAGAAATTGTGCCTGTTGAAATTCCGCAAAGAAGAGGCGAACCCATCCTTTTTACGGAAGACGAAGAATACAAAAATGTAAAAATAGAAAAAATACCTGCCTTACAACCTGTTTTTACAAAAAACGGAACTGTTACTGCTGCAAACGCATCAACTATTAATGATGGTGCTGCTGCATTAGTTTTAATGTCTGCAGAAAAGGCTGCCGAATTAAAACTTACTCCTCTAGCAAAAATTAGAAGTTATGCCGATGCTGCCCATGAACCAAAATGGTTTACAACGGCGCCTGCAAAAGCATTACCTAAAGCTCTTTCAAAAGCTGGAATTACAATTGAAGATGTTGATTATTTCGAATTAAATGAAGCTTTTTCAGTAGTAGGTTTAGTAAATATGAAAATTTTAGGATTGCCAAATAATAAAGTAAACGTAAATGGAGGAGCCGTTTCTTTAGGACATCCATTAGGCGTTTCAGGCGCACGAATTATAATAACACTAATCTCTATTTTAAAACAAAAAAACGCTAAAATTGGGGCTGCCGGAATATGTAATGGCGGTGGAGGTGCTAGTGCCATGATAATAGAAAAAGTATAATTTTTTATAAAAAACAAACCCTTTGTTATACGGTATTTGTAATTTAAGCATTGTTCCTCTTCGGTTAACAACTACAGACAGTTCAGAAATGGTAAGTCAAGTACTATTTGGCGAACATTTTAAAATTTTAGAAGAAGAAAAAAATTGGAGTAAAATTTCTTTACACTTAGATAATCAAGAAGGCTATATTGATAATAAACAATACCTAAAAATTACAGAAAGTGAATACTTAAAATTATCAGAAACACCCCCCTGCTTTTCGGGTGAATTAATCAATTTTATAACTCATACCAACCAACAATTAACTACCATACCTATTGGTAGCACATTACCTTTTTATAACGGAAAACAATTTCACATAAACAATACAGCCTATACATACGAAGGCAAAATATTTTCGAAAAAGCTACCCAAAACTAAACTCATCAATATTGCTTTTTCTTTTTTAAATACCCCTTTTTTATTGGGGGGAAAAACACCTTTTGGAATTGACAATTCTGGATTTACCCAATTGGTATATCAATTATGTGGGTATCGCCTACATAGAAAAACCGAAGCTCAAGCCACTCAAGGTGAAGTATTGAGTTTTATTGAAGAAAGTGAACCTGGTGATTTAGCTTTTTTTGACAATGAAGAAGGTGTTATTACCCATGTAGGTATGATTATGAATGATTATAACATTATTCATGCATACGGAAAAGTGCGGATTGACACTTTAGACCATAGTGGCATTTATAATGTTGACACCCAAAAACACACACATAAATTGAGAGTTATTAAACGTATTGTATAAAAACGTATCTGTTCTTACCCTCTATATTACCTGATAAAAAAATGAGATTCAAAAATAATATTCTGAATCTCACTTTTTAAACTTAAATTTATTGTTAACCTTTATTTATCAACCTCTGTTTGAGTTTCTTTACTCTTTTGGTCTTTAACTATTTTAATAGAAAGATTATTGTTTTTTTCATCTAAGTCCATAAAAATAGTATCTCCTTCATCTAATTTAGCATTTACAATTTCTTCAGCTAAAGCATCTTCTATATATTTTTGAATAGCTCTTTTTAAAGGTCGTGCTCCGTACTTTTTATCAAAGCCTTTATCAGCAATATAATCTTTTGCTTTTTCGCTTAAATTTAAAACATAACCTAAATCGCCAATGCGTTTCAATAATTTATTTAACTCAATATCAATAATTTTATGAATATCTTCTCTTTCTAATGAGTTAAATACAATTACATCATCTATTCGATTTAAAAACTCTGGGGCAAACGATTTTTTCAAGGCATTTTCTATAATACCTTTAGCATATTCATCTGCTTGATCTTTTTTAGCCGCAGTTCCAAATCCAACACCAGCACCAAAATCTTTTAATTTACGAGCACCGATATTAGAAGTCATAATAATAATTGTATTTCTAAAATCTATTTTTCTTCCTAAACTATCGGTAATATATCCATCATCTAAAACTTGCAACAGCATATTAAACACATCTGGATGTGCTTTTTCTATCTCATCTAGTAATACTACCGAATAAGGTTTACGGCGTACTTTTTCGGTTAATTGCCCTCCTTCTTCATATCCTACATATCCTGGAGGCGCACCTATTAAACGAGAAATGGCAAATTTTTCCATATACTCACTCATGTCAACTCTAATTAAAGAATCTTCAGAGTCAAATAATTCACGAGCTAATACTTTTGCTAACTGTGTTTTTCCTACACCTGTAGAACCTAAAAAGATAAATGAACCTATCGGTTTATTAGGATCTTTTAACCCTACTCTATTACGCTGAATGGCTTTAACCACTTTAGCTACAGCTTCATCTTGTCCTATTACCTTACCTTTAATTAGTTTAGGTAAATCTGCTAAACGAGTACTTTCTGCTTCAGCAACACGATTTACAGGAATACCTGTCATCATCGAAACAACTTCGGCAACATTATCTTCTGTAACTGTTTCTCTATGTAATTTAGAGTCTTCTTCCCATTGATTTTCTGCCGATTCTAACGCTGATTCTATGTTTTTTTCGTCGTCTCGTAATTTAGCTGCCTCTTCATACTTTTGACCGCTAACAGCTTTGGTTTTTCGAACGCGAATTTCTTCTAATTTCGCTTCTAACTCCAATACTTGTTTAGGCACCACTATATTGGTTATGTGTATACGAGAGCCTGCTTCATCCATAGCATCGATAGCTTTATCTGGTAAAAATCGATCTGTCATATAACGATTGGTTAATTTTACACAAGCCTCTATAGCTTCATCGGTAAAGTTTACATGATGATGCGCTTCATATTTAGGTTTAATATTGTGTAAAATTTGTATGGTTTCTTCTACTGATGTTGGGTCTACAATTACCTTTTGAAAACGACGTTCTAATGCGCCATCTTTTTCTATATTGGTTCTGTATTCATCAAGGGTAGTTGCACCAATACATTGAATTTCGCCTCGTGCTAATGCAGGTTTTAGCATATTAGATGCATCTAATGAACCTGTAGCACCTCCTGCCCCAACAATGGTATGTATTTCATCTATAAATAAAATAATATCATCGTTTTTTTCTAGTTCGTTCATCAGCGCTTTCATACGTTCTTCAAACTGTCCTCTGTATTTTGTCCCTGCTACTAAACTTGCTAAATCTAGTGACACAATACGTTTATCGAATAAAATACGAGACACCTTTCTATCTACAATACGTAAAGCTAACCCTTCAGCAATAGCAGATTTACCTACACCAGGCTCTCCAATTAGCATTGGGTTATTTTTCTTTCTTCTACTTAAAATTTGAGATACTCGCTCTATTTCTTTTAATCGTCCAACCACAGGATCTAGCTTTCCGTTTTCAGCAAGTTCTGTTAAATCACGTCCAAAATTATCAAGAACTGGTGTTTTAGAATTTTTAGCCTGTTTTCCTTTTTTGGATTCAAAAGGGGTTGCTTTTTCTTCAGCGAACTCATCATCTGATGGAGTTTCTGCTACTGGGTTAATTGGTAAATCGATATCGTTTGTATGTATTTGTTTATATAATGATTTTGCATCTTCATAATATACCCCATATTTTTGTAATAATTTTGTTGTAGGGTCATTTTCGTTGCGTAAAATACACAATAATAAATGTGCCGTATCTACCGAATTACTTTGGTATAATTTGGCTTCTAAAAAAGTGGTTTTTATCGCTTTCTCTGCTTGTCTAGTTAAATGTAAACTCTTTTTTTCGTTTTCTTGTTTAATTGATGGTGCTGACGGATTTAGTTTTTCTAAACGGTTACGCACCAAATCTAAATCTACATCAAAACTAGTCAAAATATCAATTGCTTTTCCTTCTCCTTTCCTTATAAGTCCCAATAGTAAATGTTCTGTGCCAATATAATCATGCCCTAAACGTAAAGCTTCCTCTTTACTAAAGGTAATTACATCGCGTACTCTTGGTGAAAAATTATCGTCCATAATATATATTTCTTTCTTGTTGGTAAATTTAGTAGAAAATTTTTACTTCTACCCACAAATAAAAAGCAAAAAAAATGCCAATTCTAAAAAACTGTCATTTCGGCTTAAAACAAGAGATGAATTTAGACTATAAAAAACAAAAAACAACTGTTAAAAACTCTATTAAATTGTTAATAACTCCACTGTTTTAAAGCGCTAAAACCTTTGTGTATGCTATCGATTTATAGTATCTTGCCTTGTTTTAAAATCACCTTTGTTTTTAGGTGGTTTTAATCGAATTTTATACCATATAAAATTCTCTTTTTATTTAAAAAAAACTGTAATTAATTAACAACAAAAAATATATGACAGACGGTGAAAAATTAATTCCGATTAATATTGAAGAGCAAATGAAATCTGCGTACATCGATTATTCGATGTCGGTAATTGTGTCAAGAGCATTACCTGATGTTAGAGATGGTTTAAAACCTGTACATCGTAGAGTTTTATTTGGCATGCACGAGTTAGGTATTAAATCAACAGGGTCTTATAAAAAATCAGCTAGAGTTGTTGGAGAGGTTTTGGGTAAGTATCATCCACATGGTGACACCTCTGTGTATGACTCTATGGTGCGTATGGCGCAAGATTGGAGTGTTCGTTATATGATGGTAGATGGGCAAGGAAACTTTGGTTCGGTAGATGGAGACAGCCCTGCTGCAATGCGATATACCGAGGTAAGAATGCAAAAAATATCAGAAGAAATGTTATCTGATATTGAAAAAGAAACCGTAGACCACAAATTAAATTTTGACGACACCCTACAAGAACCTACTGTTTTACCAACCCGTATTCCAAACCTACTTGTAAATGGAGCTTCTGGTATTGCTGTTGGAATGGCCACCAATATGGCACCTCATAACCTAACGGAAGTAATTAACGGAACTATCGCTTATATTGATAATCGGGACATTGAGATTGACGAATTAATGCAACACATAAAAGCTCCCGATTTTCCTACTGGAGGAATTATTTATGGATACGACGGAGTTCGAGATGCTTTTAAAACAGGTCGAGGACGAATTGTAATGCGTGCCAAAGCTTCAATCGAAGAAGTTAAAGGTCGTGAATGTATTGTTGTTACAGAAATACCTTATCAAGTTAACAAAGCAGAAATGATTAAAAAAACTGCTGATTTAGTTAACGATAAAAAATTAGAAGGTATTGCTAGTATTCGAGACGAGTCCGACAGAAAAGGAATGCGTGTTGTATATGTGTTAAAAAGAGACGCTATACCTAATATTGTTTTAAACAAATTATACAAATACACTCCGCTACAAACATCGTTTAGTGTTAACAATATTGCTTTAGTAAATGGTCGCCCAGAGCAATTAAACTTAAAACAACTTATTCATTATTTTGTTGAGCACCGCCATGAAGTAGTTGTTAGAAGAACTCAATTCGAATTAAAAAAAGCTGAAGCACGTGCCCATATTTTAGAAGGCCTAATTATTGCCTCAGATAATATTGATGAAGTTATTGCCCTAATTCGAGGCTCTAAAAATGCCGATGAAGCACGCGAAAAATTAATTGCTCGTTTTAAGCTTACCGAAATACAAGCCAAAGCAATTGTAGAAATGCGTTTACGCCAACTAACAGGCTTAGAGCAAGATAAACTACGCGCAGAGTATGACGAAATAATGAATACTATTGCCGATTTAAAAGATATTTTAGGTGATGAGTCTAGACGTTACGAAATTATAAAAGAAGAATTAATTAGCGTTAAAGATAAATATGGTGATGAGCGTCGTTCAACAATAGAATATGCTGGTGGAGATATGCGTATTGAAGATATGATACCAAACTCTAAAGTAGTGGTTACCATATCTAATGCAGGTTATTTAAAACGAACCAATCTTGATGAATACAAAGTTCAAAATAGAGGTGGGCGTGGACAAAAAGGAGCGACTACTCGAAATGAAGACTTTTTAGAACATTTATTTGTAGGGACAAACCATCAATATATGATGTTTTTTACCCAAAAAGGAAAAGTTTTTTGGATGCGTGTTTACGAAGTTCCTGAAGGCGGTAAAAACACAAAAGGTAGAGCTATTCAAAACCTAATTAATATAGAACAAGACGATAAAGTAAAAGCATTTTTAGTAACCGAAGATTTAAAAGACGAAGACTACATAAATAGCCATTATGTTATTATGGCTACAAAAAAAGGGCAAGTTAAAAAAACTTCTTTAGAGCAATACTCTCGTCCAAGAGCAAATGGTATTAATGCCATTACCATTAAAGATGGAGACGAATTATTAGAAGCTAAATTAACCACTGGCGATAGCCAAGTTATGTTAGCCTTAAAATCAGGTAAAGCTATTCGATTCGAAGAAGCCAAAACTAGACCTATGGGTAGAACCGCCTCTGGAGTTCGTGGTATTACCTTACAAGACGATAACGATGAGGTTATTGGTATGGTAGCCGTTAATGATATGGAAAGTAACATCTTGGTTGTATCAGAAAAAGGATACGGAAAACGTTCTAATTTAGAAGACTACAGAATTACCAATAGAGGTGGTAAAGGAGTTAAAACGTTGAATATTTCAGAAAAAACTGGTAATTTGGTCGCCATTAAAAATGTTGACGATTCAAATGACCTGATGATTATCAATAAATCAGGTATTGTTATTCGTATGGAGGTAGAAGATCTACGTGTTATGGGACGTGCCACTCAAGGAGTAAAACTTATAAATATAAAAGATAACGATAGTATTGCCGCTGTAGCAAAAGTAGTGCGAGAAAATGAAGATGAAGATGATGAAGATAATTTTGAAAATGGCACAGAAATTGACAGCAATAATAATGAACAAGAATAACGAAGATTATTAAATATAATACAACTTAAAATGAAAAAACAAATTTTAATACTTACATTGGTATTTATGTCGTTTGCAGCTATTGCACAAAAAAAAGAGTTAAAAGCTGCTGAAAAAGCCATTAAACAAAAAAATATTGCAGGAGCCATAGCAGCTATTACTAGTGCCGAAAGCTTAGTAAAAGATATGGATAGCGACTCAAAAGCAAAGTTTTATTTTTTAAAAGGACAAGCTTATGCTGCAAAAAAAGACTATAAAACGGCTGCCGAAGCCTTTGAAAATTTAAAGAAGGTTGAAAAAAAGTCAAAATATACCAAACAAGCTCAACCAATAGCTAATGGTATGCTTAAAGAAGTGTCTGACAAAGCATTAAAATTATATAACGAGCAAAAAGATTATAGCAATGCCGCCAAAAAATTTTATTTAGCTTATCTACTAAGTCCTAAAGATACTGTGTATGCTTTTAACGCCGCTCTTTCTGCAACTCAAGGGAAAGATTACGACAATGCTTTAAAATACTACAATGAACTTAAAAAAATAGGATATACTGGTATTACCACAGAATACCTAGCTACTAATAAAGAAACAGGAAAAGTAGAAAATATAGGTTCAAAAACAAGTAGAGACTTAATGGTAAAAAGTGGTAAATATATTAAGCCAGAGACAAAAAAGAGCGAGTCTAAAAAAGGTACAATTGTAAAAAATATTGCCTTAATATTAAAAGAACAAGGAAAAAACGAAGAAGCAGTTGCTGCTGTTAAAGAGGCACGTAAAGAAGACCCTAATGATATGGGCTTATTATTAACTGAAGCCGACTTGTATATTCAGTTAAAGCAAATGGATAAGTTTAAAGAATTAATGCAAGAAGGAATCGAGAAAAGCCCTAATAACCCTACACTATATTTTAACCTAGGTGTAATTAATTATAATCAAGGTAATACTGATGATGCTGAAAAATATTATAAAAAAGCTATCGAATTAAAACCAGATTATGCTGATGCATACGAAAATTTAGGAATAGCAATACTAAATAAAGAAAAAGCTATTGTTGATGAAATGAATCAAAACTTAACTAACGCCAGTAAATATGATGAGTTAGAAAAACAACAAAAAAGTGTTTATAAAGAAGCTTTACCTTACTTAGAAAAAGCAGACAACTTAAAAAGAAATGCTGAAACTGTTAGAGTTTTATCTAATATTTATAGCAGTTTAGAAATGGAAAGTAAAGCAAAAGAATATAGAGACATCTATAATTCTATGAAATAAATAGAAATTATTAATTTTCTATTTTGACTAAAAAAAAGAGGCTGTCTGAAAAGGCAGTCTTTTTTATAGTATTAATTTAAATAGATTACCACTTATAAGTTTTGCTTTTTACTACTACTTCTCTTTATTTTTATTCAAATTTTTCTAGACTTTAAAAAAAAAGATTGATACCCCTCCATCTGCTCTAATTTTTTATACCATAATTTTGCATTTTCTCTATCTTGTATTTTACTATATGCGATATAGTTTAAAAAATTATACAGCGTTTTATTAGAGTCTTCGATTTTATTTTCATCAAACTTCTTATTTAGTTTTTTCAAAGCATCAGTATAATCACCTTGCAATATCGCAATATAAACATCTGTTAAAAGATCAATTCGTTGTTTGTTTTTTTTACTATCACCCTCTTTCTTATATAATTTATACGTTTTTTTTAAGTAGTCTTTACCAAGTCTTAAAAAGTCTTTTTTTACCTCATCTTTTACATAAATAGAATAATCCAAATATTTTTCAGCCAACTGTAATGCATTATCTCCTGTCTTATTTTTGTAATAACTTAATAATTCATCTTGCATTAATTTAGTTACATACGAATACTTTTTAAGAATTTCTATTACTTGAATTTCATTCATATAACTCATTCTTTGAAACAAAACTTCACCATTAGAATCGATAATAAAAACATACGGAATGCTTTTTACATTATATTTTAAAGCCAACGAATGATTAATATCTATATCTAATTTTAAAGGAATAAAATTATTTAATACGGTTTGTACTTCGGGTTTACTCCAAGTATTAGCATCCATTGCCTTACAAGGTCCGCACCATGTAGCCCAAAAATCAACTACAATCAATTTATTTGTTGCAATTGCAAGTTTTTGAGCATCTTCAAAAGAAGTAAGCCAATGAGTAGCTTTAATTTTTTGCGGTAAAAACACAATAAGTAATATAGCTATTAATAGTTTTTTCATAGCTTTAAGTAATTTAGAATAGTTATAAAGTTGTTATAAAGATATAAAATCATTTTGTTTATTACAACCCAACAAACTTCTCAAACTCTTTTAAAGAGCCCATACCTTACAATAAAGGCAACATTTTTCTACTAGAAAAGATAAAAGAATTAGCTTGTAAACTGTTATTTCTATTTCTTTTGATTTTCTTATTTTAGCACACAAAAACAATCGTGTTTTATGAACATCGACTTCAACAAAAATGAAGATTATAATAAGCTACTCGTATCCGACTTACGTCAACGATTTGCCAAGGTAAAATTAGGTGGCGGGCAACAACGGATTGACAAACATCATGCAAAAGGAAAAATGACTGCACGTGAGCGCATTGACTATTTATTAGACCCTAACACCGAGTCTATTGAAATAGCTGCCTTTGCTGGAGATCAAATGTACAAAGAACATGGAGGTTGCCCTTCTGGTGGTGTGGTAGTAAAAATTGGTTATGTAAAAGAAAAACAATGTGTAATTGTTGCTAACGATGCTACTGTAAAAGCTGGTGCTTGGTTTCCTATTACTGGGAAAAAAAATTTACGCGCTCAAGAAATAGCTATAGAAAATCGCTTACCAATTATTTATTTAGTAGATTCTGCTGGAGTTTACCTACCCATGCAAGATGAAATTTTTCCTGACAAAGAACATTTTGGTCGTATTTTTAGAAATAATGCTCTAATGAGTGGTATGGGAATTACCCAAATTGCTGCCGTTATGGGTAGCTGTGTTGCCGGAGGTGCTTATTTACCTATTATGAGTGACGAAGCAATTATTGTAGATAAAACTGCAAGTATTTTTTTAGCAGGTAGTTATCTTGTAAAAGCAGCTATTGGTGAAACTATTGATAACGAAACACTAGGTGGTGCTACCACTCATAGTGAAATTTCAGGAGTAACAGACTATAAAGCCAAAGATGATAAAGACGCTTTAAACATTATTAAAAACATCGTTGATAAAATAGGTGCTTTTGAAAAGGCTGGATTCGACAAAAAACAAGCTAGCTTACCAAAAGAAAACCCTGAAGAAATTTTTGGTATCCTTCCGAAAGAAAGAAATGCTCAATATGATATGTTAGAAATTATCAAACGACTTGTAGATAATTCTGAATTTCAACAATATAAAGAAGGATATGGAAAAACCATTTTAACAGGATATGCTCGTATAAATGGTTGGGCTGTTGGCATCGTAGCAAACCAACGAAAATTGGTGAAAAATAAACAAGGCGAAATGCAATTTGGTGGCGTAATTTATAATGACTCTGCTGATAAAGCCACTCGGTTTATAGCAAACTGCAACCAAAAAAAAATTCCGTTAGTTTTTTTACAAGATGTTACTGGATTTATGGTCGGCAGCAAATCTGAACATAATGGTATTATAAAAGACGGAGCAAAAATGGTTAATGCTGTAAGCAATTCTGTTGTGCCTAAATTTACCATTATCATTGGTAATTCGTACGGGGCGGGTAATTATGCTATGTGCGGCAAAGCCTATGACCCTCGATTAATTGTAGCATGGCCTAGTGCCGAATTAGCCGTTATGAGTGGTCGTTCTGCCGCAAAAGTTTTATTACAAATAGAAACCGCTTCTCTTAAAAAGAAGGGCGAAGAAATTACTCCTGAAAAAGAAACTGAGTTGTTTAATAAAATTAAACAGCGTTACGACAATCAAATTTCGCCCTATTATGCTGCTGCAAGAATATGGACAGACGCAATAATTAATCCGTTAGATACCCGAAAATGGATTTCTATGGGCATTGAAGCTGCCAATCACGCCCCTATTAAAAAATCATTTAACATGGGCGTTTTACAAGTTTAAAAACAAAAAACATTTATACAATAAAAATTAAATATTTAAAATGGGAAGAGCATTTGAATTTAGAAAGGCAAGAAAAATGAAACGTTGGTCTGCTATGGCTAAAGCCTTTACACGAATTGGTAAAGACATAGTAATGGCAGTAAAAGAAGGAGGACCAAACCCTGAAACAAACTCGCGTTTACGAGTTGTTATTCAAAATGCAAAAGCTGCCAATATGCCGAAAGACAATATTGAGCGTGCGATAAAAAAAGCATCAGAAAAAGATACCGAAAATTTTAAAGAGGTAGTATTTGAGGGGTATGCCCCTCATGGTATTGCTGTTGTTGTAGAAACAGCGACTAACAATAATAACCGAACCGTAGCTAATGTTAGAGCCGCTTTTAACAAGTGCGATGGTAATTTAGGCACTTCAGGGTCTGTTGTTTTTATGTTTGACCATGTTTGTAACTTTAGAATTAACGAAGATACTTTAGGTATGGACTTGGAAGAATTTGAACTAGAAATGATTGAATTTGAAGTTGAAGAAGTTTTTAAAGATGAGGATGGTATTTTAATTTATGCTCCTTTTGATCAATATGGCGCTATTCAAAAATATTTAGAAGACCATAATATTGAAATTTTATCTTCAGAATTTGAACGAATTCCTACCACAACTACTTCACTTACAGACGATCAAAAAGAAGATGTTGATAAACTTTTAGAGCGTTTAGAAGAAGATGATGATGTACAAAATGTATATCATAGTATGGAAGAATAAATAACATTTAACTAAGCACCAAAAAAAATATCGAGGGTTAAAATTAACCCTCGATATTTTTTTTGGTTAAATTGATTGTATTAATAATTCGGCAGTAGCTAAGTTAGTCGCCAATGGAATATTATGAACATCACACAATCTTAACAACATAGTAATATCGGGTTCGTGCGGATGCTTTTCATGCGGGTCTCTAAAAAACAACACCATATTACATTTACCCTCAGCAACTCTTGCCGCTATTTGTGCATCTCCACCTAATGGGCCTGATAAATATTTAGTAACTTCAAAACCTGCTTTTTCGGCATTTGTTCCGGTAGTTCCAGTAGCTATTAATTTTATGTTTTTTTGATGTAAAACAGTTTTATGTTCATTTAAAAATTGAACCATTTCTGCTTTTTTTCCATCATGTGCTATAATTGCTATTTCCATATGGTTTTATATTGTGAAATTTGTGAAAATTTTATCTCGGTAAAAAGTATTTGAGTAATTCTAACATTTTAATTTAACTAACTCATACTGCTACTACAAAATATGTGTATTACTCGTTTTTATATTTTATAAATACAAATATAAAACGAATAAGAACAAAAAAACTGATAGATTTTTAACGTCTATCAGCTTTTAATTTTGTTATGGTTTATATCTTCTCTTGTTTTTATGGCAAAAACCATTACAAGTATTCAATTTACAATGAAGCAGCATGCTCTATTAAATCAACAATTTTAGTAGCATAACCAAATTCGTTATCGTACCAAGAAACTACTTTAAAAAAGTTACTATTTAATTCTAAACAAGCATCAGCATCTACAATAGAAGTTCTTGAATCTGACACAAAATCTTGCGAAACTACTTTTTCTTCTGTATATCCTAAAACTCCGTTTAACTCACCTTCAGAAGCAGCTTTTAATTTTGCTAATATTTCTTTTAACGAAGTCGCTTTTTCTGTTCTAAAGGTTAAATCTACTAATGATACATCTGCTACAGGAACTCTAACTGCCATTCCTGTTAATTTACCTTCTAAAGACGGAATTACTTTGGTTACTGCTTTTGCTGCACCAGTAGAGGCAGGAATTAAATTGTTTAATGCCGATCTTCCTCTTCTTCTGTCTTTATTAGGGCTATCTACAATTCCTTGCCCAGAAGTTGCGGCGTGTACTGTTGTCATTAAACCTTCTACTATACCAAAGTTTTCATTAATTACTTTAGAAATAGGTGCTAAACAGTTTGTTGTACAAGAAGCATTTGAAACACAAGTATCTGTAGCTTCCATTGTTGTATGGTTTACCCCCATTACAAACATTTTTGCATCAGGTGAAGGTGCTGAAATAAATACTTTTTTTGCTCCTCCTTTAATATGTAAACTTGCTTTTTCTTTTGATGTAAAAAATCCAGTAGACTCAATAATATACTCTGCATCAACTTCATCCCACTTTAAATTTTCAGGATTTCTTTCGGCAGTTACTCTAATGGTTTTTCCGTTAACTACTAAACTATTTCCTTGAACTTTTACATCGCCTTGAAAACGTCCGTGCACTGAATCGTGCTCTAGTAAATAGGCTAAATAATCTACATCTAAAAGGTCGTTAATTGCTACCACTTCTACATTATCTCTAGTAATGGCTTGTCTAAAAGCAATTCTACCTATTCTTCCAAATCCGTTAATTCCTATTTTAATCATAATTATGTTTTAAATTTATTTATTATTAAATGGTCATTATATCAGAAACGCGTAATAATTCTTTGTCTATGGTATGTTGACCTTTTATTGCTTTTTCTAAACTGGTTGTTTGTACTTCGTTATTTTGTAAGCCAACCATTAAATTTGTTTGCCCATCAATTAGTAATTCTACTGCTTTTACCCCTAGCCTACTAGCTAACACTCTGTCAAAACAACTTGGCGATCCTCCTCTTTGCATGTGCCCTAAAACAGATACTCTTGCTTCGTAATTTGGTAAGTTTTCTTCTACATAGTCTGCTAATTCAAAAACATTTTTACCTGTTTTATCTCCTTCAGAAACCACTACAATACTTGATGATTTTCCTGCTCGTCTACTCTTTTTTAATGATTCTAACAAACGGTCTAACCCTAAGTCTTCTTCTGGTATCAATATTTCTTCAGCCCCTGCTCCTACACCAGCATTTAATGCTATAAAGCCAGCGTCACGCCCCATTACTTCAACAAAAAAAAGTCTATTATGTGATGATGCGGTATCTCTAATTTTATCGATAGCCTCTACCGCCGTGTTTAATGCAGTATCGTAACCTATAGTGTGAGTTGTACCATAGATATCATTATCAATAGTACCTGGAATTCCTATAATAGGAAAATTATATTCTTGGTTAAATACTACACCTCCTGTAAACGAGCCATCTCCACCAATAACAACAAGCGCATCAATTTCATTTTCTTTTAAATTTTCGTAGGCTTTTTTACGACCTTCTTCTGTTCTAAAAGCTGTAGAGCGAGCTGTTTTTAGTATAGTACCGCCTTTGTGTATAATATTGTTAACGCTTCTTGCTGTTAAGTTAATAAAATCTGCCTCAACTAACCCTTGGTATCCTCTATAAATACCAACACACTCAGTGCTATAATATGCACAAGTTCTAACTACAGACCGAATGGCAGCATTCATTCCTGGGGCATCTCCTCCAGAGGTCATTACTGCTATTTTTTTAATTTTTCCCATAATATTATGTGTCCAAAATTACCTAAATTTACGTAATAAATCGACAAAAAATTACGAAATCGATTTCGACTTTAGCTAGTATTTTAGGCTATCTATTTCTTTAAAAAATGCCCTATTTTTAACAAGATATGCTTCTCTTTATTCTTGAAAAAACAAAGCAATACATTCACCACAAAGTAACTGCTTTTTTTTTATAATTATTAACATCAATTAATAAATTATCAATGCAAAAAACATAAAATTTAATTGTTTTTGTTTTTGTAGTTAATTAATTTTTTATGAGGCGTTAAAATAGTATCTTTTATTTTACTTTTTACAGTGTCTTTCTTTTTATTTTTTACACCTATTTTTCGTATTAAATCTGACAACTTATTAAAGTTTACCTGATAAGACAACCCTAAACCTTGTGTATAACCCTCCTCTTCTAAAGGGGAATATTGTATTTCATTTTGACGATTAAAAACAACGGCTCTAAAATTACCTTGCGGATTTAATAATACCTCTATTTTTAAATCGCCAGCAACACTTGTTTGGGTATTACCTCCAACAGGTATACCTACTTTACCATTAATAATTACTCGATTACTTAATTGGGTAGAAAGTGAAACATCAACCTGATTATCTATTAAATAATCAAGATTACTTTTATCGCCTTGAGTATATCCTAACCCTAGTTGAATTTTACCATCACCGCTATTTAAAACATCGGTAAGCACATTGGCTATTAAATCAGATGCCGTACCTGCTAAACCAGAAGAAGCATTGCTTCCTAAATTTTCTTCGTTAAAAAAACTACCTGTTAATAACAATGAAAAAAACTGACGCATCTTTCTATTAGGATCATTATCGTTTAATACAAATTCTAATTCTGACGAAACTGTTGAATCGGCATTAGGAATACTAATATCAAACTCTTGTTTAGAGTTAAATAACCCTCCTGTAATTTTTGTATATAAATCTACTGGTATTTTTCGACTTGTTTGAATATTTTCGAGCAGTTTTGCAGGGTTTGCTTTTGTTCTATATACTGCCGTAATATTAAGTTCGGCATCAAACGGGTTTCCATTCCAAGAAATAGTACCTCCTTTTTCTACCGTAAAAGGTTTATTTATAATTCCGCCATATTTAAAATTATAAACCCCTTTGTCTACTTCAAAATCGCCATACATGTTAAATTTGCCTCGGGTGTTAATTTCTATTTGTAAATTTCCAGTTCCTTGCCCTTTTAACTCACTTCCTGATGCTTTATCGATAACCACTTGTGCAGTGGCATCTTTAGTAACATCTAAATTAATATTTAAATCTAGTCCTTTAATTTTTTCTATGTTTACACTTTTTATGCTATCTCGTTTTTCTGAATTAAAATGAATAAGCCTGTAATTATCAATTGTTTTTATATCGCTTAACGGAATAACAAATACTGTATTTGGATTGGTTTTACCAGCCACATCAATAGTTAAATTACTGGTTAACCCTTGTATGGTTGCCCCACCGTTTAAAAAAGCTGTTCCATAATATTGTACTTCTTCTTGCTCTTTAGTGTCTAGCACCAGTAAGTTATCTGTATTAATGGCTAGATTTAAAAACCATTGCGTAAAATTTTGATGGGTAATACTTCCTTTTAAGGTTCCTTGCGTATTATATTTTGTATCTTGAAGAATTGCATTTTTTATAATAAATGATTGATCTTTAAGGGTTACATCTGGATTATTTTTTAAATCAAAATCAATATTTAAATACGGAAAACTTAACCCTGCGTCTTCAAAATGTAACATTCCTTCGAAATCAGGATTTATCAAAAGCCCCTTTGCCGAAAAATCGCCTGTTACTCGCCCTCTTAGGTTCGATAACACATCTTCTCCTAACGGACTAAAAGCTTCTATTTCATAGTT
Source organism: Tenacibaculum sp. UWU-22 (assembly GCF_041021355.1). Lineage (NCBI taxonomy): Bacteria > Pseudomonadati > Bacteroidota > Flavobacteriia > Flavobacteriales > Flavobacteriaceae > Tenacibaculum > Tenacibaculum sp. UWU-22. Next base: position 84,871 of record NZ_JBFNGP010000005.1, on the reverse strand, counting down.
ATTAAAAGAACCCAATACATCTAGCGTAGGGCTTTCTTGTGCAAAATCAACATTACCGGTTACAGCAATATTTTTAGTATTATCTTTTTCTAGTAAGAGGTTTACTTTATAATTTTTATACGAATTATTACCCTCTGCTTCAAGTGTAAAATCTCCTTGTGATTGATTGTTTATATAAAAATTATTAATTGTGAGCTTCGCATTGGGATTATAGCTACCTGTTTTTTGAGAAAAATCTACTACTCCATTTAAATTACCCTCTAAATTTAGATTATCTATAGGGGGTAAAAAACTTTTTAAATTTACATTCGTAAAATTGGCCTGTAGATCTTTGTAAGCAGATCCATTTATATTGCCTTTAAAAATTATTTTTTGCTTTTCGTCAACGGTAGCTAATGTAAAGGGATTAAAGATAAATTCGTTTTGTTTTAAATCGAACGTTATTTTATTTTGATTATCTTGTTTTGGATTAATTATCCAGTTAAAACCTTGATAATTAAATGTTGATTTTTGAATACCTATTACTGATTTTTGATTGTTATTAATGGTATAGAAAAAATCAAGGTTAAAGCTTTGTTTATTTTCTATTCCACCTTCAAAAACAGATTTAAAATACAACGTGTCATTAACCGTTCTGTTCAACAGATTTAATTTATTTAAATCGTAGTATTTTGTATGTATTCTTTTAGCTGTTAAGTGTGTATTATATAACGGGTTCTTATTATCCATCCGTAAAACAACCGTATCTAATAAATTGTCGTATGCATTAATTTTAGGCGAAGAAAATGTAAGTCGTAACGAATTGTCGTCAGACTTAATTTTCCCTTTTATTTTTGTGTCGCTACCTATAGAAATTTTTGAAAAAAATACATCAACAATTTGATTATAAATCGTAAAATTAAAGTCTATAAATTGATTAGGTCGCACCAAATAGGGTTGATAGTTTGTATATACACTCCCCAATGCATTTTGAGACATTTTAAACAATTCTTTAAAGGTAAATTTTCCTTTTAACTCTCCTTCTATTATATCTTTAGAATCTACCGTTATCGTTTTAACACTATCTTTAATTGTAGAAATTACATTAAAATTTTTAAAAATGTATGCTTGTTTTTGATTGGTGTAATTTATATCGTTAAAAATGGCCTTACCAACCATATCATCAAAGGTGTTTCCTTTGGCATCAACTATAATTTTACCCTTAAACACAGCTATACTGTCTCTAGTAAATAAATTTGTTTTTTTTAAATCTATTTTAGCTATATCTGCTTTAAAATCAAATTTGCTTATTTCGGATGATAAATCTGCTAACCCCTCAAAATTCATTTTTAGATTTTCATCTTTAGCATTAATTATACCATCAAATTTTTTATTTTGAAACTGCCCATTTACCTCTAAATTTTTATAATTATACCCTTTAAATTCTAATTCAGAAATATTACCTACTACAGAAGTATTAATATTATCTATTTTAAATCCGCTTCCTTGCACATCGGCTTTTAACGATGCTTTACCTAGTATAGAATCGTTTGCAAAAATTCCGAAATCAAATTTTTTAAATTCAACTTTTCCGTCATACTTAGCATTATCTATATTATCTATATTAGTAAGGTGTAAATCAGAATTAATACTTCCTATTTTAGAGCTTACACTTACTGTAGCTTTCATTTGTACTGGGGTAACTTTTACGAGTCCTGAAAGAGTAAAATTGCCCAATTTTTTAAAATCAGTTGGCAAGGTTTTTCCTAATAAATTAGGTAGTAAATTTTTTAACTGAAAATAATTTGCTGTTACCTTATCTAATTTACCATTATAAACAAACCCTCTTTGGTTATTAAGTGCGTTTAAAAAATGCATATCGCCAATTACACGCATACCATTTTTAGATTGCAAATTAATATTATTGGCGCTAAAATTATTTAACGTTCCGTCGACATCACCTTTAAAAAATAACAAATCATTACCTTTTAACTCTCTATATAATTTATTTAAATCTGTTAATGAAAGTTTACTCGATTTAAAATGAGCCTTAATTTTTACTTTATCTGAAAAATCTCTAAAATCTTCTCGATTATAGGTAAACTTAATGTCTGCCTTAAGATTTGAAGTGTTATTGGTTTTTAAAGTTGTATTAGCAAAAAGCATTTGCTTTTTTGTATAAGTAAAATCGGTTGTTAAATTGGTGATTTTTAACCCTCTATTATCAATAAAATATAAACCTCTAATATCAGCCGAAATATTAGGGCCGTTTAAATAAAAGTTTTGAATAAGACCTCCTGCATTAGCTGCTGAAAATTGAATCGGATATTGCTTATTTTCATCTAGCAATTCGAAATTTAAGTTGTTGACATAGATGTTTTTTGTTTTTAAAACAAAAGGAGTTACACTATCTCTAGGTTTTTCATCTTCAAAACTTTCTATAAAAAGCGTTAAGTTATCTTGCTTTTCTCCTTTATAGGTTTTCATCTTAAAATAAACACCATTTAAAGTTACATCTGCTAGATTTACTTTATTATCTAAAATGCGCTTAAAATTAAGTATTGAGGTATTTAAATGGTTAACAAAAATAAGCGTGTCTTTATGATGATCACGAATTTCCACATCTTTTAACTGTACACTCCCTAAAAACGATAGGTTAATCTTATCCACCTTAAGGTCAACACCATAATCTTTACTTAACCTAGATGTGGCAACTTCTGCTAATTTTGTTTGTACAACAGGTAGTGATGATACTAAAAATAATAATAAAAAAAGTAAGAGCACAAAATACCCTAACCATTTTATTACTATTTTTATTCTTTTTTTAATGATTTTTAGCGCTTTAAAAGGTTATACAAATGTAAAGAGCAATTATCAAAAATATTGCATTTAATCACAAAGAAAATTCAATTTTAACGAATATATAGCGTATAATGAATATTTTTGTTTTTTAAAATGATGAAAGCTTGAAAAACTCGATATACATATTAGGCATCGAAAGTTCTTGTGATGATACAAGTGCTTCTGTAATTTGTAATAAAAAGGTATTAAGCAATGTTGTTGCTAACCAAGAAGTACATTCAAAATATGGAGGGGTTGTTCCTGAATTAGCATCAAGAGCGCATCAACAAAACATTGTACCTGTTGTTCAACAAGCCCTAATTGAAGCAAAAATTAATAAAAATCAATTAAATGCTATTGCTTTTACTAAAGGCCCTGGTTTAATGGGGTCTTTATTAGTAGGCACCTCTTTTGCCAAATCATTAGCCTTAGGCTTAAATATTCCATTAATAGCTGTAAACCACATGCAAGCGCATATTTTAGCCCATTTTATAAAAGAAGAAAACACCAACACACCTCCTTTTCCATTTATTTGTTTAACCATTAGTGGTGGGCATACACAAATTGTAAGAATAAATGATTATTTTGATATGGAAATTTTAGGCGAAACTATAGACGATGCTGTTGGAGAGGCTTTTGATAAATCAGCAAAAATTTTAGGACTTCCCTACCCTGGAGGACCATTAATTGACAAATACGCACAACTAGGCAATCAAAAGGCTTTTTCTTTTTCGAAACCCAAAGTAGGCGATTTAGATTTTAGTTTTAGTGGATTAAAAACAGCTATTTTATACTTTATTCAAAAAAAGGAAAAAGAAAACCCAAATTTTATTAAAGAAAATTTATATGACATTTGTGCTTCAATACAGTATACAATTGTAGAAATTTTAATAGACAAACTTAAAAATGCTGTAAAAAAAACAGGAATAACTCATGTAGCTATAGCAGGCGGCGTTTCTGCAAATTCAGAAATTAGAAAAAGATTGTTATACGCTCAAAAACATTGGGGATGGACAACCTATATTCCTAAATTTGAATATACTACAGATAATGCAGCTATGATTGCTATTAGTGGATATTTTAAATATATAAATGATTTACATGCAGACGTTTCTGTAACCGCACAGGCACGTTTAAAAGTAAATGAATAAAAAACAACAACTTAGGGTGGTTACATAAAAAAAGTAAACCCAAAAAAATTCCAATTAAGAAATATTTATGGGTTCACCATACAAAGGGCTATCTTCAAATATTTTTCTTTCTTACCGTCTTAAAACAACGTATAGTTTTTTCTTCTTAGTAATAATACAACTCTATTTAAATGTAAACAGCTATATCTTATAAATAATAACGAAACTTTTTATATAAAATTGTGTTACTTTTTCAATATTTTTTAAAATATTATTAGTTCAATAATTTGACCTATTTTTTTATCGTTTTAAGTTAACATTATACTTTTAAAAAAGCATTTAGACCATTTTTTAATCAGCCTAAAATAAGTCATCAGCAATTTACAACGCAAAGTTACAAATAACCTAATTCTGTAAAAAACAACACCGTAAAGATTAACATCGTTTTAACAAAAAATATCGTTTAACAATTTCACTAAATATAAGCTTTATTTTTTCTAATTATTTACATGGACAGGTAAATAATTTTCATTTTAATCCCTATATATTAAACCTTTTATATAACCACTATACTCAATAACATCCTTTATCTATTTTCTAACCTTTTTATATAGTGGTTATATAAATTGAAGAACTAAAAGCTCCAATATTTTTAATGTAAAAAATTGATCTTGAATAAAATGATAAATATATTATAACATGATTTTTCAAAAAAGTTAGCACATGTATAAAATTATATTATATCTTTGTGATATCATTTTAATATCAATTTAAATAAAAACAAATCATGAAAGAAGAAAAAATTATAAAACCTAAAAATGGATATGTTATGTTTTTTATTGTTCTTATCCTTTTTGTCACAGGTATTTCCTTAACTTTAAAAAGTGGAACCCCTTTTTATATTGGGCTAAGTGTTATTGCTTTTATTTTATCGTTAGGGTTTATTTTGGTAAATCCAAATTCATCAAAAATTCTATTGTTTTTTGGAAAATACGTAGGCACCGTAAAACAAAATGGACTGCATTGGGCAAATCCATTATACAGAAAAAAAACTATTTCGCTACGAGCCAGTAATTTTGACAGCGAACGCTTAAAAGTAAATGATAAACTAGGTAACCCCGTAATGATTTCAACTATCTTAGTATGGCGGGTTACAGAGACTTATAAGGCTGCTTTTGATGTTGACAATTACGAAAACTTTGTTCGTGTACAAACTGATGCTGCTGTTCGAAAATTAGCAAGCATGTACCCTTACGACAATTTTGCAGATGAAGGACATGAAGAAGATATTACCTTGCGTTCAAGTGTAAATGAAGTTAGTGAAACATTAGAAAAAGAATTAGAAGAACGTTTAGCTATTGCTGGTATTGAAGTGCTAGAAGCCCGTATTGGATATTTAGCATATGCTCAAGAAATTGCAAGTGCAATGTTAAAACGCCAACAAGCAACTGCTATTGTAGCTGCCCGTCATAAAATTGTACAAGGTGCTGTAGACATGGTAGATATGGCTTTAGAAGAATTAAACAAAAAAGAAATTGTAGATTTAGATGAAGAACGTAAAGCTGCTATGGTTAGTAATTTATTAGTGATTTTATGTGGAGATAAAGAAGCTTCACCTGTTGTAAACACAGGAACTTTAAATCATTAAAAATAGTATCACAAGGTTTTGGGTTAACAAAACATGAAAAATGAAAGTTTTTAAAGAAGAACAACGATTTACACAAACTTGGTTAATTATTTTAATAATAATTAGTACAATAGCTCCTTTAATTATTATTATAAAAAATTACCTTAACCATAAAATAGATGTATTAACCTCTTTAACGGTAGTAGGTATCATAATTTTTGCAACCTGCTTTATTTTCTTTTTTAAATTGAAAACTAGAATTGATGAATATGGAATACACTATCAATTTTTTCCCTTTCACTTAAAATTTAGAACAAAAAAATGGCACCAAATTAATAAAGCATATATTAGAAAATACGATGCTATTACTGAATATGGCGGCTGGGGCTTAAAAAGTAGTTGGCCTTGGAATAAAAAGAAAGGAACCGCCATCAACATAAGTGGGGATATTGGTATTCAATTAGAGTTAAAAAACGGCAAAAAACTATTAATTGGCACACAAAAAGAAAATAATGCTAGACAGGTTTTAAAAACCTACCAATGTAAAATACAATAAAAAATATTTATTTTACACAACTAAAAGTTTTAGTTATAACTAACAGTATGGCAAAAAAGAAAGCATTTGCACTACGCATCAACGAAGAAATGCTCAAAGCAATTGAAAAATGGGCTGCTGACGAATTTCGTTCTACCAATGGACAAATCGAATGGATACTTATGCAATCACTTAAAAACGCTAAAAGAGAAATAAATAAAAAAGAGAAATAAATTTTGAAGACGCTACCCTCTAAAAAAACATTTTAAAACTTAAATATACTCACGATCTAAATACCTAAGCCGATTCAGTTTTTCTAACACTTTCATCGCCTTAAACGCCGAACGATCACTTTTACATTCATCTATATGTTTATAATTATCAGCTCTTTCTACTAGTTCACTATATCTCTCTTCAAGGTGTTTCATATACCTTCGTAATTGAGTAATCCTAGACATTTTTTGTTCGTTTTAAAAAAGGATTCTAAATATACACAAATATTTAGATACTATAAAATTTTTTGGAAAGTAAGATTTGAATTTAAACTTTTTTTAACAAACAAAAAAAACTTTAGTTATAGTTATCCTTATCTATTGTCTTGTAATGCAAAAACTTGACGTAATAAGGCTGTATTTCGCAACCCTACTTTTTCACGTATCCCTTTTTCTTCAACAGCTATCATTGTAAAAACTCCTTTTAAGGCTTCTGTAGTTACATAATCGGTTAAATCTGGGTTTACTTTTTGTACAAATGGAATACTGTTATATTGGGTAATTAAATTTTCCCAAATCTTATCAGCGCCTACTTTAGCAAACGAATTTTTAATTACAGGATTAAACTCTTTATATAATGCTGAAGATGTTTTTTGTTTTAAAAACAAGGTAGCCGCATCATCAGCTCCTAATAAAATATTTTTAGCATCGGTAAAGGTAATTTGTTTAACCGCATTTACAAAAATAGGAGTCGCTGTTTTTACAGCATCTTCGGCAGTTCTATTTATTGCTTTTAACCCTTGATCGGCTAAATTACCTAAACCTATACTGCGTAAACCTTTATCTACGGCTTGTAGTTGTTGGGGTAGCAAAATTTTTACTAAATCATTTTTATAAAACCCATCAGTTGCCGTAAGTTTACTTACCTGATTTTCAATTCCATTATCTAAAGCTTGACGTAACCCTTCTCCTATTTGTTGTTGTGTTAATACCCCTCCTTGTGGTAACTGATTAACTACATTTTGCAGTTCTGCGCATCCTAAAAATTGTAATGCTAATACTAAAATTATAATTTTTTTCATTTTTATAAATTTTGTGTTGTAAACACTATTAAACTTTATCGCTTATTTTTTTAAACGGTCTGTATTTTTGTCATATCCATAAGGGCAATGTTTACAACCACTTTTACAACAATATCCTCTTCGTAAATGATAGGCTTCTTTAAAAACCCGATACCCTTGTTCGTTAATATAGTATTCATTAGGCAAAGGCTTTAATATTTTATTTCTCAAACAAATTATTTTAGTAATTATTAAAATCTTAAAAAAACCAGTAGCCATAAATTTACGCACGTACCTAATTTATAAAAATAACTACTTTAATTTTTTATGTACTTATTATTAAGATTTCATCACGCAAATATCATTAAAAAAAAGACATATTAAATCAGTTTTATATATTTCTGATTTAATATGTCTTTTTTAGCAAACTAAATTACTTACTTTTTAGTGCTTTCTGGAGGGTATTTTGCCATTATTTGTTCTACAAACTCTTTAATAAGGGCTTCTTTTTGCTCAACACTTCCGCCCGAACTTAATGCTCCAGTACCAATACCTTGCCATACTAATTCTTTTTTATTAGCGTCTAATAAATCAATAAACAAAGTACCTTCAGTATACTGTGAAACAGTTATTGGGTTTACACCATAATACCAAGGATAATAAAATCCGCCATAAAAATTATCATCGACATTAACACGCTCGCGCGACTTAGCATACAAATTTACCAATACATCTGGCGACGAAGATTTTGTCATTCCCTTAGCTAATAACTCTGCTTCAATAGCTCGCATAATACGTTTTTTGTCTAAATCAGAAATTGCTGATTTATCAATTCCTTTTTTATAAAAAGCAAAAGTTTTATACTGGTTAAAATCTGTTTTCGAATCGTAATCTGTAGCCACTTGTATAGAGCTACATGAGCTCATTAATAAAACTACAACGGGTAAAAAAAGCAATTTAATTATTTTCATGATGTTAGTGTTTTAATTTTTATATTCTATCTAATAATGCCTCATCTACTATATTAGGCAATGTTATTTGTAATTTTTTTTCGGTTTTCATAGCGCGCTTAATTGTAAAAACAGCCTCTTTATTTCGCGCCCAACTACGTCTTGCAATTCCGTTATTTACATCCCAAAAAAGCATTGATTTTAAACGCTTTAAAGCATCTTTAGTTCCATCAAGAAACATGCCAAATCCACCATTAATAACCTCTCCCCATCCTACACCTCCTCCATTATGAATAGAAACCCAAGTAGCTCCTCTAAAGCTATCGCCAATTACGTTTTGTATTGCCATATCGGCGGTAAAGCGAGAACCATCGTAAATATTAGACGTTTCACGATATGGAGAATCGGTTCCTGAAACATCATGATGATCGCGCCCCAAAACTACAGGACCTATTTTGCCCTTTTTTATAGCCTTGTTAAAAGCTTTAGCTATTTTTATACGTCCTTCTGCATCAGCGTATAAAATACGTGCTTGAGAACCTACAACCAATTTATTTTCTTGCGCCCCCTTAATCCATTGTATATTATCTGCCATTTGCTGTTGAATTTCATCAGGAGACTTTTTCATAATTTTCTCTAATACTTTACAAGCAATTGCATCTGTTTTAGCTAAATCTTTTGGGTTTGATGAAACACACACCCAGCGAAAAGGTCCAAAACCATAATCAAAACACATCGGCCCCATAATATCTTGCACATAACTAGGGTATTTAAACTCGCGTTCTAAAGTAGTATTGGGGTTCATTACATCAGCCCCTGCCCTACTTGCTTCTAACAAAAAGGCATTACCGTAATCGAAAAAATAAGTTCCCTTTTTAGTGTGTTTATTAATAGATTTTGCATGACGTCGCAAAGTTTCTTGTACTTTTTCTTTAAATAATTCTGGATTATTTGCCATCATGTCGTTAGCTTCTTCAAACGACATACCAACGGGATAGTACCCCCCTGCCCAGGGATTATGCAACGAGGTTTGGTCTGAGCCTAAATCAATAAAAATATTTTCTTTATCAAATTTCTCCCACACATCTACCACATTTCCTAAATAAGCTAATGATACAACTTCTTGATTTTCTTTCGCTTTTCTAACACGATTTACTAATTCATCTAAATCGGTAATTTTTTCATCAATCCATCCTTGATCTAAACGAAGTTGTGTTATTTTTGGGTTTACCTCTGCACAAACTGTAATACAACCTGCAATGTTTCCTGCTTTAGGTTGCGCACCACTCATACCGCCTAATCCAGCAGTTACAAATAAACTTCCTTTTGGCGACTTTTGTATTTTTCTAAATGCGTTTAACACTGTAATGGTTGTTCCATGAACAATACCTTGTGGACCAATATACATATAACTCCCTGCAGTCATTTGCCCATACTGAGTAACGCCTAAAGCATTAAATTTTTCCCAATCATCTGGCTTTGAATAATTCGGAATCATCATTCCGTTAGTAACAACAACTCTTGGAGCATCTTTATGCGAGGGAAATAACCCCATCGGATGCCCTGAATACATTACCAAAGTTTGTTTATTCGTCATTTTTGACAAATACTGCATGGTTAGTAAATATTGTGCCCAATTTTGAAAAACAGCACCATTGCCACCATAAGTTATTAACTCATGAGGATGTTGTGCTACGGCATAATCTAAATTGTTTTGAATCATTACCATAATAGATTTTGCTTGCTCTGATTTTCCTGGATATTCATTAATAGAACGAGCGTACATTTTATAGTCTGGACGAAATCGGTACATATAAATACGTCCGTATTTTTCTAATTCATCAGCAAATTCAGGAAGTAATGTTGCGTGGTGTTTTTTATCAAAATAACGTAGTGCGTTACGTAAGGCTAACTTTTTTTCTTGATGGGTTAAAATTTCTTTACGTTTAGGGGCGTGATTTATAGAAACATCGTACTCTTTATTTGGAGGTAATATCGCTGGAATCCCTTGTATTATTTGTTCTTTAAAAGTCATTTTATATACGGTTAAGATTTTAATCAATTTTAAAAACTTGTACTACTTTCAAGTAGTATTTGCATAAAAAAATGAAAAACTATGGGTAACGAATATCTGCTCTATGATACTGAGCCTCAATTTTCTTTTTGTATTTTAACGTTAAAAAACTCATTTTATTTGACATTTACACAAAGATATTTATTTTGGTAAAATAATTGCATAGCTAATTATATGATAATTATTGTTTTTAAATATATTGTTCCTAATGGATTTACAGGAATAACCCTGTATCCTTTTATTTTTTTAAAACAAAAAAAATTAACTAAAAACAAAACGTTATTAAATCATGAAAAAATTCATTTAAAACAACAACTCGAATTACTTATTATTTTCTTCTATCTTTTTTATGTACTAGAATGGTTATTTAAATTTATTAGATACAAAAATAGCTACATAGCTTATAAAAATATAAGTTTTGAAAAAGAAGCATATATAAACGAAGCTAATCTTTACTATCTTAAAAAAAGAAAACTTTGGGCATTTACCAGTTATTTATAGGTATTTTTAACTCTTTATATTTACCTGCTCTTTGTTAAGATTTATTAAATTGCAATCCTAAAAAAACAGATTACTCATCAATGGAACAAATAGCTCCCTATAAACCCAAACATAAAATACGAATTGTAACTGCAGCTTCTTTATTTGACGGACACGATGCCGCCATTAACATTATGCGTCGAATTATTCAATCTACTGGGGTTGAAGTTATTCATTTAGGGCACGACAGAAGTGTTGAAGAGGTTGTAAACTGTGCTATACAAGAAGATGCCAATGCTATTGCTATGACTTCTTATCAAGGTGGACACAATGAATATTTTACCTACATGTACGATTTATTAAAAGAAAAAGGAGCTGAACATATTAAAATATTTGGTGGTGGTGGTGGTGTAATTCTTCCTGAAGAAATTAAACAACTTATGCATTACGGTATCACCCGTATTTATTCGCCCGATGATGGTCGTGAACTAGGCTTACAGGGTATGATTAACGATTTAGTAAAAACCTCAGACAGCCTTTCAAAAGAAGGCAGAATTTGTAATGAAGATGGTACTTGGTTGTTGAATTTAGGACAAAAAAAAGTTTTAGAAAACTTAAAAAACAAAAATGTTAACACTATAGCAAGGTTAATTTCTTTAGCTGAAAACAACCATAGTGATTTTGAAAAAATATTTAATGAAAAGTGGAATTCTTCGTTCTCTAAAAAGCCAAATGAAGTCTCTACTCCAGTTTTAGGAATTACAGGCACAGGTGGAGCAGGAAAATCGAGTTTAGTAGACGAATTGGTACGCCGTTTTTTAATTGATTTTCCTAAAAAAACAATCGGGTTATTATCTGTTGACCCATCTAAAAGAAAAACGGGCGGAGCCTTGTTAGGCGACCGAATTCGTATGAATGCCATTAACAACGATCGTGTATATATGCGCTCGTTAGCAACTCGTCAATCAAATTTAGCTTTATCAAAACATGTAAATGAAGCTATCGAAGTTTTAAAGGCGGCTGAATTTGATTTAATTATTTTAGAAACCTCAGGTATCGGACAATCTGATACAGAAATTACAGAACACTCAGACATGTCGTTATATGTAATGACGCCTGAATTTGGTGCTGCTACACAATTAGAAAAAATTGACATGTTAGATTTTGCTGATTTGGTAGCTATTAATAAGTTTGATAAACGCGGAGCTTTAGATGCACTACGCGACGTAAAAAAACAATACCTGCGAAACCATAATTTATGGGATACACCAATAGATGACGTACCTGTTTTTGGCACTATTGCCTCTCAATTTAACGACCCTGGAATGAACTCATTATACAAAGCTATTATGGGTAAATTGGTTGAAAAAACAGGCGCTCATTTACAATCTAATTTTGAGGTTACTAAAGAAATGTCTGAAAAAATATTTGTAATTCCTCCTAACAGAACCCGCTATTTATCAGAAATTTCAGAAAACAACCGAACCTACGATAAAAAGGTAAACGAACAGGTAAAAGTCGCTCAAAAATTATATGGTGTTTATCAAACCATTTTATCTATAATTAGTAAAGAAACAACACAATCGTTTCTTACCAAAAACGGAATTGACCAAGATAAAATTTTACAACAAGTTGAAAATAACGAACAACCTTTCGTAAAATTATTATTTGCTCAGTTTGATAAAATAAAACTAAACCTAGACCCTTATAATTGGGAAATTATTTTAACCTGGCAAGAAAAAGTAAAAAAATACAAAAACCCTACTTATTCATTTAAAGTACGGGATAAAGAAATTAAAATAGAAACGTATACCGAATCGCTTTCGCACACAAAAATTCCAAAAGTAGCATTACCAAAATACCAAGCTTGGGGTGATTTATTACGTTGGAATTTACAAGAAAATGTTCCTGGAGAGTTTCCATATACCTCTGGTTTATACCCATTTAAACGCACTGGAGAAGACCCTACTCGTATGTTTGCTGGCGAAGGAGGTCCAGAACGTACCAACCGCCGTTTTCATTATGTAAGTTTAGGCATGCCTGCAAAGCGTCTTTCAACCGCTTTTGATTCGGTTACCCTATACGGACACGACCCTGGATATAGACCCGACATTTATGGTAAAATTGGAAATGCTGGGGTTTCTATTTGTTGTTTAGACGATGCTAAAAAATTATACTCTGGTTTTGATTTAAGCCATCCTATGACTTCGGTTTCGATGACCATTAACGGACCTGCGCCAATGTTACTAGGCTTTTTTATGAATGCCGCTATAGATCAAAATTGTGAAAAATATATTAAAGAGCATAAATTAGAAAAAAAGGTTGACCTAAAACTTAAAGAGTTATATGATGACAAAGGGTTAGAACGCCCTAAATATAATGGCAACCTACCCGAAGGTAATAACGGATTAGGATTACTTTTGTTGGGTATTACAGGAGATCAAATTTTACCTGCCAATACCTATGCCGAAATTAAAGCCAACACCTTAAATCAGGTGCGTGGCACGGTTCAGGCAGACATTTTAAAAGAAGATCAAGCTCAAAACACCTGTATTTTTTCTACCGAATTCGCATTGCGGTTAATGGGTGATGTTCAAGAATATTTTATTGACAAAAACATACGAAATTTTTATTCAGTTTCTATATCTGGATACCATATTGCAGAAGCAGGAGCAAACCCAATTACACAATTAGCTTTAACCTTAGCTAACGGATTTACCTATGTAGAATACTATTTATCAAGAGGAATGGATATTAATAAGTTTGGACCAAACTTATCATTCTTTTTCTCTAATGGTATTGACCCTGAATATGCTGTTATTGGTCGTGTAGCTCGTAAAATATGGGCAAAAGCTTTAAAATATAAATACGGGGCAAATTCGAGAGCACAAATGTTAAAATATCATATTCAAACTTCTGGACGTTCACTACACGCTCAAGAAATTGACTTTAACGATATTCGTACAACATTACAAGCTTTATATGCCATTTACGACAACTGTAACTCATTACACACCAATGCATATGACGAAGCTATTACTACACCAACAGAAGAATCTGTACGTAGAGCAATGGCTATTCAGTTAATTATTAATAAAGAGTTAGGGCTGGCTAAAAACGAAAACCCAATTCAAGGTGCTTTTATTATTGAAGAACTAACCGATTTAGTAGAAGAAGCTGTATTAGCTGAATTTGACAGAATTACAGAACGTGGCGGGGTTTTAGGAGCCATGGAAACCATGTACCAACGCTCTAAAATTCAAGAAGAAAGTTTATACTACGAAACCTTAAAACATACAGGTAAATACCCTATTATTGGGGTAAATACTTTTTTAAGCTCTAAAGGATCGCCAACAGTAACCCCACAAGAAGTTATACGTGCAACAGAAGCCGAAAAACAATTTCAAATTAAAACCAAAGAAAACCTAAATAAAGCAAATAAAGAAAACGTGGTTCAAGAACTTGCTGAAATTCAAAAAGCTGCGATACATAATAAAAATATTTTTGAAAAATTAATGGAGGCTACCAAAATTTGTTCGTTAGGGCAAATTACCACTTCTTTATTTGAAGTAGGTGGTCAATATCGAAGAAACATGTAACACCAATATTTATAAATAAAAAATTAAACAATATGGAAATTTTAGGAATTGGCTCAAGAATTAATCACCCTGAATTTGGTTTTGGCGTGGTTACTAATGTAGATAACAAACATTATTGGGTCACTTTTCAAGAAAAAGGGTTAGAAACAATAGAAATAAATAGCGATTTTGATGTTATTGAAGCTGTTAAAGACGAACTAGATGTAGTAAGTTTTTACGATGTAGAAAAAACACTTCGAAGCATTTTAAAACGATATAGTGATGTGTCTGAAGTTGTTTATATTGCCGATAAATGGAAAGGAGGTAAATTAATTTTAGAACCTAGCGATACCAATTTAGCTTCTAAAGAAATACCTATTGATACTTTTTTTCATAAAATTGTTATGGTGCGTGACAGAATTAGAGTAATGGAACAAAAAATAAATGCTAGCACAACATTAGACGATCAAGACAAAATTGATTTACAACAATATATAACCCGTATTTACGGTAGCTTAACAACTTTTAACGTGTTGTTTAAACTAAAAGAACAACATTTTATAGGGGCTAAAACGAAATAAACAAAAAATTCCTAATGTATCAGATACATTAGGAATTTTTTTTAAACCTAAACGTTTAAATAAAACGCTATTTATTTATGATGTTTATGCCCTATTGCATATTGAATTCCAAACATCGTAGCGAAACTATTTTTCATTTGAATTCCGTTTACTTTTTGGTAAACAGGAAGTTTTACTTCTAATGCAAATCGCAAATTTTTTAAACTTCCTTTAGGTAAATAAATATTTGTTCCTAAACCAACATCTACTTGGCTTCTACCTGAGTTTTCTGTATTATACAAAGGCATCATTTTTGGGTTCATTTCTGCATCATTTCCTTTTGTTTTCTCTATATTAAAATAGCTTAAACTAGTAGAAAAACTAAAAAAGTCAGAAACTTTTAAAGCGCCCCAACCAACTACATTTAGCTGATTGCCTAATGTATAATTTCTAGCGTTTTCACCTATTCTAAATATATATTTAGGTTGTAATCCCCAAGAAAAGGTTTCTGATTTACCAAGATATGTAACCCCTAACATTGGATCCCAAGTTCCACTACCCAACTGCATTGGATAGCCTAACAAAGCATTATTTTTCATAGGGGTATTATCGCGGTTATCAATACTTCCTGTAGGTATAGAAACACCTATATTACCTTGCAAAGATTGCTTATTTTTACTATAAATACGTATCGACCCTGATAATGATACATCTCCAAAACCTTTTGATTCAGTTGAAAAATTAGTGTCTTGCCCCATCATTCTCATGGTTAAATCCATATGGTTTGTTAGGTAATTTGCCATAACCATAAGGGTTACTTTATTAGAAACTCCATACATAACACTAAACATATGCATATTCATTTCCATTTTTTGTGGAGCTGTCATATAATTTTGATAAATTTCTTCATTAGAAACTTTAGTGTCGCCATTTAAATTACCTTTCATCCACATCGGCATATTTCGATACGAAAACATTAATCCTCCTTTTTTATGATTATGGTCTCCCATTACACTTATAGGGGCATGTGCATCAGGTCTAGCTGTTTTTATTTGGTGTTGTGCTATTAAGGTGTTAACGCTAAGCAATAGAACACCTGTAATGAGCAAAATTGATTTATTCATTATTTGTATTTTGTTTATTAATTGAAATTATTTTTTTAGAATTTTAAATTATGTTTTCAATTAAATTTTAGGCGGTGGTGTAGGCGGAGAAACGGTTAAGCCTTCTGAAAAAAAGTTATAAAAAAAGAAAAGCTTTTTAAAAAAGTAATTAAGATTGTTAAAGTTAAATTTTAATTCACTTTGTAATATTGTAGGTATTTTTTCCCATTCTACTCGAGGTATTTTTTTATTGTTTTTTTCTGTTTCTTGTACTTTTTTAAGCTCTTTGTTTAAATAACATTTACCATTACAATGTAATTCTGGCTTATCTTTATTAACACATAAAACTTGTGAAATATATTGGTAGTTTAGGCAATAGTCTATAAACGGCAATATGGGTCTTATTTCTAACGAACAAAAAATAAGTAAAAGCCCAATTGCTATTTTTGTTTTCATATACTCAGTAATAAACATTTAAATAAAAATACTTTCTGTTTAAATTTTACTGGAAATTACCCAAGTGCAAAAGTACATATTACTCTTTTTTTATTCGCTAAATAATTATTGAAATAAAGTCAGAAATTCCTGCTACTCCATTTTTTTCTATTTCTTTAATAAATGCTGAACCTATAATAGCGCCATTCATATAATTACAAGCGGTAGCAAATGTTTTTTTATCAGAAATACCAAAACCTACAATTAGTTTACTTTGTAAATTCATGGCTTTAATTCTTGTAAAATATGCTATTTGTTCTTTAGAAATTTCACCTTTTGCCCCTGTAATAGATGCTGATGCAACCACATAAATAAAAGCTTCTGTTAACGCATCTATTTTTCGAATACGCTCTTCAGAAGTATGCGGAGTAATTAAAAACACGTTGGTTATTCCGTAGCTCTTAAACAACTCATGATAGTGATTTTCGTATTCAACCATAGGTAAATCAGGAATAATAACAGTGTCAATTCCACAATCTCTTACCTTTTTGCAAAAGGCATCTTTACCATATTTTATCATTTGGTTTACATAGCCCATTAACACCAAAGGTGTTTTATTTGTGTTTTTTATAGAAGTTAATTGTTCAAAAACCACATCGAGATTCATCCCGTTTTCTAAAGCTAACTGACTACTGTATTGAATAGTAGGTCCATCAGCTAGTGGGTCAGAATAAGGTAAGCCTACTTCAATAAAATCAACTCCGCTATTGCTTAACTCAGTAATTATTTTTGTGGTATCTGTTAGTTTTGGAAAACCTGCCGTAAAAAAAATAGATAGTAAATTATTTTCTTTTTGGTTAAATATATTTTGAATTGAATTCATTTTTAATGGGTTTAATCAATAGCTGTAGGTTAATAACTCAAGTGTTTAGTATAGGTTTCTAAATCTTTATCGCCTCTACCTGATAAGTTTACAACCACTACCTGTTCTTTTTGTAACGATAGTTTTGGCAATACGGCTAAAGCATGTGCGCTTTCTAGAGCAGGAATAATTCCTTCCATTCTCGTTAATTCATATGCTGCCGCTAAGGCTTCTTTATCTGTAGCATTCATAAATTTTGCACGTTTTGTTTCGTGTAAGTATGCGTGTAAAGGCCCTACCCCAGGATAATCTAACCCTGCTGAAATAGAATAAGGTTCTATAATTTGCCCGTATTCATCTTGCATTAAAATGGTTTTACTACCGTGAATTACGCCTACTTCACCCAATTGCGAAGTAGCGGCACTTTCACCAGAATGTACACCTAAACCGGCTGCTTCTACAGCAATTAATTCTACATCTTTATCATTTAAATAATGATAAAAAGCTCCTGCAGCATTACTACCTCCGCCTACACAAGCGATAATAGTATCTGGATTTTCTTTACCTGTTTGTTCTTTGAGTTGTACTTTCATTTCTTCTGAAATTACTGCTTGTAAACGCGCCACCATATCTGGATATGGATGCGGGCCAACCACCGAGCCAATTAAGTAATACGTATCGGGGTGTTGTATCCAATAACGAATTGCTTCATTAGTTGCATCTTTTAAGGTTTTACTTCCGCTAACAGCTGGTATTACTTTAGCTCCTAACATTTTCATACGAGCTACATTAGGGGCTTGTCTTTTAATATCAGTTTCACCCATAAAAACAATACATTCTAAATTCATCAAAGCACACACCGTTGCTGTTGCCACCCCATGTTGACCTGCTCCTGTTTCTGCAATAATTTTAGTTTTATTAAGTTGTTTGGCTATTAAAATTTGCCCTATTGTATTGTTTATTTTATGTGCCCCTGTATGATTTAAATCTTCTCGTTTTAAATAAATGGTTGCTCCGTATTTTGCCGATAATCGTTTGGCTAAATACAACGGACTTGGACGACCTACATAGTTTTTTAATAAATCTTTATAGGCTGTTTGAAACTCTTTAGAATTAATTATCTGTAAGTAATTATCTTCTAATTCTTTTACATTAGGATAAAGCAACTCTGGAATAAATGCACCCCCAAATTGCCCATAATAGCCATTATTATCTGGTTCAAATTTCATATCATTAGCTTTTAGCTGTAAGTTCTTGGCTATATGCCTTAAACTCTTTTAATTTATCTATTAATTTTACACCTGGTTTTGCCTCAAACTTGCTATTTACATCAATAGCATAGCAATATTTAGATGCTGGTTTTTTAAAAAACAGGTCTAATTCGTCTATTTGTTCTAATCCAATTCCACCACTTAAAAAATACGGTTTTGTTGAATTGTATTTTTCTAAAACTTGCCAGTTAAAGGTTATACCATTACCTCCTCGTCGTTCTCCTTTGGTATCAAACAAAAAGTAATCAACTTCATTTTCAAAAGGTTTTAAAGTGTCTAAATTAAATTCATCTTTGATTTCAAACACTTTAATAATTTCAATCGCTTTTTGGTTTTTGTCTTCAAATTGGTGTAATGCTTCTTTTAATTGTTTAATATACGTTACGCTTTCACCCCCATGCAACTGTACTAAATCGAATTGGTACTCTTGAATTAACGAAACTACAATTTCTATATACTCATTAACAAAAACACCTACTTTTTTAGTTTGTTTTGAAAGTTCAGGTATAATTCCTTCAAAATTTCTTGGCGATTTTTCATAAAAAATAAACCCTAAATAATCAGGTTGTAGCTCTGCTACTTTTTGAATATTTTCTACGAATTTCATACCGCACACTTTTAACTTCATCGTTTCTTAGTATTACTAAATAGGTTAAGTTATTTCGTTATTGTTTTTATGCAAAAATAATGCTTTTACTTACCTTATTTGCTCAATAAATTCTTGACAAGCTTCTCCTGGATCTTCGGTTTTCATAAAATTTTCTCCAATTAAAAAACCTTGAAAGCCATATTCTTTTAATCCCATAATAATTCTTGGGTCTGAAATACCGCTTTCAGAAACTTTTACTGCATTTGACGGAATTTGATTTGCCAAGGCAAGTGAATTTTCTAAATCTACTTTAAATGTTTTTAAATTTCGATTATTAATACCTATAATTTTACCGTCTAAATCTGAAATTTTATCTAAATCTTCTTGAGTATGTATTTCATACAACACTTCTAAGCCTAAATCAGTTGCTAACTGTCCATAATTTTTCAATTCTTTTGGTGTTAAACAGGTTGCTATTAACAAAATAGCATCGGCACCAATGGCTTTGGCTTCAACTATTTGAAATCCGTCAACCACAAAATCTTTTCTTAAAATAGGTTTAATTTGGTTAACACTACGCGCCTCCATCAAATCTGCCATAGTACCTCCAAAAAATGAGGTGTCAGTTAAAACTGATTGTGCAGCCACATTAGCCGTTAAATATCCGTTAGTAACTTCGGTAACCGTTGCTTTATCATTAATAATTCCTTTCGATGGTGATTGACGTTTAAATTCGGCAATAATTCCTGTTGAATAAGGATCAATTAATGATTGTTTTAACGAAATTGGTTGTCTTTTAAAACTGGGGCTTTCTACTAATTTTTTAACTGAAACTTCAGCTTTTATCTTAGTTATTTCTTTCTTTTTAAAGGCTATTATTTTATCTAAAATAGTCATTTTAATATTACTTTTAATTGGCTACTAACCTATCTAAACATTGTTTTGCTTTTAAGCCTAATAAAGAGTCTTTTGCTTGCTCAAAAGCAGTTTCAAAACTCTTCTGATTATCAATAGTTTTCAATGCAAAGGCTGCATTAGTTAATACTACATTATTTTGTGCTTTAGTTCCTTTTCCATTAATAATAGACTTAAATATTTTAGCTGCATCGGCAACCGAATTTCCTCCATAAATAGCTTTTTGATCTAATCTATCCATTCCTAAATCTTCTGGAATTATTAAATTTTCTGTATTTTTTGTATAAAACTTAAACCCGCTTGTTAATGAAATTTCATCATACCCATCAAGTGCATGTACAATTCCGTAATTACTGTTTTCATTTTGTAAAATATAATTGTACAATCGAGCAACTTCAATATTAAAGGTACCTAATAATTGATTTTGAGGCGAACTTGGATTTACCAACGGTCCTAATATATTAAAAAAGGTTTTTAACTTTAATGCTTTTCTTGTTGGACCAACTGCTTTCATTGCTGGATGAAATTTTGGCGAATGTAAAAAGCAAATATTCGCTTTTTCTAAATGACGCTTTAAAGTATCTTGGTTATTAGTAAACTCATAACCAAAACTCTCTAACATGTCTGAAGAGCCTGATTGTGAAGACACAGAATAATTACCATGTTTAGCTACTTTTTGCCCCGTACCAGCAACTACAAAAGAGGTTAACGTTGATATGTTAAATGTGTTTTTTCCATCACCGCCAGTACCTACAATATCAATCGTATTAAAATCTGATAAATCTACTTTTATAGCTAGTTCTTTTAAAGCTTCTCTAAAACCTGAAAGTTCATTAACAGTAATAGGACGTATCATAAAAACAGTCATAAAAGAAGCTAATTGCGCATCGTTATATTTTTCTTGTGCAATGTTTATTAATACTTCTTTTGCTTGTTGTTTGGTTAGTCGTTTTTGTTCGAATAAAATATTTAATATTTGTTTCATCTTATCATTTTGATTAGATTGAGTGTAGTAAATTTAAAAATCGTTTAGTTGTAATCGAAATAGCTTCTATTTGTTCTTTACGCCTTCTATAAAATTTCGAATCATTTTTTTGCCTTCAGGGGTAAGAATACTTTCTGGATGAAATTGCACCGCTTCAATAAAATGGTTCTTATGGCGTAACGCCATAATACTTTTATCTTCGTCAACGGCGGTTATTTCTAGCTCTTCTGGAAAGTTATTATGAGAAGCAATCCAAGAGTGGTAACGAGCTGCTTCAAACTTTTGAGGTATATTTTTAAAGGTAACCATATTGTTTTTAGTAACTGTCATTTCTGTAGCAACCCCATGAAAAACTTCGTTTAAGTTTTCTAATTCACCACCAAAAACTTCTGTAATGGCTTGCAGCCCTAAGCACACGCCAAAAATCGGAATTTTACCTGCATAGGTTTTAATAACTTCTTTTAAAATACCTGCTTCATCAGGAATTCCAGGGCCTGGTGATAAAATAATAACATCGTATTTTTGAATCGCCGTTACCGTAATTTCATCATTACGATATACATCGGGTAACTTACCTGTAATATCTTCTACGTAGTGTACCAAATTATAGGTAAACGAGTCGTAATTATCGAGTATTAATATTTTCATATTTGTAGTATTCAATATTAAGATTATAAGTATTTAGAAAAAAATAGGTTTTTCAATAGCTACTTATAGATTTATTTTAATTTTATATTTTTTCTGCCAACACTAATGCTTTTTTTAGCGCTGCTAACTTGTTATTTACTTCTTGTAATTCGTTTTCTTCGTTTGAATGAATTACAATTCCTGCACCTGCTTGATAATACAATACGTTGTTTTTACTCACAAACGAACGAATGGCAATGGCTAAGTTTACCGAACCATCTAACCCAATAATACCTACCGCTCCGCCGTAAAAACCACGAGTTTGATTTTCGTAAGTATCAATCAATTCCATCGCTTTATATTTTGGTGCGCCACTTAAAGTCCCCGCAGGAAAAGTAGCCCCAACAATTTTTATTGGATTTCCTTTAATTTCGCCTTGTACAGTAGAAACTAAATGTATTACATGACTAAAATATTGTATTTCTTTAAACACTTCAACAGTAACATTTTTGGCATACTTACTTAAATCATTACGCGCCAAATCGACCAACATAACGTGTTCTGCAGTTTCTTTTTTGTCTTCAGATAATTTTTTCCCTAATTTAATATCATCTGCCACATTACCTGTTCGTCTAAAGGTTCCTGCAATAGGATTTATAATGGCTTTTTTTGCTGTAATTTTAATTTGTGCTTCAGGTGAAGACCCCATTAATTTGAAGCTTCCATAATCAAAATAAAATAAATAGGGTGACGGATTTATAGACCGTAACGCCCGATATACATTAAACTCATCTCCCTTAAATTTTTGCTGAAACTGACGTGATAACACCAACTGAAAAACATCGCCACGCTTACAATGCTCTTTCGCTTTTTTTACATACGCTCTATAGTCATCATCGGTACAATTAGATGTTTCTTGTTCTAACATCTCAAATTTATGCGGACCAAAGGTTTGTGCCTTAATTATAGTTTCTATATCTAAAATACGCGATTGTGTGTTTTCTTCAATATTTTCTATTAGGGTCATTTCATCATTAAAATGATTAATAGCAATAATAAACCGATAAAAACTATAATACATTTCTGGAATTGCCGAAGGCGCATCTGGATTATTAAGTTTTATCGTTTCAAAATACTGAACACTATCATAGGTTGTGTAACCATACAATCCATTAAAAGATTTTATACTTTTATCACAATCTAGTTGTATTGAATTACTAAATGCATCAAATAATTCGTAAAAATTTTTATCGATGTTTTGCTTACTCGTTTCATGCCCCTTATGATATACCGAAAATAAATTTTTATTAACCTTTACAGAAAGTACTGGTTCAATACATATAAAAGAAAAACTTTCTTCTTTACTGTGATAATCAGAACTTTCTAACAATAGGGTATTATAATATTTATCGCGTAACCGTAAGTACAAGCCTACTGGGGTAACCGTGTCAGAAATTTGAGTTTTACTAATCGTTTTAAAATGTATTTTTTTCACACAAATAAATTTTAATGCTTAACTTTAATAATTTTTATATAAAAAAAGGCTTATCTTATGAGATAAGCCTTTTTTATTATTATGCATAACAGAATGGTCTCACTAACATTAGTTAAGAGTTTTCCACCACCAGTTATATTGTTTTTTAATCATTGAGCTAGCAAATGTAAAAAGAGATTTTTTATTGCGCAAAATTTTAGTTCATTTATTTTTTACTCTTCTTATTATAATTAAGTAATTATTTAAATATAAGTAGTAAAATCAATGTTATTATTGATAAAAAAACACTCCATGCAACTATTTTTTTATTCTGAATTAAATTATCACGTAATGAAATTTCTTCAACATTAACCTTATAATCTTTAAACCTAATTCTAAATGAGTAAAATAAGATTAAATAAAAAAGTAAAAAAGAAATTATAAGGAGCATGTAATTAAAATGATACTTATAATTAGTTATTATTTCAATAAAATTAACAGCTAATAAAAAAGTTATAAAATAAACTACCGATATTTTTCCTGAAATATACCTTAACTTCAAATCGTTTTTACTTCCATTTTTTTCTTTTGAAAAAACAATTAACAATAACGATACAGCTACCAAAAAAGTTAACACCCTATTATCTAATTTAAAAAGACTAAAAAAAGTATTGATTAAGTAAAAGCTTAAGGATAACAGCAACGTAGTAAAACCTATAATTTTAATTTTATACCCATATGAGGGTATCACATTTAAATTAACCTTTTCCATAATATTAATTATTTTAGATTATTATTAGCAGTTGTCGATAAAAAATACAGTAGTAAACAATAAACCATGGGTAACAAAGAATATTCAGTCGCAATTTTTTATCCTTTAGTTATATCTTTACACTACTTACGATATAAATTTACAAATAAACTTTTTATTGCGCGAATTTTTAGTTCATTTATTTTTGTAGCTATTAAAAAATGAATAGTATTGTATGCTATAAACATGAAACAAGTTTCATTTTATACAAAAAAACACAAAAAACATTAAATATGAAATTAAAAATGTAATTAATGTTTATAAAAAACAACTTAATTACGTTTTTTGCATCATAAATAAAACAAAACACAAAAGAATATGTGCGGAATAGTATGTGCGTTCGATTTAAAAGAACCAGCTGAAAAATTAAGACCTCAATTATTAGAGATGTCAAAAAAAATTAGACATCGCGGTCCAGATTGGAGTGGTATTTATAGCGATGATAAGGTAATCATGACGCATGAGCGTTTAGCTATTGTTGACCCAGCTTCTGGCCAGCAACCCTTATTTAGTGAAGATAAAAAATTAATATTAGCCGCTAATGGCGAAATATACAACCATAGAGATTTACGCAAACAATTTGACGGAAAATATAATTTTCAAACCGCTTCAGATTGTGAAGTAATTTTAGCATTATACAAAGAAAAAGGAGTTGATTTTATTGATGAAATGAATGGAATTTTTGGTTTTGCGCTATACGACGTTGATAAAGATGAATACTTTATTGCTCGTGACCATATGGGTATTATTCCGTTATATATAGGTTGGGATCAAAACGGAACCTTTTATGTTGCTTCAGAATTAAAGGCATTAGAAGGTATTTGTTCAAAAATTGAATTATTCCCTCCAGGGCACTACTTATCTAGTAAAGATGGAGAGTTTGTAAAATGGTACACCAGAGATTGGATGGAGTACGAAGCCGTAAAAGAAAACCAAACAAGTATTAATCAAGTAAAAGAAGCTTTAGAAGCTGCAGTACACAGACAATTAATGTCTGACGTACCTTACGGAGTATTACTTTCAGGCGGACTAGACTCTTCGGTTACTTCTGCTATTGCCAAAAAATATTCACAAAAAAGAATTGAATCTGACGATAAATCAGAAGCGTGGTATCCACAATTACACTCGTTTTCTGTAGGATTAGAAGGCTCACCCGATTTGGCTGCTGCACAAAAAGTTGCCGATTATATTGGTACCATTCATCACGAAATAAAATTTACCATTCAAGAAGGGTTAGATGCTATTAAAGATGTTATCTACAATATCGAAACCTATGACATCACAACTATTCGTTCTTCTACCCCTATGTATTTAATGGCGCGTGTAATTAAATCGATGGGTATAAAAATGGTATTATCAGGTGAAGGAGCCGATGAAATTTTTGGAGGGTATTTATACTTTCATAAAGCCCCTAATGCACAAGAATTTCACGAAGAAACAGTACGTAAACTCGACAAACTACATATGTACGATTGCTTACGCGCTAATAAAAGCTTAATGGCTTGGGGAATTGAAGGTCGTGTACCTTTTTTAGATAAAGAATTTATGGATGTGGCAATGCGTATTAACCCTAAAGATAAAATGATTAACGGCGAACGTATGGAAAAATGGGTAGTTAGAAAAGCTTTTGAAAGTTACTTACCTGAAAGTGTGGCTTGGCGACAAAAAGAACAATTTTCTGACGGAGTGGGTTATAGCTGGATTGATACACTAAAAGAAATTGTAAATAAAGAAGTTACCGATGAGCAATTAGCTAATGCTAAATTTAGATTTCCAATTCAAACCCCGCAAAACAAAGAAGAGTTCTACTATCGTTCAATTTTTGAAGAGCATTTTCCTAGTGATGCCGCTGCACTTAGCGTTCCGCAAGAAGCAAGTGTTGCCTGTAGTACAGCAACTGCTTTAGAATGGGATGAGGCGTTTAAAAACATGAACGAACCTTCTGGTCGCGCTATTGCTAATGTACATGACGATGCTTATTAATTAACAAGTTATTTAAAATTCAATTAACAGTAGTCTAATTTTAAGTATAATTTGAGTTTTTTTAAGCCAAAAAAGCTTTAAAATAAATTTAAAACCTCGTTTTTACGAGGTTTTTTGTTTTTTACACCCAACCCATGCTTATTTTTTTAATTGAAATTAAAAATAAAGGCTTTTTTAGTCGATTTAAGACACTTTTGGCTTTTTAACAAATGTTGATAATAAAATACCTAAATCGCTAAAAAACTTTTAAAATCGCTTAAAATTTCGTAAATTTGTGTGAGTTCAAAATCGCTCAAGTAGCGATTTTTTTTATGATAACGATTTTAAATTAATTCACTTTATAATGAGCGAAGAAAAAAAACACAATTACTCTGCCGATAGTATTCAGGCCTTAGAAGGAATGGAACACGTACGTATGCGTCCGTCAATGTATATTGGCGATGTCGGTGTACGTGGGTTACACCATTTAGTATACGAAGTTGTAGACAACTCTATTGACGAAGCTTTAGCAGGACATTGTGATAGAATTGAAGTAACTATAAATGAAGACAACTCGATTACTACAAAAGATAACGGACGTGGTATTCCTGTTGGTATTCACAAAAAAGAAGGCGTTTCTGCTTTAGAAGTAGTAATGACTAAAATTGGTGCAGGAGGTAAATTTGATAAAGATTCGTACAAAGTTTCTGGAGGTTTACACGGTGTGGGGGTAAGTTGTGTTAATGCACTTTCAGACCACTTAAAAGCAACCGTTTACAGAGAAGGAAAAATATGGCAACAAGAATATGAACGCGGTAAAACCTTATACCCTGTAAAAACCGTTGGCGAAACTGACAAAACAGGTACCGAAGTAACTTTTTTACCTGATAAATCTATCTTTCAACAAACTACTGAATACAATTACGATACTTTAGCCTCTCGTATGCGCGAGTTAGCGTACTTAAATAAAGGAATTACCATTGTTTTAAATGATAAAAGACGTACCGATGATGAAGGCAATATCATAAGCGAAACTTTTTATAGTGAAGAAGGGTTACCTGAGTTTGTAAGATATCTTGATAGCACTCGTACACCAATTATTAGTCATGTAATTTCTATGGAGGGTGAAAAGAGTGACATTCCTGTTGAAGTAGCAATGATATATAATGATTCATATGCTGAAAATTTACATTCATATGTAAATAATATTAACACCCATGAGGGAGGTACTCATTTATCTGGATTTCGTCGTGGATTAACCTCTACCTTAAAAAAATATGCAGACGATTCTGGATTATTAAAAAATGTAAAATTTGAAATTTCAGGTGATGATTTTCGCGAAGGGTTAACAGCTATTGTATCGGTAAAAGTTGCTGAACCTCAATTTGAAGGGCAAACCAAAACCAAACTAGGTAACCGAGAAGTAACCTCTGCGGTATCTCAAGCCGTATCAGAAATGCTTACCGATTACTTAGAAGAAAATCCAAACGATGCAAAAACCATTGTTCAAAAAGTAATTTTAGCAGCACAAGCACGTCATGCAGCCCGTAAAGCACGCGAAATGGTGCAACGTAAAACAGTTATGAGCATTGGTGGCTTACCTGGTAAACTATCTGATTGTTCAGAAACAGACCCTGCTGCTTGTGAAATATTTCTTGTCGAAGGAGACTCGGCAGGTGGAACTGCAAAACAAGGACGCGATCGTAATTTTCAAGCTATTCTTCCTTTAAGAGGAAAAATATTAAACGTTGAAAAAGCGATGCAACACAAAGTTTTTGAAAACGAAGAAATTAAAAATATGTTTACAGCCCTTGGGGTAACTATTGGTACAGAAGAAGACCCTAGAGCTTTAAACCTATCAAAACTTCGTTATCATAAAGTGGTTATTATGTGTGATGCCGACGTTGATGGTTCACATATTGCTACACTTATTTTAACCTTTTTCTTTAGATACATGAAAGAAATGGTAGAGCAAGGTTATATTTATATTGCCACACCACCTTTATATTTGGTGAAAAAAGGACAAAAACGCGAATATGCTTGGGATGACAACCAACGTGATTTAATTGCCCAAAACATGGGAGGCGGCGTAACCATACAACGATATAAAGGTTTAGGAGAAATGAATGCTGAACAATTGTGGGACACTACCATGAACCCTGAATTTAGAACCTTACGCCAAGTAAGCATTGATAGCTTAACCGAAGCTGATAGAGTATTTTCTATGTTAATGGGAGACGATGTTCCGCCTCGTAGAGAATTTATAGAGCGTAATGCAAAATATGCTAATATTGATGCATAATAACGCCTTTTTTACAACACTTATAAAACTTGTTTAACCAAACAATTTTAGAACTAGCGCAAAAAAAACCTGTATTTTAAAAAATACAGGTTTTTTTACGTTTTTATTTTTTTTTAAGCAGTTAGTACTTCTTGTACTTTGTCGGCTGCTTCTTGAAATTCTGTAGCTGATATAATTTTCATTCCGCTATTATCTATCAATTCTTTTGCTTCTTTAGCGTTTGTACCTTGTAATCGAGCAATAATAGGCACTGTAATTTTATCACCCATATTTTTATAGGCATCTACAATACCTTGCGCTACACGGTCGCAACGAACAATTCCACCAAAAATATTTACTAAAATAGCTTTAACATTACGATCTTTTAAAATAATTCCGAAAGCAGTTTCAACACGTTGCGCATCTGCAGTACCTCCTACATCTAAAAAATTAGCAGGCTCACCACCCGCTTGCTTAATTAAATCCATCGTAGCCATAGCTAAACCTGCTCCATTTACCATACAACCTACATTACCATCTAAATCAACATAATTTAACCCTGCTGCTTTTGCTTCAACCTCTATCGGGTTTTCTTCACGTATATCTCGTAATTGCGCATAATCTTTATGGCGAAATAAAGCATTATCATCTAAGGTAACTTTAGCATCTACTGCCAAAATTTTATTGTCTGATGTTTTTAAAACAGGATTTATTTCAAACATAGAAGAGTCTGACTTAGTATAAGCCATATATAAAGCCATAACAAACTTAGTCATATCTTTAAAAGCAGCCCCTGACAATCCTAGATTAAATGCTATTTTACGAGCTTGAAAAGGCAATAAACCAACTGTTGGGTCAATTTCTTCAGTAAAAATTAAATGAGGTGTTTTTTCAGCAACCGTTTCAATATCCATACCTCCTTCGGTAGAATACATAATCATATTTTTACCTGTAGCTCTGTTTAATAACACAGACATATAATACTCTTCTGGTTCAGAATCGCCTGGGTAATAAACGTCTTCAGCAATTAATACCTGATTTACTTTTTTTCCTTGCGGTGGGGTTTGAGGGGTTTTTAACATCATTCCGATAATATCATCTGAAATGCTTTCTACTTCTTGTAAGTTTTTTGCTAACTTAACTCCTCCACCTTTTCCACGACCACCAGCATGTATTTGCGCTTTAACAACATACCATTTTGTACCTGTTTCTGCAGTTAATTGTTTTGCTGCATCTACAGCTTCTTTATGGTTTCCTGCTATAATTCCGCGTTGAATACGTACGCCAAAACTACTTAAAATTTCTTTTCCTTGATATTCATGTAAGTTCATTCGATGTGGATTTAAAAAGTGTCACAAAAATACAAATTCAAATAATAAAAAAAATTTTTTAATAAAAAATATACACTCATTGTAACAATTTGTATTTTTAGAAGTCTTTAATATTACGTAAAACGACCTAACTAAAATTTAAAAAACTGATAATGTGTTTATTAAAAACTAGCAACTTATATATACCACCACAAAATAAAAATTTAACAACAACACTTCTTTTTTTACTCTTTGTTTCTATACATAGTTTTGGTCAAATTAATGTTAATCGAAAAAAAATAGATGCTATTCGTATACAAAAAGCACCTAAAATTGATGGCGTTTTAGACGATGTTGCGTGGAAAAATATTCCTGAGGCTAAAAATTTTGTAATGTTACGCCCAGATAATGGAAAGCCAGAGCCCAAAGACCATAAAACGACCGTTAAATTTGTGTACGATGATAATGCCATATATATAAGTGCTATAATGTACGACCCAAACCCAACAAAAATTCCAGCAGAATTTACCACTAGAGATAATATTGGAAATACCGATTTTTTTATAGTTACTATAAACCCTAACGATGATGGTCAAAATCCTTTTGAATTTATAGTTACAGCCTCTGGTGTACAAGCCGACGCAAAAGTTTCTAATAGCGATGAAGATTATAACTGGAGTGCTGTTTGGGAGAGTGCTATTAAAATTACCGATAAAGGCTGGGTGGCAGAGCTAAAAATACCCTATAGTGCATTACGATTTGCGAATTTACCCATACAATCATGGGGTGTTAATTTTGGTAGAAGAATAGAAAATTTAAATGCCCAATTTACTTGGAATTATATTGATAATAAACAAGGTATTTGGACGCAATACGATGGTTTAGTTGAAAATTTAAAAAATATAACCCCTCCTACTCGACTAGCCTTTTACCCTTATGCTTCTGGTACTCTTACCTTTAACGATGGTAAAACATTAGCCGACTGGAGTGTTGGTATGGATTTAAAATATGGGATTACCGAAAATTTTACACTCGATGCCACATTAATTCCAGATTTTGGACAAACTGCTTTTGACAATGTTACCTTAAACCTAGGCCCATTTGAACAACAGTTTTCAGAACAACGTCAGTTTTTCACCGAAGGAACCGAATTGTTTTCAAAAGGAAGATTATTTTATTCTCGTAGAATTGGAGGTAGCCCCATTGACCAATTCGATGTCAAAAGTCAATTAACCAATAACGAAATAATAATTAATAATCCAGAAAAAGTAGATATGATTAATGCTATTAAAGTTTCTGGACGCTTAAAAAACGGATTAGGCATCGGAGTTTTTAACGCCATAACAAAAGAAACGCATGCTACAGTATTAGATACACTAACCAATACCACAAGAGAACTAACAACCAACCCCTTTTCAAACTACAATATTATGGTAGTTGACCAACAATTTAATCAAAATTCAGCCATCACTTTAATTAACACCAATGTTATTCGTGATGGGCGTTTTAGAGATGCAAATGTTACTGGATTATTATGGCATGTCGAAAATAAATCTAGTAGTTACAACATTGATGGCTCTTTTAAAACAAGTTCTATTTCAGATGATAGTAATAACCCTAACACAGGGTATGCCTTTGACACCAGTATTGGTAAACATTCTGGCAAATGGGTTGGCGAAATAGGATATAATTTTGAAAACAAAGACTATAATCCAAACGATTTAGGAATTTTATTTAGCAATAACGAACAAACTATATACGGACATGTAGGCTATAGAATATTAAAACCAAAAGGTATTTTTAATAATTATAGTATTTCTTTATATTATAATGCTAACTTTTTACATAATCCAAGTACCTACACAGGCTTTGAAAGTGGCTTGTCTGCTTGGGCACAAACAAAAAAACGTTTTGCTTTTGGTTTAAATTTAAATTACGACACGGTTAACAAAGATTTTTTTGAGCCAAGGCAAGGAACAAGAAGTGGCATTTTTTTTGAAAGACCCGAAAAAATAAACGTTAACCATTGGGGCTCTACCGATTATCGAAAAAAATTGGCTGTTGATTACGAATGGGAGGTTAGTTTTTATAAAAAAAATCCAAAGTTTTATTACGGATTCGAAATTTCTCCTCGCTATCGATTTACAAACCAATTTTCTTTAAGCTATAGCTTTGAATATTATAAAACTGAAAACGATTATGGTTGGGTAAGCCAAGACTCACAACCTAATGATATTATTTTTGGGCAACGCGATTGGAGTTCGTATAAAAACTCGCTTTCTGGTAAATATAATTTTAACACCAAAGCCGCTTTATCAATAACCTTCCGTCATAATTGGAGCAAAGTTCCTTATAACAATCAATATTATAAACTAAATACAACTAATGGTAAATTAATTGCAGACACCTATACAGGAAATCACGATGTAAATTTTAATAGCTGGAATTTAGGTTTTAATTACGTGTGGCAATTTGCCCCTGGTAGCCAGTTAATTGCCCTTTATAGAAACTCTATATCAAGTTTTAATAATCGCGCTAATTTAAGTTTTTCAGAAAATTTGACTGATTTGTTTAAAAACCCTAAGAAAGATGTTTTTTCTCTTCGTTTGGTTTATTTTATAGATTACAACCAAATGAAGCATGTTTTTAATAAATAACTTTTACTTTTAGCGCATATTTTTCCAATTTCTTTTTTATACATTGGTCTAATCAAAATTTATACCCTATGATTGTTGCAAAAAACATACATAAATATTTTGGAGATGTTGAGGTTTTAAAAGGCGTAAATCTTCACATAAAAAAAGGAGAAATTGTTGCTATTGTTGGCCCTTCTGGAGCAGGAAAAACAACATTGTTACAAATATTAGGCACCTTAGATAAACCTTTAAAAGAACAAGATTTTGAATTATTTATTGATGGTATTTCTATAAAAAACTTAAACGATAAAAAGGTGTCGTTATTTCGCAACAAACACATTGGGTTTATTTTTCAATTTCACCAATTACTACCCGAATTTACAGCCTTAGAAAACGTATGTATACCTGCCTTTATCGGTGGTAAATCAAAAAGCGAAACAATAACACGAGCCCATGAGTTATTAGATTTTTTAAATCTATCACATCGAAAAAATCACAAACCCAACCAACTTTCTGGCGGCGAACAGCAACGGGTAGCTGTTGCAAGAGCTCTAATTAATAAACCTGCAGTTATATTTGCCGATGAACCTAGCGGAAACTTAGATTCGGCTACTGCTAAAAATTTACACAATTTATTTTTTAAACTTCGCGATGAGTTTGGGCAAACATTTGTATTGGTTACCCATAACCAAGAATTAGCAGAAATGGCTGATAGAACTTTGGTTATTAAAGATGGTATTATAGCTCAATAAGGCTGTATTTTATATGAAAATTAAAAAAAGTGAGCTTAAAGATTTTTTAGACACTAAAGCGTATCAGTACGAAAACAAAAATTTTATATCGTCTGACCCTATTCAAATTCCTTACCGGTTTTCTAAAAAAGAAGATATTGAAATTGCTAGTTTTTTAACCGCTATTATAGCTTGGGGTAATCGAAAAATGATTATTAACAACGCTAATAAAATGATGCATTTGTTAGACAATGCTCCTTATGATTTTATACAAAATCACACTGAAAAAGACTTGACTAATTTTAGCGGAGTTATACATCGAACTTTTAATGCTAATGATTTTATTTTTTTTATTCAATCATTAAAAAACATCTATCAAAATCATAACGGGCTCGAAGAAGCTTTTTTTATAAAAGACCACGCAAACAATTACCAACAAGCTATTAGTGATTTTAAAAAAGTGTTTTTTGAAATTCCGCACCTAAATAGAACTACAAAACACATATCAGACCCTCTTAAAAATTCAGCAGCTAAACGAATTAATATGTTTTTGCGCTGGATGGTTCGAGCCAATACAAAAGGTGTTGATTTTGGTATTTGGAAAAAACACCACCCTGCTAATTTACACTGTCCATTAGATATCCATTCAGGCAATGTTGCTAGAAAATTAGGTCTTTTAACGCGTAAACAAAACGACTGGAAAGCCCTAGTTGAGCTAGACACCACACTAAGAAATTTTGATAAAAACGATCCTGTAAAATACGATTTTTCGCTATTTGGCTTGGGTGTTTTTGAAAAATTTTAAGCGTACTTTACTTTCAGTTTACCAAGCGTTTAAAATTTTATACCGCCACTAATTAAATTGGCTCTGCATATAAATCAAAATCACCTGCATCAAAAATTTTAACATCAATAAACTCCCCTAATTTTATATAATGTTTTGTTGCGTCAACCAATACATCGTTATCTACGTCGGGCGAATCAAACTCCGTGCGACCATAATAATATTCACCATCTTTTCTATCAAACAAACAGGTAAAGGTTTTTCCTATTTTTTCTTGATTTAGTTCCCATGAAATTTGAGACTGAACCTCCATAATTTCATTTACCCTTCTAAACTTTACATCAGCAGGCACATCATCTGTTAAGGCATAGGCACCTGTATTTTCTTCATGCGAATATTCAAACACGCCCAAACGCTCGAAACGCATTTGTTCAACCCAATTTTTAAGTTCTTGAAACTGCGCTTCAGTTTCTCCAGGATATCCCACAATTAAAGTTGTTCGAATAGCCATATTAGGCACTACTTCGCGAAATTTATGTATCAAATCGGTTGTTTTTTGATACGTTGTACCTCGCTTCATCGATTTTAAAATCTCCGAATTTATATGTTGTAATGGAATGTCTAAATAATTACAAACTTTTGGTTCATTTTTCATTACGGTTAATACATCTGTCGGAAAACCTGTTGGAAAAGCGTAATGTAACCGAATCCATTCAATTCCATCAACAGTTACTAACTTCTTTAATAAATCTGCTAAAGCTCGTTTTTTATAAATATCTAATCCGTAATAGGTTAAATCTTGAGCAATTAACATAATTTCTTTAATACCTTTTTGCGCTAATTTTTGAGCTTCTAAAACAATATCTTCAATAGGGGTTGATTTGTGTTTACCTCGCATTAACGGAATTGCGCAAAACGAACAAGGGCGGTCACAGCCTTCTGCAATTTTTAAATAGGCATAATGTTGAGGGGTTGTGGTTAACCGCTCTCCTATTAATTCGTGTTTATAATCTGCTTCTAAAACTTTTAATAAATTCGGCAAATCGTGAGTGCCAAAATATTGATCTACATTAGTAATCTCTTTTTCTAAATCAGTCTTATAACGTTCACTTAAACATCCTGTAACAAAAACCTTATCTACTTCTCCTGCTTCTTTTTTTTGTGCATAATGCAAAATAGTATCAATAGACTCTTCTTTTGCTTTTCCAATAAACCCACAGGTATTAATAACCACAATATTACCATCATCTTCTATAGCCTCGTGCACAACTTCTTTTCCGTTAGCTTTTAGTTGCCCCATTAAAACTTCACTATCGTAAATGTTTTTTGAACACCCTAACGTAACCACATTTATTTTATTTTTTTTGATAGATTTTGTACGCATTTCTTCTTGTTTTAAGAGTTTGCAAAAGTAATGCTTTATCAATAATTTTTAGATATTTTTATAATTTTCAGCCATTTACTCTTAAAACCTGCTACTTTAAACACCTTACTAAGGTAGTAACAATCTACTTTTTGTTGCTTTTATTTAGAACAACTCTTGTATTAATAGCAATAAATAAGGTATAGATAATTAACAATTTTTAACACACTCTTTTTTATTTTTTTCAAGGTAGTTAAATAATTCGTTTTACTTTTACACCTATAAAGTAATTATAATTATGGCAAAAGCAAAATCAATTTTAAACAAAAAATCACTTGATTTTTTAGAAAAATATTTAAATAATGCAGCCCCAACAGGTTATGAATGGGAAGGACAAAAAATTTGGATGGATTATTTAAAACCTCATGTAGATGAGTTTATAACCGATACGTATGGTACTGCTGTAGGAGTTATAAACCCGAAAGCTAAGTACAAAGTAGTTATTGAAGGACATGCCGATGAAATTTCGTGGTATGTAAATTACATTAGCGATGATGGCTTAATTTATGTAGTTAGAAATGGAGGTAGCGACCATCAAATTGCACCGAGTAAAATTGTAAACATTCATACCAAAAACGGAATTGTTAAAGGGGTTTTTGGTTGGCCTGCAATTCATACCCGAAATACAGCAAAAGAAGAAGCACCAAAACCTGATAATATTTTTATCGATGTAGGCTGTACCAAAAAAGAAGAAGTAGAAAAATTGGGCGTACATGTAGGTTGCGTAATTACCTATCCTGATGAATTTCATATTTTAAATAAAGATAAATTTGTTTGTCGAGCGTTAGATAACCGAATGGGTGGATTTATGATTGCAGAAGTTGCTCGTTTACTTAAAGAAAACAAAAAAGAGCTTCCTTTTGGTTTGTACATTACTAATGCTGTTCAAGAAGAAGTAGGATTAAATGGTGCTCGAATGATTACTGAAACCATACAACCTAATGTGGCAATTGTTACCGATGTAACACACGACACCACTACCCCAATGATTAACACAAAAAAGCAAGGTCTTATTAAAATTGGAAAAGGACCTGTTGTAGCTTATGCCCCTGCAGTACAACAAAAATTACGCGATTTAATTACCAGTACTGCTGAAAAAAATAATATTCCGTTTCAACGCTCTGCCTTATCAAGATATACAGGTACTGATACCGATGCATTTGCCTTTAGTAACGGTGGCGTAGCTTCTGCTTTAATTTCGTTACCGCTTCGTTATATGCATACTACGGTAGAAATGGTACATAAAGAAGATGTAGAAAACGTAATTAAAATGATTTACGAATCGCTCTTACAAATTAAAGCAGGAGAAACATTTTCGTATTTTTAAAATAAATAATGCGTTTTGAGTTTTTATTTGGTGTTATCTTGAAATAGACGAAATAAGTATTTGTAATCGTTTTATTTCTCGAACAGTTGCTTTTTTGTTCATTTCAATCCAAGCATAAAGTTTCAACATTAAAGAAACCATAATACTACAAAAACCCAAAACGCACCATTTTATTAACTCATTAGTGGTATTGGTATTAAAAAATTTAATGCCACAGTACACAAAGAGTATAAAAAATAATATTTGTAGTACACTCATTAACACTAACAACCAACTGTTTTTACCAGAATACAAATTCAATATCATTTTAAAAACGGTTTGCTCTTCTAAATCATCATATAACTTAGCTTCTCGTGCTGTTAAATTTTCTTTGATTAATTTATCTATGGCTTCAAAATTATTTTTCATCTAAATATCATTTAAGTTAAGAATTTTATTTTTGGCATTTTTTTATAATCTTATAAAAATACATAATCTTTATCTTTAACATTAATAGTATTTTTGTAATCTTAAAACAGTAGAATGCCAGCACATAAAAAACGTAACACATTTATAAAAAGAGGACAAATAATTGAATTATTGATAGAAGACTATGCTTTTGGCGGAAAAGGCATTAGTCGTATTGATTCTGATTTAGGAATGTTTGTTGTTTTTGTTCCGAACACTTTACCTGGGCAATTGGTAAAAACCCAAATAGTAAAAGCTCGAAAAAAATATGCCGAAGGAAAATTAATTGAAGTTATTGAAACTTCAAAAAATGAAATAGCCTCACCGTATCAACAAATACCAGGGGCGCCTTATATAAAATTACCTATAAAAAAACAACACGAATACAAATACACTAGTACAATCGATTTATTTAAAAAAATAGCTCATATTGATACTATTGAAAACTATTTTGACGAGTTTATAACTTCTCCAAGCACATTTCATTATCGTAATAAAATGGAATACAGCTTTTCTGCAATTGGTTACGATTCTACAAATAAAACCGACATAGACGAGTTTACACTAGGTTTTAAACGACGAGGAACGTGGTGGATAGGTGAAAACCTAAATAAAGACAGCGGTTTATTTGATGCCGAATTCGAAAACAACTTACATAAAATACGAACCTATTGTAGCCAAACTGGCTTACCACCATGGCATGCCCCAAAACGCAAAGGCTTTTTTAGGTATTTGGTAGTTCGAAAATCGTATAAAACAAACAAATTATTACTTAACCTAGTAACAACTTCTGATGAATTAGCCAAGTTTGATTTACAAAATTTTGCTGAATATTTAGTTGAGCTGTTTGGTGATAGAGTTGCTGGTTTTTTACACACCATAAATGATGAAATTGGAGATCGAACCATCTCAACTACAGGAAATATAAAATTAATTTACGGTAGCGATAAAATTGTAGAACAATTGTTAGGCTTAAACTTTGAAATTAGTATGAAAAGTTTTTTTCAAACCAATCCTAAGTCAGCCGAAAAATTATATAACAAAGTAGCAAGCTATGCTCTTGAAAATAAAGAAGCCATAGATAATACCGTAGTAATGGATTTATTTTGTGGTACAGGAACCATTGGGCAAATAATTGCTTCTAAAAGTAACAATACAAAAATTATTGGCGTTGACATTGTAGCCTCTGCTATAGAAGACGCCAAAGAAAATGCTAAGCGAAATAATATTGACGGATTAAAATTTTATGCAGAAGATGTTGGTAAATTTTTAACCAAACACCCTCAATATCAAAACAATATACGCACTTTAATTTTAGACCCTGCGCGCGCTGGAATTGCACCTAAGACACTTAAAAAAATTATACAATTAAATGCTGAAAGAATAATTTATGTTTCATGTAACCCCGCAACCCAAGCAAGGGATACTGAAGAACTGATTAAACACAACTATCAATTAAAAAAAATTAGTTTAGTTGATCAATTTCCACATACCGCACATATAGAAACTATAATACTTTTTGAAAAACCTGTATTAAAATATAGTAATTAAATACAGTGCTTTTCTCGCTTTTTACATATTTGCTTACTTTAAATAAATGTTTACTTTTGAATTAGAAATTCGTTAATTATGAAAAAACTGGTTTATGGCTTATTGCTACTAGTTTGTTTTAACTGGGGGTGCGATATCGACGATATTTGCACAGAACCTATTACCCCAAAGTTAATTCTCCGTTTTTACGATGCTACAGACACGAGTGTAGTAAAAAAGGCAGAACGCCTTTCGGTAATTGCAGCAAGTAAAACAGATAGTTTATTTACAAGCCAATCTACCGACAGTATTGCGCTACCATTAAACACCAATACCACTCAAACGGTATACAAACTAAAAACCAATACTGTAAGTGGCAATATAGCCGATAATAAAATAAACACCTTAACCATTACTTACCAAACCAAAGATATTTATGTATCACGATCGTGCGGTTATAAAACTATTTTTAATAATGTAACTATAACTTCAGATAATGGTTGGTTTACTTCTTTTACACCTAACACTTTAACAACAATTAATAATGAAACAGCTGCCCATGTTAAAGTATATCACTAGCATTTTACTTTTTTTACTTTCTGTAAATAGTTTTTCACAAACAAAACAAACAGAAGAAAAAAAAGACACCATTATCTATAAAACAGGTTACGGTTTTAGATTGGGTATTGATATTAGTAAACCTATAAAAGCAATTTTTGACAAAAGCTATGGCGGGTTTGAAGCTGTTGGCGATTATCGTATTTCTAAAAATTGGTATTTAGCTACTGAATTAGGGCACGAGCAAGAAACAACCACTGAAGATTACACCAATTCTAAAGTAAAAGGCAATTATATTCGATTAGGAGCCAATTACAACACGTACAAAAATTGGCTCGACATGAATAACGAAATTTATGTTGGCTTTCGTTACGGATTTTCAGTTTTTAATAATACCGTTAATTCTTACACAACCAACACAGGCAATACATATTTTCCAGCAAATAAACATACAAATCCAATTACCACATCAGGGTTAACTGCTCATTGGGTAGAATTACAACTCGGATTAAAAGCTGAAGTTTTTAAAAATTTATTTCTCGGTCTAAGCTTAGCCTATAAAGCAGGTATTAGTATAGATAACCCAGAAAACTTTAAAACACTATATGCTCCAGGTTTTAACCGAGTGTATCAAAACAAGGCTGGTTTTGGTTTTAACTATACTATTTCGTACTTAATTCCGTTTGTTAATAAATAAACAACATCTATTTTAACCTATTTTAGTACCTTTATCACCCTTATTTTTTTATTAAATTAATTTAAATAATGAACCGCATACCAAGTGTAAATTTAGCTGATTTTTTATCAGACGATATAAACAAAAAACAAGCGTTTATTAATCAAATTGGTGAGGCTTACGAAAAAATTGGTTTTGTTGCTTTAAAAGGTCATTTTCTTGATACGAAACTAGTAGAAAAATTATACACTGAGATTAAAAATTTTTTTGATTTACCCCTAGCAATTAAAAAAAAATACGAAATACCTGAAATAGCTGGCCAACGAGGTTATGTGTCTTTTGGTAAAGAAAGTGCAAAAGGAAAAAAAGAAGGCGATTTAAAAGAATTTTGGCATTTTGGTCAATACATAGATACTGACTCAAAATATGCCGAAGAATATCCTGAAAACATTTATGTAACTGAACTACCCGAATTTAACACTATCGGTAAACAAGCTTACAAAATGTTAGAAAAAACAGCAAAATATGTACTTCGTTCATTAGCACTCCACTTAAACTTAGAAGAAACCTATTTTGATAAGTATATTGAAAACGGAAACAGTATTTTACGGCCTATTCATTATCCGCCCATAAAAACAGAACCCAAAGGTGCTGTTAGAGCCGCAGCTCATGGCGATATTAATTTGATTACCTTATTAATGGGGGCTCAAGGCAAAGGTTTACAAGTACAAAACCATGAAGGAGAATGGATTGATGCCGTAGCCCAACCCGACGAACTAATGATTAATGTAGGTGACATGTTATCACGTCACAGTAATGACAAACTAAAATCTACTATACATCGAGTAATAAACCCACCAAAAGAATTATGGGGAACATCGCGATATTCCATTCCGTTTTTTATGCATCCAATATCAGATATGAAATTAGATGTTTTAGAAAACTGTATTGATAAAAATAATCCTAAAAAATTCGACAATATTACAGCGGGTGAATTTTTAGATGAACGATTAAGAGAATTAGGTTTAAAAAAATAAAAATGGATATACAAGATCAACTAAAAAAACTATTTCCAGATCATTCGTTTGAAGAAAAAAAACCAGAAAAAAAACCAGATATTTGGTTGCAAAAAGAACCCATTATTTGCAAATACGAAAAACGAAAAGGAAAACCCATTACTATTATTGAAGGATATAATGGAGCTGACGAAGACTTTAAAAAACTTGCCAAAGAAATTAAAACAACTTTAAGTGTAGGCGGTAGTTTTAAAGATGAAAAAATTATTATTCAAGGCGATTACAGAAATAAAATAATGCAACTATTAAAAGACAAAGGATTTAATGTAAAACGCGTAGGCGGATGATTACAAAAAAATAATTACCTTTGGCAGAATGTACTGTATATTTTAATAACATTTAACAAAATGTCTTTTGTTATGAACACTTCTATTTTACATATCACAAACGGCGACAGCACTACTCAATACTTACAAAAATTAAATTTTAAAGGCGATTTTATTACTTGGCGCGAAATGTTATGCGAAGGCAAAACAACTAGCGATGTAGGTAGTGAATCTTTTTGGAAAAACCGATTTGAGTTTTTAAAAAATTCATACAATGTAAGTAAACAAAAATTTATAAACTACACTTTAAAAGAATATAGAAATCTCTGCAACCAAAAAAAACAAGAAGAAATTGTATTATGGTTCGAGTACGATTTATTTTGTCAAATAAATATGCTAGCGGTAATAAGCTGGTTAAAACATTACAGAGAAGGCTATAAAATATCACTCGTAACTAGCGGAAAAGTAGCTGGTAGCGACCAATTTTTAGGGTTATCTGAGCTTTCAGAAAATCAAATAGAAAACCTTTATAAAAACAGAGTTGTTTTATCACAAGACGATATTGAATATGCCGATTATATTTGGCAATTGTATTGTTCTGACAGCCCTTTAAGATTAGAAACCATACATGGCTTTAATCCAATGTCTCCTTTTACATATTTAGAAGATGCTTTAAAAGCACACTTTTTACGTTTTCCTTCAATCGAAAACGGATTAAATGCTATAGAAAACACCATACTAAAAACGGTAAACGAAAATAAATTTGCTACAAAACAAGAAATGTTACGCTATTTATTAGCAAATCAAAAAAACTACGGTTTCGGTGATATACAGTACATTAAAAAAATAGACGAGCTTAAAAAATTATTTACAGCTTCTTTTAATCCTGTAAAACTAAGTAAAACAGGAAAACAAGTGTTAGACCATCAATTAAATTATTATCCACAAATACGTTCAGAGTCAGCGTATCTTGGAGGAGCTAAAAAATATAGTTTTTTATACCTAAGCGACACTAAAAAACTTTTAAAAATTGCTTCATAAATGGTTATTAAAAAGTCCGAATTAATATTAAACCCGGATAATAGCATTTATCATTTAAATTTAAAACCCGAACACATTGCCTCTGACATTATTTTTGTAGGAGATCAAGATAGAGTTGACCAAATAACCAAACACTTCGAAACTATTGAATTTACTACTCAAAAAAGAGAATTTAAAACAACCACAGGCACCTATAAAAAAAAACGGTTTTCAGTAATTTCAACAGGAATAGGTTCTGATAATATAGATATTGTTCTTAACGAACTAGATGCTTTAGTAAATATCGACTTAAAAACAAGAACAGTAAAAAAAACACACACCCAATTAAATATCGTTAGAATTGGCACTTC
Organism: Tenacibaculum sp. UWU-22; assembly: GCF_041021355.1. NCBI lineage: Bacteria > Pseudomonadati > Bacteroidota > Flavobacteriia > Flavobacteriales > Flavobacteriaceae > Tenacibaculum > Tenacibaculum sp. UWU-22. The sequence continues at coordinate 42,374 of NZ_JBFNGP010000005.1, read as the reverse complement.
TGGCTCTTTACAAACAAATATCCCTATTAATTCTTTTCTAATTAGTACCTATGGCTTAGACCTAAGCGGCATGTTACAAGCTTATAAAATAGATGCTATTACAAATTCAGAAATTGAAGAAAAATTTGTGAAACATACTCTTTGGAGCAATCAAAAAGCTTACCCTATAGCTATTAAAAATTCTAAAAAACTAGAAGACAAATTAAGCTCTACAAAAACATTTAAAGGTATTACAGCTACCGCTGGAGGATTTTATGGCCCTCAAGGTCGTGTATTACGATTACCCGTTCAAGACCCCAATTTAATTGATAAAATAAGTAGCTTTAATTACAATGAAAATAGCATTACTAATCTAGAAATGGAAACCGCTGCCATTTATGGTTTAGCTAAATTATTAAAACATAATGCCTGCTCTATAAATGCTATTATTGCAAATAGAGCTAACGGAACTTTTAGTGAAGCCCCTTATAAAACAATAGAAAAATTAATTATTTACACGCTTAATAAATTAGTTGAATAAATGACAGATATAAAAATTGGTGGAGTGCCTGAGCATTTTAATTACCCTTGGTATATTACCTTAAAAAATAAAGAATATGCGAAAAAGGGAATTAATTTACGTTGGCAAGATTTTCCTGGTGGCACAGGCGATATGTGTAAAGCATTACGTAGTGGCGAAATTGATATGGCTATTATTTTAACCGAAGGAATTATAAAAGATATTATTAACGGAAACCCTTCTAAAATAACACAGCTCTTTGTTAAAAGTCCGCTTATTTGGGGTATTCATGTTAGCAACAATTCACCTTTTAAAAAAATAGCCGATTTACAACACGCTACAGTAGCTATTAGCCGATTTGGTTCAGGCTCTCATTTAATGGCTATTGTAAACGCTCGTAATAATGGTTGGGACACAAATAAATTGAAGTTTAAAGTGGTTGGCAATTTACAAGGCGGTATTGATGCACTAACTAAAGGAGAAGCTGATTATTTTATGTGGGAACATTTTACAACAAAACCTCTAGTAGATAACGGTTTATTTAAACGTTTAGGCGATTGCCCAACACCATGGCCTTGTTTTGTGGTTGCTGTAACAAACAAAGCGCTACAAAAAAATTATACCGAAATAAAAAACATACTAAATATTATAAACAATTGTACCCAAGATTTTAAAAAAATAAACGATATTGATGAAATACTCGCTAACAGATACGATCAAAAAATAGAAGACATCCAAAAATGGTTATCTATTACGCATTGGAGTGATGGTAAACCCATTACTAAAAATTTAATTGGGCGTATTCAAAATAAAATGGTATCACTTGGCGTTATAAATAAAAGAGAAAAATCTAGTGAATTAATTAAAAATATGTACTTTTGATTTATCACAAACCCATAATAATGAAAAATTTAATGTTTATCTGTTGTGTATGTACAACACTACTACTTTGTTCATGTGGCAGCTCAAAACCTTGTGGTTTGGCTTCAAAAACTAAGCAAGTTAAACAACTTTATAAACCTACTACTATAGTGGCAGAGGCTACTATTAAATAGTTAATGCCTTTTAAAATCAATCAAAAAAATCCGCCTTAGAGCGGATTTTTTTTATACTATCTTTCTTCAATAAAAATAAAGAAATAGCACCTCGCTTACCATTGTATGGGCAATTTATTTATACTACTTAAATATGTGTTGGCTTTAGAAAAATGTTTATTACCAAACCAATACCCTCTATTAGCACTTAATGGCGAAGGATGCCCCGTTGTTAAAATATAATGTTTATCCGTATCAATTAACTTACTTTTCTTCTTAGCAAAACCACCCCAAAGCAAAAAAACAACCCGTTCTTTTTTATCCGAAATTTGTTTAATAACAGCATCTGTAAAAGTTTCCCAACCTTTATTTTGATGGCTACCTGCTTTATTAGCCCGTACAGTAAGCGTTGCATTTAACAACAAAACCCCTTGTTTTGCCCAATACGACAAATCACCCGAAACTGGATATGCTTTTTGTATATCGGTTTCCATTTCTTTAAAAATATTTATTAATGATGGTGGATGTTGAATACCATCATGTACCGAAAAACATAAGCCGTTTGCTTGACCAACCCCATGATAAGGATCTTGCCCTATAATTACCACTTTTAACTCGTTGAAAGCACAAAAATCAAACGCTGCAAAAATATCTTTCCCGTTAGGGTAACAAGTATAATTTTTATACTCTAACTTCACAAAATCAGTGAGCGATTTAAAATACGGTTTATTAAACTCTTGTTGTAAAATATTTTTCCAGCTATCAGCTATTTTTACCTGCATTCTTTGTTATTTTTGTGGCGGTATCAAATATACTATTTTGGTTAAAAACATTTCTAAAAAAACACTACAAGATTTAGAGTTTACAACGGTTTTAAAACAAGTTGCAACCTATTGTACCTCTAACTTAGGAAAAGATAAGGTATTAGAAATAAACCCTATATCAAAGACCAAAGAGTTATTTTTTGAACTAGATTTAGTAAACGAATACCTTGCTTCTTTTGAAAATGAAAATCGAATTCCGAATCATAATTTCGATAATATTTCAGAAAGCACTAAACGACTAGCCATTGAAAATAGTTTTTTAGAACCTGATGCTTTTTTAAAAATTGCCACTACTGCTGAAACTATTAATATTTTAAAAAAGTTTTTAAAAAAATTTAGCAACTACTACCCTACTTTATGCATTTTAAGTGAAAAAATTGAATTTACTAATGCAATTACTACCGAAATTAAAAACATAATTACTCTTGACGGTATTATTGCTAACAACGCTTCACCTACTTTAAAACAAATTAGAAAAGACATTCAAGAAATTAAGGGTAAAATTTCTGAAAGCTTTTCAAGAGCTTTAACTAAAAATATATCAGCTGGATATTTAGATGATATTAAAGAAACTGTTGTTGATAACCAACGCGTTTTGGCTGTTTTAGCCATGCATAGACGTAAGGTAAAAGGGAGTTTATTGGGCGCTTCAAAATCAGGCAATATTGTTTACATTGCCCCCCAAGAAACACTTGCTTTTCATCGAAGTTTACAAAATTTAGTATACGAAGAAAAACAAGAGGTTATAAAAATTTTGCGAGCCTTAGCAGATAAAATTAGACCTTTTGTTCCGTTACTAGAATCTTTCATTATTTTTTTGACTCATTTAGATACGATAAGTGCTAAAGCTAAATACGCACGAGATATAAATGCTATACTACCAAAAATAACTAGTGAAAAAAATGTTTTTTTTAAAAATGCCTATCATCCTATTTTATGGCAAAAAAATAATGCCCTACATCTACCCACTATTTCACAAACAATTACACTAAATAAAAAGCAACAAATTATTGTAATTTCGGGTCCAAATGCTGGTGGAAAAAGTATTACTTTAAAAACTATTGGGTTGTTACAAGTTATGTTACAAAGCGGACTATTAATACCCGTTCACGAACGTAGCAGCACTACTTTATTCGATACAATTTCAACCGACATAGGCGATAATCAATCTATTGAAAATCAATTAAGCACTTATAGTTACCGCCTAAAAAACATGCGTTATTTTTTAAAAAAATGTAATGACAATACTTTGTTTTTAATAGATGAATTTGGCACTGGTTCTGACCCTGAATTAGGAGGCGCTTTAGCTGAAATTTTTTTAGAAGAATTTTATCAAAAAAAAAGCTATGGTATTATAACTACTCATTATACCAATTTAAAAGTTTTAGCCGATCAATTAGATAATGTGGTTAATGCAAACATGCAATTTAACGAACATACTTTAGAGCCATTATACAAACTAAATATCGGACAAGCAGGAAGTTCTTTTACCTTTGAGGTAGCACAGAAAAACGGAATTCCGTACAGTTTAATTAATCGGGCGAAAAAACGTGTAGAAAATGAAAAAATTAGGTTAGATAAAACGATTTCTAAACTTCAAAAAGAACGTAATCGATTACAAAAAAGATCAGAAAGTTTAGAAAAACAAAAAAGTGAAGAACAAATACAACTAGAAAATTTAAAAGAAAAAGAACAAAAAATACAGCAAAAACTTAGTGGTTTTCAAGAGTTGTACGATAACAACCAACGGATGCTTACCTTAGGAAGAAAAACAAACGAATTATTGAATAAATATTTTCAAACCAATAATAAAAAAGAATTAACCGCTGATTTTATTAAATGGGCTACTTCCGAAAAAACAAAACACATTAAAAAAAATCCGCCAAAAAAGAAAACAAAAACTGAAAAAAAGAACGAAAAAATTACTGCTGAAAAACAACAAAAAACGATACAAAAAGTTGAAAAAGAAGTTTTAGAAAAAGTAGTAAAAGTACGAGCAGAAAAGAAAAAAGAAGCCGAAAAAATTGCACAACAAAAGGCTAATTATGTTTTTAAAATTGGCGATAACGTTCGGCTAATCGACGGAAATGCTGTAGGAACTATTGATAAAATTGAAAAGAAAAACGCCTTTATCAACTACGGAATATTTACCACAAAAGTTGCTATGAGTAAACTAGAACTAATAAAAGCGGCTAAAAAATAAAAGATTAAACTAAACCTTCTATTTCTGTATCATAAAACGTTTCTGCTTCGGCAATCAGTTGCTCCATTTCATTTGCTAATTCTTGTTCATTTTCTCCTGATAAATCTTCGAACCACTCAATTTCATCATTTTTTAAATTAATTAAAAAACGAGGATACTCGGTATGTAAAACAAAAATATCTTCAGGAAAATTACTGTTATCTGCCAATAAAAATTTAGGTAGTTTCATTATTAATGTATTTTTTAGTTAAATAATTAAATCGGATAAAAAGCATAATCGAGGCCGAAGTAAGCCCTGCTAGTAATCCTAACCAAATACCAAAACTTGCGTAATGCTCTTCTTTTCCATAATAATACGAAATAGGAAAACCAATAACCCAATAAGCAATAAAAGTAATTATCGTTGGTATTTTAACATCTTGCAAACCTCGTAAAGCACCTAACACAATTACTTGTATGCTATCTGATATTTGAAAAATTGCAGCTGCTATTAATAAATTTGCTGCTATTTTTATCACTTCAATATTGTCATTATAATTATTAACATCGCTTAAATCGATATACAAATGAGGCAGTAATTTATGAAAAGCAAAAAATACAGTAGCAAATATTACCCCAAACATACTACCTAATAAAAAAATAGAAAAAGCTATTCTACGTAATTCTTTGTAATGTTGTAATCCTTTTTGATTTCCTACTCGAACCATTGCCGCCACACTTAAGCCAGTAGCCACCATAAAAGTCATAGACGATAAATTTAAGGCTATTTGATTTGCTGCTTGCGGATTTTTACCCAATAACCCACTTAACCATATGGCTGCTGTAAAAATAGCAACTTCAAAAAACATTTGCATAGCACTCGGAAACCCTAAGCTGATAATTTTTTTAATCATTAAAACATCTAAAACAAAAAATTTAATATGCGTAACTATCTTTTTTGAACGTTCTTTTCTTGCTAACAGCCACCATAAATACAAAACCATTATAAATCTTGATGCTAAAGTGCCATAGGCTGCCCCTACTATACCCAACTTAGGAAAACCAAACTTTCCAAAAATTAATAAATAGTTAAACAAAATATTTACAAGATTGGCAATAACAGTAGCATACATAGGATATTTCGTCATTGACAAACCATCACTAAACTGCTTAAAAGCTTGAAAAATAACTAACGGAATTAACGAAAACGCTACTAAGTCTAAATAAGGTATTGCTAATTTTACTACCTCAACAGGTTGTTTCATTAAATAGAGTAAGGGTTTCGAAAAATAAACCCCCAAAAACATAACAACCCCCAAAAAAGTACACAAAAACAAACCATGTTTAAATGTTGACTTTGCTTTTACAAAATCGTTAGACGAATCAGCCTCTGCTATTAATGAGGTTATAGCTGTAGAAAAACCGATACCAATAGACATGGCAATAAACATAAAACTATTACCTAATGAAACAGCTGCTAATTCTGCCGTACCCAACTGCCCCACCATAACGTTATCCATAAAACTAACAAATGTATGCCCCAACATGCCTAACATTACAGGAGCAGCTAGTTGCCAGTTATATTTAAATTCTTTTGTATATTGGGTTAATTTAATCAAATTTAGCACCTAATTTCTAATTTGCGAAGATAGGTATTAAGTTCTATGTTTTTGACTTAAAATATTGTAATAATTTAGTTATTTTTGACCTCTAAAACTATAAAAATGGCAACCATAACCTTAAAAGGAAACACGATACACACAATAGGAGATTTACCTGAAATTGGAAAAAAAGCTCCTGATTTTTCTTTAGTAGACTCTAATTTATCTCGTAAAACTTTAGCTGATTTTTTAGGAAGTAAGCTTGTATTAAATATTTTTCCATCAGTAGACACTAGTACTTGTGCCATGTCTGTACGAAATTTTAATAAAGAAGCAAGTGCATTAAAAAACACAAAAGTTTTATGTATATCGAAAGATTTACCCTTTGCTCAAGCTCGTTTTTGTGGCGCCGAAGGCATTAAAAACGTGATTATGCTGTCCGATTTTGTTACAGGTGCTTTTGGTAAAGACTATGGTTTAGAAATTACAGATGGTCCTTTGGCTGGTTTACATTCGCGTTGTGTTATTATTATTGATGAAAAAGGAAACGTAATATACACTGAACAAGTTGCTGAAACAGCTGACGAACCCAATTATAACAACGCTTTAAATGCTTTGTAAAAAATGAAAAATCCTGAAGATGGATTAATAAAAGATCGCTTAAAAAGTATTGGATTTGCCTTAAAAGGCATATGGCTTTTAATAACCACTGAAACGAGTATTAAAATACAAATCGTTTTTACTTTTGTGGCGATATTAGCAGGGTTTTATTTTAAAATTTCTGCCCTAGAATGGATGATACAAATACTGGTAATAGGGCTGGTTTTAATTGCTGAGGCAGTTAATACCGCAATAGAAAAAGTGGCGGATTTTATTCATCCAGCGTATCATAAAAAAATTGAATTTATTAAAGATGTAGGTGCTGCTGCACCAGGTATAGCTGCTATTATTTCGTTAATTATTGCAGGTATTATATATATTCCTAAAATAGGGTAATACCTTATTTTTAAATAGCCATATTGTATGAATTAAATTTAAACTTTTTGCTCCTTTTATAAAACAAATTATTTCAAATTTTAATTATTGAGTAAAATTTAACAACCCGAATGACAAAAAAAACCGAAACAAAAAATAATAATACTAAAAAATCAATAATTACTCGTTTTCGAGAGTTTTTCAAAGACCGTCAAACACAAACTGTTCTAGGATCGTTTTTAATTTTGTTTGCGCTGTTTTTGTTAGTTGCATTTATTTCTTTTTTCTTCTCTTGGCAAGAAGACCAAAGTGCTTTAACCCAGTTTACAGATCAAACTATTAAAAGTAAAAATTTACTTGGTAAAATAGGAGCTGAATTAAGCCACTTTTTTATTTATGACGGATTTGGTATTGCTGCTTTTATCATTCCTTTTTTATTGTTTTTAACGGGATTACACTGGTTATTACCTTCTAAAATAAACAAACTAATTTCTAAATGGAATTGGAGCTTATTAGCTATGGTATGGCTTTCAACTACTATAGGATTTGTAGATAAAAAACAAGCGCTTTTATCAGGTATTATTGGTTTTGAAGTAAATAATTATTTACAATCGTTTATGGGCAAAACTGGATTAATTATTTTACTTTCTTTTCTTTTTCTAGCCTATTTAGCAATCCGTTTTAAAATTACTCCAGAATTAATCGGCGAAAAAATAAAAGCTATAAAAAGTAAAATTCAACAAAAAAAAGCACAACGAGAAAAAGTTATCAAAGAAAACACTGTCGAATCTGAAGTTGATGAAATAAAAAAAGAAAAATCAGAATTTGAATTATCGGTAGAAAATCTTCAACCTACCATTAACAATTACTCTAACGTAACACCAACACAAATCGACGATCGTGATATTTCTTTAGAAATTGAATCTAATAAAGAGCCTGAATTACCCTCTGCTAAAGAAGCTAATGAAGATGTTGAAATTGCAGTAGAAAAAGTTACCGAAGAAAAGAGTGTTGACGAAAATTTATCTGAAAAATTAGTAAAAGATTTTGGTGAATTTGACCCTACTTTAGAATTAGGAAACTACAAATTTCCAACATTTAATCTTTTAAAACAATACAACGAAACAATATCGATTGACCCTGAAGAATTAGAAGCCAATAAAAACCGTATTGTAGAAACCTTAAAAAACTACAAAATTGGTATCGAAAAAATTAAAGCAACTGTTGGGCCTACAATTACTTTATATGAAATTGTACCCGAAGCAGGAATCCGAATTTCAAAAATTAAAAATTTAGAAGACGATATCGCCTTATCACTATCGGCTTTAGGTATTCGTATAATAGCGCCTATTCCTGGAAAAGGAACTATTGGTATCGAAGTACCTAATAAAAAATCGACGATTGTATCGATGCATTCGGTAATTTCTTCGAAAAAATTTCAAGAATCACCTATGGAGTTACCTGTTGCTTTAGGTAAAACCATTTCTAATGAAACCTATGTTGTTGATCTCGCTAAAATGCCTCACTTATTAATGGCAGGTGCAACTGGTCAAGGAAAATCAGTAGGTTTAAATGCGGTATTAACTTCGTTATTATACAAAAAACACCCTGCCGAAGTAAAGTTTGTTTTGGTAGACCCCAAAAAGGTAGAATTAACCTTATTCAATAAAATTGAACGACATTATTTAGCCAAATTACCCGACTCTGAAGACGCTATTATAACAGATACTACCAAAGTGGTAAACACTTTAAATTCGCTTTGTATAGAAATGGATAGTCGGTACGATTTGCTAAAAACCGCTATGGTTAGAAATATTAAAGAATATAACACTAAATTTAAAGCTCGTAAATTAAACCCCGAAAACGGACATAAATTTTTACCCTATATCGTATTGGTAATTGATGAATTTGCCGATTTAATTATGACGGCGGGTAAAGAAGTAGAAACCCCCATTGCTCGGTTAGCTCAATTAGCACGTGCTATTGGTATTCATTTAATTGTAGCTACACAACGCCCGTCTGTAAATGTTATTACAGGTATTATTAAAGCAAATTTTCCTTCGAGAATTGCTTTTAGAGTTACCTCAAAAATAGATAGTAGAACAATTTTAGATGCGCCAGGAGCTGATCAACTTATTGGTAGAGGAGACATGTTATACTCTGGCGGAAACGATATTACACGTATTCAATGTGCCTTTGTTGACACGCCGGAAGTAGAAAAAATAACCGATTTTATTGGTTCACAAAGAGCTTACCCTAAAGCCTATGAACTACCAGAGTATGTTGGTGAAGAAAATGGCACAAGTATTGATATTGATATAGAAGATCGAGATAAATTATTTAAAGAAGCTGCTGAAATTATTGTTACCGCTCAACAAGGATCAACCTCTTTGTTGCAGCGTAAATTAAAATTAGGATACAACAGAGCGGGCAGGTTAATAGACCAATTAGAAGCCGCAGGCATTGTAGGCCCTTTTGAAGGAAGCAAAGCACGACAAGTATTAATAACCGATTTAGTAGCTTTAGATCAATTACTAGCAAACGAAAAAATATAACAATTAAATATATCCAAAAACGGAAAATAACCTTAAAAATGAAAAAAATAACATTATTATTTTTAACAGTACTTCTAAGCTTTAATATAATGGCTCAAAGCTCGTCTACCCAAGCAAAAAAAATATTAGACGAGGTATCTGCAAAAATGGGAGCGTATAAAAATATGTATATTGGGTTTACCTCTACCCTATCAAACAAAGATGCTGGTGTAACAAACGATCCTCCTATTAGAGGTAACATTACTTTAGAAGGCGAAAAATACAACCTACAATACCTAGGAAACGATTTTATTTTTGATGGCAAAAAATTAGTTGTAATTAATCACGATGAAAAAGAAGTTTCAATTACCGATGGTAACTTAGAAGAAGAAGACGGTTTTATTTACCCATCTAAACTACTAACGTTTTATAAAAATGGTTATAATTTTTCTATGGGAAACTTAGAAAATAGCAACGGAAGAAAAGTACAATTTATTAACTTGATACCGATAGACAGTAATTCAGAAATTGCTAAAGTAGCTTTAGGTGTAGATGCCAAAACAAAACACATCTACAAATTAATTCAGGTAGGTAAAAACAATTCTATTACTACTTTTACCATAACAAAATTTAAAAGTAACCAACCTATATCTGATAATTTATTTACTTTCGATAAAGATAAATACAAAAAACAAGGCTATTTAATTGATTAATTTAAATAGCTATTAATGCTTAAAAAGTTTTGTTAGTACCCTAGTGGTCTATTAACAAAACTTTTGTGCGTATTACAACAAACCTTGCTACCTTTGCCTTTGTGAAAATTTTAGACAAATACATACTAAAATCTTTTTTAGTTCCTTTTTTTGCAACGTTTTTCATCATTCTCTTTGTGCTAGTTATGCAAGCACTTTGGCTAGCTTTTGATGACATTGCTGGAAAAGGAATTGACTTAATTTTTATTTTAAAATTCTTGTGGTTTACCGCTTTAATGGTTATTCCGCAAGCACTTCCAATTGGTATTTTGTTATCTTCGATAATGACACTCGGAAGCTTATCTGAAAATTATGAATTTGCTGCAGCTAAATCGGCAGGTATTTCGTTACGCAGACTCGTACGGTCATTAGTGTTTTTTGCACTATTTAGTAGTGTTTTAAATTTTTTGTTTTTAAACTACGTATACCCATATTCAAATTTAAAGCTAATTAATTTAAGAGTAAACATAAAAAAGAAACTACCCGCAATGGCTTTAATACCAGGTAGTTTTAATAGCGAAATACCTAATTATCAAATTAAATTTGACGAACGATATGGCGAAAACAACAATTTTTTAAAAAACGTATTAATATACGATTTATCAGAAAAAAGAGGAAATAAAAAAATAATAACCGCTAAAAGTGGCGAAATTATTTCAGAAGACGGCAGTCGTTATTTAACTCTTATTTTAAAAGATGGGCATTATTTTGAAAATCATATTCAAAACAACACCCCATATAAAAAGCGTAAACGTATGCCCGCTTCGTATGCCGACTTTGATGAGTATAAAATTAACATCGATGTTTCTGCTCTTTCTGGTGATGACTTAGATGATATTAAGTTTACAAAAAATTATAATATGCTAAGTTTAAAGCAACTCAAAGATACAATACCTATCATGAAAGAAAATTATGATGGATTTGTTAACAATCGTGCTAAAATACTCTATACAAGTTCTCAAGCAAAAGAACTACATGTATACGATACTGTACCTAATTATAAAAAATTAAACTCAAACATTGTTGATAATTTTAAAGCATACGAGCAAGCACTTGTGTTAAACAATGCGGTAACCAAATCGAAACAACTTTTAAATGATATTAAATCAAATAAGGAAAATTTAAAATTTAAACGAAAAATATTAAATCATTACGATATTGAATTTTATAACCGAGTAGCTTTTTCACTATCGTGTTTAATTTTATTTTTCATTGGCGCTCCATTAGGGTCAATTATTAGAAAAGGTGGTATGGGATTACCCATGATTTTAGCCATTGCTATTTACATATTGTATTTCTTTTCTAATACTTTTGGACGTAATTTAGCCGAAGAAAGCTCTCTTACAGCCTTTTTTGGCTCGTGGCTTTCAGCTATTTTAATGGTACCTATAGCTACTTTATTAACAGTTAGAGCCACCCAAGACAAAAGTATATTCGATATAAATTCATTCTTATCTCCAATTACATTATTTATAAAAAAGATATTTTTAAAGACAGAAAAAAACACCTAATTATGGCAACAACTACAAAAAAACACACACAACTAAACACCATAGAAGAAGCAATTGATGACATAAAAAACGGAAAAGTTATCATTGTAGTAGACGATGAAGACCGTGAAAATGAAGGTGATTTTGTTGCTGCTGCCGAAAAAGTAACGCCTGAAATAATTAATTTTATGGCAACTCATGGTCGAGGCTTAATTTGCACTCCGCTTACCGAAAAACGCTGTAAAGAATTAGAGTTAAACATGATGGTGCATAATAATACAGACCCCATGGAAACCGCCTTTACTATATCGGTAGACTTACGAGGCAAAGGGGTTACTACAGGTATTTCTGCTTCTGATAGAGCCATAACTATTCAATCTTTAATTAATAGCGAAACAAAGCCTTTCGATTTAGCTCGTCCAGGGCATATTTTTCCTTTAAAAGCTAAAGAGGGTGGTGTTTTACGAAGAACTGGACACACCGAAGCCGCTATTGATTTTGCCCGTTTAGCAGGCTTACAACCTGCGGGGGTTATTGTTGAAATTATGAATGAAGATGGCACCATGGCACGTCTTCCGCAGTTATTAAAAGTTGCTAAAAAATTTAATTTAAAAATTGTTTCTATTGAAGATTTGGTAGCCTATAGGATGGAAAACGACTCGCTAATCGAGAAAAAAGAGGATTTTACTATTAATACTCGTTTTGGAGAATTTCGTCTACGGGCTTATAAACAAACTACCAACAATCAAATACACTTAGCTTTAACAAAAGGTAGCTGGTCGTCGAACGAACCCATACTAACTCGTATAAATGCTACATTAGTAAACAATGATATTTTAGGAGCCTTAACCGATAATGCCGATAAAAAACTAGAACAAATGTTTAATATGATTAATAAAGAAGAAAAGGGAGCTATTTTATTTATTAATCAACAAGCCCAATCACTAAATATTTTAAACCGATTAGCTGTTTTAAAACAAAATCAAAGCGAAGGCAATTTTAAAGCGCCTAGTATTAATTTAGATACTAAAGATTTTGGTATTGGTGCACAAATTTTACACGACATTAACATTCGTAAAATACGTTTAGTTTCAAACTCAAAACAAACCAAACGAGTTGGCATGATTGGATATGGTTTAGAAATTGTAGATTATGTAAATCATTAGCCGTTAATTATGTTAGTAACGGAGTTATTTCAGTACCTGTTTCTAACTCAACAGCTTGTTTGTTTTTACAAAATAATCTAGCGGTTAATTTACCTTTTAACACAATACTATTTCCGTTAACTTGTAACCAACTACCTTCACGTATGCCCAATACGGGGGTATCGTTAAAAACGTGAAATTCTTTAATTCGAGTTTCTCGCGTTTCTCCCATATGTGTAGAGTTTTTATTTGGATCTAAATAGTGGGCATTAATATTAAACGGAATAAAACTTAAGGTTTTAAAACTTGGCGGATATACAATAGGCATATCATTAGTATTCATCATAGTAACTCCGCAAATATTACTTCCTGCGCTAGTGCCTAAGTATGGTGTACCACTTTCAACCGCTTGCTTTAGCACAGCAACCACATCGTTTTTATACAATTGATTTACTAACTCAAAAGTATTGCCACCTCCTGTAAAAATTGCTGTTGCGTTTTGTATAGCTGTTTTAGGGTCTGTGAACTCATGTATTCCTTTTAGTTTTTTACCAATTTTGGCAAATCCTTTCTGGGCAATTTCGGTATACCCGTCATAGGTTATTCCGCCTGGTCGTGCATACGGAATAAATAAAATCGTTTTTGATTGTGAAAAAAAATCGTTTAATGTAGGTAATAAATAATCTAAATACTCCCCTCCATAAATTGTAGAAGTACTCGCTATTATCAATTTTTTCATTCGTTAGAATTTAAATTAACTTGATTATACTGCCGCAAGGTAATATTTTTTATTCCATTGAGTGTATCCCTATCATATTTCCTTCTGTATCGGTTGCCAATACAATAAAACCATACTCTCCTATTGACATTTTAGGTTTAAAAATTTTTCCTCCAGCAGCCTCAATTCTTGACGCTTCAATACTGCAGTCATCACTCATAAAATATACAATAGTACTGTTATTTCCAGCTTCGAACCCTTCCATTTTTACAAGTGCTCCTGATGCTGCATTTTTAGATTCCATATCGGCAGGAAAAAACAACATTTGCATTTCTTCACCAATATCAGGCATAGGCATTTCGTTCATTTTAAGAGCAAAAACTGTTTCGTAAAACGTTCTTGCTCTTGTTAAATTATCAACATAAATTTCAAACCATACTACAGGATTTTTATTTTCCATATTTTCTTGTTTTTTAAAATGAAACCCATTCAAATTTAATTATTTGATTAAACAATATGCTTATATATGACAAAAAATAATATTTTTTGTTGTTTTTTCTTATTTAACTCAACAAATACCTATCATTTCTATATTAAGAAAACAATCCCTTTAACAAAGACTTTTTTAAGAACTTTCCGTTTGTTTTTTATTAACCTCTAACTTTTTCATACTCTTAATAAATTAACAAAAGTTTACAAGGTTTTTAAAACACTTTTAAGAGCTCCCTTTATTTTCTTTGTAAATAAAATGCAATAGGTGTATAAAAAATTACTTTTTCTCTTTTTAATAACCATTACTTCAATAACCGCCCAAAACCGAAAAATATTGTTTGGAAAGGCTCGTGATTCAATTGGTGTTATTAAAAATGCACATATTATAAATTTACAAACTAACCAAGCCACATTTACCAACAATACAGGTCATTTTAAAATTTTTGCAAAAGTAGGCGACTCACTTAAAATAACCTCTATACAATACCAAACAAAAATTTACACAGTTAATAACCTAAGTTTCAAATTTAATGCGTTAGCTATTCTTTTAAAAAGAAAAGTGTATCAATTAAATGAAGTTGTGGTTAATAGTAACAATTTATCAGGTATTTTAGAAATAGACATGCGTAAAACGCCAAAAGATAAAAAAGCAGAAATTTTAAAAAAACTAATGGATTTTTCGAATATTGATATGGACGCCCCTCTAAAAGATGATTATATAAAAAAGCATGTTAAACCACCTATAGTAAAAACTGACCCAACCACCTTTTTTATAGGAATTAGTTTAAAAATACCAATTCTGATTAAACAATCTAAAAATCAATCAAATTTACGTCGCGAATTAGCTTTTAAAAAATCATTCCCTGAGAAAATTTTAAATGAATTAGGTGAAAATTTCTTTTTTAAAGAACTTCAAATACCTAAAAAACACTATTATCATTTTTTAGACTATTGTAATCAGTTAACCATCGAAAAACTGTATAAACAAGGTAAAATGTTAGAAATCATTAAAATTTTACAACAAGAACAAAAAAGCTTCTTAAAAACCATTAAAAAAGAGTAATTTGGCTCAGTAATTGTTTTTTAATATCCTATGAAAACAAAAAAAAGACTACTACTACTATTTATTATTCCGCTTTTATCGTTTAGCTTCCATAGATATTATGTAAGCTTAACCCAAATTCAATACAGCGAAAAAGACAAGTCGCTTCAAATTATTATGAATGTTTTTATGGATGATATTGAAGTTGCTCTTAATAAAGAGTACAAAATTGATGCCCGTTTAACCGATAAAGATGAAGTAAAAAACATAAACACTTACTTTACAAAATACATTAATGAGCACCTAAAAATAACCGTTAACAATAAACCTGTGTCCTATAATTTTATAGGAAAAGAATATGACGGAAAAATTGTATATTTTTACTTAGAAATAGAAAATATTACCGATGTAAAAACCATCGGTATTGAAAATGATGTATTAACGGCATATTTTCCTCATCAAAAAAATCTAATAAAATCAAACATAAAAGGCGAACACCACAGTTTACTCTTAACGAAAAATAATGATAAAGGTTTGTTAAATTTTAAGTAAACTTATCCTTTATTTATTATTTATTGAGTAATTTCCGCCATATTTTTTTATTCTCATAAATCAAATAACTTTCAAAATGAAAAAAGCGACAACACTTTTGCTTTCACTTCTTTTTATATCTGTAGCTGTTTTTTCTCAAAACACAACCCCTACAGATGAAAAAGAACCAAAACAAGGCCATACCGACCAAAATAAATTTCGCCAAATGAAAGATTTGTTGGCTACTCCTAACGACGAACATACTGCCGCAGGAGCTCCAGGTCATGCTTACACCCAACAAAAAGTAGATTATGTGATGGATATTCGCTTAGACGAAAAAAACAATCGTATCTATGGTGAAGAAACCATAACTTATCACAATAATTCTAAAGATAATTTAGAGTATTTATGGGTACAATTAGACCAAAATATGCGGGCACCCGATTCTAAAACGCCTCTAGCTGAATCTAAAGGTGCTAATGGCTTTGAGCCCGTAGAAAGTTTTATAAAAAATAACCTTAGCAAACCTAAAGACTTTGGTTTTAAAATAGAGTCAGTAAAATATGAAGATGGTAGAGAGTTACCTCACACTATTAATCGCACAATGATGCGTATTAATTTACCAACACCTTTAGCTTCTGGTGATACTTTTAAATTTAGTATTAAATGGAATTATTTAATTAATGATATTAATAAAGATGGAGGAAGATCTGGTTTAGAAACTTTTCCTGATGGTAATAACAACTATACTATTGCACAATTTTACCCTCGTTTAGCCGTATATAACAATGTTGAAGGATGGCAAAACATGCAATTTTGGGGGCGTAGCGAATTTGCTTTAGAATTTGGAGATTTTGATGTAAAATTAACCGTACCAGCAGATCATATTGTAGAGGCTACTGGCGTATTACAAAACCCCAAAGAAGTGTTAACACGCGAACAGCGTAAACGCTGGGAAAAGGCAAAAGAATCTTACAAAGATCCTGTATTTATTGTTACTCAAGCCGAAGCTGAAGCAAACGAAAAAAATCATTCAACTGAAACAAAAACTTGGCATTTTAAAGCTGACCAAGTACGTGACTTTGCCTTTGCTTCTTCTCGAAAATATATTTGGGATGCAATGGCTGTTAAAATTAATAATAGAAGTGTAATGGCTGTTTCGCTATATCCTAAAGAAGGAAATCCGTTATGGGAACAACATTCTACTCGCGTTGTAGCAAATACCTTAGAAGAGTATTCTAAATTAACTTTTGATTATCCTTATAACAAAGCGGTTTCGGTACACTCTGAAAGACAAGGTATGGAGTACCCAATGATTTGCTTTAATTATGGAAGACCAAATCCTGACGGAACTTACGATGAAAGAACCAAAAATGGAATGATTGGCGTAATTACACATGAAGTTGGCCATAACTTTTTTCCAATGATTGTAAACTCTGATGAACGACAATGGACTTGGATGGACGAGGGAGTAAACTCTTTTGTAGAAACTTTAGCTGAGTTAGATTACGACCCTAATTTTAACACGGGTAATTTACCAAAAGATATTGTACCGTATATGGGTGGCGACCAACAATACTTATCACCTATTATGTCGCAAGGAGATTACGTACAACAATTTGGCCCAAATGCATACACTAAACCTGCCGCAGGACTATATATGCTACGCCATACAATTATGGGTCCTAAATTATTTGATTATGCATTTAGAACCTACGCCAAACGTTGGATGTTTAAACACCCTACCCCTGCTGACTTTTTTAGAACCATGGAAGATGCTTCTGGAATAGACTTAGACTGGTTTTGGAGAGGTTGGTTTTACACTACAGATTATACCGATATAGGTATTAAAGACGTAAAACCTTTATACATTACCGCTAAAGCAAATGAAAAAACTGAAGCACTTAAAAAAAGATATCCTGAATACTTTAGTCGCTTAGGCAACTTAGTTTTTATGACCACTAAAAAAGAAGATGCCGACGACACCGAATTAAAAAAATATATTGCTTCACTACCAGCAGACAAGCAAACGACACTAAAATCAATTCCAAAATACATCTATCAAGTAGAATTTGAAAAACCAGGTGGATTAATTATGCCTATTATTGTTGAGTTAACCTATGCTGACGGAACTACAAAACGTGAAACTTTTCCTGCTCAAATATGGCGAAAAAATGAAAACAAGGTATATCGCGTATTTTCATCAGATAAAGAAATAAAAAGTTTTGTGGTTGACCCTGATTTAGAAACTGCAGATGTTAATACTGCAAATAACAGTTGGCCTAGAAAAGTAACTAATAAATTTGAAGAGTTTAAAAAGAAAACAAAAGGATAATTTAAATCGTTCCCCCCTTTTAATTCTAATTTAATAAAACCCATCAAAGTTCTGATATATCAAAGAAAAAGTGGTACATTTGCACGTAATTAATTTTTAGCAAACCTCTTATTCTTTCTTAAAAAAGACGAAATTGATTACAAATATGAATGCCCACAATTCTAAAGTTATAGGCGAAGGACTTACATACGATGACGTATTGTTAATTCCTGCCTTTTCAGAAGTACTCCCTAGAGAAGTATCAATACAAACAAAGTTTACAAAAAACATTAGTATTAATATACCTATTATTTCTGCTGCAATGGATACTGTAACAGAATCTGCTATGGCAATTGCCATGGCTCGAGAAGGAGGTATTGGCGTGCTTCATAAAAACATGACTATTGAGCAACAAGCCCAAGAAGTTAGAAAAGTTAAGCGTGCTGAAAGCGGTATGATTATAGACCCTGTAACCTTACCCCTTACTGCTGTTGTATTAGATGCTAAACAAAGTATGAAAGAACACTCTATTGGTGGTATTCCAATAATTGATGAAAATGGTACTTTAAAAGGCATTGTAACCAACCGCGATTTACGTTTCGAACATAATAATAATCGCCCTATTCAAGAGGTAATGACTAGTAAAAACCTAGTAACTGCCCCTGTAGGTACGTCGTTGAAAGATGCGGAGATAATTCTTCAAAAAAATAAAATAGAAAAGTTATTAATTGTTGACGATAATTATAAACTAAACGGATTAATTACTTTTAGAGATATTACTAAAGTTACCCTAAAACCGATAGCAAATAAAGACAGCTATGGTCGTTTACGGGTAGCTGCCGCTTTAGGGGTTACTGCAGATGCAATTGAACGTGCAGAAGCTTTAGTAAATGCTGGTGTAGATGCCGTTATTATTGATACCGCACACGGGCATACAAAAGGCGTAGTAAACGTTTTAAAAAATGTAAAACAAAAATTTCCAAAATTAGAAGTTGTTGTAGGTAATATTGCTACTGCCGAGGCAGCAACTTACTTAGTAAATGCTGGTGCCGATGCTGTAAAAGTTGGTATTGGACCTGGCTCTATTTGTACCACTCGTGTAGTTGCAGGAGTTGGTTTTCCTCAATTTTCAGCTGTTTTAGAAGTTGCTGCTGCTCTTAAAGGAAGTGGTGTGCCAGTAATTGCTGATGGAGGAATTCGTTATACAGGCGACATACCTAAAGCCATAGCCGCAGGTGCCGATACTGTAATGCTAGGCTCTTTATTAGCTGGAACAAAAGAATCTCCAGGAGAAACCATTATTTACGAAGGAAGAAAATTTAAATCGTATCGTGGAATGGGCTCTGTTGAAGCAATGAAACAAGGCTCTAAAGATCGTTATTTTCAAGATGTTGAAGAAGACATTAAAAAATTAGTTCCAGAAGGTATTGTTGGGCGTGTTCCTTACAAAGGCGAGTTAGTAGAAAGCATACACCAATTTATAGGTGGTTTACGTGCGGGTATGGGATATTGTGGCGCTAAAGATGTTAGCACTTTACAAGAAACAGGTAAATTTGTAAGAATTACCGCAAGCGGAATTAACGAAAGTCATCCACACGACGTTGCAATTACCAAAGAAGCTCCTAATTATAGCCGTTAGTTAAATATACATTTAACCTGTTCTTTTTTGTATAGCAAATAAAACTAGGCATAAAGAGCCTCAACCACATTTTTTATAAAACTCGTTTTAGGGTTTGAGTTTTAGCAACGGTTTCGAGCCATTCTTTTTCAGGATTGCTTTCTTTTGTAATACCTCCACCTACATAAATAAAAGCTTTTGCCTCTTTAATTTGCATACAACGGAGATTTACAAAAAGAGTTGAATACGTTTCGTTGATTGCCCCCAGCGGCTTTTCAAAATTTAATTCACCTAAAAAACCAGTATAAAAACTACGGTTATAATTTTCATTTTGTAATATAAACTGCTTTGTTACCTCTTTAGGCAAACCACATATTGCAGGGGTGGGATGTAATGTTTTTATAAGTAATTCGTTTTTATTTTCGTTCGTTATAAAACCATTTGTTTTAAACGCTGCATTAATTTTTGTTTGTAAATGCAACAAATTACCTGCTTTAGCAGTAGTAGTTTTTGAAATATTTAAATTTGAAGTAATTTTGTGTAAATTATCAATAATATAATCGGTTACAAATTGCTGTTCTTTAATTTCTTTAGATTGCCATTTTACATTTGTGGTGCCTTTGAATGCTTGGGTACCCGCAAGCGACATCGTTTCAAACCTATCTCCATCTATACTTAATAATGTTTCTGGAGTAGCGCCTAACCAAAGCCCCACTTTTGGATGATACCAAACATACACCATCGCATTTAAATTATTAGCTAACAACTTTTTATATACTTTTGTCAAATCAAAATCAGACAAAGCAACAACTTCTTCTCTAGATAAAACTATTTTTTTAAACTCATTTTGGTTAATGGCACTAATTGCTTTTTCTACTAATTTTATATGATTTTTTTTTGCCGATGAAGTATCCGGCATAACATGCATTTCAGATTCAAAATGAATAGGCTCAAGTACTAACTTTTCTTTAAAAAAATTAGACTGTTCAATAGGTATTAAAACCGCTGAATTTTCATTATTAAAAGGGGCGAAAACAAAACCACGCTCTTTATAATTACTCGTATAATAAAGCGTTGTGTTTTTTTGAAAAAAAGCCGATAAAAAATTATTTTGCGGTTTCTTATAAACTACAAATGGTAATTTATTTTGAAATGATGTGGTTATTTTTTCTAAAATACTCAAGCTAACAAATTACTTTAAACGTTACTCTAGCTATGTGCGCTAAAAGCTTAATAGTGAGGGTTAATTTTTATTTAATATTATGTTGGTAATTTTACATAGCGATATTAGGTTATTTTCTTCATCTACTATACGAATTTCCCATAAATGAGTAGTTTTACCTTTATGTATCTGTTTAGCTGTAGCAAATACAGTACCTTCTCGCTTACTTTTTACATGATTAATACTTAGCTCAATGCCCTTAACAATTTTAGTATCATCATTTAAAAAATATGCCGACGCCATACTACCAACTGTTTCAGCTAATGCTGCAGAAGCCCCGCCATGTAATAATCCGTAAGGCTGATGCACTCGAGAATTAACTGGCATTTTGGCAGTTATAAAATCACATCCAATATCAACAAACTCAATATCAAGCGTTTGCATTAGAGTGTTTTTATTATAACTATTTAACTTTTCTAAAATTTTTGAAGATTGCATCAATTCAAATTTTTGAAGAGTAAATGTACATATATTTATTGTATTTTTGTGTTAGATAAGTTTAGAACCAAAATGTATAAAATACGCGTAATTTTAGATACAAAGGAAGATGTAATTCGTACTTTGGCAATTGATGAAAAAGCTACGTTAGAAACCTTACATTATACCATAGCAAAAAGTTTTGGCTTTAATGGGCTAGAAATGAGTTCGTTTTATAAATCTGACGACGATTGGAATCAGGGTGAAGAAATACCCCTATTTAATATGTCTGAAGACAATGACGGTGTTTCTATGGCTACTGAAATTTTAAAAAATACCTTACCCGAAAAAAATGGTAAATTAATTTATGTATACGATTTTCTACTGCTATGGACCTTTTATGTAGAGGTTGTAGACATTAATAGCGAACAACTTGCTGGTTCAAAAATTCTTTTATCTATTGGTCAAATACCAAATAAAGCTCCTGAAAAAGAGTTTAAAGCTGACGATGATTGGGATAACGATTCTGATTTAGATGAAGATTTTAATGACTTTGATGACTTTGACGACTTTGATTTTTATCAAAACTAACTTACCCTAACAAATAAAAAAAAGCAGACCTAATAAGCCGAATTCTGTTTTTCTAATAATAGAAATCTTATCATTTATCTAGCACTAAAATTACTTTTAGCGTCTATCTGCCTACCCCTTGAAATCGGGCGAGTAACCCTTAAACTTCAATATACGTGGCATTGCACCGCATAGAGTTTACCTGGTTTCACTACAGCCAAACTGTACTTGCTTTCTGTTGCACTTGTCCTCAACTTACGTTGGACGGATGTTATCCGCTATGCTACTCTGTGGTGTTCGGACTTTCCTACTCAAACTAAATTTGAGTCGATAAGATAGGTCTGCATTTTATTTTTTAAGAACTTTATTTATTTTAAAAAAAAACCACTCAAAAAGATGAGTGGAAAATTGCTATGAAAAAGAAAAAGTGTCTGAAATATCTTTCAGACTTCGCAAAATTAATACACTTTTTTACTTATACAAACTTTTTGATAAAAAATATATAAAGTGTTTTTTTATATTGCGGTGTAACTTAATTTAAGAAAACATATCTTTTACTTTTTCAAAAAAAGATTTATCTGATTGTTTTGGATCGGGTATAAAATTTTCATCCTTTTCCATTTTTTCAAAAAACTGTTTTTGTTCTTTCGACAAATGTTGTGGGGTCCACACATTTATATGGATTAAAAAATCACCTGTTCCATAACGTTCTATACTAGGTAATCCTTTTCCTTTTAATCTTAAAATTTTACCTGATTGGGTACCCGCATCAATTTTAATCTTTACTTTTCCTGTTACTGTTTCAATCTCTTTAGAAGTACCTAAAACAGCTTCAGAAAAATTGATATATAAATCGTAATGGATATTACTTCCTTCACGCTTTAGCGTTTTATGAGGTATTTCTTCAATTAAAACTAATAAATCTCCTGGAATAGAATGTTTACCTGGAGCTTCATTTCCTTTTCCGCCCACTTTTAACTGTACGCCTTCTGTAACCCCTTGAGGCACATTAATTGAAACCGTTTCTTCTTTAACGATCATACCTTGTGGATCGGCATTAGCTGGTTTTTTATCAATTATCTCGCCCGCTCCATGACAGGTAGAACAAGTTGTTGCGGTTTGCATTCTACCTAAAATGGTATTGGTAACCCGCATTTGTTGCCCAGAGCCTTGACAGGTAGAACAAGTTTTATACGTTACACCCTCGGCTTGTACTTTTCTACGAACCTTAACTTTTTTTTCTGTTCCTTGAGCAATCTCTGATAACGTAAGCTTAACTCTAATGCGTAAATTACTTCCTTTTACTCTTGCTCTTCGTTGGGTTCCGCCACCAAAACCGCCACCGAAAGCGCCACCAAAGGCACCGCCAAAAATATCTCCAAATTGACTAAAGATGTCTTCCATGTTCATTCCGCCACCACCAAAGCCTCCTTGCCCGCCTTCAAATGCGGCATGACCAAATTGGTCATAACGTGCTTTTTTATCTTGATCGCTTAAAACTTCATAGGCTTCAGCTGCTTTTTTAAACTGCTCTTCAGCAGCATTATCTCCTGGATTTTTATCAGGATGATATTTAATAGCCATCTTTCGATATGCTTTTTTAATTTCTGCAGGCGTAGCCGATTTTGATACCCCTAATATTTCGTAATAATCTTGTTTTGCCATATTTTATTGCTATTTCTGTAATGTAACAGAATTTAGTATTAAAATTTATCAATATTCTCGTTGAAACGAAAATACTTACTGTTTATGATTGTGCTACCACTACTTTTGGATGGCGTATAATTTTGTCACCCAGTTTATATCCTTTTTCTACACAATCAATAATTTTTCCTTTTAAATCATCTGACGGAGCAGGAACTTGTGTAATGGCTTGATGCGTTTCTGCATCAAAATCATCTCCTTTATTTACCTCTATAGCTGTTAGCCCTTTTTGTTCTAAGGTTTTTACTAACTTTTGATAAATTAAAAACACACCCTTACGCAATTCTTCTGCTTCTTTATCTTCTTCAATATGTGTTAACGCTCGTTCAAAATCGTCTAAAACTGGCAGAATAGCTGTCATTAATTCTTGGCTTGCTGTTTTAAATAATTCTATACGCTCTTTAGTAGTGCGTTTTTTATAGTTTTCAAACTCAGCAAATAACCGTAAATACTTATCTTTTTCAATCTGTAATAGCTCTTCTACAGTTGGTGTTTTTTCTTCTGTTTTATTTTCTTTTTTAGCTGTAGCTTCTTCACTTTCTACATTATCTTCAACAACATCATCTAGCTCAACGTTTTCAGCTTTGCCTTTTAACTCGTCTTCTTTTGTATACTTGTCGTTACTCATAGTAAAATATTTCTATTATTTTATATTGCTTTAGCAAGAATGTTGCCAATACAAATAAAGTGTCAACTTGACACGTTTTTTTTATATAATTTGTTTTAGTTCTTGGTAAGAATTTATAAGATAATTTGCATTGGTAAGCGATTGATTTTTTACTATCGGATTTTTGTAACCAACCGCAAAAATACCCGCATCATTTGCCGCTTTAATACCATTGTCTGAATCTTCAATAACCATACAACATTCTCTAGGTATCTCAGCTAACATTGCTGCTTTTTCAAATATTTCGGGATGCGGTTTTGATGCTTTTAAATCGGCTCCACTAATTTTTGCCTTAAAATAGTTATTTAAATTAAATCGATTAAACACACGATCTATGTTTTCCATAACTGAAGAAGAGGCTACCACTAGGGTTAATCCTTTTTTATAAAAATATTTAATAATATCTTCTACACCATCTATTAATTGTAAATTAGGGTCGTTTTCGAAATAATTTACATAAATTTTTCGCTTTATTTTAGATAGGTTTTCAGGGGTTTCATCTAAATTAAAATGCTGAATTAGTTTTTTAAAAGAATCTATGGTAGAGGTTCCTGTTAATGATGCATACAGGGTTTCATCAACTTTTATTTGCAGAGCATCAAAAACCTCAAAATATGCTTTTTTATGTAGGGGTTCAGAGTCTATAATTACCCCATCCATATCAAAAATAACACATTGTACGTTTGTAAAATCGAAATTATTCAATACGTTCTATTTTAGCTCCGATAGATCTTAAACGTGTTTCTATATCTTCGTATCCTCTATCGATTTGTTCAATGTTATTAATAATACTCGTTCCTTTAGCAGAAAGAGCTGCAATTAATAACGAAATACCTGCTCTAATATCTGGCGAAGTCATTTTAGTAGCTTTTAACTGACTTTGAAAATTGTGTCCAATTACAGTAGCTCTATGTGGATCGCACAAAATTACTTTTGCGCCCATATCAATCAATTTATCAACAAAAAACAAACGACTTTCAAACATTTTTTGATGAATAAGCACCGTACCTTTTGCTTGAGTAGCTATTACCAAAATAATACTGAGTAAATCAGGTGTAAACCCAGGCCAAGGTGCATCGGCAACTGTTAAAATAGAGCCATCAATATAATTTTGAATTTCATAATTTTCTTGAGCTGGAATATAAATATCGTCATTTCTTTTTTCTAACCGAATACCCAGTTTACGAAATACATTTGGTATTTGCCCTAGGTTTTCCCAGCTTACATTTTTAATGGTTAATTCAGAGCGGGTCATGGCAGCAACACCTATCCAACTACCAATTTCAATCATATCTGGTAATATTGTATGCTCACAACCTTTAAGAACCTCAACCCCCTCTATCGTTAATAAGTTAGACCCTACTCCTGAAATTTTTGCACCCATAGAATTCAACATTTTCGAAAGCTGTTGAATATAGGGTTCGCAAGCGGCATTATATATTGTAGTTGTTCCTTGAGCTAAAACCGAAGCCATTATAATATTGGCTGTTCCTGTAACCGAAGCTTCGTCTAACAACATACTTGTTGCTGTTAGCCCTTTTTCAGCTTCTACTCCGTAAAAATGTTCTTCTTTATTATATCTAAATTTTGCACCTAAACGAATAAAGCCTTCAAAGTGAGTGTCTAAACGGCGGCGACCTATTTTATCTCCTCCAGGGCGTGGTATGTAACCTTTACCAAAACGAGCTAACAAAGGTCCCACAATCATAATAGAACCTCTTAGCGAACTACCATCTCTTTTAAAATCTTCTGATTCTAAATATTTTAAATTAATATTATTTGCTTGAAAGCTATATGAGTTTTTAGATAATTTTTCTATTAAAACCCCCAATTCACCCAAAATAAAAATAAGTTTATTTACATCTATAATGTTGGGTATATTGTGTATTATTACTTTTTCTGAAGTTAATAATACCGCACAAAGTATTTGCAACGCCTCATTTTTTGCTCCTTGAGGGGTTATGGTTCCTGCTAACTTATGTCCTCCTTCAATTTTAAATGATGCCATTTATCGCTTACGATTTTTATGATTCTTTTTATTATTTTTTTGTTTTTGACCTTGGTTATTACGCTTACGAATCAAATTTTTACCATCGGTTAGTTCTTCTTCGCTTTCTCTTAAATCGATTTTACCACCTGAGAGTTCGTATAAATGATTAAAAATTATAGCATCTTCTACCGTGTCTTTATTCCAGTTTAAATAACATTTTTTCATATGATTGGCTATTACAAAAATTAAAGCCTCTCTTTTATCATCTTCTTCC
The DNA here is from genome assembly GCF_041021355.1 of Tenacibaculum sp. UWU-22. Classification (NCBI taxonomy): domain Bacteria; kingdom Pseudomonadati; phylum Bacteroidota; class Flavobacteriia; order Flavobacteriales; family Flavobacteriaceae; genus Tenacibaculum; species Tenacibaculum sp. UWU-22. The sequence goes on along the minus strand of NZ_JBFNGP010000005.1, from coordinate 15,779 downwards.
CAACTTAAGGCTACATCAATCATTGTTTCAATATTATTACCATAATAACGGTATCTTGAAGCTGATTTTGGATATGGTAATGCCTCTGGTTTTTCTAGTAATTCTGCTTTAGAAGGAACTTCGTAAGGAGGGTCTACTTCTAATTTAAAATTAGACATTATAAATAATTGATCCCATAATTTATGCTTAAAATCGGGTACATCACGTAAATGAGGTTGTAGGTTTCCCATCACATCAATAATTGCCTTTGCCATAGTATTGCGTTCTTCTTTATCAGATAAAGACACACAATAATCTACCAATTTTTGAATATGTCTACCATATTCAGGAATAATTAGTAGGGGTCTTTCAGAATTGTATTCTAAATCAAATGTCATTTTTAGAGTGTTTTTTTGAAAGTATTTTTTATACTCTTATAGTTATGCAAACTATATGTATTGCAGTTTTTAAAGCCCGCAAAGTACGTATTTATTTTTAGTAATTATCCAATAACTTTTAGTTTTGCATATTGCAATATTAATTTTTTCTTACCTGCAGTTGCAAACTGAATTTCTGCTTTTTTATTTGGTCCTTTTCCTTCTATACTTAAAACTTCGCCTTTTCCGAATCGATTATGTTCAACAATATTGCCTACTGTTAAATTGGTATCAAATAAATTTGTTTTTGGGGTTACCTCAGTAACTTTTTTAAACTTTGCTTTTAGCGGAATGTTTTGTACATCCTTTTTTTTATAAAATTCTCGTCGTTTTTTTTCAATCGGTTTTTGAAATCTTATTTTCTTTGGTGCATCTTCAAATAAACTAGCATCTAAAAATTTACTGGCACTTGATTGTGGCAATTTAGAGGTAAGATATTCTAAGTATTGATCGTCTATTTCTTCTAAAAACCTACTAGGTTCTGCATCGGTTAATTTTCCCCATCGATAACGTGTTTGGGCATACGATAAATAAGCGGCTTTTTCGGCACGGGTTAAAGCTACATAAAACAGGCGCCGTTCTTCTTCTAATTCGGTACGGGTATTCATACTCATTGCCGAAGGAAATAAATTTTCTTCTAACCCAACAATATACACATACGGAAACTCAAGCCCTTTAGACAAATGAATCGTCATTAACGAAACTCTAGGCTGTTCATCTTTTTTATCAGCATCAAAATCGGTAGCTAAAGCCACATCTTCTAAAAAAGTGGTTAGCGACGCTTCTTCACCAGCTTCTATTTTATCGGTAATAAAGTCTTTAATACCGTTTAATAGTTCTTGTACATTTTCAACCTTACTAATTCCTTCTGGAGTTCCGTCTTTTTGAAGATCTTTAATTAACTGTGTTTGTTTTACTACCAAATCAGCCACTTCAAATGCGTTTTTAGTTTGCGTTTCAATTTGAAAACGCTGTATCATATTCGCAAAATTTTGCAATTTGGTTTTTGTACCTGAATTAATACCAATATCAACCTTATCAATATTTTTAATAATTTGAAATATTGATTTTTGATACTGGTTTGCTGCAATAGTTAACTTATCAATAGTAGTGCCACCAATACCTCGAGCAGGATAATTAATAATTCTTTTTAGCGCTTCTTCGTCGTTTGGGTTAATTAATATTCTTAAATACGACAATACGTCTTTAATTTCTTTACGCTGATAAAACGATATTCCTCCGTAAATTTTATACTTAATATCTTTTTTTCGCAATGCGTCTTCAATAGCTCTAGATTGCGCATTGGTTCTGTACAATACGGCGAATTCACTATTTTGCAGCTGTAAATTCATTTTATTTTCAAAAATAGACTGCGCCACGAAACGCCCTTCCTCTCCATCTGAAATAGTACGCATCACTTTTATGGGCTCTCCTGTGACATTTGAGGTCCAAACTTCTTTATCTAATTTTGTTTTATTTTTTTCAATAAGCGAATTAGCAGCATTAACAATATTTTTTGTAGAACGATAGTTTTGTTCTAGTTTAAAGGTTTTTACCGCTGGATAATCTTTTTGAAAATTTAAAATATTTTGAATATTAGCTCCTCTAAAACTATAAATACTTTGCGAGTCATCACCAACAACACATATATTTTGAAATCGGTCTGCTAGTGCTCTAACAATAATATATTGCGAGTGATTGGTGTCTTGATACTCATCAACCATAATATAACGAAAACGATCTTGGTATTTTGCTAAAACATCTGGAAAACGAGCCAATAATTCATTGGTTCGCAGTAATAAATCGTCAAAATCCATAGCTCCTGATTTAAAACATCTATCAACGTACGTTTTATACACCTCACCCATCTTTGGTCTACTTGCCATTAAATCAGCTTCTCGTAAATCAGAATTATTAAAATAGGCTTTAACCGTTATTAAACTATTTTTAAAAGATGATATTCTACCTAAAACTTGTTTAGGTTTGTATCGATCTTTATCTAAATTCATTTCTTTAATAATTGTTGTTAACAGCCTAACCGAATCTTGTGTATCATAAATTGTAAAATTTGAAGGATAACCTAAACGGTCAGCTTCAGCACGTAAAATTCTAGCAAAAACCGAATGAAAAGTACCCATCCATAAATTTTTAGCTTCGCTATTACCTACCACTTTACTAATTCGCTCTTTCATTTCACGAGCCGCCTTATTAGTAAAAGTTAATGATAAAATATTAAATGGATCTACCCCTTGTTGCATTAAATATGCTATGCGATATGTTAATACACGTGTTTTCCCAGAGCCTGCCCCTGCAATAATAATTACAGGTCCGTCTTTTTGTAAAACAGCGGCTCTTTGAGGTTCGTTAAGTTGTTGTAAATAAGTATCCAAAAAAGTTTTTTTGAAGAAATTTAAAAGTGGAAAATTAACTATTCTTTTAAAACTATTAAAACCTGAATTTTAATAGTTATTCACAATATTTCTAATTATCACTAAAACATAACCTATAAAAGTTATAAACAAAAATATAACCCTATAAGATTATAAATAAAAATATAACTATTTAAAGTTATATTTAGTATATTTGCGATAAAACCATATTAATTTTATGACAAGCATTGTAACAGGCGATATTATAAACTCTAGAAATATTTCTGTAGAAAAATGGCTACCTATTTTAAAGAATATTTTAAATAAAATTGGAAATTCACCAGCTTCTTGGGAAATATACAGAGGTGATAGCTTTCAAGTAGAAGTTTCTATTTTAAACGCTTTAAAAACCTGTTTGTTGATAAAAGCAAGCCTTAAAACGATTGCTGCTTTAGATGTAAGAATGGCTATTGGAATTGGTGAAAAAACATTTGAAAACCAACACATTACCGAATCAAACGGTAAAGCACATATAAACTCTGGCTATGCCTTTGACAACCTGTTGAAAAAACAATCGCTTGCTATAAAATCGCCTTGGAAAGAATTTGATGAAGAGTTAAATATTAGCCTTGCTTTAGGTTTATTAACCATGGATAATTGGAGTGTAAATTCGGCAGAATTTGTAAAAATTTCGTTAGAAAACCCAACAATGACTCAAAGAGAAATTAGTAAATTGCTAGGTATTTCTCAAGCAGGAATTAGTAAACGTAAAAAACGAGCGGGTTTAGATGAAATTTTAAGACTTGAAAAACGATATCAAAAACTTATCAATCAAAAACCATAAAAAATGATTCTTTTTTTAAAGCTATTAATCGCACATATGTTAGGCGACTTTGTTTTTCAACCAACCAATTGGGTTATTAGTAAAGAAAAAAAGAAAATAAAATCTAAAAAATTATATTGGCACATAGGGGTTCATGCAATTTTAACCGCACTTGTTTTACAATTTAACCCAAGCTATTTACTAGGTTTTTTTTTAATTATAAGCACTCATTTTATAATAGATGTTAGCAAAACATATGTTCAAACTAAAAAAAACAAACGCCACTTATTTTTTTTAGATCAATTATTACATATAGCCATATTAATACTGGTAACATACTTATACGCCCCTTTTACTATCGATTTTAATCGTTTTTTATCAGAAAAAAATATATTATTAATAGCTTCACTACTTTTTGTATCTTACATTTCATCTGTACTTATTAAAGTAATTATAGCACAATGGAATCCTGAAAAAAACACAGAAAAAGACCAATCGCTCAGCAAAGCAGGTAGGTATATTGGTATTTTAGAGCGACTTCTTATTTTTACCTTTATACTGATAAATAAGTGGGAAGGTATTGGTTTTTTACTAGCTGCAAAATCAATTTTTAGATTTGGCGACTTATCGTCTGCTAAAGACCGAAAACTCACCGAGTATATTTTAATTGGAACGCTTTTAAGTTTTAGCCTTGCTATATCGATAGGATTATTATATTCGTACCTCACAAATTAAATTATGGAAAATAAAATTATTGAAGCATTAAGTTACACATTGCCCGCAGTAGTAACAGGGTTTGTTGCTTATTATTTTTTTAGCGGATTTATTACTTACTCAAACAACGAAAAAAAAATAGCATTATTAACCGAAAAAAAGAAAGAATCGCTACCCCTAAAATTACAGGCTTACGAACGATTACTTTTATTTTTAGAGCGTATTAATCCATCTAAATTAGTATTACGCGTAAAACCCATAAATCAAGACACTACAGCTTATGCAAATTTATTAATTGCAACGATAGAGCAAGAATTTGAACATAATAGCGTACAACAACTTTATATTTCTAACGCTTGTTGGAAAACAATTTTAACTGCCAAAAATTTAGTAATTACCAAAATAAAAACGATGGCAAAACAAACCCAAAATGCAAACCTTTTACAAGAAAATTTATTAATAGAACAAGCCTCACAAACAGAAAGTGCCACTAATGTTGCTATTAATTTTATAAAACAAGAAGTAAAAGAATTGTTATAATTACTAAATTTTTGACGGTTAAAATATAAATGTATTAAAAGAGCTAACTTGCTTTTTACTTACAATTTAATTTTTAATCCTAAGTTATAATTTCTACCTCTAGTTGTATAATCGGCAGCTTCTTGATAATTTTCATTAAAAATATTAGTTAAACATGCAAAAAGCGTAACCTTGTTGTGTATTATTTTTTGGTTGATAAAAAAATCGAACAAATTATACGAAGGCAAATCAACATTACCATAATCTTTAGTAGCATCGACATATTTATAACTTAACGAGGTAAAAGTAGATGGTGAAATTTTATAATTTAATTTAATCCCTAATTTATTTTTGGGTATTTTTAGCATTAAACTTTCATCTCTATCAACATACGTGTAATTAACTATAATTTGTAATTTTTTAAACGGATTATAATTAATTTCGGTTTCAAAACCCTTAGCATTAAACGTTCCTAACTCATTTATGGTTTTATACGTTTGAGAATCGTAGCCAATTTTATCGGTTTCTTCTCTATAAAAATAAGTACCATTAAAAGTTAATTTATGGGTAAGGTTAACTTCAAAACCCGTTTCTACAGTTGCATCTTTTTCGGGTTGCAACTCTTCAATAGTTGGTGATTTTGTAAATATATCTGATAATGTTGGGGTTACAAAAGCAGTACTGTATGAAGCAAAAAGTTTTATATCCGTTACTTTATTAATATGAAAATTATATGATGGATTTACATTGTAAACAAAATTATTACCATATTCGCTATGAATGTTTAAGCGCATACCCGCATTAAAATTAAGCCCATACGACGTATTATAGTTTACCGAAACATAGGGATCGTAAAAATGTTGTTTACCACTTCCTTCTTCAATAACCCTATACGAAGTTTTTTGTGACATATCTTGGTATTGACCAGCTAAACCTGCTAAAACAGATACGTTGCTAATTATGTAATTATTAGCATACACATCAAACCCTGAAGCCTTTCCTTCAAAGTTATCTAACGAAGGGGTTTCTACACGCTTAATATTCGTTATAAACGTTTTTATGTTAAGTTCTCCTTTATTGTATTTATAGTTAAATGTTGCTCCTACTCTTTTTTGTTTACTTTTTAAATTCTTGTCTTTATCCGCAGGAATACTTGCCCAGGTCACTGGGTCGTAATCAAAACCATCAAAATCAGTAGAAAATTTATCAAACGAACCAAAAATTCCAACATTGGCTTTAGAACTAATATCATATCCTAGTTTTAGTAGGGCATTTTGTCGATAAAAAACATCTTCTTTAAATTCAACATTAGGATCTCTACTTTCGACAGATGATAAGCCTCCCGAATTGTTTGCGTTTACTGCTAGTAAATAACTAACCTTTTTTATTGTACCGTTAAAATTAAAATTAGCGGCAAGCTCATTAAGCGAATAGTTTTGATGTTCACTAGACGAATTAGAGCCTGCAGTAGCTGTATAAGTACCTGCAAATTCTTTTTTAGCTTCTTTTTTTAGTATAATATTAATAACCCCTGTAGCAGCTCCTGTACCGTACAAAGTAGAAGATGCCCCTTTTAAAATTTCAATACTTTCTATTTGATTAATATCTATTTGACGTAAATCAAAATCGCCACTAACCGATGATGGATCGTTTACATTTATCCCATCAATTAAAATAGCTACTTGCTTGTTTCTTCCCCCTCTAATGTAATACCCTAAATTTTGACCTTTCGTACCATAACTTCCGTTAATTTGTATTCCAGGCACATCATTTAACACATTTAAAAGGGTTTTTCCTTGCTCATTACTTAGCATTTCAGAAGTAATCTTGTAAACAATTTTACCTACATTTTTTTTGTTTACAGGAAATTTTGTAGCAGTAACCACAACTTCGTCTAACTGTTTTTCTTTTTCTTGTGCTTTGATTTTATTAACCATAGTAGTGCACAGCAATATTCCTACAATTAGAAATCGTTTTTTCATTTTATACGTTTTTTTTAATTTGTGTTAAATCAGGACAAAGTATAACCATACCAAAACTTTTATCCCGAAAGTTTCTTTTTTTTGATATTGGCAGGTCTCCTGACTTGCGTCTTGTAACACACCTTCCCATTTATTACTAAACAGTGGTTAAAGTAGCTGTTACAAGCTTACTAGCTTACAGTTGCGGGAACAGTGTTGGATTTTCACCAACTTCCCTTTTAATTTATTATCAATGACATTGATAACAAAACCAAAATCGGGGCAAAAGTAGTTTAAAATTTGTAATCTTGTAACCAAATTAATAAAAGAATGAAAAACATTTTTTATCCTCTTTTTTTAGTCTGTTTTTTGTCAGTGTTTTCGTGTAAACAAGTAGCTAAAAAACAAATTAATAAACCTAGTGGGTCTACTATAAAATATGCTAAAGGCTTTGATATTGTACAAACTGCAAAAGAGAAAAAAATAATTATAAAAAGTCCGTACCCAAATGCAAATAAGCCATTTGAATACACCATTGAAAATAAAAACAACAATATTACAAAGCATAGTTCTTCTCGTGTTATTTATGTTCCTATAAAAAAAATGGTGGTAACTTCTACTACTCATATCCCCATGATTGAATTATTAAACGAAGAAAAAACGTTAATCGGTTTTCCGCACACACAATACGTTTCTTCTGAAAAAACAAGAGCTTTAATTGAGGCTCATAAAATTACCGATATAGGTAAAGAAGCCTCTCTTAATACCGAAATTTTATTAAGCTTAAACCCTGAGTTAGTTGTTGCTTTTTCGATGAGTAAAACCAATAAAGCGCTTGCATTAATAACAAAACAGAATATTCCTGTAATTTTAAATGGCGATTGGTTAGAAGAAACACCCCTTGGTAGAGCTGAATGGATTAAGTTTTTCGGAATACTCTACAATAAAGAAAAAATGGCTGACAGTATTTTTAATATTATTGAAAAAAACTATATCGAGGCTAAAAAAATAGCTAAAAATGCAATTACCACCCCAACCATTTTATCAGGTGCTATTATGAATAAAGATATATGGAATTTACCTGCCGGAAATAGTTTTATTGCTCATTTTTTTAAAGACGCTAACACAAATTACTTATGGCAAAACAATAAAGGAAGAGGTAGTTTATCGTTGAGTTTTGAAAGTGTTTTAGATAAAGGAAAAGCTGCTGATTTTTGGATTTCTCCAGGATATTTTTCAACTAAAAACCAATTAATTAACAGTAACAAAATATACCAAGAATTTAAAGCTTTCAAAACCGATAATATATATACCCCCAATTTAAAAAAGGGTAAAACAGCTGGTATTATCTATTTTGAACTTGCCCCTACTCGACCCGATTTGGTACTAAAAGATATCATTAAAATTACTCACCCAGAGCTTTTACCTAACTATAAATTTACCTTTTTTGAAAAAATGAAATTCTAATTAGATTAAAAAGGTGAATATATCGTATTTTTAATCTCTTTATTTTAACGGATTTAAATAATCAGCTAAAGTAGGGTTATTGGGATCACTAAAATCATTTCTTGGATTACCATCACCGTTAGCATCTTCGTTTTTAGTAAGTTGCCCATCGTTATCATCATCAGCATCAAGAAAATTAAGTGCACCATCTTGATCTGTATCATCATTAAGTGGGTTTCCATCGCCATTCGGGTCTTCATTTATAGACGGAATACCATCATTATCATGATCGGTATTGGGTATAATATCCCATAAGTTAATATAATATACTAAACATGAGTTTGCAGGAACAGAAAGCCCTGTAGTATTTGCATAACCTAATCCTGAAGGAATAAATAAAATTCCTTTTCCACCACCCGTATAATTAATAGGTTCGCCATCTGTTGATACATTTTCACCTCCTTTAAAATTGGTGAAACCATATAACCTGCCTTTTACATAACTCTGAACTTGACCAAACCATGTGCCTGATTTTATAGTTCTAACATCTTCAAGTTTAGCTGTGGTTTCTATATACTTTAAGTCGTAGGTAGCAAAAATTGAATCCATTATGGTAGGAAAACCTTTTTCTTTAGGGTCATCGCCTACTCTATTTACATACACATATAATTTATAATCAATATCATTTTCGGTAATATCCATTGTTTTTAACTTGGTATCTTTATATAAAGAGGTTTGCCCGTTATCAATTGTTTTTATCGAATCGATAGCGGTGTCAAAATAATGCGATTGTAAAAATTTTACAATCGAATCATTATCAATAACTGCTTGTGCAGCGCTATCAAAAGTTTCTTCTGTTGTTTTTTTATTACAAGCATAAAGCACTACCGATAGTATTGCCAGCAAAAAAAGGTTTTTAAATGATACCATTTTACGTTAAATTTTTCGGTGCGCAAGTTACCATTTTTATACCTTTGTAAAAAACCTAAAGTTAAAATTTAACTTTTTATATGCGAATAGATAAATACTTGTGGTGTATTCGATTTTTTAAAACGCGAAGCTTAGCTACCGAAGCATGTAAAAAAGGTCATATAAAAATAGCCAACACACGCTTAAAACCTTCTAAAGAGGTTTATGGGGATGAACTTCTTTTAATTCGGAAAAATCAAATCGATTATACAATTAAAATAATAGCGATACCCCCTAACAGAATTGGTGCAAAATTAGTAGATTTATACAGAAAAGATTTAACCCCTAAAGAAGCTTTTGAAAAAACAGAATTATTAAAGTACACCAAAGATTATTATAGAAAAAAAGGTGTTGGAAGACCTACAAAAAAAGACCGAAGAGATATCGAAGATTACAATCAAACACTAGAAGAAGATTAATAAATTATGATAACGACAACCCATAATAACATTATTTTAAACCATACGCAAATTGAACAAAAAATGCGTAGAATTGCTTACCAAATATACGAAAGCAACAGTAACGAAAAAGAAATTATTTTAGCTGGCATTGACCATAATGGTTATCTTTTTGCAGAACAATTGTCAAAAATTATTGCTAAAATATCACCTTTAAAAATACAATTATGTAACGTTATTATTGATAAAAAAAATCCGTTAAACCCCGTTAAAACATCTCTTTCTGCTCAAGAGTATAAAAACAAATCGCTTATTTTAGTTGATGATGTATTAAATTCTGGCACTACCTTAATTTATGGGGTTAAACACTTTTTAGAAGTACCTTTAAAACGATTTAAAACGGCTGTTTTAGTAAACCGAAATCATAAAAAATACCCTATAAAAGCCGATTTTAAAGGAATTTCATTATCTACTTCTCTACACGATCAAGTAGTCATAGAATTTACTAAAAATAAAGCCGTTGCTTATTTAATGTAGTTGCACTTTAAGTTCGGTTACTATTTCAGTTATACTTTTGTTGTCAATCGGTAATATACTACTTGCTTGATTGTAATATTTATTACGCTCAAATAAATGTTTAGCAACATACTCTTGTAGTTTTTCATCAGACAACTCCGCTACTAAAGGTCGTTTAGAACGTTGATTTTTAAGCCTTTCAACCAATGTATGTACATTGGCTTTTAAATATATAGAGTACGTGTTTTCACTATTATTAATCACTTGCATATTGCTTGCGTAACAAGGGGTTCCGCCCCCAAGGGCGATTACTATATTATTGGTAGCAGCCAACAGTTCTTTTAAATAAAAATGCTCTTGATAACGAAAATAAATCTCTCCTTTAGTTTTAAAAATATCCGTAATTGTCATTTCTTCTTTTTCTTCGATATACACATCTAAATCTATAAAAGACATATCCATTTCTTGTGCTAAATATCTACCTATTGTTGATTTACCACTTGCCATATACCCTATTAAAACAACTTTCATATAATATATTTTTTAATTAATTAACTGGCTACTAACACTCTGTAAATAGCATTTAAGGTTAATTATAAAACTTGTGCAAATATCAACAAAAAAATTACAAAAAATATTGTAGAAATAGAACTTAGCATCGTATATTTGCACTCGATTTTAGAAAAACAGACCGGGTAGCTCAGTTGGTAGAGCATCTCCCTTTTAAGGAGAGGGTCCTGGGTTCGAGCCCCAGCCCGGTCACAAAAAGGTTGTATAAAAATAGAAACAACGTCATTCTAATTTTTCTTAGAATTATATCTATCAAAACTTTTCGATTGATAAAAAAAACAGGAATAAAATTAAATTGGCAATAAACTATATTTTTTTACAACCTTTTTTAATTTCTAAGCGCACGTGGCGGAACTGGTAGACGCGCTGCCTTGAGGGGGCAGTATTCGTAAGAATGTGGAAGTTCGAATCTTCTCGTGCGCACAATTTTTTATAACGTTATAATTAACTTTTACAAAAAAATCTAATTTTTAACCACACTTTTCTTTTGTGGAATAATTATTGCTTTTATTTTATCAATTTTACAAATAATTAACAAGTTTACTTACTTTTATCACTATTATTGCGCTATGCAAAAACAATTAATATTATTAGGTTTTCTATTTTTATTTTCTGTTGTTGGTTTTTCACAGAATACAACCCAAAGTAAGTTAAAAGGGCAGGTAGTAAATGCTGCAGACCAAAAAGCTTTAATTGATGCCAACATATTAAATTTAAATACTGTACAAGGTATAGCAACCTCTAAGAAAGGTTTTTTTGAGCTTCCTGCGAAAGAAAATGATACAATTATAGTGTCATATGTAGGGTTCGAATCTATAAAAATAAAAATTACCAATGATTTATTAAAAGGTAATGAATTGGTTATTGAACTAAACGAAAAACCTGAAAAAATTAAAGAGGTAGTTATTAACTCAACAAAACTAATTGGGGTATTAGAAATTGATGTTAAACAAGTACCTAAAGATAAATTTACCCGAATACATATTAACGGATTACCTCAAACTTATGAAATAGGACGTCCTACAAAAATTTCTTCTCCTATCAGTAAAATATTTCAGCCTATAGACGCCATCTATAATCTATTTGGCAAAAAACCTAAGCAATTAAAAAAACTTAAAAAGCTTAAAAGTGAAGATAACTTACGTAAAATGCTAGGCGATAAGTTTGATCGCGAAATTATGATGGAATATTTAGAAATGGATAATCAACAGCTAACCAAATTATTATCAGACTGTAATTACTCTGAATATTTTATAAAAAAAGCAAGCGACTTACAAATGATTGAAGCTATATTAGATTGTTACGAACAATACAAAGCTGTTAAAAAAGGTAAGATTGAACGAAATCGAGTGCCTGAAAAAGCGCTAAATAGTGATGGAAATTAAATTTTGAGTCCGGGCTTTTTGTAACAAATTAGTTATCTTAGTCGTCTAACAATCAAATCGACTAAATCTTTTCTTTTTGGAAACAATTTTATCTCTTAAAAATATTGATAAAAAATTTGGGAGTGTTCACGCAGTTAACCAACTATCTTTTGATATAAAAAAAGGAAATGTCTATGGCATTTTAGGTCCTAATGGAAGTGGTAAATCAACAACACTTGGTATTATTTTAAATGTAGTAAATAAAACCAGTGGCGAATTTTCTTGGTTTAATGGAAACTTATCTGTTCACGAAGCACTAAAAAAAGTAGGTGCTATTATAGAACGCCCTAATTTTTACCCCTATATGACGGCAGTTCAAAATTTACAGCTAATCTGTAAAATTAAAGGTATTTCGTATGAAGCCGTTGAAGAAAAACTAAAAATTGTAAATCTTTACGAACGAAGAAACAGCAAGTTTAAAACCTACTCGCTTGGTATGAAACAGCGTTTAGCTATTGCCTCAGCCTTGTTAAATAACCCCGAAGTATTAATTTTAGACGAACCTACCAATGGATTAGACCCACAAGGCATACATGAAATTCGTGAAATTATTAAAAAAATTGCACAGGGTAACACCACTATTTTATTAGCCTCTCATTTACTAGATGAAGTTGAAAAAGTTTGTAGCCATGTAATTGTTATTAGAAATGGAAAAAAATTATATGATGGATTAGTAGACCGTATAACCACCTCTAATGGCTTTTTTGAATTACAAGCCGATGATAATGAAAAATTGATTGGTGTACTAAAAAATCACCCTGCGGTAGTTAACATTACAAAAAACAATGATTTTATCATTGCTAATTTAAATACCGATTTAGCAGCTACAGAAATAAACAAATATCTGTTTAAAAATGATATAGCTGTATCACATTTGGTAAAACGAAAACCTAGTTTAGAACAGCAATTTTTAGACTTAACAAGCAACTAAACCATAAAAAAATGCTACGACTATTAAGTATCGAATTTCACAAACTCAAATACAACAGAGCTAGTAAAGTTTTATCTATTTTTTACTTTGGGCTTCTTACTTCTATAGCTTTAATTACAGCGATAAGATTTGATATTGGCCCTATAAAATTTCACTTAGCTGAACAAGGAATTTTTAACTTCCCTTTTATTTGGCATTTTAACACCTATATTGCTTCTGGATTTAAGTTTTTTTTACTGCTGGTAATTGTATCAATGATGGCAAACGAATACAGTTACAAAACACTAAAACAAAACCTAATTGATGGGCTAAGTAAAAAAGAATTTATTTTATCTAAATTTTATATGGTAGTAGTTTTTGCCTTAATTTCTACTGTATTTGTATTTCTTATTTCGCTTATTTTAGGGCTTATTTACTCAGATTATAACGAGTTTCCGATAATAACCTCAAATCTAGAATACTTAATAGCCTTTTTTGTAAAACTAGTAGGTTTTTTTTCTTTCGGATTATTTTTAGGTATTTTAATAAAACGATCTGCCTTTGCTGTAGGCGCTATGATAATATGGTTTTTTGCAGAAAATATGTTTAAAGGCTATTTGTTTTGGATGTTTAAAAACAACAGCAATCCCTCAGAAAAAGTTGCTAATGTTATGCAATTTTTGCCGTTAGAAGCTATGTCAAACCTAATTAAAGAACCTTTTAGTCGTTTAAGTGCTGTAAAAATAGTAGCCAATCAAATGGGCGAAAAAATAGTAAAAGATTTTTCTGTTCATTTTACAGATATATTAATTGTTTTAATTTGGACATTTGTATTTATTTACCTTTCATATACCCTGCTAAAAAAAAGAGATTTGTAATCTTTACCTCGTTTCATAGCTGTTATAACTAACAAAAAAACAAATACTTAGTTTTCTAAACAAGTCGTATTTCGAGTGGTATTTTTTTTTATATTTACTGCGCAACGTAATTGCATGTCTTATTCGCTTATCTTATGGGTATAAATAAACTTAAATTACCTTTAGTATTCGTTGTTTTTTTATATTTAGGCGGATATAAAAACACTTTCGCTCAACTGAGTAAAAAACACTTCATCCCTCCTTTAACCTATGCCGAAGCAGGAAATGCAAGTCCAAATGATCAATATTTTTATATTTCTACCCCCAGTGAGAAAAAAGTAGCCTATACTATAAAACCAGTTGGCTTACCTGCTACCAGTTATATAACTGGTTTTGTTTCTAAAGCTTCCCCTCAAAAAATTTATATTGGAGATAGTAATTCGCAACTTTTTGTCGATTCTAATCAAACCAGCACCGTTACCACCAATAAAGGCTACATTATCGAAGCTTATGATGCTATTTATGTTTCGGTAAGATTAATAGCTGGTAATGGCTCTCAAGCAGGAGCTTTAGTTAGTAAAGGCGCTGCAGCCCTCGGAACCTCTTTTAGAGCTGGAATGTTTACAAACGAAAACCCTGTACGAAACAATTACTTAAACTTTATTTCTGTTATGGCTGCAGAAGATAATACCACAGTTACCTTTTCTAATCTTCCTAATGGGCTTGTTATAAAAAATTATACAGGTACTACCCCCATAACTGGAATTGTACTAGATGAAGGCGAAAGTTATATTGTTGCTACTAATGCTTCAGATGCAAGTATAAACAGAGACGGTTTAATTGGAACACTTGTACAGTCTGACAAACCCATTGTGGTTAATTGTGGCTCTGCTAATGGTAGTTTTCATAATGGTAACGGAAGAGATTACGGTATAGACCAAATTGTTGGAGAAGATAAAATTGGAACCGAATATATTTTAGTTAAGGGAGGTGGACTAGATGGTTGGGAAAATGTTTTAGTCGTTGCAAACCAAAATAATACCAGTATTTACGTTAATGGTAATGCTGCTCCAATAGCAACTATAAATGCTGGAGAATACTATTTAATTGAAGGTAATTATTACAATAGTAATGGAAACATGTATATTGAAACCTCTAACCCTACCTTTGTTTATCAAGGTGTTGGTGCTAGTAATTCTGAAGCAAATCAAGGATTGTTTTTTGTACCACCCATAAGCTGTAAAAACAGAGGGAATGTAGATAATATTCCAGAAATAGAAACCATTGGAGGTACCGTTTTTACAGGTGGGGTTACCTTTGTTGCTAACCAAGATGCTAATATTACTGTAACTACTACATCTGGCAACCCTGTTAATCTTTTGGGTCCATACACTGTTACAGGAAACACTGGTTATGTAACCTACAAAGCCGCTAATTTAACAGGCAACATCACTGTTTCTAGTACTGGCGAACTATATTGTGCTTACTTTAATATTAATAATGTAGCTACCTCTGGTAGTTTTTACTCTGGTTTTGCAACTGCCCCTGAAGTTAATTTTGCTCCTTCAAGCGAAAACTTAGGATCGTGTATCCCTAACATAACATTAGATGCAACACGTTCTAATATGTTTGATACTTTAGAATGGTTTTTTGACGACCAAAACGGAAGTGGTTTTGTTTCTGTTGGAACAGGAACTAGCTATAAACCAACTTCTCCAGGTAAATATAAAGTGGTAGGTTCTTTAACATGCGGGGGTAAGACCTATACATACGACTCTGATGAGTTTTTTGTTAGTCGATGCCCTGATGATTATGATAACGATTCTATCATAGACAACCTCGATGTAGATATCGACAATGATGGAATTTTAAATTGTGACGAATCAC
>NZ_JBFNGP010000004.1:0-253204 GCF_041021355.1 Tenacibaculum sp. UWU-22 | reverse complement strand
ATCGTCAGAAGAAACGCTAGATAAGTTTGCGGTACGTGTACCTCCCGCATCAGTAATACTAAGCGTAGTACCGTCAAAAGAGACGTCTGTATTTAACTCATTGGTTTTGTCTGTGTCTTTATCAGCAGTAATATGGGCGGTTAAATTGGTAGTGATTTCATCAAGTGCGTCTTTAACATTGGTAGCCGTAAGTCTAGAATCGGCATTATCGTAGGTTGTTCCTTCCGCTATAGGTGTAAAGGTTACATCGGTTCCGTCGTTATTGGTAAAGGTAAACGATCCGTCTCCATTATCTTTAATATTAGCTTTATCCACTTTAATTAGAGTACCATCAGCTTTCACAAGGGTTACTTTCCCATCTTCTTCATCGATAAGGTTAACGGTACCCGCATCGGCAGCGATTTCATCGATAGCCGCTTTAACATTGGTAGCGGTAAGTCCTGAGGTGGTGTTATCGTAGGTTGTTCCGACAGCTTTAGGCGTAAAGGTAACATCGGATCCGTCGTTATTGGTAAAGGTAAACGATCCGTCTCCATTATCTTTAATATTAGCTTTATCCACTTTAATTAGAGTACCATCAGCTTTCACAAGGGTTACTTTCCCATCTTCTTCATCGATAAGGTTAACGGTACCCGCATCGGCAGCGATTTCATCGATAGCCGCTTTAACATTGGTAGCGGTAAGTCCTGAGGTGGTGTTATCGTAGGTTGTTCCGACAGCTTTAGGCGTAAAGGTAACATCGGATCCGTCGTTATTGGTAAAGGTAAACGACCCGTTTCCATTATCTTTAATATTAGCTTTATCCACTTTAATTAGAGTACCATCAGCTTTCACAAGGGTTACTTTTCCATCTCCTTCATCGATAAGGTTTACGGTACCTGCATCGGCAGCGATTTCATCGATAGCGGCTTTAACATTGGTAGCGGTAAGATCAGAGTCAGTATTGTCGTAAGGAACTTCAATGGCTGTTTGATCGTCTGTACCACTATTGTTTAAACTACTTAAATCGATTGTTCCTCCATTAGAAAGACTTAATATGTTGGTACTAGGATTAAAAGCTAATACTTGAATTTCATTTTCAGGATCATTATCAGCATCATTTATTAAAGACGATAAATTAACAGAGCCTCCATTTTCTAAGGTTAAAGTATTGGTAGTATTGTCGAAGCTAATTTTCTGATTGTCTGAACCAGAATAATCGGCACATAAATTACTCCATTTATCTCCAATGTATTGATAAATACATTTTTTATCCATATTGTAAATTAAAGCTCCTTCAAGAGGTTTAATGGCATTCATTTGAGAAGTGGTAGCTCTTGTAATTACAAGCACTTTGTTATTGCTTTCTAACTCTAATAATGAATTTGAATCTATAACGTTTGGCGAATTACCAATTTTTACTTGCGAAAAAAGTAAGCCCGTAAAAAATAACATATAAGCTATTAAAATATTTTGTATACGCATTTGGTTAAAAGTAAGTTTTATAAATAAGTTTTATTTCTTTGACACAAAAATCCTATAAATGTCACTAAACCACTAATATATGATTATTTTGTAAAGTAAAAAATAAGGGAATTATTTTTTCCTGTTTTTATTTTTCAAAAGTAGGTATTTATTGGTTTTTGAAAGGCTTAAAGTGTATATTATTTAATCATAGGTAAATAGGTTTTTTTGAATATTTTAATTTTAGTTAATAATATAAATAAAAATCCCATAGATTGATAAATCTACGGGATTTTTTACTATCTCTTTTCCACAAAAATATTAGTGAAATACCATTTTCCACTTTCACTTTGTTCGGCGGATACATCAAAATAATTGAAGTTTCCTTCTATATTTTTTCGATGACTTTCACTATTTATCCAAGCTCTTACAACTGATTTAGCTGTTGAAAAACCTCGAGCCACATTTTCACCCACACATATAGCTGGTGTATTTTTTCTGAGATATTCACTTCGTTTGTAAAAATCATCATGAGAAATACTGTTTTGGTGAATCATGTATAGGGTGTGTTCGTAGGTCTGTGTTTTAATTAGAGATAATTGTTTTAAAGGAGATAACCCTTTTTCAACTCTATAATCATTTATGAGATGTAAAACCTCTAATTCAATAGGTTTTGAGGCAGGAATAAATGTTGTTTGTTCTGAAGAAAGAGGATTTTCTTCATTTGTACACGAGATTGTTAATATTACGAATAACGCAAATATTAACTTTTGGGGGAAAGTTTTCATATTTGGGGGGATTAGGGGATTAATATGATTATTTTATAAAGGAAAAAACAGGGGGGAATTTTTTCTGTTTTTATTTTGTAAAATAAATGTTTATTGATTTTTAAAAGGTTTAAAGCTTATATTATTTAGTCATAGGCAAATAGATTTTTGAATATTTTAATTTTAGTTAATAGTGTAAATAAAAATCTCGTAGATTAATTAATCTACGAGATTTTTATGGTCTCTTTTCTACAAAAAATATTAGTGAAATACCATTTTTTACTTTCATTCTGTTCAGCAGGCACATCAAAATAATTGAAGTTTCCTTCTATATTTTTTCGAAGGCTTTTACTGTTTATCCAAGCGCTTACAACTGATTTAGCTGTTGAAAAACCTTGAGCTACATTTTCACCTATGCATATAGTTGATGTATTTTTTCTAAGATATTTACTTCGTTTGTAAAAATTATCAAGAGAAATACTGTTTTGGTGAATCATGTACGAGGTATGTTCGTGGGTCTGTACCTTAATTATAGATAATTGTTTTAAAGAGGATAATTCTTTTTCAACGCTATAATTATTTGTGAGACGTAAAACCTCTAATTCAATGGGTTTTGAGGCAGGAATAAATGTTGCTTGTTCTGAAGAAAGTGGGTTTTCTTCATTTGTAGTACACGAGATTGTTAATACTGGTAATAAGACAAATATTAACCTTTGGGGGAAAGTTTTCATATTTGGGGGATTTAGATAGTTAATCTGTTAACAATGTTACAGATAGAAGTCTCAATTCAGAAAAAAATGTTGTGTACTGTTACTTTTATGATGTGAATGAAAGTTTTTTTGTAGAATACAATTTTTATTTTACTATTTTTTTAACAGTTTTATAAAATAAATTGTAAAAATATAGGAAGATGGTTAGGTTTTAATTATTGTTTAATATCCTACTTAGTTTTAGATTTTATTTATTAAATAGCGCCTCTAGTAATGTTTTTATGGTTTTAAAACCAAAATATACTGTATATATTACTAGCGAAAAACCAATAATTAGTAAAAAATAGGCAATATAAATTTTAGGTTTTTCTATAAAAATTTCGTTTGCTCGGTAACCTAAGCTTAATATAATTGGCGATAAAATTAACAGACCAATTAATATAAGAATTTTAATAAAAGGTTTTTTGTACTTATTATTTTCTTCCATATTATTTGGTAAGATATACTATTGTTAATTGTAAAAAGCTGTCTAAAAGTATTTGTTTTAGACAGCTTTTTACAATAATTATTTAAATTTTAGCTAGAATAGCATTAAATGTTTTGTTTGGTCGCATAGCTTTGTTTGCTAAATCTTCATTAGGCATATAGTATCCTCCTATATCAACAGGTGTTCCTTGAATTGCATTTAACTCATTAATAATTACAGCTTCATTAGCTGATAATTCGGCAGCAATTGGGGTAAATTGTGTTTTTAAATCGGTATCTTTATTTTGATCAGCTAACTCTTGGGCCCAATACATTGATAAATAAAAATGGCTTCCTCGATTATCTATTTCGCCTACTTTACGAGAAGGGCCTTTTTTATTTTCTAATAATTTACCTGTAGCGTTATCTAAAGTTTCAGCCAATACAGACGCTTTATTATTGTTGTGTGTTTCGGCTAAGTGTTCTAACGAAACAGCTAGGGCTAAAAATTCACCTAAAGAATCCCAACGTAAATGATTTTCAGCTATAAATTGCTGTACGTGTTTTGGAGCAGAACCTCCAGCTCCTGTTTCAAATAATCCACCGCCATTCATTAAAGGAACAATAGATAGCATTTTAGCAGAGGTGCCTAATTCTAAAATAGGAAATAAATCGGTTAAATAATCGCGTAAAACGTTTCCGGTAACGGAAATAGTGTCTTTGCCTGCTTTTACCCTTTCTAAAGTATATTTTGTGGCTTCTGCAATAGATAAAATTTTAATTTCTAAATCAGAAGTATCATACTCAGTTAAGTATTTTTCTACTTTTTTAATAATTTCAGCATCGTGTGCTCTATTTTTATCTAACCAAAATACAGCAGGTGTTTGGGTGGCTTTAGCTCTAGATACGGCTAATTTTACCCAGTCTTGAATGGGTAAGTCTTTGGTTTGACACATTCTCCAAATATCACCTTTTTCTACTTGGTGTTCAATTAAAATGTTACCATTTGCATCAACAACACTAACCTTACCGTTTGCTGAAATTTCAAAAGTTTTATCGTGCGAGCCATATTCTTCTGCCTTTTGTGCCATTAAACCTACATTAGGGACAGTACCCATTGTGGTTGGGTCAAAGGCTCCATGTTTTTTGCAAAAATCAATAGTTTCTTGATATAAGCCTGCATAAGAGCTGTCAGGAATAATAGCTTTTGTATCTTGTTGTTTTCCGTTTTTGTTCCACATTTGTCCAGAGGTGCGAATCATGGCGGGCATTGAAGCATCGATAATTATATCAGAAGGAACATGTAAATTTGTAATTCCTTTATCAGAATTTACCATTGCAACGTCTGGGTTATTTGCATAGATAGTTTCAATAGCTGCTAAAATTTCGTTTTGTTTTTCTTCTGGAAGTTCTTCAATATTACTTAATACATCTCCAAATCCATTATTAGCGTCTACTCCAATTTTTTCAAAAATATCTTCGTATTTAGCAAATAAATCTTTGTAAAATACCCGTACAGCATGCCCAAAAATAATAGGGTCAGATACTTTCATCATTGTAGCTTTCATGTGTAGCGAAAATAAAACTCCTTTTGCTTTAGCATCGGCAACTTGCTCTTCTAAAAAAGCAATTAACGCTTTTTTGCTCATAACAGTTGCATCAATAATTTCTCCGTCTAATAACGAAATATCTTTTTTTAGTAAAGAGCTGTTATTGTTGCTGTCAGTAAATTGAATATTTACGGATGTTTTAGAGGGTATGGTTACTGATTTTTCGTTACTAGCAAAATCGTTTATGCCCATGGTTGCCACATGTGTTTTAGAGTCAGAACTCCAAGCACCCATAGAATGTGGATTTTTGCGTGCGTAATTTTTTACGGCTTTAGGAGCGCGACGATCTGAGTTTCCTTCGCGTAACACAGGATTTACAGCAGAGCCTTTTACTTTATTGTATCGAGCTAAAGTTTCTTTTTCTTCTGCTGTTTTAGCTTCTTCTGGGTAGTCGGGTAGCGCATAGCCCAAAGATTGCAATTCTTCTATAGCAGCAGTTAATTGAGGTACTGAGGCACTAATATTAGGTAGTTTTATAATATTTGCTTCTGGTTTTTTTGCTAAATCACCTAAAAAAGCTAAAGCATCTTCTACCTGTTGGTCGGGTGTTAAAACATCTGAAAAATTTGCAAGTATACGTGCGCCTAACGAAATGTCTTTTGTTTCGATTGTTATATTAGCTGTATTGGTAAAAGCCTTTACAATAGGTAAAAACGAACGAGTAGCTAAAGCAGGTGCTTCATCCGTTTTTGTGTACATAATTTTAGCGGATTTATTCATGTGTTTTTTTATTTTTTTTAGTATATATAAAATTTAATACGACCAAATTTTAATAGAAAGATGTTTTAATTAAAAGTTGGGCAAATTTAAATAATACAAATGATATTTTTACTGTTAAATAGGTATTAATAATGGGCTTTTTTTGTGTTTTTTGTAAAATATTATGTAGACATTGTAAAATATAAAAAACAAAAGCCATATCTAGCAAGTTTTTGCTTAGATATGGCTTTCGGAAATAGCTTTTGTATTGAACTCGTATTTGCTGTATAATAAAGAAAAGAAATTCTTTATATTATTTTCAATAACTGCTATTTCTTCACAAAACATTCTTGTTAACCAATAAATTAAATTATTTAATTTTACAGATGTTTTGTTTACTTTTTAATAAATAAGTTGATTTTGAAACTTAGCTTGAGATTTTTGCGTGTATATTATAACTCACGCTACTATAGGCGTTTTATATGATTATCACTTTATTTAAGCTTCAAAAAGCCTTGTTTTACTTCGGCTCTCCTACAAACGGATTAAAGTTTTTTAAAGTATCATATTAAGTTACCTACTAAACTTAATAAAAAATTTATTGTCAAATGAACCTAAATATTAAAAAATAATTGAAAAGAACATTCTTTACTTAAAGGCGAGTGTTTGAATTTTTTATCTTTCAATCTCTGACATCAAACCTCACTTTATAAAAGTAAAGTTAACAAATATAAGTAAAAAATTTAAACATTTATTGCTTTTAACAAATTATAAATCAACAATTTATAAACATTAGTTATTAACATTTGTAGATAGTGGAAAAAACATATAAAAAGTGTTTCTGTGTTATTACTTAGTTGTTAATGTCTTGATTAAGATGTCTGTTCCGTTGCTCGCTGTATTTTTAATAATAGTAAGATTATCAATACTATTTTTAGTAACCGAAGGGTTTGGATCGATAAAATAAATGGGAATATTTGATTTTTTATAGTTAATTAAACTGGCTGCAGGATATACTTGCATAGAGGTGCCAATAATTACTAAAATATCTGCTTGTTGAGTAATTTTAATTGCTTTTTCAAGATTAGGAACAGCTTCTCCAAACCAAACTACATGGGGTCTTAATTGAGAGCCGTCTTCAGCTAAATCGCCCAGATGTAAATCATTTGTCCAATCGTATAGCGTTTTTTCATCATTTATACTTCTAACTTTAAAGAGCTCTCCATGAAGGTGTGTTATATTTTTGCTGCCAGCACGTTCGTGTAAATCATCTATATTTTGAGTAATAATATTAACATTAAAAAAGCTTTCGAGAGCAGTTAAATTTTTATGCGCTTTATTAGGAAGTACTTTTTTTAGCTCGTTTCGACGTTGATTGTAAAAAGATAGTACGAGTTCTGGGTTTTTAGCAAAGGCTTCTGGTGTGGCAACCTCCATTATATTGTGTCCGTTCCATAATCCATCGGCATCTCTAAAAGTTTTAAGTCCGCTTTCAGCAGAAATTCCAGCACCGGTTAAGATTACTAAGTTTTTCATGTGCTAAAGGTAATAAATGTTATGTTTGTAATATGGATAAAAACTTATTACATTATTTAGAAACCTACGTTACTTCTCGTCGAAAAAAATTATTTCATGAAGTTTTAGAACAAAGAACACGTCATTTTACGGTTGTTTTAGAAAATATTTATCAACCACATAATACAAGTGCGGTAGTAAGAACTTGTGATATTTTTGGTATTCAAGATGTATATACCGTTGAAAATACTTATCTACATAAGGTTTCTAGACATGTAGCAAAAGGAAGTCAAAAATGGTTAGATTTTCATAGGTATAAAACCAATGAAAATAATACAAAAACCTGTTTGACCGATTTAAAAAATAAAGGATATAAAATTATTGCTACTACGCCTCATAACAATTCGTGTATGTTGTCAGATTTTGATGTTACTCAAAAGTCAGCTTTTGTCTTTGGAGTAGAAAAAGAAGGAGTGTCTGAATATGTAAAACAACATGCAAACGGATTTTTAAAAATACCTATGTTTGGTTTTACCGAAAGCTTAAATATTTCAGTTGCGGCAGCTATTATTTTGCAAAGTGTAACAGCTCGTTTAAAGCAAACAGAAGTAAGTTGGCAATTAACCTCTGATGAAAAAGAAAAAATTTATTTTGATTGGATTACAAAAACAGTAAAAAATGTTGATAATATAATAGCTCATTATTACAATAACATTGTATCTAAATAAAAAATTATTAATCAAATTTTTCTATAACTATGTGAAAGAGTTATAGGGGGGACTTATTGTCTAACTAATTAAATTTCATTAATTTAAAAAAAACATTCTTTTTTTTTTGTGCAAAACCGTTGCTTAATAGCTTAGAATATTACAGAATTAATGTCAATATAATCTAAAAACATAGCAATAATTTAATATATTAGTGCAGTTATAATTAAAATTAACTCGTAAGTTTACTGTATTAAATATATTGTAAATTCAATCTAACCAAACTGCTTAAGCATATTACACTATAATAAATTTGTAGTTAAAAATATTAAGCGTAAAATAAAAACTATGAACATTGTACATATAAGTGCAGAATGTTACCCTATTGCTAAAGTTGGGGGGCTTGCCGATGTAGTGGGGTCGTTGCCTAAATATCAAAATGCATTAGGGGTTGAGGCCTGTGTAATTATGCCTTTTTACGACCTTACATTTACTAAAAAACATAAGTTTAGTAAACTTTATAGTAATACCGTAAAATTAGGAAGTACTAGTTTTGATTTTAGGGTTTTGAAATTAGAATCTAGTGAATTAGGGTTTACACTTTTTTTGATAGATGTAAAAGAATTACTATTTAAAGATTACGTTTATTCATTCGATGACACCGATCGCTTTCTAGCGTTTCAAAAGGCTGTATTAGACTGGTTGTTAACTTTTAAAGAAAAACCTTCTATTATTCATTGTCACGACCATCATACAGCACTTATTCCTTTTATGCTTCAAGAATGTTATCGGTACAGACCTTTAAACAATATACCTACTGTATTAACCATACATAATGCACAATATCAAGGATGGTTTGATTACGATAAATTATCATATATACCTGATTTTAATGTAGATAATGTTGGCTTATTAGATTGGGATGGCGTAATTAACCCATTAGCTACAGGTATTAAATGTGCGTGGCGAGTAACTACCGTTTCGCCAACCTATATGGAAGAGTTAAAACAAAAGGCAAATGGTTTAGAAAGTCTTTTGACTGCAGAAAAGAAAAAATGCTTAGGAATTTTAAACGGTATTGATGTTGAAGTTTGGAATCCAGAAAAAGATGCGTATCTTGTAAAAAAGTATACTGTAAGAAATAATATTTCAGGTAAAAAAGCCAATAAAAAATATTTATGCGAAAAGTTTAAATTACATAAAAATAAGCCGTTATTTATTTTTATAGGAAGGTTAGTAGGTGAAAAAGGAGCTGATCTTTTACCCGAAGTTTTTACCAAAGTATTAGCCGATAAAAATTGCACTGTCCTAGTTTTAGGATCAGGAAATAAAGATATTGAAAAAGAACTATATAAGTTACAAAGCGGTTATTCAGGACATTATAATGCATACACAGGGTATAACGAAAAACTTTCTCATATTATGTATGCAGGAGCCGATTTTTTGTTGATGCCATCTCGAGTAGAGCCATGTGGTTTAAACCAAATGTATTCATTAAAATATGGTACTATTCCAGTGGTGAGAAGTATTGGAGGCTTAAAAGATACGGTTATAGATATTACCAAAAAAAACGGTTTTGGTATTTGCCATAAAGAAGCAACAGTTGCAGCTATTATAAAAGCCGTTAAAAAAGCGATAACTCTATATGATGATAACCAACAAGAGTATAGAAAAATAAGTAAAAAAATTATGCAAATTGATCATTCTTGGAATACATCAGCAGAAGCATATATAACATTGTATAAATCTATAATATAAATTAACTATGATAAGTGAAAGTGTAGTATCGATTATTTTAGGAGGAGGGCAAGGGTCAAGGTTATACCCTCTTACCGAATCACGCTCTAAACCCGCAGTACCCATAGCAGGAAAATACCGATTAGTAGATATACCCATCTCAAATTGCATTAATTCAAATTTGAAGCGCATTTTTGTGCTTACACAATTTAATTCTGCCTCGTTAAATCAACATATAAAAAACACCTATCATTTTAGCTTTTTTAGTTCTGCTTTTGTAGATGTGTTAGCTGCCGAGCAGACTATTACAAGCGATAAATGGTTTCAAGGAACAGCAGATGCTGTAAGGCAGAGTATGCATCATTTTTTAAAACACGATTTTGAGTATGTATTAATTTTATCAGGAGATCAATTATATCAAATGGATTTTAATACGATAATTAATGAACATATTAAAAGTAAGGCTTCAATATCAATTGCTACACTACCAGTTAATGCAAAAGAAGCTACTTCTTTTGGTATTTTAAAAACTGATGAAAACCATGTTATAACTTCGTTTATAGAAAAACCAGATGCCTCTTTATTGCCAGAATGGAAATCTGAAGTAAGTGAGTCTATGAAAGCAGAAGGTAGAGAGTATTTGGCATCGATGGGAATTTATGTTTTTAATCGCGATTTATTGATTAAACTAATGGAAAATCCAGATACTATTGATTTTGGTAAAGAAATCATTCCGCAGTCAATACATAAATACAAAACTATTAGCTGTCAATATGAAGGTTATTGGACCGATATAGGAAATATCGATTCATTTTTTGAAGCAAACCTAGGGTTAACCGATGATATACCTAAATTTAACCTCTATGAAAACGATTATCGTATTTATACTAGGGCAAGAATATTGCCTACTTCAAAAATTTCTAAAACCTTATTAGATAGAGCTGTAATTGCTGATGGCTGTATTATTCAAGCTAAAGAAATTACCCATTCGGTTATTGGTCTTCGTTCAAGAATTGGTAGCGATTCAATAGTAACCAATACCTATATGATGGGAAATGATTATTATGAAACCCTTGAAGAAATAGAAAATAAAAAAATAGACGTGTTAATGGGTATTGGTGAACGCTGTAAAATAAACAATACAATTATTGATAAAAACTGCCGTATAGGAGATGATGTTACGATAAACGGTGGATTACATTTAGAAAATACAGAAACTGATACTTATACCATAAAAGATGGTATTGTAGTAATCAAAAAAAATGCAACCATACCTAGCGGTTTTTCAATCTAATTTTTATGACTAAAGTTATTCCTCACAGTTTATTTACCGATTTTGATATTAATTTATTTAAATCAGGAAAACACTACCGCTTATATGAAAAAATGGGCGCGCACCCTATTACTCTTAATGGGGTAGCGGGCACTTATTTTGCGGTTTGGGCACCTAGTGCAAAACAAGTATCGGTAGTTGGCGATTTTAATTATTGGACAGACGGCTCACATAAACTTAATGTGCGTTGGGATGAAAGCGGAATTTGGGAAGGGTTTGTTCCTGGAGTTCAAAAAGGAAATGCTTATAAATATAAAATTCATAGCCATCATAATAATATTATAACAGAAAAGGCAGACCCCTATGCTAGACGAAGTGAACATCCTCCAAAAACAGCCTCTATAGTTTGGGAAGATGCTTACCAATGGAAAGACGCTAAATGGATGAAGAATCGACATAAAAATAATGCGTTAACAGCACCTTTTTCTGTTTATGAAGTTCATTTAGGTTCATGGAAAAAGCAAGTTGAAGAAAACCGTTTTTTGTCGTACATAGAACTAACTGAAGAATTGGTTGCTTACGTGAAAAAAATGAACTTTACTCATGTAGAGTTAATGCCTGTTATGGAATATCCTTATGATCCGAGTTGGGGATACCAAATTACGGGATATTTTGCTCCTTCATCACGGTTTGGCTTTCCTGAAGAATTTAAATTTTTAATAGACAACTTACATAAAAATAACATAGGAATAATTTTAGACTGGGTTCCATCACATTTTCCTGAAGACCAACATGGTTTAGGTTTTTTTGATGGTTCTAATTTATACGAACACCCCGATAAAAACAGAGGCTATCATCCTGATTGGAAAAGTTTAATTTTTAATTATGGGCGTAACGAAGTTAAATCATTTTTAATTAGTAATGCTATTTTTTGGTTAGATCAGTTTCATGCTGATGGATTACGTGTTGATGCGGTAGCTTCGATGTTATTTTTAGATTATTCTAGAGAAGAAGGCGAGTGGGAGCCCAATCAATTCGGCGGTAGAGAAAATTTAGAAGCGATTACCTTTATGCAAGAGTTAAATATAGCGGTATATGGCAATTATCCAGACGTACAAACTATAGCCGAAGAATCAACTGCTTTTCCAGGAGTTTCTAAACCTGTATATTTAGGCGGTTTAGGTTTTGGTATGAAGTGGATGATGGGGTGGATGCACGATACTCTACAATACTTTTCTAAAGAACCGCTTTATCGTAAACATCATCAAAACGATATAACCTTTAGCATGACCTATGCTTTTTCTGAAAACTTTATGCTACCATTAAGTCATGATGAGGTTGTGCATGGTAAACGTTCTATTTTAAACAGAATGCCAGGTGATGAGTGGCAGCGTTTTGCAAATTTACGCTTGTTGTATAGTTATATGTTTACCCATCCAGGCACTAAACTACTGTTTCAAGGAGCTGAGTTTGGGCAGAGTGAAGAATGGAATTTTGAACAAAGCTTAGATTGGCATTTACTACAGTATAAACCTCATTTAGGGGTTCAAAAACTAATGAAAGATTTAAATAAGTTTTATAAAACACAACCCGCTTTGTACGAAAAGCAATTTATACAAGAAGGTTTTGAGTGGATTGATTACAGTGATGCTGAAAACTCTATTTTAGCCTATATTAGAAAAGGTAATGCTTCAAAAGATATGGTTATTGTAGTTTGTAATATGACTCCTGTGCCTAGAGAAAACTATCGTATAGGTGTACCTAAAAAAGGAAAACTTACCGAAGTATTTAATAGTGATAATAAAAATTATTTTGGTAGTGGTAATTTTACAAATAATACAATAATAACCGAAGCAAAAGAATGGCAATACAGAGAAAATTCTATAGAAATAGTTATCCCACCTTTAGCAATGGTTGCTTTTAAATATATATAATCACCCTAAAACGTTTTAGTTATTAATTAAAAAAAATACCCAAATAAAGTATTTTTTTTGTTTTTTTACACCCCATTTTATACAAGTATTATTTTTTATGATTGTAAATACAGAGTTAGAACAAAAAGGTAATTTATTTCCTTCCAATATAATAAAGTTTGAAAAAAATGTAGATACCTTGTTTTTTTATACAGAAAATGATGTAATTCTTCAATTAAGAGTAATTAGAGATAGTATATTACGTTTTCGATATGCAACATCTAATAATTTCGAAAATGATTTTTCGTATGCCATAGCCAAATCTCCTAACGGAGGTTATAATAAGCTAGAAATAGAAGAATTTCCAGATTCGTATAAAATTACGACAGCTAAATTACTTTGTATTGTATCTAAAAAGAATTTAAAAATAAAAATATTTGACGTTAGCGATAATGTTTTAATAAATGAAGATGAGTTGGGCTTTCATTGGGAAGAAAGCTATAATTATGGCGGTAATATTGTAAAAATGAGTAAAACGGTTAATGACCGTGAAAGCTATTTTGGTTTAGGAGACAAACCAGAACATTTAAACCTTAAAGGAAAACGTTTTCAAAACTGGGTAACTGATTCGTATGCCTTTGGTAAAGATACCGACCCTATTTATAAGACTATTCCGTTTTACACAGGGTTACATCACAATAAAGCCTACGGTATTTTTTTCGATAATACTTTTCGTTCGTATTTTGATTTTGCTTACGAGCGTAGAAATGTTACTAGTTTTTGGGCACAAGGCGGTGAAATGAATTATTATTTTATTTACGGGCCAGAAATGCAAGATGTGGTTGAAAGTTATACAGATTTAACAGGAAAACCAAAACTACCACCTCTTTGGGCTTTAGGATATCATCAATGTAAATGGAGTTACTACCCAGAAAGTAAAGTAAAAGAAATAACCCAAAAGTTTAGAAATTTAAAAATTCCGTGTGATGCTATTTATTTAGACATTGATTATATGGATGGTTTTCGATGTTTTACTTGGAATAAAGAATACTTTCCAAATCCAAAACAAATGGTAACAGAACTAGCTAATAATGGTTTTAAAACGGTGGCTATTATTGATCCAGGAATTAAAATTGATAAAGATTATGCTGTTTTTAAAGAAGCTTTAGAGGAAGATTATTTTTGTAAACGAGCCGATGGCCCTTATATGAAAGGAAAAGTATGGCCTGGAGAGTGTTACTTTCCAGATTTTACTAGACCAGAGGTGCGCGATTGGTGGTCAACCTTATTTAAAGAATTAATTGAAGATATTGGGGTTAAAGGGGTTTGGAATGATATGAATGAGCCTGCAGTAATGGAGGTGCCTAATAAATCTTTTCCAGACGATGTTCGTCACGATTATGACGGAAACCCTTGTAGCCATAGAAAAGCGCATAACATTTATGGTATGCAAATGGCACGTGCAACCTATCATGGGGTTAAAAAATTTAATTACCCTAAAAGACCTTTTGTAATTACCCGTTCTGCTTATTCAGGAACTCAACGTTACACATCAACATGGACAGGAGATAATGTTGCTACCTGGGAGCACTTATGGATTGCTAATATACAAGTTCAACGTATGGCAATGTCTGGGTTTAGTTTTGTAGGTAGTGATATTGGTGGTTTTGCAGAACAACCACAAGGCGAATTGTTTACTCGTTGGATTCAATTAGGGGTTTTTCATCCTTTTTGTAGAGTACATTCTTCGGGCGACCATGGCGATCAAGAACCTTGGGCATTTGATGAAGATGTAACATCAATTGTTAAAAAATTTATTGAATTACGCTATCAACTTTTACCTTATTTATATACGACATTTTGGAATTTGGTAGAAAATGGTACGCCAATTATAAAATCATTAGTGTTGTTTGATCAAGAAGATAATCAAACCCACTATAGAACAGACGAATTTATTTTTGGTAATCACTTTTTAATAT
Organism: Tenacibaculum sp. UWU-22; assembly: GCF_041021355.1. Classification (NCBI taxonomy): domain Bacteria; kingdom Pseudomonadati; phylum Bacteroidota; class Flavobacteriia; order Flavobacteriales; family Flavobacteriaceae; genus Tenacibaculum; species Tenacibaculum sp. UWU-22. The sequence goes on along the minus strand of NZ_JBFNGP010000004.1, from coordinate 238,386 downwards.
GCCCTATACAAGAGCCTAATGCTAAAGGAAGACGTATGTATATTCCAAGAGGTAAATGGTATAATTTCTGGACAGATAAGCTAGTAGTTGGTGGAAAAGAAAAATGGGTAGATGCAGAAATTGATAGTATGCCTATTTTTGTCAAAGAAGGAGCTATTATACCTAAGTACCCAATACAACAATATGTAGGTGAATTAGAGATAAAACAAATAACATTAGATGTTTATTTTAAAGAAGGTAAAGAAACCTCTCAGTTGTTTGAAGATACTAATGATGGATATGGTTATACCAAAGGTAAATATAGTTTTAGCACCTTTAAATTTACAGGAAAAGAAAGCGAAGTTATTATTCAGCAACATATAGAAGGAAAATATGTTACTACTTATGATAACTTTAAATTAAACTTTCATGGGTTACCATTCGAAATAGAAGATATACAAATAGATAATGAGGTTATTTCTTTAGAACAAGTTAAAAACGATAAAATTTCATCGATTATAGTTGATAAGAATTTTTCTGAAATACATATTATTGGACGTAAAAAATAGTAGTAGGAGGGAGAGGTTATTTATCTATTATTTAGATAAGATTTTATAAGGTATTTTTTTAGAAAAAATTTATTTTTCGATTAATTTATAAAAGTATTCAAACAGTTCACCCTTACTAAGGGTGCTGCCTTTTTCTATTAAATCAAAAACTTCTACATTTCGTTCTTTTGTATATTTTTTTTCACCTTGTAAAAACTCAACAGTTTTGTCTAATGGGTTTTTTAATAACCACTGGTAGTCTTTTTGGGTTTGTAAATCGATATTTTTACTAACCTTAATAACAATTCTGTGTATGGTTTCTTTTTTGCACTTAAAAAGATTTATTGTTTTTGCAGAAAAATGTTCTAAATAATTTGTTTTGGTTAATACATCATTCCAAACAATATCAGAAAATATATTTAACTCTTCTTCTGCTATTTGTGGTTTTTCATTTTTTAATGATTTCCATTCTGCTGCGTCAATTTGTTGAGTGGCCAAAAATCGAGCAAATTCATCATGTAAGCTTTCAAGTTGTTCTTTGGTTAGCTGTTTGTATTTCAATGGTTTATTTGTACTTTAAAGGTAAGTGAAAAAGAGGAGTTAGTTGGCAACATCATTAATAAATTTAATACGCATTAATCGCAATTCTTCTTCGTCGTATTCGCCATCAAATTCGTCTAATGCTTCTTGAATTTTATCGCTTTCTGCCTCCATAAAATATTCGTAAATTTCTTCTTGTTGGTCTTCGTCTAATAAATTGTCTAACGAATAATCAATATTTAATTTTGTTCCAGAATAAATAATAGCTTCCATTTCTTTTATCAATTCATTCATTTCAAGTCCTTTAGACCTGGCAATATCTTCTAACGGAAGCTTTCTATCAGTATTTTGTATAATGTATAACTTTAGCCCAGAGTTTACCCCTGTACTTTTTACAATTAAATCATCAGGGCGTATAATATCATTGTCTTCTACGTAATTGGCAATAAGTTTGATAAATTCATTACCAAATTTACGAGCTTTACCTTCTCCAACTCCATGAACTTTAGCAAGTTCATCCATCGTTATAGGGTATTTTAAAGCCATATCATTTATTGAAGGGTCTTGAAAAACAGCAAAAGGAGGTACGTTTTGTTGTTTTGCTACTTTTTTTCGTAAATCTTTCAATATTTTTATCAGTTTATCATCGGTTCCGCCACCATCCATTTTTGCATTGGTTATAATAGCTTCATCGTTATCTTCATCATAAATATGGTCTTCGGTCATCATAAACGATGTAGGATTTTTAATAAACGCTTTACCTTTATCAGTAAGTTTTATTACTCCGTATTGTTCAATTTCTTTTCGAATTAAATTAACTACTAAAATCTGACGAATTAAGGCTTTCCAATAATTGGCATCCTTTTCTTCGCCTATACCAAAAAACGACTGATTGGGTGTTTTATGTGAAGTTAATAGGGCATTTTTTTTACCAATTAAGGTATTTACGATTTCTTTAGGTTTATACTGTTCGTTCGTTTTTTCAATAACCGTTAACAGTGTTTTTACATCGTCTTTTGCTTCATGTTTTTTCTTCGGATTTCGCATATTGTCATCCATATCAGCACCTTCACCATTTACTTCATCAAAGGTTTCACCAAAATAATGCAATAAATATTTACGCCGATTCATAGAGGTTTCAGCATAACCTACCACTTCTTGTAATAAGGCGTGCCCAACTTCTTGTTCTGCGACGGGTTTATTTGCCATAAACTTTTCGAGCTTTTCAATGTCTTTATACGAATAAAATGTTAGGCAAATACCTTCACCACCATCTCTTCCTGCGCGTCCAGTTTCTTGGTAGTAGCTTTCTAAACTTTTAGGAATATCATGATGAATTACATAACGAACATCGGGTTTGTCTATACCCATTCCAAAAGCAATAGTAGCAACTACTACATCACAATCTTCCATTAAAAACATATCTTGATGCTTAACCCTAGTTTTAGCGTCTAAACCAGCATGATAAGGTACCGCATTAATACCGTTTACCTGTAAAACTTGTGCAATTTCTTCAACTTTTTTACGGCTTAAACAATACACAATTCCAGATTTGCCTAGGTTTTGTTTTATAAAGCGAATAATATCTTTTTCTACATTTTTAGTTTTGGGTCTAACCTCGTAAAACAAATTAGGTCTGTTAAACGATGCTTTAAAGGTATTGGCATTGGTCATGCCTAAGGTTTTCAAAATATCTTCTTGTACTTTTTCGGTTGCAGTAGCGGTTAAACCAATAACAGGAATGTTGCCAAATTGTTTAATAATATGACGTAGGTTTCGATATTCGGGTCTAAAATCGTGACCCCATTCAGAAATACAATGCGCTTCATCAATAGCGACAAACGAAATGTTTTGATCTTTTAAAAAAGCTACATATTCTTCTTTTATTAATGATTCTGGAGCGACATATAGTAATTTTGTAATTCCGTTTTCAATGTCGTGTTTCACTTGATTAATCTCACCTTTGTTTAACGATGAGTTTAATACATGGGCTACTCCAGTATTTTCAGAGATACCTCTAATAGCATCTACTTGATTTTTCATTAAAGCAATTAAAGGCGAAACCACAATAGCGGTACCTTCTTTCATTAATGCGGGTAGCTGATAACATAACGATTTACCTCCGCCAGTAGGCATCACAACAAAAGTGTTGTGGTTGTTTATAATACTTGTGATTACCTGTTCTTGTAAGCCCTTAAATTTTGTAAAACCGAAAAATTTTTTTAATGGGGCGTATAAATCTATTGATTTATTGCTCATCTCTTAAATAAAAAATTAAATCAAAACTAATATACAAAAAAATATAGAAACAATATTTGTTAATTATATTATTTTTCTGTGATATTTCTTATCAGCAATAAAATATTGCCTATTTTTACCGTGTTTTTTTTAATGCTATAAATTACTTAAATATTGAAAAATAACGAATCTATTTTAACCCTTGCAAAAAAAACAATTTTGTTAGAAAGCAAAAGTATTGCTAATTTAACAAATTTAATTGATAGTGATTTTGAAGAAACTGTAAAAGTTATCTTAAAATCTCAAGGGAGAATAATTGTAACAGGTATAGGTAAAAGTGCTAATATTGCGGCTAAAATTGTTGCGACGTTTAATTCTACAGGCACTCCAGCTATTTTTATGCATGCTGCAGATGCTATCCATGGCGATTTAGGAATTATACAAAAAGACGATGTTGTTATTTGTATATCAAAAAGTGGTAATACTCCTGAAATTAAAGTTTTGGTACCTTTAATAAAACGCTCTAGCAACAAGCTAATTGCCATTACAGGAAACCCAGAATCTTTTTTAGCTAAAAATGCTGATTTTACGCTTAATACTTATGTAGAAAAAGAGGCGTGCCCAAATAATTTAGCTCCGACAACTAGTACAACAGCTCAGCTTGTAATGGGAGATGCTTTAGCGGTTTGTTTATTAAAAATAAAAGGGTTTACCAGCGATGATTTTGCAAAATATCACCCTGGAGGAGCTTTAGGTAAACGTTTGTATTTAAGGGTTTCTGATTTAGTTGAAAATAATGAGAAACCTCAAGTGCTACCAACTGATAAAATAACAAAAGTTATTATAGAGATATCAGAAAAAAGGTTAGGGGTTACTGCAGTTATTGATGCAGAAGGTAAAATTGCAGGTATTATTACTGATGGAGATATTCGTAGAATGTTAAGTAAAACTACCGAAATTAATAGCTTAACAGCACAAGATGTAATGAGTACAAACCCCAAAACAATTAATGTACATGCTATGGCTGTAGATGCTTTACAAACCTTAGAAAGTAATGATATTACACAAATTTTAGTAGTAGATGATGATAAAAATTATGTAGGGGTAGTGCATTTTCATGATTTAATCAAAGAAGGAATTTTTTAAAAAAAAACCGTTTAATTTTTATTGTATTAGACTTAATTTATTTGAATGAAACAACCCGAAAAAGAAATGTCTTTTTTAGATCATCTAGAAGAACTAAGATGGCATTTGGTTCGTAGTTTTGGAGCCATATTTATAATAGGTATTTTAATTTTTATATTTCAAACCACTGTATTTGACGATTTTTTGTTGGCACATTTAAAACCCGATTTTGTTACGTACAAATTTTTTTGTAAAACCTTTACTTATATCGGAATTGACAGTAGTTTTTGTGATGTACATTTTAATCAAAAGCTGTTAAGTTTAAATCCTACCCAGCAATTAATGACGGCTATTTGGGTTTCTTTAATTTTAGGTTTTATTATTGCTTTTCCCTATATTTTATGGGAGATTTGGCGTTTTATAGCACCAGGCTTACATAGTGCGGAGCGAAAAAATTCAAGAGGTTTTTTGTTAGCCTCTTCGTTTTTATTTTTCTTAGGAGCTTTGTTTAGTTATTTTGTAATTATACCGATGTCGGTTTATTTTTTTTACAACTATAAAATTAGTGATGCCGTGGTAAACAACTTCAAACTAGACGCTTACATTAATTTGGTAACCAATACGATGTTGGGGGTAGCCTTGTTTTTTGAATTACCAGTAGTCGTATTTTTTCTTTCAAAAATAGGTTTAATTACTCCTGAATTTTTAAAAAAATATCGTAAACATGCTTTAGTGGTTGTTTTAATTGTGGCGGCTGTTATTACACCACCTGATGTAGCAAGTCAAGTAATTGTTTCGATACCTATTATGATTTTGTACGAAGTAAGTATATACATTTCTAAAATTGTTACTAAAAAGCAAGAACAAAATATATCAAAAGTACCTAAGGTTTAACCTGTTTAAGGAGTTTTAAAAAGAAAACATTATAATACCTTTAACAAGGTTTTAAGTAAACAATTGTTTACTTTTACTCGGTGTTTAACTGTTTTTTTAGATAATGTAATAAAACAGTTTATTTAAGCGAAGTAAATTTTTATGATTTTAAAAGCCAATAATATACAGAAGATATATCGTACTCGAAAAGTAGTAAAAGGTATATCGCTTCAAGTAAAACAAGGTGAAATTGTTGGGCTGTTAGGGCCTAACGGAGCAGGAAAAACCACTTCTTTTTACATGATTGTAGGTATGATTAAATCTAACGGAGGTACTATTTTTTTAAATGATGACGATATTACAAGTGACGCAATGTATAAACGTGCTCAAAAAGGAATTGGTTATTTAGCTCAAGAAGCCTCTGTTTTTAGAAAATTATCGGTAGAAGATAATATTATGGCTGTTTTAGAATTTACCAATAGAACTAAAACCGAAAAAAAAGCACGCTTAGAGGAGTTAATAGATGAGTTTAAAATTGGGCATGTACGTAAAAATAGGGGTGATTTACTTTCAGGGGGTGAGCGTAGAAGAACAGAAATAGCACGTTGTTTAGCTTCTGACCCCAATTTTATTTTATTAGATGAACCTTTTGCGGGTGTCGACCCAATTGCGGTTGAAGATATACAAAGTATTGTAGCGCATTTAAAAAATAAAAATATAGGTATTTTAATTACCGACCATAATGTACAAGAAACTTTGGCAATTACTGATAGAACCTACTTAATGTATAACGGAAGTATTTTAAAGGAGGGTACCCCAGAAGAACTTGCTGAAGACGAAACGGTACGAAAAGTATATTTAGGTAAAGATTTTGAGTTGAAAAAGAAAAAGTTTAAATAGCTTTATTTCGTAAAGTATTAATTATTGATAATACTATATACAATAGAATAATAAAAGGAACTGCTACAAACTTTAGTATAAGTAACAATACCAAGCAAAGTGCTAAAAACACATATTTAACTCCATTTTTTTTAAAGGAAAAACCTGTAAATTTTAGTGAAAATAACGATAATTCAGCATTCATTAAAAAGCTAAGAATAATTGTTGTTGTTATTAAAAAATAGGGTCGTTGTACTAGGTTTACAAAAAACATATCAGGCGAATACTCAATAATAAGAGGTAATGAAACAACTAATAAATTCATGGCAGGCGTGGGTAAGCCTATAAAATGATTGGTTTGTCTAGAGTCAATATTAAATTTTGCTAAGCGGTATGCTGCAGCTAAGGTTAATAAAAGGCCTATATAAGGTAGCATGCTACCTGTAGCTCCTTCAGGATCTGTGCCAAAATAACCAACAGCATCTTTATCAATACTATTTATTAATAATTGTAACATAACAATGCCAGGAACTACACCGCTAGTAACCATATCAGCCAAAGAGTCTAACTGTTTACCTAACTCACTATGTACATGAAGTAATCGAGCTGTAAAACCATCAAAAAAATCAAAAACAATACCCAAGGCAACCAATATAGCTGTAGCCTCAAAATCGCCTTTAATGGCAAAAATAATAGCGACAGTACCACAAAAAAGATTTGCAAAAGTTAGTAAATTAGGTAATTGTTTTTTTAAGTTCATTTTGGTCAGATTTTATACGAAAGTATAAAAACGCTTGTTATTTTTCAAATTTTTTAAATTTCGTTTCGGTAAGTTACTTAATAAATTTAAATGGATTGTTTTTTTTATGAATAGAAATCTATTTTTTCTATGCTTTTAGATAATAATAAAGCCGTGAAATTTTTCACGGCTTATGGAGTTTTAGTGAGAGGTGGGGTATATATTAAGCATAATTTAATGTTTTTTCAGCCTCTATTGCTTTAGGAAACAATATGTTGTTTTCTAAATGAATGTGTAAGTGTAAATCTTCTTCAAACTCTTTAAGCATTGCAAAAGCAACTTTATATGTGGTACACGCATCAGCAGGCGGAGTATAATCGTTACTCAATGTAGCTATTTTTCTAAATCGTTCTCCTTCGTTGTCATGTTCGTGCATCATCATTTTTATAGGGTTTTCTACTGTTCCGAAATGAGGGCGGTCAAGTTGTTTTCCATTTTTCATTGCTCTGATAAAAGGAAATAAGATAAATTCTTCTTTTTGCATATGATGAAGCAATTCATGGGCAGATGCGGTAAACAATTGTTCAATTTCAATTAACTCAAGATGACGCTGACCATGTACTTTTGCTATTTTTCTTAAGTAGGCTTGAAGTTCAGGAATTTTGTTTTCAACATATCTGTGGTGTTTTTTTTCGATATAGTCGGCAAGTAAATCACTGTCCCACGAAGCAAAATTGGTTGTCGAATTATCTTGTTTTTTAGCTGATTCGTTTAATTCTTCAATTAATTTAGTGGCGTCAAGTTGTTTGTTTTCGCATACTTGGTCAATAGTTCTATTTCCTTTGCAACAAAAATCAATTTTATGTTGTTTAAAAACAGTTGCTGTTCGGTAGTCTTCTGCAACCAATTCTCCTACGATACTTTTTGCTGTAATATTCATTTTTTTTAAATTTTATAGTATATTATGTTTAGTTGTTTTATAATATTGGATAAATTTATCCGATTTTAAATTAATTTTTTTTATCTTTTTAAAAACACAACTCCTTTTTGTAATCCATTTGCTAGTTCAGCAACGGTAGTGGTGGTTAACATTGTTTTCAAATCGTCTCGAATGGCTTTAAATTTAAAATGAATGGGACATGGTTTTTGTTCGTTACATTGTTGTAAGCCTAATCCACAACCATTATATATTTTATCTCCGTCTATTGCCTCTATAATTTGATGAAGTGTGATTTTTGTTAGTTCTTTTTCAGATATTTCATAACCTCCTGTTATTCCTTTAGATGAAATTATAACATGATTGTTGGCTAATGATTGTAATATTTTTGCTGTAAAAGCAACAGGTGAATCAATCGCTTTGGCAACTTCTTTCAAATTTACGCGTTTTCCTTGTTGTGATTCATGAGAAATATGAATGACAGCCCTAATTGCATATTCACACGCTTTTGAAAACATATTTATTTCTTTTTTTCAGGCAAAGATACTATATTTTTAATAAATCAGACAAATTTGTCTGAAATAAAAGAAAAATTGTAAAGTATAACTTTATAGTCCAACAAACTAAGTTGTAAGCTGATGGGTGGTTGTTTTTAAACAACTGAAATACTGTTTTTTTATGTAATAAAAAGTTTTGAATTAGTTAGTTTCGAGTTGAGTATATTTGAAAACGTAACGTATATTTATCAATCGCGGGTTGTTAAATTTATTTATATTTCTAGGTAAATGCATTTGTTTTTGGTATTTACTCATTAAAATAGCCTGTTTTTTTAAAAGCCAAAACGATACTGTAACCCAATTAGTACAAAATCATTTCCACTTCCTTTTCCAAATTCTCCTCTAAAGGTTAGTTCTGGATTAATTTCATAGTTGAAACCAAAATTAACACTCCAATGATTAATTATATCTTTTCTAATGGAATAGTTTACTTGCGATTCCATAAGTGAATTAAAGGCCGTTCGTATTTCTTTAAGAGAGTTGTTTTTGTTTTGTAGAATGATAATCTGTATTTTATCTTTCGGATTATTAGGGTCTAGTTGATCAATTTCATCGTTATTTGCTTGTATTTGTTGATTGATGGCTGTAGTTACTTTATTACTTAGATTAGGCATCGCTTTTTGCATTAATATAGAGCCATTATTGTTCTGATGATCTAAGAACCCACGATACATAGCTCCGATATATAAAGCTATCATCATACCATTATTAAAACGAATACGATTACCCAATCGAGTAGAAATGACACCAAAAACAACTCTCTTTGTTAATAAATCGGAGTGTGACCATGTTGTATTTCCGTCTAATGAAAAGAAAAGTGTTTTATAAATGGGGGTTACTATGGTAGAGCCAATTCCATATGAATTGGAAGAAAAATTTACTTTGCTATATACATTAGGTACTGATAGAACTAAGTTACCATCTTTATTATACCAACGGGGTTCTAACGAAACTTCAGTGCTACCTTGATTATTTGAGTAGATGCCGTAAATATTCCAAAAGGGGAGTACCCATACGTCAGCTCTAAGGTTCATTCCATTTGCTTTAGCTATAGTTTTGTTAAAATGGAGATTATCTAAGGTAACATATTTAGTTATTAGTTGATTTAGTTTAGAATTTGGGTCGTCGCCAATGAGCATGTTAAATCTGGTAATTTCCAAATCCATTCGATTGTATACATAGTTTACATTCAATCCATATGGTAATTGAATTTTATATCCTTTAGCAGCGGCTTTTTTTCCCCAGATAGGCATTTTATATGGCCAATCGTATCCTTCTGTGTTTTTTGTTTGAGAAAAAGTAACTGTATAGATTAATAGTAAAATAATGGTAAAAATTTGTTTCATAATACATAACTTATTTTTTATCAATTTATCAATTTGTTTAGTACAGTTAATTAATAATTGATTGTTAGAGTAATGTGTTGCGTTTTCTAATTCTAGTTTATTATATCTCATTTAACCTTAATTAAGTTTATAGGTATTTCTTAAAATAATTACATTGCTTTGTACACGGGTTCTCCTTCTTTAATGGTTTCGTTTATTTTGATTGTATGAATCGTTAAAGGGGCCACTTTAAGAGGGTTTTGGTCTAAAATCACGAAATCTGCTAATTTACCAACCGAAAGAGTCCCTTTACTATTTTCTTCAAAATATTGGTTGGCAGCCCATATCGTTAAGGCTTGTAAACCTTCATATACGGTAATTCTCTGGTTAGGACCTAATACATACCCGCTTCGTGTCACTCTATTTACTGGAGCATCTAACACACGCATAGAACTTGGGGGAATCACTGGAGCATCATGATGGGAAGTGATATTAATACCTGCATCAATAGCATCTCTACAAGGGGAAATATAGTCAGCACGTGGATGTCCTAAAACCGATTCCAAATGCCAATCACCCCAATAGAAGGTATGCGACGGATAATAGGAAACAAAAAGTCTGTTTTTAGCAACCCTTTGTACTTGATCTTTTCGCATGGTTTGTCCGTGAATAATTACTGTGCGAGGGTCGTCGTAGCCAAATTCTTTTTGGGCGGCTTCTACCGCATTGATATATTGATCCATCGCAGCATCACCATTGTTATGACAAAGTATTTGCCAGTGGTTTTTGTAAGCTGTTTTTACATACTCTTCTACTTCTTCGTCCGTATGTTGTGGAAACCCCCTATAGTCGGCATGTTGTCCATGTGGAGGGTGAAAGTAGGGCTTGGTAAGCCAAGCAGTTTTTCCTTGCGGAGAACCATCTAACGATAGTTTTACTCCCCCTACACGATAATGATTGTAATAGGTATGGTCTGCTTTGTAATACTTGCCTTCCGCAGCTTGTTGATTCCATACAATATCAGGATAAGCTACTACATCAAGGTATAATTCGTTTGCCTCCGCAGCATTTTCCAAAGCTCCTGTTTGGTCTGGAGTACTTCTACCATCTTGTACAGTAGTATATCCATTGGAAGCATATAATTTAAGTGCAGCTAATACCGACTTTTTCTTTACTTCATCGTCTGTTTTTGCAGTATTTATGGGTAAAAAGAATTGAAAATAGGCCTCTTCTTCTAATACTCCATTGGGAGAGCCATCATCCTCTCTTTGAATATGCCCTCCTTTAGGGTCTGGGGTGTCTTTGGTATAACCAGAAGCTTCTATCCCTTTTGAGTTAAAAGCGGCTAAATGACCCGATTGGTGCATAAATATTACAGGGTATTCGGTAGTGATTTTATCTAACACCTCTTTGGTTGGATGCGTTTTTTCATCCAATTGAGAGTCGTCATACCCATTGGCTACTACCCAACCGTATTTTTGTATGATAAATTTTCCGTTATCGGTTTCCATCCAATCTTTTACGGTTTGTACCAATTCGTCAAAATTCTTTCCTGGACCATCTGGTGGGGGCATTACATTGGCAAATAGAGTGGTTTGTCCTGCACTTACAAAGTGTCCGTGTCCATCTACAAAGCCCGGAAGCATTGTTTTGCCATGTAGGTTTTTCTTAGTGGCATTGGGGTATTTTTTCTCGGCGGTTTTCAAATCGCCAACAAAAACGATTTTGCCTTCTTGTTGTACTACCGCTTCTACATATTGAGGTTCTTCTCCTTCCATGGTGATAATATCTCCATTATGGAAGAGAGTTTGTCGTAATACATAGGGTTCTGCGGTTGCTATTTGTTTTTTATTCCCACCACAGGCAATAAGCAATAGTAAAGTGGTAAGAATTATTAATAATTTTTTCATGAGTTAGGGTTTTTGCAATGATTTGTGGTTTAGATGTTATTTGGTATTTATATTATTTTAAAATAATTTTTACTCAATTGAAAATCGGATAGTTCCAAAGGAGCTATCCGATTTTATAAAAACTCCGAAAAAGGAGCTCCCCCAATCTTTATTGCTCATCCTTTATTTTGTTTGTGTTAAAAGGAATTACTTACTACTTTTATATACTGTTTTTCCCTCTTTGATAGTTTCAGAAACGGTGATAGTATGTAATTTCAATGGATCTACCTTAAAAGGGTTTTGGTTTAAAATAACCAAATCTGCCAGTTTACCCACCGATAAAGTACCTTTGCGGTGTTCTTCAAAATATTGATTGGCAGCCCAAATTGTCAAGGATTGCATACCTTCATAGACGGTAATGCGTTGGTCTGGACCAAGAACATACCCACTACGTGTGACTCTATTTACGGGTGCATCTACCATCCTCATCGCATTGGGTGGAACTACAGGTGCATCACTATGAGATGTGATATTTATACCCGCATCAATGGCATCACGACAAGGAGAAATATAATCGGCACGTGGATGTCCTAATACTGACTCTAAATGCCAATCGCCCCAATAAAATGTATGTGCAGGATAAAAAGTAATATATACACCATCATCAGCCGCTCGTTGTACTTGCTCTTTACGCATTATTTGTCCATGGACAAGGACCGTTCTCGGATCATCATACCCAAATTCTGCTTGGGCTGCCTCAATCGCTTTTAAGTATTGGTCAGCCGCAGCATCACCATTCGTATGACTAAGTATTTGCCATCGGTTTTTGTAGGCAAGTTTCACTAAGTCAGTTGCCTCTTGGTCTGACATGTGTGGAAACCCTTTATAATCCCTTGATTTTCCAGTAGGAGGTATATGATAGTGCTTAGTTAGCCATGCCGTCTTCCCTTGTGGAGAGCCATCCAAAGAGAGTTTTATTCCTCCTACTCTAAAGTGATTTTTATAGGCGTGATCAGGGTAAATATAAGGTTTAAAATCCTCCACTTTAGTCATATTTATGTCTGGGTAGGCAACTACATCTAAATAGTATTTGTTTTGTTTTGCCAGTGCTGTAAGTACATTTAACTCAATAGGAGAAGATCGACCATCTTGAATGGTAGTATAACCATTTTGTGCGTATTTTTCCTGATTACTTACAGCGGCATCCATTAAGAATTCAGGAGAGAGTTTTCCCATAGCTTGCATTTCAGCTGCAATCGAGGCATTCTCTTCAAGTACACCAGTCAATTCTCCATCAGCCCCCTTCCTTCTATGACCTCCATCTGGATCCTTGCTGTCTTTAGTGAGACCCAACACTTCCATAGCTTTATGATTTATAGAGGTGATGTGCCCTGATTGGTGAATAACCATAACAGGATATTCCGTACTAATTTTATCCAATACATCTGCCGTTGGATGGTCTCGTTCTTCAAGTTGAGAATCATCGTAACCGTTCGCTAAAATCCAACCAGTATGTTTAATAAAATTTTTACCTAAATCGGAATTTTTCCATTCAGTTATAACACGAACAATTTCGTCAAAATTAGTTCCAGGGCCATCAGGAGGAGGCATAATATTAGCCAGCATCCCCATTATGGCATTTTGCACGAAATGACTATGACCATCGATAAACGCTGGAAACATGGTCTTCCCATTGAGGTTTTTCTTAGAGGCTTTAGGGTATTTACTCTCCGCATCTTTTAAGGTGCCTACAAAAGCTATTTTGTCATTGTCTGTAACGATAGCCTCTACGTATTGTGGCTCTTCTCCCTCCATGGTTATGATGTCACCACCATGATATAATTTGATAGCGTTATCATTGGATTCTGTTGTTGAATTCTGTTTTTTATTGCTATTACAAGTGATAAACAATAGTAAAATAGGAAGAATTATTAATAATTTTTTCATGGTTTAGGGTTTTTGTAATGATTAGTAGTTTAGATGTTATTTGGTATTTATATTATTTTAAAATAATTTTTACTCAATTGAAAATAGGGAAGCTCTTTTAGAGCTATCCGGTTTTATAAAAACTCCGAAAAAGGAGCTCCCCAATCTTTATTGCTCATCCTTTCTTTTGTTTGTATTAAAAGGAATTACTTATTTTTTTTATACACGCTTCTCCCTTTTTTGATAGACTCATCTATGGTAATAGTGTGTATTTTTAAAGGATCTACTTTTAATGGATTTTTATCTAAAATTACCAAGTCGGCAACTTTACCCACAGATAATGTTCCTTTTTTGTTTTCTTCAAAATACTGGTTCGCAGCCCATATGGTTAGGGTTCTTAATCCATCAAACACGGTCAATCTTTGGTCTGGGCCTAACACATATCCGCTTCTTGTTACTCTATTTACGGTAGCATCGAGTACACGCATCGAGTTACAAGGTATTACAGGTGAATCGTGGTGCGAAGTAATATTGATACCATATTTATAAACGGCATCGTGGGTAGGAGATATGTAATCAGCTCGAGGGTGACCTAATACCGACTCTACATGCCAATCGCCCCAATAGAAGGTGTGTGCAGGATAAAAGGTAATATAACAACCTAAGTCGGCAGCGGTTTTTAACTGGTCTTCTCTCATCGTTTGTCCATGAACAATTACTGTACGATGATCATCGTAACCAAACTCTTCTTGTGCAGCTTTGATTGAACGCATGTATTGGTCAGTAGCAGCATCTCCATTGGTATGACAAAGTATTTGCCATTTGTTTTTAAAGGCTCTCTTCACATATGCTATAGATTTTTCATCGCTCATAATCGGTCTACCAGCATAGGTATGGTCTTCTCCAGTAGGAGGTGTATGGTAAGCGTGGGTCAACCATGCCGTTTTCCCTTGTGGAGAACCATCTAATGTAAGTTTCACCCCAGCTATTCTAAAATTGTTTACATAAGCTTTATTAGGATAGATATAATCCACTAATTTTTCATCTGGGCTCATAGTCATATCGGGATAGGCGGCTACTTCTACAACAAATTTCTTTTGGTCTGCCATGGCTTTTAACCAAACTAATTCTTGAGGAGCGGTACGTCCATCTTGTACCGTAAGGTAACCATAGCTCATATATTTGTTTTGAACCATCATCGCTTTATCTAGCATAAAATCTGTTGATATCTTGCCAATGACAGTAAGTATGACTGGGATGTTCGCATTTTCTTCTAACACTCCACTCAATTTTCCATCAGGTAATTTACGTCTATGACCTCCTGAAGGGTTAGGGGTGTTTTCATTGAGCCCTAAAACCTCCATAGCCTTATGATTGATAGACGATAGATGACCAGATTGGTGAAGCACTAATACAGGAACATCGGTACTAATTTTGTCTAAAATGTCAGCGGTTGGGTGGTCTTTTTCATCTAATTGAGAATCATCATATCCATTTCCCACTATCCATCCTGTTTCTTTGATAAAAGATTTACCATCATCAGTGTTTTTCCAATCATTCATCACTTGAATTAATTTGTCAAAATTCTTTACCGATCCATCAGGCGGAGGCATAATATTCGCCATCATACTCCCTAAAACGGCTGTTTGCATCATGTGTCCATGTCCGTCAATAAATGCAGGAAGCAAGGTGTGCCCGTAGAGGTTTTTCTTAGAGGCTTTAGGGTATTTACTCTCCGCATCTTTTAAGGTGCCTACAAAAGCTATTTTATCATTGTCTGTAACAATAGCCTCTACGTATTGTGGCTCTTCTCCCTCCATGGTTATGATGTCACCACCATGATATAATTTGATAGCGTTATCATTGGATTCTGCTGTTGGATTCTGTTTTTTATTGCTACTACAAGTGATAAACAGAAAAGATAATGTAATTAATAAGACTGCTTTTTTCATAGTTTTTTTTGATTAATTGGTTTGACATAAAAAAATTTTAATGGTTTCAGTTATCCTTATTTCATAAACATTGTAATAAGGCTTACTATTTTTCAGCTAATTTTTATCAAATATGATTAAACTAGCTTATTTTTTAGTTTGAGTAAAAATTTTCTTTGTAAGTCGATTTATTTTATGCATTCAATTTATTTTCTGTGCACTTACAAAAAGCAATTTTTTCCATTTTTGTTTACTAAATAATTCTTATAGAGCAGGTTCTAGAACTTCTATAACGATTATGTTTTAATTGTAAAAGAATGTTTGAGACTGATTGTCAGATACTGACTGATAAGAAACAATTACCACACTTACAATTAACATTAGTTCTTGTTATATATAGTTTTTTATAATGTTGTTTAACAAACAATCATATCATAAAAAAACACAAACAAAATTAAATTTTATTATAAGTAAAATTTAATTCTATTTTTTGATATATAACTAAAATGTAAGTTGTGTAAATAATAATTGCATAAACTTAATATTTTTTTTTTACATAAACAATAAAAAATATTTTTATAAAACTATTCGTGTTACTTTAAATAAATATGATACGGCGTAACTTGTTTATCGGTAAACAATAAATACATAAAACAAGGGTTATTTTAATTAGAATTAAGATATTTGTTTTTCTAATTTATTTTAAATTGAAAAAAGTCACTTCTTTATTTATACTGTTATTTTCTATTTATATAAATGGGCAAGCTTTTCGTAATTATTCAAACGAATTTTTAAACATAGGGGTAGATGCTGCAGCCTTAGCAATGAGTAAAACAGTAGTAGCTACAACGAATGATGTAAATGCAGTTTATTGGAATCCTGCAGGGTTGTTATCTGTTCAAGACTATCAAGGGGCCTTAATGCATGCATCGTATTTTGCTAATATTGCTAATTATGATTATGCTGCTTTTGCAATGCCGATAGATGAGCAAAGTGCGGTTGGTTTTTCACTTATTAGATTTGGAGTAGATGATATTTTAAATACCACACAACTTATTGATAGCGATGGAAATATAAACTACAATAATATTAGTTTATTTTCTGCCGCCGATTATGCGGTTACCTTTGGTTATGCTCGAAAATCAATTTTTAAGAATATAGCTTTTGGTGCTAATGCAAAAATTATTAGAAGAATTATAGGTGAGTTTGCCACTTCGTGGGGATTTGGTTTTGATGCAGGTATTCAATTTGAACAAAATAGATGGAAATTAGGGCTAATGGTTAGAGATATTACAACCACTTTTAATACTTGGCATATCGATGAGGTTGAATATGAAAAAATTAAAGATGCTGTAGCTAATCAAAATCAAGACTTACCACAAACTACTGAAATTACCAAGCCTAAATTACAATTAGGAGCAGCAAGAATATTTGAACTAGGGCGATTTTTTAACTTACTTGCCGAAGTTGATTTAAACATGCGTTTTGCTAAAACAAACGACATTATTGCTACCGAAATTTTAAGTATTGATCCCGCTTTAGGGTTTCAGTTAAATTATGATAATTTTGCATTTTTGCGAGTTGGAATTGGTAATTTTCAAAACACCACCACATTTAACAATAATAAATCACTTTCGGTACAGCCTAATTTTGGGATTGGATTTAAATATCGAGGAATTCAGCTAGATTATGCCTTAACAAATATTGGAAGTATAGGTAATGCCTTATATTCAAACATTTTTTCTTTAAAAATAGACTATAGTTTCTTTAGACCATAATTCGATGAAAAAAAAATATTTTTTATTTTGTATAGTACTCTTATCTGTAAAAATAAGTGTAAGCCAGACGGTACAGTTATCTACTTTTTCGAAAATAAGTATTGTAACAGTTGGCCCAGGTAAAAAACTTTATGAAAAATTTGGGCACTCTGCTATTCGAGTAAAAGATCCTGTTTTAGGTTTAGATTTAATTTATAATTATGGAATCTTTGATTTTAATGCGCCTAATTTTTATACCAATTTTTTTAAAGGAAAATTAATTTATAAGCTAGTAGGCTATCCGTTTCGATATTTTAAAGAAGATTATACAAGAGATAAACGTTGGGTTAAAGAGCAGGTTTTAAATCTTACTGAACAAGAGCGGCAACAGTTTTTTATGTATTTATACAATAACGCTAAGCCTGAAAATGCAAATTATCTATACGATCCATTTTTTAATAATTGCGCTACTAAAATGCGCGATGTTACTACTTCGATATTAGGCGACAAGGTTACTTTTTCGACTGATTTTGTCAAGCAAAATAAATCGCTTAGACAGTTAATGAACCAAGAAGTATATTGGAATACTTGGGGGGGCTTAGGGCTTAATTTAATATCGGGTTGTAAGCTTGATAAAAAAGTGGAAGCTATGGCTTACATGTTTTTGCCTAAATACGTTTATGAATCATTTAAAAATGCAACGGTTTTTATAGAAAATCAACCTAAAAAATTGGTTAAAGAATCACGTACCATTTTAGATTTTAAAGAACCACCTCTTAAAAGCGATACGATTAGTCCGCTTTTAATTTTTACTGTTTTATTGGTGCTGGGTTTGTTTTTTACCTATCGCGATTATAAAAACAAAAAAGAGACAGTATGGTTTGATTTTTTGCTGTTTTTTTTAACAGGAATAGTAGGGGTTATTGTTGTTTTTATGTGGTTTTTTACCTCTCATTCTGCCACCCCAAATAATTTAAATTTTTTATGGGCATTTGCACCTAATGTGGTAGTTGGTTTTTTACTGTTTAAGAAAAATAAACCGCAATGGTTACAAAAATATATTGGGTTATTACTAATAATGTTGGTGGCAATGATATTGATATGGATATTAAAAATACAAGTGTTTAGTTGGTGTTTGTTACCTATTTATGCATTACTTTTAATTAGATACTTATTTCTTTTTAAAAGTAAAGCCTTAATAAATTAACCTAAACTGTAAAGCTAAAAAAAGCAGAAATCATAATTATGATTTCTGCTTTTTTTATATTGTTATTGTATTCAATATTTAAATTAGATGCTTTTACTTGGCAACATTTACCGCTCTTGTTTCTCGAATTACGGTAACTTTTACCTGTCCAGGATATGTCATATCGTTTTGAATTTTTTGAGAGATGTTAAACGATAATTCAGCGGCTTTGGTGTCGTTAACTTTTCCGCTTTCAACCATAACTCGTAATTCTCTACCTGCTTGAATAGCATATGCTTTTTGTACACCATTAAATTCAAAAGCAATATTTTCTAAATCTTTTAAACGTTGTATATAGCTGTCTAATACTTGACGGCGTGCACCGGGTCTAGCCCCCGAAATAGCATCACATACTTGTACAATTGGAGCAATTAAACTTTTCATTTCTATTTCGTCGTGGTGAGCACCAATAGCATTACAAATATCTGGTTTTTCACCAAATTTTTCTGCCCATTGCATACCTAGTAAAGCATGAGGTAGTTCACTTTCGGTATCGGGTACTTTACCAATATCATGAAGTAAACCTGCTCGTTTAGCTGCTTTAGCATTAATACCCATTTCTGCCGCCATAATACCACAAAGGTTGGCAACTTCGCGTGAGTGTTGTAATAAATTTTGACCGTAAGAAGAACGGTATTTCATTCGTCCAACAATTTTTATAAGTTCAGGGTGTAAACCGTGAATTCCTAAGTCAATAATAGTACGTTTACCAACTTCAATAATTTCTTGTTGAATTTGTTTCTCGGTTTTATTTACCACTTCTTCAATACGAGCTGGATGAATTCTACCATCGGTAACTAATTTATGCATGGATAAACGAGCTATTTCTCTACGTACAGGGTCAAAACAAGAAAGAATAATAGCTTCAGGTGTATCGTCAACAATAATTTCAACTCCTGTTGCAGCTTCTAAAGCACGAATGTTTCGCCCTTCGCGACCAATAATTCTACCTTTTACATCGTCAGATTCGAGGTTAAAAACAGATACACAGTTTTCTATAGCTTGTTCTATACCTACTCTTTGAATAGTGCCTAATACTACTTTTCGGGCTTCTTGTTCGGCAGTAAGTTTGGCTTCTTCTACCATTTCTTGAACGTAAGCCATAGCATCGGTTTTTGCTTCATCTTTTAATGAGGCTACTAATTGTGTTTTTGCTTCATTGGCAGATAAACCAGATATTTGTTCTAATAGGTCGACCTGTTGTTTATGTTTCTTTTTTAACTCAGTTTCTTTTTTTTCTAAAAAATCTAATTTTTTATTAAAGTCATTTTCTTTTTGTTCTAAAGCGTGATTAAGTTTTTTGTTTTTATCGAGTTGCGAAGATATTTGCGATTCTTTATCGCGTGTTCGCTTTTCTACTTCGCCAATCTTTTTTTCGCGAGAAAGAATTACTTTTTCATGCTCTGCCTTTAGTTCTATAAATTTTTCTTTGGCTTGTAAAATTTTATCTTTTTTAATGGCATCAGCCTCTACCTTTGCTTCTTTTAATATTGTGTTTGCTTGTTTTTGTGTTTCTTGTATAAGTTTATTTGCAGCTGATTTTTCTATCATTTTCGCAATAAAAAAACCTATTCCTACTCCTAGTATTCCTGCTAAAACAGGAAGTATTATTCCATTCATGATTTTAATTTATTTGTATAAAAAAAGCCTACATTAATAGGGTTTCAAAAACTCCGAAAAAACAAGTTTAGGACTAACTGATTTATCAAGGATCCGTTTAAGGTAACAAAAATGTTACCTTCGGCTTGCTTTCCTAATCAAGACTTATCCTTTTTAATTGAATAGTGTTGAGTTTAACAAACAATATATTAATGTAGGCAGTAATATAATTTTATTTTAAAGAACTTATTTTTCTAAATAATAACTAACCATTTGGGTTAATTTATTAATTTTTTCTAATGCTTCAGTAGTTGTTTCGGTTGTTTGTAGCGAAGTTATTTCAGCTTTAGAAGCAAATTGTAAAGCGCACATAGCCAATACATCTTGCTTATCATTAACGGCATAATTTTCTTCAAATTTTGCAATTAATGCGTTAATGTTTTTTGCCGCTTTTCGCATTCCTTCTTCTTCTTGTGTATTGTTTACACTTAAGGGATATGATCTGCCAGCAATTACAACATTTACCTTTAACTTTGCCACTACTAATGAACTTTTTACTTACTCAATTGAATGATACATTTATCAATCTCTCGAATTAAAGCATTTATCTTGAGTTTTGTATTTCTCGTATTTTCTTTACTACCTTCTATAGTTTTAGCAACTTTCAACAACTCATATTGTTCTTGTTGTTTATTTAATCGTTGCTCTTTTTCTTGTAATAAAAACTGTAATTCGGTATTGTTTTTAACTAGTGCCTTATTTTCTTTTTGTAGAAATTCATAGTTGGTTAATAAGTTTTTTAACTTATCTTCCAGTAAATGAATTGCTTTCAAAGTATTACTCATTGTTATTTCAAGAATAAACTATAACAACAAAGTTAATAATCTGTTTTAGATATACAACTATTTTTTTCTTTTTGTTCAATACCCCAACATTAACTTTCTAATTTTGGTATAGTTTTAGTACATTTTTACTACATTCGTTCTATAATTATGAGAAAATTTAAGTACTTTTTATTTTTAGCTTTTTTATTCGTTTCGCTTTTAACATACAGTCAACAACAGTATCCTCAACATTATTTTAGTAGCCCATTAAAAATACCGATTACTTTAGCTGGAACTTTTGGTGAATTGCGTGCAAATCATTTTCATTCGGGGTTAGATATTAAAACATTAGGTAAAGAGGGTTTAAAAGTATATGCTCCAGCAGATGGTTACATATCACGTATTAAAGTTTCGCAATGGGGGTACGGAAAAGCGCTTTACATTACGCACCCTAATGGTTATACAACGGTATATGCTCATTTAAGTAGGTTTGCAGCACCCATTCAAGCCTATATTAAAAAAGTTCAGTATCGAAAACAGAGTTATGATACAGGAAACCTTTTTTTTGGTCCAGAAAAATTTAGAATAAAGAAGGGGCAGGTAATTGCTTATACGGGCGATACGGGAAGTTCTGGCGGGCCTCATTTACATTTTGAAATTAGAAACACCAAATCAGAAAAAGTGATTAACCCTATGTTTTTTGGTGTAAAACCAACAGACACCAAGGCACCTGTTTTTAAGAAATTAATGGTATATCCGTTAAGTAATGATGCTCGTATTAATAGCACAGCAACAAAAACAATTATACCCATTAAAAATATAGGTAATAATACTTATGTTGGAGATAGAATAATGGCAAGTGGGGTTATCGGTTTTGGAGTTGATGTTTTTGATCAATTAAATGGCGCTCCAAACCATAACGGAATTTATAGTTTAGAAATGAAAGTTAACGGATTACCTATGTATTATCACAATGTAGAAACTTTTTCATTTCAAGAGAGTAAGTATATTAATTTGTTAATAGACTATTCGTATTTTGCAAAATATCGTAATCGAATACAAAAAACCTATAAAACCAACAGTAATAAATTAAGTATATATAAAAACTTGATTAATAACGGAAAATTAAAAATTGAAAATGGAGCTAGTTATCAAGTAGAAATTATAGCTAAAGATTTTAAAGGAAACACATCCACTGTAAAAATACCCATTAAAGGAGTAGAAACTACTCTTTTGTTTAAAACAAAAGATACTACGCCATATAAAATTACGGCAAAAAACTTTACTAAGTTTAAACAAAAAAATGTTACAGTGGCATTTCCTAAAAATACATTTTATGAAGATTGTTATTTAGATTTTGAAGTCGCTGATAATATTGCTAAAATTCATGAACCTACAATTCCTTTAGATAAAAGTTATACTTTAACCTTTGATGTTTCTAACTATTCAGAAAGTCAAAAAAAACAATTGTATATTGCTAACGTAACTAAAAAAAATAGTTCATATTATGTAACTACTCGAAAAAAAGAAAACATTATGTATACGTTAGTTAAAAACTTAGGTAGTTATACTTTAAAATCAGATACTCAAAGCCCAACCATAACTTTGGTTAATTTTAAAAATAATCAATGGGTGTCGAAATTAAATAATTTGAAAGTAAAAATAACCGATTCAGATTCAGGTATAGATATTTATAGAGCAACTATTGATAATCAATGGGTTTTAATGGAATACAACCATAAAAAAGGAATTTTAACATATGATTTTAATGATAAAAAATTGGTTGGTAGCAAACATGTATTTAAACTTGCGGTTTCTGATAATGTAGGAAATACTAAAAATATTTCAGTAACGTTTTTTAGAAAATAGGTATTTTGAAACATAGTGTATTATTTTTTTTATTATTACCGCTAACCCTTTTTTCGCAAAAAACAGCTATAGTAAAAGGCGTAGTTGTAAATGAATTTAATAATCCTATAGAAAATGTTGCTATAACGTATTTAGATCAAGGTACTACAACGAATAAAAAAGGGGAGTATCAATTTACAATTCCACTTTTAAAAACCGTTAAAGTAACGTTTACCCATTTATCGTATAAAACAATTACCCAAAAATTTACGGCAAGAAGCACGCGAACATTTAACTTTAATGCTGTATTACTTGTTAAGAATAAAGAATTAAAAGAAATATTAATTAAAAATCAAGAAAAAGAAGCACAAGGAATCACCAAGATTGATGTAAAAAAGGCAGTTAATTTAATAGGAGCGAATGCAGGGGTTGAAAATGTATTAATGACGCTTCCAGGTGTAAATAACACCAATGAATTAAGTACACAATACAATGTTAGAGGGGGTAATTTTGATGAAAACTTAGTATATGTAAACGGAATAGAAGTTTATCGCCCATTTTTAATTCGGTCAGGGCAACAAGAAGGACTTAGTTTTATAAACCCTCATTTAATACAAAATATTAATTTTTCTGCAGGTGGGTTTCAATCGAAATATGGCGATAAATTGTCATCGGTTTTAGATATTACCTATCGAAAACCCACCGAGTTTAAGGCGCAATTAGATTTAAGTTTATTAGGTATAAGTGCTACTGTAGAAAATCAATTGTTTAACAATAAGCTAAGCGCCATTTTAGGTATTCGTTATCGCAACAATAGTTTGTTTGTAAACCATAAACAAACAGAAGTAAATTTTAAACCTCGATTTGTTGATTTACAGGCTTATTTATCGTATAAATTTAATAAACAATTTTCGTTAAACTTTTTAGCTAATACCTCTGTTAATGATTATAATTACAAACCCTTAACTAGAAGAACCCGTTTTGGCACTCTTGTAAATCCGTTAGAACTTGTTGTGTTTTATAAGGGGCAAGAAAAAGATACTTACCGAACGTTATTTGGAGCTTTATCGGCTGATTTTAAGGTGAATGAAAATGTAAAGATTATCAGTACAGTTTCCAATTTTAACACTCAAGAACAAGAATATTTTGATATTGCAGCGTCATATAATCTCGGAGAAGTTAATACATCAGTTGGTTCTGAAAATTTTGGCGAAGTACAATTTTATAATGGAGTAGGGTCTCAACTTAATCATGCTCGTAATGATTTAGATGCCCTTATATCTAATGTACAAATACGAGCAGTTTTAAAAAATGGAACCAACCAATGGGAGGCTGGAGTGAAATATCAAAACGAAAATAATAAAGATAGAATTAGAGAATGGGAAATGATTGATTCGATTGGTTTTGCTATTCGACCACCCAATAAAAACATACTAAATCACCAACCGTATGAGCCTTTTACAGGCCCTATAGAACCCTTTAAAAATATTAGAAAAACAAATCAAGTAGTTATTGATAGACTTTCAGGATTTGTTCAGTTTAGTAGAAAAACAGATTGGAAAAACCATCAAATTTGGATGAATTTAGGTGCAAGGGCGCAACGTTGGGTTGTAACTAACAATACGCTAACCACAACACCTCAACTTATTTTTAGTCCACGAGCACAATTTGCGATAAAACCAGATTGGAAAAAAGATATGCTTTTTAGAATATCTGGTGGATGGTATTCGCAACCACCTTTTTATAAAGAACTAAGAGATGACAATGGGCATGTAAATTTGGCAGTAAAGGCACAAAAATCGATTCATGTGGTATTGGGCAATGATTATAGTTTTTCAATGTGGGAAAGACCTTTTAAACTTACCGCCGAGGCATATTATAAAAATTTGTTTGATGTTAATGCTTATACAGTTGATAATGTTCGCATTCGTTATAAAGCCGATAATACCTCTGTTGCTTATGCTTATGGTATTGATCTTCGTTTAAATGGCGAATTTGTACCTGGTAATGATAGTTGGGTAAGTTTAGGATTTTTAAAAACAGAAGAAAACAACAATAATCGCGGTTATATTGCTCGACCTACCGATCAACGTATAAAATTAGGAATTTTATTTCAAGACTATGTGCCTAATTTACCAGATTTAAAAGCTCATTTAAATTTGGTCTACAATACAGGAGTGCCTGGAGGAGCACCTGCTTATGCCGATTCTTACCAGTACCAAAATAGGTTAAAAGATTACAGTAGAGCAGATGTGGGTATTTCGTATATTTTTAAAGACGCCTCTAAACAAAGCACTATAAACTTTTTTAATAGTTTTAAAGAGTTTACATTAGGTTTAGAAATTTTTAATTTATTTGATATGCAAAATGCAATTACCAATACATGGGTTCGTGATTCTTATTCTAAACGGCAATACGGTATTCCTAATTATATGACTGGTCGTGTTTTAAATTGTAAAATTTCTATGAAATTTTAAATTATTTTTAAAGCTTAAACTATAGTGATAGCTATAGTTTAAGCTTTTTTATTTTTTTCTTCAATCCATTTTCTTGCATTAACAAAAGCTTCTAACCAAGGAGAAACTTCGTCTTGTCGGTTTTTTGGATAGTGAGCCCAATTCCACTGAAAAGTTGAACGTTCTATGTGTGGCATTGTTACTAAATGGCGTCCAGTTTTATCACATAACATTGCTGTATTATAATCGGAACCATTAGGGTTGTTAGGGTACCCCTCATAACTATACTTAGCAACAATATTGTAATTTTCTTCTGTTTCAGGTAGTCTAAATTTACCCTCTCCATGAGAAATCCAAACCCCTAGTTCTGTCCCTGCTAAATTACCTAACATAACAGAGTTGTTTTCTTTAATTTTTACTGAAGTAAACGAGCTTTCATGCTTATTAGAATCGTTGTATAACATTTTTCCATGTTCGGTATGTTCTGGATTAATTAATTCTAATTCCATAAATAGTTGACACCCGTTACATATACCTACCGATAGGGTGTTTTCTCGCTCAAAAAAGTTTTTTAAAGCGGTATTAGCTTTTTCGTTATATAAAAATGCACCCGCCCATCCTTTAGCAGAACCTAATACGTCGGAATTAGAAAAACCACCAACGGCACCAATAAATTGAATATCTTCTAAAGTTTCACGCCCCGATATTAAGTCGGTCATGTGTACGTCTTTTACATCAAAACCAGCTAAATACATAGCATTTGCCATTTCGCGCTCAGAGTTAGAACCCTTTTCTCGAATAATGGCGGCTTTTGGTCTTGATTGCGTTTTGTTTTTAATATTTATTACATCAGCCAATTTTCCAGTGAAATGAGATGGAAAAGTGTATTGTAAAGGTTGGTTTTTAAAGTTGTCAAATCTGTTTTTAGCTAATCCATTTGCAGTTTGTTTATTATCTAATAAATACGAGGTTTTATACCAAGTATCTCTTAATTCAGCAATTGATAAAGCAAAAATATCTGAACCATTTTTAATATTTAATCGGTCAGACTCGATTACTGAACCAATTTTAAAGAATTCAATATTGTTATTGGTTAAAATTTGCTCTACCGAGTTATCTGTCGCTTGAAAAACAATTCCTGCATTTTCAGCAAATAATAGTTTTATACTATCTGCTTCATTCAGAGTTGATAAATCTATGTTAGCACCTATATTTATATCAGCAAAACACATTTCTAATAAGGTAGTGATTAACCCACCAGAAGCAATATCGTGTCCAGCAACAATTTTATCGTTGTTAATTAAGTTTTGTACGATGTTAAATGCAGATTTAAAAAACGTATTATTTGTTATATTAGGCGTAGTGTTACCTATTTTGTTTACTATTTGAGCAAACGAACTGCCTCCTAATTTAAAGTTATCTTGTGAAAAATTAATATAATAAATAGCTCCTTTATTTAACTGTAAAACGGGTTCAATTACTTTTGTAATATCGTTACAGTTTGCAGCGGCTGAAATAACCACAGTGCCTGGAGAAATTACTTCTTCATTTGGATATTTTTGTTTCATTGATAAAGAATCTTTTCCTGTAGGAATATTGATTCCTAAATCAATAGCAAAATCAGATACTGCTTTTACAGCAGTGTATAAACGAGCATCTTCACCTTCATTTTTACAAGGCCACATCCAGTTAGCAGATAATGACACTGATTGTAAACCATTTTTTAATGGAGCCCATATAATGTTGGTTAAGGCTTCGGCAATCGAATTTTTACTTCCTGCTTCAGGGTCTATTAAGCTTGAAATAGGAGAGTGCCCAATGGTAGTAGCAATTCCTTCTTTTCCTTTATAGTCTAAGGCCATCACCCCCACGTTGTTTAATGGTAGTTGTAATGCTCCAACACATTGTTGTTTAGCAACCTTTCCGCCTACACAACGGTCTACCTTATTGGTTAACCAATCTTTACATGCAACCGCTTCTAATTGTAAAACGTGAGCTAAATAGGTATTAAAATTTTCTTTTGAATAATTAACTGCTGCGTAATTTCTATCAACCGTTTTGTCAACTATAATTGTTTTAGGTGAACTGCCAAACATATCATTTAAATCTAAATCCATTGGTTTGTCACCATTGGTTTTAGACTCAAAAGTAAAACGATGATCACCTGTTACATCGCCAACGGTATACATTGGAGAACGTTCGCGTTCAGCAATTTTATGTAGGGTATTAATATGTTTTTCGGCAATTACTAAACCCATACGTTCTTGCGATTCGTTGCCTATAATTTCTTTGTCTGATAAGGTGGGGTCTCCTACAGGCAATTTATCTAAGTCAATTTTTCCGCCAGTATCTTCAACCAATTCAGATAAGCAATTTAAATGACCACCTGCACCGTGATCGTGAATTGAAACAATATAATTTTCATTACTTTCTACCATGCCACGAATAGCATTGGCAGCACGTTTTTGCATTTCAGGATTAGAACGTTGTATAGCGTTTAGTTCTATTCCTGTTGAAAATTCACCAGTATCTGCCGATGAAACAGCTGCGCCTCCCATACCAATGCGATAGTTGTCGCCTCCTAAAATAACAATTTTGTCACCTTCTTGAGGGGTTTCTTTAATGGCTTGGTCTTTTTTGCCATATCCAACTCCACCTGCTTGCATAATTACTTTATCAAAACCAAGTTTTCGAGCTGATGTGTTTTTATTGTCGCTTTGCTCGTTATGCTCAAAAGTTAATACCGATCCACAAATTAATGGTTGTCCAAATTTATTACCAAAATCAGAGGCTCCGTTAGATGCTTTAATTAAAATATCCATAGGCGTTTGGTATAGCCACTCTCGTTCATCCATTGCCTTTTCCCATGGACGGTCTTTTTCTAAACGTGAATACGAAGTCATGTAAACAGCTGTTCCTGCTAAAGGTAATGACCCTTTTCCACCAGCCAATCTGTCACGAATTTCACCTCCAGAACCTGTGGCAGCACCATTAAAGGGTTCAACAGTGGTAGGAAAGTTATGGGTTTCGGCTTTTAAAGAGATAACCGATTCGAACTCTTTAGTTTCGTAAAAATCAGGTTTGTCAGCACTTTTAGGAGCAAACTGTTCTATTTTTGGACCTTTAACAAAAGCCACGTTATCTTTATAGGCAGAAACAATGTCATTAGGATTTTGTTTTGACGTTTCTTTGATAAGTTTAAATAATGATGATGGCATTTCTTGATCATCAATTATAAACGTACCGTTAAAAATTTTATGGCGACAGTGTTCTGAGTTTACTTGTGAAAACCCAAAGACTTCACTATCGGTTAATTTTCTGCCAATTTTAGCGGCTACTTGCTCTAAATAGGTGATTTCTTCATTGCTTAACGCTAATCCTTCCTGTTCGTTATAGGCAGCAATGTTGTCAATTTCTAAAATTGGTTCGGGCTCAATATCAATAGTAAAAGTATTTTGATGTAAGCCTTTGAATTTTTGCGAAATCATGGGGTCAAAATCAGAAAAATCACCTGTTACAGCTTTAAATTTTTCGATTCGAATAATATCAGTAATACCCATGTTTTGGGTAATTTCTACAGCATTGGTGCTCCAAGGAGTAATCATGGCAGCTCTTGGGCCAACAAAAAAGGCGTCGATAGACGCCGTATTTATTTTAGGCTGGTTACCAAATAACCAAGTAAGTTTAGAAATTGTTTTTTGTGGTAATTCTTTTGTTGTTTGAACGGCAAAAACGATGTTGCTTGCGTTTCCAAAAAAATGAATCATTTCGCAGTTGATTTTGAGTGTTTTTCGAAAGCACAAATTTACTTTTTTTCAGTGAAATAGCAGTACGAAAAGAGCGAAATTTTAAAGATTTATCAAGGTGTTTTTAGATAGTTTATTTTCTTGTATTTAAATAGCGTGTAATACCGTTTGTTTTCTTTTTAGGTATTACTTTTTTTGTAAAAGAGCCATGTAAAAACCATCGAATCCAGAAATATGAGCAAATACCTTATTATCTTTTACTAACGAAAAATCTTTGCCTGCTTCAGAGGTTAAAAATTTATTTATTTGTTGCTGATTTTCAGAAGGCAATATAGAACACGTAGCATAAACTAATTTTCCGCCAGGTTTTACCATTTTGCTGTATTGCTGTAGTACAGTTTGTTGGGTATTGCGAATGGTATCTAAAAATTCGGGTTGCAATTTCCATTTACTATCAGGGTTTCTGCGTAAAACCCCTAAACCAGAACACGGAGCATCAATTAAAACACTGTCAGCTTTACCGTATAATTTTTTTATCGGTTTGGTAGAATCAATAACTTTAGTGTCAATGTTATGTATGTCATTTCGGCGGGCTCTAACTTTAAGTTTTTTTAGTTTACTCTCGTAGATATCCATCGCAATAATTTGTCCTTTATTTTCCATTAAAGAAGCCAAATGCAATGTTTTGCCACCCGCACCTGCACAGGTATCAATTACTTTTGAACCAGGTTTAACCTCTAAAAAAGGAGCAACTAGCTGAGAAGAAGCGTCTTGTACTTCGAAAAAACCTTTTTTAAATGCTTCGGTTTTAAAAACATTGGCTCGTTCTACCAGCTTAAGAGCATCATTATACCCTTTAATAAATTCAGTTTTAATACCCTCTAAGGCTAATTGTTTTTGTAAATTTTGCTTGGTTGTTTTAAGAGTGTTTGTTCTTAAAATAACTTCGGCTTGTTTGTTAAGAGCGGCAATTTCTTTTGTCCAAGTTTCGTCACCAAGTTCTTGTGCTCCAAGCGCATCAATCCAATCAGGTATAGATTCTCGAAACTTTCTAATTTTAGAAAGTTCGTCAAATTTACCTTTTATTCTTCGAGTAGGGGTGGGCTCTATTTGATTCCAATCTGGTAAAGGAATACCTCTTAATACACACCAAACAGAGAATAGTCGCCATAAATCGGGTCTAGAAAAAGGGGCTTTTACATTGGCAATTTCTGCATATAATCGTTTCCAACGTACAATATCGTATATCGTTTCAGCGACAAATTTTCGATCGCGAGCTCCCCAGCGTTTATCTCTTTTAAGTGCTTGCTCTACTGCCTTATCGGCATATATTCCTTCATTAAAAATATCTCTAAGACTATCAATTACTGCAAAAACTAAATTTCTATGCAACCTCATTACATTAATTTTAAGTAGGCAAAGATACGTTAATGCCTAATTTTTTTGGTTATTTTTTTCGTTTTAAGCTAAAAATAAAAAGGCTACCCTAAACAGGTAGCCTTTTTAATCAACTAACTCAAATAATTTACATAATGAAAAACAAGTTATCATATGTTATCGATTTTATACTGTCAAGCATCGTGCCAACAAATGTTATTTTCGTGTCTTTTTTGCTGGAATGATGAATATTTCACAATTATTTAACAGATATCGAATTTTGTTTAAAGAAATGATAAATTTGAGAGTGTCTTTTTTACTTTGATAGTTTTTAATTTATAGTATATTTGTTTCTGCTAATTTTTAGCTTACCCCATTTAAGTTAATTCTCTTTGAAAACAGATGATATGATAAAGAGTTGTTTGCTTGATTTGAAAAATCATTAAATTAAAACATTAAAAAATACTCGTTAAAATTAAATTTATTAAAATGAAATTATTAGAAAATAAAACAGTTATAATTACAGGAGGTACTCGAGGTATTGGTAGAGGCATTGCCTTAGAATTTGCTAAGCAAGGGGCTCATGTTGCTTTTACATATAGTTCTTCTGTAGAGGCGGCTACAGCTTTAGAAAATGAATTAAAAGCTTTAGGTGTTCAAGCAAAAGGATATCAATCAAATGCTGCAAATTTTGAGGCTGCTCAAGAGCTAGTGAAAAATGTGGTTGAAGCTTTTGGAACTGTAGATGTATTGATAAATAATGCAGGAATTACTAAAGACAATTTATTAATGCGCATTTCTGAAGATGATTTTGATAAAGTAATAGAAGTAAATTTAAAATCGGTTTTTAATTTAACAAAAGCAGTTATACGACCAATGATGAAGCAACGGTCGGGTTCAATTATAAATATGAGTTCGGTTGTTGGTTTAAAAGGAAATGCAGGACAGGCAAATTATGCTGCATCAAAAGCTGGTATCTTAGGTTTTTCTAAGTCTGTTGCCTTAGAGCTAGGGTCTAGAAACATTAGAAGTAATGTGGTAGCACCTGGTTTTATTGAAACTGAAATGACAGCAAAACTTGATGAAAAAGTAGTTGAAGGATGGCGAAATGAAATTCCTTTAAAACGTGGTGGAACACCAGAAGATATTGCTAATGCTTGTGTGTTTTTAGCATCGGATATGAGTTCGTATATTACAGGACAAACGTTGTCAGTTGATGGCGGGATGCTTACCTAATATGGTATAAAATAAATAAAAAAGACACTTAAAGCTATATAACCTTAAGTGTCTTTTTTATTTATTTTATATTTAAAAACATTATTCTAATCATCTTCAACAGCCCTTTCTATAATATTTTGAGGTAGTGCTTTTTTAGCTTTTGCGCCCATTTTTTTAAGTTTTTCTACACTAGTAATTAAGTTTCCTTTTCCTTCAACGAGCTTATTCATGGCGGCATTGTAATCGGCTTTAGAGGCATCAATTTTTTTTCCAATACCTATTAAATCTTTTAGTAACCCGTCAAATTTATCGTATAATGCGCCTGCTTGACGGGCAATTTCAATAGCATTTCGTTGTTGTTTTTCGTTATTCCACATGGTGTCAATAGTACGTAAAGTAGCTAATAAAGTGGTAGGTGTAACAATTACAATATTTTTTTCAAAGGCTTTGTTGTATAGGTTATTGTCTTCGTTAAGGGCAACTGCAAAAGCTGATTCTATAGGAACAAATAGCAATACAAAATCGGGTGATTCTATTTCGTAAATTGTTTCGTATTTTTTTTCTGATAATTGCTCAACATGTCTTTTTAAAGAATTAAGATGTTCTTTTAGAAAATGTTTTTTATCCGTTTCGTTATCGGTGTTTATATATTGCTCATATGCCGTTAATGACACTTTAGAGTCGATAATCATTTTTTTGCTATTGGGTAAATAAATTACCACATCGGGTAATATTCTTTTTCCTTCAGCAGAGGTAAAACTTTGTTGAACAAAATATTCTCGATCTTTTTCTAACCCCGATTTTTCTAAAACTCTTTCAAGCACTAATTCGCCCCAATTACCTTGTGTTTTACTATCACCTTTTAAGGCTTTAGTTAGGTTTATGGTTTCTTTGCTCATTTGAGCATTTAACTCTTTTAACCCTAATAATTGCTCTTTTAAAGCCGAATGCATACTAATACTTTCTTTTTGACTGTCTTCAACTTTTTTCTCAAATGTTTTTATTTTTTCTTGTAACGGATTTAAAATGGTTTGTATATTTTCTTTGTTTTGGGCAGTGAATTTAGTCGATTTTTCATCTAGAATTTTATTAGCTAAATTTTCAAATTCCTTGGTAAATTTTTCCTGTAATTTTTCTACTTCGGCTTTATTTTCATCAAGCTTTACTTGTAAGTTTTTTAAATCGGCATCTTGTCGAGTATTTACTTTTATTAAATTTTCTTTATCGTTTTGTACAACCTTTATTTCGCTTTGTAGTTCGTTAATGGTTTTTTCGGCTGTTTTTTGTATTTCTGCTAATACCGTATTACGCTCTTGTAAAACCATTTTTTGTTGGGTAAGTTTTAATTTGGTAAATACGTTTCCTAAAAGCAACCCAATAACAAGAGCAGTAATAGCTATGAGTATATATATAATTAATTCGTTCATTAATAAGTATTAGATGTTAAAGTTATTGTTTTATTGCCAAATAACATAGCCTAAGATGCAAATCTTATGAACCGATAAAAAACGGCTAATTTATACTATAAATTAAGGCTATTTAAAAACCTTATTATGGTATTTTAAATAGCCTTAAATAAATGATTACTTTAAAATTTTATCCTTTATAAAATGGTAGTTTTACAATAGTTGCAGGAATTGCTTTTTTGCGAATTTGAATGTGTATTTGTGTACCTGTTTCTGCAAAAATAATTGGTACATATCCCATGCCAATTCCTTTACCTAAACTTGGGCTCATGGTACCAGAGGTAACTTTACCTATAGTTATACCGTTGCCATCTACAATATCGTAATCTTTACGTGGAATTCCGCGTTCGTTTAATTCAAAAGCAACTAATTTGCGCTGAGGCCCTTCCTTTTTTTGTTTAAGTAAATTTTTAGCATTTACAAAATCTTTAGTAAATTTTGTTATCCAACCTAAACCTGCTTCAATAGGAGAGGTGGTGTCGTCAATATCATTACCATATAAACAATACCCCATTTCTAAACGAAGGGTGTCACGGGCGGCTAATCCTATTGGTTTTATACCATAATCGGCACCAGCTTCCATTACTTTGTTCCAAACTTGTTCTACTTCACTATTTTTACAATAAATTTCAAATCCACCCGAACCCGTATATCCCGTAGCAGAAATAATAACGTGTTCAATACCTGCAAAGTCGGCAATTTTAAATTTATAAAAGGCAATATCTGCTAAATCAATTGAAGTTAAAGATTGCATAGCCTCAACAGCTTTAGGACCTTGAATAGCTAATAACGAATAGTTTTCAGATAAATCTTTTAAATCGGCTCCAAACTCTTTGTTATATTGATTAATCCAATTCCAATCTTTTTCTATATTAGAGGCATTTACTACTAATAAATAGGTGTTTTCTTTAACGCGATAGCAAATTAAGTCGTCCACAATTCCATTATTTTCATTAGGAAAACAACTGTATTGAGCACTTCCTACTTTTAATTTAGAAGCATCGTTAGATGTTACTTTTTGTATTAAACTTAAAGCATTTTCTCCTTCAATTAAAAATTCACCCATATGGCTAACATCGAATACTCCCACGCCATTTCTAACGGTTTCGTGTTCTATATTTACCCCTTCGTATTGCACAGGCATGTTATACCCTGCAAAAGGTACTAGTTTTGCTCCTAAAGCTTCGTGTATATGCGTTAAAGCAGTATTTTTCATGTTTTAGTTTGTTGGTTTTTATTGCGCTAAAATATTGAAAAATAAGTGATTTTTGAACTTTAATCTTTTGTTAATTTTTTTTATTCAAAAAAAATAATTTTATTTTTACAACTTATGCTTAATTTTAATAAAAAATGGTTTTTCTAAGATATATACTAGTTAGTGTCTTGTTGGTTTGTTCTGAAATTTATTCGCAACAAGCAACTGATTTTTTATCGAAAGATTTTCATAGAGAAAGACGAAATATTTTACGTGCTAAAATGCCAAAAAATTCAGTAGCGGTTATATTTGCAAACCCTATTAGAAATCGGTCTAATGATGTAGATTATGTGTTTCACCAAGATCCTAATTTTTATTATTTAACAGGGTATAGAGAGCCTAATGCCGTTTTAGTTTTATATGCTGATATGCAAACTAGTGCAAACGGAAATACATTTAATGAAGTTTTATATGTGCAAAGAAGAGATAAAGAGAGAGAAATGTGGAATGGTAAGCGATTAGGGGTAGAAGGTGCAAAAAAAGAACTCGGTTTTACTACTGTAAAAACAACAGAAGAGTTTGAAACGGACCATATTGATTTTAAAAAATTCGATAAAATTTTTGTTGAAAAATTTAATGATGATTATCGAAATTCGATTTCAGATAAGGCTGAAACATATGATTTGGTAGAAAGTTTTAAAAAACAATCAGGTTATAATTTGGCAATTTTTAAGCCAACTAGTAATAATCCTTATGAAAAAGAATACAATCCTAAGGTTGATTTGGGTTTAAGTAAAAAAATAGATGTTGGTTTTTTGCCTTATGAGTTGGCTGGAATGCGAGAAATAAAAACTCCAGAAGAATTAAAACTATTAACCAAGGCCATTCGAATTTCAGCAATAGGTCAAATAGAAACAATGAAAGCGATGCAGCCTGGTATGAGCGAAACCGAAATTCAAGGAATTCATGAATTTGTTTACAAAAAATACGGAGCAGAATTTGAGGGATATCCGTCAATTGTAGGTTCAGGAAATAATGGGTGTATATTGCATTATATTGAAAACGACAAACCTACGGTTGGTAACAATTTGGTTTTGATGGATGTAGGAGCAGAATATCATGGTTATACGGCAGATGTTACACGTACGATACCTGCAAATGGAAAATTTAATGCGCAACAAAAAGCAATTTATAACTTAGTGTTAAAAGCTCAAAAGGCAGGTATTGAGGCTTGTAGGGCTGGAAATTTATTTTGGGCTACTAAACTAGTGACTAAAAAAATTATAAATCAAGGGCTTTTTGATTTAGGAATTATAAAATCAATAGATCAAAAACACAAATATTTTCCGCACGGAACTTCGCATCATATTGGTTTAGATGTACATGATTTATCAAATTATGGCGCTTTACAACCCAATATGGTAATTACTGTAGAGCCTGGGGTTTATATACCAAAAGGCAGTAATTGCGATAAAAAATGGTGGGGTATCGGTGTTCGAATAGAAGATGATGTTTTAATTACCAATAGTGCGCCTAAGGTTTTATCAGAAGAAGCACCTAAAACAGTAGAAGCAATAGAAAAAATGATGGCGAAAAAGAGTGTGCTTGACGATTTTATATTACCCGATTTAGATTAATTTATAGAAGTCTTTTTATTTTGAAAGAATATATTATTTTTATGTAATTTTGATTGCATTACTTTTTAATAATTTATTCTAGTGTCTCAGTATTTTATCGATGTTATATTACCGGTTCCTATACAAAAAACGTTTACCTATTCGATAAACAAATCAGAGGCAAATTTTATAAAAAAAGGAATGCGTGTTGCTGTTTCTTTTGGTAAAAACAAAATTTATACGGCTTTAGTTTTTGCCATTCATAATACTCCGCCAACAGTATACGAAGCTAAAGAAATTTATCAAATTTTAGACCAACACCCTATAGTTAATGAATTGCAACTACAGCATTGGCAATGGATTTCTGATTATTATATGTGTTCGTTAGGCGAGGTATATAGAGCCGCTTTACCAGCAGCTTTTTTATTAGAAAGCGAAACAGTAATTTATAAGCATAAAAATTTTAAAGACGAGGATACTTTAACTGATGATGAATTTTTAATTTTTGAAGCATTACAACATCAATCGCATTTAACAATTCAACAAGTAGTTGATATTTTAGAGAAAAAAAAAGTATTTCGTGTAATTGATGAATTGCTTAAAAAATCGGCAATATATGTTGAAGAAAAAATATACGAAACCTATAAGCCCAAGCTAGTAAAGTATGTAAAACTTAATAGTGCATACCATAAAGATGAAGCTTTACAAGAACTTTTAAAAACTGTTTCGAGAGCGCAAAAACAAAAAGAAGTTATATTAAGCTACTTTCAATTAAAAGCGAGTAAAAAACCCATAAAAGCCAAAGATTTACAAGCCCAATCAAATGCTTCCTCGGCTGTATTAAAAGCGTTGGTTGATAAAAATATTTTTGAGTTTTATTATTTACAAACTGATAGAATTCAATACCAAGGCAATACCAAGTCGTTAAAAGCATTAACAACATTTCAAGAAGAGGCTTTTGCTACCATAAAAGAATCATTTCAACAAAAAGATGTAACTCTATTACACGGTGTTACGGGTTCTGGAAAAACCGAAGTATATGTAAAATTAATACAAGAGGTTATTGATATGGGCAAACAAATACTATTTTTATTACCTGAGATAGCTTTAACCACTCAAATAATTAGTCGTTTACAAAATTATTTTGGAAATTATATTTCAGTATTTCATTCTAAATACTCGATACACGAACGTGTAGAAGTGTGGAACAACCTTTTGGCAAATAAACCTAAAGCACAAATTATTTTAGGTACCCGATCGGCTGTTTTTTTACCTTTTTCTAATTTAGGTTTAATTATTATTGATGAAGAACACGAAACTTCATATAAACAGTTTAAACCTTCGCCACGTTATAATGCACGTGATGCCGCTATTGTTTTAGGAGGTATGCAAAAAGCAAAAACCTTATTAGGGTCTGCTACCCCGTCTGTAGAAAGTTACTTTAATGCAACTCAACAAAAATATGGGTTTGCTACACTTACTCGGCGTTTTGGAGGGGTTCAATTGCCTAAAATTGAGTTAATTGACATTAAAGAAAAACATCGAAAAAAATTAATGACAAATCATTTTTCTGATACGATGTTACAGCTTATTAATGAGGCTTTGCTTGAAAAAGAACAGGTGATTTTATTTCAAAATAGAAGAGGTTTTTCGCCTGTTGTAGAATGTACTACTTGTGGTACATCGCCACAATGCCCTAATTGTGATGTGAGTTTAACATATCACAAATTTAAAAAAGAATTAAAGTGTCATTATTGCAATTACCAACGTGCTATGGTAAACACGTGTAACGCTTGTGGTAGTAACACTATAGATACAAAAGGATTTGGTACCGAACAAATTGAATCAGAATTAAATGAACTTTTTCCAGATTATACAATTGGGCGAATGGATTTAGATACGACTAGAGGTAAATACGGCTATCAAAAAATTATTGAAGCATTTGAAGCGCAAGAAATAGACATTTTAGTTGGTACACAAATGCTTTCTAAAGGATTGGATTTTAAAAATGTTTCATTGGTAGGGGTTTTAAATGCAGATACACTGCTAAATTTTCCTGATTTTAGAGCGCATGAACGTGCATATCAACTTATGGTTCAAGTATCGGGTAGGGCGGGGCGAGTTAAAAAACAAGGTAAAGTAGCTATTCAAACCTATAACCCATACCATACCATTTTACAACAAGTATCTACAACAAATTATATAGAAATGTATCAGCAACAGCTTCAAGATCGTTGGCAATACCATTATCCACCGTATTATAGGCTAATTAAAATTACATTAAAACATAGAAATTACATAACGGTTACTACAGGTGTTGATTGGTTAGCAAAAGCGTTACAAAATGTGTTTAAAGAAAATGCTTTAGGTCCTTCTGAACCATCTATTTCGCGAATTAGAAATCAATATCTTAAAAACATGGTAATTAAAATTGAACCTAAACAGTCGCTAGAAAAAACAAAAACGGAATTAAAAAAAATACGCAATACATTTCAAGCTATAAAAGAGTTTAAATCGATTCAATTTATTATTGATGTAGATGCTTATTAAGATGAAACACTCATTTTTTATTGAGCTATTATGGTGGGTTTATGATGGATTTTAAAATTACAAGAATTAGCGATAAAGCACTTTTTATTAGCTTCTATATGTAATTGAGTTGCTTGATTAATCTTATTTTTATCTGTAATTTTTATCGTTGGATTAAGGGTAACCTGAGTAAATTTTTCAATTCCGTTTTGAGTTTTCTCCATAATACCTATTGCATTGTCTAGATATTCTGTTACCACAATTTTATGTGTAGCGCATAAATGTAAATACCAAAGCATGTGGCAGGCTGATAAGGAAGATAAAAATAGATCTTCTGGATTATACCTCGTTTTATCCCCTAAAAACAAAGGGTCAGATGAACCCTTAATTTCAGCATACTTTCCGTCAGCTATAATTTGATGGTTTCTGCTATATGATTGATAACTCAGTGTACCTTCTCCTTGATTACCTGTCCATTCAACGGTTATTTCGTATATGTGATTTTTCACTCTTTACAGTTTTTTATAAGTTCCTAGGTAATTTGGCTAGGTTTGTTGTTAATGGCGTAGAGAGGTTTTAAAGTATTTAAATAATAAATACCACTATAAAGTTTGTTAACCTAATTGTTGTTTAGTATAATTTTTTCTATTGTAGCAGTTGTTTTACAGCGTTTTACGTATAGATTAATTTTTTGTAAACTATCTTTTCCTGTAATATAATACTCAGCACAAGGTTTTAATCTCGGTTTACTTTTAGAAAAATTTACATCTCCATTTTTTAAAATACTAGAAATTTGAGCGGTGTCAATTTTATTTAAAAGCATTATTTGTTTTGCTTCATCAGAAAAAATACGTTGTTTTATTCTAATTGTTTTAAGTGTTCGGGCATCCATTCCGTAATCGAAAGATACATTTTTTTGTTTCCAAAAAAAGTATACAATTAGACAACCAAAGGCTAGACCTATAAAGAAAAATAATAGTCTCCTAAGTAATTTCATTTTTATAAAATAAGTAAATTAATATCTCTGTACGGAAGGTTAAACCATTCGGCTACAGTTTTGCTAGTTAATATTCCGTGATAAAAATACATGCCATTTCTTAAACTTTTATCATAACGACAAGCATTTTCAAACCCCCCTTCATTAGCTATATTTAACAAGTAATAAGTAAATATGTTACTAATAGAAACCGAGGCGGTTCGTGCATAACGAGAAGGAATGTTAGGAACGCAATAGTGTATAACTCCGTGTTCTGTATAAACAGGTTTACTATGGGTGGTGATTTTTGAAGTTTCAAAACAGCCACCACGATCAATACTAACATCAACAATAACCGACCCTTCTTTCATTTTTTGAACCATCTCTTTGCTTACCACTACAGGAGAGCGTTCTTTGCCGCGTAACGCACCAATAACAACATCGCAACGCATTAAAGCTTTTTTTAATGTTTTGGGTTGTATTGTTGAGGTGTAAATAGGGCTGTTAAAACAATGTTGAAGTTTACGTAGTTTAGTAATTGAGTTGTCAAAAATTTTAACTCGTGTACCTAGGCCTAAAGCACAACGAGCGGCAAATTCACCAACAGTTCCTGCACCTAAAATAACAATATCTGTTGGGGGTACCCCGCCAATATTACCTAATAATAATCCATTACCTTGATTAACACTGCTCATCAGCTCAGAGGCTATTAAAACAGAGGCTGTTCCTGCAATTTCACTTAACGATTTTACAATAGGATACACCCCGTGTTCATCTTTTATATAATCAAAGGCTATAGCGGTAATTCGTTTTTTGGCTAAGGTTTCAAAATACTTTTTTGTTTGGGTTTTTAGTTGTAAAGCCGAAATTAAAACCGCTTGAGGGTTTATCATTTCCATTTCTTTTAAAGAAGGAGGTTCAACTTTTAAAATAATATTACAACTAAAAGCTTCTTTTACATCGTATGATATCTTTGCGCCTGCTTCTGAGTATTCTTTATCTGTAAAGTTTGCACCATCGCCCGCCCCAGTTTCTACAACTACGCGATGACCTTGTGCAGTTAGGGTAGCTACTGCGTCGGGGGTTAAACTTATGCGTTTTTCTTCAAAATATGTTTCTTTTGGCAGTCCTATAAATAAGTTTCCTTTTTGCTTTTTTATTTCCAACATTTCTGTTTGGGGCAACAATTCTTCCTTGCTAAATGGTGAATACAAACTCATAGATTTTTAAGTTGGATGTTACGTTGGTTATTTTCTGTTACTGAAATAATAATTTTTGTAGTTTCTAAAGGTAGTAAATTTTCTACATTTTCTGGCCATTCAACTAAACACCAGTTATTGGTGTATAAATAGTCTTCAATACCAATGTCATAAGCCTCTTCTTCGTTTTCAATTCTATAAAAATCAAAATGGTAAATAATTTGATTGTCGGTAGTTTTGTATTCGTTTACCAATGAAAAAGTAGGAGAGTGGGCAACATCTATCATGCCCAATTGTTTGCCAATCTCTTTTATTAATGTGGTTTTGCCAACGCCCATTTCTCCAAAAAAGAGTAGTGTTTTGTGTTTAGCTGTTTGTATTACCTCTTTAGCAATTAAGGGTAAATTTTCTAGAGAATAGGTTTTGTTCATACGCTACAAATATAAAAAAAACACTTGTCAAATTTTAAAAAACAAAAAACCTTATCAATGTTTAAATATTGATAAGGTTTTTTATATTTAGGTAACTAAAACTGTTTTTGTTTTAGTTTAATTTTTAATTAATTCTGATTGATTTCTAAATACCAATTTATCATCAAAAGCATCTAATAAAACAATGCTGTCAGAGGTTATTTTACCTTTTAAAATTTCTTTTGACAACTCATTTAAAACTTCTTTTTGAATAACTCGTTTTACTGGGCGAGCTCCAAATTCAGGTTGATAACCTTTTTTGGCTAAATAAGCAATTGCTTCATCAGTAGCATCAAAAGTTATATGCTGTTCTAAGAGCATTTTTTTAACATTATTTAATTGCAGTTTTACAATTTCTGTAATGTTTTCTTCTGATAATGGAGTAAACATGATAATGTCATCAATTCTATTTAAAAACTCTGGTCGAATAGTTTGTTTTAACAAACCTAATACTTCGGTTTTAGCGGTTTCCATCGCTGTGTGTATGTCGCCTTTAAAATTATCAAATTTCTCTTGAATAATATGGCTTCCCATATTAGAGGTCATAATAATAATTGTATTTTTAAAGTCGGCAACTCTACCTTTGTTGTCGGTTAACCTACCTTCGTCTAATACCTGTAATAAAATATTAAAGGTGTCAGGGTGAGCTTTTTCAATTTCGTCTAACAATACTACCGAGTATGGTTTTCTTCGTACAGCCTCGGTTAATTGTCCTCCTTCATCATAACCTACGTATCCAGGAGGCGCTCCTACTAAACGGCTTACCGCATGACGTTCTTGATATTCGCTCATATCAATACGAGTCATTGCATTTTCATCATCAAACAAATATTGAGCTAACGCTTTAGCAAGTTCTGTTTTACCAACCCCAGTTGTGCCTAAAAACAAGAAACTGCCAATGGGTTTGTTAGGGTTTTGTAATCCTGATCTAGAACGTCGAACAGCATCTGAAACAGCTTCTATAGCCTCGTTTTGTCCAACAACTCGTTTGTGCAATTCATCCTCTAGCATTAATAGTTTTTCACGTTCAGATTGAATCATTTTGGTTACAGGTATTCCTGTCCATTTAGCTACAACTTCAGCAATATCTTCATAAGTTACTTCTTCTTTTATTAATGAATTTCCTTGTTGATTAGCTAATTCGGTTTGTTTTTTATCTAATTCTTCTTGTTTTTCTTTTATTTTACCGTAACGCAATTCAGCAACTTTTCCATAATCACCATTTCGCTCAGCTTTGTCGGCTTCTAATTTGTAATTTTCTATTTCTGTTTTTAGCTGTTGAATACTATCTACCACACTTTTTTCTGATTGCCATTTAGCATTGACTTCGTTACGTTCTTCTTTTAAATTTGCTAAATCAGCATTTAACGAATTTAGTTTTGCTTCATCATTTTCACGTTTAATGGCTTCTATTTCAATTTCTAATTGCATAATTTTTCGATCCAAAACATCTAATTCTTCAGGTTTTGAATTAATTTCCATACGTAATTTAGAAGCAGCCTCATCCATTAAATCAATTGCTTTATCAGGTAAAAATCGATTGGTGATATAGCGTTGTGATAATTCAACTGCACCAATAATAGCTTCGTCTTTAATTCGTACCTTATGGTGAGCTTCATATTTATCTTTAATGCCACGTAAAATAGATATTGCGCTTTCGGTATCGGGTTCATTTACCATAACTTTTTGAAAACGACGCTCTAAAGCCTTGTCTTTTTCAAAATATTTTTGATATTCGTCTAGGGTAGTTGCTCCAATAGCACGTAATTCACCACGAGCTAAAGCGGGTTTTAATATGTTTGCGGCATCCATTGCTCCTTGTCCGCCACCAGCACCTACAAGTGTGTGAATCTCATCAATAAAAAGTACGATATCTCCATTAGATTTGGTTACTTCTTTTATTACAGATTTTAAACGTTCTTCAAATTCACCTTTATATTTAGCACCTGCTATTAAAGCTCCCATGTCTAATGAGAAAATTTGCTTGTTTTTTAAGTTTTCAGGCACATCGCCACGAATAATTCTATGAGCCAATCCTTCAACAATAGCTGTTTTACCAGTACCAGGTTCACCTACTAAAATAGGGTTGTTTTTGGTTCTGCGCGATAAAATTTGAAGCAATCGACGAATTTCTTCATCGCGCCCAATTACGGGATCTAGTTTTCCGTCTTGAGCTAATTTGTTTAAATTTTTAGCATATTTATCTAAGGAATTATAGTTCTCTTCAGCGCTTTGCGAGGTTACTCGATTACCTTTTCGTAACTCTTCAATGGCGGCTTTTAAATTTTTTTCGGTGACACCTTGGTCTTTTAAAACTTGCGCTATTTGACTTTTTGAATTAAAAATAGCTAAAATTATATGCTCAATAGAAACGTACTCATCATTCATTTTTTTTGCAATAAGAGACGCTTCTGTTAAAGTTTTACTGGCTTCACGAGAAAGCACAATGTCTGCACCAGAAACTTTAGGAAAACTTTCTAATTGTTTATCTAAAATTTGCTGTACAACGTTAATATTTACGTTGAGTTTTTTTAATAAAAATGGTAACACATTTTCATCAACTGAAAACAATGCTTTAAAAATATGTTCATTTTCTATTTGGTTATGACCATAACTTTGCGCTAACTGTTGCGCTTGCTGTATGGTTTCTTGCGATTTTATAGTGTAATTATTAAAATTCATACCTTTACTTTTTCAAATTTAATACCATTCAA
Source organism: Tenacibaculum sp. UWU-22 (assembly GCF_041021355.1). Taxonomy (NCBI): domain Bacteria; kingdom Pseudomonadati; phylum Bacteroidota; class Flavobacteriia; order Flavobacteriales; family Flavobacteriaceae; genus Tenacibaculum; species Tenacibaculum sp. UWU-22. The sequence continues at coordinate 194,664 of NZ_JBFNGP010000004.1, read as the reverse complement.
AAATACAAAATAAAAACGGTCATTTTGTCTAAATTTAGTTATTTTAACTGACTTTTTGACAATTTAACATTTTTTGTTTTATAAACGGCTCACTAAAAAGATAGATTAATCATGAAATTTTTAAGAAACAACAAAAATCAAGAAAAGAAAGTTCTTCCGATTATAAACTGGATTTCATTCACTTCTATAGAAGAAATAGCAACTATTAAACAGCAATCAGAAACTAAACCCGTTATTATTTTTAAACATTCTACTAGATGTGCTATAAGTAGAATGGTTTTAAAACAATTGGAAAACAATTTTAGTAATGAATTACAAGGTTTTCAACTATACTACTTAGATTTATTAAATTATAGAAGTGTTTCTAATGAAGTAAGTAATACGTTTAATGTAATACACGAATCGCCTCAGATACTAATTATAAAAAATGGGAATGTAGTAGCACATGCATCACATTATGAAATTTTAGAAATTGACTTTGCTAAATTTACCGCATAATTTTTTTATAACCTCTTAAATAGTCGTATTTTTGCATCTTTAAAATTTACTTTTTTGGATATACAAGCTATTACAGAAAAACAACTTTACGATTATCAAAAAGAAGCCATAAATAAAATTTTTAAAAGCTTCGAAAATGCTCCTGAAAATTATCATTTGCTTTACCAATTACCTACAGGGGGTGGTAAAACAGTAATTTTTTCTGAAATAGTTAGGCAGTATTTAAAATATTACAAAAAAAAGGTATTGGTACTCACCCACCGAATAGAGTTAAGTAAACAAACCTCTAAAATGCTTAACGAATTTAAGGTCGAAAATAAGGTGATTAATAGTACTGCAAAGTTAGACGACCAAGACAATTATAGTTGTTTTGTTGCTATGGTAGAAACCTTAAAAAACAGGTTAAATGACAATAAAGTAGACATTTCAAATATTGGATTGGTAATTGTTGATGAGGCACATTATAACTCATTTACCAAATTATTTAAATTTTTCGACAGCTCGTTTATTTTAGGGGTTACAGCTACTCCTTTAAGTTCGAATAACAAGTTGCCTATGCACGAAAACTACCAAGAACTAATTGTTGGTGAATCGATTGCTAGTTTAATAGAAAATAATTTTTTAGCTAAAGCCAATATTTATAGTTATAATGTTGGCTTAACTTCATTAGAAGTAGGCGCTAATGGTGATTATACCGTAAAATCGTCTGAAGATTTATATACAAATACCGATATGCTTTCTAAGTTAATTTCAGCTTACGAAGAACGCTCAAAAGGTAAAAAAACATTAATTTTTAATAATGGTATTAATACCTCTATAGAGGTATTTCACGCTTTTAAAAGAGCAGGATACCCTATTGCCCATTTAGATAACACCAATACTAAAAAAGAACGGAATTTAATTTTAAAATGGTTTAATAAAACACCTAATGCTATTATAACGTCAGTAAGTATTTTAACAACAGGGTTTGATGAGCCTTCAATAGAGTCAATTATTTTAAATAGAGCCACTAAGTCATTAACCTTATACTATCAAATGATTGGTCGTGGTTCGCGATTTTTACCTACTAAATCGTCTTTTGATGTGATTGACTTAGGTAATAATTTTTATCGATTTGGGCCGTGGAGTGCTAATTTAGATTGGCAAAAAATGTTTAGACATCCTGATTATTATGTCGATGCTATTTTATCGGACGAAGAAATTGAAAGTAATTTTAAATATGAGTTTCCTGCCGAATTAAAGAAAGATTTTGCCAAGACAACAGATATTGAGTTTGATGTAAAAAAAGTATATATAGCCACTATTGCAGCTGGTGAAACTTCTAAAAAAGTATTAGAGAAATCAATTGTACATCATGCTAAAATGTGTATAGAAAATAGCGAAGATGTTTATGATGCTTTATTATTAGCAAAGAAATTAGGAAACGATATTGATAATAGAATTCATAAATATTCTAAATGCATTTCTAAAAGCACACATAACTTTTTAGATTGGTTACGAAACGATTATCGTAAAAAATTAAACTCGTATTTACGCACAAATTTTGACAGTGTATACGAAGAAATTTATGGCACACCACCTCAAAAAGAATAATACGATAAATTTAAGCTAGCTAAAACCACTTTTTGTATTTAAAATACCCTGCCATAAAAACAGCAATAAATACAATTACGCCCCACATTACAAAATAACCTTTTTTATAAGTGAGTTCTGGAATATACTCAAAATTAGTACCATAAACTCCTACAATAAAGGTAATGGGTATAAAAACTACCGAAAATATAGTTAGCAGTTTCATAATATCATTTAATCGATTGTTTACATTCGTTGAATACACGGTGAGCTGATCGTTGAGCATATTCTTGTAATTTTCTACAGCGTCGTAAGTGTGTTGTATTAAATCGTTTAAATCGTTAAAAAAAGGTTGTTCTTTGATAGTTATAAGATTGGTTTTAAATGCCTTAAAATTGCTAAACGACTCATAAACAGGACGTATTGTTTTTCTAAAATAATTGAGTTCAAATTTATAACTATTTATTGTTTGTAAAATACTGGCATTAGGTTGTAATAGTATTTTATCTTCTAAGTCTTCTATTTTATTACCAAAATCTTCTATTAAAAAATTATAATTATCGACAATTAAATCTAACAAACAATATTTTAAATAGGCAATACTACTACTTCTAATACGCCCTTTTTTTGTTCGAATTCTATCTCTAATCGATTCAAAAGTATCTCCTTGTTTTTCTTGAAAAGTAAGCAGTATATTTTTTGTTAAGTACAATGAAATTTGTTCTGAATCTAATTCTCTTTTTTCTTTGTCAAAAAATATCTTTTTGATAATGGTAAAAATATAATCTTCATCAATTTCAACTTTAGGTCTTTGCCCAGTATGTACAATGTCTTCAATAATTAGGGTGTGTAAGTTAAATTGTATTCCAATTTTTTTGATACACTCTACATCATGTAATCCATCAATATTAATCCAGCAGTTTTTATACTTTTTAAAATAGTTTGTTGCTTGAGCTATATCTTGTAGCTCAATTTCTACAAAATTGTCAACATCGTACCCAATAAGCGTAATTTTTATTGTCGCTTGTTTTTGTTGTCCTATAAAAACAGGACTTCCAGGTATAACATTCTTGGTGTTTTTTTGATTAATTATAAACCGAGCCATAAATTATTATTAAGCTTAAAAAGTAAGTTATTAGCTAATACTTTTACAAACATAAAAAAAAACTAAACTTTAAAATTACAATTGGTTTTTTGCGATGTAAAAAAAATCAAAAAAAAATGGATATAAAAAAAAATAGTTTACATTTACCACATCTTATTATTAAGTTAAATGTTATGTTTTACTTATTTCGTTAATAGTTTTTATAAGGAGATTAAAAGCTATTTCGTGTTTTGGAAACACAACGGAAAAATTAAGGTTTCTCCTTCTCATCAAAAATACTCTTTATCGCTGAATTTTTATAAACAGTGTGGTGATTGCTTAGCTCTAAGAGTTTAATATTCATTTTTATTAAGGTTTAAACCGTTTTAATTTAATTACAAACAATAAACTTATTTGTTATGTATTAAAAAAAAGGTAGTGATATACAAACTGTCTTTTAGTTAGTTATTTTTTTGTGTATTTCGTACACATCAACTAAAGTAAAAAATGAATACAAAATATAAAGATTTAATAGAGCAAACATTTGATTTTCCACAAGCTGAATTTCATACACAAAACAACAACTTGTTTTTTCATGATATTGATTTAATGGAGTTAGTAAAGCAATATGGTACGCCATTAAAATTTACGTATTTACCCAAAATATCAGAAAATATTAATAGAGCAAAACAATGGTTTACTAAAGCCATTAAAAAACATAATTACCAAGGAACATATAACTATAGTTATTGTACCAAAAGTTCACATTTTAAATATGTTTTAAATGAAGCTTTAAAGAATGATATACATATCGAAACGTCTTCAGCCTTTGATATCGACATCGTAAAATCATTAAAAAAAGAAGGTAAAATAACCGATAATACCTATGTGCTTTGCAATGGTTTTAAACGCGACCAATACATTGCTAATATTGCTAGTTTAATTGATCAAGGGCACACCAATTGTATTCCGATTATTGATAATTATGAAGAACTAAATTTACTAACAGATCAAACTAAAAGTAAATTTAAAGTAGGAATACGTATTGCTTCAGAAGAAGAACCTAAATTCGAATTTTACACTAGCCGTTTAGGAATTGGATACAAAAATATTGTATCGTTTTACGAGCGTGAAATCGCTAATAACCCACAAGTGGAGTTAAAGATGCTGCATTTTTTTATTAATACGGGTATTAAAGATAATGCATACTATTGGAACGAATTATTAAAATGTTTAACGGTTTACATTAAACTTAAAAAAATGTGCCCAACGCTTAATAGTTTAAATATTGGTGGAGGGTTTCCTATTAAAAATTCGTTGGGCTTTCAATATGATTATGAGTATATGGTTGATGAAATTATTAATCAAATTAACATTGCTTGCAAGGTAAATAATGTAGATGCGCCAAATATTTTTACCGAATTTGGAAGTTTTACCGTAGGTGAAGCTGGCGGAGCTATTTATAAAGTTTTGTACCAAAAAAAACAAAATGATCGTGAAAAATGGAATATGATTAACTCATCTTTTATAACCACATTACCCGATTCTTGGGCAATAAATAAACGCTTTGTTATGCTTCCTGTAAATAAATGGAATCATAAATACGAACGTGTACTGTTGGGAGGGTTAACTTGTGATAGTGATGATTATTATAATTCTGAACAACACATTAACGGAATTTATTTGCCTGTATATGAAAAAGAAAATCCTTTATATGTTGGTTTTTTTAATACAGGAGCTTACCAAGAAACTATTGGTGGGTTTAGCGGATTACAGCACTGCCTTATTCCTGCACCAAAACACATATTAATTGATAAAAATGAAAAAGGCGATGTTGTAACTAAACTATTTAAAGAACAACAAAAAAGTGAAGAATTTTTATCTATTTTAGGCTATAATTAAAAAAATAATAATTTTGATTCGTTAGGGGGTATAACTATATTTTAAGCCTCTTTTAATTATCAAAAATCACGAACAAACAAAAAAATAAATAAACAATAAAAATGAAAAAAAGGAATTATGCTGGTATACCTGACCAATATGCAAAACCAGAAACAGCAAAAGTAGTACTTATACCTGTTCCTTATGACGGAACGAGTACTTGGCAAAAAGGAGCTGACAAGGGACCTGATGCATTTTTAGATGCTTCAGAAAATATGGAGCTATACGATATAGAAACTGATAGCGAAGTATATAAAAATGGTATTTATTTAGCTGATGCGGTTACTGAAAATTCTTCTCCTCAAGCTATGGTAGAAGCAGTACATTCAATAACTAAAAAATATATTAATAGAAATAAATTTGTAACTCTTTTTGGGGGTGAACACTCTATTTCTATCGGAACTATTCGTGCTTTTAACGAGTGTTTTCACAACTTATCGGTATTACATATTGATGCCCATGCCGATTTACGTAAACAATACCAAGGTAGCCCATACAACCATGCTTGCGCCTTATATGAAGCTAGTCAAAATACTAACTTAGTACAAGTAGCTATTCGTAGTATGGATAGCTCTGAAAAAACAGTAATGAATACCGATAAAGTATTTTTTGCGCACGACATGGCGGTCAACGAATATTGGATGGATGATGTAATTGACCAATTAACAGGTAATGTATATATAACCTTTGATTTAGATGCTATAGACCCTTCTTTATTACCTAGTACTGGAACACCAGAACCAGGAGGGCTATTTTATTATGAAACATTAGAATTTTTAAAGAAAGTGTTTACCGAAAAAAATGTGGTGGGTTTTGATATGGTAGAATTGTGCCCTAATGAAAATGAAAAATCATCTGACTTTTTGGCGGCTAAATTATACTATAAAATGTTGAGTTATAAATTTTCTTCTAAAATGGAAGATGAAGAAGATTACGATGATGACGAAAATTCACCCTTTAGTAAATTAGCTAAGTTTAAAAACGACGACGACGATTTTTAAAATGCACTTAAAAGCAATTGCATATCATCTTGAAAAACGAATTTTACTAAGTAATATTCGCGAACAATTTAAATCGTATAACTTAGTAAAAAGAGAACACTCTTTTTTGCTTTATAAAATTAAAAACAACACGTACATTTATCTCAAAGATTATGGAAGTGTTGTTTTTATAAATTGTGATGATAAAGTAATACAGCAAACCGTTTCTTTTTTAACAAAAAAAGAAACGAATATGAGTAATTTGCCCTCAGAAAAATATAAGATAACTTTTTCTGATACGATAGAGGTTGATTTCGGAAATATTCAAATAAAAGAATTAAATGATGATGTAGCTCATATTACTATGCTTAATTTAGCTCAATCAGTAGCATTGATGAATTATGTAAACAAAACATCTGATTTACACGATAAAACATTAGTTTATTCAAAGCAATTAGAAAAAACAGGAAGCTTTAAACTTTCTAAAACTCAAATGCGAAAATTCATTGGAAGAACGATGAATTTAAAAAACAACATTGCTGAGAACTTATTTGTTTTTGATTCACCCGATGTAGCTTGGAACAATAAAGATTTATCTAATTTAGATTATAAATTAAAAGACGAACTAGATATTGTAAAACGCCATCAAGGAATTGAAAATAGTTTAAATGTAATTAAAGAAAATTTAGATTTATTTAACGACATATTACAGCATAAGTACAGTAGTATGTTAGAATGGATTATTATTATTTTAATTCTTTTTGAATTAGTACAAGTAATTGTTGAAAAATTGATTTAAAAATAAAAACATGGACAAACCCATAACCAATTTTATAGAAAAATACTTTTTACATTTTAATGCCGCGGCATTAGTAGATGCCGCAAAAGGATACGAAACACAATTAGAACAAGGCTCTAAAATGTTAGTGTCATTAGCTGGTGCTATGAGTACAGCCGAATTAGGTAAAATTTTTGCCGAAATGATTCGTCAAGATAAGGTACATATTATTTCGTGTACAGGCGCCAACCTTGAAGAAGATATTATGAATTTAGTGGCTCATTCTCATTATAAAAGAGTGCCCAACTATCGTGATTTAACTCCTCAAGATGAGTGGGATTTATTATTAAAAGGATTAAATCGTGTTACCGATACGTGTATACCAGAAGAAGAAGCTTTTAGACGGTTGCAAAAACATATTTTCAAAATTTGGAAAGAAGCCGAAGAAGAAGGCGAACGGTATTTTCCGCATGAATTTATGTATAAATTATTATTGTCAGGCGTTTTAGAAGAATATTACGAAATTGATTTAAAAGATTCTTGGATGTACGCAGCTGCCGAAAAAAACTTACCGATTGTAGTTCCAGGATGGGAAGATAGCACTATGGGTAATATATTTGCTTCGTATGTAGTAAAAGGAGAACTAAAAGCGGCTACAATGAAATCAGGAATAGAGTACATGACTTTTTTAGCAAATTGGTACACAGATAATTCAGATAATGGTATTGGGTTTTTTCAAATAGGAGGGGGTATAGCTGGCGATTTTCCTATTTGTGTTGTTCCAATGTTATATCAAGATTTAGAACGAGAAGACACCCCGTTTTGGAATTATTTTTGTCAAATTTCAGATTCAACAACAAGTTATGGCTCATATTCTGGTGCGGTACCCAATGAAAAAATAACATGGGGTAAATTAGATATTGATACGCCTAAGTTTATTATTGAAAGTGATGCAACTATTGTTGCTCCTTTAATTTTTGCATATTTGTTAAATATGTAAAGCATAAATTTAAACAGACAAACGGTTACTTATATAGATTAAAAACATTAAAAAATAAATATTCAAGTTAAATTATTTACCCAAATGAAACGAGTTATTGTAGATTACGCCAAATTAACCACTGACATCTTAGATTTATTAGTCGAACGATATCCAGACGGATACGATTATGGTGATATTATTTCATTTAAAAATGCCAATGGCGATACTATCAAAGCAGTAGAAGTAAGAACAGAAGACACTGTGTATTTAGTAAAAATCAGCTCTAGATTAGAACAAACCATGGAAGATTATGCAGAAGATGAAAGCAGTTTTGATGATGTAGATTTTAATGAAGATATAGATGAAACTTTAGCAGACGATCTAGATATTTAAAAAGAACATCGATTTTTTTAATAGATAACAAACCAAACAAAAATTTTAAACGGATTATTCATCATCATCTACTATTTTTGTTTGGTTTGTTGGTAAATAAGGTTTAAAGGGAGCTGTTAAATCGTTATAATCTAACCTGTTTTTTTTAAAATGTATTGCCACCTCAGCGATAGTTTTTGTTTTAACCTCTAATAGCATTTGTTTTTTAAATGGTTTATAAATATGATGTACTACACAAGGTTTTTCATTATTACATTCTAGCTGACCTAAAAAACACTCTTCTAATTTATTAGATTGATCTATACAAAGAATAACATCTAACAGTGTTTTTTGAGTATTTTCTTTATTTAAATAAAACCCTCCATGTGGTCCCTTTACAGACGAAATAATATCATTTTTAGAAAGCTTTTGTAATATTTTAGCTAAAAAAGGAGCAGGTATTTCTAGTTTCTCTGCAACAAATTTGGCTCCTAATTTTTTCTTGGCAGATGAGTTATTAGCTAAGAATAGTACCGATCGTATACCGTTTTTACTGGCTCTAGTAAACATAGTCAATATTTCTTTCAAATATAAAAGATAAAATTATCTTTTATTATGACAATTATCATATTTTAACAAAAAAATAACTTCGTATCTTTACAAAACAAACTATAATATTCATATTATGAGAAAATTACATCTAATTTTAATTTCTGTATCAATACTATTTTTAACATCGTGTAAGCAGCAACAAGAGAAAAAACAAACACAAAATGTTACAAAAACAGAAGTAAATCAAGAAAATCAAAAAGGGCAATCAGCCGTTGTTGATAATGTTTCAGAAAAAAACGCACTGCAAATAGCAGAATCTGTTGACGATTTTAAAACGCTAGTTACAGCAATTAAAGCTGCTGGTGTAGAGGATGCCGTTGTAAATGCAGGTCCTCTAACCATATTTGCACCTAAAAACAGTGCTTTTGCTAAATTGCCAGAAGGTACTGTAGAAAATCTTTTAAAACCAGAAAATAAAGCGAAACTAGCTTATATTCTGATTAATCATGTAGCTCCAGCAAATTATCCGATTAAACAATTAACCAAAGAGGCAAAAAAAGGACGTAAATTGTATATGGCATCGGGTAAGTATTTAACCGTAGAAAAAAAAGAAGATGGTATATACGTTGGTGGTACAAAAATTTTAAAAACAGTAGAAGTTAGTAACGGTTGGATACACGTTATTGACGATGTTTTAGTACCTGAAAATTAATCTATAATCAAATCAAATCAAATGAAATTTAAAGTAGTAACAGTAACAGTTTTAGCCTTATCTATATTTATGTATAGTTGTGGAAGTGATAATGGTAAAAAAGAAAAAAACAAAACCACAGAAACAAAAAAGGAAGTAAAAAAAGAAGAGGTTAATGCAGATCCTATGCAAGACAAGGGAGTTGGTCCTATAAAAAATGTTACTTTAGGAGACATCGACAAAGCCTTAGCAGAAAAAGGAAAAGATCTTTTTACTATAAAATGTAGTGCTTGTCATAAAATGGACAAACGATATATTGGTCCTGCATTGAAAGGAGTTACTAAAAAACAATCGCCTGAATGGATTATGAATATGATTTTAAATCCAGAAGTAATGATTCAAAAAAATAAAACTGCAAAAAAATTATTGCAAGAATATAGTGCTCCAATGGCAAACCAACAAGTAACCAAAGAAGAGGCTAGAGCTTTATTAGAATATTTAAGAACTAAAAATTAAATCTAACAATTATACCTATGAAATCAATATTTGCTTATTTAACGGCTGTTGTTTTTTTGGTTAGCTGTAATACTGGCCCCAAAAATTCAAAAAGCACTAATAGTGGCGGAGCATTAGTTAGTAATGCCGCTGAAAGAGTGTACGTTGCTCCTGGAAAGCACGATGAATATTATGCTTTTATCTCTGGTGGATTTAGTGGACAATTATCGGTTTACGGATTACCATCAGGAAGGTTGTTTAGAGTTATTCCTGTATTTTCTCAAGATCCTGAAAAAGGATATGGTTATAATGAAGAAACAAAACCTATGTTAAATACCTCTCATGGTTTTGTGCCTTGGGGAGATGCTCACCACCCAGATATTTCTCAAACAAACGGTGAATTAGATGGGCGTTGGATATTTATCAATGAAAATAACACCCCTAGAATAGCTAGAATTAGCTTGCAAACTTTTGAAACAGAAGAAATTATAGAGGTGCCAAACTCTGCAGGAAATCACAGTTCTGCTTTTGTAACAGAAAACTCTGAGTATGTTGTTGCAGGAACTCGTTTTTCTGTGCCAATTCCTCAAAAAGACATCCCTATTAGCGATTATAAAGGAAACTTTAAAGCTTCTTTATCGTTTATTAAAATTAATCCCGATACGGGTAAAATGAACATTGCATTTCAATTAAGAATGCCAGGGTTCGACTATGATTTATCACATCCAGGAAGAGGGAAATCTCATGGGTGGTTTTTCTTTTCAATGTATAACACAGAAGAAGCGCACTCTTTGTTAGAAGTAAATGCTTCACAAAACGACAAAGATTTTATTGCAGCAGTAAACTGGAAAAAAATAGAAGAATACATCAAACAAGGAAAAGGACATAAAGAAAAAACAAAATATGCTCATAATGTTTGGGATGAAAACAAGCACATGACAACTTCTACAATGGAAGATGAAGTTTTGGTTGTAAACCCACAAGATGTTCCTGGGGCAATTTACTTTTTACCAACACCAAAATCGCCACATGGTTGTGATGTAGATCCAACAGGTGAGTATATTATTGGTAGTGGTAAACTTGCTGCAGCAATGACAGTACATTCTTTTTCAAAAATGCTAAAAGCAATTGATGATAAAGCTTTTGATGGAGAAAAATACGGTATTCCAATAATTAAATTTGATGCGGTAAACTACGGAATGTTAGAACAACCTGGTTTAGGCCCTTTACATACAGAATTTGATACAAGAGGAAATGCTTATACCACTTTCTTTATTTCATCAGAAGTTGTAAAATGGAATGTTAAAGATTTAAAAGTAATAGATAGACACCCAGTATATTATTCTGTAGGACACTTAATGATACCCGGAGGAAATTCTAGAAAACCAGATGACAAATACTTGGTTGCTATGAATAAAATTACCAAAGACCGTTATTTGCCAACGGGGCCAGAAGTATGTCAATCTGCACAGTTATTTGATATTTCTGGAGATAAAATGGAGTTATTGTTAGACTTCCCAACAATTGGAGAACCACACTATGCTGCGGGGATAGCTGCAGATAAAATAGCTTCAAAATCTAGAAAAATTTATAAATTAGAAGAAAACAAACATCCATATGCCGTTAAAAGTGAAGCAGAGACTAAAGTGGTAAGAAAAGGAAACGAGGTACATGTGTATATGACCATGATTCGTTCTCACTTTTCACCAGATAATATTGAAGGGGTTAAAGTCGGCGATAAAGTTTTCTTTCACCTCACCAACTTAGAACAAGATTATGATGTGCCCCATGGCTTTGCTATGATTGGAGCAGATAATTCTGAAGTGTTAATTATGCCTGGTAGAACAGCAACTACGGTTTGGGAACCCAAAGAAGTAGGGGTATGGCCATTTTATTGTACCGATTTCTGTTCAGCATTGCACCAAGAAATGCAAGGCTATGTTAGAGTTTCTCCTAAAGGCTCTAATACGCCAATTAAGTATACTTTAGATGATGAAGCCCCTAATGCAGAAGAATAGTGCTTAAAAAACCAAAAAAAACCAGCAGTGTTTTACTGCTGGTTTTAAATCTACAGATATGAGAAAAGATAAAATATTTATGTTGGTTGGTAGTCTTTTACTGCTATTTTCGTTTGTTTTTCCTTTGTGGAAAATTACACTCTTGGCTCCTCAATATCCAGAACCATTAGGTATGAAAATATACATTACTCACTTAGCTGATGGAAATCAATTTAACGATGTAAAAAACATTGATTTATTGAACCATTATATTGGTATGGCACATTTACCATATAAAGCCAATGTTGAAAAAGGGGTAGTAAAACCATTTAAAGAGTTTGTTATAATCCCTATAGTTATAGTTGTACTTGTAATTTTAGGTCTTATAACAACATTTATCGGCAAACGAAAATATTACATTTATTGGCTTGTATTATTAATTATTTCGGGTATTATAGGAATACTCGATTTTTATAACTGGTTATATGTTTACGGGCATAATTTAGACCCCAATGCCATCTTAAAAATTACCGATAAAACTACTGGAAAATTAATGGCATACCAACCTCCATTATTTGGTTTTAAACAAATGCTAAACTTTCAAGTATATTCGTATCCTTCTACTGCAGTCTATTTTATAGGGTTATCTGTTATATTTGTATTGTTAGCTATTAAATTTTATCCTCCAAAAGGGAAAAACCTTGCTTAAATTTAACAGTAAGTATTAATTTATCACTAATAAAAAATACAGTTATGTCTTATTTAAATAAAATAAGTTGTTTTGCTTTTCTTTCAGTTACCCTTATGGCTTGTAATATAGCTCCTCAAAAAATTAAATACGGGGTAAACCATTGTAATTTTTGTGATATGACTGTTGTTGACAAAACACATGCAGCAGAATATGTTACAAAAAAAGGGAAAAGCTACGTTTTTGATTCTATTGAATGTATGTTACATGAATTAAACGAAAAAAATAACGAACAAGACCTTGCCTTTATTTTAGTTGCCGATTATCAAAAACCAGCAGTACTTATAAAAGCAAAAGAAGCCTCGTATTTGGTTACTGATAAAATTAAAAGCCCAATGGGTGCAAATTTATCTGCTTTTAACTCTCTTGATACGGCAATAGAAATGCAACAAAAATTAGGAGGTGCCGTTTATACGTGGCAACAAATAAAAACAGCCATTAAAAAATAAAGATGTTTAAAAAACTTCTCTTTTTTATTTTTATATTTTCTTTTAATACCTATGCAACAACTATTATTGTTGGTAAAAACGCTAGAATTACAACAATAAAAAAGGCGGTTGAAATTTGTAAAGAAGGCGATACTATTTTTATTGAAAAAGGCATTTACAAAGAGCATAATATTTCAATATTAAACAAATCTATACACATTGTTGGAGAAAAAGAGGTTATAATTGATGGTGAGTTTAAAGAGTCTATTATTAAAGTTACGGCCAATAACTTCTCTATAGAAGGGGTTACCTTAATCAATGTTGGGCATAGTTATACTAAAGACTTTGCTGCAATATTAGTGTCTAAAAGCAATCATTTTGTTTTAAAAAATTTAGTGTTAAAAAATGTGTTTTTTGGGTTTCTTATAGAAAAATCGCACTATGGAAACATAGAAAATAACATCATCACAAGCCATGCAGATAATGAAGCAAATTCGGGTAACGGAATTCATTTATGGCACTGTTCTAACATGAAAATAAAGAATAATACGGTTTCTGGGTTAAGAGATGGTATTTATTTCGAATTTGTGAATAATAGTACGATTACTGAAAATAATAGCCATAACAATATTCGTTACGGACTACATTTTATGTTTTCTAATCACAATTCTTATTTTAAAAACGAGTTTAAAAATAATGGTGCTGGTGTTGCGGTAATGTTTTCTAAATTTATTGTAATGCGCGATAATATTTTTCATTACAATTGGGGAATGGCTTCTTACGGTTTGCTTTTAAAAGAAATTTACGACGCACAAATTAAAAATAATATTTTCGAACAAAACACTATAGGTATAAATGTAGAAACGTGTACTAGGGTAACCTATACAAACAATATTTTTGTTAGAAATGGTTGGGCATTAAAGTTTAGTGGGGGATGCTATGAAAATGAATTTACAAAAAACGATTTTTTGTACAATGCTTTTGATTTATCATATAATAGCCAATTAAACGACAACCGTTTTGAACAAAATTTTTGGAGTGAATATACGGGGTACGATTTAAATAAAGATGGTGTTGGTGATGTACCTTACAGACCCGTTAAACTATTTTCGTATATTGTAAATCAAACGCCAGAATCTTTAGTGCTTTTAAGAAGCTTATTTATTGATATTATTAATTTTTCTGAAAAAGTATCACCGGTATTTACCCCAAATAATTTAATCGATAAAAAACCTTTAATAAAAAGGATAAATGATAGCAATTAAAAATTTATATAAAAAGTTTGGAAAACTAACCGTTTTAGAAAATTTAAACTTAAACATTAATAAAAGTGGTATTTATGCTGTTTTAGGACCTAACGGATCTGGAAAAACCACTTTAATTAAATGTATGTTGGGTATGGTAATACCAAATAAAGGAGAACTGCTTTTTCAAGAAAAAAGTATTTTAAATAAATACCAATACAGAAAAGATATTAATTACTTGCCACAAATTGCAAACTTTCCTTCAAATCTTACCGTTATTGAGCTGATAAAAATGGTTAAAAATTTACGGGCAAAAGAATCAAACGAACAAGAACTTATCGATTTATTTGGCTTAAATAACTTTTTAAATAAAAAATTAGGCAACTTATCTGGTGGTACAAAACAAAAAGTAAATTTGGTACTTACCTTTATGTTTGATAGTGATTTAATTATACTAGACGAGCCAACTACAGGATTAGATCCAATAGCTTTAATTCATTTAAAAAAATGTATTAATCAAGAAAAAGAAAAAGGAAAAACTATTTTAATAACTACTCATATTATGAGTTTTGTTGATGAAATTGCCGATGAAATTATTTTTTTATTAGATGGTAAAATATACTTTAAAGGCTCTGTACAAAGTTTAAAAGAACGAACCCAAAAACAAGACTTAAATAAGGCAATTGCTCACTTAATATCAGAATAAAATGCTTAAAATATTAAAATATAGTATTTATGATTTATTACGTAGCAGATGGAGTTACGTTTATTTTTTATTTTACTTGTTGCTAGGTTTTGTACTCTTATTTTTAAACAACAATGTAAATAAAGCCATTATTACATTAATGAATATTATTATAGTATTAACCCCTTTAATAGGAACCATTTTTGGTGTTATGTATTATTATAATTCAAAAGAATTTACAGAGCTTTTATTAGCCTTACCCATAAAGCGAAGTACAATATTTATTGGACAATATATTGGCATTTCATTATCGTTAACGTTAAGTTTGGTATTTGGATTAGGTATCCCTTTTTTAGCCTATGGAATTTTTAAATCTTCTGCTATTTTTGATTTTAGTTTGTTATTAATTACAGGGTCTTTTTTAAATTTTATTTTTGTTGCTATATCGTATAATATTGCCTTAAAAAATGAAAATAAAATAAAAGGATTTGGATACGCTATTTTAATGTGGCTATTTTTAGCTGTAATTTACGACGGTGTTTTTTTAATATCACTAATCTTATTTAATGATTATCCTTTAGATAAATTTTCGCTCATTGCTACAATGCTTAACCCAATTGACTTATCTAGAATTTTAATTTTATTAAAATTAGATATTTCGGCCTTATTAGGCTATACAGGAGCTGTGTTTAGACAATTCTTTGGTACTTATTTAGGTGCATTTATAGCAGGCATACTTCTTTTTTTATGGGTGTTAGTTCCCGTTTGGTTTATGAAAATAAGAGTTAAGAAAAAAGATTTTTAAAAATCCTTTTCATGACTTATATCATTTTTCTAAACATAGTTATATTATAGATTTGCTTATATAAAAGATAAAAAGGTCTTTTATAAAAATTTAATTAAATAAGTTAACCATGTTATCAAAAAAACAAGCTAAAACATTTTTCTTAGGCGGAACCTTTGTAACGTTTCTCACCTTTATTGGTTTGACAATTTTTTCTTTATCAAAGTCAAATGATCAAACCAACTATAAAGAGATTACCGAGAGTGTTGTAAGAGGTAAAAAAATCTGGGAATCAAACAATTGTATGGGATGTCATACAATACTTGGGGAAGGAGCATATTATGCCCCAGAACTTACCAAAGTTATCGATCGATTAAATAAAAGATACGATGGCCAAGGAGAAGAAGTTATTAAAAGTATACTTAAATCGCCCGTTCCATGGCAACCACACGGAAGAAAAATGGTTGCTTATCACATGACTGATCAACAGGCAAGTGATGTGGTTGCATTTTTTAAGTGGATTGGAAAAATTGACTTAAACGGATTTGGAGAAGTTGTAGGAGTTGACAGAAAAATTTCTCCACTAGCAAAAGATAATAATAAATAAAAATAGAGCATTATGAAATATAAATCACAAAAAGTAGCATATTGGTTTTTTGCATTATCTATGCTCTTATTAGCATTACAAATTGTATACGGTTTTATCATGGGTTTTGCCCATATAGGATTTGATAATTTACATGAATTTATCCCATTTAATACAGCAAGAGCTGTACATACTAACTTATTAGTAGTTTGGTTATTGTCTGGTTTTATGGGTGCCGCGTACTATATTATTCCAGAAGAAGCTCAAACCGAATTAGTAAATGTTAAACTAGCTTACGTACAATTAGTAAGTTTAGCGCTAGTTGGTGTGGTGGCTATTGTAGGATTTCACTTAAACTATTGGGAAGGACGCAAATTTTTAGAAATTCCTAGACCCTTAGATTATTTAGTAGTTGTAAATGTATTATTGTTTTTAGGTTTAATTTTAACTACTCTTTTTAAAGGAAAAAGAAAAACCACTACAGCAATAGTGCTCTCTATGGGGCTATTATTTGCAGCATTATTATACTTACCCGGTATGTTGCCTTTCGATAGTCAAGTAACAGATTCTTTTTTCCGTTGGTGGGTTGTTCACCTTTGGGTAGAGGGTGTATGGGAATTAATTATGGGAGGTATTTTATCGTTCTTATTAATTAAATTAACAGGTGTAGATAGAGAAGTAATAGAAAAATGGTTGTATGTAATTGTAGGGCTTACCTTTTTATCAGGAGTCTTAGGTACTGGTCACCACTACTACTATATTGGAGTTAATAAAATTTGGTTAGTTGTAGGAGGTATTTTTTCAGCACTAGAACCCTTAGCATTTATGGCTATGGCTTTATTTGCCGTAAATATGTATAGAAAAGGAGAAAAAAAACATCCAAACACATTAGCTTTGTATTGGACCCTAGGTTCAGCTATTGTATCTTTTATTGGTGCGGGGTTGTTAGGTTTTGCTCATACGCTACCACAAACAAACCTTTACACACATGGTACCTTAGTTACCGCAATGCATGGACATTTAGCATTTTGGGGAGCATACGCTATGATTGTATTTGCAATTATAAGCTATAGTTTGCCAAATTTAACAGGTAGAAAACTATACGATAGCACCATAGGAAGAATGGCTTTTTGGATGTCTAATATTGGAATGTTAGGAATGACTGTTGCCTTTGGTGTTGCAGGTGTAGCTCAAGTGTATTTAGAGCGAAAAATGAAGTTAGATTTTATGGTTGTACAAAAAGAAATTAGTATTCACTTTGTAGTGTTACTTTTATGCGCAACATTATTTACAGTAGGTGTAGCTTTGTTTATAATAGATTTTTTTAAACATGGAAAGCCAACTGATGAAGCATTAGAAATATCAACTAAAAACTAAAATAAATTATTTTAAATTATGAAAACAATAAAATTACTAGTAATATTAGTAGCAATTACCCTATTGGGTAGTTGTAAAAACGACAAGAAGAAAGGTGTCGATTATTCTAAAAAAAAGGTTGAAACGACCGATAATAATGGAGGAATAAAAATTTCAGATGCTGAAATAAAAGAAGCTAGCCAAATTTATTTTGCTAACTGCGCAGGATGCCATGGTTCAAGTAGAAAAGGAGCTACAGGGCCATCTTTGTTACCAGATGGAGATAAAAAATTTGCAGCTACAAAAGCTTTGGGGGCTGAAGGATTACGTGCTTTTATTGAAAATGGTACACCTGCAGGAATGCCAGAATGGAAAGGCGTTTTAACAGATAGTCAAATCGAATTGTTAACACGTTTTTTACAAGTTGACCCTCCTGCAATTCCACCATTTGGTATAGACAAAATTAGAGAAACTTGGAAACTAATTGTACCCGTTGCAGATCGACCTACAAAACCACAACATAATAGAAATATTAATAATTACTTCGGAGTAATTATGAGAGATGCTGGTAAAGTTGCTATTATAGACGGTGATACTAAAGAAAAATTAGCCGTATTAAAAACGGGGTTTGCAGTACATATTTTAAGAACCTCTGCTTCTGGTAGATATATATACTCTGTAGGTAGAGATGGTAAAATTACAATGATTGATACTTACCCTAAAGTACCAACTATTGTAGCAGAAGTTAAAGGAGGTTTCGATTCTCGCTCTGTAGAAGTTTCTAAATACAAAGGTTACGAAGATAAATATTTAGTATTTGGTGGTTATAGTCCTAGTCATATAGTAATTTTTAATGCACAAACACTAGAACCTATTAGTGTTACCCCTACTGCAGGTAATGCTTGTGATGGTGACAAAGAGTATATAGAAGAAGCTCGTGTAGCATCAATTGTTGCCTCACACACACACCCTGTTTGGATTTGTAATATTAAAGAAAGAGGAATGGTAGATATTGTAAACTATACTAATCCTGAAAAACCAAAAATTACAGAAATTCCTACAGCAAGATATTTACATGATGGTGGTTGGGATTATACAGGACGTTATTTCTTAGTAGCTGCTAACGCAAGTAATAAAATTGTTGTTATAGATGTGCCTAACGAAAAATTAGTAAAAATTATACCAACAGGTATAAAACCACACCCAGGAAGAGGGGCAAATATTAAAAATAGTTTAGGTCATTTATGGGTTACTTCTCATTTAGGAGAAAATAAACTTTCGTTTATAAAAACAGACCCAGGAAAAGGACAATGGACCGTGGTAAAAGAAATAAAAGCGCCAGGAGTTGGTGGTGGAGCATTGTTTGTAAAAACACACCCTAAATCGAAACACCTATGGGTAGATAGAACCTTAAATCCTGATCCAAAATTAAATTCTACAGTTGATGTGTTTGATGTAAATACATTAAAATTAGTAAAAACAATAGAAGAACCAGAAGGGGTAGATGGTAGAGCTGTACACTTCGAATATAATAAAGCAGGTGATGAGGTTTGGGTTTCATATTTCTCTGGTAAAAAAAGTGCAATTGTTATTTATAATGATAAAACTTTAAAAGTTAAAAAAATTATCGAAGGTGACTGGGTACAAAACCCAACAGGTAAATTTAATATTTACAATACAACACACGATATCTATTAAAATGAACATAACATCTTTAAAGAGGTTTGCGCCTCTTTAAAGATGTTTTAATCTAGTTGAAAATTACCAGATTTTTTACTGTAAATTTAAAAGTCATGAAATTAATTATAACCTCATTAATTTTATTAATAGGCTACACCTATAGTTTTGGTCAAAATATAGCGAAAGATTCTACAAAAACAATTGAATTAGACGAAGTGGTTATAACCGCTCAATATGCTCCAAAATCAGAAAGAAATGTAGTTTATAAAGTAACCCGAATTTCTTCAAAAGCTATTCAAGCTAGTGAAGCTTCTAACTTAACAGAATTATTAAGAAATAAATTAAATGTAGATCTTTCTTATAATTCTGCTTTTGGAGCTGGTATAGAGATGGATGGAATATCAAAAGAGAACATAAAAATATTAGTTGATGGTGTTCCTCTAATTGGTCGGGTTAATGGGGTGTTAAACCTAAATCAGATTAATTTAGAAAATATAGAAAGAATAGAAATTGTTAGAGGACCTGTTTCTGTATTCTATGGCACCGATGCAATTGGTGGTGTTATTAATTTAATTACCAAAAAAAATCAAGCAAAACCTATAGAGGGGCTAGTAAAAACATATTATGAAAGTGTAGATGCTGTAAAAATAGATGGTTCTGCTGGTTTTAGCTCAGGTAAAAACTTACTTAGAATAGATTCAGGCACATATTTTTTTAAAGGTATAAATACCGATGATAATAATACAAGAAAACAAAATTGGCCTAAAAGAAATTTATACAATACAAACGTTAAGTATATAAGAAACATAGGCGATTTTAAACTTAATTTGTCTAGTAATTTTTCTAAAGAAAACGTTTACACTTTAGGCGAAATTAGTTCAAGAAGCAATACCGCTACTGATATCGATTATACCACTAGACGATGGGATAACTCGATTAATTTACAAGGAAAATTTACGAATAATCATTACTTAGACGCAACGGTATCTTATTTAGATTATGACAGATACGACACTTCATACAAATTTAATCCAACAGATAATACCAGTACTTTAATTGTTAATAACCCCGATGCAAGTGCAAATTATTTTGACACCTTTTTTGCTAAAGTACAATACGCTAAAAGTGATTATAACAAAAAACTAAATTATGCTTTTGGTGTTGAACAACAATCTGATTACGCAGAAGGAAATAGAATTTTAAATGACAAACAAAGTGTAAAAAACACCTCTGCATATACCAGTATTAATTACAAATTAATTACTAATTTAGAAATTCAACCAGCAATTCGCTATACCTATAATAGTAGTTTTAAATCATTATGGTCTCCTGCATTTAATGTAAAATATGCTATTGATAGTCAAAATATTTTACGTTTTGCCTACGGTAAAGGTTATAGAGCGCCTAGTATAAAAGAATTGTATTTAAATTGGTCGCCAACCTATGGGCCTTTTACGTATACTTTTACAGGAAATGAAAATTTAAAAGTAGAATCTTCACAAAGTTTTAATTTTAATTATACCTACAATAAAAATTTAGAAAATGGCGGATTTTTTAAATTAGAACCCTCTATTTATTATAATAAAATAATCGACTTAATAGGGTTAAGCCAATTGGTAAATTTTGAAAGACATTATATCAATTTAAATAAAACAAAAGCTATTAACTATGTTGTAGAGGCTACCTATAAAACATCTGATCGCTTAGAAATAAATTTAGGTTTAGCTTATTTAGGTAGATATTTAGAATATACCGACGAATTTAACTCTGGAGGTTATTTATACACCCCAAGTGCATCATCATCTATTTTCTATAACATTAAACCAATTAACACAAACTTTAATGTATTTTATAAATACAATGGTAAAAGAGAGGGTAATTATATAGAAAAAGATAATACAACCTCAAAAGATGTGTTGAAAAAATCTGAAAGAGAAGCGTTTAATAATTTAGATGTTTCTTTATCAAAAAATTTCACTAACGGATTAGCCATTTCTGTTGGGGCAAAAAATTTATTTAATGTCAAAGATATAGAAACGTTTAATGAAATTGGTACGGCTCATAATAGAGACATGCAACTTTGGGGTACTAGCTATTTTGTTAGTGCTAAATTTAACTTTTAATGTTACTAAGCATAGCTTATTTTAATAAAAAAGAGTATTTTATATAAATTATGAATTAAAATTTCAAAGGAATAGGTAATAAAAAAATTTATTAGTGAAATATTAAAAACCCTACAACAACATGCAAGTAACAAAAGATATAAAAGAAACTGTTTGTATACCATATTACAAACCTATTTACAGAGAAATAGAAGTTTTTGAGCACGCATATAGCCAAAAATTACCCATACTGTTAAAAGGGCCGACAGGAACAGGAAAGTCTCGTTTTGTAGAGTTTATGGCAAATAAATTAGATAAAAATTTAAATACGATAAGCTGCCATGAAGAAACCTCTTCTACCGATTTAATTGGCAGGTATATTATTAAAGGGGCAGAAACAGTATGGCTAGATGGGCCATTAACATTAGCGGTAAAAACAGGTGCCATTTTATATTTAGATGAAGTAGCTGAAGCCCGTCCAGATGTTATTGTAGCTATTCACTCTTTAACAGACCACAGAAGAGAATTGTTTATTGATAAGTTGGGCATAACCATAAAAGCACACCCAGACTTTATGTTAGTAGCTTCATTTAACCCAGGTTATCAGAAAGGATTTAAAGAGCTAAAACCATCTACAAGACAACGCTTTGTTGCCATTTCTTTTGAATATCCTACAGAAAAAACAGAAGTAGAAATTTTAACCAACGAAACCAGTATTTTAACGGCAGATGCTAAAAAATTGGTTCAAATTGCTACAAAAATTAGAAATTTAACCGAATTAGGTTTAACAGAAACCGTATCTACTCGATTGTTAGTAGATGCGGCTAAGCTTATTGTTTCGGGTTTACCTAAAAGACTTGCTACACATGTTGCCATTGTAGAGCCTTTGTCTGATGAAATAGAAATAACTACTGCGTTAAAAGATTTATGCGATTTAATGATTTAAAGGGCTATATAATTAACTATAAGTATTATAAATAATTACAAAACCTAATGGGATGTTCGAGTTTGAGCCAGATGAATATATTTTTACCAAGTTTGCTAACTATTTTAAACGCAAAAAAAAGCAGCAAGAAAACAATTTAACACATGCAGCTAGGTTAGCAGAGTTGGCTCCTCGACTTACCATTTTAGCAAGAGCTATTACTGGTAACCCTATTATTATTTATGAAGCTGAACGAGAAGGAGGATATAAAAACAATAACTTTTTTTTACCTAAAACAATAACTTTTTTTAACACTTTAGAAAAAAACAGTTCATTTTATTTATTTAGAGTTTTATACTTAGCTGTGCAAAAAAAAATGAATTTAAATTGGAACGATGCTATAGAACACAATTTAGAAACATCACAGCAAAAATCGCAAGAAACTTCTCAAAAAGTATTAACGGTATTATTTCAAGAATTTCCTATAACAAAAACATATTACAATCAATTTATAACCTATTTTAACAATGTAGCTGACACTAAAAACCCTGCCGATTTTTCTTTTATTTATGGAAAATGGATGAAAAATTTACCAGAAGAAAACACAACAAACCAACTACAGCATTTTACAGATAAAGTAAAAACAGCAACTGAACAGGTAAAAACAATTTTAAAAGCAACAGCTGTAGAAGAAATTGTATCTGTAGAAGTAGATAAAAAGCAACAAGAAGATGCTGTGATTCAACATCAATTTGAAAAAGTAGAAACAGCAGAAGAGTTTGGAGGTAATTTTAAAGATTTTGACGGAGATGATGCGTTAGACGACCATGCCAATGCGCTTGAAGATTTAACCATGAAGTATACCGTTAGGGTAGATGATACGGCTCATTCTGTATATCAAGCAGATTTTATCGAAAACACTACCGTATCAGAAAGTAGTGCTATAGAAAACAAAGGCTATTATTTAGAATATGACGAATGGAATGCTTCTAAAAAAAGCTATAAAGAAAACTTTTGCAAAGTATACCCAACTAACCTTTTAAAATCTAATGCGCAGTATTACAAAACAACCATTAAAGAAAATAAAGCCATTTTATTAGGTTTACGTAAAATGTTAAGTAATGTAAATAATAAATATCAGCGTATAAGAAAACAAACCCAAGGAGAAGAATTTGATTTAGATGCTTTAACGGATTTATTTGTTGATATACATTCAAAAAAAACACCTTCAGAAAAAGTCTATTTATCTAAACGTAAAAAAGAAAAAGACATTTCTATATTACTTTTATTAGATATTAGCTTATCTACTGATGGTTATGCTAATGGCAATAGAATTATTGATGTAGAAAAACAAGTGTCTATACTTTTTGGTGAAATTTTAAACGAGTATGCTATTGATTTTTCTATCAATTGTTTTTACTCTAAAACAAGAAATCACAGTACTTATACCACGATTAAAGCTTTTGATGAAGATTGGAATACGGCAAAAAATAAAGTAGGAGCGATAGAGCCATGCGGTTATACTAGAATAGGGGCTGCTTTACGTCATTCGGGAGCGTTGTTAGAAACTAGAGATACAAAAAACAAGTGGGTACTTTTAATTTCTGACGGAAAACCTAACGATTATGATAAGTATGAAGGCAGCTATGGTATTAACGATGTAAAACAAGCTTTAAGAGAGTTAAATGCAAAAAATATTAACTCTTATGCCTTAGCAATAGAAGCACAAGCTAAGTATTATTTACCACAAATGTTTGGGCAAAATCATTATCAAATTTTAACAACGCCTGTAGCCTTGTTAAAATCTTTAGTGCTTCTTTACGAAAAAATAAGAGAGCAAAGTTAGATAGTTTAGAGTACTACGTAAAATAAAAAGTATTTAGTTTTTAGATTTTCTATTACTTGAAAATAGTGATAGATATAAAAATGCTTAATCTGTATGATTAAGCATTTTTTATACTGTTATTTACTTATAAAGAGTAAAGGTTATCTCGCTCTACGTCTTCTTCCAAATCCACCTGTTTTTTTGTCTTTAAAACTACGGCTAGGCTTTTCAGACAGTTTTGATTTTCTTTTACTACTAGTCGTAGTTTTAGTGTTCTTACGACGCCCAAAACCTTCAGTATTAACTCCGCCTTTACGTTTTTTACCTCCTGAAGATCGGTCAGTTTTAGTAATTTCAACATTAATAGAGCGACCGTTAAAATCAGGTTCATTCGCTTTAAAAGCAGCTAGTGTTTCTTTTTCAAAGTTTTTGTCAATTTCGAAAAAAGAAAACGTATCTAAAATATCAATTGATCCAATATTGATTTTATCGCCAATATTTTGGTCGTTTATTAACCCAATTAGTTTAGCTGGGTTTAAACGGTCTTTTCTACCAATATTAATAAAAAAGCGAGTCATATTTTCGCTCGAAGCAGTACCTCTCGAATTACCAAAAGAAGATAAGTTATTTAAATCAGGTGCATTGGTATAGTACGATAAAAACGTATTAAACTCTAACGATACAAATTTTTGTATTAGTTCTTCTCTTGATAAACCTTCTAATTTTTCGTAAATACTAGGTAAAAACGTTACAATTTCTTCATTGTTAACATCGATGTTTTTTACCTTATCTATTAAATAAAATAGTTGATTTTGACAAATTTCTTTTCCTGACGGAACTTGTTGATGTATAAATTTCTTTTTTATAATCCGTTCAATAGCGTTTAATCTTGATTGTTCTTTTTTACTTACCAAAACAATCGAAACCCCTTTATTTCCAGCTCTACCAGTACGCCCACTACGGTGCGTGTAGTTTTCTATTTGATCGGGTAATTTATAATTAATAACATGCGTTAAATTAGTTACATCTAAACCTCGAGCAGCCACATCAGTAGCAACTAAAATTTGAATATTTTTTTCGTGAAATTTTTCCATAATGCTATCGCGTTGTAATTGCGACAAATCACCATGTAACGCATCAGCATTATAACCATCTTTTATTAAATTATTGGCAACTTGTTGGGTTTCTCTTCGAGTTCTACAAAATACAATTCCATATATATTAGGGTGTAAATCGGTTATTCGCTTTAACGCTGCATAACGCGTTTTTTCAGTAACCAAATAATATTCATGATTTACATTATCAGAACCTGTATTTTTTTCGCCAGAAGTAATTTCAATAGGCTTTGTCATATAATTTTTAGCAATAGCCTCTACTTCTTTAGGAAACGTTGCTGAAAATAATAAGGTTTGTTTAGTTTCTGGAGTTGCCACTAAGATTTTATCTAATTCATCTTTAAACCCCATATTAAGCATTTCATCAGCTTCATCTAAAACCAACCATTGCACATTTTGTAACTTTAATACACGACGTTTTATTAAATCGACTGTTCTTCCTGGAGTACCTACTACTATATGAGCTCCACGCTTTAGTTTTTTTATCTGCTCTTCTATGTTTGCACCACCGTAAACCGTTACTACTTTTAACTGAGGTAAATACTTGGAAAAGTCTTCTATGTTTTTACCTATTTGAACCGCTAATTCACGTGTGGGCGATAAAATAATAGCTTGTATATTACTGTTGTTTTGGTCGGCTAATTCAATTATTGGTAAGCTAAATGCTGCTGTTTTTCCTGTACCTGTTTGAGCAAAAGCTTTTAAATCATCGGTAGAACTTATAATTTGCGGAATAGCTTTTTGTTGAATTACAGTAGGTTTTTCATAGCCTAAATCTAATAAAGCTTTATTAATTGGGTCTTGTAAGCCCAAACTTAAAAATGTTGTTGACATAACTTTTGTCTGTGTTTTCTTGTTTTGATTCACAGACGCCAGTACCTGCAAACCTATATTTATATTTCGGACAATCGATTACGGGTTCAATTTTTCTGGTAAATTGGTAATCGTAATTTTAAAAAATAAAATCGTGCAAAGGTACGTTAAATAAAATGAATGAAAATAAGAGGGTTTATTATTTTATAAATCAGCAATTTGTCTATTTATTTTTTGTGAAGCTAATGAACCAAAACTATTTTTTATAATTCCTTTTTTATTTACTAAAATAGCTCGAGGGTATTTACTGGTTAAAAATGCATTAGCACTACTTTTATCGGTAAGGTAATATTGATTTTTTATGTCTAATTTTTTAATACGACTATTGTCTTCTAAATTGATAACAATAAACTGAGTGTCAAGATTTTTTTTAGCTAAAAATTTGATGCGAGAAGCAACCCAATCATCATTAAAAACATTAGCATTTCTAAAGTAAATTACGCTTTTTTTATTTTTAATAAGGGGTAATATATTTTTGCTTTCACCGTTATAGTCTACTAACGAAAAATTAGGTATTTTTTTATTGTCATGTAACCGTTTAGCATCATTTAACAAACATTGTACTTCCTTTTTATCTTTTATGCTTGTGTTTAATTTAAAAAAAGTATAAAACACCTCTTTATTTACAGAACAAGTTGATTTTCCATAAAAATCACGAACAACAACATGACGTAAATAAGTATTTTTTAAATCTTCCGTTTTTATGTTTTTATCGATATTTTTTAATAATGCTATCGTAAAATCGTCTGAATTTTTTTTGTGCCCCTCTTTATAGGTATCATTATAAATTTTACTTAATACGTAGTGAGAGTAAGGATAATAAAACATAATAGAGTCCAAATTCATAACAGCTTGTTCACGATGCTTGTAAAAAGAAGCCTTTGTAATTGGTAAACTATCTAATTTATTTTGGTTTTTATGATTTATAGGATAATTTTCTAACTCACTATATAGTGGGTATATCATAGCAATTTTTAATAGACTTAAAAACTTTTTTGATGTATTCGGATTATTTGCTTTAAAAACCTTATATTTTTTAATCTTTATTTTTTTTAATGAATCTACTTTTGCCTTAAAAGTATCTGGATCTAGTTTAAATAACCTGTAAAAAAATCTTTCGTCTTTTTCATTTTGCAGAAAAACATCAATTAGCATGTTATTTTTAGTAGCATTTTTTCCGCTAAATACTAACGATTCGTCAAAATTCCAAGTATTTAAACGAAGTAACAGGCTGTCTTTTGGTGTTAGGTAAACATATTGATGCTCAGGACCATGTGAAAAATAATATAAACCTTCAGGTATATCTGTAAACTTACCTAAAAAGGTATTGTCTTTTTTTAAATTTATGGTGTCAATTACGCCTTTATTGTTAGAAACGAGTATAACCCTTGATTTAGGGTTAATAATTTTTCCTCCAAAATAAGTAATTGTATGTTGCTTACCTTTTGAACAAGCAAAAACAAGGCTAAACATTATAAATGAAATTATATATTTCATTAACATATTTTTTTAACGTTGGTACTTAGTAAACTAAAACTTGTGAGCTTTTTAAATTTGTAGTATTTATTAACGTTTTTCTTTAAAAACAAACTATTATTCAAGAGCAAATATAATTATCAAATAAGCATTTAGTTGTTAATACGTTGTTAAAACCTCAGCTTTATTTGTTATAATTAGCAATACTATTTTCTCTTGGTTTTTAACATGAAAAGACTACTTTTGCATCAAATTTAAAAAACGTAGTATGTTAACAGTTTCTAATTTATCAGTACAGTTTGGTAAACGCGTATTATTTGATGAGGTAAATATTAAATTTGTTGAAGGTAATTGTTATGGAATTATTGGGGCTAATGGTGCAGGAAAATCTACTTTTTTAAAAATTTTATCAGGCGAAATAGAACCTACTTCTGGTCAAGTACACTTAGAACCTGGAAAAAGAATGTCGGTATTATCGCAAAACCACTTTGCTTTTGATGAATTTTCAGTACTAGAAACGGTGGTTATGGGTAATAAGGAGCTATATAACTTAAAAAAAGAGATAGACTGTTTATATGCTGATTATACCGATGAAAATGCTGAAAAAATAGGAGAGCTACAAGTACAATTTGAAGAAATGAATGGCTGGAATGCCGATGCTGAAGCAGCCGCATTATTATCAAATCTTGGAATAAAAGAAGATTTACATTATGCTCTAGTAAAAGACTTAGATGGTAAACAAAAAGTTAGGGTATTATTGGCACAAGCTTTATTTGGTAATCCTGATGTATTAATTATGGATGAGCCTACTAACGATTTAGATTTTGAAACGATTAGTTGGTTAGAAAACTTTTTAGCTAATTATGATAATACTGTAATTGTAGTATCACACGACCGTCATTTTTTAGATGCTGTTTGTACTCATATTTCTGATATTGATTTTGGTAAAATCAACAACTATTCGGGTAATTATACTTTTTGGTACGAATCAAGTCAGTTAGCAGCCAAACAAAGAGCTCAACAAAATAAAAAGGCTGAAGATAAAAAGAAAGAATTAGAAGAATTTATTCGTCGTTTTTCTGCAAACGTTGCTAAATCAAAACAAGCAACTTCTCGTAAAAAAATGATTGAAAAATTAAATGTAGATGAAATTAAACCTTCTTCTCGACGGTATCCAGCTATTATTTTTGAAAGCGAACGAGAAGCTGGTGATCAAATTTTAAATATTGAAGGATTGTCTAAATCTTTTGAAGGCGAAATACTATTTGACAATATTGACATCAATTTAAATAAAGGCGATAAAGTCGCTATCATTTCTAAAAATTCAAGAGCGGTTACTGCTTTTTATCAAATTATAACAGGTAACGAAACACCCGATAAAGGAAAATATACATGGGGGGTTACTACCACTCAATCATATTTGCCTTTAGATAACACCAAATTTTTTAAAAATAAAGACTTAAATTTAGTAGATTGGTTACGCCAGTATGCTACAACCGAAGAAGAACGTGAAGAAGTTTATTTAAGAGGGTTTTTAGGAAAAATGATTTTTTCGGGCGAAGAAGCTTTAAAGAAGAGCAATGTTTTATCAGGAGGAGAAAAAGTACGCTGTATGTTATCTAGAATGATGATGACTAGAGCAAATATATTATTGTTAGACGAACCAACAAACCACTTAGATTTAGAGTCTATCCAAGCACTTAACAACTCGTTAATTAATTTTAAGGGTACGGTTTTATTTTCAACTCACGACCACGAATTTGCACAAACCGTAGCCAATAGAATTATAGAAATAACACCTAAAGGCGTTATTGATCGCTATAGCACGTTTGATGACTATTTAGCAGATGAAAAAATTAAAGCATTACGTGACGAAAAATATGTTTAAGCATTAAAATATACCCTTATTTTTTTGTGCTTAATTTTGTATTTTATCAACAGTTATTATTCTATAGGTATTTGAATTTACCGTAATTCTAATATTTTTACTCAAATTTGAAACGTAAAAGTTTTTACCTGTTTTTATAAAGTTATCGACGTGTGCGTTTTTGATTACTTCAAAAATAAAATTTTCAATTTCTACGTTAGATAAATTACTTTTCAATTTTTTATTTATTCGGCTATAAACAAGTTCGGTATAACAAATATTATTTAAAATTTCAGCTTTTGTTTGTTTCAATTTTTCAACTTTTTATTTTGAAAATTTAGAAAACAATATACTGGTAATAACTCCCATAATTACATAATACACCACATATAACAACGCATTTATTAAAAAGCCTGTCAAAGAAAGCATATTGCTAGTGGCATAATCAATCATGCCCGAGCCAAAGCCTTGAAAAATACCCAGTAACATTCCAAATTGAACCCCTTGAGAAATACTGTAGTATCCTCTAGACCATTTAGAATAAAGTACGGTAAATAAAAGTGCCAAAATAACACATCCTAAAATTAGCATAAAGTGAAGAGGATTACTTCGCATAACTCCGGTAGCAGAGCCTAAATTATCACTTAATAATACCCCTCCAATCACACTCCAAAGAAAAAAACCACCAAAATAAGCCCATAAAGCAGCTCCTATAAACGGAACTAAATTAGATTTTGAAAACATAAGTTTGTAAATTAATAGTTAGCGTTTACAAGATAGTAAAATTGTAGATAAGCTGTTTATTTTTTAATAAACAAAAAAAAAACAGATTAAAAATAGTGCGTATATGATATAAGGTGTTTTTCATTATTATAGGCATTACTCTAAATTTAGTATTAACACCAAATACCGACTAACTAAATAATTTGATGCTTTTTGATATGTTAAAAAAAAGTTTAAATTTTTTGTAGCCTTTATTTTTAACGTAAATTCGCCTTTTCACAATAAAAACAAAACGGTTATACAAATGGTACAAACAAAAAAACGCACTACTTTAGCCATTATAGCATTTTCTTTTTTTTCAATTACTTTAACTTACGGACAAGCTGTTTTAAAGGGATTTGAATATGGAGATGTTACTGCTCCATCGGGCAACGAATGGCAATCTCCACAACGACTGGCTTTAAATAAAGAACAGCCTAAAGCTTATTTTTTCCCTTTTCAAGATGTAACGAGCGCTCGAAAAGTATTACCAGAGAATTCAACCTATTGGAAATCTCTAGACGGTAATTGGCAATTTCATTTTTCAAAAAATCCAGATGAGCGTCCTAAAGATTTTTATCAAACAGATTATAACACCACTGATTGGGATAAGGTGCCTGTTCCGCTTTCTTGGAATATTTATGGTATACAAAAAAATGGCGATTTAAAGTATGGTGTACCTGTTTATGTAAATCAACCCGTAATATTTTATCATAAAGTTGCTGTAGATGATTGGAGAAAAGGGGTAATGCGAACTCCACCTAAAGATTGGACGACTTATGAATATAGAAATGAAGTTGGTTCATTCCGTAAAGATTTTGATATTCCTGCCGATTGGAAAGATCGTGAAATTCTTCTAAATTTCGATGGGGTTGATTCTTTCTTTTATTTATGGATAAATGGCAAATATGTAGGTTTTTCAAAAAACTCTAGAAACTTGGCTAGCTTTAATATTACAAAGTATTTAAAAAAAGGAAAAAATACCGTTGCTGTTGAAGTATACCGTAACTCTGATGGTTCTTTCTTAGAATCGCAAGATATGTACCGTTTACCAGGTATTTTTAGAACCGTAGCCTTACAAGCTATTCCAAAAGTACATATCCGAGATTTAAATGTTATTCCTGATTTAGATGCTAATTATAAAGATGGCTCTTTAATTATAAATGCCGACATACGAAACCTTGATAACAAAACAGCTAGAAGACATAAATTAACCTATTCTTTGTATGCTAATAAACTTTATTCTGATGAAAATACTCGTGTAGAAGGCGCTACAATTAGTGCAAAAATTGGTACGGTTACTACTCAATCAGAAGTAAAAGCAAAAGAGGCAATATTAAAAGTTAATAATCCTAATAAATGGTCTGCCGAAAAACCTTATCGATATACACTAATTGCTGAACTTAAAGATAATAAAGGAAAAACGGTTGAAACAATTTCTACCATTGTTGGTTTTCGTAAAGTAGAACTTAAAAATACACTAGCAAAAGATGATGAATTTGGTTTAGCAGGACGGTATTTTTATGTAAATGGCAAAACCGTAAAACTAAGAGGAGTAAACCGTCATGAAAGTCATCCAGCTGTAGGTCATGCACTTACACGTAAAATGATGGAAGATGATATTATGTTAATGAAACGGGCAAACATCAATCATGTGCGAAATTCACACTACCCCGATGACCCATATTGGTACTTTCTTTGCGATAAATATGGTATTTATCTTGAAGATGAAGCTAATATAGAATCTCACGAGTATTATTATGGTGATGCTTCACTTTCTCATCCACCTGAATGGAAACCTGCCCACGTAGCAAGAGTAATGGAAATGGTACATGCTAATTATAATCATCCTTCTATTGTAATTTGGTCGTTGGGTAATGAAGCGGGTCCTGGAAAAAACTTTGTTGCCGCTTACGATGCATTAAAAAAGGTTGATCAATCTCGTCCAGTACAATACGAACGTAATAATAGTATTGTAGATATTGGCTCTAACCAATATCCATCGATTGCATGGATAAGAGGGGCAGTAAAAGGTACTTATAAAATTAAATATCCTTTTCACGTGTCAGAATATGCTCATTCAATGGGTAACGCTTGTGGTAATCTTGTAGATTATTGGGATGCCATGGAGTCTACTAACTACTTTATGGGAGGAGCTATTTGGGATTGGGTTGACCAATCGATGTATAATTACGACAAAAAAACAGGAACAAAATACCTTGCATACGGTGGTGATTTTGGTGATAAACCTAATAACGGACAATTTGTAATGAATGGTATTATTTTTGGAGATAGAGAGCTCAAACCTCAGTATTACGAGGTTAAAAAAGTATATCAAAATGTAGTCGTTAAAGATGTAGATGTTAAAAAAGGTAGTTTTAGTATTTTTAATAAATTTTACTTTAAAGATTTAAGTGATTATGAGGTTAGTTGGGTTTTAACGGAAGATGGCAAGCCTTTTACTTCTGTAAAAATTAATATTGATACCGTAAATCCACGTAGTAAAAAAGAAATTACCATTCCTTATAATTACAATGATTTAAAACCTGAATCAGAGTATTTTATTACAATTAAATTTTCACAAAAAAATAAACAACCTTGGGCAGAAAAAGGGTATGTTCAAGCTGAAGAGCAATTTTTAGTAAAATCGGCTTCAGAAAAACCCTCGATTGCCGTAATTTCAAAAACAGGAAACTCAGGTAAAGCTATATACACACCTGCTGTTGGAAATATTCAAACTGTTTCTGGTGATAATTTTGTAGTGAAATTTGATAAACAAACAGGTAGTATTTATAGTCTTCAATATGGTGAAAACAAAATTATTACCGACGCTAAAGGTCCACGTTTAAATGCATTTAGAGCCTTTGTAAATAATGATAACTGGGCATACGCCGCTTGGTTTGCTAATGGTTTACATAATTTAGTGCACAAAGCTGTAAGTAGTAACTTTAAACAAAACGATGATGGTACGGTTACGGTTGCTTTTAGTGTAATTTCACAGGCTCCTAATGCTGCAAAAATTTTAGGCGGAACTAGCTCTGGTAGAAATAAAATTGAAGAATTAACTAATCAAAAATTTGAATCATCTGATTTTAAATTTATAACCAACCAGATATATACGGTATATCCTGACGGATCGGTTGAATTACAATCGAGTATTACTTCTAATAAACCTAATCTGGTATTAGCAAAATTAGGTTATGTAATGAATGTGCCTGAGCAATTCTCTAACTACACCTATTACGGTCGTGGTCCTTATGATAATTATGCCGATCGTAAAGTAGGTTCATTAATGGGGCAATATAAATCAACTGTAGCAGATCAATTTGTAAACTTTCCGAAGCCTCAAGATATGGGTAACCGCGAAGATGTACGCTGGGTAGCCTTAACCAATAAAGCAGGAGAGGGAGCCGTATTTGTTTCTACACAAAACCATATGGCTACTTCGGCATTACAGTATTCTGCATTAGATTTTGTTTTAGCACCTCATCCTTATCAATTACCAAAAGCAGGAGATACTTATTTAGAATTAAATGAGGCGGTTACTGGATTAGGCGGTAATAGTTGCGGACAAGGCGCACCATTAGAAAACGATCGCGTTAAAGCAGTTCAAACTAATTTTGGTTTTATAATACGGCCTGCCAAAAAAGATTTAGCAGCGCAAGCAAACGTAAGTGCTGCGGGTAAAATGCCTTTAGCTATTGTACGAGGTTTCGATGGAAATTTAGAATTAAAATCGGCAAAAAATGATGCTATTAGCTATCGTATAAATAATGGAATTGTAAAAGAATATAATGCACCCATTCCGTTTCGTAAAGGAGGATTTGTTGAGGCATGGTTTACAAACGACTCTAGTAATAAGGTAAATTATACTTTTGCTAAAATGGAGACCGTACCTTTAACCGTAGTAAATGCCAGTAGCCAAGAAATAGGAAAAGAAGCTGATAAATTAATAGATGGCAACCCAACCACCTTTTGGCATACGATGTACTCTGTAACTGTAGCCAAGTATCCACATTGGATTGATTTTGATATGAGTGAGTATAAAACCATTAAAGGGTTTACGTATTTACCTCGTCAAAATAATTCAAAAGGTATGATAAAAGACTATAGTATTCAGGTTAGCGATAATGGTAAAGACTGGAAATATGTAATAGAAAAAGCCAGCTTTAAAAGAGGAACTACAATAAAAAAAGTACTGTTTGATAAACCTGTTAAAGCTAGATATATCCGTTTTACGGGGTTAAGTGAGCAAAATGGACGAGACTTTGCTTCAGGAGCAGAATTCTCTGTTCTAGAATAATTACGATAAAAAAAAAATAGATTTTTTAAACAGTTTAAAACCCCCAAACACAAACCAAAAATTATTTTTAGTAATTTTTGGTTTGTGTTTATATACAACATATCCAATTTTATCAAGCAATTTTTAAATCATTTCAAAAAAAGAGAGATACATTAAAAGAGCTATTCAATAAACAAGAATAAATATGTACTTTTGAAAGTCTAGTAAAGCTATGTATAATAACATAAATAAAAAGGTTTAAATTATTAGTTTCTAGAATATTTAGAAACCAACAACGAAGTTATATCTATCACCATAAAAATTGAATTACGAATTATTTATTGCAAAACGAATTATTGCTGGCAAAGAGTATAAAAATACGATTTCGTCGCCCATCATAAAAATAGCCATTATAGCAATTGCTTTGAGTATTATTATTATGCTTATTTCAATAGCAACGGGTGCGGGGTTACAATATAAAATTCAAGATAAACTTTCTGGGTTTAAAGGGCATATTCAAATTACAAATTACGATAATAATAACTCTGATGTTTCTTTAATACCTATTGATAAAAAGCAAGATTTTTATCCTAAATTTAAAACCATTGACGGCATAAAAAATGTACAAGTTTTTGCCAATAAAACAGGTTTAATACGTACGGGAAAAAGCTTTGAAGGCATTGTTTTTAAAGGGGTTTCTACCGATTATGACTGGTCGTTTTTTAAAGAATACTTAGTAAAGGGCAGGTTGCCA
The DNA here is from genome assembly GCF_041021355.1 of Tenacibaculum sp. UWU-22. Taxonomy (NCBI): domain Bacteria; kingdom Pseudomonadati; phylum Bacteroidota; class Flavobacteriia; order Flavobacteriales; family Flavobacteriaceae; genus Tenacibaculum; species Tenacibaculum sp. UWU-22. The sequence goes on along the minus strand of NZ_JBFNGP010000004.1, from coordinate 159,230 downwards.
AATTTTAATCAAACTCGAAATAGAGAAGTACTTTTATCTCAGTATATTTTTGATAGATTACAACTAAAACTTAACGATACAATTACTGTTTTTTATATAAAAAATGCAGAAAGCAAGTTGCCTAAAACACGAAAATCAGTTATCGTTGGGGTATATAAAAGCGGCTTTGAAGAGTTTGATAAAAACATAGTAATTGGCGATATTAGAGAGGTACAGCGTTTAAATGGTTGGAATGAAAATCAAGTAGGAGGATTTGAAGTACTATTAAACGACTTTAATCAACTTAAAGAAAAAGGCGATGCTATTTATAAACATATTGGTTCTACTTTAAATTCTACAACGATTAAAGATAGTTATCCAGCTATATTTGAATGGATAAAGGTATTTTATAACAATGTATATATTATTATTGTTATTATGATATTTGTTGCAGGTATAAATATTATAACAGCTTTATTGGTATTGGTTATTGAACGAGTACAAATGGTTGGAGTTCTTAAAGCATTAGGGTGTTCGAATTGGAGTATTAGAAAAATATTTTTATACAATGCGTTATACCTTGTTTTATGGGGGCTTTTCTGGGGTAATTTAATAGGACTTTCGTTACTTTTTACTCAAAAATACTTTAAAATAATCAGTTTAAATCCTCAGACTTATTATGTAAGTACGGTACCCATTTATATAAGTTTTGATTACATTTTGTTTTTAAATGTTGGTACTTTGGTGTTATGCTTTTTAATGCTGATAATTCCGTCGTATATTATTACAAAAATATGCCCGTCAACATCAATAAAATTTGCTTAGCTTATTTTGCAGTAAGTCTTTATTTACAAATTAAAAAACTACAAGCCACCTAAAAATTGGGTATGGCTTAAAAAGAATTTATATTTGTATAGTTATGGGCAATTAATCAGAATGTTTGAAAATTTAGAATATAAAAAAAACGGATATGACCTTACTATGGAGGAATTGAAAAAATTCACTTCATTTTGCTTGGCATTGAAAAAAAGTGGAATAAGAACGAGAATGATATTTAGAGGCGAAAATTATCAAAGCCTTAAAGAAAAACTATCTCTATCCGGAGACAATGATTTTAACAAACTAAATAGTTTAATATTCTTAATAGGTGAAAAAGGAAGAGTCTATAGAAAAGAATATAAAAATAAAATTCTAAACAAGAAAAAAATACATTCCATTGATAGTGTCGAAATTGCTCTTTTTAAATATATTTTCAAAAAAACAAATTCTATTCTAATCAAGAATAAGGATAGAAAAGAAATATCCCATTTTATACAAACTAACAAAAAACTTAATCAGTACTTTTCGAATAAAGAAAATGTTAAAGATTTTACGAATAAAATTTCAATACTAAAAACGAAAGATGATAAAATCAAAATAAGAGATTATTATTTGAGTTTATTACATCAAATAGGTGGAATAGGATTTTATAACAATTCATTCTTTTTATCAACATCTAAGGATATAAAGATTGCTGAAAAATTTGCATCTAACAACAATAACTCTGAAAAAATAATATTTATTAGTTGGGTTAATTATCCTATCAATCGAATTGGTGTAAACTTGAACTATTTGAACAACTTTAAAAAAAATCTCGATGATATCGGTTTACCAAGTTATTCTAAATCATTTTTCCCTAAACAAAACGAAATTTCAATAAAAGGAGGTTTGTTACCTCAATATATCTTAGGTTATATTAGACCCGAAAGGAATGAGTTAATTATAAATCCTAATTTTTTTACAACAGAAAAGGAATTTCGACAAATAATTAAATATGGATTTGAAATTGACCAATCAAACTTTAATAATGCAATTATAGAAACTGATTACACAGGTTATTTCATCTTGGACGAAAATGATAGATATAGAGATATTAATTAAAAAATCCCATAACAAAGTATATAAAACATAGCTAATAAGGGCTAAACCAAATTACGACATCCTTTTATATAAAAAAACATCCCCCTTTGGCGGGCATCGAGCCTAAACTATTCACAACGTATGCTGAACGTAATTTGGCACTGCTTTTCAAACTCCCAATATAATAAATTTGACAAATAACGGTTGCCAAAGGCAACCTGTTGCCGAATCAATACTAGTGATTAACTATCAACACCCTAGTATATATCACTAGCATTGATTATTCAAATTTATTATATTTACTTTCTCAAAACAGAACTACGTTTAGCGCTTTGTTTACAGTTCAAAAAATGAAATACGCAAAAAACATATTAGAAACTATAGGAAATACACCTTTGGTAAAATTAAACTCGGTAACCAAAGAAATAGATGCTTTAGTACTTGCTAAAGTAGAAACCTTTAATCCTGGAAACTCAGCAAAAGATAGAATGGCATTAAAAATGATTGAAGATGCCGAGGCGGACGGAAGATTAAAACAAGGAGGAACAATTATTGAAGGAACTTCGGGTAATACAGGAATGGGATTAGCCTTAGCTGCAATTATAAAAGGGTATAAGTGTGTTTTTGTAATATCCGACAAACAATCAAAAGAAAAAATAGACATTTTACGGGCTGTTGGGGCAGAAGTCGTTGTTTGCCCAACAAATGTAGAACCAAATGATCCAAAATCGTATTACTCTGTTTCTAAACGTTTAGCAGAACAAACCCCTAATTCTTGGTATGTAAACCAATACGATAATCCGTCAAATACTATAGCACATTACGAACAAACAGGTCCTGAAATATGGCAACAAACAGAAGGTAAAATAACCCATTTTATTGTAGGTGTAGGTACTGGTGGAACTATTTCTGGAGTAGCAAAATACTTAAAAGAAAAAAATCCAAATATTAAGGTGTGGGGTATTGACACTTATGGCTCAGTATTTAAAAAATACCACGAAACGGGTATTTTTGATCAAAATGAAATTTATCCCTATATAACTGAAGGTATTGGAGAAGATATACTGCCTAAAAATGTTGATTTTTCATTAATAGATGGGTTTACCAAAGTAACGGATAAAGATGCTGCTGTTTTTACGCGTAAATTGGTTAAAGAAGAAGGTATATTTGTAGGTAATTCTGCTGGTGCTGCAGTAAAAGGAGTATTACAATTAAAAAAACATTTTACTAAAAACGATGTGGTAGTGGTACTTTTTCATGATCATGGCAGCAGATATGTAGCAAAAATGTTTAATGATGATTGGATGCGAGATCGAGGATTTTTAGACGAAAAAATTACGACAGCAGCAGATTTAATTAAAAATCACCTCGATAAACCCCTAATAACAGTTCAAACAGAAGAGTTAGTTTCGCATGCTATAGAACGAATGCGAAAATATAAAATATCGCAAATTCCGGTAAAAGATGTCGATGGGTTTGTGGGGTCGGTGGATGAAACAACGTTGCTGCATAGTTTTTTAAATGATAAAAATATTACTGAAAAACCCATTAAAGAAGTAATGGAAAAACCCTACCCAATAATTAAAAAATATATGCCTATTGAAAAAGTATCTAAACTGATAACTAAAAATAATGAAGCTGTTTTAGTTGATTTAGAAAACGGAGAATATTATATTATTACTAAATATGATATAATTAGTGCGATTTAAAATAGTACAATAAAAAAAGGTTACTTATATAAGTAACCTTTAAATTATTTATTTGAGTTTTATTATTTCTTACCAAAAAGGCCGCCTAATAAACCGCCTAATAAGCCACCGCTTTTTTGCCCGCTACTACTTCCGCCTAATACCATGCCTGCAACATCATCAATTATGCTACCATCACCATCAGCATCTAATATTTTTTCTAAAAACCCTTGTTCGGTTTTGGTTTTAGAACCACCTAGCAAACCTCCTAAAACCCCCATTAAATCGCTAGGTTGTTGTACGTTTTGTTGTTGAGATTGTTTACCTAAAACCCCCATTAAAATAGGTGCAGCAGTTTTTAAAATACTACCTACAGCGCCAGAGTCTAGATTTGTTTTTTGGCTAATTACTTGTTCAACACCCGTTTCCTTTTCACCTAAAATATGTCCTAATATTTTACTTCCATCATTCATTACGTCTTCACCAACACCTCCATTAAATAAATCTCCAAGATTATCTAAAATTCCTCCATCATGCTTTTTTAATGCTCCCATTAATCCTTCTGCTCCTTCTTGAGTTGAAGCATTGCGCTCCATTGCTTTCATTAAAACAGGTAAAGCCATTGTTAAAACGCTTCCTGTTTTTTGAGCGTCTTGCCCTGTAGAACCAGCTATGCCTGAGATAATCGATTTACCTATGTCGCTGTTTAATAAGTCTAAAATTCCTGCCATTTTTTTGTTATTTATTTTATTAATTATTTTGTATTTGTTACATACTATATATATGACCCAATGTACAAAATTAAAGTCACATAGTTAAAATTATTTTCTAAATAAAGAAAACATATCCTAATAGTATTTTTTATATTTACCCATTAACAAAAAAACACGATTAAAAACGAATGAAAAAACTCGCACTACATTGGCAAATATTATTAGGTATGGTGGTTGGAATTATTTTTGGTTTCATTGCCATTCAATTTGGTTGGAAAAACTTTGTTAGCAATTGGATTAATCCTTTCGGAACTATTTTTGTTAAGCTTTTAAAGTTAATTGCTGTACCATTAATTATTGCCTCACTTATTAAAGGTATTTCCGATTTAAAAGATATTTCTAAATTTAGAAATATTGGTGTGCGAACCATTTTTTTATACATAGCTACAACTATAGTTGCTATTACAATAGGCTTACTACTGGTAAATATTGTACAACCTGGAAAAGGAATTTCAGAAGAAACCATTTCTAAACTAACAAATACCTATGCAAATAGTAGTAGTGTACAAGGTAAAATTATTGAAGCGAGTAAACAAAAAAGCAGTGGTCCACTACAATTTTTGGTAGATATGGTACCTGATAATGCCATAAAAGCGATGGGTAATAATGCATCAATGCTTCAGGTAATTTTCTTTACCATTTTTTTTGGTATTTCTATGTTATTAATTGGCGAAAAAAGAGCAAAACCTTTGAAAAAGTTTTTTGACTCTTTAAACGAAGTCGTACTTAAAATGGTTGATTTAATAATGTTATTTGCTCCGTATGCAGTTTTTGCTTTATTGGCTAATGTGGTTGTATCTTCTAATGACCCTGATTTACTTGTAGCACTTTTAAAATATAGCCTAACGGTTGTTTTTGGACTTTTATTAATGATTGTTTTTTACATGGTTTTAATAAGTATTTTCACCAAAAAAAATCCACTATGGTTTTTAAAACAATTAAGTCCTGCTCAGTTATTAGCTTTTTCTACCAGTTCTAGTGCTGCCACTTTGCCCGTAACAATGGAACGTGTAGAAGAACACATTGGGGTTGATAAAGAAGTTTCGAGTTTTGTATTACCTGTTGGCGCTACTATTAATATGGACGGAACAAGTTTATACCAAGCTGTTGCAGCTGTTTTTATTGCACAAGCCTTAGGTTTCGATTTAACTTTTACCAATCAATTATTTATAATTTTAACCGCTTTATTAGCTTCAATAGGCTCTGCAGCTGTACCAGGAGCAGGTATGGTTATGTTGGTAATTGTTTTAGAATCAATAAGTTTTCCTGCAGATAAATTAGCCATTGGGTTGGCATTAATTTTTGCAGTAGATAGGCCGTTAGATATGTGTAGAACTGTAGTTAATGTAACGGGTGATGCAACGGTTTCTACATTGGTAGCAAAATCGATAGGAAAATTGCGAAAACCCAAACCTAAAAATTGGGATGATAATTACGATAGTGTAAAATAAACCTTGTAAAAATTTAGTTATGAATATGAATGTTTGTTTTTTAATGTATCCGTGGGATAGTATTAAACAACCAGAAAATGACACCTCTTTAACGCTCATTCATGAGTGTGTAAAAAGAGGGCATGGGGTAGCTATTTGTTCTCCTTCGAATTTAACGATTAGAAATAGTATAACAAATGTCTTTTGTACTATTATTAATAGAATGGAAAAAGTACCCTCGAATATAAAATCGTTTTATAAAAAAGCCTCTACTCGAGAAGAAATGCTTCCTTTAGCTGGTTTTGATGTGGTTTTTATGCGAGCCGAACCTCCTTTAGATCCATTAATGCTCAATTTTTTAGATTCTGTTAAAGACGATGTATTTATTATTAATTCTGTTCGTGGCATGCGAGAAGCAAATAATAAATTATATACCGCCGTTTTTGAAGACCCTAATAACGAAATAATTCCCGTTACACACGTATCTAAAAATAAAGATTATTTAGTGCAAATGATTGAAGAATCGCCATCCGATAAAATGATTTTAAAACCCCTAAATGGGTTTGGTGGCTCAGGAGTTATTTTGATAGAAAAATCGGCGATGGGTAATATTAATTCGCTTTTAGATTTTTATATTAATAAAGGAGAAGGTGGTTCAGATTATGTTATTTTACAAGAATATATTGAAGGTGCCGAAAAAGGAGACGTTCGAATTCTTCTTTTAAATGGTATCCCCATTGGTGCAATGCGAAGAATTCCGAGTGAAAAAGATCACCGATCAAATGTTTCGGCAGGAGGGTCTGTAGCAAAACATAAACTTACAACTCAAGAAAAAACACTGTGTAAAAAAATTGGACCAAAATTGGTAAAAGATGGATTATACTTTGTTGGTATCGATGTTATTGGCGGTAAATTAGTAGAGGTAAATGTTATGAGCCCTGGAGGTATTACTTACATGAATAAAGTTTATAAAACTCGCGTTCAAGAAAAAGTAATTGATTTTATAGAAAGTAAACACTTAGAAAGAAATGCGGCTTTTATACGAAAGTCAGACTTAAAACGATTAGTAAACAAAGCTTAATTAAAAAATGCTAAAAATTACCAGTCCTATAGTATCAGCTAAATGGTTGCATCAAAATATTGATGCCGAAAACCTAATTATTCTCGACGCAACCATTTCTAAAGTAACTTCAAAAAACGCAACAGAAAACACAAATACTTTAAAAATAGAAAAAGCTATTTTTTTCGATTTAAAAACTGTTTTTTCACAACAAAATGCCCCTTACCCAAATACCATTTTGTCTGCAGCAGCTTTTGAAAAAGCGGCACAAGCTATTGGTATAAACACCAATAGCTGTATTGTAGTGTATGATAATTTAGGAGTATATTCTTCTCCCAGAGTTTGGTGGATGTTTACGCTTATGGGGTTTACTAACATTGCTGTTTTAGATGGGGGATTACCCGAGTGGAAAAAAAATGGATTTCCTTTAGAAGAAATGTTACCAACAAAAAAAACTATTAAAAAAGGAAATTTTAAAGTTACTTACCATCAAAATAAGATAAAAACAACCCAACAAGTTCTATCAGCTATTAATGACGAGCAAATAGTAATTGTAGATGCCCGTTCAGCAGGTCGATTTAATGCGAGTGAACCCGAACCTAGAAAAGACATTAGAAGTGGGCATATCCCTAACTCGATAAATCTACCTTATCAAAATTTACAAATAAACGGGCAAATGAAATCGATAAAAGAATTAAAAGAAATCGTAAAAAAAATAAATCCCGATAAAAAAGAAATGATATTTTCATGTGGTTCAGGTATTACAGCATGTATTTTAGCCTTAGGCACATCGCTTGCCGGATATACTAATTATGCGGTTTACGACGGTTCATGGACCGAATGGGGAAGTAGAAAAGAATTACCAATTGAAAAATAATAATGATGATAAATAATAATTGGACAAAAGATGAATTTACCGCCTATGTTTTAATATATGCGGCTCAAAGTAATTATGTAGAAACCGAAGAAGAAAGTGCTTATATTTTATCAAAAGTAAATGAAAAAGCTGTTGAAAAAATGCATGAAGAAATAGCCCGAGATAATGATTTTCAATCAGCAGAAAAAATACAACAATATTTGCTAGAAAACAGCTATTCTCAGGCAGATAAAGAGAATTTAATTACCGAAATTAAAGAAGTTTTTTTTGCTGATGGCTCTGTAGATATTTTAGAGAAAAATCTTTTTTTATACCTAAAAAAAATTTTGAATTAACTTGTGCCGTAAATCTATAGTTATGAAAAAATTAGCTGTCGATGAAATAATAGCAAAAATTAAAAACGAAGAAGTTTTTGAGGCCGTAAGTAACGACTATTCGTTTACTATTAAAATAGAAAAGTATGTGCCTTATGTTTGTGGTGCGGTACACGATGGGCATCAATTTAGAAAAGAACTTTGGAAAAATTGTACTCATACCGAATACGAACGATGGTACGAGGAAGACCCTGCTACAAAAGAAATGATAAAAAATCATTCTATTGTTATTGCAGGCTGTGATTCTCGTTTTGAATACGACTTAAACAGAGCACCTGAAACGGCTATTTATAATGATGCTTGGGGCAAAAAATTATGGTATAATACGTTACCCCAAACCATGCGTGAAAAAAGCTTACATAAACATTCAAATTTTTATAAAGTAGTAGAAGCCTTATTAACCAAATTAGAAACGCTATTTGGAGTATGTGTAGTATACGATATGCATTCGTATAACTGGAAACGCTGGGATAGAGAAGTGCCTACATGGAATATAGGAACAGCTAATGTAGACACCAATCGGTTTAAAAATGATATTGAACTATGGAGAAGCATACTAGAAAAAACGCCACTATCTAACAGTATAAAATCAACTTCAAAAATTAACGACACCTTTAAAGGAAACGGGTACTTTTTAAAGTTTATTACTCAAAAATTTAAAAACACCTTAGTTTTAGCAACAGAAATTGCTAAGATATATTGCAATGAATCAACACAAATAATGTATCCTGAAGTAGTTGTTGCAATAGAAAAATATTTGCATACCGAATTAAAAAACCATGCAGCTATTTTTTATCAAAAGCATAAGTCTTAGCTTTGCCTTTTTTTAGCTCAATTTTATTGAGTTGTTTGCTAAAACAAACATTATTTGATTGTTTTTAGTATATTAACCTGTAAAAATTAAACAATAACTTAAATTTATTTGTGTGAAAAATACTTCGGTAGCTTGTCAAACCCTTTTTAAAATAGATAACTACTTAGATAGCTTAGTTAAAAAAATTGAGCTGTTAAACTACGTAAATCCTTTAAATATAGAAGAGGAAAAACAGCGATTTTTTGCTTCAAAATATTTAATAGAGCCTAAATTTATATACCCAACACGCAATTTTGACAAGTTTAAACTACATCGCGAATTTTTTACACAACCCATTGAATTAATACAAGATCAGCACCTACGAAATTTGTACGAAGAGGTTATTTATTTTTATTCGGGTATTATACAGTGTATTGAAACTGTTGGCGAAACTAAAAAATTTTACTACAACAACCTTCGTTCGTTCGGTACACCAACCGAAACAGATGTAGAAAATGCTAAGTTTATTTTACATTTCAATGATGAAAATGAAAATTCGGCTATTTTTAAACCCAAATATACCCCGCAACAAGCCGAAGAAATTTTTAGAACATACTCTAAAAAATACAATTTTACTTATCAAATTAAACATTCTAAAACAATGAGTGCCATTGCTATGGTTTTAAACAATATTCAAACTTTAGCAATTAATAGCCATCACATATTTTCAGAAAATGAAATGGCTATTTTAACCAATCACGAAATTGGGGTACATATGGTTACAACTATGAATGGTTTATTACAACCACTAAAAATATTTTCGCATGGTTTTCCTAATAATATTGAAACTCAAGAGGGGTTGGCTGTTTTTAGCGAATATATGTCAGGAAACTTAACCGTTAAAAGATTAAAAGAGTTAGCATATAGAGTACTAGCGGTAAATAGCTTATCTAAAGGGTATTCTTTTTCAAAAACCTTTAGACTTTTACATAACGCCTATGATTTAGAAAAACATCAAGCTTTTGGCATTACCCTTAGAGCTCATCGGGGAGGGGGCTTTACAAAAGATTACCTGTATTTAACAGGGCTTAAAAAAGTATACGATTATTACCATGCTAAACAAGATTTAGGATTATTATTAGTTGGTAAAGTATCGTTAGATTTTGTAGACGATATTGGTTACTTGATTGATAAAAATTACGCTGTGCCACCTAAATATTATACCGATTCATATCATCAAAATAACAACAATAATAAAACAATTGATTTTATATTAAAAAATTTACGATGAAATAGGAGTGTAAGTTTTGTAACTTTGGTTAACATAAACACCATTTTCTGTTTTTACAATAAAAAAAAGCGACTTAGTTAATAAGCCGCTTTTTTTATAAGTTTGTTTTAAGTTTATTTTTTATTAAACTTATCTAATATTTTTTGCATTTGTTTACCTGCCGCTTCACGACCACCTAAACCAAATGACAATACTACTGTTAAGGCAACAGCACCAAGTGTAATACCGAAAGCTAAGTTTATAATATCATCGGCAATGCCCATTCTACGTAAACCAATAGCTAAAAATATGGCTAAAATAGCAACTTTAATAATGCTAGCTACAAAGGGATTATTATCACTTTTTAAGAAATTATTAGAAGCAATATTTGCTACCCAATTACCAACAGCTAAAATTACTAATCCTAATAAAATATTACCGCCCAAATTAACTATGGTATTCATAATTTCAGAAAGTTTACTAAACTCTAATTTATCTATAGCGGTCATTAAACCAAATAGAATAATAAAAGCAAAAACAATATTAGCAATTAACTTTTCAAAATTTGCTTTACCAGCTATAGCGTTTAAACCTGCGTGTTGCATAATTTCATTTAAGTTTATACTGTCTAATAAATCTTTAATAAGACCACTTAAAAATTTACCACCTACTACAAAAATTAATAAAATTAACGAAGCTACAAGTATACGAGGAATTGCATCAAAGAAGCTTTGCAACATATCGGTAGCTGGTTCAGATATTGAATTGATACCTGAAATGTTTAAAGCTGCAATTAAAAAAGGAATAAATATAAAAATAAATACAACCTTCTTTAAAACAGTTACCAAATTAATGTTTTCAGGCAATCGTAATTTAGGAGCAATTTTTTGAATGGTATCACCCGATAGCTCAACTAATTCAGCCACAATGTTAGCTAACATATAGCCAATATAGCCTACTAATCCTGCGCCAACTAATTTGGGTATGTATCCCGTAAATCCGTTAAGTAAATTTTTAACAGGGTCTAAAACACTGGTTAGTTCTAATTTTTCTAGGGCTACCATAAACACAAAAATCGTAACTAAAAAGTAAACAAGCTTAGAAATTAAATCGCCAATATTTACTTTGTTGTTTTTTAAAGATTTGCCTAAGCCAACCCTTTTTAACATATTTTTAGTTAGTCTTTTTAGTATCCCTGCAACAAACCATCCTAAAATGATAATAATTAATGCACTAATTGGTTTTCCAAAAGAACCTGTAATTTGATTGTACGTTTGTAAAATTTGATCCATTGTTGATTTTTTTTGTTAAAATTATATATTTTTTTGACCCTCTAATTTAATGAAAGTCACTATTATGAGTATGAATTAATTTAAAAAATTTACAAGAATAGTATATAAATAAAAAAGCCTGCTTAATTTAAGCAGGCTTAGTATTTTAACACAAAAAAAATACTACAATTATTTGTTAATCCAAAGAATAGTATTTAAATTATCTTTGCCTTGCTCAGCAATAGCGGCATCATAATTTGCCTGGTTTAAAGGTCGTGCGTCAGTAGAGTATGCCTGTCTTTGAGGAATATCTGTTGTATCATCATACATAAATGATGGTGGTGCTAATGCAATTTTACTCTCAGTATTCATTGCTTTAGCTCTTCTCCATTCTGCCCAGCTATTGTAGCCTTGTAAAAATTGTGACACCCATCTTTCATAAGCAATATCTGAAATATCAGCATAAGGTTTTAAGGCAATGTACGCAGCAGCATCCGTAGCATCTACTCCCCATTGATCCATAGAGGCTTGTATACCATTATTGTACCATGTAGCGGTGTCTTCGGTTGTCCATTTTAACCCTCCATTACCAGCTTCTGCTCTTGCAAAGCATACTTCGGCATAGGTAAAAATCATTAAAGGAGCATCTCCTTTATCAATAATATCACTGGTTATAAAAGAATAGTTTTCTATGTGAGGATTGGCTTTTCCATAAATCGCTCCAGCATATTCTGAGCCGCTAGAAGACAATTGTGCCATTTTAGGAAGTCTAGGGTCTTGTGGAAGGGTACTTGTGCCTGAACCGATTAACTTATTAACAAATGTGTTACTCATTAAATAATCAGCTCTAGTTTCAAAACGATCTTGCCAAGGGTTATCATTACTGTCGTCTAACAAATAGGTATATTTTAAGTTTTCAGAAACAGAAGAAATCCCTTTGGTATAGGCTTCTAAAAACTTTTCTTTACCCGTAGCTGGATCTGCTTTTGCTAATCTTAATCCCATAATCATTTTAAGCGTATTTCCAAATTTAGCCCAAGTAGCCATATCACCACCAAAAAGAATATCTCCAGTAGGGCCATCAGTAGCGGTCATTGAACCAAGTGCTTGATCAATAAGCTCAAAAACACCATTGTAAATTTCTTGTTGTGTATCATATTTAGGAAAAGGAATTTCTAAACCTTTATTTGCTTCAGAAAAAGGTAACATTCCCCATCTATCTGTCATAATAAAGTAAAAATAACCTTTTAATAATTTTGCAACAGCAATTTGATTGGCATTAGAACCATTTGCTTGTGCAGCTACTTTGGTAGCTGCATCTTGATTCAACTTAATAATTCTATCAAGATTTGTAATATAATCAAATTTAGGTGAAAAGTTAAAAACTGAATATTGAGTTGCTTCTGGATAATCTGACTTTGAAAGGTATTGCACATACAAAACGGGATTTGGGTCAGCAAGTATATTACTTACTGATCTTTGAACATCTGTTAGTATTAATGCGGTTGAAGCATTACCAGTACCTGGTTCACTTGGGTCTACGTTTGTATCGCCAAAATCTACGGTATTACAAGCTGAAAATGATAAGGCAACAGCTAGTAATAAAATTAATTTGTTTTTATATTTTTTCATTTTATGCCGAATTTATTAGAATGTTAATTTGAGGTTGATTCCAAATGTTCTTACATTAGGTGTTTGCCCAGATTCTGCCCAAGTAGATTCTAATTCAGATGGGTCGAACCCTGGGATTTCAGAATGAATTAACCAAACATTGTTAGCAATTAACCCGATGTTAATATCAGAAAAAGGGGTGTGTTTAATAATATCTTTATCAAAAGTATAATCAAAACGAATAGTTCTTAGTTTTACATAATCAGCACCATATAACCATTGTTCAGTAATTTTTGCTACACCTTTCCAATAGGTTTTAGCATCTACATAATAGGCTACATCATTTCCACTATCGTCTACTCCTTCTACGTAAACACCTCCTGTATCAGAATTTGCATCCGATGCGTTTACATATTTTGATGAACTACCTCCGCTAATAGCGTTTCTTACAGGATTACCTAAATTATTGTTTCCTACGGTTTCAATTCCGATACCTGAAGAATTGTTATAGCGATTAGATCTTGAGAATATTTTTCCTCCAAATTGAAAATCAATATCAAAGCCTAAACTAAAGTTTTTATACTTAAAGTTATTGATAAAACCACCTGTAAAATCGGGTAATGAACTTCCTAAATATTGATCGGATTCATACTTAGGAAGCCCCTTACTTGATAACACCAATTTACCATCAGCATTTCTTTTATATGCCGCACCATAAAGAGCACCCCATTCTTCACCAGGTCTTTCTTCTCTGTGTATGCCCTTGTTGCTAGAAATTATATTTCTAGCAACACCATCGGCAATAAAGTCTACCGTTCTGTTTAAGGTTGCATAGTTTAAATAAGTATCCCAAGAAAATTTATTTGTTTTAATAGGTGTAGCACTAAGGCCTACTTCTATACCTTTATAGGTTTGTCTACCCTCGTTACTATAGGTTTCATCATACCCAGTTGCTGGAGCTAATGAAATTTTAGATGGTAACTCTTTATCTTTTTTGTTAAAATAAGTTACATCTAAACCAAGTCTGTTACCGTATAATTTTAGTTCGGTCCCCACTTCAAATTCTTCTCGAACACCACCTTTTAAATGTGGGTTAGCATATGTTGAATTAACAGATAGGGTACCATAAGCCCCATATGGAGTACCAATGTCGTAAGTTTCTAATAAAGCATAGGTGCTTGGAAATTTTGGAGCTTGCGCTAGTGAAACTCTCAATTTACCAAAAGATAAAATATCGTTATTAGAAAGTAATCGGCTAAAAATAAATGAAGCAGATCCACCATAGGTTCCTACTCTATTAGCTGTGGGGTCTGCTGTGGAAGACCAGTCTAAGCGAGCTGTACCATCTAAATATAACATTTTCTTATAGCCTAATGATGCTTTTGCAAATACCGATTTTGTTTTACTATTGGTTTCATCATTACTAACCGATGGTCTGTCAATAGAGGTGTTTAAGCTAAAGAAATTTTCTGTAGATAGCCCTCCTTCGGTAGACGCTTTAAGTGATTGAGAATGGTATGAACTTAATTCAAAACCAGCATTTGCTTTTAAATCTAAATCTTCACTAAGATTTTTATCGTAATTTACAATACCAAACAATTCATTAGTTGTTTTATAGCTGTTCTTTTCTGAATATTCAGCTTTTTTCTCTCCTCCAAAACCTTGTCTGTCATTTGTTTCTTTAGCACTAAAGTTTTTTCTAACCTCTAAAGAGGCGCTGATAGCATCGTTTAAAGTATATTCTAAACCAACTTTTCCGTACATAGCATCTTTTGTTCCAAACTTTAAGTTTTCGTATGGCTCAAAAAATGGAGAATCCCAATATTTAGCAGAAAGGTCTCTAGCACTAGCAAGATTCCAAGAGTATTTTTTACCGTTAAATTTATAGTTTCTTAAACGATCAAAATCTAATTGACGTTGAAACCATTGGTTAAAGTTTCCTGAAAGGTTTTTAGAACCTGTATCTGGAGCATTTTTTGTTTTTCTATTTTGATAGTTAACAATTGTATACGCTCTTAATTTATCGTTAAGATTAATACTAGTATTAATACTCATATTAATCGTTTTTCTGTGAGAGTTTGGAGAAATTAAGGTTCTATCAATATTTCCAATGGTAGCTCTTACAGAATAATCATCTCCTCCTTTAGTAAAAGATACTGAGGTGTTGTTTTTTGTTCCTACATCATAAAAACTACGAATATTTTCTGGGTGAGGCACAAAAGCTCTTAATTTTCCAAATTCTGGTCCACCAGGAATCCAAGAGTCCCAATGACGTACCATTTGACCATCCATTTTTGGCCCCCAAGACTCATCAGTAGCATAATGTATCATTTTTTGACCATCAAAAGCCGCCCAAGAAGCAGGGTCTTTAGAAGAATCGTATTTAAAAATATCAAATTCTTGACTACCACCCCCACCATATTCGTTTTGATACTCTGGTAATAAACCAAGTTTTTCAATAGAAGTACTATGGTTTAAAGTTATTACCGCTTCTCCTTTTTTAGCTCCTTTAGAAGTAATAATTACAACACCATTAATACCTTCTGGTCCATAAAGTGCTGTTGCAGCGGCTCCTTTAAGAACAGAAATATCTTGAATGTTATCTGTATTAATATCAGAAGTAGATGTTACTTTTACATTATCTACGATGTAAAGAACATTGTCATCACCTCTTAAACGAATAGAAGAGTCGCCAAAACCAGAACTTGGAGCTCCTTGAAACTGTACCCCTGCAACTTTACCTGCAAGTGCATTACTAATATCGGTTTCTCTACTTCTAACCAAGTTTTCAGCATTTACGGTTTGTTGAGCAAAACCAATACTTTGTTTTTCTCTTTTAATACCTAAAGCGGTTACAACAATTTCATTAAGAACGGTGTCATCTTCAGACATTGTTACGTTAATTGTGTTTGAGTTACCCACTTTTTTTTCTTTTGTAGTATATCCTACATAACTAAATTGCAAAACATCGCCTGGTTTAGCTTTTATAGAATACTTTCCGTCAAAATCTGTTGCAACACCAGTTGAAGTGCCTTTAATAACGACACTTACCCCTGGAAGGGGACCTTCTTTATCTGATATAATACCAGAAATTGCTTTTTGCTGTGCAAAAGAAACTTGCACAACTAAAACTAAAAATAGTTGTAGTAGTAAAAGTCTTAAAAAATTGCCATTTTTTTTCATTGAGTATAAAGTTTTAATTAAGAGGCAATAGTCTAAAAAAAAGGCATAATAAACAAAATATATTACATAAATTTTAAGAAAAATTAACAATTTATATGTAGTAGTATTTTTTACTTTAAATAATCAAATTAATTTATTACGTTTGTCAGTTAAACTCAATTTGTTTATACTGAGAAGTTTTTGAATTCTTTGGATGGGTAGATGTAGTAGTGTTTTTTACTTTTGTTTGTCAATTTAATTTATTATGTTTGTCGGTTTAGGGATGATTTCTTTCCCACGCTGAATTTTCGAGTTCTTCGAAAGGATAAAGGTAGATAAGGAATAGTTATTTACACAATCTAACAATAAGTATTAAATAAAATGGCTGTTTTAAACCCAATAACCTCACAGCAAGCAATTGATTTAGAAAACACGTACGGAGCCCATAACTACCATCCGCTTCCTGTAGTTTTAAACAGAGGGGAAGGAGTATATGTGTGGGACGTTGAAGGCAAAAGATATTACGATTTTTTATCGGCTTATTCAGCAGTAAATCAAGGGCATTGTCATCCAAAAATTATAGCGGCTTTAATAGAGCAAGCAAAAACCTTAACTCTTACTTCTCGAGCTTTTTATAATGATGTATTAGGTAAATATGAAGCGTATGCAGCTCAATATTTTGGATTTGACAAATTGTTACCCATGAATACAGGAGCAGAAGCAGTAGAAACGGCATTAAAAATTTGTCGAAAATGGGCATACGAGGTTAAAAACATTGACGAAAATGAGGCGCAAATTGTTGTGTGCAAAAATAATTTTCACGGAAGAACAACTACAATTATTTCTTTTTCAAACGACCCTGTTGCTCGTAAAAATTTTGGTCCTTATACTGACGGATTTATAAAAATTGAATACGATAATATACAGGCATTAGAAAAAACATTAGAAAGCAATAGAAATATAGCTGGTTTTTTAGTAGAGCCTATTCAGGGAGAGGCAGGGGTATATGTGCCTTCTGAAGGTTATTTGTCGGCAGCAAAAGCTTTATGTGAACAATATAATGTGTTATTTATAGCCGATGAAGTGCAAACTGGAATTGCGAGAACGGGTAAATTGTTGGCTGTAAACCATGAAAATGTGCGTCCTGATATTTTAATTCTTGGTAAAGCGCTAAGCGGTGGAGCATATCCTGTTTCGGCAGTATTAGCAGATAACACTATTATGAATGTAATTAAACCTGGAAATCACGGTTCTACATTTGGTGGTAACCCTATTGCTGCTGCAGTAGCTATTGCAGCTTTAGAAGTGGTTAAAGATGAAAAATTAGCTGAAAACGCAGCATATTTAGGTGAATTGTTTAGAAATGAATTAACTGAATTTGCCAAAAACAATGATTTAGTAAAACTTGTACGCGGTAAAGGTTTGTTAAACGCTATTGTTATTAACGATACCGAAGATAGCGATACCGCTTGGAATATTTGTTTAAGTTTGCGCGACAATGGTTTATTAGCAAAACCAACTCATGGCAATATTATTCGTTTTGCACCTCCTTTAATAATGACTAAAGCGCAATTAATGGATTGTATTTCTATTATTAAAAAAACAATTACTGAGTATAAACAATAAGACAATTTAAATTATTCTACAATTTTGAATAGTGAGCTACAACAACTTTTTAACGCTTTTCAAAAAAGTATTCAGCAACATAATTTTGTAAAATTAACATTGAGTAAACCCTTAAAAAAAAGGGAGGCTTTACAAAATGTATACGTTCGGCAAATTGATTTAAAAAACGAAAAACAATACCAGTTTTTATATCGAAATAAAACAAATGATTTTGTAAAGAATTATTCGCTTGATAAAGCGATTGCTGAATTAGAAGAATTACTAACAAATCAATTTAAAACAGCTACTTTATTTACATTAGCTGATGATTTATTAGTGTTTGTATCTAAAAAGAAAAAAGTAACCTACAAAACCACTGCACCAAGTTTTAAAAATAAACTACCTGAGCTACACGACAAACCCAAACAAAAAAAAGCTCAAAAAAGTGCATACCTACAACACTTAGGAATTACCGATAAAGAAGGAAATATTATACCTAAGATGGCAGATAAATACCGCCAAATAAGTCGGTATTTAGAAATTATAGAAAGTCAGCTACAATCAGCCAACCTACCCAAAGAAATAAATATTGTTGATATGGGTTCAGGCAAAGGTTATTTAACCTTTGCACTATATGATTATTTGGTAAACCAAAAAAAATATGAAGTAGTAGTTACCGGAATTGAATTACGAGAAAATCTGGTAAATTACTGTAATGCTATTGTCACAAAATGTGAATTCAAAAAATTACATTTTGTAGCCCAGCCTATTCAAAGTTTTGATGATAAAAAAATAGATATTTTAATTGCATTACATGCATGCGATACCGCTACAGACGATGCTATTTTTAAAGGGTTGTCGGCAAAAGCCACACTAATTATTTGTGCCCCTTGTTGCCATAAACAAATACGTAAACAAGTAAAAGGGAAAACACAAAAAAGTCCGTTATTAAAATATGGAATTTTTAAAGAACGCCAATTTGAAATGGTTACCGATGCTATACGAGCGTTAATTTTAGAGAAATACCATTATAATACTAAAATTTTTGAGTTTATTAGTAATGAACACACCCGTAAAAATATAATGTTAGTCGCCAACAAATCTTCTAAAAAAGTAGATGAAACAACAATAGATTCAAAAATTACCGAATTAAAAAATACCTATCTTATTGAAGAACATTATTTAGAAACATTACTAAAATAACACTTCAATATTAAAAATTTCATAAATCGATTAAGTGATCAATAAAAAAATATTTTTTATTTGGGTAATTAAAAATTAAATTATGATATTTGCATCATCAAAATAAGAAAATGAATTTTATACAATTACATCATCACCATTTCTATATGTTCGCTTAAGCGTGGTGGAATTGTATTGACTAATTTAAAAATATAGTAAAAACCCGTTTGAGTAAATCGAATGGGTTTTTTATTTTATGAAAAAGGCTCTAAAGATTTACTTAAACAAAACACAAACAAAATGAGTAAACTAAAAATAGCCATTCAAAAATCAGGGCGACTTAATCAAGATTCTTTACAAATTTTAAAAGATTGTGGTATTTCGATTGATAATGGTAAAGACCAATTAAAAGCATCGGCTAGCAATTTTCCGTTAGAAATTTTTTATTTACGCAATGGTGATATTCCTCAATATTTAAAAGATGGCGTGGTTGACATTGCTATTATAGGCGAAAATGTTTTAATTGAAAAGGGTGAAGGAATTGCTATTATAGAAAAATTAGGATTTTCTAAATGTAGCGTTTCACTAGCTATACCCAATACCGACAAATATACGGGGTTAGACTACTTTCAAAATAAAAAAATAGCGACTTCATATCCGAATACCGTTACTAATTTTTTAAAAAGTAAAAATATTAATTCGCAAATCCATATTATTAATGGCTCTGTTGAAATTGCACCCAATATCGGTTTAGCAGATGGTATTTGTGATATTGTTTCTAGCGGTTCAACTTTATTTAAAAACAATTTAAAAGAAGTTGAAGTGTTATTAAAATCAGAAGCCGTTTTAGCTGTATCGCCTAAAATATCTGGTACTTTACAAGCTATTCTTGATGAATTACAATTTAGAATTCAATCGGTTTTAAAGGGTAGAAATTCAAGATATGTGCTATTAAATGCCCCAAACGATAAACTAGAAAAAATTATTAGTATTTTACCTGGGATGCGTAGCCCAACAGTATTACCATTAGCCGAAAAAGGTTGGAGCTCTGTACATTCGGTATTACACAAAAATCAATTTTGGGAAGTAATAAATGAATTAAAAAAGAATGGTGCCGAAGGAATACTAGTGTGCCCCATAGAAAAAATGGTAATGTAAAATGAAAACAATAGAACTAACATCTAAAAACTGGCAATCGCTATTACAACGCCCTACAAAATCAGTTGAAGATATTGAAAATACGGTTATTCAAATTTTTAATGAAGTAGCTGAAAAAGGAGATGTAACCTTAAAAAAATACACTTCTTTTTTTGATGGTGTAGCACTCGAAAGCCTTGAAGTTAATCAAACAGAAATTAGTGAAGCCGATAATTTGGTTGCTGATAATTTAAAGGAAGCAATACAACAAGCAAAAAAAAATATAGAAGTTTTTCATGCTGCCCAAAAAACAGCTAAGGTTGAGTTAGAAACTAGTCAAGGGGTTTTGTGTTGGCAAGAAAAACGCCCAATAGAAAAAGTAGGATTATACATTCCAGGAGGTACTGCACCATTGTTTTCTACGGTTTTAATGTTGGCTGTTCCTGCAAAAATTGCAGGTTGTAAAGAAATAGTTTTGTGTTCACCACCTAATAAAGAGGGTAAAATTAACCCTGCTATTTTATACACCGCTAACCTTTGCGGTGTAACTAAAATATATAAAGTTGGTGGTATTCAAGCCATTGCGGGTTTAACTTTTGGTACAGAAAGTATACCTAAAATTTCTAAAATTTTTGGTCCTGGAAACCAATTTGTAACCGTAGCAAAGCAATTGGCTACTAAATATGGAATTGCTATTGATATGCCTGCTGGGCCTAGTGAGTTATTAGTAATAGCTGATGATTCTGCAAATCCAGCTTACGTGGCTTCAGATTTATTAAGTCAAGCAGAACATGGGGTAGATAGCCAAGTAATTTTAGTTTCAGACTCAGCAGCTGTAATAAGTAAAGTTTGTGAAGAAATAGAAAAACAAAGTAGCGTATTGTCTCGAAAAGAAATTGTAAAAAAATCGTTGAAAAATGCCAAACTAATTTTGATTGACGACAAACAAAAAACAATTGATTTTGTAAACGATTATGCCCCCGAACACTTAATTATTACCACTGAAAATAACGATTTTTACATAGATGCCATTATTAATGCGGGCTCTGTATTTATTGGTAGCTACACCCCCGAAAGTGCTGGTGATTATGCTTCTGGAACAAATCACACCTTACCTACAAATGGGTTTGCAAAAGCGTACTCAGGGGTTAATTTAGCTAGTTTTACAAAAAGTATTACGTTTCAAAAAATATCAAAAGAAGGAATTAAAAATATTGGAAAGACTATTGAGTTAATGGCTGATGCCGAAGGTTTACAAGCACATAAAAATGCAGTATCACTTCGTTTAAAAGACCTATAAACTTTAAAAAGTCATTTTTACTATGAAAACAAATTTTGACATTACAAGTTTAATTAGAGAAAATATTAAACAATTAGAGCCATATTCTTCGGCAAGAGACGAATATAAAGATGCTACTACCGATGAAATGATTTTTTTAGACGCTAACGAAAACCCTTTTGAAAATGGGGTTAATCGTTATCCTGATCCGTATCAAAATACCGTAAAAGATATGTTGTCAGAAATTAAAAATATTCCTAAAAAAAACATCTTATTAGGTAATGGTAGTGATGAAGTTTTAGATTTAATTTTTAGAGTATTTTGCGAGCCTAATAAAGATAATATTATCACTTTGCCTCCCACTTACGGAATGTATGGGGTGTTAGCTAATATTAATGCCGTTGAAAACAGAAAAGTGCTATTAACTGACGATTTTCAACCCGATGTAAAAGCAATTTTAAAAACGGCAGACCAACATACAAAACTATTGTTTTTGTGTTCGCCTAATAACCCTACGGGTAATAGTTTTTCGCAAAAAAGCATTAAAGAGCTGCTTAAAAAATTTAAAGGTTTAGTTGTAATCGATGAAGCATATATTGATTTTTCTGAACAAGAAAGTTGGTTAAAACACTTGTCAGAGTTTCCTAACTTAATTATTGCACAAACACTATCTAAAGCTTATGGTGTAGCTGGTATTAGAATGGGTAGTTGTTATGCCTCTAAAGAAATAATTAATCTTTTAAACAAAATAAAACCCCCTTATAATGTAAATGAGCTCTCGCAACAAAAAGCCATTAA
Organism: Tenacibaculum sp. UWU-22; assembly: GCF_041021355.1. Classification (NCBI taxonomy): domain Bacteria; kingdom Pseudomonadati; phylum Bacteroidota; class Flavobacteriia; order Flavobacteriales; family Flavobacteriaceae; genus Tenacibaculum; species Tenacibaculum sp. UWU-22. Next base: position 137,042 of record NZ_JBFNGP010000004.1, on the reverse strand, counting down.
TAGATTAAAAAAATTAGACGAAGTAAACAACGAAATTGCACAGTTAGTTAGTGAACGCAAACGATTAAAAAAAGAGTTAGAATGCTGTGTAAATTATATTGAAAAAGTATATCCTTCTGATGGAAATTTTTTACTTATTAAAGTTGATGATGCCACTAAACGCTACAATCAACTCATCGAATTAGGGGTTGTGGTTAGAAACCGAACCAATCAGCCTAAATGCGAAAATTGCTTAAGAATAAGTGTAGGAATTTTAGAAGAAAATTTAAAATTAATACGGTCATTAAAAGCCATACAATAGATGAAAAAAGTATTATTTATAGATAGAGACGGTACATTAATTAAAGAACCAGCTGACGAGCAAATAGATAGCTTTGAAAAATTAGAATTTTACCCTAAAGTTTTTCAAGGGTTAAGTAAAATAGCCAAAGAGCTTGATTTTGAATTGGTTATGGTTACAAATCAAGATGGCTTGGGTACCGATATATATCCAGAAGAAACCTTTTGGCCCGTACACAATTTTGTAATTAAAACACTGGCTCAAGAAGGAATTACCTTTACTGAAGAAATTATAGACAAAACCTTTGCTAAAGATAATCAACCTACTCGAAAACCAAATACGGGTTTATTAACGCATTATTTTTCTGACCAATACGACCTGGCAAATTCATATGTCATTGGCGATCGGTTAACCGATGTTGAATTGGCTAAAAATTTAGGCGCAAAAGGCATTTATATAAATGATCAAACTTATTTAGGTGCAAACGAAATTACGGTACAAAAAGAAGAATTAGCGCCATACATTGCTTTAGAAACTAACGATTGGAATGCTATTTATCAGTTTTTAAAATTACAAGACAGAACCGCATCTATAATTAGAAATACTCATGAAACAAACATTAATATTTCTATAAATTTAGACGGAACAGGTAAAAGTAGTATTGATACAGGTATTGCTTTTTTTGACCATATGCTCGATCAAATAGCGCGTCATGGTCAAATAGATTTAACCATTGATGTAAAAGGCGATTTAGAGGTTGATGAACACCATACTATTGAAGATACGGCTATTGCCTTAGGCGAAGTATTTACAAAAGCTCTTGGTAATAAATTAGGTATCGAACGCTACGGCTTTTTGTTACCTATGGATGATTGCTTAGCTCAAGTAGCTATTGATTTTGGTGGGCGAAATTGGCTTGTTTGGGAAGCTGAATTTAAACGTGAAACCATTGGTAAAATGCCTACTGAAATGTTTTATCACTTTTTTAAATCATTCACCGATGGTGCAAAATGTAACTTAAATATTAAAGCTGAAGGTATTAACGAGCACCATAAAATTGAAGCCATTTTTAAGGCTTTTGCTAAAGCTATAAAAGCAGCCGTAAAAAGAGATGTTGAAAAAATGATTTTACCTTCGACAAAAGGAGTTCTTTAAACGTATTTTAGTATTAAAGGTTATACATAAATTATGAAAATTGTAATTATTGATTACGGGGCAGGAAACATAAAAAGCATTCAGTTTGCTATTAACAGACTAGGTTTTACGGCTACACTATCAAATAAAATAGAAGACATTGTAAGTGCCGATAAAGTTATATTTCCAGGTGTTGGTGAAGCTAGTTTTGCTATGAAAAACTTGATAAATAGTGGCTTAGATAAACTTATACCTACCTTAAAACAACCTGTTTTGGGTATTTGTTTGGGTATGCAATTGATGTGTGTGGCAACCGAAGAAAATTCAACAAAAGGGCTCGGAATTTTTAATACCCATGTTAAACGATTTTCAAACAACGTAAAGGTACCTCAAATGGGGTGGAATACCATTACTAACTTGCAGTCAAATTTGTTTAAAGGTATTCAAGAAAATGAGTATGTATATTTAGTGCATAGCTATTATGCTGAACAATGTGCTGAAGAAATAGCCACTACCAATTACGAATTAAATTATGCTTCGGCTCTTCAAAAAGATAATTTTTTTGGTGTACAATTTCATCCAGAAAAAAGTGGAGTAGAAGGTGAAAAAATTTTAAAAAACTTTATCGAATTATGAGAATTATTCCAGCTATAGATATTATTGACGGTAAATGTGTGCGTTTATCAAAAGGCGATTACAATACTAAAAAAATATACAATCAAAATCCGTTAGAAGTAGCTAAAGCTTTTGAAGATAACGGAATATCATATTTGCATTTGGTTGATTTAGATGGCGCTAAAGCTAGCCAAATTATTAACTATAAAGTATTAGAATTATTAGCAAACAAAACAAATTTAAAGATTGATTTTGGGGGAGGATTAAAATCTGACAACGATGTAAAAATAGCTTTTAATTCAGGTGCAAATCAAATTACAGGAGGTAGTATTGCTGTTAAAAACCCTGAATTATTTACACAATGGATTGAGACTTATGGCAGTAATAAAATTATTTTAGGTGCCGATGCTAATAACGGTAAAATAGCTATTTCTGGTTGGTTAGAAGAAAGTAACCAAACCATTATCCCCTTTATTCAGAGCTATCAAAAAAAAGGAATTAACTACGTAATTTCAACTGATATTGCAAAAGATGGTATGTTACAAGGGCCTTCATTTGATTTGTACAAAGACATCATAGAAAATACTAAAGATTTACAATTAATAGCCTCTGGCGGTATTTCAACCTTTGAAGAATTACCAAAACTAGCAAAAATAGGTTGCGAAGGAGTTATTATTGGCAAAGCCATTTATGAAAATAAAATAAGTTTAAAACAGCTAGCAAATTATATACTAAACAACAAAAACGAATATGCTAACTAAAAGAATAATACCTTGTTTAGATATTAAAAACGGACGCACGGTAAAAGGGGTAAATTTTGTAAATTTACGCGATGCTGGTGATCCTGTAGAATTAGCAAAGGCCTACGCTAAAAACGGTGCCGATGAGTTGGTTTTTTTAGATATTTCTGCTACTGAAGAACGTAGAAAAACCCTAATAGATTTAGTATTAAAGGTTGCCGAACAAGTTAATATTCCGTTTACGGTAGGAGGTGGAATTACTTCGATTAATGATGTAGAAATATTATTAAAATCAGGAGCTGATAAAGTTTCTATAAATTCATCAGCCGTTAAAAATCCTGATTTAATATACCAAGTTTCACAACAATTTGGTAGTCAATGTGTCGTTGTAGCAATTGATGCTAAAAAAATTGACAACGAATGGTTTGTGCATTTGTCGGGAGGTAAAATACCTACCGAAATAAAACTATACGATTGGGCTGTAGAAGTTGAAAAATTGGGAGCAGGTGAAATTTTATTTACCTCTATGAATAACGATGGTACTAAAAATGGTTTTGCTAATAAAGCTTTAGCAAAACTGTCAGAATTAGTAAATATACCCATTATTGCATCTGGAGGAGCGGGTACCAAACAACACTTTACAGATACTTTTATACAAGGAAAAGCCGATGCTGCTTTAGCAGCAAGTGTTTTTCACTTTGGTGAAATAACAATTAATGATTTAAAACAAACATTACAAAAACAAGATATTCCTGTTAGATTATGAATATAAATTTTATAAAAAATAGCGATGGTTTGGTTCCAGCCATTATTCAAGATGCAGTAACTAAAAATGTGTTAATGTTAGGCTATATGAATAAGGAGGCGTTAGAAAAAACACAACAAACAAAAAAAGTAACTTTTTATAGCCGAAGTAAACAACGTCTATGGACCAAAGGAGAGGAGAGTGGTAACTTTTTAAATCTTGTTTCTATAAAAGTTGATTGTGATAATGATACCTTGTTAATTTATGCAAATCCTCAAGGCCCTACTTGTCACAAAGGTTCTGATACTTGTTGGAACGAAGAAAATAAGCAAACCTATGGTTTTTTATCGAAACTAGAAGAAACCATTTTAGATAGAAAAAATAATTTTTTAGAAGCGTCGTATGTGTCTTTTTTATTTAAAAAAGGCATCAACAAAATTGCTCAAAAAGTAGGTGAAGAAGCTGTAGAGGTAGTTATTGAAGCTAAAGATAGTGATGATAATTTATTTTTAAATGAAAGTGCTGATTTACTTTTTCATTATTTAGTTCTACTACAAGCAAAAGGCTATACGCTTAATGATGTAGTAAAAGTATTACAAAGTAGAGAACGCTAATTTTTATTTAGCGAACATACTTTTTAAAAATTATAATACCGTTAAAATAGAAAGTAGCATACCTAATAAAATCGCAATAAATTTTTTGTGATTGAATGCGTGATTTTTAGAGCTTTCAAAAAGTATTATTGTCGAAATATGTAAAAAAGCACCTATAATTAATGCAGTAATTTCGGTTTTATATTTAATAAAAAAGGGCAGTTTATTTGAAACTAAAATTCCTATTGGGCTCATTAATGAAAATACAATTAATGCACTAAAAATATTTTTTTTACTATAGTTTGCCTGTATTAAAAATGTGGTTAATACAATAGCTATTGGAACTTTGTGTACTACAATTGCCCATAATAAATTATTTGTGTCATGGTGTATCGGCAACCCTTCAGTAAACGCATGTAAACAGAGGCTTATATATAAAAGCCATGGAAAATTGTTTTGTGACGTATGTGTATGTATATGCCCGTGTTCAGCACCTCCAGAAAACGATTCTAATATTGATTGTACTAAAACCCCGACCAAAATTAAGATTCCTGTTTTAGTATAACTACTTGTATTTTGGTAGGTCTCGGGTAACAAATGTAAAATAGTTATGGCTAGCAAATAAGCCCCACTAAAAGCTAAAAATAAACGAACCGTAGCATCTTTAGGCTTCAGAAAAAAAACAATGGAAGCCCCTAATAAAACCGATAATATTAACAAAAAGAAACTCATTTTAATACTAAAATCAAACGATTTGAAGAAGCAGAATCAAAATTAGATAATGTGTAATCACCAAAAACATGTTGTAGTTGTAACCCAACTTTTTTAAAATAACTTTCAAACTTTTCCAATGTTAAATATTTTACGCGCTCTGTATAAAAATGTTGTTGATTGTCGGCAAAAAAAGAAATATGTTTTACAATAAATCCGTTTGTTATTTCTCGTTCAATATAAAAATCAATATTATCAATTGTTTTGGTTTCTTTAGTAACAAGCGACTTTTTAAGTTTTTCAACATTTAAAAAATCTAAAACAATTGTTCCGTTTTTAGCTAGACTATTTTTAAAATTTTGTAACACCAAAATATCATCATTATCATCATCAAAATAGCCAAAACTAGTAAATAAATTAAAAATAACATCATAGCTATTTACAAAGGGTTTGCGCATATCGTACACCTCAAAATGCAATCGATTATTTTCAAATTGCTTAGCATAAGCAATACTATTTTCACTTAAATCACCTCCCGTTACTTTAAACCCTAATGAGTTTAAAAAAATGGAATGCCGCCCTTTACCACAAGGCATATCTAAAATATGAGCTTGTTTATCTAAATTTAAAAAACGGGTTAAATTTTGCATAAACAATTGAGCATCTGCATCATTTCTATCTTTATATAAAATATGATAGTAAGGGGTGTTAAACCACGATGTAAACCAATTTGTTTTCATATACTTTTGTAGAAATCGATTACCTTAATTTGCGTAATTAAGCTATAAATAATAAGCAAACAAAAGTAACTATTTATTAGTTTTCTAAAAATGAAATAAATAAATTTTAAAATGTAGGCATTTTTAACTGTATTTTTGCGCTCTAATTTATTCTGTATGGACAAGGATTTTAAAATGGTTGCTACTACAATTTTTGGTTTAGAAAGTGTATTGGCTGACGAATTAAAACAATTGGGAGCTAAGGGTGTAAAAGAAAGTGTTCGTAGCGTTTCTTTTAGAGGCGACAAAGGGTTTATGTACAAGGCTAATATTGCTTTGCGTACAGCGATACGAATTTTAAAACCAATTAAAACCTGCAAAATATATGATGAAGAAGATTTGTACGAGTCGATTCAAAAAATAAAATGGGAAAAATATTTCAATACAGAAGAAACCTTTGCCGTTAGTGCGGTAGTTAATTCGAAAAACTTCACCTCTAATTCGCATTATATTACCCTAAAATCAAAAGATGCTATTGCCGATTATTTTAGATATAAATACGATAAGCGTCCTAATGTAGACCTTCAATATCCTGACGTTAAAATACATATTCACATACAAAAAGATTGGCTAACTATTTCGTTAGATTCTTCAGGAAATTCACTTCATAAAAGAGGGTATAGAAGCGCCACTAATATAGCACCCATAAATGAGGTTTTAGCTGCTGGATTGGTATTGCTTTCTGGATATACTGGTGATCAAAATTTTATTGACCCTATGTGTGGTTCGGGTACTATTTTAATTGAAGCTGCCATGATTGCCAATCGTATTCCTGCTAATATTAACCGCAAGCATTTTGGCTTTGAAAATTGGAAAGATTACGATGAAGATTTATACTTTACTATTCAAGATTCGTTATTAAAAAAAATTAAAAATTCGCATTTTAAAATTATGGGGTTCGATAAAGCTCCGTCTGCTGTTCGTAAAGCACAACAAAATGTAATTAATGCTAATTTAGATGAGTTTATCGGTATACATCATGTAAACTTTTTCAATTCAAAAAAAGAAGTTTTTGGTGATACCACTATTTTATTTAATCCACCATATGGTGAACGATTATCTATTGATGTTAAAGAGTTTTATACAAAAATAGGGGATACTTTAAAACATAATTACCCCAATTCTACTGCTTGGATAATCACTTCAGACATGGACGCGTTAAAGTATGTAGGGTTACGCACTTCTAAAAGAATACCTTTAAAAAACGGTGATTTAGACTGTCGCTTTGTAAAATATGAATTGTATGAAGGCAGTAAAAAATCGAAAAAAAATAACACCGATATTATTTACTAAAATTTATAGGTTTTATTTGTGTTATCTTAGTTTTAACTAAAAAACCTATTTTTAATTTTAGTTGACAACAACATACAACTTTCGTTTTTACCAAACCATTTATAGCGGTTTTTAGCAATAATGGTATATAGTAAATCTCTAATGCCTTTAGGAAAAATAAAGCATATTTGAGTCAGTTGCCATATACCGCCAAAATCAGCCATAATTTTTAAAACTGCTGTAGACTTAACATAATAAGCAACGCCAGGTTCATATAAAATAATGGTGTCTATTTTAGAATCATTTACTCCTAAATAAGCAACTATTTTTTTCCCAGCATTCGATTGTATAGCGGTAAAAATAAAATGCTCTTTTCGGTCGTTTTTAATTATTTTTAAAACACTTTTATTACACAAAGCACATCCTCCATCAAACAAAATAATTTTTTTATTTTTTGGTAAAGAAAACATTGAAAATATTTTTACCAAATTTATGTAACAAAAAATAAATACCACCGTCTTATCTTAGTAATCTTATTGTTAAAAGCTTTTAACAAAAAATTAATAATTACATTTTTAACATTGATTACCTTAGTAAAAAATTAACTAGCTAAATGATTCTGATAAAAAACTTACACAAATCATACCCTATAGGAAAAGAATCACTACATGTTTTAAAAGGTTTAAATCTGCATATTAAAGAAGGAGAGTTTGTTTCTATTATGGGGTCTTCGGGATCTGGTAAGTCTACCTTACTTAATATTGTTGGTTTGCTAGATAGTTATGATGAAGGCGAATATTATTTAAATGGACAACTAATAGAAAATTTAAACGAAAAAAAAGCGGCTGTTTTACGTAATAAATTTTTAGGCTTCGTATTTCAATCGTTTAATTTAATTTCGTATAAAACCGCTTTAGAAAATGTGGCATTACCACTTTATTACAAAGGCTTAAACAGAAAAAAACGGTTAGAAATTGCTATGGAGTATCTTGATAAAGTAGGGCTAAAACCTTGGGCCAATCACCTGCCTAACGAACTTTCTGGAGGGCAAAAACAACGGGTAGCTATTGCCCGAGCCTTAGTAACGCAACCAAAAGTAGTATTAGCAGACGAACCTACTGGGGCGTTAGACTCTACAACTACCGACTCTGTAATGAGCCTGTTAAAAGAAATTAACGACGAAGGTATGACCGTTTTTGTAATTACCCATGAAGAAGAAGTAGCCGCTCAAACAAAAAGAATTGTTCGGCTAAAAGATGGTATTATAACAAGTGATGAATTAACAAAAAACACTCAGCCCGTATAAGTATGTTTGATATCGATCGTTGGCGAGAAATATTTCAAAGTATTAGTAAAAACAAATTACGCTCTCTGTTATCTGGTTTTACGGTTGCTTTTGCTATTTTGTTATTTACGTTACTTTTTGGTATTGTTACGGGTTTACAAAATCAATTTAATTCCTTTTTTGTTGACGATGCAACCAACGCTATGTTTGTTCGTGTTTATAAAACCACAAAACCTTATAAAGGATTGCAATCGGGTAGAGAAATTCAATTAAAAAACAAAGATTTTAACTACATTGCTCAAACCTATAAAAACGACATCGAATATTTAACCGCCAGAATATATAAAACTTTAAATTTATCGTATAAAAAAAAGCAAGACAATTATAGTGTAGTTGGTGTACACCCTGACCACCAATTTTTAGAAAAAACAATTATAGATGAAGGTAGATATATAAACGATTTAGATTTAAAAAAACGAGCGAAGTCTATTGTTATTGGGCGTTTAATTAAAAAAGATTTATTTGGTGAAAAACCTGCCTTGGGTAAATTTATAAACGTAGGTGGGCTTTCGTATAAAATTATTGGTATTTTTTCTGATGATGGGGGTGATAGAGAAGAACGAAAAGCCTATATACCCATTACAACCACACAAAAAATATATGGTAATAATGATTATATAGATCAAATTGTTATTGGCTATAACCCTAACTTAACCTTAGAACAAGCTATTGCTTTTGGTAATCGTTTAGAGCGCGATTTAAAAAAACGATTAGATATTCACCCTGATGATCAAGGGGCTTTATTTATTCAAAACATGGCAGAAGCCAATAAAGGCATTAATACTTTTGTTTTGGTACTCTATTTTATTGTACTATTAGTAGGATCTGGGACTTTAATAGCGGGAATAATTGGTATTAGTAATATTATGATATTTTCTATAAAAGAACGAACTAAAGAATTTGGAATTAGAAAAGCCCTAGGAGCCAAACCAAGTGTAATTGTTGGCATGGTTATGTACGAATCGTTACTTATAACCTCTATTGCAGGTGTAACAGGATTATTTGTTGGTATATTTATTCTTAGTCAAATCGGTAGTCGGTTAGAAAAATATTTTATTAAAGACCCCAGTGTAGGCACTGGTTTGTTATTGTCTGCCACTGTAGTATTAATTTTATCGGGGTTATTGGCAGGTTATTTTCCAGCAAAAAAAGCATCACAAATTAAACCTATAGAAGCACTTAGAGCAGATTAATTATGTTTAAATTTTTATTTGATTCTGATACTTGGCAAGAAATTTATGGGGGTGTTCGTAAAAATAAAACACGAACAATAATTACCATTATAGGTGTGTTGTGGGGTATCTTTATTTTAGTTGTATTGTTAGGTTCGGCGAGAGGAATGGAAAATAGCTTTAAAAATATTTTTGGCGATTTTGCCACTAATAGTTTTTTTATGTGGGCACAGCAAACCGAAAAACCCTTTAAAGGCTTTCAAAAAGGAAGAAAAGTTCAGCTAACAATTAACGATATTACTATACTAAAAAACGAATATAAAAACATAAAATACTTGGCACCAAGATGTCAAACAAATAGTACTATTATTAAAGGATTAAAATCGGGTAGTTTTAATATCTGTGGCGATTATCCGGTATTAAATTTAGTTCAAAAAAAAGAACTTCTATACGGTCGATTTTTAAATGAAAATGACATTAAAAATCTAAGTAAAGTTGCCGTAATTTCTGAAAATGTTTATAAACAGCTTTTCGAAAAAAATGAGTATCCTATTGGGCAATATGTTATTATTAATAATATAAATTACAAAATAATAGGGGTTTATAAACCTGGAAATATAAATTTTGATGGCGATGCGGCTTATATACCTTTTACCACCTTTCAACAGGTGTATAATCGAGGAAACAGTATTGATTGGATGATGGTAACTGGCAAAAATGAAGTAGATATAAAGCAACTAGAAGCAGACGTTAAATTAACCCTTAAAAACTTACATAAAGTTGACCCAGAAGATATTAGAGCCTTCGGTAGTTTTAATATGGCTGAACGCATTGATAAGTTTACAGGCTTTTTAACAGGTATGCAATTTTTAACTTGGTTTGTAGGTGTTGCTACTTTAATAGCGGGCGTTTTTGCTATTGGTAATATTTTGTTAATTACAGTAAAAGAACGAACAAAAGAAATAGGGATTCGTAGAGCATTAGGAGCTACCCCAATTGAAATTAAGCAACAAGTAGTATTAGAATCGGTATTTTTAACTACAATTGCTGGTATGTTAGGAATTATTTTCGGCGGTGTTGTTTTGTATCTAATTGATACTTTTTTTGGACAAGGCCCCGATGCCAAACTACTTAATCCTACAGTAAATATACCTATTATTTTAATAGCGTTTTTAATATTAATTACCCTAGGAACCTTAATAGGAATGATACCTGCCTATATGGCAACAAAAATAAAACCTATAGAAGCATTACGAGAAGAATAATCAAACGAATTAAACAATCAAAATGAGTAAAAGAGCCAAAATAATTTTAGGAATTGTTGCAATATTATTTATTGCCGTGTTAATCTGGTTTGGAAAGAAAAATAAAAAAAGTACCGTGTCATTCGATACTGAAAAACCATTTAAAACAACGATTATAAAAAAAACAGTAGCCACGGGTAAAGTTGTTCCGTTAGAAGAAGTAGAGCTTAAACCACAAATTTCAGGAATTGTAGATAAAGTGGTAGCCGAAGAAGGGCAAATTGTAAAAGCAGGTGACCTAATAGCAACAATACGAGTAGTACCAAGTGTAGAAGCATTAAATTCAGCCGATAACGAAATTAAAAACGCCCAGATATCGTATGCTAATGCCAAAAAACAATTTGAACGCAACCAAAAATTATACGAGCAAGGTGTTATTTCTCGTCAAGATTTTGAAAATATTGAATTGTCTTACAATAATGCCGAACAACGTTTAAGTAACGCGCGTTCTAACAGAGACATTGTAAAAAAGGGAACAACATCAGGTTTAGGTAATGTAGCTAACACCAATATACGTGCTACATCATCAGGTATGATTGTAGAAATTCCAATCAAAAAAGGCTACCAAGTTATTCAAAGTAATAGTTTTAATTCAGGTACAACCATTGCAACAATTGCCGATATGAACAAAATGATTTTTGAAGGAAAAGTAGATGAATCAGAAGTAGGTAAATTAGTTAAAGGAGCTACCATAGAAGTATCTCTTGGCGCAATTGAAAACAAAAAATTTCCTGCCGTATTAAATTTTATTGCTCCAAAAGGAACCGAAGAGGGAGGCGCTGTACAATTTAAAATTAAAGCCGATGTTCGTTTAGATAAAAACTATTTTGTTAGAGCAGGATATAGTGCCAATGCTGATATTATTTTAGAAAAAAAGGATAGTGTTTTAGCTATAAAAGAAGCCCTTTTACGATTTGATAAAAAAACTGAAAAACCCTACGTAGAAGTTAAAACAGGGGATGATAAATTTGAAAAAAGAGAATTAAAATTAGGTACTTCAGATGGGGTAAACATTGAAGTTGTTTCTGGTGTTACCGCAGACGATGAAATAAAAATTTGGAATAAAGCACTTAAAGATGAAAGAATCAGGTAGACGTAGAAGAAATAATTTAAAACAGGATTAGTTAATTTAATATCACCGAAAAAGATATTTTTAAGTAATAAAAATTACTTAAAAATATCTTTTAATTGCGCTTTTAGTTCGGTAATCGATATTTTATTTTTTATAATACGCCCTTTATCATCAAGTAAAACCATGTGAGGTATTCCTCGAACACCATATGAGGCTGCTACATAGCCATTTTCGTCGTAAATATGATTCCAGCTATCCATTTTGTCTTCACGAACACCATTTTGCCATGCGTCAATAGAACGATCTTCTGAAACGGTTAAAATATCAAACCCTTTGTCTTTGTATTGATTATAAAGACTTCGCACAGTAGGCGTAAGTCTTCTACAAGGGCCACACCAACTCGCCCAAAAATCAATTAATACCGCTTTTTTATTCTTTTTTACATCATCTAAAGAGGTAATTCTTCCGTTTAAATTAGTTCCAGAAAAATCAGGAGCTACCTCTCGTCTATTAATTTTTTCTTTCTTTTCAATTTTTTTGATTTTCTTTTTTAAACTCGAAATATACTGTTTTAACTCATTATTAGGTGAGTCGTTTAATGCTGTTTGTAAAGTATTTAAATTGCCAATAGGCCAAGTCGTTTGCTTAACAGCGTATAGCGATAATATATTTGTGTTGTTATCTTCTATAAACTTAAAAAGGTTATTGGTGGCAATATTATCAATACTATCTCGAAGTTTATAATATTTTGGAGCAAGTATATGGTCAGCTTTATATTGCGCATAATATTTTGCTTTTTGAGCAAGTAAATTAGTTTTATTTGCTTCAAAATAAGCCAGCTTTGAATTTAAGTCGCCTCCTAAAATCATCCAATTATTCTTAGAAAATAGTGCGTTATATGCTTCGTTTTCAATAATGAAAGAATGTAGTGGCATTTTAGCATCAAAAGTAACAAAGGCAAATGACGCTTGAGGGCTAGTTGTTCCTTTTAATAAAAACGCACCATTGGTAATTTTTGACTTGTTTATAACTAAAGAATCTTTATCTAATAAAAAGATACTATCATAGGATTGATTAGTATAGCCTTTTATAGTATACCCTTGATGGGTGTCAATGGTATTTTGCTTGTTTGTTTCGGTTAAGTTACAAGCTACAAATACGAACAACAAGCTAAAAAAGAATGCTTGTTTTACGATGTAATAATTTTTCATTTACGTTTCAAAATAAAAAGCAAAAATAAGGATACCAATCCACATATAAAAAAACCAATAAAAAGTGGAAGAGCGGTAGTTGTGATATAGCGACCTATAAAAATAGCTATTGGTACAGCCATAATGGTAGATATAAAGCCATTAATTGCCGAACCAATACCCGCAATATGCCCAATAGGTTCCATAGCTAGGGCTCGTAGATTACCAAACAAAAAACCTATCGAAAAAAATTGCAAAGCACAAAAAACTAATAGTATATAAATAGACGGATTTTCTTTGCCTGAAAAAAAAACAATGTATACCAGAGGTACTAGTGTAAATAAAACTGTAAAAACCTGTACCAATTTTAACATTCCGTATTTCATTACTAAAGTTCCGTTTAAAAAAGTAGCCAACCCAACTGAAATGGCTAAACCAGCAAAGATGTACGGAAACTCTTCTTTTAAAAGATACTGCTCTTCAAATATTTTTTGTGAAGCCGATAAATACACCATAAACGCTCCCATAATAAAACCTCCTATTAAGGTAAAAATAACAGCCTGCTTATGCTTTATAAACTCTTTTGTTCCATCTATAAATAGCCTAGTGGATAATTTCTTTTTATCTTCAGCTTTTAACGTTTCTTTTTGACGTTTCCAAAACCAAGTAATTATTACTGCACCATAAATTAGTTGACTATAAAAAATAAACCGCCAACCGTAAGCATCTAAAATTATTTTACCAATTGCTGGAGCAACAATAGGCACCAAAATAAATACCACTACAATAAACGACATTATTTTTGCCATATAATCACCGCTAAAACTATCTCTAATTATAGCAACACTTATGGTTCTTGGAGCCGAAAGACCAATACCTTGAAGTATTCGACCAACAATCATAAGTTCTAAACTTTGGGTTGTAACACAAATAAAACTAGCAATAACAAAAAGAGCAAAACCGTAGTATATTACAGGTTTTCGACCAAGACTATCCGATAAAGAACCTGAAATTAATTGCCCAAAACCAAGACCTAAAAATATCATCGTAACCAGTAATTGATTATCGTTAGAGTTTTGTATGCCTACACTTAATCCTATTTGTTCTAAAGCAGGTAATAAAGCATCTATTGATAAAGCTACCAACGACATTAACGATGCCATTAATGCTATAAATTCTAATTGCGATTGTTGCTGTTTTTGCATGCGGCAAAAGTAGCATTTTAGTTGGTATAATCTATTTTTTTTATTTAGAATAAAAAAAAATAACCTTTTATTTTATCAATTTAACAATTATAGAGTGGTAAAAATAAAATAATATCAATATATTTAGGAAATATTAAAGTTAATTTAAATACTTACTGTTATGGCAAACGTTTTATGGCTGCAGGGAGGTGCATGTAGTGGTAACACTATGTCGTTTCTAAATGCAGAAGAACCAACCGTAGTGGAGCTTATTACTGATTTTGGACTAAACATTCTTTGGCATCCAACAACAGGGCTACAAATTGGTGATCAAGTACAAGATTTATTGAAAGATATTATTGCAGGCAAAGTGCAAATGGATATTTTAGTGTACGAAGGTTCACTTATTCAAGGACCAAATGGAACAGGTTCAATGAACTATTTTGCAGATCGACCGATGAAAGATTGGGTTAAAGAACTATCAGAAGTAGCAGGGTATGTTGTTGCTATTGGTGATTGTGCCACATGGGGAGGTATTCCTGCAGTACCACCAAACCCCAGTGAATCTACTGGACTGCAATTTTTAAAAAAGCAAAAAGGGGGATTTTTAGGAGCAGACTATGTATCTAAAGGAGGCTTACCCGTTATTAATATTCCGGGATGCCCCGCACACCCAGATTGGATTACACAAATACTTGTAGCTATATCTGTAGGTAGAATAGGTGATGTTCTAGTAGATGAATATCATAGACCTAAAACATTTTTCACCAGTTTTGCACAAGATGGTTGTACTAACGTAACCAATTTTAATCAAAAAGTAGCTGGGCATTTTGGTAAACGAGGCGGATGTTTGTTTTATGAAGTTGGTTGTAGAGGTCCTTTAACACGCGCTAGTTGTAATAATATTTTATGGAATAGACAGTCGAGTAAAACACGAACTAATCATCCTTGTTTAGGATGTACAGAACCTGGTTTTCCACACCATGATTTACAAAAAGGGAGTATGTTTAAAACCATGAAATATATGGGGGTGTTTCCTAAAGAAGTTCCTACAGGTAAAACAAAACTTGGATACTATTTTGAAGCTGGTTTTCATAAAATAATACCTAAGAATAAAAAAAGAATGGAAACCTCTAAGTAAAACCTAATCAAAACTTTTTAAAAATGTCAGTAAAAGAATTAAATATATCACCCGTAGGTCGAGTAGAAGGCGATTTAGATGTAAAAGTATACATTGATAATGGTAAAGTTACACGAGCTCATACCCAAGCGGCTATGTTTCGAGGATTTGAAAAAATTATGGCAGGTAAAGACCCACAGTCGGGTTTAATTGTCACTCCTCGTATTTGTGGTATTTGTGGTGGCTCTCATTTATATTGTGCTTCATCAGCATTAGATACTGCTTGGGGCACAAAATTATCTCCCAATGCTCTTTTATTACGAGCCATTGGGCAAGCTACTGAAACCATACAAAGTATTCCAAGGTGGTTTTATGCAATTTTTGCAACCGATTTAGCCAATAAAAAATTTGCAGAAAAACCACTATATAAAGAAGTCGTAAAACGTTGGTCGGCTTATGTAGGTGAAACCTTTCAAATAGGATTAACAGCAAGTGCATTACCCGTTCAAGTTTATGCGCTATTTGGTGGGCAATGGCCACATTCTAGCTATATGGTGCCAGGAGGAGTAATGTGTGCGCCTACTTTAAAAGATATTACCCGAGCTTACTCGATTATGACCCAATTTAAAGATGATTGGTTAGAACCTGTTTGGTTAGGTTGCTCAATAGAACGCTATTTAAAAATTAAATCGTGGGACGATATGCTTGCTTGGTTAGATGAGAACGAATCACATAAAAATAGTGATTTAGGACTTCTTATTAGAGCAGGATTAGAATTTGGATTAGATACCTTTGGTAAAGGAGTCGGTAAGTTTTTAGCCTACGGAACCTATTTACATAAAGATAAGTATAACAACCCAACCATTGAAGGTAGAAATGATGCTTTAATTAGTTCAAGCGGATTTTTTGATGGCGAAAACTGGCACGAATTTGACCATTTAAAAGTTAGTGAACACGTAAAACATTCTTGGTACGATAATCAAGAAAGTGGTTTACACCCTTGGAACGAACCGTTGCCAACTCCTGCTAAATCACACACACTTGAAGAAACTGATTTTGACAAACAATACAGTTGGGCAAAAGCCCCTCGTTATGATGGTCATGTAGTAGAAGCAGGGCCAATGGCTCGTTGTATAATGAACGGAAACCCTAAAAATAAAGAACATCAAATTCGAGATCCGTTTTTTATTGATGCCTATAAAAAGTTAGGTGGAGCAAGTGTGTTTACTCGTGTATTGGCGCGTGTACACGAAGCTCCAAGACTATACACCTTAATAGAACAATGGCTTTCTGAAATTGATTTAGATGGTGAATTTTATATAAAACCTGTTGAAAAAGACGGTAAAGGATTTGGGGCAACCGAAGCTGCTAGAGGTGCTTTAGCACATTGGATAGAAATAAAAGATGGTATTATTAAAAACTATCAAGTAATGGCGCCAACAACATGGAACGTGGGGCCTAATGATGCTGAGGGTAATCCAGGACCTATTGAAAGTGCGTTAACAGGTATTGATATTGAAGACCCATCAGATCCTGTAGAAGTAGGTATTGTTGCTCGTTCTTTTGATTCGTGTTTGGTTTGTACAGTACATGCTCTTGATGAAGTTGACGGAACGGAATTATCGAAATTTAAACTTTAAATTCGCTAAATAAATAACACATTAAAGAAGCTTACTAAAAAGTGTTACTCTAAAAAGTAGAATATCTCTTTATTACCATTAAATGTTTTTATTTATACGTTTATAGAGACTTTTTAGAGTTGGTATCTTGTATAGATAAAATAAAACACTGATTAGAAAGCTTCTTTTTTTACTCTTTATTTTTATTTATGAAAACAGCCATTATGGGGTTTGGTAACCCCGTTAGAAGTGACGATGCAATAGGTATATATGTCATTGAAAAATTAAAAGAAAAAATAGGAACAAACCCTAAAATTAGTATTTTTGATATGGGTACATCAGCCTTTGAGGTATTATTTGGCTTAAAAGGACATGATAAGTTAATTTTAGTTGATGCGGTGGTAAACACTAACGAGCCCGTAGGTACATTATTTAAAGTTCCTGCAGAAGAAGTATTACAAGCCCCTCAAGATAACCCCTTGGTGTTTTTACATAGTTTAAAATGGAATCAAGCACTATCGTATGCTAAAAAAATTCTTGGCGATGCATATCCTAAAGATATAGCTGTTTATTTAATTGCAATCGAAAACACAAAATTAGAAGTAGAACTAAGTTTAGAAGTGCAACAAAGTGGTGATAAGGTAATTGAACTTATTGTAAACGAATTACAAATTACGGCGTAAATATGATTGCGTTACAAGCCTCTCACATTTATATTGATAATACAATAGCTGATATTATTTTTAAAAATATCCATTATGCATATGTAACGTATTTAAAAGAACAAAAAAAAATATTAATTACCCCTGTTAGTAGTCAGTGGTTTGTAAAATTATATAAACCTACTCAGTTTTTACTAAAAACTAAAAATATAAAAGGCGATAAAACATTGGCAATTAGAGAAATTTTAATTGATAATGACTTAGACGGAACTGATAGAATATTAGAATATGAAATAATAGAAAAAACAAGACTAATTAAGATATCGATAGAATGAATATAAAAAACACTGAAAAGGATGACGACAATTGGCTATTAAATGCAGATGTTCAATATAAAATTGAAGAACAAAATAGTCGTTGGATTGTTTTTTTAATATTTATTGATATTAAAGATCCTAATCGTATATTAGTGCATCAAATTAATTCGTATCGAACAAAGAAATTAGCAGAAATAGCTGCTTTATACATGCAAAAAACAGCAGCAAAAAACTATACAGGCTCGAAAAGACTAAATACATATGCTTACCATTTTAACCCAAACTAATCAAATACCTGAAGTAAAAAAAGATATTGAAACTGTTTATCGCCTTTCAGAACTGGTTACGGTTACTTCCAATTTAAACCAAATAGACCCCAATACTGAATTAATTAAAATTGAAAACAATAGTATTTTACTTTCTTTAGATTGGTTTGACACAGCACCTCCGTATATTTTTTCTGAAATACCTCTAAATCAAAAAAACTTATTAGCAATTGTTTTTTATAAATTAGGCAACTATGATAAAGCACTTACGTATGTAGAAAAACAAAATTATTTACATCATCAATTACAAATTGCTATTAATTTACAATTAGCGTATCCGATTTCAGAAGCAGACTTTGTTAACGAAAAACGACCGCATAATCAATGTATTATTCAACATTACGGAAATTACATAGGCAATACATCTGTTGAAGAATTAAAAAAACGTTATAAAACGACAATTAACCAATTAAAAAACGATGAGTTAAAAGCTTATACGGTAAAGTGTTATAACGATTTTCTTTTAGATAACAATTTGTTCAAACAGGTAAAAGATGAGGTGCATTTACTTGAAAACCAACCCATATCATTAGAGGCTAAAAATGCTTTATTAATTCAATTAGCCTATGCACTTATGGCAGAGTTAGAATTGCCATATGATATTAAAAAGCTAGAAAAAATTGCCGCTTTATTTGCACAAGGTATTCAATTTTTCGAAGAAAAAAAATTAACGATACAAGCAGGCTTATTATTAATAGATGCCTCAGAAATTGCTAATTATCAAAACAATTACATTTCCTCTAAAGACCTAATAAATAAAGCTATAGCCTATTTTAAAGATGCAGAAATTCCAGCATTTTTAGCTGAAGCTAGTTTGCGAAAAGCTACGTTATTATACACTTGGTCTAAAAACGGTAATCCGCAATATTATAAACCCGCTATTAATGCTTTTCAAGACACCTTAAAAATAGTTAAACGCGACACACATCCACAAAAATTTGCCGATATTCATCATACTTTAGCTATTATTTATTCAGAAATTCCTGTATCTGAAAAAGAAAAAGCTATTTGGGCTGCTTTTTGTGCCTCATCATTTAATGAAGCCTTGCAGTTTTATACTAAAGAAAAATATCCATATCAATATGCAATGATAAACCATAATTATGCTACTGCATTAATTCATTTTCCAGAGGCAAAATTGCATAATAATTTAAATAAATCTCATGATATGTTTGAAGAAGCTTTGGCTATTAGAACTCCCGAGCAATACCCTTTTGAACGATCAATGAGCTTACTTAATCAATTAGAGCTATATTGGCTTATGCATAATCAAAACAACATAGAAGAAGAAAAAAAATATGCTATTATGCTAAATAAAGCCAATGAAATAAAACAATTAGTAACCGATGCCGCTTTAATAGAAAAAGCAAACGAACACTTAAACGCCTTAAAAAAATTAAAAACAATACTTAATTAACTATGCACGAAACCTCTATTATAAATAGTGTATTTAAAACTTTAGAAATGGAGTTTGAACAAGAAAAATTTTCTAAAATAAAGGAAATTTACTTAAAGGTGGGAATTTTATCAAATATCGAACCTAGATTGTTACACAATGCTTTTAGCGCTTATTGTTCTAGTTATTTACAATATCAAAAAATAGATTTACATATCGAATCTACCGAAATTAAAATAAAATGCACAAACTGTAATCATATAACCGATGTGAAACAATATCGTTTTTTATGCGAAAACTGTCAAAAACCTAGTAAAAATATTATTCAGGGCGAAGAAATGTTAATTCATAAAGTAGCATTTGACGATTAAATAATAACACAAAAAATAGAAATAAAAACTTTAAAATTTATAAATACTCATGAGTATAGAAAAATCAACTAAAGCTGCTCGTGGAACGGTGCAATGTGAAAACACAAACCTTAACCTATTAAAGGCAAATGATTTTGTTGCCGACAGCATAAAAAAAGAAATGGCTAAAACCCATACGCTTTTAGTTAATATTACTTCGTCTGCAGGAAGCGGTAAAACAACATTACTGCAAAAAACAGCCGAAAAATTAAAAGGCAAAATTAAAATGGCGGTTATGGTTGGCGATTTAGAAACCGAACGCGATGCCGATCGCATTAGACAAACGGGTATTCAGGCGCTACAAATTGTAACTGGTGGTATTTGTCACTTAGAAGCGCAAATGATTCATCAAGTTTTAGATCAATTTGATTTGCCAAATATTGATTTATTATTTATAGAAAATGTAGGCAACTTAGTCTGCCCTGCTTCTTTTGATTTGGGTGAAGATTACAGGGTAACCCTAATGGCTACTACCGAAGGTGATGACAAACCTAAAAAATATCCTCGTATGTTTTTAACAAGCGATTTAATGTTAGTATCTAAAGCCGATTTATTGCCTTACTTACCTTTTTCTGTTGAAGCGGTTACTAAAGATGCCCGTGAGGTAAACCATGAA
This sequence comes from Tenacibaculum sp. UWU-22, assembly GCF_041021355.1. NCBI lineage: Bacteria > Pseudomonadati > Bacteroidota > Flavobacteriia > Flavobacteriales > Flavobacteriaceae > Tenacibaculum > Tenacibaculum sp. UWU-22. The sequence continues at coordinate 116,440 of NZ_JBFNGP010000004.1, read as the reverse complement.
ATTGAAGTAATTCAAATATCGTCATTAACAGATGAAGGAATAGATACTTGGTGTGATTGGTTGTTGAAAAAAGTGGCTCAAAAAAAGCAACAAAGTATTGGGTAACTAATTGATGAAGCAAACGTTTAAAATACAAATTAAAGGGCTAGTTCAAGGAGTAGGATTTCGCCCTTTTATTTTTAACTTAGCAACGCAACATAGCTTAAACGGAGTTGTAACAAACAATGAACAGGGTGTGCTTATTTATATTAATTCATCCGAAAAAAAAGCCTTATTATTTTTAAACGATATTCTTAAAAACAAGCCTGAGGTAGCTGTAATTACTGAGCATGATATACAAGAGGTTGATTTTAATACTTTTTCTAATTTTAGTATTATCGCTTCTAAAACAAAGGCACAAATAAATACCCCTTTAACGCCTGATTTTGCTATTTGTAAAATCTGTAAAACAGAGTTGTCAGATTCTAAAAACAGACGATTTAATTATGGTTTTACTACTTGTACACATTGCGGACCAAGATATGCGATTACAAAACAATATCCTTTTGAACGAATGCATACTTCGCTATCAAAATTTACGATGTGTAAAGCATGTAATACCGAATATACAAACCCTAAAAATAAACGGTTTCATTCACAAACCAATTCTTGCCCAACTTGCGGAGTGCAATTACAACTCGTTGATAATTCAGGAAAAATAATAACCGAAAATCAAGAAAGTGCTGTTTTAAAAATTACAACACTTCTTTCACAAGGGCATATTGTAGCAATTAAAAATACCAACGGATATTTATTATGTTGCAACGCTACCAACAAAGACACTATAAACGAGTTACGAAAAAGAAAAAAAAGACCCCGTAAGCCATTTGCAGTACTATACTCTTCAATAAAAGCTATTAAAAGAGATTTTTTTATAAATAGTTTTGAAGAAGAAACCCTGTTATCTAAAGTAGCGCCTATTGTAATTGTTAAAAACAAAAAAAAGGTGAGTATTGCAGTTGATATAATTGCACCAAATTTAGACCAAACAGGGGTAATGCTACCCGCATCAGCTTTACTAGAATTAATTGTAAAAAAAACACATTTTCCAATAGTTGCTACTAGTGGAAACATACACGGGTCTTCAATTATAGCTACAAAAAAAGAGGCAGAAGAACAGTTAAAAACAATAGCCGATTATTTTTTGCATCATAACCTTGCTATTCAATTTCCGCAAGACGATTCGGTTATAAAATATGCCGATTCTAAGCCGATTATTTTAAGACGTTCGCGTGGGTTAGCTCCTAATATTAGTGCTAAGACCCGACATAAAGAGCCTATTTTAGCAATGGGAGCGCATTTAAAAAGTACCATTACTTTTACTCCTAATGCACAAACATATACTAGCCAATACTTTGGTAATTTAGATAATTACACCGTTTTAGAACGGTATAAAAATACTATTGAACAGTATGTTGATTTGTTTAAAAGTAGTCCTAAAAAAATTCTTGTTGACACCCACCCTCAATACCAAAGTAGTATTTTAGGGCACGAATTAGCATTAAAATGGAACAGCCAACTACAAAAAATACAACATCATAAAGCGCATTTTTGTAGTGTATTAGGTGAAAATGACTTATTTAAAAGTAATAAAAAAATTTTAGGGGTTATTTGGGATGGCACAGGTTTAGGCGATGATAATCATATTTGGGGAGGTGAGTTTTTTAGCTATCAGCATTATAAAATAGAACGGCTTACTCATTTTGAATACTTTGATTGGTTAGCAAACGATAAAATGGCAAAAGAGCCCCGTTTAGCCTTATTAAGTCTTTTAGATGAGGAGCATCAAAACCTAATAAAAGACAAATTTACACCCACAGAATGGAAAACCTATTTAACGCTAAAAAAAACGAACAAAGTACAAACTTCGTCGGTAGGTAGATTGTTTGATGCGGTAGCTTCAGCTTTAAATTTAATCGATAATAATACTTTTGAAGCCGAAGCCGCAATGCAAATAGAATACTGTGCTAATACTATAAACAATAATGATTGCATCGATTTACTAGCGCATATCGACTACGATAAAATCCCCTCAAAAAGGTTAGTAAATATAATTTTAAAAGCGTACTTAGTAGATGGGGTATCAAAAGCCTATATAGCACGTAGCTTTATATATACCTTAGCAAAAAGTATTATATACCTAGCTAAAAAAAATAACGTTAATACCGTTGCTTGTAGTGGTGGTGTATTTCAAAATACAACTTTAATAAACTTTTTAGGTAAACTTACCCAAAAAGAGAAAATTAATTTAAAATTAAATTGTAACTTGTCTGCTAATGACGAAAATATATCGTACGGACAATTAATGTATCACTTATATATTAAAAATTAAAACTATGTGTTTAGCTATTCCTGGAAAAATAAAAAGTATTACTACCCAATATAATGGTATGGTAAAAATAGCACAAGTATCTTTTGGTGGTATTACCAAAAATGCAAGTTTAGAAATGTTACCCAATGCTGAAATTGGCGATTATGTACTTGTACACGTTGGTGTGGCCATTAGTAAAGTTAATGAAGAAGAGGCGCAAAAAACCTTTAAATACTTAGAAGAAATTGGAGAATTAGGCGAGTTAGACGACATCGAAGATTACCTTCCTTAAAAGTCAAAAAAAAATAATATGAAATACATAAACGAATATCGAGACCCCGAATTAGCCAAAAAATATTTAAGCGAAATACAAAAAACAGTTACACAACCTTGGTCTATTATGGAGGTTTGTGGTGGGCAAACCCATAGTTTAGTAAAAAACGGTATTATTAATATGCTACCCGATGACATAACCATGATTCATGGTCCTGGTTGCCCTGTTTGTGTTACGCCTTTAAATTTAATAGATAAAGCTATTTATTTAGCTTTACATGAAAACGTTATTTTATGCTCTTTTGGCGATATGCTTCGTGTTCCAGGGTCAAAAATTAGCTTGCTACAAGCCAAAGCAGAGGGGGCAGATGTGCGTATTTTATATTCGCCTTTAGAAGCTGTAAAAATTGCTGAAGACAACCCCGATAAACAAGTGGTGTTTTTTGCTGTTGGCTTTGAAACTACTGCTCCTGCAAATGCCTTATCGGTAATTCATGCGCATAGAAAAGGGTTAAAAAACTATGCTATATTGGCATCGCATGTGTTGGTTCCACCAGCTATTAAAGCAGTTATTGATGACGATGAAAGTAAAATTGACGGTTTTTTAGCGGCAGGTCACGTTTGTACTATTATGGGAAATTCAGAATACCATCCACTATCAAAAATTTATAATGTGCCTATAGTGGTTACTGGTTTTGAGCCTTTAGATGTTTTACAAGGTATTCTTATGGTTATTAGACAGTTAGAAGCAAATAAAGCTAAAGTTGAAAACCAATATTCAAGAATTGTTAAAGAAGAAGGTAATATTGAAGCGCAAAAAATCATTTTTGAAGTTTTTGAAGTTCAAAATCAAATGTGGAGGGGTATTGGAGAAATACCAAAAAGTGGATATGTTGTTAAAGAAAAATATCGTTCTTTCGATGCTAACAAAAAATTTGATATTCGTATAAAAGAAGCACCTGAACATCCTGATTGCATTTCAGGACAAATAATGAAAGGAATTAAAAAACCTTTTGAATGTCCGCAATTTGGAAAAAAATGCAAGCCTTCATTTCCATTAGGCGCACCTATGGTAAGTAGCGAAGGGGCTTGTGCTGCCTATTATCATTTTTCGGGTTTAATAGAAGCATAGAGACTTATAAACAAATTAACACAATGTCTGATTCAAAAAAAACACGAATGAATTTACAATGCCCTATGCCTAAGCTAGACTTTGATATTATTACGCTAGGGCATGGTAGTGGGGGTATGTTAACCAACAAATTGTTAGATAGTGGCGTTTTTGACTTATTAAGTAACGATATTCTTGATAAAAAACACGATGGGGCTTTTTTAGAAATGAATAACAAAATCGCTTTTTCTACTGATAGTTTTTTAATCTCACCTATTTTTTTTCCAGGCGGTAATATTGGTGAGTTAGCGGTTAATGGAACCGTTAATGATTTGGCAATGTGTGGGGCTATACCCAAGCACTTATCGCTAAGTTTTATTATTGAAGAAGGATTAAAAATGACCGAATTTTGGGAAATTCTTGTGTCGATAAAAAAAGCCTGTGAAAAAGCAGGAGTAACCGTTGTTACAGGCGATACTAAAGTGGTTGAAAAGGGGAAGGGCGATAAGATATTTATCAATACCTCAGGTATTGGTAATATGCATCCAAAGGCAAATATCAATAGAAAAAATATTGCTGTAGGCGATAAAATTATTGTAAGTGGTAATATTGCTAGTCACGGTATGGCTATTATGTCGGTTCGCGAAGGACTAGCTTTTGATTCTGAAATACAAAGCGATACGGCAAACCTTAATCATACTACTGCAGCGTTATTAGATCAGTACGGAACAAAAATTCATTTACTTACCGACCCAACACGAGGGGGAGTGGCTACTGTTTTAAAAGAAATAGCCCTTTTGGCTAATGTTGGTATTCATATTTTTCAAAAAAATATTCCTATAAATGCTCAAGTAGCAAGTGCTTGTGAATTATTAGGTTTAGATCCATTATATGTAGCTAATGAAGGTGTTTTTTTAAGTTTTGTTGAGGCTTCAATTGCCGACCAATTTTTAGAATCACTACAAAAAGACCCAAATGGCAAGTATGCTAAAATTATAGGAACCGTTGTAGCAGAACACCCAAAACAGGTAATTTTAGAAAGTAGTATAGGAGGGAAGCGAGTAGTTAATATGCTTCCAGGAGAACAATTGCCTAGAATTTGCTAGTATGGATTATACAACATTAGGTAATAAAGTATCCAATGCCTATATTTTTAAAGGGGCTAAAAAAAATCCATTTTTAGCGCCAAGAGGGATTTGTGTAGCTAATAATATGCTATTTGTTAGCGATACAGGACAAAATAGAGTCTGTATTTGGCACACCATTCCAACTACCGAATTTCAAGAACCCGATGTTATTTTAGGGCAACAAACTATTGAAAATAGCGGTAGAAATGCAGATAGTAACGTATCTTCAAAAACCTTACATTATCCTTCTGGAATTTGGAGCGACGGTAATAAGTTAATAGTTGCCGATGCTTGGAATCATCGGGTATTGCTGTGGCATACATTACCTACTCAAAATGCGCAACCTGCCGATGTAGTTTTAGGTCAACCCGATTTTAAAAGTAATTTACCCAATACAAAAGGACAAGCAGCAAATCCAGAAGCCAATACCTTACACTGGCCATATGGCGTTTTTTCTGATGGTAAAAATCTTTGGATTGCAGATACAGGTAATAGGCGAGTACTTTTTTATGATACTATACCTACTCAAAATTTTGCTAAAGCAACCAATGTTATTGGAAAACCAGACTTTAAAACTAGAGATTATAAAAATGAAGATTCTGTTTGGCCATATTCAGTAAAAATAAGTAAGCAGGGCAGTTTAGCTATTGCCGACACTCAGTTTTATAGAACTTTGCTGTGGAATAACAAGAATGATGCATTTAACAAAGCTGCTGATATTATTATTGGACAAGAAAATTTTGATAATTGTGGGCAAAATCAGCTTCGATTAACACCTGAAGCCAATACCCTAAATTGGATTTACGATACCTGTTTTTATAAAGAGGGCATATTAATTAACGATACGGGTAATAGTAGAGTTTTAGTATTTGATACGCTACCTAAAAAAAACAATAGTAAAGCCGATAGTTTAATTGGCAGACCTGATTTTAACACTAGTAGTGAATACAAATACAATATGATGGGTACAGAAGCCGCTATTTATTGGCCGTTTTCTATTACTACGAGTGCCAACAAATTATTTATTGCCGATACAGGAAATCATCGATTGGTTATTTGTGATTTACAAACTTAAATACAACCAATAAAATCCAATTACAAGAGCAAATAAACCTCCTGCAATACGAATTCCTTTAAAAAAAATATTATTGTAGTGTTGTTTAGAGTAGTTTGTTATTTTACCTAAAACAAGAGTATAAAACATCATAGCAAATACGGTACCTAAAGCAAAGCCAACAATATAAAGTACACTTTTACTAGTGGTTTGATAGCCCAATACAGGTAGTAAAAGTAAAAAGTGAGCTACCCCCGCTAAACCATGTATAATTCCAATGACTAATGCTGATACATTGTTGTTTTTCAACACTTTAGTATGATTGTGTTGATGTGGTTCTTTAACGTTATGATGATTGTGTTTATGTATATGAGCATAAGTTTCTGATTCGGTATGAACATGGGGGTGTGCGTGTGGTTTTTTATCATTAAAAATGCGATAAAATGTTAAAAATCCAATGGCTAATAGTACAAACGCAACCATTTGCTCACTATATTTAGAAATACGATCAACAGGAATCATATCTTTAAAAAGCAAAAAAAGCACGCCAATTAATAGCATACCTAGTAGATGCCCAAATCCCCAAAATAACCCAATTTTCCATACATTTTTTTTCGTATCAATAACAAAAGGAGTCACCGCTGCCAAATGATCTGGCCCAGAGATTACATGAAGCGAAGCAGCAAGGAGTCCTGCAATTAATGGATATGTAGTAAACATTTGTAATGTTTTTATTTTATAAAAATAAAGATACTAAAATTTATAGTTGCTTTACTTTATTATTGGTTATTTAACGTAAAAAGAGGGTTCTTGTAAGAAATAAAGGATTATATATTTATTATTTAACATAATATAAATTATAGTACAAATGTATTGTTATAGTTAATAAGAGTGGTTTATCCATTTGTAAGCTATAATGTAATATTATGTAAAATATCCCAGAAGCATTCGTTTTCATAAGAATAATTGGAACTTGGGTCATTAAACTAATAAGCGGTTTGCTTCGCAGCGTTTAAAAAACATTTGTATCTATAATTAGCCGTTATGTAAAATTGCCGCGCCCAACCGCTTTATTGTTTTTAAAAAATTAAATGCTTTTATGGCATTTATTTTTAAACTCAATTTGCCAACGCTTGGCCACACCAAAAAAAGCTAAACTTTTTGCTCTTAATTATAATTCTCGTATTAGAGAAAAATCCTGCAAGATTTTTTTCTACGACATTCTCGTAAGCTTGCCACAAGAGTATAAAATTTTCCCTGGCTCAAATCCACGCTTTAAAATTTCTATACACTTGTTTTAATTGTGCATTTGTTTTAAACTTTCAAGTGTTTGCATATCTTTTTGTCTTGATACAAAAAGAAACAAAAAAATCAAGGCTGCACAAAACTTTGGAAACAATGTACGGCTCAATCGCTATATTTTAGAAAACATTGGAACGTTTTAAGATTGCTTAGAACTCGTTTTAAAATTTATTAATATTTAAAAAATGTGTACTGCTACTAACCCTCTAAAATATTCACGCTCATTCACCTATTGTTTTAGCCAAAGTTTTATGAGGCCGTTTTGCCATCGCTCTATCTGGGTAAAAAACACAAGTTCTATTTTACATAATATTATAGAATTATGCTTTTTATTATCTTAAATCTTACTTTGTAATCTTAGCACTTTTTTTCTATTTCAAAAATCAATAGATAGAAAAGAATTATTGATAAGAAATTCAATTAATTGCATTTATAAATTCAAATATTAAATTGATATGTTAATTCAACTTCGCCATAAACGCTTTTGTGTATGAACAGTGGCGGATTTAAGCAACTACTTTTCGATAAGCAATATACTTAAATAAACGCAATAGCGGTTTAAGTTTTCACTCAAACCACTATTGTTTATACACTGTATTAGGTGCAGTTATTAATAATATTTTTAGTTTGTTACACGCATCGGATTATCTAATGCTATAATTACAGGTTCTAAATCCCTTGGGCCTGGCTGTGTGTAGTTTACGTTTGAAAATGGTGTTGTTCCTGGTCCGCCTGGGTTATAAAAAGCATCATAACCACCTTCTAAACTTGGAATTTCTACGAATGTAATGTTTCTTGCCGCACCCTCATCACCTTCAATAATAATGTCTATGTAATTGTCTCTATCTTCCATATAACAATCTCCATATACTGTGCCATTAAAGCCTGCTACGTTTCCTAAATCTGATAAGCCCAATATTTTTAGGGTACCACCTTCAACTTGGTAATCCACACCGACATCTTCGATTAAAACTGTTGAACCGTCTGTACCTGTAGCATGAATTCTAAAAAAACGTTCATAATCTGTAGGTAGCACTCCACGAACTCCATCTGGTGAAAAGCCACCTGAGGTTAGTACACGAAGTCGGAAATCGCCACCACCATATAAATCAAATTCATCGTTTTGTGGCAATTGCATATTCACAATAGGATTGCTAACACCTTCACCAATTGCTTGTGTTCCTACGTGGTTCAGTTTAGCGCCCACCAATCTTGGTCCATTATTTGGGTCGTATGGGCTTGTAGTGGTTTCCCAAGATAGCCCCACAGCGCTTACCATTTGGTTATTAGGGCCAGCCAACATTAACGGTGTGTCACCTGTTACGATTTCTACTCTTACAGGAAAACGTGCATCTGGGTCTGTACTAGGCAGTCGGTTACCAAATTCACCAAAAACTACGATACAGTTACGTTCATTATTTTCAAAATTAGGTAGCATACCAATTGCCATTGGCGAAACTACTTCTCCCGTGTTCAATGTAACTTGAACATCATTTATATCTACTGTATTGGTTAACACAGGCCAACTGAATACAATAGGCATCCCATCTAAACCCAAAGCGCCATCTTTTAAAAACTGCTGATAAGGCGTTTTTAATATATATCCATTAGCTAATTGCTGTTGCGTTACTGAAGAAGTTAAGGGTGCTGTATTACCGTCAGCACAAGTAACATCGGACAGCCAAGCGCCTCCTGCTTGTTCAACCAGTTGTTGCGTGATTTCTGTACCAGGCAATCCAATAATATCTCCAAAACCATAGGATGCTGAAAGAATTTCTGGGGTTTCTGACCAATAGTCAGCTCCAATTAGAGTTCCATCATAAAAAAGTGACAAAGGTCCTTGCGGGTAAGTAACTGTTACTTCAACCAAGTTAATGGTAATAGTAGCATCAGTATTACTTTGTCCATCACTAACTTGCACAGTTAACGTATATGTTGCGGTTGGATTTATTTCTCCTGAAACGGTAATGAGTCCCGTTGTACTGTTTATTGCAAAGATGTTATCGTCATTACTCGCAGTAATGCTGTAGCTTAAAACATCGTTATCTTCGTCAGCAGCTATAACTGTTCCTACCGAAGTCCCAATGGCCGCGTCATTAGTTATCGAAAATGTTTGATTTGCGACTAAAGGTGCTGTGTTATTTATAGAATTATCATCATCAGTGCAACTTAATAAAAGCACTAATATGCCTATTATTACTATTGTTTTCGAATTCAGTGCTGTTACCATATCCAGTATTGATTTTCTAAAATTGTATTTTATCGTTTTCATCATTTTTTTTGCTTTTTTAATTTCTATTTTTACGTTTCTCTTTCATCTTCTGTTGAATTTCTTTTTGGGTTTTTTTATAAACCGTGTATTGCTCAGCAGAAAGCAATGTTTCCATTTCTTTGTTTTTAGAATTTTGTATTGATTTAAATTCCCTGTACTTGGCAAATCGACCCTTAGTACTCGTTTTTAAAGCTTTCATTTGAAGTGCGTACTTGGTTGTAATGTCTTCAAATTGTGGCTTCTGCTCTTCGGATAAACTTAATTTTTCATAATATTGATTTAACTGTTCTCTTACTTGCTCTTTTTGTTCTTCTGTAAGTTCTCTGTCTTGTGCAAAAGATATTGTGCTCACTAACAATGCTAGTACTACGATACTGTTTTTTAATAATTTCATTTTTTTCTTTTTAATGTTTTTAATTACTTATTCAACTCTACTTCAAAAATAGTATGGCTTAAAAGGCTACTAAAATTTACTATACCTAGACGTAAAATATATAGACAAATCCTATAAATGTATCTGCCTATAAATTATACCTAACCGTAAAAAAACCATAACGCGGTTGTACATAATACTCTGTGGTGGTAGAAAATGCTTCGTTATAATTGTTTTGGTTTATGGATTGGGTATTCAAAATATTCTTAACCCCAAATCTGTATTCCCATTTACTGTCTTTTTTGCTATAATAGAGATTGGCATTTAAAAAAGAATACGTGTTTAGTGTCTGCTGGTCATCGGAATAATTATGGAAGCTATAATCGGATGTAAAAGAAAAATCCTTTAAAAATACCATTTCTAGCTTCGCAAAAGGCATATCGGTATAAAAGCTGTTTTTAGTCCCTGAATTTGTAAAATTGTTTATGATGCGTTGGTAACCGATTTCAAAATTTGGCCCTTTTTTATAATTGGTCAAAATACTTGCTTTATAACGCTGTGTTAATGATTCCGATTCGGTAATTTCATCATCTACCAAATTAAAATTATTGATCCAAGATACATTTGCATTTAAGTTGACTTTATACTTACCAATGGTTTTATCCCAACGAAACATTCCAGTAAGGCTTTCGTCTGTTAAGGTTGAATTAATAGGTGTAGCGATAGAGTTTATACCTTGATAGATAAGACTATTTTTAATTGGATCATTCATTTTTGTATATCGTAATGATGCCAATACATTAGTATAGTTAAACAAGCTAAAACTACTATAGTTTAAACTGAACGTATCGTATAGCCCGTTTTTAATTTCGTTATTTCCCTGAAATAGTGAATTATAATTATTAAACACATACCCTTGTGCTACACTATTAATATCGGGGTATTCTACAGTTTTAGAATAGTTAAATCGTAGGCTTTCAGATTTTTTAAATTGCAGATTAGCATAAAAATTTGGTAATAGTTTCGTTTGAGTATCTTCATATTTTTCTCCGAGTTGTTCATTATTATACGTATAGCTATGAAGGTTTACTCCTGGCGCAAATGTGAATTTTCCAGTAACAAATTTATATTTTGCACCAGCATATATATCTGAAAAATTTGAAGTAACGTCATTATTAAATTCGTCTCCAGTAAAACTGCTCGAACTGCCATCATCCAAGGTTTGAAATATAGAGGAATCAAAATTCTGCTTACTATGAGTTCCACCAAAAACAAAGTTTAAATTGCTTTTGTTATTTAGTACATTATAATAATTCACTTTAGCATCAAACTTGTTTGTATTAATTGTTTTGTTTTGATTTAATCTATAATCTTCTTGTGTTGTATCATAAGGGAATACTGTTGAAAATGGTAATTCTGCTATACTTGGATTCTCACCCAAACCTAAAAATGTGGCATTGTAAAAAGGGTTTTCTTTAGACCATAAATGTTGAACTTCAGCCGAGAAAATATTTTTATCGTTTAATGTATAATATAGGTTTGCATTTTGGTTAATAGAAAAAGGGTTATCCTCTCGCAGCTCATTTATGGTATTATTTACAGTTGCTGTTGTAGACGAAACGTTGCTACTTTCTTCTTGTTCAGATAGTTTTAAAAACACATCATAATCTAATTGAAAATTGCTATGCGGTTTATAAGATGCACTTATTTTACCAAGCCCTAACTTATTATCTTGAATAGAACTCGTAGTAGTTTCCTCTGTGAGATCATCTAAAATATAATCTCTTGTTGTTAATTCTTCTATATCTGTTTTTGTTCCAGAGTAAATAAAGAAACCACTTAAATCAAGGCTTTTACTTGGCGCATAGCTAAAATTTGCTGCTCCAAATTGAGTTTCTATTTCATTTGCCATATTGTTTTGAAGTAATGAAAAGCCTAAATTATCTTGAGTTAAATTTAAGGTAGTTCCTCCTCCTGACAAATTTTTAAAACCTCCTGTAAACTTAAAATAATCTCTACGAGTAAAAGGTATTTCACCAATATTATTGATGTCTGTTATTATATTAATACTCTTTTCTGGGCTATAATAAAACAGCTTTGGGTGAACCAAATATCGTTCATCTGGTCCACCACCAGCTGTAACATCACCAAACCAAAAATTCTTCTTTCCTTCTTTAAGTTTAATATTAATAGCTATACTATCGTCATTATTTGTAACGCTTTGCAATTGTGAGACTTCATTATAATTTTTAAGCACTTGCACTTTTTCTATAGCACTAGATGGGATGTTTTCTACAGCCAGTTTAGAATCTCCGTCGAAAAAATCTTTCCCTTCTACCATTAGCTTCTGTACACGTTTACCTTCAACCTCAATTTCTCCATCATCATTAATTTCTACTCCTGGCAATTTTTTAAGCACATCGCCTAATTTTTTTTCTGTTCCATTCTTAAAAGAATCGGCATTATAAACAATGGTATCACCTTTAACTGTAATGGGCATTTCATAAGTTAAAAGAACTTCATCTAATTGGCTATTATCTTCGTAAAGTGTAAAGTTTTTTTCAAAGTCTATAGATTGCTCGGTTATTTCTAAAGTCTCAGAAATGGTTTTGTACCCTAAAAAACTAACCTTTAAAGTATAATTAGCATTCTTTTCAAGCGAAAGCTGATACCTGCCCTTATTGTTAGCAACCGAATATGAAGCTAATTTCTTTGTTTCACTATTTATCGCCACCACATTAGCAGATTCTAAAGGAGAACCAATACTATCTTTTATAGATCCTGAAACATTAATCTCCTGCGAAAAAGAGTTTAAAGAAAATAGTACACAAAGTATATATAAGATTTTTTTCATTTGAACTTATTTTTAATTACCTCTTCTACCAAGGGCTCCTCTACCTCTTTGAAAATTTTCTCGAATCTCTTTTGCCTTTTTCTTTACAAGCTCATCATACTTTTCTTGGTTTATTTTTTTTCCTTTTTTAGGCGGATTAACTGTTTCTCCTTCTTTATTTAATTCGATTTTTGAGCAAAGAATTGTAGTATTTCCCGCATTTACTTCTAGAATTAACCCTGGTAAACCATAATACATTGCAGGTCCTTGAGAAACAGGAATATCAAGGGTAAACCAAGCCGTTACTATTATCATTTCATCGGCTATTTTTCTGTCTTCTCTCGAGTCATCTGTTTGTTGCTCTCCTGGACGAAAGTTTGTTGGCAACCCTCTATTTTTTATGATAGCAGTAGCTTTAAAGCAGGTATGCTTTCCAATCGTTTTTATATCATCAGTAATTTTCCAATCTATCGTTTTAAGTGAATCTTGAATTAGGAATAGTTTCCCATAAAGGTCTAATTGATTTTTGTACGTATTGTCGATATTATTCTTGTAAAGTTTGCCACCACTCCCTTGATTCAATATCATTTTCACCATTCCCATTCGTTGTGCCATTATTCCATTACCTTGGTCTTGTTCTAACTTTTCTTCTTCAGCATATAGAGAAGAATTCTTATTAAAAGAGAGCACAAAATTATTAGTAGACATACTATTGATACGCTCTTGTATCATTGCCTTTTGAGCCTCTGATATTTGACGATTACCAAAGTTCATTTTTACCGTATTTTTTACAATGTAGTAGGCTTTGCCATTGGTGTTTTGTGCAGAAATAGCTACTGAAAATATCAGTACAAATAATATTATTACTTTATTTAGATGCTTCATATTTATTTTCTTTTGATTAAGAAACTATTATTTTAATTCAATTGGAATCCAAATGTCAATGTCATTTAATAGTTCTTTTAATTGATTAATATCTGGGTTATTTCCTCTCATACCGCCACGCATTGCCATAGCACGTTTTATACGGTCGGAAGATCTTCCTCCCCTAGATAATCCTGCATTAGTTCCGTCAGGTTGTTTCATTCCTTTAATGGAAATTCCTATTGATTTACTATCAGATTGAGATGCTATATAGGAAAGCGGTACTTTTAATGTATACGATAAACCTTCTATAGCTGCTTTATGGGTTACCGAGATTCCTTCACTATTCAATTCTTTATTAATTATTCGCTCTTCTTTATTTTCGGTAACCTTAATATCAGCACCTAATGAAGCCATCATTTTTTGTAGTATTTCTTGTCGATTTCCATTTTCTCGCATTTTTTTTATTTTTTCAATATCAAGAGTCTGATTTTCCTTTGCTATAGGGTATTGTACAGATAAGTGTTTGTTTTTTTCTCCTTCATTATCAAAGAAAATAGTTACACCATTTCGCATCATCTTTAACTGTGTTACTTTATCCTGAGTATTTACTGTCACATACATGTGCGAGTTGTCTTTGGTAATGGTATATCCTAACTTATTATCCGCATCATATACTGTACTTATGGATTGTTTAGCTTGGTCATAGGATGTTACAGGATATGCCGTTTGCTTACTACTGCCACAAGAAAACAGTAAAAGATTAATGATAATAATGCTTGCTATGAATGTTTTTTGTGTACTCATTTGTATTCATTTTTAATATTTAATATCAAAAGTATGAGCAGTTAGAAGCAGCGAAAAAAATGATATACGCACAAAAAAAAAGTATCGACAAACAAGGAATATGTATCGATACTTTTTTAACCCTAATTTCTTGAAATCTGGGTTTTAAAAATTTAAAAGAGATTTTACACGCCGAGTCGTTTTAGAACGACTTCTTTATAGGTTTCTCCAATAGGAATACGAATGTCTCTAATAACAACTTTCGATTTTTGCAAAGCCCTAATGCAATCAATATTAATGATATAAGAACGGTGTGTTCTAATAAAATTGGAAGGTAGTTTTTCTAAAATGGCCTTAAAACTCGATAGCGTTAACAAGGTTTTTACTTGGTCTTTAAGATGAATTTTTATATAATCTTTCAAGCCTTCAATATATTCTATATCTTGAACATTAACCTTAATATTTTCATATTCTGATTTTACGAAAATAAAGTCGTTATTATTTTCTTCAGAAGAAATATGGACTTGTGGCTCAACAGACTGTTTTAGTAACTCACACTGTTCTTTGGCCCGAGATACTGCTTTTAAAAAACGTTTAAACGGAATAGGTTTTACCAAATAATCGGTTGCATTTAATTCAAAACCTTCTAAAGCGTGTTGTGGATAAGCCGTTGTAAAGATAAATTGCGGAATGTTCTCCACTGTTTTCACCAAATCTAATCCTGTTAAATTAGGCATTTCGATATCCAAAAACACCAAATCTACCTGATGCTTATTTAATATTGTAATCGCCTCTAATGGATTATTGCATTTTGCAACAATTTCCATCCCTCCTATTTTATTGACATAGGTTTCTAAAACATCTACTGCCAATGGTTCATCATCTATAATTACACATTTCATCTGTTGTATTTTAATCTAATTTCAATTTTAAATCAACCCAAAATTTATTGTCCTTTTCCACTGTGGTTAACCAATGTTTATTAGGATACAATAGCTCCAAACGGTTTTTGGTGTTTTGCATTCCTATACCAGAACTCTCCTTGTCTTTAGCTTTATTCCCTATGATATTACTACACTTAAAGTGTAATTCACTATCCGCTATACTAATAGTTATTTCGACCTCAGTATTTCCTTTAAAATCTGTCCCATATTTAAAAGCGTTTTCGATATAGGATATAAAAAGTAAAGGGCTAATTTTTTGAGAGGTTATAATGCCTTTTATGTTTGTTTTTACATTTTCGTTTTTTGCTATTCTTATACGTTGAAGCTTAATATAATTTTCAATATATTGAATTTCGTCTTTAAGTAATACTTTACTGTCGTTAGCTTTATATAACATATATCGCATTAATTCAGAAAGCATAATAACAGCTTCTGGGGCATCATTAGATTTTTTAACGGTTAACGAATAAATACTATTTAAAGAGTTAAACAAAAAATGAGGGTTTAGTTGATTTTTGAGGGCTTCTAATTCTGTTTTATTTTTTTGAATTTCAATTTCCGTTTTAATCTTATCATTTTCTATCCATTGTTCGTATACTCTAATTACGGTTCCTATAATAATTATTACAGCATTGAAAAATATAATTATTATAAATTTTGAAGGCCGTTTATCTAGAAGGTTTTGATTCTTATAAAAGTCAAAATTGAATACATTTGAAATGATCAAATAGGCTACTATTAAAAGAATGATAATAGATAATAGATAAAGTATTTTCTTCTTCTTAAGTAATAAATGCGGCACTAATAAACTATAGTTCGTATAAAAAATTACTGCTCCAAACGCAATTCTCAAACAAATTTTAAGCGTAATTTCTTTACCTTCTGAATACACAAAAAACAGGACAACTGAATAAAGTATTGCCCATATAAACATGTGAATCGAAAATTGTCTTCTATTTTTTATTAATTCTCCCAAATTTGATACTAGTTATTTTGTAAATCTACATAATTATTTTATCCGAGGTATTGAATTAGTTTTACAAAACTTTCAAATATATAAGTTGTCAGAGTATTGTTAAAATAAGATAGATATACAAGTGCAATTACTATATGAAAAAGGAATAATTATAGATAAACATGGCCATTCCATACACATTTTGCCTCCACTCCTCTGCCCTTTCTGCAAAAAGAGTATTCCATTACATTTTTAAAGAAACTTTTAGAAAGAAAAAAATCCAAGAAAATTGGGTTAAAGAACTTCGCTTTTACCAAAGCAAAGTTACATAACGCAGAACATTATAGTACAAGTATTGTATTGTAGCAATTTACGTATAGCTGTGCTATTTTAGCATAATATCAGATATAAGGTCTTTAGACTTATATCGACAGGGATATTATGTAAAAGTAAATTGCGACGTATGGACATTATTTGCTTCGTTACTATTGTTTTAGACGGTTTTATTAAGTTTTATCGCAAGAGTATAAAATTTTCCCTTGCTCAATTCCTTGCTTTAAAATTTCTATACACTTGCTTTATTTTTACCTCTATTAGAATATTCTTTTAATTGTAACTTCTAATATTATGTAAAATAGAAATTAATATTTTGAACTTCTTAAGATGCGATTAATTCTTTTTTTCTTGATAAAAGAAAACAAAAAAATCAAGACTACATAAAACTTTGGAAATAATTAACGACTTGTTACGCTATATTTTAGGAAACATTGTAACTAGCCAAGATTTCTAAAGAAAACACCATAATACGCAGAAATACCAATAAAAACAGTAACTAAACCCCTAAAATATGGTCGTTACACTCACCTATTGAGGTTCTATTTTACATAATAATTTCATCTAAAACTCGTAATACCAATTCTTGAAACATGATTAGCATATCTATTGCCAATTTGATTAATCATTTCTCCTTTTAAGCGAAAAAGTATTCTGCCTAAATTTTCATCGCTAGTATTTAGACCTACAACATAGTTGTAGTTAACCCAGATTTGTTTTTCTTCTTTATTATCTAAATAATTAAGGACACAAACACTATTGGCAGGAATAGAATTATTATTGTGTTCATAATCTTTGGACTTCATTTTTCTAGTAATAATTCCAAATATGTATTTGTTAATTCTGTTACTTCTTTGAGAGTGGTCACATGATGCACTAATCTCAATACAAACTAATTTACTACTATGAATTAAACGAAGAATTTTTGTAGATTCCTTATATCTTTTTTTAAATTTTATCATTGCATCATAAAATTTACGAAAAGTTAGACCATAGTTTTTTAAGTAGCTTTTATCTAATTCAATAACCACTCCTCTATCATCCTTATTTAGACTTGAAATCTCATTTTCAATATGAATTAAATTGTTCAGTTGAAAGTAATTAAACCTAGCTACTTTACTAATTTTATTAGGTTTTTTAGCATTGTTTAATGAAGTTAATATGTTTTTCCAGCTATTAGTATTAGTTGAATTTTCAATGTGAAACTTTAGAGCTTCATTTAAAGTAGAATATACTGCTTTATCAGGATTCGCTTTAGCAGAGTGAAATCCAGAAGAGGATTCAGCTAAACTAGAAAATATCTTTTCAAAATTACCAACATAATCTTTACTACTACCCCATTTGTCATTTGAAGGAATTATTTCAAAAAATTGATTAACTGTTTTTGATGCAGCGTTTGTAACAACGTTTTCAAAATCTATTAAAACATTTAAGGTTTTATCTGCAAAAATTTGCTTTAATTTATTTAATAATTCAGTTGCATCATCATAAAATACGTCTTTATCTATGCAATCTATCATAATTGGTTTAGGAACATCAATTTTACGCTCGTTAATGTACTTCTTTATTTTTGGTATTAAAGTCTTTTTATCAGTCCAAAAAATTAAAGCGTATGGACCATTATCGGTGCTAATGTATTTAGGTATAGCATCAACTACAGTAGCTATTATTTGAGATTCACTTCCTAAATCTAACAAATTAATATCAAAAAACGCTAACCTAACTCCTACTAACGGCTTGTCATAAGTGCTTTCATAAATTATAGGTAAACATCCAATGTTTTCATTAAAAAAAACCTCACTTAAAGTATTTAAATGATCTTCTCTATTATCAACAAGAATAATTTTATTTATGGTATTCAACATGATTTTTATTCTTTAGGAAAGACTAAAATAATAGAAGCACCAGTCATACCTTTTGGTAAATCTAAATCTTCAGTTTCAGGAATAATAAGCTTACCTCCTAACATTTCCATTACTATATTAACAAAATAAAGCCCTAGCCCCATTCCTCCTGGTTTTGTTGTTCTAAAAGGCTGGATTAAGTCTTCTGGAGCCATGTTAAAACCTTCTCCATTATCAGCGATTATTATTGCTGGTCCTTTATAATCTTTTGTGTTCGAGGAAATCCAAATTCTAGGTATGAAATCAATATTATTATTATCAAATATTTCTTTTTTTGCACTTACCCAATAAATGGCATTGTCAATTAAATTTGAAATAGAACTTGTAAGTAAATTTCCTGGTCCTTTTATTTGAAAATCTTGACTTTCTTTTGACATAAGTGGACTAGAAAAAACAATATTATGATATTTAAATCTAGTTTTATTAATATTAACAGCAGTCTCAACTAACTTGCTTGCATTTAAAATAACATTTTTTTGTTGCTTTAATATTGGTGAAAAATTCTCTAGAAGTTCTAATATATGTTTTACACGTTTTTTAATTGTTTTTACATCATGATTTTTATTAATATCTACATTCAAAAACTTCATTTCCCTTTCTACTTCATGAAAAACTAAACTTAAATTTAACCCTGACATTCCAGAATTAACCATTACATCTCTCATTTCATTATAATCATTTTCAACTCTTTTGATTAAAGGAGATAATTCTTTTTCTATGTTTTTTTGTTTAAGTTTTGCTTTTAAGTCTTCTATTGTTTCAGACAAACCAACTTTTCTAACAGGTTTTATGTCTTCAATGAATGATTTTAAATTATCTCTATCTGGCTTTGCAATTTTTTCAAATGAATCTAAAATACTGATACAAATACCTAAATACTTCTTATAAACAATATTATCGTCAAATCCTTCCCTATTAGTCTTTTCTACTAATCCTTCATGACTATCTTCTAAAGAAAGTTCTATAGCTCCAATTACAGTATTCTTACTAAATTTATCACCAACTCTTTGAAGTCTTCTTAAAATCATGCCTAACCAGTCGTCATTTGGCTCACCATAATTATAAACCCTTATTCCATCTCTAAAAATCTTTATTCCATTATTCTCTCTCACAAAAGCTCTAATAGCAGCAGATTGTCCTACAGAATTTAATATATAAGAGTCTAAATTGTAAACGTAAAACCTTCCACCAAATGCACCAATACCCTCTAAATCAACAGTTCTTAATATTTTTTGGTCTTTAGCAAAAACATCACCTTGCTTATCTTCAATAATTCTGGTTGGCTTAAATAGGCTTTCAACGGTTCGCGACTTTAAATCTTTGAATATTTTTGGAGGATTAAAAGAATAATATGTGCTTATTTGAGCATCTTCATTAATATAAAAATCAAAATAATAAAGCGAATCGGAGAGAATTTCATTTACATTTTTTACTTCTTTAATCCAATTGTTATGCTTATCATCATTGGCATAAATTTCTACATCAAATTGCTCAAGTTTTTTTTCTATGTTTTTTACAGATTTGGGAGAACTGATTATATCATCTACAAATGGATTTTTGATAGTATTAATTTTTCTTACTAAATCTTTTACTTCCTTTTTACTCCAAGTTTTCTTTTTTAAATCCGAAATATGAATTCTTGTTCCTTTTCCTTTTTCAAATAAACTTTCGGATACTGTTTCAATTTCTACTTTTAAATCTTGTATATATTCCCCTGATGAAATAAGTTTTTTCCAATCTATATGAATTCTACTTGAAAACATATCTCCTTCTCGTTGTGTTTCCAAAGTAAATCTCTTCCCTAATTTATGAACCGCCAGTCTTCCAACACCTTTTTCTCCTAAAGATATTCTGCCAAATTTTGGACTTGGCTTTCTCCTTTTACCCCTTTTGAAATCTGTGCCTATTTCTAGCCAAACATCTTTAATTGTTTTTAATGTCATTCCATAACCATCATCTTCTATCACGATTGATTGATTAGGCGTGTTCAAATCATTAAAAATTATTTTTACTTCTTCAGAATCAGCATCATATGAATTCTTAACCAATTCAAAAATTGCCAAACTATCACTGCCGATTAGTTCATCACCAAGCAAACTTAAAATATGACTTTTAGCCTTAAATGCAGATACTTCTATACTCATACTATTTTTTCAGATATTTTAGTAGCAATTTCATATGCCATTAATGGAGGGACTGCATTACCAATTTGTCTAAATGCAGAACTTCTTCCTCCTTCAAAAAAGAAGTCATCTGAAAATGATTGTATTCTTGCAGCTTCACGGACAGATAAAGAGCGAACTTGTTTAGCGTCTGGATAAATATAATGATGGCCATCTTTAGCTATATGTGCAACCATAGTATGAGAGTAACCATTTGGGTCAACTACTTTAAATCTATCCACAAATGATTTTTCATTTTTATGTGTCTTTAATCTATTTGGTAAATCAGGATATTTTAACCTTTCGGAATCTTTTAACCATTTATTAATAGCGATTTTGTAAATTTCTAAATCTCTATTGTTATGAGGTCTGGCAACATGTTGAGTAACGAACTCAACTCCATTTCTTAAATTAAATTTGTTGAGATATTCAGAACTATCCTTTTTATATTTAGTGATGTTGTTTTGTTCTCCTGGTTTTAATTTTTTTAAATCCATAAGCAAATCTTGTATTTTCCAAGATTTTTTAACCTTCGTAAATTCTGGGTAATTAAAATCACTATTCTTTCTCCAACCAATTAAAATAATTCGTTTGCGTTTTTGTAAAACTCCAAAATCAGCTGCATTAGGTATTGTAAAATCTAATTCATATCCTATTCTTTTAAAATAGGCTTTCATGTTTGTAAAATATCTTCCTTTATCAGCAGTGATAAGACCCATAACATTTTCGAAAACAAAGACTTTTGGGTTATAATTTTTTAAGAATTTTGCATATTCTTTATAAAGGAAATTTCTTGGGTCATCTTTCATTCCTTTTTTATCCCTTGCTCTACCAACCAATGAATATGCTTGGCATGGTGGTCCACCAACAATCAAATCGATATCATTATCACCAGCTAACTCATCAATTTTTCTAAAAATAGTATCATTACTTTTGCCACCAATACCTATATTTAAAACAGATTCAGATAACTTTTTATCTCCATGTTTTAAAATGAAATCACTTCTTAATGTTTTTTCAAGAAGATAATCATGGTAGTGTCCTAATTTATTTTCTTCTTTTAGTTTATGATAAACTAATCTTGTTTCTAATGTTTTACATGCATGTTCATCTATTTCTACATGAGCAATAGGTTTAAAACCTGCATTTATAAAGCCTTCGGAGAGTCCACCTGCTCCTGAAAATAAATCAATGTAAGTTAGTTTTTGTTTATTCATAAATTTGTTAAGCTCGCAACTACCAAAGTTAAGGAAATTCAAAGTCAAATAACAGTAAAAATTAAGATTTTAATATATTGATATTGAGATAATTAACTCTTTTTTTCACTCCACACACATTCCACTTCCCTTCTATGTCGTCGTATAAAAAGTATTCCATTAGCTGTAGTAAAAAAAGCATTGATTAAAAAAATAAAAGAAAATTACTTTTATATTATATAAAAGGTGCTGTTTTTATTTTATCGATATATTAAGAAATAGAATCTATTCTTTTCATTATTTTTGTTGCCATACTAAAAATAAAAATTTTTGAAGAAAATATTTCTTTTTATACTATTGGCGATAACATTCAATGTTTTTTCACAAACAAAAAATATTAAAATACTTTCGTCTAAACTAATTACTAGAAATGAAGAAAAATTTCCTGAAGCTACCATTTTAATTGGCGATGTAAAAATTAAACATGATGGAATAACCTTAGATTGTAAAAAAGCTTTTTTTTATAAAAACAAAAACTTTTTTAAAGCAATGGGCGATGTAATAATAGAACAAGGGGACTCTATTATTCAGTATAGTGATTATGCCGATTATAATGGAAATACTAAAAAAGCCATTTCGTGGGGTAATGTAGAAATGAACGACCCTACCATGAAGCTCACTACCGATACCCTTAGATTTGATAGAGAAAAACAAAAACTATTTTATACTACAGGTGGTACTATTCAAGATAAAACCAATACGCTAAAAAGTAAAAAAGGCACATACGATTTAATCCACAAAAAGTTTACGGCAACCACAAAAGTAACTGTTGACAACCCCGACCACAAGCTAACCTCTAATCATTTAGATTATTACACCAATACAGGTATAGCTTATTTATATGGGCCTTCAACAATTACCAACACTAAAAACGATAATAAAATATATACCGAAAAAGGCTTTCATAATACCAAAACCGATGTGAGTTATTTTGTAAAGCATACCAAACTATACTTAAAAGAAAAAATTATTTTAGGTGATAGCTTATACTATAACCAAAAAAAAGGATTTGCCTCGGCTACAAATAACATTAAAGTTATTGATACCACACAAAATTTTGTGGTTAAGGGCAATTATGCCGAGTTATACGAACATAAAGACTCGTTATTTATTACCAATAAAGCAGTGGCTATTTCGATACTAGAAAAAGATTCAATGTATGTACATGGCGATAAAATTTTAGTAACGGGCAAACCTAAAAAACGAATTGTTCGTATTTTTAAAAATGTAAAAATTTTTAAATCAAATTTACAAGGCAAATGCGATTCTATTCATATCAACCAAGCAAATGGCTTAACAAGAATGTTTCGATCTCCTGTTTTATGGTCGGGTAAAAATCAAATTACAGGCGATAGCATTCAGATACTTTCGAATACAAAAACTGAAAAACTAGATTCGTTAAAAATCTTAAACAATGCCTTGGTGATAGAAAAAGATTCGCTGTCTAAAGATAATTTCAACCAAATTAAGGGTAGAAATATGTATGGCAAGTTTATTAACAATAAACTGAAAACACTTTCGGTAAAAGGTAATGCTGAGGTAATTAATTTTAACAGAAACAAACAAACACAAAAGTTAGAAACCATTACAAAGCAATTGTGCAGTAATATTGATTTTGATTTGGTAAACAACGAAATTGTAAGCATAAAATGTTTAAAAAATACCGAAGGAAAAACCTATCCTCCATCAGAATTTCCAAAAAGTGAACGAAAGCTAAGAGGGTTTGTTTGGCGCGAAAATGAACGCCCAAAAACAATGGAAGATATTTTTAGTAAAAACGAAAAGCAAATAGCACAACCACAACTAAAAACAATTAACCCTACAAATAGCAACAACCTAAAAAAGGCAAAAGAATTACTTTTAAAAGAAAATAATACGACCCCTAACAACTAAAACAGGAGTATTGAAAACCGATTTTTTAACATATCAAGCACAAACAACTCCATATCCACTAGCCATAGAAATTTCGCATGCTACGGGTAGTTATATTTTTGATACCACTCATAAACAGTATTTAGATTTTGTAGCAGGGGTTTCTGCCAACAGCTTAGGGCATAACCATCCAAAAATAAACAAAGCCATAAAAAAACAGTTAAAAAAATATACACATGTAATGGTTTATGGTGAGTTTGTGCAACAAACCCCATTGCAGTTATGTAAATTTTTAGCAAAAACACTACCTCAAAAAAATGGGTCGGTTTATTTAACAAATTCGGGCACCGAGGCAACTGAAGGAGCGATAAAACTAGCCAAACGATTTACAGGCAGAAGCGAAATTATTTCGGCAAAAAATGCCTATCATGGCAATACACAAGGTGCAATGAGTGTTTGTGGTACTGAACAGCAAAACAGTGCTTTTCGTCCGTTAATTCCAGGTATTAAATTTATAGGGTTTAACAACCCAATTGAACTCGAAAAAATAACCACCAATACTGCGGCGGTTATTTTAGAAACCATACAGGGCGGTGCAGGATTTATCGAACCTAAAAACAACTATTTAACAAAAGTATACAACCGTTGTAAAACGGTAGGTGCGTTATTAATTTTAGACGAAATTCAAACGGGTATTGGGCGTACTGGAAAATTTTGGGGTTTTGAAAACTACCAAGTAACGCCAGATATTATTGTCACAGGAAAAGGATTGGGTGGCGGAATGCCTATCGGTGCTTTTATTGCTCCTTTAAAAATAATGAATTGCCTAAAAGAAAATCCGTCTTTAGGTCATATTACCACCTTTGGCGGACATCCTGTAATTGCAGCAGCGGCTTTAGCCACGGTAAAAGAAATAACCAAAAATCACTTAATAGAACAAACGCTAAAGAAAGAGCAATTATTTAGAAAGTATTTACAACATAATGCCATTACCGAAATTAGAGGAAAAGGATTAATGCTTGCTGTTATGGTTGAATCGCCAGAATTAGCTTCGAAAGTTATTTTAAAATGCTTAGAAAAAGGATTAATTTTATTTTGGCTATTATTTGAAAAAAAGGCTATCCGAATTACCCCTCCCCTTACCATTTCTGAAGAAGAAATTAAACAGGGTTGCGACATTTTAATTGACACAATTAATGAATGTGTTTAACATTATTTGTTTAAGCTTTTTTTATAAATTTCACCCTGATAAATTAATTATGAAAGCGTATACAATAATTGGATTAATAGCTGCAACCTGTACAACCATTTCGTTTTTACCTCAAGCCATACAGGTTATAAAAACCAAACACACTAAAGACTTATCGCTTACCATGTATCTGCTTTTTACTGTTGGAATTTTTTTATGGTTTATCTACGGATTAGTAATATCCGATTTACCAATGATTATTGCCAATGGTATTACGCTCATATTTTCGTCGATAATTTTGGTAATGAAGCTAAAATACAAATAGCACTTAACTAGCAATATAAAACTACAGTATTTTAGTTAGTTAAAACACCTGTAAAGCTTTGTTATAAGCACTTTCAAAACTCAAGGGTTTTATACCCGTTATTGCGTTTTCGGTTGTAAAATACGATAATAATTTTTCGGTAGGCATATTACCTGTAAGTTCGTTTTTTGCCATCGGACAACCACCGTAGCCCTTTATAGCACCATCAAAACGCAAACAACCTGCTTTATAGGCAGCATCTACTTTTTCGTGCCAAGTATCGGGTGTTGTATGTAAATGTGCTCCAAATTCTATCTTAGGATAATTGGGTATTAAATGCGTAAATAAATAGGTGATAACCTCAGGGGTTGAGCTTCCAATAGTATCAGAAAGCGAAATAATTTTTACCCCCATATCCGATAATTTTTGAGTCCACTCCCCTACTATTTCAACATTCCAAGGGTCTCCATACGGGTTGCCAAAGCCCATCGATAAATAAGCAACAACTTCTTTATTGGTTCGTTTAGCAATAGCTAAAATTTCTTCTAAAACCACTATAGATTGCGCAATGGTTTTATGGGTATTTCGCATTTGAAAATTTTCTGAAATAGAAAATGGATAGCCTAAATAATCGATTTCATTAAACTGAGCGGCATCGTTTGCCCCTCTAACATTAGCAACAATAGCTAACAGCTTACTTTGCGTGTTACTTAAATCTAACTTTTCCAATACCTGAGCTGTATCTCGCATTTGAGGTATTGCTTTTGGTGATACAAAACTGCCAAAATCTATCGTGTCAAAACCTACATTTAATAGCGAATTAATATACATTGCCTTATCTTTTGTAGCAATAAAATGCGATTTTATACCCTGCATAGCATCGCGAGGACATTCTATGATTTTAACTTTTTTATTCATCGATTTCAAAGATAATCAAACAAAAGAACGTGTAAAACTTTTTAATGCCGTGTAATTTATAGTATAATAAATACGGCAATCAGTATAAATACCACTATTTGCATCCATTTTAAGTATATATTTACAGTAGTATGCTGTTTTATATAACGGGCTATGGTTGCCGATAAAACAGCTATAGTTGCAAAAATTAAAAACGAAACAATAATAAAAATAGCTCCTAAAATATAAAATTGAATAATGGGTGAAAGTGTTTTTGAAAATAAAAACTGCGGAAAAAAAGCTAAAAAGAAAATGGTAACTTTCGGATTTAAAACATTCATCCAAAAACCTGTTTTATAAAGTGTTATAGCTGATTTCTTTTTTTGGGTATCGGCAGAAAAAGTAATTTGAGCATTACTTGTATACGCCTTGTAAGCCAAGTAAAGTAGGTAACCCGATCCGAAAAGTTTAAGGATAAAAAATAAATTTTTATGTTGTGTAAGAATGGCAGAAACCCCAAAAGCCACTAGTGTAGTATGTACTAAACAACCCGTTAATAAGCCTGCAACGGTTGCTAATCCTTGTTTTTTACCATATGTAATACTTTGTGTAAGTACAAAAATGTTATCTGGGCCAGGAGAAATAGCCAAAATAGCTGTTGCAAACACAAAAGAAACAAGCGTTTTCAATATACTTTTTTACCTCAAGTTTAATTATTGTTTCAATACTACGATAAAAAGCTATGCTTTTAAAATGGCTTTATTAATTTGTTTTACCAAACCTGCCCCTTCGTATATAAAACCGGTATAAATTTGTACTAAATCGGCTCCCGCTTCTAATTTTTCTAAAGCATCTTCAGCGGAATGAATACCACCAACCCCGATAATTGGAAATGATTTGTTCGACTTTTCTGCTAAATAACGAATAACTTGAGTGCTTTTTTCTTTAATCGGTTGCCCGCTTAAACCACCATTACCAATCTGATCTAATTTTTCTGTTGATGTTTTTAGTCCTTCTCTGTTTACCGAAGTATTAGATGCAATTACACCTTCTATTTTGGTTTGATTAACCAAATCAATTATCTCATCTAATTGTATCGTATTTAAATCAGGAGCAATTTTTAATAAAATAGGTTTTTGTATGTTTTGTTGATTGTTAATTTTCTGAACTTCGGTAATTAATTCTTTTAAGTAAGCGGCATCTTCTAATTTTGCATGACTAGATACATTTGGACAACTTACATTAAGCACAAAATAATCTACATAAGGGTGTAATGCTTTAAAACAAGTGGTATAATCTGAAGTGTAATTTTCAGGAGTTGTTTGGGTGTTTTTACCAATATTACCGCCGATAAGCACCTTTTTTTTATTATTTTTTAATTGTTTTATGGCTGCCTCTACCCCTTTATTATTAAATCCCATTCGATTAATAATGCCTTTATCTTTTGGTAGGCGAAATAACCTTTTTTTAGGGTTGCCTGCTTGCGCTTTTGGGGTTACGGTGCCAATTTCTATAAAACCAAAACCAAAATCAGCTAAATCGTTATACAAAACAGCATTTTTATCAAAACCTGCAGCTAAACCTACTGGATTTTTAAATGTTAAGCCAAATAAATTACGCTCTAACTTTTTGTCTTTTACTTGATATAAACGACTAACAATAGTAGAAATAAACGGAACTCTTAAGGTGATTTTTAAAAATGAAAAAGTAAAATGATGTACCTTTTCAGGATCAAAAAGAAAGAGTAGTGGTCTTATTAATAGTTTATACATATTTTTAATTTAGCTATCGTAAAACAGCTCCTAATTTGTTTTCAAATGCTTGTTGCAGTTTTAGCATTACTTTATCTATCTGCTTATCTTCTAGTGTTTTATTTGGGTTTTGCAATACAAAACTTACCGCATACGATTTTTTACCTTTAGGTAATTTGTCTCCCTCGTATACATCAAATAAATCTACTTCTTTTAATAGCTTCTTTTCTAGCTCAAACGCTAAGTTATAGATTTCTTTATATTCTATTTGTGTATCTAACAACAAAGCTAAATCGCGTTTTACTGCAGGATATTTAGGTAAATCAGCCATTTTAAATTTCTCGTTACCGCAAAATTTCAATACATTTTCCCAATTAAAATCTGCAAATAAAACAGGTTGTTTAATACCAAATTCCTTTAAAATAGATGGTTTAACTACACCCATTTCTGCTATTACCGCATCTTTAATACATAAGGTAATTCCTTCTGAATAAATATCTGATTTTGACGGCTGTGAGGTTAACTTATTAATTCCTATACGGTTTAATAGGGTTAACATAATACCTTTTAGATAAAAGAAATCAGTTGTTTTTTCTGGTAAAATCCAATTATCTTTTGTTCTATTTCCGGTTACCAATAACGTTAAATGCTTATTTTCTTGATAGCCTTTATTGTTTTTATGATAGGTTTTACCAAATTCATAGAATTTTAAGTTATTGTTTTTTCGGTTAAGATTGTAAGCGATACTTTCTAATCCGCTAAACAATAACGATTGACGCATTACTTTTAAATCGTTACTTAAAGCATTTAAAATTGTTACATTTTCTTGATCGTTTATCGTATCAGAAAGGTTAACGTAGTTTGGTTTTGTTAAAGAATTTGACATTGTTTCGTTAAAACCTAAAGACGATAAAAAGTTTGCTGCAATATTCTCTATTTTTACTTTATTGTTTCTGTCAAAAGTAATAGAAGCTTTTAATTTATGTGAAAATTCGATATTATTATATCCATAAACACGTAAAATTTCTTCAATAATATCTGCTTCGCGTTGAACATCTACTCTATACGAAGGTATGGTAAGCCCCAAACCAGCCTCAGTAGAACTATTAATTTTAATTTCTAATGAAGAAAGTATTTTTTTAATTGTTTCTGGAGAAATTTTTTGCCCTATAAGTTTGTAAATATTTGCAAATGATAAAAATACCTGAAAATCTTCTACTTTTTCAGGATAAATATCAATTATATCCGACGATAATTTTCCTCCGGCATATTGCTGAATTAGTAAAGCTGCTCTTTTTAAAGCATATTCTGTTTGTGTAATGTCTATTCCTCTCTCAAAACGGAAAGAAGCATCGGTGTTTAACCCGTGTCGTTTTGCTGTTTTTCTTATGGAAACAGGTTTAAAATAAGCGCTTTCTAAAAAAATAGTTCGAGTGTCTTGGGTAACTCCAGAGTTTATACCCCCAAGAACCCCTGCAATACACAACGGATTGTCTTCTGCATCACAAATCATAATATCTTGGGCAGACAGTTCTCGTTCAACCCCATCTAAGGTTGTAAACTTTGTTCCTTCCCAAAGGTTTTTAACAACAACTTTTTTTCCTTTAATTTTTGAAGCATCAAAGGCATGTAAAGGTTGCCCTAACTCGTGTAATACATAGTTAGTAATATCTACAATATTATTTTTAGGGGTAATACCAATTGCTTTTAAACGGTTTTTAATCCATTCAGGAGACTCTTTAACCGTAACATCAACAATTGTAATACCGCAATAACGAGGCGCTAAATTTTTATCAGGTACTTCGGCATCAATTTTTAAAGTACGTTCGTTTACATGAAAATCTGAAACTGAAGGCGAAATTAATTCTAAATTAATGTCTTGTTGCATTAATCCTGCGCGTAAATCACGTGCTACCCCAAAGTGGCTCATTGCATCAGAACGATTAGGGGTTAATCCTATTTCAAAAACTTGATCGGTTTCTATGTTAAAAACTTCGGCAACAGGAGTTCCTACTTTTAAATTGCTTTGTAGCACCATAATTCCATCATGATCGCTACCTAAGCTTAACTCGTCTTGTGCACAAATCATCCCGTAGCTTTCTTCTCCCCTAATTTTACCTTTTTTAATGGTAAAACCTTCGTTTTTATCATCATACAATGTGGTACCTATGGTGGCTACAGGTACTTTTTGCCCTTCTGCTACATTAGGCGCTCCACAAACAATTTGCACCGGTTTATCTAATCCTATATCTACTGTTGTTACTTTTAGCCTATCGGCATTTGAATGTTGCTTACAGGTTAAAACCTCTCCTACGACTACCCCTGCTAATCCTCCTTTAATTGATTCTTTTGTTTCAATGGTTTCAACTTCTAAGCCTAAATCGGTTAATAATTCACCTGTTTTTGCAGCTTCCCATTCTATTTGTAAAAATTGGCGTAACCAATTATATGATATTTTCATTCGTGAAATCTAATTTTTTCAAAGTACAAATTTACAGATTTTATACCGATTACACCACTAAATTTTCTTGCTTATAACTCCAGTGAACTTCACCTGCTTTTTTTGTTAGAGTATCAGTGTTTTACCATAACAAACCATATATAAAGGCTATGAGCTTACTATATTATTACAGTATAAATATTACCTAAACCTATAGAAAAACTTGTTTTATAAAATTCTTTATGTTACTTTTCGTATATAAATAAATTTTTGAAATTTTATTTTTGTATGAATACTTATAGGGCTACTTTAGAAGAAGAAAATAAAGAGATTACCAATCGTTATAAAGATTTATTAAAAGATACTTATAAAGATTTATCTAAAAAAGATATAATTCTTATTCGTAAAGCTTTTGATGTAGCTGTTGAAGGGCATAGTAAACAACGAAGAAAAACAGGTGAGCCTTATATTTTTCACCCGATAGCTGTTGCCAAAATTGTAGCTACCGAAATTGGTTTAGGTGCCACTTCTATTGCTGCTGCCTTATTACACGATGTGGTAGAAGATACACACTATACGATTGAAGATATTGAGCGATTGTTTGGCGAAACTATTGCTCGTATTGTAAATGGGTTAACCAAAATATCAAACTTAAAAAAAGAGCAAGATTTTTCGTTACAGGCAGAAAATTTTCGCAAAATGTTGCTAACCTTAAACGACGATGTAAGAGTAATACTCATTAAAATTGCAGATAGGCTACACAATATGCAAACTATGGATGCTATGCCTCAATATAAACAGGTTAAAATAGCTTCTGAAACACTTTATATCTATGCTCCTTTAGCACACCGTTTAGGTTTGTATAATATTAAAACCGAATTAGAAGATTTAGGGCTGAAGTATACTGAACCCGAAGTATATAATGATATTTTATATAAAATAAAAGAAAGTAAAGAAGAGCAACAACGATACATCAATTCATTTACCGATACCTTAAAAACAGCTTTAGATAAAGAAGATTTTACCTACAAAGTAAAAGGACGCTTTAAATCTATTTTTTCTATTAGACGAAAAATGAAAGTTCAAAAAGTATCGTTTGAAGAAGTATATGACAAATTTGCAATTCGTATTATTTACAAACCCACTTCAAATGACGAAAAGTTTGATGCCTGGAAAATCTATTCAATTGTAACCGATTTTTTTAAACCCAACCCTGCTCGCTTACGCGATTGGATTTCACAACCCAAAACTACGGGGTATGAAGCCTTGCATATAACGGTAATTGGTCCAGAATCTAAATGGGTAGAAGTACAAATACGTTCAGAACGAATGGATGAAATTGCCGAAAAAGGATATGCCGCTCACTTTAAATACAAACAAGGTAAGGTTAACGAAAATGGCTTAGAAAGCTGGCTTAACAAATTAAAAGAAACGTTAGAAAACCAAGATAGTAATGCTGTAGATTTTGTAGAAGATTTTAAATTAAACCTCTATGCTAAAGAAATTTATGTTTTTACTCCTAAAGGTGATTTAAAATCATTACCCAAAGGTGCTTCGGCATTAGATTTTGCTTTTTCTATTCATACCGATGTTGGACTAAAATGTAGAGGCGCAAAAGTAAATGGTAAATTGGTGCCTTTAAGTTATAAGTTAAAAAGTGGTGAACAGGTAGAAGTGTTAACTGCGGCAAATAATAAACCAAACATTCGCTGGTTAGATTTTGTAATTACAGCAAGGGCTAGAACTAAAATAAAAACAGCACTTAAAGAAGAAGAAAAGAAAATTGCAGAAGAAGGTAAAGCCGTTTTAACTCGAAAATTACGACACTTAAAAATACCTTTTAACCAAAAAGTGGTGAACGAATTGGTAAATTACTTTCGATTAAAAACTAGTTTCGACTTATTTTATCGAATAGGTAATGGAGCCATTGATAACACTCAATTAAAAGCATTTGTAAGCCAGCGAAATAGTAGCTTTATAAACTTCTTTAAAAGCACATTTAAACGCGCGCCATCTAAAGAAGTTATTGATAAAGAAGAGGTTACAAATAAGTACGATTTACTTGTTTTTGGTAAAGAAGAAGAAAAATTAGAATATACCTTAGCAAAATGCTGTAACCCTATTGCTGGTGATAAAGTTTTTGGTTTTATAACAATTAATGAAGGAGTAAAGGTGCACAAAATAAATTGTCCGAATGCTATTTCGTTACAATCTAACTACGCCTATCGAATTATTTCTGCAAAATGGATTGACTCAACCAAACAAGAATTTAAAGTTGTATTACGCGTAAGTGGTATTGACCATAAAGGAATGGTAAATAATTTAACCCGAATTATATCGAACAACATGAATGTAAATATTCATAGTATTAACATTTCTGGAGACGAAGGTGTTTTTGGTGGAAAACTCACCATAAGCGTAAAAAACAGAAGTCAATTAACCAAACTAATAAACAACTTAAAAAAGGTAGAAGGTATACAAAAAGTAGAGCGCATTAATAGTTGATAAATTTCGTTTACAAATACTACATTTATATAAAGAAATAACCGTAAATTTGCTCTTTTGCAAAAGTTAAATTATGAGCAGTTCAATAGAAAATCACGATATTGTAAAAAAAGTTTTTACTGCCTACCTTGAAGAAAAAAAACATCGTAAAACTCCAGAACGATACGCTATACTTCAAGAAATTTACGATGTAGAAGAACATTTTGATATAGAATCTTTATATATCAATATGAAAAATAAAAACTATAGGGTAAGTCGTGCCACATTATACAATACGATTGATTTGTTATTAGATTGTGGGTTAGTACGGAAACATCAATTTGATGGTCAAACCATGGCACGATATGAAAAAAGTTACTTTGATAAAAATCATGATCATGTAATTTTAACCGATACTGGCGAGGTAAAAGAGTTTTGCGACCCTCGTATACACATTATAAAAAAAACAATCGAAGAAGTTTTTGATATAAATATTCATAATCACTCACTTTATTTTTACGGAACTAAAAAAAAATAATTACTTATTATTTTCTATTAATGCATAATTAACTTAAATAAAATAATACTAACACATAAAAATCAATGGCTGTAGACTTACTACTAGGATTACAATGGGGCGACGAAGGAAAAGGTAAAATTGTAGATGTACTTACTAAAAAGTATGATATTATTGCTCGTTTTCAAGGAGGCCCTAATGCTGGACATACTTTAATTTTTAACGGAAACAAACACGTTTTACACACGATTCCTTCAGGTATTTTTCATAAAACTGCTTTAAATATTGTTGGAAATGGTGTGGTGATAGATCCTGTAATTTTTAAAAAGGAACTAGAAAATCTAGATAAAAATAATATAGACTACGAAAAAAAATTGCTAATTTCTAGAAAGGCTCATTTAATTTTACCTACACATCGTTTATTAGATGCTGCCTCTGAAACCTCAAAAGGGAAAGCAAAAATAGGCTCTACATTAAAAGGAATTGGTCCTACTTATATGGATAAAACAGGTAGAAACGGTATCCGTGTAGGTGATTTAGAATTAGATGATTGGAAAGAAAAATACCAAGCTCTTACTCAAAAACACTTAAAGATACTTGATTATTTTAATATTCAAATATCGTATGATTTAAAAGAACTAGAAGTAGAGTTTTATAAAGGAATCGAAAAATTAAAGAGCCTTCAGTTTATAGATAGCGAAGACTATTTAAATACAGCCATAAAAGAAAATAAAACAATTTTAGCAGAAGGCGCTCAAGGCTCGCTGTTAGATATTGATTTTGGTACCTATCCTTTTGTAACTTCATCAAATACAACGGCAGCAGGTGCTTGCACAGGTTTAGGTGTGGCACCTAATAAAATAGGTAATGTATATGGTATTTTTAAAGCATATACCACTCGTGTAGGATCAGGCCCCTTCCCTACTGAATTGTTTGACAAAAATGGTGAAACAATGGCTCGTGTAGGGCACGAATTTGGAGCGACTACAGGAAGACCTCGTCGATGTGGTTGGTTAGACTTAGTGGCTTTAAAATATGCTGTGCAAGTAAATGGGGTTACCCAATTAATGATGATGAAAGGTGATGTTTTATCTGGCTTTGACACTTTAAAAGTATGTACTTCATATAAATATAAAGGCAAAGAGGTTACACATTTACCGTACAATATCGAACCAGAAAATATTACGCCAATATATTCTGAATTTAAAGGTTGGGAAGCCGATTTAACTGAAATGACTACTGAAGAAGAGTTGCCCAAAAACTTACTTGACTATATTGATTTTATAGAAAAAGAAACAGGGGTACCTATTACAATTGTTTCGGTTGGTCCAGACAGAAAGCAAACCATTATTAGATAAACTTCTTATCTAATAAATAACATAAAAAAGAGGCGGTCTAAAATTTTAGACCGCCTCTTTTTTTATATAAAATAAATAATGCTAATCAGTATAGCTTATTTGTTTTTTTCAGGTATAACTTCAAATGCTATATCAGCAACAACTTCTCTGTGTAAACGTACTGATGCATTATATTTACCTAATTTTTTTACATTACCTCCAGCAACTTTAATAAATTTTTTGTCTATTGCTGTTCCAACTTTAGCTAAAGCCTCAGCTAAATCACCATTGTTTACAGATCCAAATAATTTATCGCCACTACCCACTTTAGAGGTAATTTTTAACTCATATCCTTTAATAGTTTCAGCTAATGCGTTAGCATCAGCAACTAACTTAGCTTCTTTAAAAGCACGTTGCTTTAAAGTTTCAGCTAATACTTTTTTAGCAGAAGAAGTTGCTAAAATTGCATATCCTTGAGGTATTAAATAATTACGACCATATCCGTTTTTAACAGTTACTAAATCGTCTTTAAAACCTAAATTTTCTACGTCTTGTTTTAATATCAATTCCATTCTCTACTGCTTTATTATTTTAACATATCACCTACGTATGGCATTAAAGCTAAATGACGAGCTCTTTTAATTGCCTGTGCTACTTTACGTTGGTATTTTAATGAAGTACCTGTTAAACGTCTTGGTAAAATTTTACCTTGCTCATTTACTAAATACATTAAAAAATCTGCATCTTTATAATCGATGTATTTTATACCATTCTTTTTAAAACGGCAATATTTAGATTCTTTTTTAGTTTCAATGTCTAAAGGAGTTAAATAGCGTACTTCTCCTTGTTTACCACCTTTTGCTTGTTGTTCTATCGTTGCCATTTGTTACTTTTTTGTAGATTTAACATGAGTTCTTCTTTTCTCTGCCCAAGCAGCAGCATGTTTATCTAACTTTACGGTTAAATAACGCATAATGCTATCATCTCGTCTAAATTCTAATTCAAACGGAGCAATTACTTCGCCTGCAACTTTAAATTCAAACAAGTGATAAAATCCACTTTTTTTCTTCTCGATTGGATAGGCTAATTTTTTAAGCCCCCAATCTTCTTTGTGTATCATTTCGGCACCTTTAGAAACCAAATAGTCTTCAAACTTTTGTACTGTTTCCTTTATCTGAGTGTCAGATAAAACGGGATTCAAAATGAAAACAGTTTCGTAATGATTCATAATTAATTATTTAATAATGTTTATTTTTAAGGGTGCAAATATACTTCTTTTTAAATAGATAGCAATTATAATAGCAATTTTTCCATTGCTTCTTTAACAATTGTTTCAATTTTACTTCTATTTGTGTTGTTTTCGCCCTTTTGAACGTCTATAATTTGCTTAAGCATATTTATACCTACCTTATCAAAATTATATTGTTTATACTGTTTTCCTTTACTTACAATATCATCAGCTAAATTTTGTATTGCTTCTACATTATTACTTTTGGCTATTTTGTCGTAAGCATTTTTGTATAATGCTTGTACCTTTTTATCTCCATTTAAAAACATACCACTAATAACATTACCTGCAATAAAAGTAAGTTCGTCAGTATTATTTTCTTGTAAATAAATACGAGTAAGCGGTGTAGCTATAATTTTTTTAACCTCTAGAGGTAATTCTTTAGATTTAGCAACGGCTACCGATTTATCAATATAATACATTGCTACTAAGGCTTTACCCATAACCGAATATGATTTACTTTTTAAAGCTTTTGTAAATATAGGCTTAAGCTCAGGGTCGGTTAATTTACCTAATGTTTCTATAGCTGCGGCTTGAACTAAAGTTTTAGGGTCGTTGGTAGCCATATTTTTTATAGTATTAATAACATTTTTTTTGCTATTTTTATTAATAAGATCGATATGTTCTAAGGCTAAAATTCTA
The DNA here is from genome assembly GCF_041021355.1 of Tenacibaculum sp. UWU-22. Taxonomy (NCBI): domain Bacteria; kingdom Pseudomonadati; phylum Bacteroidota; class Flavobacteriia; order Flavobacteriales; family Flavobacteriaceae; genus Tenacibaculum; species Tenacibaculum sp. UWU-22. The sequence continues at coordinate 79,820 of NZ_JBFNGP010000004.1, read as the reverse complement.
ATTTTATAATATGGGTCGGCTAGTGCGGCTGCTAGGGCATTAAATGCTTTTTTATCGTCTTGTTTTTTAGCTACTTCTAATAACGCTTCTCTGCGATGTATATAGTTTTGAGCGTGTTTTAACTGATAAATATAATCACTCAATACTTTATTTTCAACGATATCACACAATAAAACGCCATCAGCATTTACTTGAATTAAATCGGGCTGGTGCTTGTAGTCAAAGGTAAACGATGCATCTTTATCTTTTACAAAAACATGATGTCTCGTAGCTTTGCCGTCTTCAAAAACATCAATAGCAAACGGAAATTGAAAGAGCTGATTTTGTGTTTGTTTTATATTTACCGTTACTTTCTTTTCTAAAGTATTATAATCATAAGAAATCTCTATTTTAGGATGTCCACTACCATAATACCACTCATTAAAAAACCAATTTAAATCTTTACCACTTACCTCTTCTAATGCTATTCGTAATTGAGGTACTTCAGCAGATTTATATTGATTATCAACTAAATATTTATGTAATCCTGCAAAAAAGGCTTCGTCACCTAAATAATTTCGTAACATGTGTAAGATAACCCCTCCCTTATTGTAGGTTACCGCATCAAACACATCTTCTTTGTCTGCGTAATTAAAACGAACTAGATTTTTATCAAAATTTTGTCCTCTTTTATATCCTTGTGTTTCTTCTAGCAAGTGTGCATCAGCATCGTCTTTACCATATTTATGTTCACGCCATAGGTATTCGCTATAATTAGCAAAACTTTCGTTTAATGTTAGATTAGACCAGCTTTCGGTGGTTACTAAATCGCCAAACCAATGGTGAAATGCCTCGTGAGCAATGGTGTTTTCTTGTCTGTTTTCGTCAATTAACTGTCCAGGTTTTTGATAAGCACTTTCACCGTGTATAACAGCCGTGGTGTTTTCCATAGCACCGCTCACATAGTTTCGACCTACAATTTGGTCGTATTTACTCCATGGATAGTCAACCCCCGTTATTTTTGAATAAAAAGCTAAAATTTCTGGGGTGTCGCCAAAAATTTCTTTTGCATATGGAGCGTACGGAGCTTCTACATAATAATTTACGGGTATGTTTTTGTAATGATCTTTTACAATTTTATAGTTACCTACTCCCATAAAAAATAAATAAGGAGCGTGTTTTTTAGTGAAATTCCAATAATCTGTTCGAGTACCGTCGTTATTTTTGGTTTGATTTTCTAATTTACCGTTTGACAACGTAACATATATATCAGGTACTGTTATATAAATTTCTTGTGAGGTTTTTTGGTTAGGCGAATCTATTGTTGGAAACCAACAGCTACTTGCTTCGGTTTCGCCTTGCGTCCATATTTGAGGTGATTTTCCATTAGCTTTGTCTCCATCAATAAAATACAGTCCTTTAGCTTCTGTAATGGCTGCACTTCCTTTTTGTTTTACCTTTTCGGGTTGCGCAGTATATTTTATGTAAAGAGTATATTCTTCGTCTCGAGTATATTTTTTAGGCAAATCTATAACTAGCTTTTTTTTGTCATATTCGTAGTGTACAGCTTTGTTGTTTACCTGAACACTGTGAATTAACATGGCTTTGGCATCTAATGTAATAGTGCTTGTCGGATAAAAATGGGGTTTTGCCGTTAGCCATTCTTCTCCGTACAATTCTTTTTTATCAAAATCAAAAGACACCTTTAATTTGGTGTGTATTAAATCATTTATTTTTTCTCTTTCAGCTCTGTATAAATTGCTGTCTTGAGCTTGTAAATAAGAACTTGTGCATACAAGAAATAGCACTAAAATTTTAATAATTTTCATATTGTGATAACTCTTTTCAATAATTAACGCTCAAAAGTAACAATTTTACTTTTGTTGGTTGTTAAGAGTTGGTTAAAAACAGAACGCCTATTTTTAGTAAAAAAAAAATAGGCGTTCTGATAATGTTATTATAGTTGAATAACTATTCTATATCGTTTTTATTTTTCTTGATCCAATTTTTAAATTTAATTAATTGGACGTTGGTACTATCTACTTTCACATTTTTTACCATTGCTAAAATTTTAGATGGGTTCATATTATCGCCTAAAAGACGAGCAACACCTACACCAAGTTCTTTACCATAACCAAAAGCCACAATTTCGTCAATTGCTTCAGGGTCTCCTAAATAATAAACAAACATCTTTCTTCCGCTTGTATTAAATTTTAAGACACTTTTGTATTTTGGGTTTTTAAAAATAGCCTGTAACCTTTGTTTTTCATGTTGATATTCTTGTTCATTTGAATTACTGTAAGGCAATGCTACGATATTAATTTTTCGTATTGTTTTATAGGCTTCAAGCTGTTCTTGAGTAGCTTCATTTGTATTTAGTTCTAAAACACTTGCAGGAATATCTAAGTTTAAAAAATCTTCTTTATCTTGACTTTCTACTAGGTAATTTTGCAAAGATGCTTCATTTTGACAAGCAATAAATAATAAAGGTATAATTAAAGCATATAGTCCAGTTTTTTTCATGCGAATAAATTTTAGTTAGTGTCTTTATTTGTTTTTATAACACTTACAAACAGTGTTTTTTAATTTTTTTTACATTATACATTCTGCGAAAATTTATCTTACACAACACAATTTATTTTGAATAACCGTCTGCTATTTTCGACAATTTATTTACATCTATTTGTCCTGTTAAAGATACAATAGTAGAATTCAATTTTCCGTTGGTGCTATCTTTATCTTTTACAAACATAAGCACTTCACTAACCAAATCTTTATTACTGGTTGCTTTTATAAAAATTTTTACTCGAGAACCTTGGTCTTTGGCTCGCATTAATTGTGTTAAACCGCCAGATTTAACAGCCGAATTTACTAAGTTTTCCATTTGAGAAGCTATAGCCGTATTTTCAGTAGAAAAAACCTTTAGCTCTTCTAAGCCTTTGGCGCTATTGAACACTTCCATATCTTCTGATTTGGCATCAGGAAATTTCTTTAATAACTCAAATGCATCTTTGGTTAGTACAAACGATTTTACATCGTCTAAATCTTCTAATTTATTAAAAATAGACTGCGAATAACTAAAAGCACTAAGAAATATACATATAATTACAAAAATTTGTTTTTTCATGGTTTTCACTCTTTATTGTTTTTTTTAAATTTTATTTTACTTGTTTTAGTATTTTATGCACTGTATCTTCATAAGTGTACAAATACTCTGTTGCTTCATTGCCTTTATTTAAATTTAATGAAACAAACTCTAATGTTTCTTTAAATTTTTCAAATTGCTTTTTTTGTTGTTGCCGCTGATAAACTTTATTACCTATAAAATAAAGGCCAATTAATACTGTTATTGATGCGGCTACCGATAACCATTTACGGCTTGTTTTATTTTTCTTTACTGATTTTAACCTAATGGTTTTGGTAAACGTTTCATTTTTACAATTATCAATATATGTAAACAACGGTATATACTGTTGCAAATGTGATGCCACATTATTTGAAGTAAAATAGCTACGCAATAATGCCTCTTCTTTTAAAGTGGTTTCAGCATTTATATATTTTTCTAGTAATTCTTCTATATTAGTTAACGCCATAGCTATGTTGTTTTATTAAAGCTTCTCTAATTGTTTTTCGAGCCCTTGATAAAGCTACTCGTATTGCCGTTGGATTCATATCAACTATTTCTGAAATTTCATCAAAATTATATTGTTCTATATCTCGTAATTGAATAATTATTTTTTGCTGTTTGGGTAACATTTCTATTAATTCATGTACTTGGGTTACACTATCTTTATATTCTATATTTTTTTCTAAACTAGTTCTTTTTTCTTGATAATTACTGTGTATTAAACTTAAATTATGAGCTTGTTTCGATTTTAACCTATCAAAACAATAATTTTTAGTCATTGTTATTGCAAATGCTTCCACATTTTTATAATCGCTTATTTTTTCTTTATTTTTCCATAATTTAAGGTACAACTCTTGCACTGCATCTTCTGCTTCGTCAGTAGATATTAACAATCGCTTTGCCAAACGAAAAACTTTGTCTTTAAATGGTAAAACAACTTTTAAAAAGTCCGATTGTGTCATTAGTTTAGTTTGGTTTAATAAGCAGTTTTTATTTTGCTGCTTACCCCTATGACGAGGCAATACTTTTTTTGTTACAAATAAAAATAAAAAATTTAATTATTTATTTTAAAATATTTTTAGCTAATTTGTAATATACAAAACCATATAGCGTTACTATTGTGATGAATAAATTTATTAAAATTACTGTTTTTTGCTCAATTACTCTATTACTAATTAATTGTTCTAAAAAAGATTCTACGATACCTAAAGATGTTGCGGTACAAAATTTTATTTGGAAAGGTTTAAACGCATACTATTTATGGCAACCTGAAATTGCAGATTTAGCTGACACACGTTTTAGCTCAAACGAACAATTAACCAACTATTTATCTGGATATAACGACCCTTCAAACTTATTTGAAAATTTATTATATAAAAGAGATACCATAGATAAGTGGTCTTGGATTGTAAGTGATTATGTAGCTTTAGAGCAATCATTTAAAGGGGTTACTAAAACAAACGGAATGGAGTTTGGTTTGGTGTATTATAAAAGTGATAATTCAAAAGTTTTTGGATTTGTAAAATATGTAGCTAAAGAAACCGATGCAGAAGCCAAAGGTGTTACCCGTGGCATGATTTTTACCGAAATAAACGGAATACAACTTACCCCTAATAATTATAAAAGCTTGCTGTTTTCAAGTGCTGACTCTTATACAATTTCTTTAGCGGATTATAATTATGGAGACCCTATTACCAATGAAACAACTATTAATTTAAGTAAGAGCGAATATTTAGAAAACCCCATATACAAAACAGCCGTTTTTAACGAAGGAAGTAAAAAAATAGGTTATTTATTATATAACGGTTTTGTGAGTGATTTTGACGATGATTTAAATGCTGTTTTTGCTGATTTTAAAGCTGCGGGTATTGATGATTTAATTATAGATTTACGATATAATGGTGGCGGCTCTGTTCGAACAGCGGTTTATTTAGCAAGTATGATTACGGGACAATTTACGGGGCAATTGTTTGCAAAAGAATTATGGAATCCAAAAGTTGAAGCAGTTGTAAACCCTGAATATTTAAACAATAATTTTAGAGATCAGATAAAAAATAGTAATGAAGAAACACCTAGAACCATTAACAGTTTAGCATTAAATTCTATTTATTTTATTACTACGGGTAATTCTGCCTCTGCTTCTGAACTAGTTATTAATGGTTTAATTCCTTATTTAGGTAAAAGCAACGTAAACCTAATAGGTACTAAAACACATGGAAAATACGTAGGTTCGGTTACTTTATACGATTCACCCGATTTTTCAAAAGAAAATGTAAACCCAGATCATACTTGGGCAATGCAGCCTATAGTACTCGAAATGATTAATAAAGACGGAACAAATAATAAAGATGGTTTTGAACCTACTATTAAACTACCCGAAGATTATGGTAACTTGGGGGTATTAGGCGATACAGACGAACCGTTATTACATAGAGCTATTACTTTTATTACTACGGGTAGCCGACAATCTACCAGCACCACATTACCACCTCAAGAATTAAAAGAATTTACAAACTCTATGTTACAAAAACCAACTCATAATAATATGTATGTGAAATTAAAGTAGTATAAAATTTTTGATTACACTTTCATATATTAAGACGAGACAACATCGAAAATAAAAAGCCTGTTTAAAGTTTAACTTTAAACAGGCTTTTTTTAGCTGAAAACTAAAAAAAATTACTTACTGTTTTACTTCTTTTTTATTAATGTAATTAAACAAGTAATCAACATCTAATTCTTTTATTTTACCTAGTTTTTGTAATGCTTTGGCGTCTAATTCTTTTTTATTACCAATTACTAAAACATTATACGACTGTCCTTTAATATTCTTATCAAAGAAATCTTTAAGATCTTTCATTGTCATATTTTTTATGGCATTGTAAATTTCTTTACGATTATCGTGGTCGATACCTAATTTTTTTAATCTTTCATAATTCCAAAAAATATTTGATTTGGTAATTCTTTCGGCTGCTATTTTCTTTAGAGTAGCCTCTTTTGCCGCTTTAAATTGTTTTTCTGCCTCTGGCATATTATTCATTAAATGCATCATCGCATTAACCGCTTCTTCTAATTTATTAGCTTGTGTACCTATGTAGGCTATAACATAATTAGGCTTCCCTTTTTTGCTAGCTTTATTGTAACCAGCAAATGCTGAGTAGGCTAACGATTTACTTTCACGAATTTCTTGAAATACAATAGATGATAAACCACTACCAAAATAGGTGTTAAATAAAGCAGAAACCGCTATGTTTTTAGGGTCAAAAGGAGCTCCTTTTGCTAAAAATAGTAATTCGGCTTGTACCATATCGTAATTAGTGAAAAACACATTACCTCCAGTATCAATATTTTTATATTCTTTAGCTTCTGGATAATCTTTTAATTCTCCATAAATTTTATGGTTTTTGTTTAAAGCGTCTATAGCAAGGTCTACATTTTTTCCGTAGTAAAAAACACGTTGCTTATAGTTTTTCATGTCTTTAATAATATTTACCAATTCTTCAGGGTTAATGGCTTTTAATTCATCTATTTGCATAATGTCTCGCAACCTAGAATTTTCGCCATACATTCCGTAATTCATTAGCCCACTCCAAAGAATATTTCCTTTTTGTGTTTTTGCATCTTGACGACTCTTATCTATTTTTTCAACATATTTATCATAGGCTTTTTGGTCTGCTTTAGCATGATTCCAAAGATGTTCTAATAATTCTAAACCTTTTGGTAAATTTTCTTGTAACCCTCTTAAACCTACGTATGTTTTATCACTTTGAGCACTTACATAATAATCTACCCCAAGTTTATAAAATTCTTTTTTTAGTTGTTCGGCAGTATATTTATCGGTGCCTAAATATTCTAGATAACCTGCAGCTATACTTAACTTTTTATTATTATCCTTACCCATATCGAAAATAATATTTAAATCGAATAAATCGTTTTGTTTATTTGTAACATAGGTAACCGGAATACCACTTTCGGTTTTCGTTTGTTTTAATGCTTCTTTATAATCTATAAATTTAGGTTGTAGTGGTTTTGATTGTATTTTATTAAAAGCTGTTATAAAAGCAGAACTTTTATCTCTATTTAAATGAACAGGTGTTATACCTGGATTTTCAACTTTTACAATGTTTTTATCTTCACCTTTACGCTTGTAGGTAACTACATAATTATTTTTATAAAACGAATTGGCAAAATCAACTAATTGTTTTTTCGAAATTTTTTTTAAATCGTCTAAAAACTTCACTTTATCTGTCCAGTTTTCGTGATGTATAAAAGCATTGTAATAAGCGGTGGCTAAAGCAACACTATTTTCGTATTGGCGAGTTTGGGTTAACTTAAGATCGTTTATTACTGCTTTAATCATCCAATCGTCAAATTCACCTTTTTTTAGTTTTTCTATTTCACCTAATAACAAGTCTTTAGCTTGTTCTAAGGATTGCCCTGATTTAGGTGTTGCAGAAAACCTATGAAAGCCATAATCATTTAAAAACAAGGTAGAACTACCTGCTGTTTGTACTTTTTGCTTTTGGTTTAAATCTAAATCAATTAAGCCTGCATTACCATTTGATAAAATCATATCACATAACGTAACAAATTTCATTTCTTCAGTATTTACCCCTTTTGAACGAAAAGATACCGTAACATTTTCTGATGTTGGCCCGTACACTTCTTTTAAAATAGGCTTAGTAATGGGCTGTTCTTTGGGTAGCGTTGGGTGGGTTACTTCTTTTTTCTTGAATTTACCGAATGTATCGTTAATTTTTTTAATTGTTGTGTCAAAATCTATATCACCTACTAATACAATTGCCATATTGTTAGGAACATAGTAGGTATCAAAATAATGATGAATATCTACCATCGATGGATTTTTTAAGTCATGCCCTGTTCCAATGGTAGTTTGTTGCCCATAAGGGTGAGTTGGAAAAAGACCATCTAACATAGCCGCATAACTTTTTCTAAAATCATTATCTTGCCCTCTATTAAATTCTTCGAAAACAGCTTCTAATTCTGTGTGGAATAACCGTAATACAAGAGTGCTAAAGCGTTCAGCTTCTAAATCAATCCATTTATCTAGTTCGTTTGCTGGTATTTTATTTTTATATATCGTTTCTTCAAACCAAGTATGCGCATTGGTACCTGTAGCACCTAATGAAGCAGCCATTTTATCATATTCGTTTGCAATTGCATAATTAGAGGCCTCTAAAGAAACTTTATCGATTTGTTTATAAATTAGTTTTTTTTGGTTTTCATCTTTTGTAGCTCTATGCGCTTCATATAAGTCGGATATTTTTTTTAAGTATCCTTTTTCTTTTTCCCAATCTTGTGTTCCAATTTTGTGTGTTCCTTTAAATAACATATGCTCTAAATAATGAGCTAAACCTGTTGAATTTTTAGGGTCGTAATTAGAACCTGCTCTAACAGCTATATAGGTTTGAATTTTAGGCTCGTCTGTGTTTTTACTTAGGTATACTTTTAATCCGTTTTTTAAGGTGTATAAACGTAACCCTGTAGGGTCATTGGTAACGGTTGTGTATGAAATTTGGTTAGAGTCAACATGTTGCTCTGTTTTAATTTCAGAAGATTCGTCTGTTTTACAGCTTGTTATAAGAATAAAAAGACAAACACCTAAAACTTGATAAATTTTTTTCATATTTTTTTAGTTTGAGTTAGTTTGTATGTTTTTTAATAAAAAAATCGACTACTAAGATATAGTAGTCGATTTTAAAACTATTTTTTTTAAGTATATTTTAACAATTAAGCTAATACTTTTGCTATTGTTTCTCCAATTTTAGCAGGTGAACTAACCACATGAATACCATTTTCTGCTAAAATTTTCATTTTAGCTTGAGCAGTATCGTCTGCTCCACCAACAATTGCTCCAGCGTGTCCCATAGTTCTACCAGCAGGAGCGGTTTGTCCTGCAATAAACCCTACAACAGGTTTACGATTTCCATCAGCTTTAATCCATCGAGCAGCCTCTGCTTCTAAATTACCCCCTATTTCACCAATCATTACAATAGCTTCTGTTTCATTATCATTCATTAATAATTCAACAGCTTCTTTTGTTGTGGTACCAATAATAGGATCACCACCAATACCAATAGCAGTAGTAATACCATAGCCTTGTTTTACTACTTGGTCAGCAGCTTCGTAGGTCAAAGTTCCTGATTTAGATACGATACCTACTTTTCCTTTTTTAAATATAAACCCAGGCATAATACCCACTTTAGCTTCTTCTGGTGTAATTACCCCAGGGCAGTTAGGACCAACTAAGGTACAGTTTTCTTTAGCATCTATATACGCTTTTACTTTTACCATGTCTTCCGTTGGAATTCCTTCTGTAATACAAATAATTACTTTAATACCCGCATCGGCAGACTCCATAATAGCATCAGCAGCAAATGCAGGGGGTACAAATATAATTGAGGTATCGGCACCTACTTTTTTTACAGCATCTGAAACGGTATTAAAAACAGGTTTTCCTAAATGTTCTTGACCGCCTTTTCCAGGGGTTACACCGCCAACTACATTTGTACCATAATCAATCATTTGACCTGCGTGAAATGTGCCTTCACTTCCCGTAAAGCCTTGTACTATTATTTTTGAATCTTTATTTACTAAAACACTCATTGGTTTATTTTTATATTATTTTTTTTTATGTGACAAAAATAGTTTTTTGTAATCTACTAAAAAACCATTTTTTATATTTTTATTTAGCGGAAGCGTTTTTAACAATACGCTTGATGGCTGCTAATTCTTTTAATTTTTCTCTTGACTCAGAAATTGGTGTTCCAAAATATGTTTTTCCTCCTGCAATAGATTTTGTAACGCCTGTTTGCCCCAATACAATTGCTTTTTCGCCAATTGTTATTCCGCTTGCCGTACCTACTTGCCCCCAAAGAGTAACCTCATCTTCAATAATAACACAGCCTGCAATACCTGTTTGTGAAGCAATTAAACATTTTTTACCAATTTTTGTATCGTGACCAACGTGTACTTGGTTATCTATTTTTGTGCCTTCTTTAATAATGGTATCACCAGTTACTCCTTTGTCTATAGTACAAGAAGCTCCAATATCTACATTGTCTTTTATAACCACCCTACCACATGAAAGTAATTTATCAAAACCTTGAGGTCTGTTTTTATAATAAAAAGCATCGGCTCCAATAACTGTATTTGCATGAATAGTAACGTTATTGCCAATCACAGAATTGTTATATATGGTAACATTTGGGTGAATCAAACAATTTTTACCAATACTAACGTTATCGCCTATAAAAACATTAGGCTGAATAATCGTATTTTCACCGATTACGGCACTTTTAGAAATATTTTCTTTAGCTGCTTCGGTTATAAGAGGACTAAAATGTTTTGTTACTTTATTAAAATCGCTAAACGGGTCGTTCGAAATTAATAAGGCTTTACCTTCTGGACACGCAACTTTTTTATTAATTAATATGGTTGTTGCGGCAGAATCTAAAGCTTTTTGATAGTATTTTGGATGATCAACAAAAACAATATCTCCTTTTTCAACTACATGAATTTCATTTATACCTGTTATGGTAAAATTTTTATCGCCTACAAAATCGATATTTAATAACGAAGCTATTTGTGCTAAAGTTTGAGGTTGTTTAAATTTCATGTTTTTGTTGTAGCTAATAAAATCTAATACTAGACAATACCTGTTTTAGAGATTTTTATTCTTTTATACGTTCAGTATATGCTCCTTTTTCAGTATCTATTTTTACTTTATCACCTTCGTTAATAAATAAAGGCACATTAATTCGAGCTCCTGTTTCTACGGTAGCAGGTTTAGTAGCATTAGTAGCTGTATTACCTTTTACCCCAGGTTCTGTATGGGTTATTTCTAAAATTACGTGCGATGGCATTTCTACAGATAAAGGTAAACTATCTTCAGTATTAATTAAAACGGTTACCACCTCTCCTTCTTTTAATAAATCTGGAGCATCTAAAACTGATTTTTGTAACGAAATTTGATTATAATCATCTGTATTCATAAAATGAAAAGTATCGCCTTCGGCATATAAATATTGATATTTATGTGTTTCTACTCGAACATCTTCTATTTTGTGTCCTGCAGAAAAAGTATTATCGATAACTTTACCTGTGGTTACACTTTTTAATTTGGTTCTAACAAAGGCTGGTCCTTTACCTGGCTTTACGTGTAAAAATTCGATAATTTTATAAATATCATTACTATATTTTATACATAGTCCTTTTTTAATATCTGATGTTGATGCCATATGTAATATGCTATTTTTATTTTATGGTTTATTATTTTATCCTCCAAAATACCCTTTCATAACACCTCTTTGAGAGTCGCGAACAAATTGTAAAATTTCGTCTCGTTCTGGAGTTGCCTCCATTTCAGCTTCTATTTTTTCTAATGCTTGGGTATTGTTATAGTTTTTTTGATATAAAATTCGATAAATGTCTTGAATTTCTCTTATTTTCTCGGCTTCAAAGCCTCTTCTACGTAATCCTATTGAATTGATTCCGACATACGACAAAGGTTCACGCCCTGCTTTAACATAAGGCGGAACATCTTTTCGTACTAAAGACCCCCCTGTAACAAATGCATAATCGCCAATAGAACAAAATTGATGTACGGCAACCATGCCTGCTAATACCACATGATTTCCTACATTAATATGTCCTGCTAAAGTGGTATTATTTGAAAAAATACAGTTATCACCTACAACACAATCATGTGCCACGTGGCAATATGCCATAATTAAGCAATTGTCTCCTACTACTGTTTTCATTCTATCATTGGTACCTTTATTTATGGTAACATATTCTCTTATAGTTACATTGTTTCCAATAATAGTTAAGGTTTCTTCGTCGTTGTATTTTAAATCTTGGGGTACTGCCGAAATAACAGCTCCTGGAAAAATACGACAATTGTTTCCAATACGGGCTCCTTCCATAATGGTAACGTTAGAACCAATCCATGTGCCCGATCCTATTTCTACGTTAGGATGTATAGTTGTAAAAGGTTCTATTACCACATTTCGAGCAATTTTTGCTTGTGGATGTACGTAGGCTAAAGGCTGATTCATACTTATTTTTGTCTTGAAATTTGTGCCATTAATTCTGCTTCTGCTACTAATTTTCCGTTTGCATAAGCATACGACTGCATATGACAAATACCTCTACGAATAGGTGATATTAATTCGGCATTAAAAATAAGCGTGTCGCCCGGTAATACTTTTTGTTTAAATTTAACATTATCCATTTTCATGAAATATGTTAAGTAATTTTCAGGGTCGGGTACAGTGCTTAATACCAATATACCCCCACATTGAGCCATTGCTTCTACTTGTAAAACTCCAGGCATAACAGGTGCTCCAGGAAAATGTCCTACAAAAAAACTTTCGTTCATCGTAACATTTTTCATACCAACCACGTGTTTATCTGATAATTCTAAAATTCTATCAATTAACAAAAATGGAGGGCGGTGAGGTAGAATACTCATAATTTTATGAATATCCATTAATGGAGGTTGATTTAAATCAAATCGCGGAACATTATTTCGTTTTTCTTTTTTTATAATATTCGTTAATTTTTTAGCAAATGCTGAATTTACAGCATGCCCTGGCTTATTGGCTATTATTTTACCTCGAATACGGGTGCCTACTAAAGCTAAATCGCCAATAACATCTAATAGTTTATGTCGTGCCGCTTCATTTGCCCAATGTAATGTTAAATTATCGAGTATACCGTTAGGTTTTACTTTAATATCGTCTTTTTTAAACGCTTTTTTTAATTTTTCCATTGTGTCTAATGATAGTTCTTTGTCTACATACACAATGGCATTATTTAAATCGCCACCTTTAATTAAATCGTTATTTAAAAGCATTTCTATTTCGTGCAAAAAGCTAAATGTTCGAGCCGCAGAAATTTCAGTTTTAAATTCTGAAATGCTGTTTAGGGTGGCATTTTGAGTGCCTAAAACTTTAGTTCCAAAATCTACCATAGTAGTTATTTGGTATTCGTCTGCAGGCATTAAAATTATTTCGCTACCAGAAACAGGATCTTTATATGAAATGATTTCTTTTACAACATATTCTTCAATATCAGCATCTTGCTCAACCACACCAGCTTTTTCTAAAGCTTCAATAAAAAACTTTGAAGAGCCATCCATAATAGGTGGTTCAGCAGCATCTATTTCTATTAATAAATTATCAATTTCTAACCCTACTGCTGCTGCCAAAACATGTTCAGATGTTTGTATTAATACGCCATTTTTTTTAAGGTTAGTACCCCTTTGAGTATCAAATACATAGTCTGCTTTAGCTTCAATAGTAGGTTTTCCTTCTAAATCTACTCGTGTAAATGCATAACCATGATTTACGGGAGCAGGTTTAAAGGTCATCGTTACATGGTTACCTGTGTGTAATCCAACACCAGATAATGTTATTTGCTGTTTTATTGTTTTTTGTTTTTTACTCATCACTAATTTTTAGAGTATTTAACTTCGTTTCTATTTTATTTAAGGTGGTTACTGTTTTAGGTAGGTTTCTAAAATGCACATACGATTTGTTAAAATCGGGATATGAAAAAGCAGGTGAACCTTGAACGGTTTCATTATCTTTTAAACTTTTAGAAATACCTGATTGTGCTTGTACTTTTACATTATCGCCAATACTAATATGCCCAACAATGCCTACTTGCCCTCCAATCATACAATTTTTACCTATTTTGGTAGAACCAGCTACACCAGTTTGTGAGGCTATTACGGTATTTTCGCCTATTTCTACATTATGAGCAATCTGGATTTGATTGTCTAACTTTACGCCTTTTCTTATTATTGTAGAGCCTAAAGTGGCTCTGTCTATGGTTGTTCCAGAACCAATGTCAACATTATCTTCAATAATAACATTTCCTATTTGAGGAACAGCTTTATATTCTCCTTTTTCATTAGGTGTAAAACCAAATCCGTCGGAACCAATAATTACGCCTGAATGTAGTTTACAATCGTTTCCTATTTTTGTTTCTGAATAAATTTTTACGCCTGAAAAAAGAGTGCAATTATTGCCGATAATTACATTATTTCCAATATATGTATGGGGATAAATTTTTACATTTTCACCAATACTAACATTTTCACCTATATACGAAAAAGCACCAATATATTCGTTAGCGCCAAGAATGGCTGTAGACGATATAAAATGGGGTTCTTCTCGCCCTGTTTTATTGTTTTTTACTTCGTTATAAAATTCTAATAGTTTTGAAAAAGATTTATAAGCATTTTCTACTTTTATAAGTGTGGTACTTACTTTTTTTTCGAGAATAAAATCCTTATCTACAATAGTAATAGATGCTTTTGTAGTATATAGATAGGATTGATATTTAGGATTCGATAAAAAAGTCAAAGAACCTTCTTCTCCTTCTTCTATTTTAGATAATTTTGAAACTTCTTTATCAGGATTTCCTTCTATTTCACCTTCTAAAATTTCCGCTATTTGTTTGGCTGTAAATTTCATAAAGGGCAAAAATATAAAAAAACCTACGATTAATCTAAAATTAGTTTTTTAGGATAGCAAAAATAATATTTTATTACGGGTTTGGTAAGGGTTTGTAGGTTTAACTGGTCTGAAGCTTTTGCCAATTCTTTTAACTCTTGTTTTTTGGTAAGTATTTTTATGGGTTTTTGTGTGTTGTAGGCTTGATTTGAAACGCTATCGGTAAAAATAAAGTAACTTAAATCGGTCTTAGAAAGTTGTAGTTTGTTTTGTATTTTATCGATTATTTTTTGTTGGTATCCTTTAGTAAATGCAGTGTCTTGTATTTCTATTTTTAATAAATTTCGGTTCATTAACATTTGCGACAGTTTAGAAAGCACTTTATCTTGATGATTAGTCCATTCTTTTATTGCTGATAACACATCGTAATCGTCTAATTTGGAAAAAATATCTAAGGTTTGATCTGTAAAATTTTCTTTTGAAATTTGATTGTATAAAAAATAATACAATGGCTTTGTTGCGGGTAGCTCTACCCCTTTTTTAGCTAATTCTTTAGCTCGTTTTAAAATACCTACCAGCATACTTTCGGCTACCAAACTCGTTTTATGTAAATATACCTGCCAATACATTAATCTACGAGCTATGATAAAATTTTCTACCGAGTATATTCCTTTATGTTCAATAACTAATTCATCATTTTTTACATGCATCATTGCAATTATTCTGTCTGATGAAATATTACCTTCAGTAACACCTGTGTAAAAAGAGTCGCGTTTTAAATAATCTAACCTATCAATATCTAACTGACTAGAAATTAATTGATTAAAAAATTTTCTATGGTATTTTCCTGTGAAAATTTCAATAGCTAAATTTAATTTACCTTCAAATTCTTTATTTAATACATGCATAAATTTCAACGAAATTTCTTCGTGTGAAATATGATCAACAATACTATTTTCTAAGGCATGTGAAAACGCTCCATGACCAATATCGTGCAATAAAATAGCTAAGTATAAAGCCGTAGCTTCATCGGTAGATATTAGCACTTTTTTAGTTCGTAAAACCTGAACCGCTTTTTCCATCAAATGCATACATCCAATAGCATGATGAAAACGAGTATGGTTAGCCCCTGGATACACCAAATTAGACAATCCCATTTGTGTTACACGGCGTAACCGTTGAAAATAAGGATGTTCTATAATATCAAAAATTAAAGAGTTAGGGGTTGTTATAAAGCCGTAAACAGGATCGTTAAGTATTTTTAATTTATTGGTGTTTGTACTCATTTATAATTTTGTAGACTAAGGTACAAAGCTAACAAAACCAAATTTATTAACGTATTTTTATCATTTTTAAATATAACAAAACTTATTTTAACCGTTTCTTTGTATACTAACCAATAAAACAGAGTTTTTTTTATGAATAAAATGCATATTCTTTGGGTCGATGACGAAATAGATTTATTAAAACCTCATATTTTATTTTTAGAACAAAAAGACTATCAAGTTACCACGGCTAACAATGGTGCTGACGCTATAGATTTAGTTAATGAAAATAATTTTGATATTGTTTTTTTAGATGAAAATATGCCAGGAATTACTGGTCTAGAAACGTTAACTACGATTAAACAACAACAAGCTAATCTACCTGTTGTAATGATTACTAAAAGCGAAGAAGAATATATTATGGAAGAAGCTATTGGCTCTAAAATAGCTGATTATTTAATAAAACCCGTAAACCCAAATCAAATTTTATTAAGCCTTAAAAAAAACTTAGACACCTCTCGATTAGTTTCTGAAAAAACAAGTGTTAATTACCAACAAGAATTTAGAAAAATTTCGATGGATTTGGTAATGATAAACACTTACGAAGAATGGGTTGATTTATATAAAAAACTGATTCATTGGGAACTAGAATTAGAAAACACAAACAATATTGAAATGCTAGAGATTTTAGAAACTCAAAAATCTGAAGCAAATAGTTTGTTTTTTAAATTTATTAAAAAGAACTATAAAAATTGGTTAACAAGCCCTGATAGCCCCACATTTTCACACACGCTATTTAAAAATTATGTTGTACCACATTTACAACAAAAGCAAAATGTACTTTTAGTGGTTATTGATAATCTACGTTACGATCAGTATCGAGTTTTAGAACCTTTTATAAATGACTATTATAAAAAAGAAGCTGAAAAATCATACCTCAGTATACTACCTACCGCCACTCAATATGCCCGAAATGCTATTTTTTCTGGCTTGATGCCTTTAGATATGAATAATCTATACCCCAACTACTGGAAAAACGACACCGATGAAGGTGGTAAAAATTTATATGAAAACGATTTTTTAACCGCTCAAATTAAACGCTTAAATCTACCCATTAAACATCAATATTATAAAATTACTTCTTTAAAAGCAGGGAAAGATTTAGCTGAGAATTACCATATTACAAAACAAAATGATTTAACAGTTATTGTCTATAATTTTGTTGACATGCTTTCACATGCTAAAACCGAAATGGAAGTAATAAAAGAGCTGGCTAGCGATGATAAAGCTTATCGCTCATTAACACAAAGCTGGTTTAAAAACTCATCGTTATTTGAAATTATAAAAAAAGCTAAAGAATTAAACCAAAAATTAATTATTACTACCGACCACGGAACCATAAATTGTAAAAATCCAAGTAAAGTGATTGGCGATAAAAATATTAGTGCCAATTTACGTTACAAAACAGGAAAAAGCCTAACGTATCAAGATAAAGATGTGTATGCGGTAACAGATCCTAAGGCTATTTTTTTACCATCAACAACCATTAACGATCGATTTATTTTTGCTAAAGAAGATTTATTCTTTGCTTACCGAAACAACTATAATCATTTTGTAAAATACTACAAAAACACCTATCAACATGGCGGAATTTCGTTAGAAGAAATGATTATACCTTGTGTAGCCTACACCCCTAAATAATAGTAAAAATATACTTTTAAACTCCGTATATTTGCAGGATGATTAAAAACGATACAATTATCGCTTTAGCAACCCCTTCGGGTGTTGGTGCAATTGCTATAATACGACTTTCTGGTGAAGATGCAATAACACTTGTTAGTGCTTTTTTTAAACCTAAAAAAAAAGGTAAAACACTAAAAAGTCAAAACTCTCATACCTTGCACTTAGGATATATTGTTGATAAAGAAATCGTACTCGACCAAGTATTGGTTTCGATATTTAAAGGGCCTAATTCTTATACTGGCGAAAATGTGGTTGAAATATCGTGTCATGGATCTAGTTTTATACAGCAAAAAATTATCCAACTTTTTTTACAAAATGGCTGTCGTATAGCTGATAATGGCGAGTTTACCATGCGAGCGTTTTTAAATGGTAAAATAGATTTAAGTCAGGCAGAAGCCGTAGCCGATGTAATTGCTTCAAATTCTGAAGCTTCACATCAAATAGCCATGCAGCAAATGCGTGGGGGTATTACTAACGAATTAAAAGAGTTACGCACCCAATTATTAGATTTTGCGGCTTTAATTGAGTTAGAACTCGATTTTTCAGGTGAAGATGTTGAATTTGCCAATCGAGCAAAGTTTAAAGAACTAGTCGCTAAAATAAGTGTGGTATTAAAACGATTAATCGACTCGTTTGCTTTTGGAAATGCTATGAAAAACGGAATTTCTGTAGCTATTATTGGAGAGCCTAATGTTGGTAAATCTACCCTTTTAAATGCGTTATTAAACGAAGAAAAAGCCATTGTTTCAGACATTCCAGGTACTACACGCGATGCAATTGAAGACGAATTGATTATTGACGGAGCTGTTTTTCGGTTTATTGATACCGCTGGAATTCGAGAAACAGAAGATACAATTGAAAATATAGGGATTAAAAAAGCATTCGAAAAAGCAGAAAATGCGCAACTAATTATCTTTTTAATTGATGCTAACAAGTACCTATCTTCTAAAAACATTTTTTTAGAAGAAATTGAAACAATTAAACAACGTTTTCCGAATAAACGTTTATTAGTTATTGCCAATAAAATTGACACCTTGTCTAGTAGTGAAATTTTGATATTACAATCAGAAATTGACAATTTAATTTTACTTTCTGCTAAACAAAATATAGCTATTGATAAACTAAAACAAGAACTTACTAGCTTGGTAAATAAAGGCGCTTTAAGTAACAACCAAACTATTGTTACCAATTCTAGACATTTTGAAGCTTTAAATAATGCATTATTGGCAATTACAGGGGTGCAACAAGGAATAGAAGATAATTTACCTTCTGACTTATTTGCCATTGATATTCGCGAATGTTTACGTCATTTAGGTAATATTACGGGTGAATATGATGTTGATAAAGATATCTTAGGGCATATTTTCTCTAATTTCTGTATCGGGAAGTAGTTCCAAAAAAATGATTTATTAAAGTTTAAGTATAACTATTAAACATAATAGTATTCTCTTTGTTTACAATTCAATTTGTTTTTCTTAATACATTGGTGCTTTTTGTAAATAATAAATAACGGATAACAATATTATTGCATAAAACATCAATTGGTTTTTTTATAACTTAAAACGGCTAAACTATTCATTATAAATGCATATACAGCTGTTTTAATAGTTAATGGTAAAATATCAACAAATCCAGCTCCTTTAAGCATTACCATTCGTATAATTTGCACAAAATATTTAATCGGATTAAAATCGGTAAGCAGTTGCGCCCACTTAGGCATGCTTTCAATGGGCGTAAATAAACCACTCATTAAAATAAAAATTACCATAAAAAACCACGAAATAAACATGGCTTGTTGTTGGGTATCTGTAAAGTTTGAAATAAATAAACCTATACCTAAAACTACTAATATATAAATTGAGGTATATCCATATAACAAAGATAAGCTCCCTAAGATAGGTACATTAAAAATAACCTTAGCAAGAAATAATCCGATAGTTAACAACCCCAAACCGATTACCCAAAACGGAAACAGCTTACCTATAATAAACTGTTGTTTTTTTATAGGAGTTACATTAATTTGTTCTAAGGTGCCTATCTCCTTTTCTCTAACAATATTCATACCCGATAAAAAAAGCGTAATCATGGTAACAAACAATACCAAAATACCAGGTACCATAAATGTTTTATAATTTAACGTTTTATTATACCAAAACAGCGGTATACTATCAATACTGATGGGTCTTTTAAACGTATTTGAAAGCGGTATAAACTGGGTAGCAATATGTTTGTTATAGTTTTGAATAATTTGGGTTATATAAACATTAATTACCCCTGCCGCAGAACCATCGATAGCGTCTATAAAAACACCGATATCTTTTGTTTTATTTTTTTGTAATGCTTGTTCTAAATGTGTAGGAATATTTATATAAGCCTTTATTTTTCCTTCTAACATTGCTTTAGAAGCTTCTTTTTCAGAAGAAAACCGACGAGATACGTTAAAATAAGTAGACGCCTTAAACTTATCTATTAATCCTCTAGAAATAACACTGTTATCTGCATCAACATAACCAAAGGTTATATTTTTTATTTCATAGGTTGCCGCATTAGATAAAATGAGTAATTGTATAACAGGTAAAATAAAAATAATAGGTAACATTCCTTTATTTCTAAAGATTTGCTTAAACTCCTTTTTTATAATGTGAAAAATTATTTTCATTTAACGTTTATATTAGTTTCACAAGATTTACCTCCCTACTCTTGTATTGATTTTATATTACTCTAATCTAATTTTATATTTTTTTATACTTATACCAATAAATACTAAAGTCATAGCAACAAGTATCAGTGTTTCTTTTAAAACATAGCTAATACCAACACCCTTTAACATAATAGCCTTTATAATAATAATAAACCATTTTGCAGGAATAACATTACTAATAATTTGAAGTAACAAAGGCATGCTGGTAATAGGAAAAATAAAACCAGAAAGTAAAATGGTAGGAAGCATTAAACCCATTAAAGACATCATCATTGCCGTTTGTTGTGTTGTGGCTATTGTTGATATTAAAATGCCCAAAGCAAGTGACGTAATAATAAATAATACACTTTCAAATCCAAATAAAAACAAGCTTCCTCTTATAGGTACATTAAATACAAAAATGCTCAACAGCACAATAATAATTGCGTTAATAATAGATAAAAAAATGTACGGAAACACTTTACCGATAACGACTTGAAAAGGTTTTAAAGGAGAAACTAATAAAATTTCCATAGTGCCTTGTTCTTTTTCACGAGTAATCGATATCGAGGTCATCATTGCTGAAACCAACATTAAAATAACGGTCATTACACCTGGAACAAACATATAAACGCTTTTTAATTCGGCATTATAAGCCATTCTACTTTCAGGAACTATTAAGTAATTGGTTGTTGTATTTTTAAGTAATTGATGTTGGTATTTTTTAAGAATAGAGGTAATATAATAACTAATTGTACTTGCCATATTAGGTTCTGTAGCATCGGTAAGTATTTGTACTGTAGCGTTTTTTTCTTTTATAAGATTATTTCCAAAATTATTTTTAAATTGAATAACTGCCTTTACCTTTCCTCTTTTAAAAATAGATTGTATTGATGATTCTTGCCTGATAATATCAACAATATTAAAATGTTTTGAAGCTGCTATTTTATTTATAATTTCTTTTGTTGTGGTATCATTAGCCTGATCTAAAACAGCAATGTCTACGTTGTTAATTTCGTTGGTAATGGCAAATCCAAATAGTAGTATTTGTACTATAGGCATTCCAAACAAAATAAATAAAGAGCGCTTATCGCGAAATATGTGATAAAACTCTTTTCTTACAAAACCTATAAACCGTTTCATCCTCTTGCTAGCTTTAAAAACACCTCGTTCATTGTGTTTGTTTTATACTGTAATTTTAAATTTTTAGGAGAATCTAACGCTTCAATTTTACCATTAACCATAATAGATACCCGATTGCAATATTCGGCTTCATCCATATAATGAGTAGTCACAAAAATAGTAGTACCCTTATGCGCTGCTTTATAAATGAGTTCCCAAAACTGACGTCGAGTAATCGGGTCAACTCCACCTGTGGGTTCATCTAAAAAAACAATTTTGGGTTCATGTAATAGCGATACTGAAAATGCTAACTTTTGTTTCCAACCCAAAGGTAAAGAAGCTACTAAACTATTAACAACCTTTTCGAGTCCTAGTTCTTCAACTAATTCTGTGCTTTTTGTGTTTATTTGTTTTTTAGATAAACCATATATGCCTCCAAAAAAATTAATATTTTCTTTTACCGTTAGGTCATCATATAAAGCAAATTTTTGACTCATGTATCCAATATTCTTTTTTATAGATTCTGCTTGTTTATACACATCAAAACCCGCCACAGAAGCTTTACCTGATGAGGGTTTTGATATGCCGATAAGCATTTTCATAGCTGTAGTTTTTCCTGCGCCATTGGCTCCTAAAAATCCAAAAATTTCTCCTGCTTTTACTTCAAAACTTATTTTATTTACCGCTATAAAATCGCCAAATAGCTTTGACAAATTTTCTACCTGTATGACGTTCTTGTTATCCATGTATTATTTAGCCAATTCCATAAATGTATCTTCTATGGTTGGTGCTGTTCTTTTAATATAAATATTGTTAAGCCCTTGTTGCTGTAAATAGTTCTTTAAATCAGCAATATCAAATTCATTGCGATTATCGGTATAGTGTACAAACTCACCAAAAGGAAAAACACTATACATGTGTTTATATGCTTGTAAACTTTGAATAAGCCTATACATATTATCTGCATTAATATTATATAATGGCTTCGGAAAATGACTAACAATAGCCTTTGGCTCGTCTATTTCTAGTATTTTACCATTTTCAATTAAGGCAATACGATCACACAAAGCTGCCTCATCCATATATGGGGTAGATACTAAAATAGTAATGTTTTTTTGTTGTAAACGTTTGAGCATATCCCAAAATTCTTTTCTTGAAACAGGGTCTACGCCTGTTGTAGGTTCATCTAAAAACAATACTTTAGGTTTATGTATCAATGCACAACATAAGGCTAATTTTTGCTTCATTCCTCCAGATAATTTACCTGCTCTTCGTTTTTTAAACGGTTCTATTTGTACATAAATATCTTTTATTAAATCGTAATTCTCTTGTATGGTTGTACCAAAAATAGTAGCAAAAAAATGGAGATTTTCTTCAACAGTTAAATCTTGGTATAACGAAAAACGACCAGGCATATAACCAACATTATTTCGTATTTTTTTATAATCATTAATTACATCAAAATTTGCCACAGTAGCTTTTCCTTTATCGGCTATTAACAATGTGGTAAGTATGCGAAATAAAGTGGTTTTACCCGCTCCGTCAGGACCAATAAGTCCAAATATTTCTCCTGGGCGCACCGTAAATGAAATATTAGATAAAGCATTTACTTTACCATAAGATTTTGATATGTTCGTTATCGTAATACTCACAAATTAAAATTTTAAACCTTATTGATTTGTTTCGGGATTTAACCACATTTCGGCAGGCATACCTATTTTTAAACTACCATCGTTTTTTACTTTTATTTTTACAGCATATACTAAGGCTACCCTTTCTTCTTTAGTTTGAATAATTTTGGGAGTAAATTCGGCTTCTGAAGCAATCCAACTAATAATACCATCATACGATTTCATACTGCTTTGATTATCAATTTTAACGGTTACTTTTTGACCAATTTTTAGATTTGCTAATTGAGTTTCACTAACATAAACACGTAGCTGCATTGTTGTTAAATCGGCAATTTTATAAAGCGGTTTACCAAAAGTTACAATTTCGTTAGCTTGAGCATATTTAGATAAAACCGTTCCGTTTATTGGGTTTACAATTTCACTTTTTTGAATTTGGTTATCGAGCTGTTGTAATTGCACATCAATATTTTTAAATTCACTTACTACTGGTGCATTTTGAATTTCAATACTGTTAATACTGTTTTTTAATACCGCTACCTCTCCTTCTACATCGTCTAATTGATTTTGAGTCCCAGCATTGTCTTTAATTAAGCTTATAATTCGTGCTTTATTGGTTTCAGCAGTTTTTAATTTAGCTTGTAACACCCCAATCTGCGATAAAATGCCTTTAGATTTAGCTCGGATTACGGTTTTTTGCACCATAAGTTGTTCTTTTTTTAAATGAAGCGAAAGGGTATCGATATAGCCTATTAATTGATTTTCTTTTAAAACGTCTCCTTCATCAATATTAAACAACAATAATTTGCCTGAATTTTCAGCTGAAATAGTGGTTTCAGTAGCTTCAAAATTGCCATAACCATCTGCTCTATTATCGTTGTTTTTGCAAGCTGTTAAAAGTGTAACAGTTAGTACAATTAGTATGTTTATTGTTTTCATTGTAATTTTATTTGATTTCACCTTTTAGCGTATTGTAATTTGCTTTAGCTAATTGTAATTGGGTTTTGTGTTGATTAAAAATATTTTCGGCTTCATATAATTTTGTAAGCTCTGTAAGGTATTGAGAAGTTGTAATAACCCCATTTTTTAATTGCGAATCAGAAGTGGCAACCACTTCTTTTTGCAAACTAATAAGTTGTGTATCAATTTCAACACTAGCCTGAAGGGTTTCAATTTCTTTTTGCTGTTCATTCAAGGCTGTGTTTGTGTTTAATTTAAATACTTGTTCTTGGTTATTTATTAGATCTTTTGATAAGTTTAGAACTTCTCTTTTTTTCTTGTTTTCTTTCCAATCAAATACATTCCAATTTACCTTTACCCCTACAATATAGTAAGGTGAAAATTCATTTTTTAACATATCTAATCCAGGGTTACCATACCCGCCTGTTGCAAACCCCATAATTTGAGGTATTTTTGCTTTTGATAACACTTGCTCTTGTTGTGTTAGCTCTTGTTTTTGTAAAGTAAACAACGTTAACTCAGGCCTGTTTAACGCGCTATCTTTAACTAAAGAAATTAAAGGTTTTTTAAATTTAGTTTGCGTATCAATAGCAACCCCTATTAACATTGATAAAGACCCTATTAGCTTTGTTTTATTATTTATGACTTCTTTTTTTTGTTGTAAAATTTTTAATAATGTAGCTTCTATAACTTTATCAGAAGTAGGTAATAAAACACCGTTTTTTATGCCTGATTTTATTTCTTTTAACTTTGTGTGTAATTGCTGATTTCTTAAGTCTAATAATTTTAGTTGATTATCTAATAATAGTACCGAAAAATACAATTGATTAACCTTTTGTTTTAATTGATATAGATTTACTTCAACCTGTTGCTGTTTTTTGTCAGAAGTAATATTTTGTAGGTTCTGTGTTGCTTTAATTCTGCCTCCATTATATATTAATTGGTTTGCTGTTAGTGTTGCACGGTATTGATCTTTATTTAAAGGTTCTATACTTGAATTAGGAAAAGGTATTTGAGTTACCTCGCTCTGATAACTAGCTTGTGCATTAAAATAAAGCTGTGGTAATGTTTTTGATTTAATAACCGAAAGTTCTGCCTCTTTTTGTTGAGCTATAATGGTTTGATTTTTAGCTAAAGGATAATTTGCTTTTAAGTTCTCATAACAACTTTCTAAACTAATTGTTTGTTGACCATACGTTAGGTTTATTGTTAACAAAAACAACCCGATTAAAAATAGAGTTTTCATACGTTTATTTTTTTATCGCATTAATTATAAAATTTGCTACTTCTTTTTTTCGAGCATCTACTAAACCCTGATATGTTTTATTGTCAACATTAATAAGGGGTTTAATTAAAGGTGAAGCAATAAAGGGAAAAATATTTAACGACATAATATTAATAAATAACTGTTCTGCAGCTATAGGTTTTATAATTTGGTTGGCTACTTCTTTTTCTACCTGTTGTTTAAATTTTGTAATATTTGGAAACGCTACGTTATTTTTAATTTCTTCAATAAATTGAGGTTTTCTATTTAATTCTTGAATAATAAAATTTGGCAGATACGGGTGTTTAATAATAAAGCTAATATAATTATAGGTAAAGTTTCTTATTTTTTCTTCGACCGAAGAATCATCATTTAGTATTGCATTAAGCTGTGGAGCTAACAATGAAAATGCTTTTTTAAAAACCGCCTCAAACAACAATTGTTTACTTCTATAGTAATAATGTAACATCGCTTTGTTTATATTGGCTTTATCAGCTATTTCTTGCATACGCGCTCCGTCCATTCCTTTTGCTTGAAAAATAACCTGAGCTGCAACTAATATTTGCTCTTCTGTTTTATTGTCTTTCTGTTTTTTCATCATTTCAACTCACTAGATTAACTAAAAAGTTTAACTGTTTGGTTAACAAATGTACAAATAATATTAATTGAATTAAAAAAAAAGATGGTCAAAAAGTTATAAAGCGTTATTTACATTAAAAATAAAGGCTGTAAACAATTAATAAGCCAATAATGTTTTTAATGCTTTTTCAAATTTAACAGCTGGTAAATATTGATTTTCTAACTCTTTAGCAAACGGTATTGGAGTTTCTATACTTGCCACACGTTTTACAGGAGCGTCCAGATATTTAAAACAATTTTCAGTAATTAAAGCCGATAAATCGCTTGAAATACTACCAAATAACGAATCTTCTTGTAAAATAATTACTTTGCCTGTTTTTTTGACTGATTGGTAAACTGTTTCGACATCTAAGGGTTGTAAAATTCTTAAATCGATTAAATCTGCCGAAATAGCTGGATTATTTTTCAAGGTTTCTAATGCCCAATGTACACTTGCTCCATAAGCAATAATTGTAATTTGATTACCTTGTTTAATTACCGAGGCCTTTTCTAAAGAAATTGTATAATAATTATCTGAAACTTCTTGATAAATAGAACGGTATAACGCTTTGTGTTCAAAAAATAATACAGGATTAGGGTCTGCTATTGCTGTAGCTAACAAGCCTTTAGCATCTGCAGGAAAAGCGGGGTACACTACTTTTAATCCAGGCACTTTAGTAAACCATGCTTCATTGGTTTGGCTGTGAAACGGACCAGCCCCCACCCCTGCACCACAAGGCATTCGAATAACTACATCGGCAGGTTGCCCCCAACGATAATACGATTTTGCTAATAAATTTACGACAGGATTAAACCCCGTTGAAATAAAATCGGCAAATTGCATTTCTACAACGGCTTTCATACCATTAATGGCTAATCCGTAAGCTGCTGAAATAATAACCGATTCACAAATTGGAGTATTTCTTACACGTTGTTTACCAAACAAGTCAACAAACCCTTCTGTAATTTTAAAAACACCGCCATAATCAGCAATATCTTGCCCCATTATAACTAAGTTGTCATACTTTTCCATTGACTGTTTTAATCCGTCTGAAATAGCATCAATTAGTCTTATTTTTTTAGTATTAAATAAAGGGGCTGCTTCTTGGCATTCATGAGACTTATACACATCTGCCAATTCAGTTTGTAGATTTGCGATTATATTTTGTTCACCATCCGCAATTTTTAATTGAGCAGTTATTTCTTTTTTTAATTTTTTTCTAAGTTCTTGATCTTGCGAAGCCGATATTATTTTTTCAGCTAATAAAAACGATTTAAAATTGGTAATAGGATCTCTTTTCTCCCAGTATTCTATCAACTGCTTAGGTACATATTTTATGCCACTAGCTTCTTCATGACCTCGTATTCTAAAGGTTTTAAACTCAAGTAAAACAGGTCTTGGTTTTTTACGAATACTTTTAGCAATTTCTGATACTTTTGTAAACACTTCAACAACATTATTTCCATCAATAATATGACTTTCAATTCCGTACCCTTTTCCTCTATCAGCTAAATTTTCGCAATGATATTGCTCTGAGATAGGTGTTGATAGTCCGTACCCATTATTTTCTATACAAAACAACACAGGCAAACTCCATACTGAGGCCACATTTAATGCTTCATGAAAATCACCTTCACTACTACCTCCTTCACCAGTAAAAACAGCACAAACTTGTTTGTTTTGTTTTAACTTGTTAGCTAATGCTATTCCGTCTGCAATACCCATTTGTGGTCCCAAATGAGAAATCATACCAATAATTTTATAGGCTTGCGTACCAAAATGAAAACTTCGATCACGTCCTTTTGTAAACCCGTTTGCTTTGCCTTGCCATTGAGAAAACAACCTGTATAACGGTATTTCACGAGTTGTAAAAACGCCCAAATTTCTATGCATTGGCAAAATATACTCATCTTTGGTTAGTGACATAGTAACCCCAACAGCAATCGCCTCTTGCCCTATACCACTAAACCATTTAGAAATTTTTCCTTGACGCAATAAAACCAACATTTTTTCTTCAATCAGCCGAGGTTTTAACATCGATTTATAAAGCTGTACTAATGTTTTATTGGTAAGGTTGTTTTTTTGATAGATGATTTGATTTGACATACCGCCCAAGTATATAAATAAACACAAACATACTGGAAAAAAAACAGTTTGTGACAACCTAAACTCAATTATTAATTATAAAATAGAACTTATGTAAATAAAAAAATCCTCATTTTAATGAGGATTGTTAATTTAAAATACACGTAATTATAATTCTTTAAATATAGCGTGCATCATTCGTTTTTTATCGTTTATGCTTTCTTCTAGTGCAATCATTGTTTCGGTTCTATTAATACCCGGTATATCATCTATTTTATAAATAATCTCTTTCGCATCTGTTGTTCCTTTAGCTCTTACTTTACAAAATATATTATACTTACCTGCAGTAACATAAGCAACTGTGATATTAGGAATACGGCGTAAATTTTCAATTACAGCTTGGGTTTTTGATGTTTTTTCTAAAAAAACACCCACATGGGCAATAAAGGTATACCCCATTTTTTCGTAATTTAACGTAAGTGTAGAGCCTTGAATAATACCTTCATCTTCCATTTTTTTAACTCGCACATGAATAGTTCCTGCAGAAACCAATAACCTTTTTGCAATATCAGTAAAAGGGGTTCTTGCATTTTCAATCAAAATATCTAAAATTTGATGATCAATTTCATCTAAAACAAATTTTTTCATTTTATTCAATTTATACAATTAATTTAACAAAAGTATGAATTTTATTTAAATTTTTAGTTCAAAATTTAATAAATTAATATAAAAATCAATAAATTAATATAAATTTTATTTATTGGATAATTTCATGATGTCCGAAGTAGTTAGATAAATCACCTTCTTTTACCTTTTCTAAGGTACGTAAAAAGTGGTTATCTTTTATCGACTCAATGTATTGAAAAGCAATGTCTTCTGCTTTTTTTTGTGGATACCGATGAATAACATCAAAAAACATTTCTTGATTATTAGGAATATCAAAATACGGCTTATAATTGGTAAACTCTTGCGTGGTAGCTATGTGATAAATTCCTTGTAGTAATGCGTAAAAATTAAATTTTCTGACTTGCTCTCTATCATAATCATCAGGATAATGCCCCGCTTCAATTAAAACCGTATTATACCCTAATTTTTGAAAATTATCACCTGTGGCCGTCGGATAAAACTCATCGGTATAACGCCCAATATGATTTGGAATAGCTTGCTGTAACAACATATTCATTGCTACAATAACATCCATTGTTTGTTTTCTTCCCTCAGTAATTTTACGAGTAGGTTCTTCTGAAGGGGCTAAAAATGAAATAGTAGCCGTATTTTTTGTGTTTTCTACCCCAAAAATAGTGCGTTGATCATGTAAATTAAAACAAAAACTAGGATTAAAATCTTCTAATACTTTACGTAAAAGTTTACTTTCTTTAGCTTTTTGGTCTACCGCATCTCTATTTAAATCGATTTGATGAGCATTTACTCGGGTGTATGCCAATGCCCCATCTGGATTAAGCATTGGAATAATTTGAATAGTACAATTATTTGTTATTATTTTAAAAATTGCATTATCTAAATTAGCAAAACAATTTAGTAAATCAAAAACAGCTTTAGTACCTGTACTTTCGTTGCCATGCATTTGACTCCAGATCATAATTTTTTTTACGCCCTTACCTATTTTAATACTATATATAGGTGTATTATTTTCAGAACTACCTATTTGTTGAATTGTAAACTTGTTAAATTTAGACAAGAGCGGATTGATGTCTGAAAAAGTAATCCATTTGCCAAAAAGTGATTGTTCTTTTTGTTGACGATAAATGTTTTCTAGTTCAGAAATTAAAATTGATTGCATAGCTAATTAATAAATTATGATTTGCAAAAATAGTTTTTTTTGAACAATATAAGTTACAAAAGTAAATCAAGCTTAGTTTACTTCTGTAACCACATCTTTTTAATGGTCAATTTACTTTTCTAACTTCTTTTTACATTTACAAGCACGCTTTATCAAGGCTGATATTTTTAATATAATTAAAATTTATATACAAAATATAAAGTGCTTACATTTAAGTAAATAAGTTTAATTATTTAATGTTTAAGTTTAGGTTTACAGACTATTGTAAAACCTTGTAAAAAGAGATTTTTGTATAGTTTAAAAAGTTTTGTTACATTTGTAATATTAAGTATTGTTTACAAATGTTAAATAATCAAGATTTTATAAATAGACTTCAAGAAATCATTTCACACTACAATTTAACTGCTTCTAGTTTTGCAGACAAAATAGGTGTGCAACGTTCTAGTATCTCACACCTCCTATCGGGTAGAAATAAACCTAGTTTAGATTTTATTTTAAAAATCACTAGTACTTTTAACGAAGTAGATATCTATTGGTTGGTAAATGGTAAAGGTAGTTTTCCTAAGGCTAAAATAATAACCGAACAAAAAACAACTTCTTCTTATGCTACCACCCTTTTCGACTCTTCTACAACAAAAGCAGAAGAAAAAAGGGAGGGTAAAAAAACAATTAAAGAAATACAACGTATTGTTGTTTTTTATAATGATGGTACATTTGAAGAATATAAAAACACTCGCTACTAACCGGTTAATTTTAGATTAGTTAATAAACTAATTACATATTTAATTTTTTACCTAGGTAAACAATAACGTCGTTTTGTTTTATTTTAGAGGTGTTAAAAGTGCTAATAATATCAAATTCACCAGTTCTTTTTACAAAGATAGGAATAGCTTTTAGCTCATTATTTAACAGCTTTATTTTGTCAAGATAATCTTCTGGCGAACTTACCTGTAACTCGTTAATTATAGGATAATCTCTCGCACTTTCATTTAAATTAAAATAGTCGTCGTATTGTGTAAATAACACATCGTTATTTTCAAGCTTATGTGTTTTTACCTCATTAGGGGTAGCTATTCTGTATGCTCCTTTTTCCCCATAAGTTTTCGAAAATTCTTTTACTGCGTATTTATTTACAATATCGCTTCCTGTCATAGCTATTAAATATCCTACATCACTCAACTCTATATTATCACTTACCCCTTCTCTATAAATATTAACGTCAAAAGCTTCTAAGCCATCGGAAATAGCTTGGTCTATATAATTCTTATTTTGATCTAATAAAACCACTCTTCTATCGTTTGCTGTTAAGTACTTGGCTATAACTCTTGCTACTTTTGAAGCTCCAATAATAACTATTGCATCTGAATTTTTTAAAAATACACCTACTAGTTTAGCAAATAAGCGTGCCGTTGTAGCGTTTAATAAAACGGTGCCTAAAACAATTAAAAAAACTAGCGGTGTTATATATTCTGCTCCTGCAAAGCCCTCTTTAATAAGCTTTGTACCAAATAAAGAAGCAATACCTGCAGCAACAATACCTCTTGGACCTACCCAACTAATAAACAATTTTTCGTTAAACTGAAGCGATGATTTATAGGTGCTTAAAAACACGCCTAAAGGACGTATTACTAAAACTACTAACGAAAATAATAAAAAAGCTTTCCAATTAAATACCAATAGTAATTCGCTAATATCCATATTAGCGGCTAACACAATAAATAATATGGATATTAGTAATATCGACAACGATTCTTTAAAATATAATAATTCGTCAAAATTATTAAGTTTACTATTCGCTATTACCATACCCATTACCACTACTGCTAACAAACCCGATTCTTTTGCAAACAAATCAGAAAGTACAAACACCAATAACACCATTGAAAGCGATACAACATTTAACAGGTAATGTGGCACTAATTTTTTATTTATAACAAAAATTAAGATATGAGCAAACGTAAAACCAAAAGTAGAACCAAATAATAAAATTTTACCAAATTCTAGCAAAGCTGTTTTTGTAAAACCACTACCCCCGCCTACACTAATAAATTCAAAAACTAATACGGCAACTAGAGCGCCAATAGGATCAATAAGTATACCTTCCCATTTTAACACTGCAGCAACATCTTTTTTTAAAGGTATATTACGTAAAATAGGCGATATTACTGTAGGGCCTGTTACAATTATTAATGCTGCAAAGAGCATCGATATTTCCCAATCTAAATCAAAAATATAATGAGCGCAAATAGCTCCTAAAACAAAGGTAACAGCACTACCTATTGTTATTAATTTTGTTATAACGGGTCCTACATTAGAAACTTCATTTTTTTTAAGTGTTAACCCTCCTTCAAATAAAATAATACTAATTGCCAACGAAACAAAATAAAATAATCCATCACCTGGAAACAACCCTTTTGTGCCATTCCAAACAGGCTCAATCCACTTACTACCATCATCACTAAAAAATGTCGCGGCTATAGGGCCAACAAATAATCCAATTAAAATTAATGGTAAAATAGCGGGTATTTTAAATTTCCAAGCAACCCATTGAGCTAAAATTCCTAAAATAACAATTGCAGCTAATTCAATCATAATTTATCACATATTTAAAGCAGTTAATTTAGCAAATAAAAACCAAACAGAAAATCGACAAGAATTTTGTAAACTACCTATGACCAGCAATAAATTATAATGTACACGAGTATTTCAGTTTATTTTTCATGTGATTCATAAAACAAAACTCCGCTAAAAGTATTATTCAGGTTTAAAGGTATTCTATAGCTATGTCTTTATATTTTGTAAGGTCTTAGCGTTAAAAATGAAGTTTTTTTCTTATGTCGCTTACAATAGGTAAATACTTTTTATACTTGAAACTGTAGGTTAAAAAATGAGCCACCAGAAATACTGGTGACTCATTTTTTTCTTTCTTTCTATTTGATTTGGTTTTCAGGTTGTAAAGGCATTACCAAATTCATATTGTTCTTCATGCCAAGGTCAAAAATCCTATGCAGTTTTTTGAGTACTTCCCTGTTGCCATCAACCTTTGCTTTTCCATTATTTATCAAATCGTCTAAGGTTACTTTTCCTGACATCAAAGCGAGTAAATCAAGTTTCGATATTTCTAAAGAAACTTGAGGATTCTTACTTTTGTAGCCCATTACACTATTTAGTACGCCATTGTGAAGTTCTAGGCTAAATTGACCTTCACCTTTCAACACAAGATCCATTTCAACATTACCAAGTACCAAAGCTTTTTTTGGGTCTACTGTCATACTTAAATAAGAGATTAACAAATCAGGAGGAAGAGCTGCAATTACTTCAGGAGAAGCGGTATTAAGTTTATTTGGCACATTGCCACCTGTTCTAAGTTCATAAGCTCCAGAAAGATAAAGATTGCGGTATAGTGCATTTTCTTCTTGATACCCCAGTTGTTCCAATGCATCAGCCATTAAATAATTTGCATCAGTATTTTTTCCATTGTATGCAACGATGTTGTTCAGTAGGTCAACCGTAAATCGGTAATCTCCCTTGTTAAAAGCATTAAAGGCTGCATCCAACATTTTGTCTTCTCCACCCATAGCTTCCACATAACGTTTACCTCTTTCATTATCAGGGTAAATTGCTAATTCTGCGGCATTTCCACTAAACCAACCCAGATTGAGTATATATGTGGCCTTCAGGTTGTTTTTCAAGTGACCATAATAAGGGCGATTGTCCCAATTCTTGACAACAGGTTCAGGAAGTTTTGCGTATTCGGCAATTTCTTGTGGGCTATAGCCGTAATTGGCGTATCGTAGAACCGTATTGTACATTGATTTATATAAGTCACGTTGTGCTTTCATGTATTCATTTACATTTTTATTGCCCCATACTGGCCAAGTATGTGGACCAAAATTTACTTCAACATCGCCACCCCATCTCGCTATTATTTCACCGAGATACTTCGACCATAAATTAGCATCTCTTGTTTTTGCTCCTCGTAGCGTATAAATATTGTGCTGAAGGTGATTAAGATCTTCTGCCATAGACATGGCTTTCCATTTTTTGATGAAGAATACCATTTCTGCTGGAGCTTCAGCATGAGGGGTTAAATAGAATTCAAATTCAACGCCATCAATAGTAAGGGTTTCCCAATTTTTGGTAATAACCTTATTGGGAATGGGTAAACCCGATGCACCATCAGCTAAAGCTAGACCTAATGCAGCAGTTATTTTGCCTTTTGGCCCAGCTTTCAAAACATTTCCATATTGATACCCAGCTCTTCTGGCCATTACGTTGCCTGCCATTACGTTTTCGCTAACAGCTTCTTCTACAAAATGTTCAGGTGTTAGCAATAAAATGCGACCACTTTTAATGTCCTCTCGTGTGGCTAGTCCCGCATCGTATATACCATCTATCCCTCCAAAGTGATCGGCATGGCTATGCGAAATTATTACAGCTTTTAGCGGACGTTTGCCTCTATATTTCTCATACAGTTTAATAGAATTGGCTAGTGTTTTAGGTGAATACTCAATATCGAATAAAATAATACCGTTGTCGCTTTCAATAATAGTAAGGTTTACAAGATCTTGACCTCTAACTTGATAGATATTGTCAACTACCTTAAAAAGCCCCCCTCGGTTAACTAATTGAGCATGACGCCAAAGACTTGGGTTGACAGTAGCAGGGGCTTTTTTATTCTGCATGAAATTCATTTTAGTGGCGCTCATTACTCCTTCAATATCTCCATTATCGATTAGAGGAGCAATGAAACCTCTATCTACATTTTCGAATGCTGTTTTATCGGCAAAGTTTAACTCTTTATAAACAGCAGCATTAAGTGTTTTGGTAAATTCTGTGGCCTCTTTTTGATTGGCATTGGTTGTAGTTCGTGATGTTCCATTTTTAGGATTTTGGCTATGGCAAACTGCAGCAATAAACAAAATTGCTGAAATTAATTTCATTTTCTTTTTCATAATTATTGTTTTTAAGGGTTATTTATTTTGATTACGCTCAGATATAGTTTAAAATCAACTAAATGAAATAAAAATATATATTTATCAATATTTTATAATTATTTTATCTATATGCAAAACATAAAAATTAGCTATGTAGACAAAACAAGTGAACCTTCAATACAGAAATTATTTTTAATCTACTTTCTTAATACTCGGAAAAACTATTCCTAGTTTTGGGTTATAAACCCTAAATACGCCGTAAAAATTCTTTCCATTGGTGGGTATTGCATTGTCGCCTTCTCCCTTTGGATTAATTCTTACGGTTACCGATCCATCTTTATTTTTAACCGTACGATAATAATTTACATTGTACACATTTTTACGGTTCGGAATTAGGTAACGATCCTCTATATTGTAAACGGTAACAGACCAATATCCATTTTTATCGGCCATTAATGATTCGGCAGGAACTTGGATTTCATAGCTATCCACACCATTTAACGGGTCTCCATTTTGGTCTTTTAGATATTGTAAATAGTCAGCAACGTAAGCTTGGGTACCTAACTGACCTAAAAAAACTCCTGCGCATCGATCCATCATTCCAACACCTTCGTACTCACTACCAAATAGTTTTCTTGCATTTTTGATAATATTGAGCGAGTAGTCTTTAATTATTTCAAGACCGGCTTTGGCTTCTTTATCCGTAAAACTTGGAATTAAAAATTTCTTATTACTTTTTCCTACTGTTATTTTCTGGTTATTTTTAACCAGGTTTAATACTTCAGATTCATTATTAACAATTACATGACGTGTAAAAGCTAAACCTTCTATGGTATTAATGACAATATCATATGAATCTTTAATAGGATTTTTTTGATTAGGTAAACGAACCACTACTGGTTTATCAGGAGAAATCAATACCTCCATATAATGATTCATATCAAACACACTTAATGAAGAATACATTTGATATTTAGGCATAGTTATTACAATGGGATTGTCGGCTATATTAAACCATGAATACCCATAGTTTACATCAGACTGTGGGGTGATAACTGTTCTATCTTTAGCTGTTACGGCGCCTGAAAATTGCCATTCGCCGTAAGAATATTTAGTCAACCATTCATCGCGCATTTCTGCTTGCTTGATAGCCGGATACCATTGCAGGTATTCTGTGATTCTGTAACTGGGAATTTGGTTTGATGGGCTCGTATTTTGCCCTTGGGCATTAATACCGCTTAGCGCTATGAGCCCAATAAAAAATAGTGAGATTAATCGTTTCATGTTGTTTATTTTTAATTATTATTTTAATATACCCAATGGTATGTCGTAATACATTATTATAAATGTGTGAATTTTTATCTAATTTCAACTAGTCATTAACAAGTTCTATTTCGCTGGGTCTCCAAGTTTTATCGATCCAAGGTTGTAATGGACCGTACATTCTCAAAATGGTAAACCAACTTTTACCGGGGATAGTTTGCAACCAATTATTTTCGAATCCAACAGGTGCTTCGGGAGCAAAATAGATATCTATCGATCCATCATCATTTGTCTTGAAACCTTTTGTTTGACTACCCACAGTAGGAAACGGTTGATCCGTTTGTAATTGAGACCTTGTTTGTGTATCATATATAGTAAATGCCCAAAAATTATTCACAGGAACATCAGGGGGTAAATGAACTTTATAAGTCTTCGAGCCATCAAGCGGTTTCTTATTAGCATCTACAAACCCGATTGCATAATCCGAGCCTTTTCCAGGGATAGTTACAGCCATAGCAGGAGTAACAACCGTATAGGAATAGTAGAAAAATGTTCTGGCATCGCTATTCATGGTTTGCCCATCTTTCCCATTAAAGAAAACATTTTTGTCAAGAAAGGCCATTAACCATCCGCTATTGGTATCAGGGTAAATCTGTATTCCTTTCATATTATCTACACTACCCTCAACTCTGGGATACCATGATATGGAACGCGCTGTTGCATTACCAATGGCCACTGCATCGGTTAATATTTTTTTCATTCTTTCATCGGGAGCAAAGGGTTTTCCCTTTTCAATTCCAATAGATGCAAAAAGACCTCTTGTTTCTGGGTCGAGCATTTCTAGCGGTTCTTCCTGAATGATTTCATTCAAGTTTTCAAAAAAGGTATAATCGTTAAAATCAATGGTATTGAAGACTTTATGTGACACATTTATAAACTCCATTTTAGGAGGATTGTCTTTCATTGAAAGAGGATACACTTTTACCGTTTCTTTGGCTAACTGTACCGCTTTTTCCAAACCTTGGCTTATTGATAATCGCATAAAAATCCACACTTTATAGGTAGGAGATTTAACTACAAAATATCCTTTGGGGATATTGCCCTCATAATCTGGCGGCAACACTAAAAATTTTCCTCCCTTTCCTTTATCAGGACCAAAAACTCCAATATCATTTATATATCTGAACCAGGCATCATTAAATCCACCCAGCAAGCCCGGGGGAGCTTCCACAACCATTGCTCCATTCGCCTTTAAGTCTAATGTTGGAGCGATATATAGTGTAGAAGTATTCCCTGTCAGAAAAAAGGATTTAGAATCTAAAAGATCTGCAGTAATCAGAATTTTATTATACGCATTTATACCTAAAGATTTTGGACCTTTTATAAGCATTCTCAAAGAAGTTCCTTGTATTCCTTTTAAATAGGCATCAACCCCACGCATGCGGTCTAGGTTGTCGTAAACCAATTCAGCCGTTTCGGGGAGTGGTGCACCATCCATAAATTTTAATGTCCCAATTGATGTTTCAACGACATCAGGTGTGACCAGCCCTTCAGGAATGTCTGTGGTTTGTGAAAAAGTTGGAACATTCTTAGCATCCTTTTCAGTCTGCTTAATTTGTTGGGTCTGTAGATTTTGGCAACCTATAGATACAAATAAGATTGCCAAGTAAAATAATTTAGTAGATTTCATGTTAGTTTTATTTTATTTGTTAAGGATTCTCTTTAATTATAATTCTGACTAACGTCAAATTTTAAATTTCATATTTCTCTTTAAATTTGCACGTTGGTCGATAAATTTAATTTTGTGTTTTATAAGATGTAAGAAATGTGCTCCGACAAAGTGCTAAACGTAGTTCTACTTTGAAAAGGCAAATACAATAAGTTTGAATAATAAATACTAGTAATATTTACTAGGATGTTGATTGTTTATCACTAGTGTTAATTCGTCAATAGATTGCCCTTGGCAATCATTTTTTGTTAAATTTATTGTATTGGGAGTTTGAAAAGTAGAGCCAAATTACGTTTAGCGCTTTGTTGTGAATAGTTTGGTTCTCATTATACCTTCAATATCTCCATTGTCGATTCGAGGAGCGATGAAACCTCTATCTACATTTTCGAATGCTGTTTTATCGTCAAGGTTAAACTCTTGATAAACAGCTACATTAAGTGCTTTGGTAAATTCTACGACCTCTTTTTGACTAGCATTAGTTGTAGACCGTGATGTTCCATTTTTAGAATTTTGGCTGTGGCAAACTGCAGCAATCAACAAAATTGCTGAAATTAATTTCATTTTCTTTTTCATAGTTATTATTTTTTAAAGGGGGATTGATTTTACGTTCAAATATAGTTTAAAATTAACTGAAAATCAACTAAATGAAATAAAATTATATATTTATCACCTGTTGTGCATTTTAAATAACACCTATTTAATATTATTTATTTTTCTATTAAAAATAAACTTATTGTTGTATTATATTGTTGTCAAAGCGGTTATTTTCGATAGTATTCTAGTTTTTAAACTGTTAAAAGATTTAGTATAATTTCGTCTAATCATAAACTAATCACATAATTGAGAGAATAATATTTCTATTCTTTTCCTTTATTTTTTTTATAGATGTGATATTATTCTTTATAATTTTTCTGATTTTTTTCTTATCGGCGTATTGAATTTTATATTACAGATTTATTCAGTAATTAATTTACTCAAATTCTTGTTTTGAGTAATTATTGTATGGTAACTATTGATGTTGAATTTTAGTTCTCCTACTCCTGGTTTAAATTTAATTTTGTTTTGACCTAAAGAAAAATTAATTAAAATTATATTTATTATAATATACATTAATATTTTTCTCTTCATATTTTTCATTAACTTATTACAACATTATATAACATAACCATTTTACTTTTAGCAATTTAAAAAAATAATGCATCTTTTATAATTAATTCTTTTTATTTTTTATTCCACTTAACCTTATTGTATTAATTACTTTTGTTTACTTAATCTAAATAAAAAGGAGCGTATAAATAATAATATACTTATATTCGGGGTAAAATAAATATAATTTTGATTGATAAAATATTAATAGGTATTGCTTTTTCGCCCAACTTAAAGGCTAATTTATTTGAAGCTATTAGATTATCTAATACATTTAAAGCCACTTTAATTGGTGTACATGTTGGACAAAAAACTTCTGAAAAAGAAACCAAACTAAATGCCCTTTTACAAGAAGCACCAAAGGTTTCTAAATCATTTAAAAGTATTTGGCAAGAAGGAGAACCTGTAGATGTTATTTTACAAACCGCACACAACCAAAAAGTAAATTTATTGATACTTGGTGCATTACAAAAAGAAAATATTTATAAATACTATGTAGGTTCTATTGCTCGAAAACTTACTAGAAAGGCTCCCTGCTCGGTACTATTATTAATTAAACCTTCAATTGAAAGAGTACCTTGTAAACACATTATAATAAATGGATTAAAAAGTGAAAAAACTAAAAGAACAATAGCAGTTGGTTTTCAGGTTTGCAAAAAATTAAACTGCAAAAGAGTTACTATTGTTGAAGAAATTAGTCAAGCAGAGCTTGACGTAAAGGTAAGTGATGACTTAACATTACGTAAAACCACTATTTCTAAAGAAAGAATAAAAACACGCGAAGATATACGTGTAAAAAGTATTTTAAAAGAAATTGACACCGAAGATATTATTGTAAAAACTCAAAGTATTTTTGGTCGTCGGGGGTATTCAATTGGGCATTATGCTAAAGTAAAACGAGCCGATTTATTAATTATAAATCCGCCTTCTAAATTAGGTTTATTAGACCGAATTTTTCCACATGATTTAGAATATATTTTATCCGAATTACCAACCGATGTATTAATAGTTAAGTTAGATGAATAAAAAAAATAGGTATAAAACGTTTATAAACGACATTCCTAAAAATTTATTTTCAGGCTTTGTGGTTTCATTAATAGCCTTACCGCTAGGCTTAGGGTTGGCAATAGCTTCTGGAGCTCCTCCTATTTCTGGAGTTATTGCAGCAATAGTAGGTGGTGTCGTAGTAGCTATTTTAGGCGGTTCACATATTACTATTACAGGGCCTGGTAATGGATTAGTGGTGGTAACTCTTGCTGCTATTACTACTTTGGGTAATGGCGATATGTCGCAAGGCTTTTTATACACCTTAGCAGCTATTGTTATTTCGGGTTTTATAATGATTATTCTCGGTTTTTTTAGAATGGGAGCCTTAGGTGATTTTTTCCCTAGCTCGGCTATTCAAGGTATGCTGGCTGCTATTGGCATAGGTATCTTTGCCAAACAAATACATGTAATGTTAGGTAATTTAGATGCAAAAGGAAGCATTATTGCTTTATTACAACAAGTACCTCAAGAAATTTCAAATTTAT
The DNA here is from genome assembly GCF_041021355.1 of Tenacibaculum sp. UWU-22. Lineage (NCBI taxonomy): Bacteria > Pseudomonadati > Bacteroidota > Flavobacteriia > Flavobacteriales > Flavobacteriaceae > Tenacibaculum > Tenacibaculum sp. UWU-22. Next base: position 39,454 of record NZ_JBFNGP010000004.1, on the reverse strand, counting down.
TACACACACAAAACCAAAGCACATTATATGCAGGATTGGTAGGCATTGGCAGTTTATTAATTATGATTTTTTATAGTAAAATAAGAAATAAATATTTTCAACTAATCCCCGCTCCTATGTGGATTGTGTTTTTAACTGTTGGAATGTATTATTATTACGATTTTTTTACCACTGCAAAATACCCCATTGAGAGTCGATATTTAATTAACTTACCTGATAATGTTTTTTCTACTATTGTTTTTCCTGATTTTAGTAAAATATACCAATTCGATTTTATCAATGCTGTTATTAGTATTACTTTAATTGCTAGTATAGAAAGTTTATTAAGTATAAAGGCTGTTGATAAATTAGACCCTCTAAAACGAAGATCAAATGTAAATAAAGATATTCGTGCTTTAGGTATAGCAACTGTTATTAGTGGCTTTTTAGGTGGTTTAAATGTTGTTGCAGTAATTGCTCGTAGTTCGGTAAATGCAAATAATAACGGTACAAATCGGTCTTCTAATTTTTTTCACGCCCTATTTTTAGCCCTTTTTATATTATTGTTTGCCGTTGAGTTACGTAAAATTCCATTACCCGCTTTAGCCGCCATTTTAGTATATACGGGCTACCGATTAGCTTCTCCAGAAAACATTAAAAAAGTATTTAAAATTGGTAAAGAACAGCTTGTTATTTTTTTAGTTACATTACTTACAACCATTTCAACCAATCTAATAACGGGTATTTTAGTTGGTATTTTAGCTACATTTATAATTCATATTATTATAAATAAAAATGCATTATTGTTTGTTAGAAATGTTTTTAAACCTAATGTTTTAATGTTTAAAGAAGATGGTAAATATTATGTTTCTGTTGATAATTTTTCGAGTTTTTTAAATTACACCAAATTAAAATCGAAACTTGATCAAATACCCGAAACAGAAGATGCCATTGTCGATTTTTCTTTATGCGATTTTGTAGACCACTCGGTAATGGAAAACCTACATAATTATGCTGAAACATTTGACCGCAAAGGTGGACACTTTGAAGTAATTGGGTTAGATGGATATAAAACAGGTAGCGAACACCCCTTTGCCTTACGTAAAAATACTTTTGAAACCCAAACCAATAAAAAAGAAACCCTAACTAAACGACAAACCTATATACAAAAGATTAGTGATGAATTGGGGTGGAAATATCAATTATACCTTACTGAAAAAATAAATAATTTACCCAAATTTGGATATTTTAAAACGCGGAAAATTACTAAAATATCTAATATTTTATATAACAAAAACTGTACATTATTTGATATCGAATTTTCTGAAGGCGAATTAATTGCCAAGCAAGACATCAAGGCTACTATGATGTATATAGCTACCAAAAAAGAGATACCCGAATTTACCTTAGACAAAGAAGGTATTTTTGAATACATCTATCACTTTACAGGGTTTAAAGATATTATTATTGAAAATCATCCCGATTTTTCTCGCCGATTTTACTTATCAGGTAAAGAACCTGAAAAAATTAAAGCGTTTTTTACCAACGACTTAATTTTGTTTTTTGAAAGCAACAAATATTATCATATAGAAGCCAATAAAAACGGATTTTTAATTATCAGTAAAGAGCGATTAGCTGGTGTAAAAGAAATTAAAGCGTTAGCTGATTTTGGTATTCGGTTAAAAAAGGTAATACAAAAAAGCAGTAGCTAAACTTTAAAATATACCGCTAATTACATCATTATTTATATTTATTGCTTTCGAGTCGAAATTAAACTTGCTTTGTAACAAGGTTGCATACACGCTTCTAAAATCGTTTTCAAAAATTAAATCGCCTTTATCTAAATTAATTAAATTGGGGTTTTTACCGATTACGCTTCCTTTGTTGTTACCCCCTACAATAATCATTGGACCTGCAGTACCATGATCGGTACCCATACCATTTTCTTTTACCCTTCTACCAAATTCCGAAAAAACTACTAAAGTAACCCTATCTAACAAATTGTTATGTTTCATGTCTTTATAAAAAGAAAAAATAGCATCATTTAAAATACTTAATTGTTTTTTGTGTCTTTGAATTTGATTGTTATGCGTATCAAAACCATTTAATGAGGTATAGTAAATTCTAGAATTTAAACCACCTTTAATAAGCTTTGACATCCATTCTAAATTTTTAGATAATGGATTGTTTGCATACGATTCATTTAACTTTTCAGCTTTCTTTAACGCTTTATCTATTTCGTCCATGCCTTCTAAAGAAGCATACTCTAACTTTCTTACAAAATCTAACTGCGGATTGTCAGATAATTTTAATTGATTTTCAGGTGTCGCATTATATTGTTTAATTTTATTAAAATTCTTTACCGTTATACTATTTGCAAGACTAGATTTTAAAGAAAGACTATCTATATTGTCAACATTTAATGCCGCTAAACTTTTGTCGTTGCATTGTATATCTAAAAATCTACCCAACCAACCATAATCTAAATACTTATTGCTATCTGATGCGGTTTGCCATATTTCTCGACTTCTAAAATGCGAACGGTTAGGGTTTGGATACCCCACGTTTTGAACAACCGTAAGATTACCGTCTTGCGATATTTTTGCAAAGTCTTTCAATGAAGGGTGAAAACCCATTCCGTTTACTGAATTGATTATTTGATCTTTAGGAATTCCTATTTTTGGTCGTTTTTGATAATACAACGGATCGCTAAAAGGAATAAAAGTATTTAACCCATCGTTGCCTCCATTTAATTGAATAAATATTAAAACATTATCGCTAAGTGTTGTATTAATATCAAACAAATTTTGTGCTGTTAAAAAATTGGGTAAAAGCAACATACCCCCTGTACTGGTTGCAGTAAGTCTAAAAAATTGTCTTCTTTTCATGATTAAATAACTTGAAATTCAGGTCTTTTGGCTAAATATTGGTATACTCTCAAAACACTTTTTTCAACATTTTCAGCATGGGGGTCAAAATCATACTTTAGTATTTCATTAAGCTCAGACCACATCTCTTTATTGGTCTTAAAAATCATTCTATCAGTCAATTCATTCAAAATAACTTTAGCACTATCATCTTTATTAATGTTAATTTCAGGTGTAAAATTAACATTACCGCCTTTGATTTTTTTTAACTGTTTATTTAATTGTTTTTCATAATTCTTCCGTCTATCAATAACAAAATCAATAAATTGATTTCTATCGGCATATATTTGTGAGGTCAACCAATCTTTTCCGCCTTTCCACCCTTTCACATTGGGTTGGTTGTAAATATCCATACTCTGATTTTTGAGTATAAAAGCCATTAACTTATAATTGGGAACGATATTTAAATCATTATGAACTTGTAAAAAATAAATAAGCGGATTTTTAATTTGATTACCTCCATTTAAATTTTTACACTCGTCTATAAACATGGTGTTAAAAAAAGGCTTTAATTCAAAATCATTTTCTTTTAAAACATCACCATACTTAACAATTTTATCTTCAGGTGGATTATCGTAAAAAAACCATTTTAGGGCTTTTTTTGATAAAAAATAAGGCGTGTTTTTTTGTTCAAAAATGATATCAATTACATCATCAATACTATAATTACCCGATTTACCGAAAACTGTTTTTGTAGAATTATCTTTTAAAAATCGGCGATAAACACCTTTTTCTTTACCAAACGAAAGACCTGCTAATGCATGAGCTGTGTTTTTAATATCAGACTCGGTATAATGCCCCTCACCTAAAGTAAATAATTCTAATAATTCTCGCCCTAAATTTTCATTAATATTACCCTTTTTATTCTGCTGATTATCAAGGTATTTAATCATTGCGTTAGAATAAACCATTTCTTTAACTAATACTTTATAATTACCTAACGAATTATTATTAATAGTCTCATAATGTTTATAAATCCAAAAAGGAACTTTTACTGATTTAGACGTTACCACAAAATGATTTTGAAAAAATAAATTTATTTTTTCTCTTAACGGATATTCCGTTTCATTACAGCGTTTTATTACAAATGCTTTCCAATCAAAATTTAATTTGGCTAACTGTTTTGTAATATCTTTTTTATCGCCTCCTTCTTTAACTACTTTTTGCCTTAAAGCCTGTAGTTCTTTTAAACTTTTGGGGCTACTAGAAATAAAATTAGGCTCAGATAACTTATTTGTTGCACTAAGTTGTTTACCTATATATTTAGCAACACCCTTACTTTTAATAATTGAGGCTTGTTTAGTTGAAAACCCCAATCGTAAAGAATTTAAATGATTGATTTCCATTTTCTACTTTTTCTACTTAGACTATTAAAACAAAAAAAGGTTTAGTTTATTTATAATGATGTCTAATATGTAATTGTATAAAAGTAAACAATTTATGCGTTATTTTTTTCTTTAACACCAAAATTTAATCGTTAAAAAACACATTAAACAAAACAAGATATATAATTGTTTATTTTATAAATTTGTTGCAAGAATTAAAATTATGTTAGGCTTACAATTTGAAACTAAAACTTCTTGGGCAGAAGTTGCTAAAAACGGATTAGAACAACTACTTACCGATCATGCATTTGCTGAACAAAAAGCAGCTTCTAATGCTGTTTCTATTATTATCAACTATTCTGAAGAAACTGCACTAGTAAAAGATATGAGTGATATTGCTATCGAAGAAATGGAACATTTTAGAATGGTACATGCTTTAATGGTAGAACGCGGTATGACCCTTGGAAAAGCTACTAAAAACGATTACGCTTTACAACTACAAAAACACTTTACCAAAACAACGAACCGCAATGAAGCTTTAATACATAGATTATTGGTAGCGGCTTTAATTGAGGCTCGTAGTTGCGAACGCTTTAAAGTATTTGCCGATAATATAGGTGATAAAAAATTAGCACAATTTTATTTAGATTTAATGGCTTCAGAAGCTAACCATTATACTTTATTTTTAGGTTATGCACGCAAGTATATGGATAGAAAAATAGTTGATAAAAAATGGAATGACTTACTTGCTTTTGAAGCCTCTATAATGAAAAAAAGAGGCTCTATTGCAAAGGTTCATGGTTAAAATAAAAACAGCCACCTTTTTTATTGTATTTTTGTTTCTTTTTTAACAAATGGAAAAATTAAAAAAACGTTGGGGCATAAAAAGCAACTGGTCAGTAATAGCTATTATTATTGTTTTTGCCATCAATGGCTCTTTTTCTGCTTGGGTAGCTAAGCCCATTACTGAATTTTTAGGGCTACACCCTACAGGTTTACACCCGCTATTATACTGGTTTTTAAGAATTATATTAATATTTCCAATATATCAAATAACGCTACCAATAGTGGGATGGTTATTTGGTCAATTTCGATTTTTTTGGAGTTTTGAAAAAAGATTTCTAACACGTTTAGGATTAGGTTTTCTATTTAAAAATTCTTCAAAATAATTGTTTTATCATCAGTATAATACAATTAAATAAGAAAATTGGCACAAAACTCTCTGAAAAAGAAAACTAAAATGGGTATCTAAAACAAACTGACGTTGAGTAAAAATGGAAAATATAAAAATACAAGATAAGCACCCTGCCGACATAGCTGAACAGCTTACCGAACTTGATGCTAAAAGCAGAAACATATCATTTTTGATGCTTTCAGGAGAGCTTAAATCAAAAGTATTTCCTTATTTTGATACATCTACACAACAAGAAATTGTAAAATCGTTGGGTGATAAAGAATTTGCAGAAGTATTAAATAATCTTAGTCCAGATGATCGAACAACCATTTTAGAAACTTTTCCTGATAACCTTATAAAATATTCGGTAAATCTACTTAACGAAAAAGAAAAAGAAACCGCTTTAAATCTGATTGGTTACCCAAAAGATTGTATCGCTCGATTAATGACCCCACATTACATTCAGGCAAAAAAAGACTGGACTGTACAACAGGTATTAGATAATATCAAAAAATACGGAAAAAAAGCAGAAACCTTAACCTTTGTTTATGTTGTAGACGAAAATAATAAGTTAATTGACGACCTTAAAATAGGACAACTTTTAATGGCTGATAATTCTACAAAATTATCAGAACTTATGGATAATGCTTTTACAAACATTACAACAACAACCTCGTTAGAAGATAGCTTTAATATTTTTGATAAATATGATAGAGCTGCTTTGCCTATAACCACCAATAACGGTATATTGGTAGGCATTGTAACTTTTGATGATATTATGCACAAAATTACCGAACGAGACACAGAAGATATTCAAAAGTTTGGAGGTACAGAAGGTTTAGATTTGTCATATACTAAAACACCCTGGTTAGAATTAGTACACAAAAGAGCGGGATGGCTTATTATACTATTTATTGGTGAAATGCTTACAGCATCAGCAATGGGTTATTTTGATGGAGAAATTCAAAAAGCGGTGGTATTAGCCCTTTTTGTTCCGTTAATTATTTCTAGTGGTGGTAATTCGGGTTCGCAAGCGGCTTCACTTATAATTCGGTCAATGGCATTACAAGAACTAAAATTAAAGGATTGGTGGTATGTAATGCGAAAAGAATTTTTTTCGGGCTTAATGCTTGGTTCTATCTTAGGGTTAATAGGGTTTATTAGAATATTAATTTGGCAAAAAACAGGTATTTACGACTACGGAGAATATTGGTTTTCAATAGCCATTACAGTTGCCATATCTCTAATTTTTATAGTCCTTTGGGGAACATTATCAGGGTCATTAATTCCGTTTTTATTACGATGGATTGGTCTAGACCCTGCTACAGCGTCAGCTCCGTTTGTAGCAACTTTAGTTGATGTTACAGGGCTAATAATTTATTTTACTATAGCAGCCCTATTTTTAAGCGGTAAATTACTCTAAAACTGTTTAGAATTATATAGCGCATCAATATAATAACTATATGCTGGTAGTATACCAACACGCTATATAAGACCAAATAAAAAAGTATTTTTTATGCTTCAATCGTTTGTTTTACTTCTTTACTACTTAATACATAGGTGTATAACCACATAAGTGTAAAGGTAGGTATAACATCTAAACCTGGTAATGCTTCTTCAATAAAACTAACAGCTGCCGCTATTTTACCTTTATTGCCTTTATACATTTTTGTCATTATATAAGCAGAGGCTGGTGCCCATGCGATATCTAAAAATTCGCCTAACCCAGGAATAATAAAAGAAACATATCCTATCGCATCAAAAAACAGGCTTAGCATTAATTTTGTATATTTATTTTCAGTATTCATACACTTTAATTTTAATTTGTTGGTAAACTTTTTAATAGCAAACGTTTAACATTACCGCCCATAATTTTTTGAATATCATTTTTAGAAACACCAAGCTTTAAAAGTTCTTCAACAATTAAGGGTAACCCCGTAACATCAATACTTGCCTCTACTGCTCCATCAAAATCCGAGCCAAGAGCTACAAAATCAGCCCCAACTAAATCAATTACATATTTAATAGCCTTAGCTGTTGATTTAACAGTAGTGTCACAAGTTGCTTTTTTAAACATCGCAATACAAATTAAACCTCCTGTTTTAGCAATACCTTTTATATGTTTATCAGATAAGTTTCTAACATTATCACAGGTTCCTTTAACCCCTGTATGTGAGTCTATTATTGGCTTTTTAGTCATGGCTAATATGTCATCAATCATTTTTGGTGAAGCATGAGCTACATCGACAAGCATATTTTTTTCTTGCATTTTAGCAATTACTTTTTTACCAAAATCAGTCAATCCTTCTCCAGAAACTCCATGAGCAGACCCTCCTAAAGCGTTATCAAAAAAGTGTGTAGGTGCCATCATTCTAACTCCTGCATTGTATAGCACATCTACATTTTCAAGCTTTTTACTAAGAGCATGCGCTCCTTCAACACCTATAAACCCAGCTGTGATTTCAGTATTATTTTTCTTATCAAGAATGTATTTTTCTAATTGATTTTTAGAGGTAATCACTCTAAATTTTCCGTTTGATTTTTTAGCGAATTTATACAAGTTTTTACATTGCTGTAAAGCTCGTTCGGTTAAATTAAACCATGTTTTTACAGGATTACCTTGCGCAATAACAAGCGAGGTTATTTGATCAGAATTACCGTCATTTTTATCGAAGTTTTGCCCTTTAGGCGATTTTGTAACAATAGTAAAGGCTTGTAAAGCTACATGAGCCTCTAACAATCTAGGTATATCAACATGTCCGTAAGTGTTTTTAGTTAATAAGTTTCTATTCCATAACAATGCATCACAATGCATATCGGCTTTAAAATTAAGCGAATCGTATAACTTTTTTGCCTCGCTTGATATTTTATATGGGGGTAATAATGTTGTAGTATTTTTTATCTTATCAATTACAGTAGGAACGATAAGTGTTAGTAAAAAATAACAACCCAACAAGATTAATAGCACTTTAATTATTTTTTTCATTATGCAATACAAATTTTAATAAGTTTGTCTTAAAACACCAAGATATGAATTTTGACTCGTTTTTATCTAAAATAAATTTATTAAAAGTAAAAGAATTGGGCGGTTTAAAAACACAATATAAGCTTGCCCCTGCTACTCGGCTACAATATACTCCTGAAAAAATAAAAAATAAAAATCCAAAAAAAGCAGCCGTTTTAGCTCTTTTTTATCCTGATAAAAATAATAAAACTACTTTTTTATTGACTAAAAGGGCGAGCTATAACGGAACACATTCAGGACAAATAAGCTTTCCAGGAGGGAAAACAGAAAAAACCGACCTTAATTTACAAGAAACAGCATTACGAGAAACCTATGAAGAAGTAGGCGTTTCAACACCAACTATAAAAGTTATTAGAGAACTTACCGATATATATATTCCGCCTAGTAATTTTTTAGCAACCCCCTTTATTGCCTATACTAATACACAACCTAATTTTAAATACAATAGTGAAGTAGCTGAACTTATTGAAGTTTTGGCATCTGATTTATTAAATAAGCTAAATTTAACTTCAGCAAAAATTAGCACACCATATATGAAAAATGTAACGGTTCCTTGCTTTAAACTAAATAATTATGTAGTTTGGGGGGCAACTGCCATGATACTAGCAGAAATTAAAGAATTATTAATTTCTTAGACTTCTGCATTTTGTTTTGTATTTTGCGGCTCTAAAAATTTAAAATTAATGCCTTTATTTAAAAGGAACATCTTTGGTCAAGTATTATTTATAAAAAAGTGGCTTATCCGAATATTCGGATTAATTTCTCATGGACGTTACCACAGATTTAATAACCTGCAAATTGAAGGGTCTGAAATTATTAGAAAGCTTCCTGAAACAAATGTGTTGTTTATTTCTAATCATCAAACTTATTTTGCAGATGTAGCCGCAATGCTTCATGTATTTAATGCAGCTTTAAAAGGGCGTGATGATTCTATAAAAAATGTAGGGTATATCTGGAACCCCAAATTAAACATTTACTATGTAGCTGCTGGAGAAACTATGCGTGCTGGCTTATTACCAAAATTATTTGCCTATACGGGTTCTGTTTCTATTGATCGTACTTGGCGTAGTGCCGGTAAAAATGTAAACAGACAAGTTAAAATGAGCGATATTTCTAATATTGGTAAAGCTTTAAAAGATGGTTGGCTTATTACTTTTCCGCAGGGTACAACTACTCCTTTTAAACCCATACGACGAGGCACAGCACACATTATAAAAACATATAAACCAATAGTTGTACCTATTGTTATTGATGGTTTCAGACGCTCTTTTGACAAAAAAGGATTGCAAATAAAAAAACGAAATGTTTTACAATCAATGGTTATTAAAGAGCCTTTAGAAATTGATTATGAAAATGAAGAAATAAGTGAAATTATAAAAAAAATACAATTCGCTATAGAACAAGACCCCTCCTTTTTAAAAGTAATTTCGGTAGAAGAATATGCTAAACAAGAAGAGGCTTTAAATAAACAACGTAATTTCTGGGGATAAAATACAAAATGGGCTAGTCAAACTCTTTTTAAGAGACTAACCAACCCCCTCATTATATTTTAAAACACCCTGCCTTGTTAAAATAAAATGGTGTTTAAAAAGCTTACTTATTAGCAGCTATCCAATTGTTTATTTTATTTTCGAGTAATTTTAACGGAATACACCCTGTTTCTAAAACTTGATTGTGAAACTCTCGAATATCAAACTTATCACCTAATTCTTTTTGTGCTTTTGTTCGTAGTTCTCTAATTTTCATTTGTCCAATCTTATACGACAAAGCCTGCCCTGGATTTGCCATATAACGTTCAATTTCAGAAATAATACTGGCTTTAGGTTCTGCTTCATTATCTAAAGAGTATTGAATGGCTTTTTCTCTACTCCAACCTTTAGCATGTATACCTGTATCAACTACTAATCGAATAGCTCGATGCATTTCCATACTTAACATACCAAAATATTGATATGGATCGGTATACAAACCTAATTCTTTACCTAAACTTTCGGTATATAAAGCCCACCCTTCACCATAAGCACTATACCATAGAGTTTTTCTAAATTCAGGAAGTTCTGTATTTTCTTGAGTTAATGAAATTTGATAATGGTGACCAGGAATAGCCTCGTGTAAAAATAAAGCTTCATCAGAATAAACGTTGTATTTTGAAGCATCAGGTATGGGTACGTAAAAAATTCCAGGGCGTGTACCGTCTAAAGAACCTTGATTGTATTCGGCACTAGCAGAAGCTTCTCTAAATTTTTCAGTTTGTTTAACCTTAAAAGGTGTTTTGGGTTTATGATTAAACAGTTTGTTTAATTGCGGCGTCATTCTTTTTAAAATAGCATAAAAATTATCAATAATTTCTTTAGGCGTTTTATAAGGCATTAACGCTTTATCTTCTCTTACATAATTAAAAAAATCTTTTAAGTTACCTTTAAAACCTACTTCTTGCTTTACTTTTTCCATCTCTAAGGAAATTCTAGCAACTTCTTTTAACCCTAACGAATGTATTTGATCAGCCGTCATATCGGTTGTTGTATAGAATTTTATCGCATGGTTATAATATTCTTTTCCGTGTGGCACACCATCTATACCACTATCTTCCCTCCCTGCTTTAAGATAGTCGGTTTGTAAAAATTTAGATACTAACTTAAATGTTGGTATCAATTTATCATGCAACATTTTTGTATACAAATCGGTTAAATTTTCTTTTTCTTTTGAAGAAAAACTAGCTGGAAATTTTTTTATCGGACTGTAAAACAAATGATCTGTAAGTTTTGTATCTGCTAACACTTTAAATTGTGGAATAATTTTTTTTATTAACGATTTTGGCAATACATACCCTTCTTTTATTCCTTGTTGCATACGTTGTTCTGCAAAGTGAAGCCACGTATCAAATTTATCTAGCCTACTTAACCAATTATGATAGTCTTTCACTGTTTTAAAGGGTTGTGCACTCTCTGCACTTGCAAACTGCCCCATAACTAAATTTACAGTCCACATTTGATTTATAGGCATTAATAAATCATTTTTAAAACTGTTTTGTTCTAACTGCATATTACATTCCCAATCCAAAATTTTTTTACTCATCTGTTGGCTCTTTGTTAAATCAGAATCGTTAAAATCGGTTAACAAGGTTTTGTATCGAGTATAAAAGTCTTTAACTTTTAATTGATAGGCATCAGATAAAGTATTTGGAAACTTATCATTAAATCTATTATCGCCAGCATAGGTTGCATTTATTGGGTCTAATGCTAACTTACCCTCGTTATAATCGTGCAATAATTGATTAAAGGCACTATTTTCTTTTATTGGTGTTTGTTCTTTTTTAGACATTTGTTTACAAGAAAAAGCTGTTATCAAAATTATAAAAAGCGATAGATAAGTAGTTTTCATTCGGTTTTATGTTATAAATAATCAACAAATATAACACGATTATTAGGTTTAAAAGCTAAAAAACAGCTTACTAGCTAAGTATTTTAGTTTTTTTAACAAAAATTTATTACCAAAGTAAAACTACATCTATTATTAATCTGATAATATTATGGTAGATTTATTTATAATGTTATTAAAAATATTACTTTTTATGTTAAAAAAACCACAACCAAATAATAAAGAGGGTTGATTATGTGTGTTTTACGTTTTTTTTCGTAAATTTGCGGCGCGAAACAGAAATTAATAAATTATTAAAAATCTACTTTTACTAATTTTAGGAATTGGAATTGTAATAAGTTTTACAATCAACAATCCGAAAAACCCAAAAACCATAACAAATTCGAGGGTTGAAAAGTACAACATCAAAGCTCCTTTTTTAAAAAAAGACTTCATCGGTTTTAAAGAAGCTATTGCATTTAAAGAATCTCAAGGTAAGTATACCGTTGTAAATTCGTTAGGATATTTAGGTAAATATCAATTTGGAAAAACTACACTACACCGCTTAAAAGTTTATAATACTAAAGATTTTTTACATAACGCAGAGTTACAAGAACGCGCTTTTATTGCACTTTGCAAAGTTAACAAATACATTTTACGACGCGACATTGAGCGATTTAATGGTAAAAAAATTAACGGAATAAAAATTACCGAATCTGGTATACTAGCTGCCGCTCATTTAAGTGGCGCAGGTAATGTAAAAAAGTTTTTACGAAGTTATGGTAAATACCAATTTAATGACGCTTTTGGAACTTCGATTGAACAGTATCTAAAAAAATTTGCTGGATATGATGTTTCAAATATAAAAGCCGATAAAAAAGCAAGCGTATAAGGTAAACAAAACGTACAAAAAATTAAAAAAGCCTCGTTGTTTAAATAACATCGAGGTTTTTTTATGTTTAATTTTATTTATCTTCCTCTATTTTAATTGAAAAAACATCAAAAACCACTTTGTTTCCTTAATTAATTTGGTCTGTAATCGCTCATAGCACTGTCGTTTTTTCTTTTTGCATGATCAAAACCATATTGCCACCACTTAGCCATTTTTTTCTTATCAAAAACTAATGAATTTGTAGTTAAAACAGTAGGCGTATAATATAAGTTTAATTCAACATCATTTGCATTTGCCATTAGTTTTCCTATAGCGATATTGTGTTTTTCTACATGTTCTAACATAAAATCAAAAACATCTAACATCAATGAAAATGGGTTTTTAACAGGAATTCTATTTACCTGTGTTACTTCGGTTTCTAATATAACCACATCGATTTGTTTAGCCCCTCGTAAAACAGCCTCTTTAATAGGTACCAAACAACCAAAACCCCCATCGGCATATTGGCAATTATTTTTTTCTAGCAAACTCATAAACGGAACATAATTACACGAACCCCAAACCCAATCGCAAAAATCATCGTAAGAACACTCTAATATCGATTTATACTCTATTTGATTTGTTGTTAGGTTAGCAACCGTTACTACAACCTCTTTATTTTCTTCTCTAATTTGATCGTACATAGCTTGGGTAATATTTTTTTTGATAAGCCTTCGTAACGATTTACTTTCTCCAAAAGTTTTTCTACCATTTATTAAATTCCAAAGTGTATTTCTATGACGGATAGAAATTACATCGGCACCGTGTCTCTTTTTTATTTTAAACGGACTATTACTAAATATTGCTTTTTGATTTACGTTTGTGTATAACAACTTTAATTGATCAACTCTATTTAAAGCCAAGTGCGAAACCAATAAGCTACCTGTAGAAGTGCCTAAAAATAAATCGTAATTATTCTTTTTTTCTCTAATTAAATACTCTGCCACACCTCCTGCAAATGCTCCCTTACTGCCTCCTCCCGAAATAACCAATGCTTTTTTCATTCAATTTTTAAATATAAATACGATTACAAAAAAGAATCAATGTAGTAACTATTGTTCTTAAACCATCTAACACCTTTTCATTAATTTTAAATAAAAATTAATTACTTTCGAGCGTTAAAAGTATAAAAAAGTAAATTTATAGGGCAATTATTTACCTATAACCTAACTATTGTTCTATTTTAAGTTTACAAAAACTGTAAAAATTCATTAATCTTTTAACGATTATCTTTTACTAATTTGTAATTAGTTCTTAGTATTACAATCGTTTAAATCGAAAAACAAAATGAGCAGAATTGCGTTTCTTTTTTTTATCAGCATAGTTATAATTTCTTGTAAAAAAGAATATCAACCTAGAACTCTTGACAAAATAGCTATTAAAGCGTTTAAAATGGATAGCACCAGTATCCGAGCCATTAAAGCAATTGATAAAAACACGCTTTATTTCGCGGGTTCTCGTGGCGATGTAGGATATACTAAAGATGGTGGAAAATCATGGACTATAGAGTATTTACGATACCAAGATACTCTTATACCGCATTTTAGAAGTATTGCTTTTAATGGCTCGGATATATTTGTTTTATCAATTGCTAATCCTGCACTACTATACAAAATAGCAGCCGATAAAAACAAACTTGTTTATGTAGAAAACAACAATAAAGTATTTTACGATGCTATGCGTTTTTTTAGCGACAAAATACACGGAATTGCTGTTGGAGACCCAATAACCAACTGCCCCTCTGTTATTGTAACTGATAATGGAGGTGATAGCTGGACTAAGATTTCGTGCGACAACCTACCTAAATTTGAACAAGAAGAAGCCTTTTTTGCTGCGAGCAATACGAATATTAAAATTATTGACAATATTATTTGGATTGCCTCCGGCGGAAAAAAAGCGAGAGTATTAAAATCGGTCGATAAGGGTAAAACTTGGCAAGTATACAACACCCCTATTGTTCAAGGTAATGGACCACAAGGTATTTACTCAATAGATTTTTATGATAAAAATAACGGAATTATTATTGGAGGCAACTATGCAAATCCAGAAGCAAATATAGCAAACAAAGCCATTACTACCGATGGCGGTAAAACATGGCAATTAGTTGCCAACGGGCAAAACCCTGCCTATAAAAGTTGTGTGCAATATGTACCCAACACCAATGGAAAAGAAATTTTTGCTGTTGGTAAAACTGGAATCGATTTTTCTAATGATGGCGGTATAACATGGAAAAAAGTAAGTAACGAAAGTTATTATAGTATACAATTTGTAAATGCAACTACAGCTTGGTTATCAGGCAATAATAAAATTGGAAAATTAGTATTTTAAAAGTCAAAAATAAGAGTTGCTAATTTTAAGTTTTAACAATAAAATTACTATAGAGTCGGTAAAAAAAGTGCTACTACTATTATTTATAAAATTTTATTATCACTGTATATAATTATTGTTGATAATATTTTTATTTTTATCATAAAAAATTATACTAATGACCATTACCCAACTAAAATATATTTTATCAGTAGCTGAATACAAAAATTTTACTATTGCATCTGAGCATAGTTTTGTTACACAGCCTACATTAAGTATGCAAATTCAAAAACTAGAAGAAGAGTTAGATGTTAAAATTTTTAACCGATCAAAAAAACCTATCGAATTAACTGAAATAGGCAAATTAATTATTAAACAGGCAAAAGTAATTGTTGACGAGAGCAATCGAATTACAGATATTGTTCATCAACAAAAAGGATATATTGGTGGTGAGTTTAAACTAGGTATTATCCCTACAATTATGCCAACTTTATTGCCTATGTTTTTACCTAATTTCACCAATAAATACCCAAAAGTTAGACTCATTATAGAAGAATTAACAACCGAAGAAATTATTAAAAAATTAATCGACGGGCATATCGATGCAGCTATAGCTGCAACTCCGCTAGAAAATGAAGCCATTAAAGAACGCCCTTTATATTACGAACCTTTTGTTGGTCTTGTTCCGCAAAATCATCGATTATTTAATAACGATAAAATAACTCCTGAAGAACTAGAAATAGAGGATATTTTGTTGTTAGAAGATGGGCATTGTTTTAAAAACAGCATAATTAACCTATGTATGGCTGAAAAAATTAATAATAAAAAAAGTTTTCAGCTTGAAAGCGGTAGCTTTGATACCTTAATTAAGTTATCAAAAGATGGTTTAGGAATGACCCTATTACCCTATTTACACACATTGGATTTAAACGAAGTTGACAAAAGCTATTTAAGAGAATTTATTGCCCCCTCTCCCGCTCGTGAAGTAAGCTTAATCTATCATAAGTCGCAATTAAAAAAACAAACTATAGAAGCTTTAAAAAACACTATTGACGGTGTTGTAAGAGGAGCTATTTCGTTTAGTGATGTAAAAATAATTAGCCCTATTCAACAAAATTAAAGTTTAAAACCTTATTCAAAACGCTAAAACCCTTTTTGTTTTTTAATGAAACACATCAGCAGCACACAAAATCCGTATATAAAAGACTTGCTAAAATTGCAAGAAAAACAGCGAGAACGCAATAAAAAACAGCGATTTATCGTAGAAGGAAAAAAAGAAATTACCTTAGCATTAAAAGCAAACTACGACATTGAAGCAGTACTTTTTGTTCCTGATTTGTTTTCAGAAAAAAACCTTACTTTATTTAATTTAACTACCCCTAATCTTATTACAATTACCAAAGAGGTTTATCAAAAGCTAGCATATCGAAATTCAACCGAAGGTATTATAGCGGTATCTAAAACAAAAGATTTTTCACTAAAAAATATCCGTTTTAAAACTAAAAAACCCTTGATTTTAGTGATGGAAGCTATTGAAAAACCTGGAAACATTGGGGCTTTATTACGAACTGCCGATGCTGCTAATATTGATGCTGTTTTAATAGCCAATCCGAAAACCGATTTATACAACCCAAATACCATCCGCTCTAGTGTTGGCTGTATTTTTACCAATCAAATTGCCGTAGCTACTTCTGATGAAATTATTAGTTATTTACAGCAAAATAACATTAATATATACGTGGCCACACTACAAAATGCCAATGCGTATTACAAAGAAAACTATACTACTGCTTCAGCAATTGTGGTAGGCACAGAAGCAACTGGATTAACCCAAATTTGGCGCGAACATGCAACACAACATATTGTTATTCCAATGCAGGGCGCAATTGATTCTATGAATGTTTCAGTAGCGGCTGCCATTGTTATTTTTGAAGCAAAACGGCAACGTCAATTTAAAAGCTAAATATTTGTTATTTAGAAAACTACTATAAAGCTCTTTTTTAAAATTCTAAAACAAGCTCTTAAAATCACTTGTATGATAGCTTGTTTTTTTATACTTTGCATAGATTAAATACAGCAAAACATGCCGATAGAAATTACACGTTTATTTGATTTTCCATATTATCAATTAGAAAAATTTAATTTATCAAAATCATTAATTACAAAGTATGATGGCGTATGGCAAGCTACTTCTACCCAAACCTATATAAACAAGGCAAACGCCATTAGTAGAGGGTTACTACGTTTAGGTGTACAACCTAATGATAAAATTGCTGTAATTTCAAATACCAATCGCACCGAATGGAATATTTGTGATATCGGTATACTTCAAACCGGAGCGCAAAATGTACCTATTTACCCTACAATTTCTGAAGAAGAATACGAATACGTACTAAATCATTCTGAAGCAATTTATTGCTTTGCTTCTGATAGTATAATTATTGAAAAGCTCAATAAAATAAAAAATAAAACGAAGCTTAAGGCTGTTTATACTTTTGATGATATTGAAGGCGAAAAAAGTTGGAACGAAATTTTAAAACTAGGTGAAGACACTGAAAATCAGCCCGAAGTTGAAGCGCGAAAAAAAGAGGTGAAACCAGATGATTTAGCAACATTAATCTACACCTCTGGCACCACTGGTAAACCTAAAGGCGTTATGCTTTCTCACAACAACATCGTTTCTAATGTTATTGCCTCGAATGACCGAGTACCTTTAGAAATGGGTAAAGACAAGGCTTTAAGTTTTTTACCTGTCTGTCATATTTTTGAGCGTATGATTTTATATTTATATCAATATAATGGCTTGGCTATATATTTTGCAGAGGGTATTGATAAATTAAGTGAAAATGCACAAGAAATTAAGCCTAATGTAATGACTGCTGTTCCTCGACTATATGAAAAAATTTATGATAAAATTTATGCAAAGGGAAATGAGCTAAAAGGAATAAAAAAAATGCTCTTTTTTTGGGCTTTAGCCTTAGGCGAAAAATACAAACCCTATAAGCAAAATGGTTGGTGGTACGAACAAAAACTAAAATTAGCCCGAAAATTAATTTTTTCTAAATGGCAAGCCGCATTAGGCGGACAACTAAAAATTATGGTATCGGGTAGCGCTGCCTTACAATTACGATTAACCAATATTTTTGCTGCTGCCAAAATGCCGATTATGGAAGGCTATGGCTTAACCGAAACCTCTCCCGTTATTTCAGTTAATGCCGTTAAAAATAAAGGCTTTAGACCTGGAACCGTAGGCAAAATTATTAGCGGTGTTGAAGTTAAAATTGGTAGTAATGGTGAACTTTTAGTTAAAGGACCAAACGTAATGATGGGATATTATAAAGACCCTGAAAAAACAGCAAGTGTTCTCGAAAACGGTTGGTTTCATACGGGTGATAAAGCCGAAATTACCGAAGACGGTTTTATAAAAATTACGGGGCGTACCAAAGAAATGTTTAAAACCTCTGGTGGTAAATATATAGTGCCTACCTTATTAGAAAGTGAATTAAAGCAATCGTTTTTTCTAGAGCAAATTATGGTGGTTGGTGAAGGCGAAAAAATGCCTGCCGCAATTATTCAACCTAATTTCGAATACCTACAAAATTGGGCTAAAATAAAAAAGATACCTTTTAAAGATAATGAAGATCTTATTACAAACCCTAAAGTTTTAGCGCGCATTCAAAAAGAAATTGATAAGTGTAATGCTCACTTTGGAAAATGGGAACAAATAAAAAGGTTTGAATTAACACCTGATGAATGGTCTGTAGAAGGCGGACAACTTACCCCTACCATGAAAATGAAGCGAAAGGTAATTAAAGAAATGTATAACAATTTATATACCAAAATTTATAACGGGTAATCAGTAAATTAATAACGCCATATATTTTAAAATATCATCGAAAAAGTAGAGAGAATCTACGAAGCAAAAACCAAAAAATTTTAGATATCTTTCGGTAACTAGTACACTGTAGTTCTGATATTAATCAAAACAAAAACAGAGTTAGATTTTCTATCAATTTTTAAAAAACGATAACACCCTAAGTTTTTTATCATAAATTGTTTACAACTTTGTTCGTTATATTTCATTTTACTTTGTAAATAAGAGGCTAGATGTGTATTTTTGTTATATTAATATAAATGATGTTTATGGAACATTTTGTAGTATCGGCGCGTAAATATCGTCCTCAAGATTTTAAAGATGTGGTGGGGCAACAAGCGATAACCAATACTTTAGAAAATGCTATCAAAAAAAATCATTTAGCACAAGCATTACTATTTACAGGACCTAGAGGAGTAGGCAAAACGTCTTGTGCCAGAATTTTGGCAAAAAAAATAAATCAAAACAGCCAAACAGAACAAACACAAGATAACGATTTTGCTTTTAATATTTTTGAATTAGATGCTGCCTCTAACAATTCGGTTGATGACATTCGAAATTTAACCGACCAAGTACGTATTCCGCCTCAAACAGGAAAATACAAAGTATATATTATTGATGAGGTACATATGCTTTCACAGACTGCTTTTAATGCTTTTTTAAAAACCTTAGAAGAACCCCCTGCTCATGCTATTTTTATTTTAGCAACTACCGAAAAACATAAAATTATACCTACTATTTTATCTAGGTGTCAAATATTTGATTTTAAGCGAATTAGTGTTATTGACGCCAAAGAATACCTAAAAACTATTTGTGAAAAAGAAAGTATAACTGCCGATGACGATGCCTTACACATTATTGCTCAAAAAGCAGATGGTGCTATGCGAGATGCCTTATCTATATTTGATAGAATTGTAAGTTTTTCAGGAGCTAATTTAACTAGAGAAGCTGTAACGCAAAATTTAAATGTTCTTGATTACCAAACCTATTTTGACTTTACTGATTTAGCATTGCAACACGATATACCAAAAATACTAATTGCATTTAATGGTATTTTATCTAAAGGGTTTGAAGGACATCATTTTATAAACGGATTAGCCTCTCACTTTAGAGATTTATTAGTTGCTAAAGACCCCGCAACAGTTGCGTTGTTAGAAGTAGGTGATACCGCTAAGAAAAAATATATTAATCAGGCAGAAAAAGCCCCGATGGATTTTTTGCTAAAAGCTATCGATAAAGCGAATAATTGTGATTTAAATTACAAGGTCAGTAAAAATCAACGGCTACTGGTAGAACTTACACTGATGCAAATTGCCTCTATCACTTTTGATGGAGCAAAAAAAAAATCTAGCAACTACATAATACCAGCTACTTTTTTCACAGCACTTTCACCCGCGAAGAAAACCACTATTACCGATAAAAAAACTGTTGACAAAAAACCAAGTTCTACGGTTTCAGAAACGCAAACAATTACGAAACCCGTATTAAAAAATACTGAACGCAGACCCTCTGCCCTATCACTAAAAAGCATACAAAACAAACGTGCTCAAAAAAAATCAACCCTAAAAGAAGAAAATTACGACGACTACCCACGAACACCTTTTACTGAAAAAGAATTAAATAAAGCATGGAAACACTATTATACGAAGTTAATAGAGAAAGGTGAAAAAAATATAGCTTCAATAATTATAAGCGATCAACCTACCCTACTTTCTAATTTTGTTATCGAATTAACGTTAACAAATAATTTAATGAAAGTACAATTAGAACGAGGTAAACCCAAATTATTAAAACACCTTCGCGAATCGTTAAATAATTACGGTATTACCTTACAAATTTTAATAGATGAAACATTAACCAATAAAATAGCCTATACACCCGAAGAAAAATATAAAAAACTAAAAGAGAAAAATCCTTTAGTTGAAAAACTAAAAAACACATTTGAGTTAGATGTATAATTGTATTTATATACTAACACAAAAAAGCTACATTAATGGTGAAAAGAGGTGAAAAACTCTTTCAAAAAACCGAATATAAAACGGGCGTTTTTTCCAAATTTCAAGAGTTAATGGTGTTGCATTTTGTATATCTTCATAAAAAACTTCAGCTAATTTTTGTGCTGCCTTTTCATCAAAAACAACCGCATTGATTTCAAAATTTAAGTCAAAACTTCGATTATCTAAATTTGCTGTACCCACTACCATAATTTTTTTATCGCATACCATAGTTTTAGCGTGTACAAAGCCTTTTTGATATTTATAAATTTCTACACCTGCATTTAACAAATCTTGGAAAAAAGAATGTGAGGCTAAGTTTACAGTCCACGAATCTGAAACCCCTGGAATTAACAATTTAATTTTTACACCACTTAACGCCGCAATAATAATAGCATCTGAAAAAGATTTATCAGGAATAAAATATGGTGTAGTAATACAAATTTCGTCTTTTGCCAATAAAATAGCTTGTATTAAGGTATATTTTATATTCTGATAATCAGAATCTGGACCGCTTGATACTATTTGTACCAATTGGTTTGAAGAGGGTTTTTCAGGTGTTGAAATAGGAAAGTAAGTTCTTGAAAAAGCAATGTTTTGATTAGCGCAAAAATTCCAATCGGTTAAAAACACAAACTGTAAGTTAAATACTGCTGGCCCAGTAATTTTTAAATGGGTATCGCGCCAAAATAACTTATTTTTTTTATTATTAATATACTTATCAGCTACATTAATACCACCAACATAGCCCTCGGTACCATCAATAATTATTATTTTTCTATGGTTGCGATAATTTATTCTATTGGCTAATAAAATTAAATTTATTTTATAAAATGGTCGCGCCTCTACCCCAGATTCTTTAAGTTTTTTTACAATATTATTTCGAATATTCTTACTACCAAAATCGTCATAGATAAACCGAACCTCAACACCCTCTTTAGCTTTGTCTATAAGTATTTGAGCAATTTTATTACCAATTTCATCATTTTCATAAATATAATACTGAATATGAATATGCTGTTTTGCGCTTTTTAAACTTTTTAATACTTCAGCAAACTTTTCTTCTCCATTTATCAAAAGCTGAACCGTATTATTGTCGGATAAAAAGCCTTGATGGCTATGAAAATTAGCAAGCGGATAAAAATAACCTATACTTTTTTTATGCCTTGATGAAACATCTGTAGAGCGAGAAATTAGTTTTTCGGTTAGCTTAGGAAAAATTTCTTTATCTATTTCTAATTTTTTTTTATATAGTTTGCGTTTTCTATAATTTAAGCCAATGCTAAAATACAAGATAATGCCTGCAACAGGAAAAATAACCACCAAAAACAAATATGCCAATGCTTTACTAGGAGTATCTGCATAAAAAAGAATTCTATAGCATACAGCTAATAAAACAATAAGGTATAACGTAAGAAAAACAACAGACATCCTATATAAATATTACTAATAAAAAATAAAATTGTATAATAATTTTACAAAAACTAAAGATATGTTTTATTACCTCACACAATTTTGGGTATAATATATATTTTTCTACTTTTGACGCTTTATAATTAAAAAATGGATAATAACACCTTACTCAGTTTAGCGAAAAAATACGACACACCACTGTATGTGTACGATACCGAAAAAATAATATCACAATACAATCGAATTACCAAAGCTTTTTCGAAAGTTAAAAATGTAAAAATTAACTACGCAGCAAAGGCTTTGTCAAATTTAAACATTTTAAAGATTTTTAACAACCAAAAATCTGGTTTAGATACCGTTTCTATACAAGAAGTAAAACTAGGTTTATTGGCTGGTTTTTCGCCAGATGATATTATTTATACACCTAATGGCGTATCGCTAAAAGAAATTGAAGATGCCGCTAAATTAGGGGTTAAAATTAATATTGATAACCTTTCTATTTTAGAATTGTTTGGGCAAAAATATCCTAATATTCCTGTATGTGTGCGAATAAACCCACATATTATGGCTGGTGGTAATAGTAAAATATCTGTAGGTCATATCGATTCTAAATTTGGCATTTCAATTCATCAAGTTCCGCATATAAAAAGAGTGGTCGAAAACACGAAAATGCATATTAATGGTATACACATGCATACGGGATCTGATATTTTAGATATAGATACTTTTTTACGTGCTTCAGAAATATTATTTGATGTTGCTAAACAATTTGACAACATTGACTTTATAGATTTTGGTAGCGGATTTAAGGTGCCTTATAAAAAAGGTGATATTGCAACCGATATTGAACAGTTAGGTAAACAACTATCTAAACGATTTAACGAGTTTTGTAAAGAATATGGTAAAGAACTTACATTAATGTTTGAACCTGGTAAGTTTTTGGTTAGTGAATCAGGTTATTTTTTAGCAAAAGTAAATGTTATTAAACAAACTACCTCTACTGTTTTTGCTGGTATTGATACGGGTTTAAATCATTTAATTCGCCCTATGTTTTACAATTCATATCATCATATAAAAAATATATCTAACCCTAATGGTCGAGAGCGATACTATTCAATCGTAGGTTATATTTGCGAAACAGATACTTTTGGTACTAACCGAAAAATTTCTGAAATTAGAGAAGAAGACATTTTATGTTTTAGTAATGCTGGAGCCTACTGTTATTCTATGGCTTCTAATTATAACTCGCGTTATCGCCCTGCCGAAGTTATGGTATACCAAGGAAAAGATTACTTGATTAGAAAACGAGAAACTTTTGAAGACATTGTTCGAAATCAAGAAATTGTTTTATAAACTATTATTTTAACAAAAAAAGCGAGTGTAACCTTTTAGTGTTTTACTCGCTTTTTTTTTGCTCGTTCAATAAATTTTGAAGTGCACTTTTTAAATCATTATATTTAAATTTAAAACCTTCACGTATAATTTTTTTAGACGACACCCTACTGCCCTTTAAAAGTAGTGTGGCTCGCTCACCAAATATTAAATACAGTATAAAACTAGGTATGTTTAGAAAAAACATAGGTTTTTTCATTTCTTTTGCTAGTGTTGCTGTAAATTTTTGATTGGTAATGTATTCTGGTGAAACAGCGTTATATACTCCTTTTAATGAGCTATTTTCTAATGCATATTTAATCATATAACTTAAATCGGTAATATGTATCCATGGCATGTATTGCTTTCCACTACCTAAAGCAGCCCCTACATAATACTTAATAGGAGTCATCATTTTTTTTAGAGCGCCCCCTTCTTTAGACAGCACTATTCCCAATCTTAAAATAACGGTTCGTTCACAAACACCTTGTTTTTGAAATTCTTTAGCAACATTTTCCCATTTAAAACAAACATCACCTAAAAAATCATTGCCTTTATTCATGTCTTCACTATAAATTGTAGTTGAAGTTTGCGTTCCGTAATATCCTATTGCAGATGCAGATATAAAAGAATTTATTTTTAAGTGCTGTTGGGTTAAGGTATTTAAAATTAATTTCGAAGAATCAACTCTACTTGATAAAATAGTTTTTCTTCGTTTTTTTGACCATTTTTTATCGGCAATTCCTGCACCAGCTAAGTGAATAATATGTTTTACATTGGTAAAAGCATTACTATCGATAAACTTGTTTTCTACATCCCATTCAAATTCATTTTCACGCTTACTTTTTCGAGTTAAATATCTAATCTCAAAATTGTTCTGTAAAATTTTCGATACGCTCTTTGCTACCGTTCCGTTTGCCCCTGTAATTAAAACAACCTCTTTCACCTTTTAATCTAATTTATCACTAAAATAGGAAAATTCTTTATAAATAAATGGTATTATACTTATCGATACAAAAAGGCAATTATATATTGACTATTTTTTAAATTTTAAACCCGTTTTTAGAAGAATTTTACTCAAAAATTTTGGTTTCAAACCCATCAATACTTTCTGTGTTTTTATTTTTCCAATACGCTATTATTCCTTGTTCACCTATTTGATTCGACCATGCATTTAATGCGGTTCGTTCTTCTTTAAAATCCATAAACGGCACTGCAAAACCACAAGACGTTTGTACTAAATCAATTTTCACTTCAATTATTTGTCGCGCACCTATATTTTCTTCAAATAAATTTGAGTAGTTATGAAACTCTTGATCTCTTTTATGATAAGCTTTAGCCTTACCATACAATCGTAATATCAAAGGTCTTTTTTCAAAAGAACAAAACATAATGGTCATTCTATCATTTTTCAGTAAATGAGCTGCTGTTTCATTTCCACTACCTGTAAGGTTTAGCCATATAACTTTGTTTTTATTAATTACTCGAAAAGAGTCTGCCCCTTTTGGAGATATGTTAACTCGACCTTCTGCTGCCGCTGTTGCTACAAAATATATTTTTTGAGTTTCAATAAAATCTTTAAGCTCTTGTGTTATATAGTCTAATTTCTTTCCCATTTATTAAAATTTAGGCTAATTATTTTCTCGTTTTATTTTAACTGTTTTTCAATTCGACTATCGGGTATAAGCCATATAATAGCCACTATTGTATAGCCAATAATGCCTAATAAAGGTAAAAAATAAGTTGCTATTAATGCTACTAAATATACTATAATAGTTAATTTTTCTTTAGCTGTGTTTTTTAAAGCTTGTCCTAAAACAGAATTTTTTCCTTCGTGCTTAACCGCCGTGTTTTCAAGAACCGCAAATATTATGGCGCTTAACAATAAATTGGCACCATAAAGCATTACCGGATATTTTTCAAAATTGTTTTCGCCCATCCAAGCAGTAGTAAAGGGTGTTAAGGATAGTGAAAAAAGTAAGGCTAAATTTGCCCAAAGCACTTTGCCATTTATTTTTTCAATGGCTTGAAATAAATGATGATGATTATTCCAAAAAATGCCTAAGTAAATAAAACTTAATAAATACGATAAAAATTTAGGGATAATTGGTTTTAAAGCCTCAAAACTTGAGCCTTCTGGAACTTTCATTTCTAAAACCATTATGGTAATAACGATAGCTAAAACACCATCGCTAAAAGCTTCTAATCTTCCTGTTTTCATTATTATTTATTTACACCTAACTATAAAAGGCTTTAAGCAATAGCCTAAAACCTTTTAAAATTTAAAATTAATCTTCTAAATATCCAAATTTACCCTGATTAAAGTCTTCAAAAGCCTGAATAAGTTCTTTACGCGTATTCATAACAAAGGGGCCATGAGCTGCAATAGGCTCATTTATAGGCTCTCCACTCATAATAAGTACAGTTGCCTTATCAGAAGCTGTTATGGTAAAGGTTTCACCATCATTTGCAAAAAGCACAAAATTATCTGTAGGCACTTTTTCTGAATTATTTACAGTTATATTACCTTCAATTACAAGTAGTGCCGTATTATAATTAAACGGAAAATTAAACGTTGCTTCTCCTCCTTTATTTAACTTAGCATTCATTAACTGTATGGGGGTAAAAGTATTCGCTTTGCCTTTTACTTCGTTATAATTACCTGCAATTACCTCTATAACTCCTGCATTATTTTCTAATACCACTTTTCCCATTTCGGTATTAGGTATAGCTTGATATTTAGGTTTTGCCATTTTATCTTTTGCGGGTAGATTTACCCATAATTGCACCATTTGAAATTCACCACCTTTTTTACTCCATTCTTTTTCATGATATTCTTTGTGCAAAACGCCACTTGCTGCCGTCATCCATTGTACATCACCCTCTCCTATTATACCGCCACCACCACTACTATCATGATGTTGAACTCGGCCTTTATAAGCAATAGTTACCGTTTCAAAACCGCGATGAGGATGTACACCAACACCTAATGGTTTTTGAGAAGGAGCAAAATTAATTTTCGAATTATAATCTAACAAAATAAAAGGGTTCATTCTTTCCATTTCTAAACGATAAGTACTCGGTATAAAGTTATGCACTTTAAAACCATCGCCTACCCAGTGTGTTTGTGTTGGTTTTACCACTAATTCTACATTACGTTTTTTCATTTTTAATTCATTTATAATTACAATGCAAAATTACTACTGCTTTATAAGCTGTACATTGACCTATGATAAGAAATTAATTTTTAAAGTTTTTATTTACTAACTCTCTACGCACACGACTTAAACTTTCTGGTGTAATACCTAAGTAAGAAGCAACCATGGTTTGCGGCACTCGCAATAAAATATCAGGATACGTTTTAATAAATTGTTGATACCTTTCTTCTGCCGTTTGACTCATTAGCATAATTACTCTACGTTGTAAGGTTCTAATTTGGTTATGCAACATCAAATTATTAAAATCTCTAAATTTCGGGATTTTCTGTTCTAATTTTCTTATAAAATCATCATCAATAAAAGCTACTCTTGCAGGTTCTAATGCTTGAATAAAATACTGTGATGGTTGATTAAAATAAACACTTTCTATATCGGTAACAAACCAGTTTTCTGGAGCAAAAAGCAAAATGTGTTCTTTACCTTTAGCATCAATCATATATTGTTTTAGCAACCCTTTTTCAACAAAAAATATATGTTGGCAACGCTCATTGTTTCGTAAAAGAAAATCGTCTTTTGCATATTCTTTTATCAAACAATTTTTTTGGATAGATAAAATTTCGCTTTCATCAATGTCTAGATTTGAAGTTAGATATGTTTTTAAAGTAAAATTATTCATCTATCAAGTTTTACGTACTTTATTTACACAAACATTCTATTATTTATATTCAGCCCCTAAAACATCCTTTAAATGTAGTAAAAAATCGTGTACTTTTACTTATGGTTACACAAAAAGAAAGTTGTTTTTAGTTTATAAAATACCTTTTCTTTAATTTTGTTTATTCTAAAATAGGTTTCTATGACTCATAATCATACAGGGCATAATCACGAAGATCACCATCATCATTCTGTGGCTAGTTTATCACAAATAAACAATGCTTTTTACATTGGTATTTTCTTAAACGCTGCTTATACTCTTATCGAATACATTGTTGGTTTAAAAAATAATTCACTCGCTTTAATAGCCGATGCTACTCATAATTTAAGCGATGTTGCTAGTTTAATTATTTCGTTAATTGGTTTAAAATTAATGCAAAAAGCAGCTACAAAGGTTTACACTTATGGTTATAAAAAAGCGTCTATATTAGCATCATTAATTAATGCCGTTTTATTAATTATCGTTGTAATTAACATTGTTAAAGCTTCAGTAGAGCGGTTTAACAATCCACCTGAAATTACAGGAAAAGTAATTATAATCACCGCTACCATTGGTGTTTTTATTAATACAATCTCGGCTTTCTTATTTTTTAAAGGTCAAAAAGATGATATTAATGTAAAAGGTGCTTTTTTACATTTGGTTGTAGATGCTTTGGTTTCGTTTGGTGTGGTAATTTCTGGTATTGTAATTTATTATACGGGATGGAATATTATTGACCCCTTTATTAGTTTAATAATAGCCTTAGTTATTATTTTTTCTACCTGGGGTTTGTTAAAAGAAAGTGTTAAACTTTCTTTAGATGGTGTACCTAAAGATATTGATACAGAAAAAATAAACACTTTATTACTTAAAAACCCACTTGTTAAAGAAGTACATCACACTCATATTTGGGCGATTAGCACCAATACAAATGCTTTAACTACGCATATCTATGTAGATACTAAAAATTATACTCCTGAAATTATTTCAAAACTAAAAAAAGAGATTAATCATCAATTGGCTCATCAAAACATTCAACATGTTACCTTACAGTTTGAAACTAGTAATGATAAGTGTGTTGAAAATAATTGTGATTAAAATAGTATATTTGAATAGTATCAAAATATAACCCATGAACAATATCAAACAATTTGATATGCGCTCTCCAAAACGAGGCATATTTTTTATAGTACTAGTAGTATTAGCAATTATTCTTATTTCAAAATCTACCAAAACCATAAAATCTGGGCAAGCTGGTGTTTTATACCGAACATTTGGCGGAGGTGTAGAAACCGATAAAACTTACGGAGAAGGGTTTCATATTGTTGCGCCTTGGAATGAAATGCATATATACGAGGTTAGACAACAAGAATTATTTGAAAAAATGAAAGTACTTTCTTCTAACGGACTAGAAATTCAAATTGATGCCTCTGCTTGGTATCAACCTGTATATAAAGATTTAGGACATTTACATCAAAATGTTGGTGAAAATTATTTACAAAGAGTTATTCAGCCTGCTATTCGTTCTGCTGCTCGTAGCGTGGTAGGTCGCTATACCCCTGAGCAGTTATATTCGAGTAAACGCGATGCTATTCAAGATGAAATATTTACAGAAACTAAAAAAATTCTTGAATCGCAATACGTGCAATTAAACGAGGTATTGGTTCGCGATGTAACCTTACCAAGTACCATAAAAGAAGCTATAGAGCGTAAATTAAAACAAGAACAAGAGTCGCTAGAATACGAGTTTAGATTAGTAACTGCTCAAAAAGAAGCTCAAAAACAAATTATTGAAGCAAAAGGTAAAGCCGATGCTAATAAAATTTTAAGTGCTTCATTAACCGACAAAATTTTACAAGACAAAGGTATTGAAGCCACAATAAAACTTGCCGAGTCATCGAATAGTAAGGTGGTTATTATTGGTTCTGGAAAAAATGGAATGCCTATTATTTTAGGTAACCAATAAAAAAGGTAAAATAACGGTATTTATAATTCTGTTTTAATGCAATTAGCCCTATAACAAAACTGTTTTAACTGCTATTTTTATAGCAATGGGTATATTTATTTATTTGCTGGTAAAACTTTACCTACACATTCACCAAAACCAATTCGAACATCGTTATTTTTACTATAACCGCGTATAATAACCGTATCGTTATCATTAATAAATTTACGTTGGGTACCATCGTTTAGGGTTATAGGGTGTTGCCCTTTCCAAGTAAGTTCTAACATAGAGCCAAAACTGTCTTTTGTTGGTCCCGAAATAGTGCCACTACCCATCATATCACCAGCATTAACAGGGCAACCATTTACCGTATGATGTGCTAATTGTTGCGCCATGGTCCAATACATATATTTAAAGTTAGAATTTACAATAATGGTTTCTGTGGCATTTTCGGGTTTAATCCCTACTTGCAAATTAATATCGTAACTTTTTTTCCCTTCAACTTGTAAATAGGGTAAAGGTGTATGCACCTGTTCTGGGTTATCTACTTTAAAAGGTGCTAAAGCATCTAAGGTAACAATCCATGGAGAAATGGTTGAAGCAAAGTTTTTGCCTAAAAAAGGCCCTAACGGAACGTATTCCCAAGATTGAATATCTCGAGCAGACCAATCGTTTAGCAATACCAATCCAAAAATATAATCTTCAGCCTCTTCTATCGGAATTCTTTCTCCTAAATTATTAGAAGCCGTAGTTATAAAAGCCATTTCTAGCTCAAAATCTAATAATTTAGATGGACCAAAATTAGGGGTTGTTTCTCCCTCATTTGGACGAGATTGCCCAACAGGACGACGAACTGGAATGCCTGATTGAATAATTGAAGAACTTCTACCATGATACCCTACAGGAAGTTGTAGCCAGTTAGGTAACAACGCATTTTCAGGGTCTCTAAAAAGGCTTCCTACATTAGTAGCATGCTCTTTACTCGCATAAAAATCGGTATAATCGCCCACACTTACGGGCAACAACATTTCTACTTCTTCTATTTTAAAAATTATTTTTTCTCTATGCTCTTCGTTATCTCGTAATGCACTATAGGTGCTATCAAAAACATCAGCTATTCTATTGCGTACTAAACGCCAAGTTTTGCGGCCATCAGCAATAAAATCATTTAATGTATCTTGAAGAAACATATCATCTGTTAAAGGTATTCCATCAAAATACCCTAATTGATGAAAAGCACCTAAATCAATAGCATAATCGCCAATTCTAGTACCTATAGTAATAATATCATCACGAGTTAAAAAAACACCGAAAGGAATATTTTGAATAGGAAAATCAGAATTTTTATCAACATTTAACCAAGATTTTCTTTTGGGGTCATTGGCTGTTATTAGCATTGCGATATTAGTTTAAGTGTTAAAAAGTGTCTGCCAAATATAACAGAAAGTTATCAGTAGCAAAATGTTTTTTATTACTTTTGACAATCTTTTATTATAATAATTTTTACTATGCAATACGACCATCAAATTTTTGATTTAATTCAAGAAGAAAAAGAACGCCAACTTAATGGATTAGAATTAATAGCCTCAGAAAACTTTGTAAGTAATCAGGTAATGCAAGCACAAGGTTCTGTGTTAACTAATAAATATGCCGAAGGATACCCTAATAAAAGGTATTATGGCGGATGTGAAGTAGTTGATATTGTAGAGCAAATAGCTATAGATAGAGCTAAAGAACTATTTGGTGCCGAATATGTAAATGTACAACCTCATTCGGGTAGCCAAGCAAATACAGCTGTATATGCAGCTTGTTTACAACCTGGAGATACGGTTTTAGGGTTTGATTTGTCTCATGGTGGGCATTTAACACATGGATCACCTGTAAATTTTTCAGGAAAATTATACAAGCCTGTTTTTTATGGTGTAGATGAACAAACTGGAAGAATTGACTATAATCACTTAGAAGCACAAGCACTAAAACACAAACCTAAATTAATTATTGCAGGGGCTTCAGCTTATTCTAGAGATATTGATTTTAAACGCTTTAGAGAAATTGCAGATAGCGTAAATGCTATTTTAATGGCCGATATTTCGCACCCTGCAGGTTTAATTGCCAAAGGTATTTTATCTGATCCTTTACCACACTGCCATATTGTAACCACTACAACTCATAAAACATTAAGAGGCCCTCGTGGTGGTATGATAATGATAGGAAAAGATTTTGATAATCCACTAGGCTTAACCTTAAAAAATGGGAAGCTAAAAAAAATGTCTACATTAATAAACTCTGCTGTTTTTCCAGGTAATCAAGGTGGTCCGTTAGAACACGTTATTGCTGCTAAGGCAGTAGCATTTGGCGAGGCTTTAACCGATGAGTTTTTAGAATATCAAATTCAAATAAAACAAAATGCACAAGCTATGGCAAAGGCTTTTATTGCTAAAGGATATCATATTATTTCAGGAGGAACAGATAACCATATGATGCTGATAGATTTACGCAATAAAAACATTACCGGTAAAGAAGCTGAAGAAGCACTAGGAAAAGCTGCTATTACGGTTAATAAAAACATGGTGCCTTTTGATACAGAGTCGCCTTTTATTACCTCAGGTATTCGGGTGGGTACTGCTGCGGTTACTACCCGTGGATTAAAAGAAGATGATATGGAAACTATTGTAAATTTAATCGATGAAGTTCTGGAAAATCGAAACAACGAAGACTTTTTAGAAGAACTAAGTGATAAAGTATATGATTTAATGCACTATAGACGATTATTTGTTATGTAATTTTAAAACAATAGCACAGTTAGCTATTTTTGTACACTATAAATTAAAAACCTCACAAATTTTAAATTTGTGAGGTTTTTTTATGAGGATTACTCGTGCATAGTGCTATTTAAAAACAACACGATTAAAATCAATTATTTTTTAATTAAACCAAATAATAAACGATTTTATTTTAGCTAAGTCGGGTATTTGTTCTAAGGTTACTTTTTGTGTACTAAAATCTTTCAACCCTAAATCTTCTTTATTAATTGTAACTGTAGCATTAAGCTGATCTATAAAAAGGGTAGCCGAAGAAAACGAAGTTTCTACCTTATTAATTTTAGTGTTCGCATTAATTTCTTGAAAGGTAGAACGAATATTTAATCCTGATTTTGTTTTGTAGCGATCGTCGTAAATTTGAATACTTTTTATAGTTGAAGTAGAATCTAACTGTTCTTTAGGCACAATGGTTAATAAATGCTTCCCTCCTTTTTCATATATTTCGTATTCATCGTCATCTTGAAAATAATTATCGCCTTTAGCGCCTTCACTTAAAATTTTTACAATAGAGTCGTTTTTAAATATTTTATCTAATTGATCTATAGTAGTTTTAGGTGTTAATTGGCCTACTTTTCCTTTAGCAACATCAAATTTTCCGCTGGTATTGCACTTCACAAAAAATATGCTTACAAAGATTATAGCTGCTAGTTTTAGGGTGTTTTTAGTCATTTGAATTAAAGGGTGTTTAAATTTATCTATTTCATTACTTTTTTTAAAATTCCAAAAGCAGCTCTAATAAATGTAGCACTTGTTAACACTTTTACCACGGGGTTTATTGAGCTTCGAGATCTTGAAGAGGTACTTTTACGTTTTGTTTTTTCAGCTTCTTCTTCACGAGCTTCTTCTATTTTATCTTTATTTATCTTTTCAATTTTATCATTTAAAATTTCATAAGCACTTTCTCGGTCAATATTTTCATTGTATTTAGGTACTAAACGTGAGTTATCGAGTACTTGTTTAATTTCTTTCGGCGTTAAAATATCCATTCTACTCATTGGTGCTCGTAACATAGTTCTTGCCAAAGGGGTTGGTATTCCTTTTTCATTTAAAGCCGATACAAAAGCTTGACCAATACCTAATTGGGTTAATACTTCGTCTGTTTTGTAATATGCTGAATCTGGATAGTTTTCTGCGGCTAATTTAATGGCTTTTCTATCTTTAGCTGTAAATGCTCTTAAAGCATGCTGTACTTTTAACCCTAATTGAGCTAATACATCTTCTGGCACGTCTTCAGGATTTTGGGTTACAAAATACAACCCAACACCTTTTGAACGAATAAGTTTTACAATACTCTCTATTTGATCTAATAACGCTTTTGATGCTTCACTAAACACTAAATGCGCCTCGTCGATAAAAATAATTAATTCGGGTCTACCACTATCACCTTGTTCTGGAAAAGTTTCATAAACTTCAGCTAACAACTGCAACATAAAGGTAGAAAAAAGCTTTGGTTTGTCTTGAATATCGGTTAATCGAAGTATTGAAATAACCCCTCTTCCATCTTCATCAACTCGAGTTAAATCTTCAACATCAAACGATTTTTCACCAAAAAATAAATCTCCGCCTTGTTGTTCTATCTCTACTACTTTTCTTAAAATTGCTCCTGTACTTGAAGTTGATATTAATCCATATTCAGACTGTATATCTTCTTTTCCTTCTTGAGTAATAAATTGTAATATTTTTTTAAAGTCTTTTAAATCTAATAAGGGCAATTGATTATCATCACAGTACTTAAAAATAATAGAAACAATACCCGATTGAGTTTCTGATAAATCTAAAATTCTAGATAATAAAACAGGTCCAAATTCAGAAACTGTAGCTCGTAAACGCACACCATCTTGTTCTGATATGGATAAAATTTCTACTGGAAATTTCTTAGCTTCAAACGGAAAACCTATTTTAGCGTGGCGCTCATCAATTTTCGGATTTCCTGGACTTGGCTCAGCCAACCCACTTAAATCTCCTTTAACATCCATCAATAATACAGGTATCCCTTTATCAGACATGTTTTCGGCCAATACTTGTAGCGTTTTTGTTTTACCTGTACCTGTGGCACCTGCAATTAATCCGTGCCTATTTAAAGTTTTTAGAGGAATTTTTACAAAAGCGTCTGTAATGGTTTCTTCGCCTAACATAGCCGCTCCCAAGTTAATATACTCTCCTTTGGTTTCGTATCCTTCGTTAATGTAATTTAAAAATTCGTCTGTCTTACTCATAGTTTTGTTTCTATTAAAAAATCATGTAAAAATAGGAAAAATCATTTACTAAAACCGTTATAAAATTTGAATGTTGTATATCTTTGCATACTTATGGTAAAAAAAGAAGTACACGAATTAATTAATGTTGGCAAAATGCTTCCTTTAATGGAAGAATTTTATACCATACAAGGCGAAGGCGCTTATACAGGTACCGCTGCTTATTTTATTAGAATTGGAGGCTGTGATGTAGGATGCCATTGGTGTGATGTTAAAGAAAGTTGGAATGCCGATTTACACCCACCAACACAAACCGATTTAATTGTTAAAAATGCCGAAAAATATGCTAATACTGTTGTAATTACTGGTGGAGAACCGTTAATGTGGAATTTAAACTACATTACCCAACAATTGCAACAAAAAGGCATACGAACCCATATTGAAACCTCTGGAGCCTATCCATTATCTGGTGTTTGGAACTGGTTTTGTTTATCACCCAAAAAAACAAAACTACCCTTACTTGAAGCCTATAAAAATGCCGATGAATTAAAAATGATTATCTACAATAAGAACGATTTTTTATTTGCAGAAGAACAAGCTAAAAAAGTATGCGAAAATTGTCAGCTATTTTTACAGCCCGAATGGAGTAATAAAGAAAAAATGATTCCTTTACTTATTGAGTATGTAATGAAAAATCCGAAGTGGAAAATATCCTTACAAACCCATAAATATTTAAATATTCCTTAACTTTAAACAAGATTTTCGTTACCATTACCATTTAACCTAATAATTAAGTGCAAAAAAAAATTAACATACAAAATAAAAAGGCGCGTTTTGAATACGAAATAATCGACAAATATATTGCAGGAATTCAGTTAACAGGCACCGAAATAAAATCGATTAGGCTAAGTAAAGCGCGTATTACCGAAAGCTTTTGCGAATTTAACGACCGAGGAGAATTGTTTGTGATTAACATGTATATTGAAGAATATATTTATGGCCATCAATTTAACCATAAACCCAAAAGCGAGCGTAGGTTATTGCTAAACAAACGTGAATTGCGAAGTTTAAAAAAAGATGTTGAAGCAAAAGGAAACACCATTGTTCCGTTACGCTTGTTTATTAACGAAAATGGATTTGCCAAACTAGAAATAGCCTTAGCCAAAGGAAAAAAACTTCACGACAAACGCGAAACAATCAAAGACCGCGATAATAAACGAGACTTAGCTCGAATTAAAAAGAATTTTAAATAATAGTTTACTTGATTTTAAATTAAATGCTACAAGAAAAACTAAAAAATTATACGGTTATTTTAGCTTCTGGCTCTCCTAGAAGACAAGAGTTATTAAAAACAGTAACCACAGATTTTGAAATTCGCCTTAAAAAAATTGAAGAAATTTATCCTCCTAAATTAAAAGGAAAACAAATTACCGATTTTTTAGCTCTTTTAAAAGCAAGAGCTTTTGAAGCTGAACTCAACAAAAATGATCTTCTTATTACTTCAGACACTATTGTTTGGTTAAAAAACAAAGCTTTAGGTAAACCCAAAAATTACGAAGAAGCATTTACCATGCTTAGTAAACTTTCGGGTAAAAAACATAAAGTAATTACTTCTGTTTGCATAAAAAATAAAAATGCTGAAAAAGTTATACATTGTACTACTAAAGTATTTTTTAAAAAATTATCAAATACCGAAATTGATTATTACATAAAAAACTATCAACCCTACGATAAAGCTGGTGCTTACGGAATACAAGAGTGGATTGGTAAAATAGGTATACGCAAAATAAAAGGAAGTTATTTTAATGTAATGGGGTTGCCTGTTCATAAACTGTATAAAGAATTACTTAATTTATAAACAAACCCACAATATTATTCTTATTTTTGAAGCCCAAAAAACAACACAAAACACTTTTGATAAAGTATTGTTTTAATTTTAATAAAATAAATAGCAGAATTTGGTTAACAATGCTAACCGACACCATTATTACAACTAAACACATATATAACAAGGTGTTATAAAAAACAAATAGATGAAAAAATACACGTACACAGAAAAAAAGGATACCCGATCTGGTTTTGGTGACGGTTTAACAGAATTAGGCAAAAAAAATCCAGACGTAGTTGCATTATGTGCAGACTTAACAGGTTCTTTAAAAATGAATGATTTTGAAAAAAATCATCCAGAACGCTTTTTTCAAATAGGTATTGCCGAGGCAAATATGATGGGTATTGCTGCAGGGATGACTATTGGCGGAAAAATTCCTTTTACAGGAACCTTTGCTAACTTTTCTACAGGTAGAGTGTACGATCAAATTAGACAATCTATTGCATATTCTGGTAAAAACGTAAAAATTTGTGCGTCACACGCAGGATTAACTTTAGGCGAAGATGGGGCTACACACCAAATTTTAGAAGATATTGGTTTGATGAAAATGTTACCAGGCATGACCGTAATTAACACTTGCGATTACAACCAAACTAAAGCCGCTACTATTGCTATAGCCGAGCATAAAGGCCCTGTATATTTACGTTTTGGACGCCCTAAAGTTCCTGTGTTTATGCCTGAAACTAAATTTGAAATTGGTAAAGCTATTACCTTAACTGAAGGTAGTGATGTAACGATTGTAGCAACTGGACATTTGGTTTGGGAAGCCTTACAAGCAGCAGAACAATTAGAAGAAAAAGGAATTACAGCAGAAGTTATTAATATACACACTATAAAGCCATTAGATGAAGATGCTATTTTAAAATCCGTAGCTAAAACAGGTTGTATTGTAACCGCCGAAGAACATAACAAATTTGGTGGTTTAGGCGAAAGCGTAGCTCGATGTTTATCGCAAAAGCGCCCTACCCCACAAGAATTTGTTGCTGTAAACGATAGTTTTGGAGAATCAGCAACGCCTGATCAATTAATGGAAAAATATCACCTAAACGACAAAGCAATTATAAAGGCTGTAGAAAAAGTTATTAATCGAAAATAAACTATTTTTCATTTTTTATCGTTTTAAAGGCTAACCAAAAACAAAATAATTATGAAAAAACTAATCTTAGTATGCTTTT
The DNA here is from genome assembly GCF_041021355.1 of Tenacibaculum sp. UWU-22. Taxonomy (NCBI): domain Bacteria; kingdom Pseudomonadati; phylum Bacteroidota; class Flavobacteriia; order Flavobacteriales; family Flavobacteriaceae; genus Tenacibaculum; species Tenacibaculum sp. UWU-22. Next base: position 1,900 of record NZ_JBFNGP010000004.1, on the reverse strand, counting down.
TATTAGTTGGGGTAAATCAAATGTCGTTTGGTCAACTACAAGGCGGTATTAAAGCTGGTATTAACTACAATTCTGATTCATTTCAAGACGTAAAAAACGATGTGTTTTCTGGAGCTAAAAGTAAAACAGGATACCATGTGGGAGTTTGGTTACGTGGCAAATTACCACTTATAGGCCTGTACATTCGTCCTGAATTAGTTTACACACAGTTAAAAAACGAGGTAGTTTACACCCCTGAGGGTGAGTCAAATTCATCTAAAACCACTTATGATTTTAAGAAAATTGACCTCCCTATTTTACTAGGTACTAAAATTTTTGGTATCGGCAATATTTTTGCGGGCCCCTCTTTTCAATACATACTAAAATCTGATTTTGATTTTAACGATTTAAAAGAGCTCAATTCAGATGGTTTTTCATTAGGGCTACAGTTTGGTGCAGGTATTGAGTTTGGTAAAGTTGGTCTTGATTTACGATGGGAAAGAGCTTTATCGGATACCGAAACTAAATTTGTAGATAACAATACGCAAGGCAACGTAAATTTTGATACTCGAGTAAATCAAATAATACTAGGGCTTTCGCTTAAATTCTAAATAAAATAACACGAGAGTTTGTTTTTAAAAAAAAGAGTTGGAATTTTTTAAAAAAATACCAGCTCTTTTTTATTAACTATTAAAAACTAACTAATTTATAATCACTAATTTTAGTGTGTTATATTTAGTAAGACCCATTTAATAGCTAAAGGTTACTTCGTTAGTATAAATTTAACATTTTTTTAAACACTCTATTAGCTTAATGCATCTAACGGACTTTTAATTTTAGACTTTGTTATATCGGTAATATGAGTGTAAATTTGTGTAGTTTTTATAGAATGATGTCCTAAAAGCTCTTGAACATAGCGTATGTCAGTACCATTTTCAATAAGATGTGTTGCAAAGCTATGTCGCAAAATGTGAGGGGTTACATACTTATTAATATTGGCAATAAAAGCCATACGTTTTACCATTTTTTGTACACTACTTGCCGAGTATTTTGTGTTATTATATCCTTCAAACAAATATTTAACAGGTTTATACGCTTTGTAATAGGTGCGTAATCTCTGAAGAGCGGTTTCTGAAAGCATTACTTTACGGTCTTTATTTCCCTTCGATTTATATATATGGATAATCATATTATTAGAATCAATATCCGAAATTTTTAAATTTAATAATTCACTTATACGCAACCCTGAACTGTAAAGTAACATAATTATACACTTATGTTTTATATTTTCTGTTACTGAAATAAGACGTTGAATTTCGTTTTTACTTAACGATTTTGGCAACTGTTTTTCTTTACGTTTTGGGTACAATGATTTTAGCGGTAAAATGGTATTATAATTTAACTCAAAAAACTTACCAATTGCTGCTAATGTCATTTTTTGTGTGGAAACGCTAATATTTTGAGAAGTTATTAAATGGTGTAAATAATTACTTATATTAAGAGGCATTATAGCATCTATTTTATACTTTTTAAATGCTTTTAAAAATTGTTTAACAGAATATTGATACGATGCTATGGTTTGTTTAGCATAGTTTTGAATGGTTAACATTTTTACAAAAGTTTTTATTTCATTTTCAACATGTATCATGAGTTCTGCATTTTAAAAATGTGTAATTCATAGCAATTTATGAAATTATTAGTAGATATCGAACTTTTAAGGGTATTATTTTGTTTTTATAAGTATGGTTATGCCGAATTTATAAAGATAAATTAAAATGAATTCTGTATATTTGGACGTTAGCAACAAGCAAAACCAACCAATGGCAAAAAAGAAAATACCAATCGAAAAACAGGAAGTTGTCTTAACTAAACCTAAAGATGTTTTTGAAAAAGAATTGAACGACAGAATTGAAATAGGTAA
>NZ_JBFNGP010000003.1:265453-269369 GCF_041021355.1 Tenacibaculum sp. UWU-22 | reverse complement strand
TAGCATGAGGGTCGATACGTACCGTAAAGCTTACCGTAATTTTATCGCCTGGGGCTAATAAACCATCGGTACCTACTAACAAGCCACTATTTGAGCTACCACCATCATAGGCTGAATTCGCCGTTGGCGCTACTGATTTTTTACTCGTATTGGTGAGTGCAACAACTGGGGCTACTAATACTCCGCCACTACTATCTGATTCACTACTCGCTGTAAAGGCTCCGCCTAATTGATCTGCTGCTGTTAAATCATCTACTAAAGTTAACTTATCTATATCTACATCGCCCATGTTTTCTACTACAATGGTATAAACCACATCAAACGTACCATCTGAATTAGCTACGGGCTCACTAGCACTCTTCGCACTACCTAACTTTGGAGACATTGCCGGAACCACTATTGGCGTTGGCGTACCTGTCTCTTCGCCTGGATTAGCTGCTGGATTACCTCCCGTATCAGTTTTATCTACTACTGGTGAACCACTTGGATCGGTACCCCCTGCTGTAGCCGTGTTTTGTAAGGTAGAAGGAGCATCAACAGCATGAGGATCCATACGTACCGTAAAGGTTACCGTGAAATAATCACCTGGAGCTAATAAACCATCAGTACCTAATAATAAACCGTCATTACCTCCGCTATAGTTTGTATTCGCCGTTGGCGCTACTGATTTACCACTCGTATTGGTGAGTGCAACAACTGGGGCTACCAAAACACCGCCTGTGCTATCACTAGCTAAACTTGGCGTAAAGGCACTTCCCAATTGATCTGGAGAAGTAAGGTCATCTAATAAGGTTAATTTTTCTATATCAACATCGCCCATGTTTTTTACTATAATCGTATAAACAACATCTAGGGTGCCATCAGTATTTAACGTAGGCTCTCCTGCACTTTTAGCACTACCCAACTTGGGAGTCATCGCAGGTGGGGTTAATGGCGTTGGCGTACCTACGCCCTCGCCGGCATTGGCTGTCGGATTGTCTCCATTATCCGTTCTGTCTTCTGTTGTTGAACCACTGGGGTCTTTACCACTCGCAACAGCCGTGTTTTGTAATGGTGAGGGAGCGCCACTGGCATGCGGATCTACCCGTACCGTAAAGGTTACCGTAAATTTATCGCCAGGAGCTAATAAACCATCCGTACCCAATAATAAACCACTATTAGCAATACCGCCATCATATCCTGCATTTGCCGTTGGTGCTACCGAATTACTGGTTTCATCTTTTTTCTCTAACGCAACAACTGGAGCTACCAAAACACCGCCTGTGCTATCACTAGCTGAACTTGGCGTAAAGGCACTACCCAATTGATTGATTAAAGTTAGGTTATCACTTAATGTTAACGCTGTTATGTTAACATCGCCTATATTTTGTACCGTAATAGTATACGCCACATCAAACGTACCATCTGGATTTAACGTAGGCTCACCCGCACTTTTTGAACTACCCAATTCTGGATTCGTTGTTGGGGGCGTTAATGGCGTTGGCACGCCTACGCCTTCGCCTGCATTAGACGTTGGACTTGTTCCGCTATCACTCTTATCTTCTACCGAGGCTCCACTTGGATCGGCACCTTTTACTGTAGCCGTGTTTTGTAACGGATTTGCAGCTCCACTGGCATTCGGATCTACGCGTACCGTAAAGGTTACCGTAACTTGATCGCCAGGGGCTAATAAACCATCGGTACCTAATAATAAACCGCTATTGGCACTACCGCCATCATAGGCTGTATTTGCTGTTGGCGCTACCGAATTTTCACTCGTATTGGTGAGTGTAACCTCTGGTGCTACTAATACCCCGCCACTACTATCGGCTGCCGAACTTGGGGTAAAAGCACCGCCTAATTGGCTAGCCAAAGAAAGGTTATCTGATAAGGTAAGGTTGTTTATATTAACATTACCTGTGTTTTCTATTAAAACGCTATAAACCGCATCAACCGTACCATCAGCATTTGAAGTCATAGACACCAACTCTTTTGAACTACCTAATTCTGGATTCGTTGCAGGAGGTGTTAATGGCGTTGGAGTACCCACATCTTCTCCTGGATTGGTTGTTGGTTCATCTCCTGAATCGGTCTTGTCTGATACCGTTGTACCACTTGGATCAGTCCCTTTTACGGTAGCCGTGTTTTGTAACGGATCTGCAGCTCCACTAGCATTCGGGTCTACGCGTACCGTAAAGGTTACTGTTAATTCATCTCCTGGAGCTAAAGCACTTGCCGTAGCATCAAATAAGCCGCTATTAGCACTACCGCCATCGTAAGCTGTATTTGCTGTTGGCGCTACCGAATCGCCACTGGTATTGGTCAACGCTACCACTGGCGCTACTAATACCCCGCCACTGCTATCTGTTGCCGAACTCGGCGTAAAGGCGCCACCTAATTGATCAGCGGCTGTTAAATCATCTTCTAAAACAAGGGAACTCAACATCGAATCGCCCATGTTTTTTACGGTAATGGTATACGCAACATCAATCGTGCCGTCTGGATTTAACGTAGGCTCACCAACACTTTTTGAACTGCCTAATTTTGAATCAAAACAGGCTGGGCTAAACGTGTTCTCATCTTCACTACTGCCTATTCCTTGAACTACAGCACTCGTTGCTGGTGATACTACAGGTACCCCATAAGTTGCACTTGAACTATCTGAATCTACCGTTGTGCCTAAACTATCATCACCCTGTAAATCTGTTAAGGCATAACTGCCATCGCCCTCTATTGCATCGGGACAGCCATCATCATCACTGTCTAAATCTAAATAATTCGGTACACCATCATCGTCGTAGTCTTTTGGATTAGCAGAATCCGTACCTGCTTCTACAGCATCTAAAATACCATCATTATCACTATCTAAATCTAAATAATCGAAAATGCCATCACCATCACTATCTAATGGATTTGTTGAATCAGCACCTACCTCAACAGCATCTAGAATACCATCGCCATCACTATCAGTATCTAAATAATCTAGAATACCATCACCATCTGAATCCATTGGATTTGATGGGTCTGAACCTGCCTCTATTGCATCAGGAATACCATCGCCGTCACTATCTAAATCTAAATAATCAGGAATGCCATCATTATCAGTATCTACTGGATTGGTTGGGTCTAAACCTGCCTCTATTGCATCAGGGATACCATCTCCATCACTATCAATATCTAAATAATTTAATGTTGTATCACTATCGGTATCGGCTGTTGTTCCTTCTACACTGTCTGGAATACCATCGCCATCTGAATCTCCTGGTGAATTTACCGTTAAATAATCGGCAACACCATCTTCATTAGAATCTACTGGATTCGTTGGATCTGAACCTGCTTCATCCGCATCTAATAATCCATCGCCGTCACTATCGGTATCTTGATAATTAGGAATACCATCGCCATCTACATCGCCATTACCTTCAATAGCATCTGGAATACCATCGCCATCACTATCAGTATCTAAATAATCAGGGATACCGTCATTATCGGTATCTACTGGATTGGTAGCATTGCCTATTTCGGCAACATCACTTATACCATCATTATCATTGTCGGTATCTAAATAATCAGCGATACCATCTCCATCACTATCGGTTGGATTTGAAGCATCTGAACCTACTTCAACGGCATCTGGAATACCATTGCCATCACTATCCGTATCTTGATAATCAGCGATACCATCACCGTCGGTATCTACTGGGCTGGTTGGGTCTAAACCTACTTCTACCGAATCAGGAATACCATCGCCGTCACTATCCGTTTCAAGATAATCAGCAATACCATCACCATCTGAATCCGTTGGGTTTGTTGGGTCTGAACCTGCCTCTACCGAATCAGGAATACCATCGCCGTCACTATCTAAATCTAAATAATCAGGAATACCATCATTATCGGTGTCTACTGGATTGGCGGGGTCTGAACCTGCCTCTATTGC
>NZ_JBFNGP010000003.1:0-265355 GCF_041021355.1 Tenacibaculum sp. UWU-22 | reverse complement strand
ATACCATCATTATCATTGTCGGTATCTAAATAATCAGCGATACCATCTCCATCACTATCAGTAGGGTTTGATGCGTCTGAACCTACTTCAACGGCATCTGGAATACCATTACCATCACTATCCGTATCCAAATAATCAGGAATACCATCACCATCACTATCAGTAGGATTTGATGGATCTGAACCTACTTCAACAACATCTGGAATACCATCACCATCGCTATCCGTATCTTGATAATCCGGAATACCATCACCATCACTATCTATTGGATTTGATGCGTCTGAACCTACTTCAACAGCATCCGGAATACCATCACCATCACTATCCGTATCTTGATAATCAAGAATACCGTCGTTATCTGTATCTAATGGATTGGTTAAATCTAAACCTACTTCTACCGAATCAAGAATACCGTCATTATCAGAATCGGTCTCAAGATAATCAGCAATACCATCACCATCACTATCTACTGGACTCGTTGGATCTGAACCTGCCTCTACCGAATCAGGAATACCATCGCCGTCACTATCTAAATCTAAATAGTCTGGAACACCATCGTTATCGGTATCTACTGGATTAGCTGGGTCTGAACCTGCCTCTATTGCATCAGGTATACCGTCGCCATCACTATCGGTATCTAAATAATTTAATGTTGTATCACTATCAGTATCAGCTGTTGTTCCTTCTACACTGTCTGGAATACCATCGCCATCTGAATCTCCTGATGAATTTACCGTTAAATAATCAGCAACACCATCTTCATTAGAATCTACTGGATTGGTTGGGTCTGAGCCCGCTTCATCTGCATCTAATAGTCCATCACCATCACTATCGGTATCTTGATAATTAGGAATTCCATCACCATCCATATCATCATTACCTTCAATAATATCAGGAATACCATCGCCATCACTATCAGTATCTAAATAATCTGGGATACCATCACTATCGGTATCTATCAAATTCACTGAGTCTCCTACCTCTATTATATCACTTATTCCGTCATTGTCATTATCGACATCAAGATAATCTGGGATACCATCACCATCGGTATCTATAGGGTTCGTTGGGTCTATCCCTACTTCTTCTAAATCTGAAATATTATTGCCATCACTATCAATATCTTGATAATCAGGGATACCATCACCATCGGTATCTATTGGATTTGTTGGATCTGAACCTATTTCAGTAATGTCACTTACACCATCATTGTCATTGTCGGTATCTAAATAATCAGCAATACCATCGCCATCACTATCGGTTGGATTTGAGGGGTCTGAACCTACCTCTTCAGCATCGGGAATACCATTACCATCACTATCCGTATCTAAATAATCAGGGATACCATCGCCATCACTATCAGTAGGGTTTGAAGAATTTGAACCTATTTCTACTGAATCAGGAATACCATCGCCATCACTATCCGTATCTTGATAATCAGGTATACCATCACCATCAGTATCTACTGGATTGGTTGGGTCTGAACCTATTTCAATAGCATCTAGTATACCATCATTATCTGAGTCTGCATCTAAATAATCAGGAGTACCATCACCATCTGTGTCGGTTGGGGTTAATCCAGTTGGAAGAGCTTCTATAGCATCAGGGATACCATCGCCATCTGAATCTGAATCTAAATAATCAGGTATAGTGTCACCATCGGTATCTATAGGATTTGAAAGGTCTGAACCTACTTCTAAAACATCAGGAATACCATCACCATCGTTATCTGTTTCTTGAAAATCAGGAACGCCATCACTATCTGTATCTATAGGATTTGTTGGGTCTGAACCTGCTTCAAAGCTATCAAGTAACCCATCTCCATCACTATCCGTATCTAAATAATCAGGGATACCATCACCATCTGTGTCTAAAGGTGATTCTGTAGGATTACCATATTCTATACTGTCAGGAATACCATCGCCATCAGCATCGGCATCTAAATAATCGGGAACACCATCGTTATCAGTATCTACTGGATTGGTTGGATCTGAACCTGCTTCTTCAGTATCTGGAATACCATCGCCATCACTATCTAAATCTTGATAGTTAGGAATACCATCATTATCAACATCTCCCGCACCTTCAACAGCATCTGGGATACCATCACCATCTGAATCCGTTTCTTTAAAATCAGGAATACCATCACCATCAGTATCAATGGGTTGAATAGGATTACTTCCTGCCTCAACACTGTCAAGAATACCATCATCATCACTATCGGTATCTAAATAATTAGGAACAGTGTCTCCATCGGTATCAATAAGTCCATCAGGAGAATCTGGTATGCCATCACCATCACTATCTAAATCTTGATAGTTAGGAATACCATCGTTATCAACATCACCAGTACCTTCAACTGAGTCTGGAATACCATCACCATCGGTATCTAAATCGGCACTATTTTCGGTTTGATAATCAGGTACACCATCGTTATTACTATCTAAAGGATTGTTTGGATCTGGACCCGCTTCATCTACATCTAATAATCCATCACCATCACTATCCGTATCTAAATAATTTAAAATACCATCACCATCAGGGTCTCCAATTCCTTCAACAGCATCAGGGATACCGTCGCCATCACTATCCGTATCTAAATAATTTGGAATACCATCATTATCTGCATCAGCAGCTCCTTCTACAGCATCTGGAATACCATCACCATCACTGTCTAAATCTAAATAATTTGGAATACCATCATTATCGGTATCACCAGCTCCTTCAATAGCATCTGAAATACCATCGCCATCACTGTCTAAATCAGCCATGTCTGGGATACCATCACCATCTGAGTCAACTGGATTCGTTACATCAGAACCAACTTCTGTAGCATCAGGTATACCGTCGCCATCTGAATCGGTTTCTAAATAATCGGGGATACCATCATTATCAGTATCATTAGGGCTAGTAGGGTCTGCACCTACTTCGACAGCGTCTGCAATACCATCACCATCACTATCCGTATCTAAATAATCGGGGATACCATCATTATCAGTATCGGTAGGATTTGAAGGATCACTACCTACCTCAACCGCATCGGGAATACCATCACCATCACGGTCACTATTTATATCTAAATAATCGGGGGTACCATCACCATCACTATCTATTGGATTAGCAGGGTCGCTTCCAATTTCATCAACATTAAGAATACCATCACCATCACTATCGGTATCTAAATAATCAGGGATACCATCACCATCGGTATCTATCGGATTTGTTGGATCTGAACCTGCCTGTATAGCATCCGAAATACCATCGTTATTTGAGTCGGTATCTAAATAATCGGGGATACCATCGCTATCCGTATCTATAGGATTTGTTGGATCCGAACCTATTTCAGTAATGTCGCTTACACCATCATTGTCATTGTCGGTATCTAAATAGTCAGCAATACCATCGCCATCACTATCGGTTGGATTTGAGGGGTCTGCCCCTACCTCAACAGCATCGGCAACACCATTACCATCACTGTCGGTATCTAAATAATCAGGGATACCATCGCTATCCGTATCTATAGGATTAGTAGGGTCAGCCCCCACTTCAACGGCATCAGGAACACCATCACCATCACTATCGGTATCTAAAGCATCAATAACACCATCACCATCAGTGTCTACAGTACCTTCAACACTATCAAGAATTCCATCACCATCAGAGTCGGTATCTAAATAATCGGGGGTACCATCACCATCCGTATCAGTAGTACCTTCAACACTATCAGGAATACCATCGCCATCTGAATCAGTATCTAAATAATCAGGGATACCATCGCCATCTGTGTCTACAGGATTAGTAGGGTCTGCCCCTGCTTCTACAGCATCAGGGATACCATCGCCATCTGAATCTAAATCTTGAGAATTGGGTATACCATCGCCGTCAGTATCTGCCGAAGAACATTGCTCAGACAAGAAACCTCCAACCCATCCATCGTTACTATTGACAGTACTTGTTGTATTTAGGTCGTAATGCATGATTACCCCATCATAAGTACCTAATATTTTTAGCACACCATTGGCTGATTTACCTTTACCATAAGTAGCATCATCTACATCCCAAAGAGCATCATGCCCTAAATCTGCGGCATAACCCACCACCGTTTGTGAACCAACACTATTATCACTAACTAATTCTAAATTAAGAATATTGCCATTTAAATCAGTAAACCATCTTCTTCTAAAATCTACATTAGCAAAACCAAAAAGAAGACCTGTTTGAGTGGTTTCAAAATCATAAGTTACACTCCCTTTATTATTAGAAATTACTCCGTTTACTCTTCTATACAAATAGGCTCCATCAAACGGATAACCCGCAGAGCCACCACCATATGTAAGTGGATCAGGATAATTAGCATTCAAATTAATCCCTCCCATACCATCATTAGTATAGGTACAAGCGGGTGCTTCAACAGTATCAGGGATACCATCGTTATCATCATCGGGGTCATCAGCATCGGGTATGCCATCACCATCAGCATCACCTGGCGAACCTGCAGTTGGTGCTTCTAAATAATCAGGCACCCCATTACCATCAGCATCAGCTGTACCTTCAGTAGCATCAGGTGTGCCATCACCATCACTATCGGTGTCTAAATAATTAGACGTACCATCACCGTCGGTATCAACAGTACCCTCAGTTTCATCAGGTATACCATCGCCATCACTATCAACATCTAAATAGTTAGGGATATTATCAGCATCTGCATCTACAGTACCTTCTATTGCATCAGGTATACCGTCGCCGTCAGCGTCGGTATCTAAATAATTTGGTATGCCATCATTATCTGCATCAGCTACCCCTTCTTCAGCATCTGGAATGCCATCACCGTCAGCATCAGTATCTAAATAATTTGGGATACCATCATTATCTGCATCAGCTACCCCTTCTTCAGCATCTGGAATGCCATCGCCATCACTATCGGTGTCTTGAAAATCTGGGATACTATCCGAGTCAGTATCTATAGGTTGCGTTAAATCAGAACCTGCCTCAGTAGCATCAAGTATACCATCACCATCACTATCGGTTTCTTGATAATCTGGAACACCGTCGTTGTCTGAATCAATAGGATTACTTGCATCTGAACCTGCCTCTAAAGAATCAAGTATGCCATCACCATCACTATCGATGTCTAAAGCATCAATAATACCATCACCATCAGTATCTACAGGGCTTGTTGGATCTGCTCCTGCTTCAACTGAATCAGGAATACCATCGTCATCAGAATCTGTATCTAAATAATCAGGTGTACCATCACCATCGGTATCAGTAGATTCATAACGGCACTGAGATAAATTAAAAATACTGGTGTTATCGTTAGCAAGCGCTGTAAAACGCATTGCCAATGTTGTTACCCCCATAAAATTAAACTGATAATCATTATCAGCACTCAACATGGTAATGGTTGTTGAAGTTGGTGTTTGACTGTCTACTATAAAACTCTCACCATTAGGATCATCAATAGTCATATTACCATCATGGGTAAATGTCCACCGGTCAGCTTGAGCCGTATTACCTCCTAATTCAATATTTTCATTAATCGTAAAATCTGTCGGTTGATCAAATGTTAATGTAACTTCAAATTCTCCATCCTTATTTCTAGCTAAGGCGATATCTCCTGTACTGTTACCTCTTAGTTCTTTCCATGATTTATCAGCTGGAGCTATAAGATCTGTAACCGCAAGTGAAAAAGTATCTGTAGTTCCAGAATTAATAGGTCTACTTGTAAAAAGTGTACCTACAGAAGGAGTACCTGTATTGATACCACTAAAATCAAAATCTAAATCACAAATTTGAACCAATCCTTCTTCAGAATTGGGAATACCATCACCATCACAATCTCCAGTCGGAGTCATATCAGCACATTGTAATGAATAAGGATACTTCAGCTGAAGTATCGACGTATTATTATTTTTATTATATTCTAATTGCCAATCACCATTTTTACCAGTAACATTGGTAGAAGCTGCCACAGAAACGTGTAATACTTTTTCTAAATACGCAACAGCTCTTTGCCCTTTAACTCCTTTAGCAAACTCACACCCATAAATATTTACTTGGGCAACCCTACTATTACTTAGCTTTTGTTTTAAAAACTCAGCTATTTGCATAGCATTCTTCCATTCACCTTCAAGTAATAACTCTCCTGGTTTACCATGCGAAAACAATTGAAATACTTTACCGCTTTTAAAAAAGGTTATTTGTTCAAGCAAATAATCTTTTTGTGGCAAACTATTATCAATGAAAAAATTATTTTCTTTATTTGTATTATTTGATATAATACTTTTGCTAAAAGCAGCTTGGGTAAGAATAGTAAAAACACATAAAAAAGAAATAACTATGTATTTTTTCACCCTAGAGTTTATGTTAACAGCCCTTTTGTTCATAACTTACTAGTTGACAATATTTAAATCTAATTCTAAAAAAAAAGAGGATAATTAAAATATCTAACACAAATATGATATTTTTTTAAAAAAAATACAATATTTTATCTATTATTTTTAAACTTTAAGAAAAATATATATCTTTTATTAATTAACAATATCTATACTAGATTTAAGTTCAAAGATATTTACGGAAAGGCTTTAGTAAACAAAATATTAGCTCAATAGCTTTATTATAATACATAAAGTTCAAAAAAGTGTCGACGAACTGTATCGATTTATTTTCATAATAATAGTACAATTTATAAAACGACTCTCTAACTTAAATATGAAATTAGAAATCATAAAATGTATGGGTTTAAATAAGCAACCAATCTACTGCCGTAAACTATAAAGGAGAGTTGTTATTTTTTTTACGAATTATTGACTTACAAAAACAAATAAATATTTGACAAAATCAAAAATGATTTTATATTTGTAGCATCTAAAATTAAGCCGATATAGCTCAGTTGGCTAGAGCAGCTGATTTGTAATCAGCAGGTCGTGGGTTCGAGTCCCTCTATCGGCTCTTTATATACTTAACTATACACAACCCCCCTTTTTTAAAACGACACAACAATACAATACATTTTAACACCAACACCTATATTATGTGTGTTTAATCGTGTTTTTAAACACTAAAAATAAGTCCGTTTTGAATTGGGTTTTACTCCTCGCCTTTATATTTTTAAAGACTATTAAAGAAACCTAGAATATTTATCTTGGCAATACAAAATACTGTTACCCCTATAAAACAAAAGAACCCTCATTATTTGAGGGTTCTTTGTACAGGCGGAGAGACTCGAACTCTCACACCTTGCGGCACTAGATCCTAAATCTAGCGTGTCTACCAATTCCACCACGCCTGCAATCATTTTGGGTTGCAAATATAAACAATACTTAGAAATTGCAAAAAACTTCGCCATATTTTTCTATTTTTGAATACTTATTTTTTTTCTTACTATGAACGATATTAAAACTTATATCAAAAACAATCAAACTCGTTTTGTAAACGAATTAATAGAATTATTAAAAATACCTTCTGTAAGTGCCGATTCTGCTTACTCCCAAGATGTATTAAATACTGCTGATGCAGTTAAAAAAAGTCTTGAAAAAGCAGGGTGCGATACCGTAGAAATTTGCGAAACACCTGGCTATCCGATTGTATATGGCGAAAAAATAATTGATCCTAATTTACCAACTGTTTTGGTATATGGGCATTACGACGTACAACCACCAGACCCTACAAACCTGTGGGACTCTCCTCCTTTTGAACCTGTTATTAAAAAAACTAAAACACATCCTGAAGGAGCAATTTTTGCTCGTGGTGCTTGCGATGATAAAGGGCAAATGTATATGCATGTAAAAGCCCTAGAATATATGTCTAATTCAGGAAACCTACCATGTAATATAAAGTTTATGATTGAGGGCGAAGAAGAAGTAGGTTCTGAAAGTTTAGCGTGGTTTGTGCCAAGAAATAAAGAAAAATTAGCCAACGATGTCATTTTAATTTCTGATACTGGAATGATTGCCAACAACATCCCGTCAATTACAACTGGGTTACGTGGCTTAAGTTATGTTGAGGTAGAAGTTACAGGACCTAATCGAGATTTACATTCTGGGTTATATGGTGGCGCTGTAGCTAACCCTATTAATATTTTAACTAAAATGATTGCTTCTTTACACGACGAAAACAACCATATTACCATTCCAGGGTTTTATGATAAAGTTGAAGAATTGTCTCGTAAAGAACGTGATGAAATGGCCAAAGCTCCCTTTTCTTTAGAAGCATACAAAAAAGCTTTAGCTATTAATGATGTGTACGGTGAAATGGGATACACCACTAACGAACGCACCTCTATTCGACCAACTCTAGATGTTAACGGAATTTGGGGAGGATACACTGGCGAGGGTGCCAAAACAGTTATCCCCTCTAAAGCCTACGCCAAAATATCAATGCGCTTAGTACCCAACCAAGATTGGAAAGAAATTGCCGAATTATTTAAAAATCACTTTGAAAGCATTGCTCCAAAATCAGTAACAGTTACTGTAAAACCACATCACGGCGGTCAAGGGTATGTAACTCCAATTAATTATACTGGTTACCAAGCGGCAAGCAAAGCTTACGAAAAAACATTTGGCACTACCCCTATTCCACAACGTAGTGGCGGTAGTATTCCTATTGTTGCTTTATTTGAAAAAGAATTGAAAAGTAAAACTATTTTAATGGGGTTTGGATTAAATTCAGATGCTATTCATTCACCTAACGAACATTTTGGTGTATGGAATTACTTAAAAGGAATTGAAACCATACCTTATTTTTATAAATATTTTACAGAGCTATCAAAGCAATCTTAATAAATAAATTAAAATAGCCTTAAGCAATTAGTAATTAATTTTTTTAATTGCTTAAGGCGACTTCTTTATTTTCTAGTTTCTACAACCTACTATCAATCTTTGTTAAATTTCTAATAAGTTTTAGACTAACTGATTTTTATATAAAATATAACACCTTATAATTTAATATCATCGGCATCATTCCAGCTCCATTTTCCAGTAACTGTTCCCTTATTCAAAATCACAATCCCAGGATTTGCACGAATTATCGTTTTAAGAGTCGTTTGATCACAAAATAAAAATTCAAAAGGTAAATCGTATTTATTTTGAGCTAGTACTAAATCGTCTTCAAACGAAGCCGAAACCCCATAAACTGTATAACCTTTTATTATAGCCTGATCAGCTAATCTTTTAACTTTAGCAAACCCCTCTGTCGCTGCTTTATCTAAATCGTAAACAACAACCAACATTAATTTGTCTTTAGCTAATAGTTCATTGGTTAAATCACCATCAACACCTTCTAAAGTAAAATCGTGTATCGGCGGAATTTTACCGTCACCCTTATATCGCATACCTTCGGTAATATTTTTACCTATTGCGTAAGGACGAAAATCTACTATGGGCAAGTGAGTTAACACATGATAGGTTATATATAAAAAGCTAAATACAGAAAGATAAGTAATTGCTGCACCTATTTTTTTAGAAAACAATGGTTTTATATCTTTTACTCTTATAATTAAGAAGATAATCAGCCCTATTAAAATAACATTTTTATAAAAAGTTTCCCAAGTTGATAACTTAACAGCATCACCAAAACAACCACAATCGGTTACTTTATTATAGTAAGCAGAATACCACGTTAAAAATAAAAATATCAACGTTAAAAAAAACAAACTTCTAACCGTAAATTTACGCTTATACCCTATTAACAACATTACACCTAAAGTAATTTCAGTAATAATCAATAGAATAGAAAAAGGCAACGCATACGGAATTAAAAATTCTAAATTTAAAACATCCGCACTAAAATACTCTTCAAATTTATACTGCGACCCTATAGGATCTACTAATTTTACAAATCCAGAAAAAATAAATAATACAGCGACTATAAATCGTGAAATATTAGTTAGAACTTTTAAAAACATCGGTTTATTTTTTTATTGTTTTATTTTCAAACTCATTTATGTGAATTATGGCAAATACAGCATAATTAATCATATCTTGATAATTAGCATCGATACCTTCAGAAACAAGCGTTTTTCCTTTATTATCTTCAATTTGTTTTACCCGCAATAATTTTTGCAAAATCAAATCGGTTAATGAAGACACCCTCATTTCTCGCCACGCCTCACCATAATCATGGTTTTTATTTTCCATTAATTTTTTAGTAAGCGCACTATGCTTATCATACAATGCCAGTGCTTCTTTGACTGTTATATCTGGTTGATCAACCACCCCTAACTCTAACTGAATCAAAGCGATAATTGAATAATTAATAATACCTATAAATTCTGACTTTTCATCTTCATCTACTTTACGCGTTTGATTTTCTTGTAGCTGCCTGATACGTTGTGCCTTAATAAATATTTGATCGGTTAACGAAGGCAACCTTAAAATTCGCCATGCGCTACCGTAATCTTCCATCTTTTTTGCAAACAACGACCTGCACACTTCAATTACGTCTTTGTATTGTTTAGCGGTATTTTGCATCTTATTTTTTAAAAGTAACGTGTAAAAATAGTAAATCTTAAAAGCATTTCGTTTATTTTTACCATTAATTTTACATCTACTAAAATGACTATAAATTGTAAAGGAAAACTCATAACGCTAACCTCACCTAAAGTAATGGGAATTTTAAACCTTACACCCGATTCTTTTTTTGATGGTGGAAAGTATAAAAACGACCGTGATTTTCTTTTACAAACAGAAAAAATGCTTAACGAAGGGGCAACATTTATCGACCTAGGTGCTTATTCTTCACGTCCAAACGCAGCTCATGTTTCAGAAACCGAAGAATTAAAAAGAATTGTTCCAATAGTCAATTTATTATTAAAAAATTTTCCTGAAATTATCATTTCTATCGATACTTTTAGAAGCAGCGTTGCTAATGAAACTATAAATGCTGGCGCAGCTATTGTTAACGATATTTCTGCTGGAAACTTAGACAAAAACATGTTTAAAACCATCGCTAAGCTACAAGTACCCTACATTATAATGCATATGCAAGGCACTCCACAAACAATGCAGCAAAACCCAACATATAAAAATATAACTTTAGAAATAGCTTCATTTTTTTCAAAAAAACTAAATCAATTACACCAACTAAAAGTTAACGATGTAATTATAGACGTAGGATTTGGTTTTGGAAAAACCATTGCACATAATTTTGAATTATTAAAAAACATGGCGTATTTTAAAAAAGTGAACGCGCCTATTTTAGTTGGTATTTCACGTAAATCCATGCTATACAAACCACTAAAGATAAGCCCTAAAGAAGCCCTAAATGCTACTACAGCAGCCCATACAATAGCTTTGCTTAACGGTGCAAATATACTAAGAGTACACGATGTAAAAGAAGCCATTGAAACCATTAAAATTACAGAACAATTAAACCAATTTGCCTAAAGCCTACTAAATGTATTTTAATTTAATTATCAAGTAATTTTGTACATTTACCAAAACACTATTTAGTTAATGTTAGATTTTATCAATTTTTCTTTCTTAGACGTATTAGATATTTTTTTAGTAGCTATTTTACTCTATTATATATATAAACTACTAAAAGGCACCGTTGCTATTAATATTTTTATCGGAATTGCTTTTATCTTCATTATTTGGAAAGTAACCCAAGCTTTAAAAATGGAAATGCTTAGCGGCATTTTAGGATATTTACTTTCTGGCGGAGTAATTGCTTTAATCATTGTTTTTCAACAAGAAATTCGAAAATTTTTATTAATGATTGGCACTACTAATTTTTCTAAACGCAGCTTTTTTAAACAATTGCGATTTTTACATTCAGAAATACATACCGAAACAGATGTTACAACACTAATTAACACCTCTGTAAACCTATCAAAAACTAAAACAGGAGCTTTAATAGTAATTGAGCGAACTAATAATTTAGATTTTTTAATTAACACTGGCGATAAAATGAATGCGCTAGTAAACGAGGCTATCTTAGAAAGTATTTTTTACAAAAACAGCCCGTTACATGATGGAGCTACTATTATTCGAGATAATTACATTGTTGCTACACGGGTTATTTTACCAGTTTCTAACAGCACAAAAATTCCTGCTCGTTTTGGATTACGACATAGAGCAGGTATAGGCGTTACTGAAAAAACAGATGCTTTATGTATTGTGGTTTCAGAAGAAACAGGAGAAATATCGTACATAAAAGATGGCGAATTTATTTTGTACGACACTATTGAAAAACTTACCGAAAAACTACGGGAAGATTTAACTGAATAAAATTGTTTGAAAAAATCTAAATGCTTTGACTTTTTTCTACAGAAAACAATACAAACCACTTCGTTTTTTTTTTGTTACTTATTACATATCGTAATAATCTACCACCACTAAACAGTATTTATTTAAATAAAAAAAGGTTCTCTTTTTCGAGAACCTTTTTAAAAGCTAATTTTTTAAAAATTATTGAGCAGGCGCCATTTTAGATTGAATAGCAGTTAAAACACTTTTGTATTTTGCTAATTCAGTAGCGTCTAATTTAGAAGCTAATTCTTTACCTTTTTCTAATAATTCTTTACCTTTAGAAGCAAGTTCTGATATTTTTGCTACATTACCGTTTGCTGCAATATACTCTTTAGCATATGCTGCATAATCAGCTAAATTTTTTGCAACTTCAGGATTTGAAAATTCAGGAATTTCAATTCCTTCTAATATTTGCCCAGAAACAGCATCTTTTGCCGCATCTACTGCATCTCCGGCAGCATCTACCGCATCCCCTGCAGTTTCTTTTACAGCACTAGCTGCGTCTTTTGTAGCATCTACTGCTTTGTCAGCAGCTTCTACAGTTGCGTCTTTTAAGTCTTGTGCGCTTTTTTTTGCTTGCTTACAAGAAACTGCTAATAACGAACTAGCAATTAAAACAGATAAAATTACTTTTTTCATTCTTTTGATTTTTTTTTAAAGTTTTTAGATTGATTAGCAAATTTAAAAGAAACTTTAAGTTTAACAAATAATATCTCGTTTTTTTAAGCCACTTGAGTACTAAATTGTTTTTTATACAAGTTTTTATAATACCCGTTAGGTCTATTTAATAATTCTTTATGAGTACCTTGTTCAACAATTTCACCATTATCCATTACAATAATTTGATTCGCTTTCTTAACCGTTGCCAATCTATGCGCAATAATTATCGAAGTTCGTTCTTTAGTAATTTTATCGGTAGCATACTGTATCATTTGTTCTGCATGCACATCAACAGACGACGTAGCCTCATCTAAAATTAACACTCTCGGATTAGTTACATAAGCTCTTAAAAACGCAATAAGTTGTCTTTGTCCAGAAGACAACATTGCTCCGCGTTCTTTTACCTTATAATAATACCCTTCAGGCAAACTCGTAATAAACTCATGGATACCAATTTGTTTAGCAGCCAACTCAACTTGTTCTAAGGTAATTTGCTCATCCTTTAACGTAATGTTATTTAAAATCGTATCTGAAAATAAAAAAACATCTTGTAACACCACAGCTATTTTATGTCGAAGCGATTCTATATCATACTCTTCTACTGGAATTTTATCTACACTAATTGTACCGCTATCAATTTCATAAAAACGATTTATTAAATTAATAATAGTTGATTTTCCAGCACCAGTAGCCCCTACAATAGCAACTGTTTGCCCTTTTTTTACTGAAAAAGAAACATTTTTTAAAACTTCTTCTTCTTTAACGTAGCTAAAACAAACGTTTTTAAATTCAATTGCGCCTTGTATGTTATCAGCTAAAATAAGTCCGTTTTTATCAATAGAACTCTCTGTATCTAACACTTTAAAAACACGTTCTCCTGCAACAATACCCATTTGTAATTGATTAAATTTATCGGCAATTTGTCGCAAAGGTCTAAATAGCATTTGTGCCATTTTTATAAATCCCACAATAGCTCCAATAGTAACTGTATTGTCTTCAACAATTTGAAAACCGCCATACCAAACTATTAACCCTATAGCAATAGATGATAAAATTTCTGCAATTGGAAAAAAAATAGAGTAATACCAAACTGTTTTTACATTTGCTCTTTTTTGCCGATTGTTTATTTGCATAAAATTTTCGTACTCTATGCTTTCTCGATTAAACAATTGCACAATTTTCATACCTGTAATACGCTCTTGCACAAACCCGTTTAAATTAGCAACTTGATTACGAACCTCTTGAAAGGTAGCTTTAATAGCAATTTGAAAAAGTTTGGTCGCATAAATTAAAACAGGTAATACCGCTAATGCAATTAATGCTAATCGCCAATTTATATATAACATTACAGCGGCTACTGCTACCATTTTTAATATATCACTTATAATCATAAACAAGCCCTGTGTAAAAAAGCTTGAAATGGCTTCAACATCCGAAACAACTCGTGTTACTAATTTACCTACCGAAGTTTTGTCGAAATACGACATTTTAAATGTTAAAATATGGCGAAACACTTTTGTTCTAATATCACAGATAATGTTTTGACCAACCCAATTGGCATAAAAAATAAACGTAAACTGCAATAGTACCTCAATTAATAACACTACTAACATCAAAAGCACGTAGTTTAGTAGCTGCTTAAAATCTTTTGTAGTTGAAAAATCATTAACCGCAATAACTAAAATTGCGGGTCGAGCTGCTGAAAACACAGCTAATAAAATAGCTGACAAAGAAGCTACCGAAAACTTTAAACGGTAACCTTTTGCAAAGCTCATAAGCCTTGTAAAAATTTTTATATCGAATGCTTTTCCTGAACTATCGGCCACAACTAGGGTATAAAATCATAGGTTATTTTTGACAAAAATAAGCCTTTTGCTGGAACTGATAACCCAGCATTACTTCTATTTTTACTTTCAATAATTTTTCTAAAATCTTCTACTGAAATTTTACCAAACCCTACATCTAACAAAGTACCAACAATAGCTCTTACCATATTGCGTAAAAATCGATTGGCTGTTATATAAAAAGTAAGCTCATTACCCTCTAAAACCCATTGCGCATTAGTAACATCGCAATTAAAGGTGTATACATCTGTTTTTACTTTAGAAAAACTTTCAAAATCGGAATATTGCAACAATAAATCACTAGCTTTATTCATTAAAGCTACATTGGGTTTTAATGAGTGTATTTGCCATGCGGTTTCTAATAAAAACGGATTACGACCTAACCATATTTTATATTCGTAACTTCTACTTACGGCATCAAATCGAGCATGAGAATCATCTTTTACCAAAAAAAAAGCATTAACTACAATATCATTAGGCAATACCGAATTACATTTATAAATAAAATTTTCTTGTATTTTTTTTTCTACATCAAAATGCGCAAACATTTGTGAAGCATGTACTCCTGTATCGGTTCTACCTGCTCCAACCACATTAACCGCTGTTTGTAAAACAATACTTAGTGCTTTGTTTATTTCGGCTTGTACCGAGTTAGCATCGGGTTGTATTTGCCAACCATGATAATTTTTTCCGAAATACGAAAGCTCAATAAAATAACGCAAATATGTAATTTTTAAAAGTTCAAAATTACGGATTTTATTTTGTTCTTTGTACTTTCGTTTTGTGAAGAAAATCTTATTACTTTCAGATACACATAGCTATATTGATGCTCAAATTTTAAAATTTGTCAAACAAGTTGATGAAGTATGGCATGCTGGTGATATTGGTGATTTAACGGTTACTGACACCATTAAAAAACTAAAACCGTTACGTGCTGTATATGGTAATATTGATAATAAAGAGGCTCGTATAGAGTTTCCGTTAGATAATAAATTTGTTGTTGAGCAGGTTACTGTTTGGATGACACATATAGGCGGATATCCACCAAACTACAACAAACGGGTAAAAAGAGAACTACAAACACACCCGCCTAAAATATTTATTTCTGGACACTCACATATTTTAAAAATTCAATTTGATAAAAATTTAAATTTATTACATCTAAACCCTGGCGCTTCGGGTAAATATGGTTTTCATACCGTTAGAACCATGCTACGTTTTGAACTTAACAAAGGTGAAATTAAAAACATGGAAATTATTGAACTTGCTAAGAATATCTAATTTTTAAGTATTAAAATTACACGCTAAAATTGACTGATAACTTTAATGTATAGATGTAAAAAAACCGAAACAAAAGTTTCGGTTTTTTTTCGCACTAAATATACTAAGATGTTAGGTTTATCGCAATCTATCAACAGATTTTACAAGATCTTCGTCCTTTTTAATGGCCCTGTTTGCTAAAACTAATAGCAAAACAACAATAACAGGTAAAAACATCCCAATACCCTTCTCTGAAATCGAAACTTCTCCAGGTAACATTTGTGATACATATATCAATATTCCTAATAAAAAAAGATTAATCAACATATTTAAACGCCCTAATACAAATTGTAACTTTCTATCTTTAAATAAAAAGATTGTTATAAACGATAATAAGGCTGAAATAAAAAATAATACTGGAATTATTTTTTTTATAAATAAATCACTCGAAAACAAATCGCACACAAACACTTTAGTTTGATTACCATTTACCCATAAATCTATAAAAAAAACAAGCCCTCCAGAAACAAAACTTGCTAACAATAAATATATAGATTGAATTCTCTGTATCATTTTTTATAACTGAAAGGCAAAAATAACGCTTTCTTTTTAATAAAGAAACTTTGCATATTAAAATAATTGTATATATTTGCTTCATAATTAAAACCACACCATTTGCTATTGAACGACACTTGTTCAATACATTTTCAAAGAATTTAACCTCTCTTTTCTTAAAAAAATTTTATTAAAATAATTTACATATAATGTTCGAAATAGAAGAACTAAAAGCAAAAACACTTGTTGATTTACAACAAATTGCAAAAACTATTGGCTTAAAAAAAACTAGTCAATTAAAAAAATTAGATTTGGTTTATCAAATTTTAGATACACAAGCCGAAACTTCAGACAATTCTGCTAAAAAAGAAACGGCAAAAACAGAAAAACCAAAAAGAAAACGAGTTGCAAAACCCGCAGCCGAAAAAAAAGAAACTACTACAGCGGTTATTGAAAAACAAACTACCTTACCTATAGAAGAAACCGCAAAAAAAACAGCTGACACCCCAAAACAAAAAACGAAAAAGCAACCGCAAACAACTAACAACAAACCGCGAAACAACGGTCAGCAAAATAATAACCAACAGAATAACAACCAACAAAACAATAACCAACAGAATAACAACCAACAAAACAATAACCAACAAAATAACGGCCAACAAAACAACAAAAACAGAAATAATAATAAGAAAAATCAGAACTTAAGTCATAAAAGCGGCAATAAATTTCGCGACCCTGACTTTGAATTTGATGGCATTATTGAAAGTGAAGGCGTATTAGAAATGATGCCTGATGGGTACGGTTTTTTACGTTCATCAGACTATAATTATTTATCATCGCCAGATGATATTTATGTATCGCAATCACAAATAAAACTATTTGGTTTAAAAACTGGTGATACCGTAAAAGGAAATGTACGCCCCCCAAAAGAAGGTGAAAAATACTTTCCGCTAATTAGAGTATCTAAAATAAATGGACTAAACCCCAACATTGTTCGCGATCGAATTTCATTTGAACATTTAACACCTTTATTTCCACAAGAAAAATTTAATTTAGCTGAAAAAGGACATTCTCTTTCAACTAGAATTATCGATTTGTTTTCACCTATTGGTAAAGGGCAACGTGGTATGATTGTAGCTCAACCAAAAACGGGTAAAACAATGTTATTAAAAGACATTGCTAATGCTATAGCCTCTAATCATCCTGAGGTATACCAAATTGTACTTTTAATTGATGAACGCCCTGAAGAAGTTACTGACATGCAACGTAGCGTTAAAGGTGAAGTTGTTGCTTCTACCTTTGACGAACCTGCCGAAAAACATGTTAAAGTGGCAAATATAGTATTAGAAAAAGCAAAACGATTGGTAGAATGTGGTCATGATGTTGTTATTTTATTAGACTCTATAACCCGTTTAGCAAGAGCCTACAATACTGTAGCTCCTGCTTCAGGAAAAATTTTATCAGGAGGTATTGATGCCAATGCTCTTCATAAACCTAAACGTTTTTTTGGTGCTGCACGTAATATAGAAGGCGGCGGTTCTTTAACTATTATCGCTACTGCACTTACCGAAACTGGATCTAAAATGGACGAAGTGATTTTTGAAGAATTTAAAGGTACGGGTAATATGGAGCTTCAGTTAGATCGTAATATTGCCAACCGTAGAATTTATCCTGCTATTGATTTAATTAAATCAAGTACCCGTAGAGATGATTTATTATTAGACGATAAAACGGTACAACGTATGTGGGTATTACGTAAATATTTAGCAGATATGAATCCTATTGAAGCGATGGAATTTATTAATGATAAAATAAAATTTTCTCGTAGTAATGAAGAATTTTTAATTTCTATGAATGGTTAAAAACTAAAATTCTTTTAAAAAAGGATTAAAATTACTCGGCTAAATTGAAAAAAGAAAAATTAAATACACACAACATAACTACATGATAACGAGCAATCTGACACGTTAAAACAACGTGATAGATTGCTCTTTTTTTTATTTTTTTGATACTTTTACAAAATAATTTTTTATCATCAACATAGTTATACCCCTCTTATCTTATCATTTTTTAATGATTAATATAAATAACAAAAAATATGCTTTTGAAAACAAAAATAATTCTAATCTCATTTTTACTAGTCACCTGCTCTGACATAAGTATAGAAAACAATGCAATTACTGAAGACAATATTGAAGAAAAAATAAAAAAATTTTATTTTTCTAAAGACGACCCTGTAGATGAAAATAATGAGTTTGCCAATTACATTAAAAATCACAAAATAAAAATAACGAATCCTGTTATAATTAGTATTTTAAAATTAATGGAAGGCAATAAGAGGCTTTCTTCAAGAGAGTATAAAGAAGCTGATGAATTCTACAAAGAGGCTCTCGAGGTGGTAAAAAAACATAAAATAGGCGGATTACTTTTAGTACATTGCTACGTTTCTTTAGGAATAACAGAAAGAAAAGATCTTAAAAAAAGTCTTGCTTTATCATATGCCGCTTTACAAGAACTTGAAAAAATGGAAGAAAGTGAGCGAAAAAACAAAGAAAAAATGGACTTGTATTACAACATCGCATCAAGGCATTTTTTCGATAAAAATTGGACTGCAGCAATTGAAAAATCAAGTAAGGCAATAGATTTTACTGAAGAAAAAAAAATAATTTATAGCGGGGTTAAATACTTACACAATTTCATAGCGCTAAGCCATCAAAATTTAGGTGACTATGATTCTGCTCAACAAGCCTTAAAAAAAGCTATCGAAAAAACTGACCCAAAAGATTATGTTTCGTTAACTTACATACACGATTGCCATGCAAAACTGTACGAAGACATCGGAAATTATAAACTAGCTTACCAACACATTGTTTTAGCTAAAGAAAACCAAAAATTTTACCAACAAAATCGAATTAATATTATAAATGAGATAAAAAATAAAGAATTAATTTTAAAATCTGAAATTGCTAATAGCAGAAAAAAAATAATACAGCAGCAAAAAACAGTATTGTATGCTAGTATTTTATTTTTACTATTCAGTTTACTTTTTGTAACTCGATTAATTCTCTTATCAAACAAAATAAAAAAACGAAATAATAAAATCTTCAGCTTAAATGGCAAACTACGCCATTTAGTTACAAACTTAGAAAAAACCAATACTAAACTAGAAAAAAAGAACACAGAGGTCTCTAATTTATTAGACGTAAACAATCGTATGTTATTTTCTAAAGTTTTAAAAATATCTACTTATAATGATACCATTAGCATGCTAACAAGTGAAGTTAGTAATTTAATTAAAAACAATAAAAGCATCGAAGTTAATAAGCTATTACATATCGAAAAATCATTACTTGTTTTAATAGAAGAAAATGCTTTATGGAAAGAATTTAAACTGCAATTTGAGAAAATGCATCCCGACTTTTTTACGAAACTAAAAAAAATTGCGCCTAATCTTTCTGTTAATGACCTTAAACATTGCGCCTACATTGTATCTAAACTTAAAACTAAAGAAGTTGCTAATTTAATTAATGTTTCAACACGAAGTGTAGAAACCACACGTTATCGAATTAAGAAAAAAATTGGATTAAAAAATAACCAAAATTTATTCGATTTTCTACATGCTATTTAGTTTAATAGTATTGTTTATTTAAATGAAATAATCATCAGTTTTTTAAACGCTATTTTCTTAAGCAACCACAAAATATTTAGCAAAAAGTAAATAAAATAAACCTATTTGTTTTTGTAAGACAGGTATTGGTAAAAGGTATTAAAAGACACTATATTCCATAAAAAAACCTCACATGCTTTGTGAGGTTTTATACTATAATTTATTTTTTAATTGTTTACTGAATTCCGTAAAAATTAGAAATATTATCTTCAACATTTAATGCGCTTTTTAAGGCGTTATACATGGCAAAAGATTCTCCTTTTCTTTCGCTTGCTATACGATTTCTATATGAATCATAATTAGGTAAAGAAGGTGGTAACGTTCGTTTTGTAACTACAAAAGCAAATACCCCTTTATTACCTTCAATGCCTTTATACAACTCGTTTTCTTTTGCATATTGCATTGCCGCAACCACATTAGGCTCATTACCCACACCAGAAATTGTAGGAGACGCTAAAGTAACATCAGACATTTGTTTAACCATCTGTTTATTATTTTGCGCAATATCACCTAGTGTAGCACCATTAATCTTACTGTTAATCAATTCGGTTTTCTTTTGCTTAGTAAGTATAGGACGAACCGAAGTTATTGCTTTTTCAACAGGCATTAAACCTTCTTCTGTTTTGGCTGTTACAGTAGCAACTACATAACCTTTATCGGTATCAAAACGTTTAAAACTACCCACTTCAGAATCAGCATCAAATGCCCAATTAATTATTTGTCGTTGGTTACCTAAACCTGTAATATTTTCATCTAACGCCTTAATACCTATAACTGGATTAGAATTTAATTTTTTTTCTGAAACTACATCGTCAAATTTTTTGCCATTAGAAACTTCTAATGCAAATGTTTCTGCTTCTTGAAAAATTGCATTTTCTGTTTCTTCTGATGCTTCTATTTTACGGGCATAAGTAGCTAACTTTACAGCTTTTTCAATATTTTTTTGATTTTGAATTTTAACAATATGAAAACCAAATTGTGTTTTTACCACACCTAAATCTCCAGTTTTATGTGTAAAACAATAATCTCTAAACTCAGGAACCATACGAGAGTATGTAAACCAACCTAGCTCACCACCTTTATCAGCATTTGATTTATCTACTGAAAACTGTTTTGCTAAATCGTTAAATTTACTTGGGCTTTGCTTTACAACAGCTAAAATACTATCGGTTGTTTTCTTTGCTGCTGCTTCGTTTTGTTTTGTTTCGGCAGTAGCAGAACGAGAACCTAAAAACGGAATTAAAATATGGCTTGCTTTAACCGAATCTGGCATTTTGGTAATTTCTGTTATTTTAGAAATTTTAAAATAATCGCCCTCTTTATAAGGTCCAAAAACATCACCTTTATTTCCACTCATAACTTTATCTGCAATTTGAGCGTTTATTTCGTTTTTAAATTTAAATGTATCATCTAAAGAAATATCGGATTTGTTTTCTTCTAAAAAGCCAACATAATCTTCTGTGTTTTTTAATCCTTTTATGGTTACATCTCCTTTGGTAACACTGCTATATTCTTGTCTATCATCAATTAATTTTGCCACCTCTTTTTTTATAGCTTCTTCATCTTTTGGGGTAGCTTTAATAATAAAATTAACATACTTAATATCTCTAGACTCTTTTACTTGATAATCTGCTTTATGATTATCTATGTATTTTTGTACATCGCTTTTTTTAATGGTAATTAAACTGTCTGCTATTGAAGTGTACGGTATATAAACATATTGCCCTGTAATTCTAGTATTTTCAGTTAAATACTTAGTTTCGCCTTCTTTTAAAGAAGCTCCTAAACCATTTAATACTAAATTATTATACGTAGTTCGTTCTAAGTTCTCTTTAATAGATAACATAAAATTTTGCCATCCTGCCCAACTAGCTTGTTGAGCTGGGTCATCTTTCATCGTTGCTAAAAACTCTTTAAATTTATCTTTATCAAATAAACCCGCTGTTAAAAATCTTGGATTATCTTTTACACTTGGCGTCTCATACAATGCATTCATTATATCTTGCTCGCCAATAGTAACACCTGCTTTAGCTAATTGTATTTCATAAATTTTTTTTCGCACTAAGTTATCCCATACCGTTTTAGCCGCTTGCATTTCTGAAACTCGATTACCTACCTGAGCTTTATAAGCGTCTAATGCTTGTGCAAATTCTTGGCGAGAAATTGTTTCGCCATCTACATTACCTACCTCATTTACTTTGTTTGCTTTAAAAAATTTTTCTAACGAAGACGGGTTTAATACAAAAGCAAAAAGTGCTAACCCAACAATAGCTATTAAAATAATTGGTTTTTGTCTAATATCTGATAAAATTGCCATACCACATTTGATTTATTTTCAGTTGGCGAATATACAATTTGGGTTTGTAAAATGCAATGTTTTAGCCTATAAGATTTTACAAAAAATAAGATAGAAATAAAGGCGGATTAACTTAGTTTTCTTTATCTAATACTTTTAAATACACCTCGTCTATTTTAGAATTGCTGCCTTTTAATATTTTAATGTGAAAATGACTTATTTCTAAATCTTCATTTAGCATAGGGATATTCTCTGTACAATCGATAATAAAGCCTCCTAAAGTTTCATAAGCCTCTTCTTTAGGAATATTTAAATCGTAGGTTTCGTTTAAATAATCTACCTCTAAACGAGCCGAAAAGTTAAACTCTCTATTATTTATTTTTTCTTCTAAAAGTTCTTGCGAATCGTGTTCGTCTTCAATTTCACCAAATAATTCTTCTACCACATCCTCTACAGTAATCATACCCGAAGTACCTCCATACTCATCTACAACAACGGCTATACTTTTCCTTTTTTTTATTAAATTATTTAACACATCACCAACAATCATCGACTCTGGAACAATCTCTACAGGTAACAAAATAGCTTTAATGGTTTTAGGTTGTTTAAATAACTCAAATGCATTTACATAACCAATAATATCATCTAGCGAACTTTTGTAAACCAATATTTTTGAGTAACCTGTTTGAACAAATAAATTTTTTAAATTAGTAACTGTATCGTGAAGTTCTACCGCCATTATATCAATACGAGGCACCATAACTTCTCGGGCTTTTACTTTATGAAATTCTAATGCATTTTGAAAAATTTGAATTTCTGAGTCTACCTGATCAATATCACTTTGTGTCGTTTCTAGCTGTTCTGATATGTAATTTCCTAATTCTTCTTTACTAAATTCGGTTTGTTGTTCTTTTTCTTCTGTTTTAAAAAAAGTGTATAAAAAAAAATTAGAAATAGAAATAATAAATTCTGAAATAAAATGAAATAAAACGTAAAAAAAATACGCTGGCACCGCCAATATTTTCATGGCTTCATTAGCGTATATTCTAAATATTGCTTTGGGTAAAAATTCTGCTGTTACTAAAATTATTAGCGTAGAAATTATGGTTTGAATTAATAATACCGAAAAATTATTAAACCCGTGTAATGGAAGATGTCGAGTTAATAATCTACCCATAAAATAACTATACACTACCAATGCAATATTGTTACCCACCAACATCGTAGTAATAAATTTTGATGATTTTTGGGTTATTTTGGTAAGTATTTTAGGTAAAAAGCCCTCTTTCTTTTTTTCTAATTCGATATGCAACTTGTTGGCAGAGACAAAGGCAATTTCCATACCTGAAAAAAAAGCGGAAAATAAAATTGAACTAATAATAACGATTATTTCAGTTTCCATTTTGTTGGTTGTTTCTGTCTATTATTCTTTTTCTAAAACGTCGTTTAAACAAAAAAATTAAGGTAATAAATATAGCAAATAGAAACATAAAATACGATTTATTTCTATCTATATTCCAATTTAAAATTCCTTCAACTAAAAAAATAATTGCTACCACTAGGTATCCGTATTGTATAATTTTCCAAAGTTTATTCATAATTTATTATTGTTTATCTCTAATTTCAAGACTTCCTGTAATATTTTTAGCAATAGAATTTGATAAATCTTCTTTCGATTCAAACCCTACTCCCTTTAAAGTATCTAATTGCGTGGTAAGTTTAAAGGCTTCTTCCGTAAAATAATATCCTTGTTTTTGATCCCAAAAAAGTTCTTCGGTTTCTAATTTCGAGTGCTGAGCGTGATTAATAATAATCACCTTATCTTTAATTTCAGAAATGCCAGTTTTATTATACACTAAAGCATAATTTCCTGTAATGGTTATAGAGTCTTTTCCTTTATTTGTTATTTTAACAATTTTTATTCCTTCAGGAAATTCGTTATACGGATGATCTTTTCTATTCGAAAAATCATATAGTAAAGGCGTAATTAGTTTTGAAGTAATACGCCCAGAATCTTTATACACATGACGCACATTTTTTGCCACACTAATGGGTAAGTTTTTGGCTACTAAAAAATCGCGAACTTCTTTCGGGTTATTTGTACAAGAAAAAAACATTGCTGCCAAAATAACTAAGGCAGCAATGTTTTTAATTATTATTTTTTTGCAAACTTGCATTGGTTTATTATCTACTACGGTACTCGAACAGTTTCTCCAATCCAACAACCCACACGATAAGAGCTGCCTGACGAAACCCCTTGTTGAAACACTAACTTTTTAGAAGGTGCATGTTTCATATAAGCACTTGCAAAATCATTTGCTTTACTAGCTATACTAGGGTCTACTTGAGCCGCCTGTCTAGCTTTATTTGCTGCTGCCACATATACCATTCTTTTTTCAAACTCATTGCTTCCACAAGAGTTTGCACTTTTTGCATATAACCCTGCAATAAATAAATAAGCTTTACCATTATTAGGGTTAAATTGTAGCGCTTCCATAGCTAAACTTCTAGCTTTAGATTTTTCTCCTGAATCAGCAGCTTCTTGAGCAAATTTTAACTTATATTTTGATTTTTTATATGGGTCAGTTTCTAAATTAAACGCTTTGCTTCTCATTTGTTCAGCTCCAGAAACATCTCCATTTTTTTCTAAAACGTTTGCTAAAAAGGTATATGAGTCTGATGATGGTGAAGCCTCTGCATAAGCTCTAGAAATTTTTTCGAATAACGGATCTGATTGACATCCTTTATTGTATAACCTAGACACCGCTCTTCGCAACCAAGTTGCATTATTTTTATTTTCTTCAAAAGCACCACCTAATAACGGAATTAATCTGTCGCAAGTAGCAATGCTTGAAATAATATGATCTAAACCATCTTCTACAGTACCTAAGGCTTTAGAATTTATGGTATAATTTTTTAAATTTCTCTCTTCTTTTTTGCTAAGTGATGAACCTGAAGCTTGTTTTTTTTGTAATTCATCTATTTTTTTACTGTAATTTTCTAATTTATTGGTTACCGACTCTACCACATCGTCATAAGTATCAAATACTTTTTGAGGATCAGTATCTTTATATCTATCGGTTACTCCTTGAAAATATCTGTAAATATTTTTTATACCCATTTCTTCAGGCGAAATTTTATACGCTTTTTCTAGAATAGCAAATATTTCGTCATCTGAGGCTAATTTTTTTTCTACTAACCAAGTTGCATAATCGCTATGCGCTTTTGCTACTTCTTTGTTAGGAAAATTAGCTAAATGCATTTCATACACTCTTTTCATCAAGTCGTTATCATTTGTTACTTCTGCAATTCTAGCGCCCAACTTATATATATTTATTGATAATGTTGGACAGTTATCTAATAACGAATTTAATTTTTCTTTTGCAGCTTCATATTTTTTTGTTTGATAATCTCCTTTAAAAAGATTGTAGTCAATAGCACATTGCTGTTGGCTTGTTTGTGCTACTATAGTAGCTACAGAAACAAACATAAAAAGTCCTGCTAAAACATATGTAATTTTTTTCATCATCTTGTTCAGTTTTATATTAATCTATTTTTCTTTTGATAAACCAAATATCATTTAAGGATAAACTTAACCTAAGGTTAAAATAATTTTCTTGTATTAAATTATTGTCAGTGGTACCTTTTTTACCGTACTCTAAACCAACGTTTACATTTGACAACTTATTGCCGAGTGGTAACCCTAATCCAAGATTTATGCCAAAGTCTTTTATGGGTGTAAAATTATTTGAACTATCATCAATTTTTATCTGTAGGCCTGTATCTTCAAAACGTAACCCCGCTCTATAGGTTACTCTTTCCCAATAGTTTGAAATAGAGTTTATTCTAGGTGTGTAAAACCCTCCAATAGAAAGTCTTTCAGAGTACCCGTATTTATATCCGTTACCCCCACCACCCACGTGATTACGATTTTCTACAGGTCCTTGAAATTTATAATTTAATGCAGCATACCATTTGTCTGATTTACCTAACCCTACACCAAAAATCGTTTTTAATGGATTTTTAACATATCCTTTTATAGAGCTAGTTGATAAAACCTCTCTAGATACTTCAGTACCTGAATAAGTATAAAAACTATAAATTTGCTGCGTACCCGTTACATGTATTTTATCTTCGAGCCCTAAAACAGTTGCTAAATTAACCTGTAGTTTATTTGAAAGCTCTGCTTGATATTGCATACCAAAAGTAAATTTACCCCCTCTAATAGTAGAATATTGATCGCTTTTAGTCGATAAAAAAACATCTTTCCGATTATTTACAATACTATTATCTATCGTGCCAAAAATAAAAGCCGCTTCAAAACCTAGCGATAACCCTTTTGCAATTTCAACACCAAAACCACTATACAGTCTACTACTTCCTCCATTACCTGAATATTTTGTTATTTCTATTGCATTACCTTCATCGTCATTAACTTGATCAACCAAACTATAGCCAACGGTAGATTGAGGTTCTAACCCCATAGAAAAACCTGCCTTTTTACCTATCGGAAATCCGATAGATATATATTGCAAACTTGTTGAACTACTCGATTGACTTTTGTCTGTTTCTTTTAATGTTAAATTCGTAGATATACCTCCAATACCATAAGTAGCAAAACGCAAATTAGCATTTGCAGCAGGATTTATAAAGTTTAAATAGTGATTTGTTTTATAAGCCGCACCAATGCCTCCCATCGATGCTTGTTCTGTAGTTTTAGAGCTAAATCTGTCTCCTATTCCAAAAAAGGAATAAGGTGAAGAATTGTTTCTTTGCGCTGCTACAGTTAGTGAAAAAAACACTAAAGTTATAACCAGAATTTTATTAATCATTCTTCTTTATTGTGTATCAAAATTGCATATAAGCCTTCCAAAATAAAATTTGGAGTCGCAAATATGACACTTTTTAATTGTTTAGCCAAGAAATTTGCATCTCCTCCTGTTAAAACTAGTGTTAAATCTGGGTATTTTTTTTTATACTGTTCTATAACGCCATCTATTTCGTTACATATCCCATTAACAACTCCTGAATCAATAGCGGTTTTTGTAGAATTACCTATAAAACTTTCAGGAATACCCGTTTCTAACATTGGTAATTTAGACGTAAAAACATGTAATGCCTTATATCGCATGCGAATTCCAGGTGAAATAGCTCCTCCTAAATATGTTTTATCTTTATTAATAAAATCAAAGGTTACACAGGTGCCTGCATCAATTACCAACACATTTTTTTTAGGAAATTTATTTACTGCCGCCGCAGCTAAAGCTATTCGATCCACTCCTAAAGTAGTTGGGGTACTATATAAATTTTTAAAAGGCACTTTAGTTTGAGCATTTAAATCAATTAACGGCAACAATTGATTTAATTTAACCTGTTTAGAGTTGGTAATATTACCAACAGAAGATATAATTCCATCAGTAATCGCATATTTTTTAACTATTGTTTTAACTTCTGAAATAATTTTACTTTTATTAAAAACTAACACCTGTTTTAAGGCATTGTTTTGAAAAACAGCTGCTTTAACTCTGGTATTTCCGACATCAATAATTAAGTTCATCACTGTGATTATATAGGAAATCAAAAATACAATAGATTTTTTTATTTTTTATTTGGAAGATTAAAAAAAAGGGTTTTATATTTGCATCCGCTAACGCTAAGGTACCTTAGCTCAGTTGGTAGAGCAAAGGACTGAAAATCCTTGTGTCCCTGGTTCGATTCCTGGAGGTACCACAAACAAGCGCAAACCCTTGATTGTTAACAATCAAGGGTTTTTTTTATTATTTACGCAGCATTTAATTAGTTGACAGAAAAAAACTTTAAAATGCTATCTTTTTTAATTATCCTTTATTCTTAGCAACAAAATCATCTATCACTTTTTTTACACTTTCTTCCATTTTTTTACTATCAAGGTTGTAATTTAAATCAAACGTCTTTTTTTCAGGAAATTGTTCAATCATTAGCGTAGAAGACGGAAATGCAAACTCTACCCCCAAAGCAGCGGCTAATTTTAAAATAGCTATATGCAATCGGTGTCTAGAAGATTGTTCTAAGTTCCAATCTAACTCAATAAAATATACATTTACCATAATATTTAACGAAGAATCTGAAAATTCAGTAAATTCAACATTAAAGGCATCTGAACGAGTGTCTGGATGATGAATTATAAGTTGCTTTAACCCCGCTGCAAAGGCTTCTATTAAATCAGGTGGCGTATCGTACCGCACACCTAATTTTGTAGTATACCTTCTATATTGCCGTAACCCTTTGTTATTAATGGTAATTTCTGCCAGTTTACTATTTGGTATTTGATATATTGACGTATCAGCCGATCGAATTCGAGTAGATCTAAACCCTACCTCTTCTACGGTACCTGATACTGTATCGGCCTCAATCCAATCACCAATATGAAATGGTTTATCAAGAAAAATCATAAAGGTTCCTATTAGATTTTTTACAGTGTCTTGCGAAGCCAAAGCCACTGCCAAACCTCCTATTGAAGCCCCTGCAATTACCGCGGTAGTATTAACTCCTAAAAGGGTAAGCAATTTTAAAATCCCTAGAAACAATACAATTCCTGTTAAGAAATGATGTAGTATGGGCACCAATTGATCGTCTAACTTTCCATGAGTTTTTTGAGCTAATTCTGAATATACACTTATAACAACCTCTATTAATTTTAAAAAAACATAAATCCAAAAAATAGTAGTCGTAATATTTAAACCCAAAAACACCCACTTATTCACCTCTAAGCCAAATTGCAACGACGGAAAAGCCCGATTTATTAATGAAAAAGCAAACAGCAAACTTACTGGATGCGTTAGTTTTTTAAGAACTTTTTCTACTTCTATACTTGTGCTTTTTGTAATTCGAAACTGAATTTTACGTAATAAAAAAAATGAAATGTTTTTAACCACAACATATACAATCCACGCCGCTAAGAGCAACACAAGAGTCATTATGTATTTCCAGAGTTCAATACCAAATAATTTTTTATGCCCTGCTGCTGGAATTATTTTTTGTGTAGTTTTTACATACCAAGGAAACACCTCTTTATACAAACTATCAATATCTTGTATGGTTTCTCTAGAATAATACCAATTATTACCTATCTTTTCTACATAAATTAAAGGCATCCTTTTTGGAAACAACACATACTTAAACGATTTTACATAACCAATAGTATCATTATAACTTGGATCAGTAGGCACTTTACTAAAATCTACATATAACCCCTTACCGTCTAAAATTTCTTTAATTTTTTTTGCTTTGTCTATAGCTTCTTTACCTTTTACCCCATAAATGGTTTTTGCCGCCTTACTAGGCTCATAACTATCTTTTTGCAAAAAATATAAATGTGTATATATCGTAGCATTGGGGTTGCTTAAATCTACCTTTATTGTTTTTTGAGCAATACCAATTATTGAAAAAAGAAGAAATGGAATTAGTATTTTTTTCATTCAAATAAATTTAAATTATTTTTTTTTACATATTAAAAACATACACAATCAACCACTAACATTTTACTTATTCTTTTTCTAAAACAATTACTTTAACCTATTCAATTACCTCCTCAAAAAAAATTACATTAGCAGTTAAATATTTGTTAACACAAAATTCAAATTTAAACCTTTTTAATTTTACATAGTCTAAGAGGCAATAAATAATATTAAATATTAATAAAAAAGATGAAAAAAATAATAACCTTTTTAGTTATAGCATTCGTTTTTGCTGCAACTACACAAGCACAAGTACAAAAAAAACACAAGCAAGGTGATTTTAAGAATTTAAATGTAGAAGAAAAAACCAATTCTGATTTAGAAAGAATGACAAAACATTTAGATTTAACTCCTGAACAGCAAAATCAAATAAAACCATTGTTAGCCGAAAGAAATGCTCAGTTAAAAGACCGAATAGAAAAAATGAAAGAAATGAGAGAAAGCGGCAAAAAACCAACTGCAGAAGAACGCGAAGCTATGAAAGAAGAGCAATCAAGTAGAATGACTGCCTTTAGAGAAAGCATGAAAAACATTTTAAATGATCAACAGTTAGAAAAGCTTAAAAACGCAGGTGCTGAAAAAATGAATCATGGTAAAAAAGGTAAAAAGGGAAAGAAAGGTAAAAAAGACAAAAAAAATCACAAAAAAGAAAATCAAGAAAATCAAGAAATAGATAATTAGTTTAGTTAAAATTAGTTTATATAAAAACACTATTTAGTCCATATTGGGTTTTCTAAATAGTGTTTTTTTATTTTCATAAGTATTATTTAGTATTATAAGTACATACCTTTGAACAACTAAAAAGTTAGCCCCTAATTAAACTTCACACCCAATAAGCCCTCAAACTCTAATTAAACCTAATATTTATTGTGGTCAGCACAAATATCTTCGAGTAAAAATTAATGAGTCAACTGACAAAACAAATCTTTATTCTTTTAAGACACTACACTAGCCTAAAAAGTGTGTAAACTAACTTATCAAGGGTTTAATTTATTTTAAATTATTCTATTTTCTTTCTTAATAGCTGTTTCTCTAGTTTTAATTTTATCTACCCAAAGCTTGTTTGTAATGGTTAATTGCTTGACTAAAATCTGTACTCAAACACAAATAACCCAATAATACATAATCGTAATTGTTTTTAATCATTTGTAATTTTTCGACTTTAATAATTGCTTTCTTGTACTCATAATTTTTGTAAAAAAGATTCTATTCTATGCGGTTGTAATTGGCTAATACTCAATTAAAATAAGCCAATTATAAAAATATAAAATACACTGCCTTTTATTTTGATATATTTAATTTCTATAATAACAAAAAACAGGCATATTAAATAGTCTAATACTATTTAATATGCCTGTTGCTACAAACAAATTTACCTATGTTTTGTTTATACTCTTACTTCTTTTTTATTATTTCTTTTGGCTTTTGAACGAAACTTTGTTTCTCCTTCATTAGAAACTACTCGTATTTCATATTTTCCTTTAGCAAATACTTTAGGTCTAAATGTATCTTCTTTCATTCTAATCGCATAAACCAATTCGTCGTTATCATCAAAAACCTTAACCAATGGTTGTTGTTTTTTAGTATCTATAATTGTAGGTAAATACGCTACTGCTTTACGCCCATAGTTGTCTTCTTGTTTAACCGTAACTGGCCAACCTGGAAATTGAGATTCTGCTTCTAACGGATCAGCATATCTAGGCCAACATTCGGTTTTAATTGTACGTTCTTTTTTATTAAACGTTACCAATCCATACCCTGTTGCTCTGTTATGTACCACCTTTGGTTCAAGATGAGTATTGAATGGGTTTGCCACGGCTTTTACAGTCATTTTATTACCAAAACCATCAATATGATCTCCTACATACTGAGGGTTTGTATAGGTATGTTTTTCTACATCAGCATCTGATGGCCAAAAACGACGAGGCCAAATATTATTTAACGCAGGCCCTGCAAACACAAAACCACTGTCTCTATATTCATCTATACCATATTGAATAAAACTAGCTAAATGTTGATCTCCTGCAATGTGAAAAGCAAAACTTTTTCGTATCTCTCTAAGCGCTTTATCTCTTCCTTTTACAGGCCATCCATTAGAATCCATGTCAGCCGTAGGCGCATCACCAGTAACATACTCGCCTTTTTCAGGAATAGGCAACCCAGGAACAACTCCGTCAGACATTGATCCTTTAGGTAGTGTAGCAACTGTAGCAAAATTTGTTTGCGATAAAACACATTTTATTTGAGCATCATCGCTCCAATCTTGACTCCATTGCTCTAAAAAATTCAACTGTCTTTCTCCAAGTAAATGAGCATCGATATCACTATGCTTTTTTATATCAAAATCTGGATTACCAATAAAACCATTATACACTTTTGCTTCTTCAGGTAAAACATTCTTAGGTGCCGATTTAAATTTTCGATCTTCTAAAATAGCAAAACTAATACCTGCATAGTTCCAGTTTGTATAATATACTGTAATACCTTGTTTTACAGGTGTTGGATCAAAAGGATCTGGCAGGTGACTGGTTTGCGTAAATTGAACCATATTAACCCATTCTGCTGGCATTTTGTACCCTCCACTATCTTGTGCTGGGGCATAAAAACCATGGCTAGTATCTGCATGTTTACCTCCTTCACCCCAAATATTCCCATGATATACATCATGATCGTCAGGCATAATTGAACAAGGTTTATGGCGAAATAAATCACGATACGACCAACCAAACATAGCCCACTTGCGCAAATAATCTAAACACTGTTTATCGAGCACTCCCCAAGCTTCAACGCCATAACCTCCTTGTCCTTCATAAAACTGATCTCCTAAGAAAAGAATGATATCTGGGTTAAGTTTTGAAACATTTACTACTACATCACTGTCTGGAAAACCATAATGGAAATTACAACTAAACACCGCTGCTTTTATCTCATTTTTATTTACGGGTTCTTTAGCTATGGTACCCAAATACTCATATTGTTTCTTTCCTCCTTTTAAAGGTAACGTTAAAAGAACACGGTACGGAACATCTTCTCGATACGCCCAATTAGACAGCGAAAAATTAATGGCTCTTCCATCTGGTCTTACCTGACCTTTACTTATGGTAACCCATTGGTTATTTTTCTTGATTTGAAGTTCAACTAAATGTTCTTCAATTTTCTCTATTGGAGCAAGTTGAGCGGTTAACTTTAATTTGTTTTTATGCAAGGTATATTGAGCAAAATAGATAGGACCATACAGTTGGTCATCTTTAAAATCTAAATCTTGTGACGTTATAGACCAATTCGAAAAAGCTATCGATGGCGAATTAATTGATTTTTTAGTTTTACAATCAGCATGTAACGCAAAATTACCAACTACATCTTTATTACTTACCGTTTTTTTAGCTTGAGCAATAATATTACCTGTTGAAACATCAACAAGAGAAACATGTAACTCAACATCGTTACCCGTAGGAACACCATCAACTGTTAATCTAAGTTCTCTATTCGTGAAATCTTGTTTTTCTATAGGGGTTTTATACTTACCTATATGTAAAAATCCGTTTGTGCTTAATCCTATATCCAAACCTTTTCCAAACACCGCTGCTGATCGATAGTCATCAAAAGGCCCTTTAGCACCTAATCTTAAACCAAACAAATTATTCTCTACTTGAAGAGAATCAGGAAGAATAGTCATATCTACCGTTGATGAGAAAGCAACATTTTTATTTGGTTTTTGAATAGCAAGTAAACTTAAATTTCTATTTATCGAAACTACATTACAGTATACTTTACCATCCTTAATTTCCCAATCTTGCAATCGATTTCCCCAATAAATGGGACCAACCCATTTCATATCAGGCCAATCTTGCCAATCGCTCTTAAATTGAAGACCTGTTTCAAACGGCCATTTTTGTAACGTGGTAAAAGAGAATGCTGATTTGCAAAATCCAGGCAACACCGCTCCCATTAAAACGGTTTTAATATATTTTCTTCGATTCATTATTTGTGTGTAAGTTTAATAGCAAATTAAATTTGCCAGATAAGTTATTAATAAGGCGATAAAAATAATGAAAATACCTATGAAGGTTTCGTTAAATTTAGTTAAAGCTTAGTTAAGGTTATTATTTATCATAAATTATTATTTAATTCTATCTTTGATTTTACCAAATAATATTTTTATTACTATTACTTTAACAAATAAAACACCCAGTTAAAAAATTAAAAATGAAGATTATAAAACCTGTAAACAATAAACACCCTAAAATACCAAGTGATTGTTATATTGCCGAAAATGCTACCATAGTTGGTGATGTTTCGTTAGGAAAACAGTGTAGCATATGGTTTAACGCTGTAGTTAGAGGCGATGTGCATTACATAAAAATAGGGAATAAAGTTAATATTCAAGACGGTGCTGTTATTCATGCAACCTATCAAAAATCACCTACTAACATCGGTAATAATGTGTCTATTGGACATAATGCTATAGTGCACGGATGTACTATCCACGATAATGTTTTAATTGGCATGGGCAGTATTGTTATGGATGATTGTATAATAGAAAGTAACTCAATTATTGCCGCAGGGGCAGTGGTTACTAAAAATACGCATGTTAAATCTGGAAGTATTTATGCTGGTGTGCCTGCAAAAAAAGTAAAAGACATATCCGAAGAATTAATTTCTGGTGAAATTGATAGAATTGCCGAAAACTATATAAAATATGCCAGTTGGTTTACCGAAGAATAATAATTTAATAGTTAAAAAGTCTAGAACAAAAAATTAGCGTAATTATACAAATAAAAGACATAAAAAAAGCAACCCGTTTTAGGGGAAGCTTTCCATTGGTTAACAAAACCACGGTACTTTTACGAAAGTACCAAAACAACACAACTGATTGTTGCTTTATTACAAACAACACACAAATGTAATTATTTTTAATTTTCTATCATCAAAAAAATCGTTTTTTTTGAATTGTCTAATTCTGCTAGGGTTTGTATCTTTGCGGTTTTTATTTTCAGTAATTTATATTTCATAGCAAATGCAATTATCAGAACAAGAAATTGTACGAAGAGAAAAGTTAACAAAACTACGTGCGTTAGGTATTAATCCCTACCCAGCAAATTTATTTCCTGTAAATAGTAATTCTAAAGAAATCAAAGAGCATTTTATTGAAGGAAAACAAGTAATAATAGCTGGTAGATTAATGGCTATTAATGTACAAGGTAAAGCTTCATTTGCACAGCTACAAGACAGTAATGGTCGTATTCAAGTATATTTTAACCGTGACGAAATATGCCCTACTGAAGATAAAACATTATACAACGAGGTATTTAAAAAATTACTCGATTTAGGAGATTTTATTGGTGTTGAAGGAGAATTATTTAAAACCAAAGTTGGTGAAAAAAGTGTGCGGGTAAAAAATTTCACCTTATTAAGCAAGTCATTAAAGCCATTACCCATTTCAAAAGAAAAAGACGGTGTAACTTATGATGCGTTTACTGACCCAGAAATGCGTTATAGACAACGCTATGCCGATTTAGTAGTAAACCCACAAGTAAAAGAAGTTTTTATTAAACGAACCAAATTGTTTAATGCCATGCGATCTTTTTTTAATAACGCTGGGTATATTGAAGTAGAAACTCCTGTTTTACAACCTATTGCTGGTGGGGCATCGGCACGACCTTTTATTACCCATCACAATTCGTTAGATATTCCTCTATATATGCGTATTGCCAATGAATTATATCTAAAACGTTTAATTGTTGGCGGATTTGACGGTGTTTACGAATTTTCTAAAAATTTTCGTAATGAAGGTATGGACAGAACCCATAATCCAGAATTTACAGCCATGGAAATCTATGTGGCGTACAAAGATTATAACTGGATGATGGCATTTACTGAAAAGCTACTCGAACATTGCGCTATAGCGGTAAATGGCACAACCAAAGCAACCTTTGGCGAACATGAAATTGACTTTAAAGCTCCATACGCTCGAGTAACTATGGCAGACTCTATAAAACACTTTACTGGTTTTGACATTAACGGAAAAACAGAAAGTGAACTATTTGAAGCAGCCAAAAAAATGGGAATCGAGGTAGATTCTACAATGGGGAAAGGAAAATTAATCGATGAAATTTTCGGTGAAAAATGTGAAGGAAATTACATTCAACCAACTTTTATTACCGATTACCCAAAAGAAATGAGCCCCTTATGTAAAGAGCACAGAAATAATCCTGAACTTACCGAACGTTTTGAATTAATGGTTTGTGGTAAAGAAATTGCTAATGCTTATTCTGAATTAAACGACCCTATAGACCAACGCGAACGCTTTGAGGCTCAGCTTAAATTGGCTGAACGAGGTGATGATGAAGCTAGCAAATTTATTGATTATGATTTTTTACGCGCTCTAGAATACGGAATGCCTCCAACCTCTGGACTAGGTATAGGCATGGATAGATTAATCATGTTTTTAACCAACAATCAATCTATACAAGAAGTATTGTTTTTCCCGCAAATGCGCCCAGAAAAAAAGACGGCTTCAGTAACGTTAAATAACGATGAAAAAGCAGTTTATGCTATTGTTCAAAAAGCTGAAAAAATAGATTTAAACGAACTAAAATTACAAAGTGGGTTATCTAATAAAAAATGGGATAAAACAATTAAAGGACTTACCAAAAATAATCTAGCAAAAGTTAACAAAACAAACGAAGGTTTATTTGTAGAATTAATATAAACAATATACTTGAAACAGATTAAAGCATATTTAAATACTATTTTTAATTCTACTACTTCTACCGAAGAAAAACTACAAGCTATTTGTAATTACTTAAAAACAGAAGTACCGTATTACGATTGGGTAGGTTTTTATTTTAAAAATGGAGACAAAAAAGAATTAAAACTAGCGCAGTATGCTGGTGAAGAAACTGAACACGTTATTATTCCGTTTGGTAAAGGTATTTGTGGGCAAGTAGCTGTTAGTAACAAAAATTTTGTAGTACAAGACGTTAGCAAACAAGACAATTATATTTCTTGTGGTTGGAAAGTAAAAAGTGAAATTGTAGTTCCTATTTTTATTAATGGTAAAAACGTTGGACAAATTGATATTGACTCGCATACCGCTAATCCGTTTACAAAACAAGACGAAGAACTATTAGAGTACGTTTGCCAAAAAGTGGCTGCTATTTTATAAAAACAAACTTTATTTAGAAGTCTTTTTGGGCGGATACCCCATTATCATTTTAGAAATAAGATTTTGATAAAACGCTGTTTTTTCTTCAGGGCTGGCTTCAGAATTTATCTCTGTTTTTGATACACTTTGCCAAAAAAGCTGATCCGTTTTGTTTGTCACAAAATCTATCGTTAAAGATTGAGTTATTTGTTTACCTCCAATAGGTATACCGCCAGAAATACCAAAACCAACATTACCTCCACCTCCTCCAACTCCAATCCCTACAGTATTTCTACTTTCTTCTTTAAATGATTTCGTAAGAAAATTAACATAAAAA
The DNA here is from genome assembly GCF_041021355.1 of Tenacibaculum sp. UWU-22. Lineage (NCBI taxonomy): Bacteria > Pseudomonadati > Bacteroidota > Flavobacteriia > Flavobacteriales > Flavobacteriaceae > Tenacibaculum > Tenacibaculum sp. UWU-22. The sequence goes on along the minus strand of NZ_JBFNGP010000003.1, from coordinate 227,842 downwards.
TCAGGGTTTTCAGCATCTCTTTTAATGCCTTTACCCAACAAATTAGTTACTATAGACGATGCTATACGTTTTTTATCAAACTCATTCAACTCTTTACCTGCATCTTGAAAAAAATCGAAAGTTTTATATTGATTAAAATTGGCTTCAGTATCGTAATCATAAAAAATTTTAGGCGACGAACATGCTACAACAAATAACAATAAAAAATATTTTATATACTTCACATTATTCTATTTTAACTTTCTTAAACAACAAAAACTATTCCTTTTTTAATGGACGATGTTATTTTTCCATCGTAATTCTAGTAGGCGTATCTACACCGCTAACAATACTTTCAATACCCTTAGCCACCGCTTGTATGGTTTGAGTAATTACGGTTATATTTAATGTTTCAGCTTCATCTGAAACCTTATGATAATCTTTATCTGTATCAATAGGCGAAGTAGAAAAAGTGTGCGACGGCACCCCTAAACGAGCTAAAGAAGCATTATCTGACCTAAAAAACAACCTATAATTAGGGTACGGATCTGGAAAAAGTTGATATCCTGTTCCTTTTAAATTTTTTTGAATTATTTTACCAAAAGTAGACCTGTTAAAACCTGTTAACCAAGCTGTTTTAGGACCAAAAGTAGGGGTTTTACCAATCATTTCTAAATTAATACCTGCAACAAACTTAGCAGCATCAATTCCTTTTCCAAAATATTTAGACCCAATCAATCCCATTTCTTCTGCAGTAAAACACACAAATAAAATAGTGCGTTGGTTTAGCTTATTTTTAGCAAAATAATCGGCTAGCGCTAATACACCTGTTACACCAGAAGCATCATCATTAGCTCCATTAAAAATGCGATCACCTTCGCCATCTTTTTTCATTCCTAAATGATCGTAATGAGCTGAAATAACTACATACTCATTTTTTTTTGATGTGCCTTCTAAAACACCAATGATATTACTCATTTTGATACCATTATATTCGAAATTTTGACGATACGTAGGTAAATTTTCATAGGGTAACAACCCTATTTTTTTATATTCATTTTCAATATACTGAGCTGCTTTTTCAATACCTTCTGTACCAGGCTTTCTACCTTGCATTTTATCTGAAGCTAAAGTATATAAGTGTTTTTTTACAACAGTTGAATCAATCGTACTCTTTATACTATTGCTCTTACTACTTGCTTTTTGTGTTTCTTTACATGAAAAAAGCATTAATAATACACCAAAAAATAATATATATCCCTTCATTTTTATTATCTGTTTTTAAAAAGCTAAATATAGCTAATTTAATTTCGTAATTTTGTTGAAATTTTCTTACACGATGAGCTTAACCGATATTAAAAACATAAAACACACTAATTCTAATAACTTTTTTTTACTAGCAGGTCCTTGTGCTATTGAAGGAGAAGATATGGCAATGCGAATTGCTGAAAAAGTAATTTCTATCACTGATAAATTAGAAATTCCATATATTTTTAAAGGTAGTTTTAAAAAAGCAAATCGTAGTAGAATTGATAGTTTTACGGGTATTGGTGATGAGAAGGCTTTAAAAATTTTACGTAAGGTTTCTGAAACTTTTAAAGTGCCTACAGTAACCGACATACATGAGGCTTCAGATGCTGAAAAAGCAGCAGAATATGTAGATGTATTACAAATTCCTGCGTTTTTAGTACGTCAAACTGATTTGGTAGTTGCCGCTGCTAAAACAGGAAAAGTGATTAACTTAAAAAAAGGACAATTTATGAGCCCAGAGTCAATGCAACATGCCGTGCAAAAGGTACATGATGCAGGCAATAATAAGGCATGGATAACTGATAGAGGTACTATGTTTGGCTATCAAGATATGATTGTTGATTTTCGTGGAATTCCTACCATGCGCAAATTTGCCCCTACTATTTTAGATGTTACCCACTCGCTACAACAACCTAATCAATCTAGCGGAGTTACTGGCGGACGCCCCGATATGATTGAAACTATTGCTCGTGCTGGAGTGGTAAATAATGTTGATGGCTTGTTTATTGAAACGCATTTTAACCCCGCTAAAGCTAAAAGTGACGGCGCTAACATGCTTCATCTTGATTATTTAGAATCTTTACTTACTAACTTGGTCGCCATTAGAAAAACCATTACAGCACTATAAACAAAAACTCTATATAAATTACGTTTTAAACAGGTATGGTAAAATAAAAAGTGGTTCCTTTATCAATTTCACTTTTTAACCATACCTCTCCATCCATAGTGTTTATTATTTTTTTTACCAAAGCTAACCCCACCCCCATTGAGTCTTTTTTATCTTTTTTTTCTAATTTTTGAAATAGTTTAAAAATTTTTTCGAAATATTTTTCTTCAATACCAATACCATTATCTTTAACCGAAAACTGGTGAAAACCATCAATTAAATTATACTTTATATCAATAAATATTTTTTCTTTATTATTGTATTTGATAGCATTTTGTATTAAATTTTGAAATACTTGTATGAGTTGAAATTTATGTCCTTCAACTGCAGGAAAAACACCATGTTTTGTAACTATACATTTATTATGCGAATTTGATTTAACCAAACTACATACTATTTGGTTTAAATCAACTTTTTCTTTAGGGCTTTCTTGTTTATCTTGAAGTGAATAGTTTAAAATACCATTCACCAACAATTCCATATGCGAGGTCTGTTCTTTTATTAAATCTAAATTATCGTGAATGCTTTTAGAAAAAGTAGTGTCGTTATCCTCTATTAACCACTGGGTTATGGCATAAATATTTCGTATCGGACTTTTTAAATCGTGTGAAATAACATAAGCATACTCTTCTAGCTCATTATTTTTTTTTGTTAAAACATTTGTTCTAACTTCTAAATCTTTAGTTCTTAACTTTATTTTTTTTTCTAAATCTAAGTTATTTTGAAGTAGTGATTTTTGATATCGAATAGAACTATTTATAATAATAAAAGAAAAAAGAAAAATAGTTGACATTGAAACTAATATAGCTTCTTTATCTATATAATTTAATTCAGGTATATTTAACCTTAAAAAAACATGTATCAAAGAAGAAGCGCTAAATAGTATAATTAAAAACCGATCTTTTAATAATAAAATAGAACCAAAAACAGTAACATATGTACCTAATAAATAATCTAAACTAAAATAATTACTGGCTGTTGTATGAATTAAGTAATGTGTAAACAAAAACATAACTGCAAATACAAACCAACCATAATTACTTAGTTTTTTTTTATCGATAATAAATGGCAATATACCAACGATAAAAAATAAAAGTCCAAAAAATTCTCTAGCACCACCAACTTCTTTTATAGCAGGGTTTATTCCATGTATTATCATGGAATAAATTATTAATCCTGGACTTATTAAAAGACATATTATACCTGCATTTTTAATTTCAAAATCTTCTAACTTTCCAATTTTTTTTATTCTATCTAAAATCATTAGAGGTGCAATAATTTAAACGGAAAATTAATTGTTTTTTAAAAAAAACTTAAATCACTTCTATAAAAGCCTATTTATTTGTAGTTGAAATGCAGTTATGTGTAGATAAACAAAAACTAGGTTTAGTTTTTTAACTGCATTGTTTAAAATATTTTTTTAAGTAAAACACTTAAAAAAATATAACAAAATTAGTATCCCTATTTATACATTTCTGTATTACAGGAGTAGCTAAAAAATTATTGAATTTTGTTTTAATAAACCTTTCGAGTTAAAAAACCCGAAAGGTTTATTTATTTGGTAAAAAAATTATCCTTTAATAATTTTTTCTTGGTGATTAATACTTTCTTGGTGAATTGCTTTAAACATTTTTAATACAAATTCTTCGCTTAAACCTCTACTTTCACCTTCTAAAATCATGTTTCCTAAAATTTCATTCCAACGTTTCGATTGTAAGACAGCAACATTTTTATCTTTTTTTAATTCACCTATTTTATCAGCCACCTTCATTCGTTTACCTAAAACTTCTATCAACTGATTGTCAACAACATTAATTTGCGCTCTTAAATTATCTAAAGATTCTGTGTAATTTGCTTCACTATCGGTAGCTTTTCTAACCCTTAAATCTTTCATAATTTGCTTTAACATATTTGGCGTAACTTGCTGTGCTGCATCACTCCATGCGTTATCTGGATCAATGTGAGTTTCAATCATTAATCCATCAAAATTTAAATCTAAAGCGGTTTGAGATACATCAAAAATCATATTTCTATTACCTGTTATGTGAGAAGGATCGCATATTAATGGTAAGTCTGGAAATTTGTTTTGAAATTCAATTGCTAATTGCCATTCAGGTATATTTCTATATTTCGATTTTTCGTAGGTAGAAAATCCTCTATGAATAGCTCCCAAATTTTTAACTCCTGCGGTATATAAACGCTCTATACCTCCAAGCCAAAGGGCTAAATCAGGGTTTACTGGGTTTTTTACTAATACTATTTTATCAGTTCCTTTTAACGCATCAGCAATTTCTTGCATAATAAATGGTGATACAGTAGATCGCGCACCAATCCATAACAAATCAACATCGTTCTCCATTGCTAATTCTACATGATTTTTATTAGCAACCTCAGTACAGGTTTTCATACCTGTTTCTTCTTTTACTTTTTTCAACCATTTTAACCCAAGTGTGCCTACACCTTCAAAATTACCTGGACGCGTTCTAGGTTTCCAAATTCCCGCACGATAATAGTTTACATCAGAATCTTTTAATTCGTGTGCAATTTTTAAAACCTGCTCTTCGGTTTCTGCACTACAAGGCCCTGCTATTACTAGTGGATGTGGCAAATTCATATCATCCAACCATGTTCTTAATTCTTTTGTATTCTCCATTTTAATAATTATTATGGCATTAATGTATGCCGTTTAAGATTTGTTTTATATAATTGGTATTTTGCATTTCATTATAAATTTCTAAGAAATTATCTTGTTGCATTAACTCTTTAAAAGAAGTTAGATTATTAATATACTCTTCTAAAGTTTTTATTACGTTTTCTTTATTTTGTTTAAAAATAGGTGTCCACATAGCTGGTGAACTTTTTGCTAATCGAACGGTCGAAGAAAAACCACTACCCGCCATATCAAAAATATCACGTTCATTTTTTTCTTTTTCAATAACTGTTTTACCCAACATAAATGAGCTGATATGCGATAAATGTGACACATAAGCAATATGCTCGTCATGCATTTTTGGATCCATATATCGAATACGCATTCCTATTTTTATAAATATATCAAGGGCTTTTTCTTGCAGCTTAAAAGCTGTTTTTTCTACCTCGCAAATAATATTGGTTTTCTTTTTAAACAATCCTTTTAAAGCGGCTTTAGGCCCTGAAAACTCGGTTCCTGCTATTGGATGCGTTGCTAAAAAATTTCTGCGTTTTGGATGATTTTTAAGCACATCGCATATTTTAAATTTTGTAGAGCCCACATCAATAACTACGGCATGTTCTTTAACAAGATCTAAAATTTCAGGAATTACCGTTAGCTGCACATCTACTGGAATAGCTACAATAACTATATCTGCCTTTTCTATATCGGTAAAACTTGCTTTTTGATTAATTATACCTAAATCTAACGCTTCTTGTAAATGTGCTTCATTTTTATCAACACCATATACAACCGCTTTAGGATAATGCTCTTGAATATCAAGAGCTAAACTTCCTCCTATTAATCCTAAACCAACTACAAATACGTTCATATTCTACTTATTGCTTCTTCTATTTTTTCTTCAGGAACACATAACGAAAACCGAATATATCCTTCACCTCTCGAACCAAAAATAGTTCCTGGTGCGATAAAAATATTTTTATCATACAGTAATTCATCAACCATTTTTTCTGATGTTTTACCCTCTGGTAATTTTGCCCAAACAAACATTCCTGCTGTATTTTCATTAAACGTACAGTTTAACTTTTTGGCTAACTGCCACACTAACGCTCTTCTTTTCTGATATACGGTGTTAATTTTTTTAAACCAATCATTTGATTCTTGTAAAGCAGCTATAGCCCCTTTTTGAATGCCGTAAAACATTCCTGAATCCATCTGCGTTTTTACTTTTAAAATTTGATTTAAAAAATCAGCTTTACCTAATAACATACCCACACGCCAACCAGCCATGTTAAATGTTTTGCTTAACGAGTTTAACTCTAATGCAATATCTTTAGCTTCTTGTATTTGTAAAATACTTTGTGGCTCATTATTTAGTATAAAACTATACGGATTATCATTTACAATAATTATATGGTGTTTTTTACCAAAGGCTATTAGTTGTTTATATGTTTCTAGGGTTGATTTTGCCCCAGTTGGCATATGCGGATAATTTACCCACATTAATTTTACTTTCGATAAATCTTGCTTCTCTAATTCAGAGAAATTAGGTTGATAATTTTCTGACTCCTGTAAATTATAATATACAGGGGTTGCTCCTACCAATTTGGTTACAGAGGTATACGTTGGATACCCTGGATTGGGAATTAACGCTTTATCGCCTTCGTTTAACAATGCTAACGAAATATGCATAATACCCTCTTTACTACCCATTAAAGGTAATATTTCGTTGGTTGCGTTTAATGATACTTTAAAATTATTATCGTAAAATGTAGCAACAGCTTCTCTAAACTCAGGCAATCCTTGATAGCTCTGGTATTTATGTGCCGTAGGGGCATTTAAACCCTTAGATATTGCATCAATTACTGATGTTGGAGGATATAAGTCAGGGCTTCCAATACCCATATTAATTATGGGTTTTCCTGATACCGCTAACGCACTAACTTCTCGTAATTTTTTTGAAAAATAGTATTCTTCAACCGTCTGTAAACGACTTGCAAATTGTATCATATTCTTCCGTTTTTATATTCTCCCAATATTTTAAAATCTTCTGCCATAATTGCTACAATTGATTTTGCTTTAGCATAATCTTCGTATGCATTAAAGGTAACATCTACAAAAAAAGCATATTTCCAAGGGGTTTCTATTTTAGGCAACGATTGTATTTTAGTTAAGTTCAATTTACAATCACTCATTACATTTAAAACCGCAGCCAAGCTACCTCTTTTATGATCTAATTCAAACTTTAACGATGCTTTATCAATTTGATCAATACCATTTTTGGGCTGGCTTGTTTGCAAAAAAACAAAACGAGTGGCATTATTTTTTATGGTTTGAATTCCGTCTTCTAGAACTTCTAAGCCAAAAATATCAGCCGCTATTTTTGGAGCAATAGCCGCTACACCTTTTAAATTTTGTTCTTTAATTCGTTTTGCAACACCGGCTGTATCGGTATCTTCTATTAATTTTATATGCTCGTATTGTTTAAAAAATTCTTTACACTGTAATAATGCCATTGGGTGAGAACAAACCTCTTTAATATCGGCTATGGTTTGACCTGGAAGAGCCATTAAATGATGATGAATATTTAAATAATACTCGCCCGAAATGTATAAATTATACTTATCTATTAAAGCATAATTAGGTATAATAGACCCCGCAATGGTATTTTCAATAGCCATAATAGCTTGTTCGCTTGTATGCCTGACTAGACTATCTACTAATGCATCAAACGACAAATATTCGTACAACTCAATGTCTGCGCCATAGTAATTTTGCGCAACAATATGATGATTACTTCCTTGAATACCTTGTATGGCTACTTTTTTCATTTTTGTTTTAAAAAAAAAAGTCTCGATAATCGAGACTTTATAATAATGTATTTCTAGCTTACAATACGATACAAAGTCTCTACCCTTTATTAAAAAAATAAAAGAAAAAATAGAAACCTTGATAAGCGTTTTGCAACATAATTATAATTGACTTTTTTACAGGCAGCAAATCTTGAAAATATATTTTATATATGCAAATATATAAGCAACTTTTTTAACGATTCGTTTTAATTATTGTTATGGGGCTTATTTTTTATTATTTATCGTATTTAAATTTAAACAAACCCTATTAAAACACCGTTTACACCGCAACTCTTCCTTTTATATGTGGATGTGGATTGTAATCAATTAGTTCAAAATCTTCAAATGTAAAATCTTCAATATTTTTCACCAAAGGGTTTATCTTTATTTTTGGAAGCGGTCTCGGGTCACGAGATAATTGTAATGTCAATTGCTCCATATGATTACTATATATATGAGCATCACCAAAGGTATGAATAAACTCTCCTGGTTGATACCCACAAACCTGAGCTACCATTATTGTAAAAAGTGCATAACTAGCAATATTAAAAGGTACGCCTAAAAAAATATCAGCACTTCGTTGATAGAGTTGGCACGACAATTTACCATCGGCTACATAAAATTGAAAAAAAGCATGGCAAGGAGGTAAAGCAGCTTTACCATTTGCAACATTATCTGCAAATGATTTTGAAGTATCTGGCAATACTGAAGGGTTCCATGCTGAAACTAACATTCTTCTACTATTGGGGTTGTTTTTTAACGTTGCAATAACCTCTTGTAACTGGTCGATTTCATCACTATTCCAGTTACGCCATTGATGACCATAAACAGGCCCTAAATCGCCATTTTCATCTGCCCATTCATTCCAAATTCGCACACCATTTTCTTGTAAATATTTAATATTGGTATCGCCTTTTATAAACCATAACAACTCATAAATAATAGATTTTAAATGTAATTTTTTAGTGGTTACCATCGGAAAACCTTCATTTAAATCAAATCGCATTTGATAACCAAAAACACTTTTGGTTCCCGTGCCTGTTCTATCTTCTTTTACGTTTCCATTTTCTAAAACGTGTGCAACCAAATCTAAATATTGTTTCATTATTTTAACTCTTTTTAGTTTAAAAATTACTGATGTAAAACAGGTAATAAAAATAAAAAAGCAACGATTGTTTTTTAGTGCTTTTTTATAAATTATATCAATAAGTTATTAACTTTTTTCAACGTCTTTTTTTAGGTTAAAAACATAAAAAACACAACTTATCGGGGTTTGTTTAAAACTACAAAAACTATACAACTTCATTTTATCACCCAATAATTATCCCTGCAATGGTAGCCGACATTAACGAGGCTATAGTACCTCCTATTAAAGCTTTCATGCCAAATTCTGACAAATTTTTTCGTTGTTTCGGAGCTAAAGAGCCTATACCTCCTATTTGAATACCTATAGAAGCAAAATTAGCAAACCCACATAGCATATAAGTTGCCATTATAATTGATTTATTAAATAATAAATGAGAGGCAGAAGCTACGTTTTTTAATTCGGCCAACTGAATATATGCAACAAATTCACTTGCTACCAACTTAACCCCTAATAATTGCCCCATCAACGCAATATCTTGTTTAGCTACACCTATTAGCCACATTAACGGGGCAAAAAGATAGCCTAAAATTGCTTCTAGCGAAAGTTTTGCATACGAGGTGTTTTGTGCCATCCAAGTATTTATAGAAGTAAGCTCTCCAAACCAATCTAAAATTCCGTTTAGCATAGCTATAAAAGCAATAAACACAAGCAACATTGCTGCAACATTCATAGCTAATCGTAATCCATCAGTAGTGCCATTAGCAATAGCATCCAACACATTAGAGCCTATTTTTTCTGATAAAACAGTTACATCTGTATTTATTTTTTCTGTTTGCGGATACAATATTTTAGAAATAACAATAGCCCCAGAAGCCGCCATAACAGATGCCGCTAATAAATGTTTTGCATATAATAACCGTAAAGCCGCATCATTACCTCCTAAAAAACCTATATAAGCTGCTAGAACTGCACCCGCAACTGTTGCCATACCTCCTATCATTACCAGAAGTATTTCAGATCGGTTCATTTTTTCTAAATAGGCTTTAATTAATAACGGAGCTTCTGTTTGCCCTAAAAAGATATTTCCTGAAACCGACAAACTTTCTGCTCCTGATATTTTTAATGATTTAGATAATAGCCATGCTAAAGATTTTACAACTTTTTGAATTATTCCGAGATAAAACAACAGCGAGGTTAAGGCTGAAAAAAATATAATAGTAGGCAATACTTGAAAGGCAAAAATAAACCCAAAAGAATCCATATTATTAACCAACCCACCAAATAAAAATTCGCTCCCTGCTCTAGAAAAGTCTAACACACTTACAAACAACCCTCCAACCCATTCAAATGCTCTTTGTACAAAAGGGACTTTTAAAACCCCAATTGCTATTAACACTTGAAAAGTTAACCCTAAAATAACCGTTTTCCAATCAATTGATTTACGATTTGCACTAAACAAAAAAGCTAGTAACAATAAAACTACCATACCTAGCACACCTCTCCAAAGACTATATATTGAAAATCCTTGACTAGGAATTATTTTACTAGATTTAGTAGTTGTTTGATTTACACTATTTTTTACTTTAGCTTTAGTTAACCCTTCTTTTTGTATTTTAAATTTATAAAGTAAGTTATTTTCAGATAATACGAGACTATTATTGGTTAAAGCAACTATATTGTAATAACGTACCGTGTCTTTTGGCTGACTACTTTTTAAAAGCAATAAATTATTTTGACGAATATAACTACCTGAGTAATTTAAACTATCAGATGTATATTTAAATTGACCATCGGTTAGCTCTAGTATATTGTTTTTACCTTTCAAAGCAACAGGTGTTCCATCCATTTTCTCAATCGTAGAAAAACACCACTGTTGTTCTATGTTTTGCGAAAATGTTACAATAGACAGCAATAAACAAAAAGCAAATCCAATTGTTTTTTTCATAGCCAAGATAGCTTAAGAACGCCTATCAATCTCGTCACGTAACCTTGCAGCTAATTCATAATTTTCTGTAGCTACAGCTTCATTTAATTTAATGTGTAATTCTTTTAAAGATAATCGCGTATAATCTTTTTTAGTAGATTTTTCTTCTATTTCTACTTCAATTTCTTCAGGCTCTACCTCCTCTTTAATAGATGATTCTTCTTCTATTTTTAAATAAATACCTGCTTTATCTAAAATATTTTCGTAAGTATATATGGGTGCATTAAATCGAACAGCTAAAGCAATAGCATCTGAAGTACGGGTATCTATTATCTCTTCTATGCCCTCTCGCTCACATATTAAACTTGAAAAAAAAACACCATCTACCAACTTATGAATCACAACTTGTTTTATTTTTATTAAAAATCGATCAGAAAACGTTTTAAATAAATCGTGTGTTAAAGGTCTTGGCGGACGAATTTCTTTTTCTAAAGCAATTGCAATTGATTGCGCTTCAAAAGCGCCAATAATTATGGGTAGTGTACGGGTTCCATCAACCTCACTCAACACTAACGCATAGGCTCCACTTTGTGTTTGGCTGTACGAAATTCCTTTTATAGTTAGTTTTATTAAGCTCATAAATATTGTAAAAAAAAATAACAAAAGATTGTCTATACTTTTATCTCTATAAACAATCTCTTCTTTTGTTGTACAATTTAAAAAAAATTACGGGTTAAGAAAGTATTATCTTTTTAATTTTAATCCGAAAAAATTTTACAAAAGTCCAAATTGCAGCAATGCAGCCCTTTTAAACTAGTGCATTTTACCTAAAAACAAAGTTAGTTCTTTTAATTTTAAATATTTCTGTTTTATAAGATTATTAAAAATAATTACGACTGTTTAAATATTTTTAATTTTTCTATCAACTTAGGCACTATTTCAAAGGCATCACCCACAATACCATAATCAGCGACTTTAAAAAAGGGTGCATCAGGATCTATATTAATTACCACTTTATATTTAGAGGCATTAATTCCTGCTAAATGTTGAATAGCTCCCGAAATTCCAATAGCAATATACAAATTAGCTGCGACAGGCTTACCTGTTTGCCCTACATGTTCGCTATGAGGACGCCATCCTAAATCAGACACTGGTTTAGAGCAAGCAGTTGCAGCACCTAAAACGTCAGCTAATTCTTCTATCATACCCCAATTTTCAGGTCCTTTTAACCCTCTTCCTGCCGAAACAACTATATCTGCATCGGCAATGGTAACTTTACCTGTAGTTTTTTCAATTTTTTCTGATTTTACTTTTATTTCTGGTAGTGTAGCTGTAAAGCTTTCCGTTGCTCCTGAAACTAAATTTTCGTGTTTTCCATACGAATTTTTAGCTACTCCAATTACCTTTTTATCGGTAGAAAGTACCGTGTTAGCAAAAGCTTTGTTCGAAAACACTTTTTGCTTTACTGTAAAAGGTGCTACACTGCTGGGTAGCTCAACTACATTCGACACATACCCCGCGTCTAAAGCAACTGCAATCATTGGTGCAATATACAAACCATCTATACTAGAATCAACTACTATAGTTTTAGAGTCTTGTTTTTCAGCTACTTGTTGAATTATTGAAGCATATGCTTTTGCATTAAAGGTAGTTAATTTTGTTTCGTTTACCTCAATTACTTTTTCAGCTCCATAAGTAAACAATACTGAAGAATCTGAAGCATTAATGGTTAGTACTGTAAGTGTTGTACTTAATTGTTCGGCAAGTTTTTTCCCATACGAAACTACTTCGAACGCTGTTTTTTTAAATTTTCCTTCCGATGAGTCGGCAAAAACTAATACAGACATAATATTTTTATTTAACGAATTAGAATTAAAAAACTCTAATTCTTTTATTTTTAATTTTAAATTACTTTGGCTTCGTTATGTAATAAATCGATTAAATCATCTACGTTATCAACCAATTTAACAGCTCCTTTAGGCGCTGGTTTTTCAAACGATTTTATAGCGGTAACAGCTGTTGCTCCAATAGGCTCCACCACATTTAATGGTTTTTTACGCGCCATCATTATTCCACGCATATTCGGTATTCGTAAGTCTTTTTCTTCAACAATTCCTTTTTGCCCACCAACAACTAAAGGTAACGAAGTTGTTAATTTTTCATCGCCTCCATCTATTTCACGAGTTGCTGAAACAGCCGTACCATCTACTTCTATCCCTTCACAACCATTTATAAAATTATAGTCTAACAAAGAGGCTAACAATCCTGGAACCATTTGCCCATTATAATCGACCGACTCTTTTCCTGCTAATACCAAATCGTAACCTCCATTTTTCACAACCTCAGCCAGTTCTTTAGCAACAGAAAAACCATCAGCAGGTTCTACATTTACCCTAATAGCATCGTCTGCCCCAATAGCTAAAGCTTTTCTTATCGTTGGTTCAGTAGTAGCATTACCAACAGTTACAACGGTTACACTTGCCCCTTGTTTTTCTTTAAACCACATAGCTCGCGTTAAACAAAATTCGTCATACGGATTAATAACAAACTGCACCCCATTAGTGTCAAATTTTGTATTATCATCGGTAAAATTAATTTTAGAAGTGGTATCAGGCACATGGCTAATACAAACTAATATTTTCATTCTAGATAAATTTATATTTTTATAGTGGCTACGAAGTTATGATATTTTTTTTAAATTTACTATGCATGCATAATAAATTTACATTAATCATTTTTTTTCTTAAAAATATCATTCTTTTCTAATTTGTAGTTGACTAATTTGCTATTAATTTTCTTACTTTTGCCGTTGTAAAATAAATAACCCATAAAAAACAATGAAAACAGTTCAATTTAGAGAAGCTATTTGTGAAGCAATGAGTGAAGAAATGCGTCGTGATGAAAGCATTTATTTAATGGGAGAAGAAGTTGCAGAATATAATGGCGCTTATAAAGCTAGTAAAGGCATGTTGGATGAGTTTGGTGCAAAACGAGTAATTGACACTCCTATAGCAGAATTAGGTTTTGGTGGAATTGCTGTTGGTTCTGCAATGAATGGTAATCGTCCGATTGTTGAATATATGACTTTTAATTTCTCTTTAGTTGGTATTGACCAAATTATAAATAATGCTGCAAAAATTAGACAAATGAGTGGTGGGCAATTTAACTGCCCAATTGTTTTTAGAGGCCCTACTGCTTCTGCAGGTCAATTAGCAGCTACACACTCACAAGCTTTTGAAAGTTGGTACGCAAATTGCCCTGGTTTAAAAGTGATTGTACCTTCAAATCCTTATGATGCCAAAGGTTTATTAAAAGCAGCTATACGCGACGATGATCCCGTTATTTTTATGGAGTCAGAACAAATGTATGGCGATAAAATGGAAATTCCTGAAGGAGAATATGTATTACCTATTGGTGTTGCTGATATTAAACGCGAAGGTACAGATGTTACTGTCGTTTCTTTTGGTAAAATTATTAAAGAAGCCTATAAAGCGGCAGACGAATTAGCGAAAGAAAACATATCAATAGAAATTATTGATTTACGTACAGTTCGACCAATGGATCACAATACCATATTAGCATCCGTTAAAAAAACGAACAGATTAGTAATTTTAGAAGAAGCGTGGCCATTTGGAAGTGTTGCTTCAGAAATAACCTTTAGAGTGCAAGATCAAGCATTTGACTTTTTAGATGCACCGATAAAAAGAATTACCACAGCCGATACACCAGCCCCTTATTCTCCAGTTTTATTAGAAAAATGGCTACCTAACGCCAATGATGTAGTAAAAGCTGTAAAAGAGGTGCTTTACGTAAAATAAACAACAACATATCATATATATTGGAACCCTTATTTTTTTAAATAAGGGTTTTTTACGTTAAAAAAAGACACTAATCTACAATTTATTTAGCACCAAAAAACCTTAGGATAATTAAAATGAACCCTTTATAAATACACCTATAACCTTATAGTTACACATCCATTAAATACTTTCTAAAAATATACACTTGTTTTAACTCTTTAAAACACAATAAATATGTATTTTTGCAATCCATAAAAAGGAAAAAAATTATGACCGCAAAAGAAAGAAAAACTGTAGATGTTTTAATTGAAATTCCGAAAGGAAGCAGAAATAAATACGAATACGATTTTAAACTAAAAAAAATTCGTTTTGATAGAATGTTATTTTCATCAATGATGTATCCAGGCGATTATGGTTTTATCCCTGAAACTCTAGCCTTAGATGGAGACCCGTTAGATGTTTTAGTTTTAGGTGCCGAACCTACTTTTCCTATGTGTGTAATGGAAGTAAGACCAATTGGTGTATTTCATATGGCAGATGAAAAAGGTCCTGACGAAAAAATTGTTTGTGTACCTATTTCTGACCCTATTTGGAACTCATATACCGATATAGTTGATTTAAATGAGCATCGAAAAAAAGAAATTACTCACTTTTTTCAAGTTTATAAAGATTTAGAAAAGAAAAAAGTAGACGTAGGAGGTTGGGGAAATGCTGATGAAGCCTATGAAATTCTTCAAGATTGTATTGACCGATACGAAAAAAGCAGTCATAAAACCAAAGGAAATTTTACTATTTAAAATATCTAAACTCATTTATAAAACAAACCCTTTAATTTAATTTTAAAGGGTTTTTTATTTCTCGCTGATTTTGTTACTTTTACAGCCGTTTAAAAAATAACAAATTATCATATGAAATCAGCTATAGTATATATCCCCGCTCTTTTAGCAGCAGTAGGGTTAGTTTTTATGTTTATAAAAATGATTTGGGTAAAAAAGCAAAACCCTGGAAATGAAAAAATGCAATCTATCTCTAAAAGCATAAAAGAAGGGGCTTTAGCATTTTTAGCAGCAGAATACCGATTATTATTAATTTTTGTGGTAATTGCCTCTATAGCATTATATGCCATTTCTTATTTTGTAGATACAACTAGTCCTATGATTGTATTTGCATTTATCTTCGGAGCCATATTTTCTGCATTAGCAGGTAATATTGGTATGCGTATTGCAACCGATGCCAATGCTAGAACTGCCGAAGCTGCTAAAACCAGTTTACCTCAAGCTTTAAAAGTATCGTTTGGTGGTGGAACTGTTATGGGATTAGGCGTAGCTGGTTTAGCCGTTTTAGGGCTTACTGGTTTTTTTATCATTTTTTTACATCAATTTGTTACTGGAAACGGTAATTTTTATAATGAAATGACTATGGTTTTAGAAACCTTAGCTGGCTTTTCATTGGGGGCAGAATCTATAGCCTTATTTGCTCGTGTTGGCGGTGGTATTTATACCAAAGCTGCTGATGTAGGTGCTGATTTAGTTGGAAAAGTAGAAGCAGGCATACCAGAAGACGACCCTCGTAACCCAGCAACTATTGCCGATAACGTGGGTGACAATGTAGGTGATGTAGCTGGTATGGGAGCCGATTTATTTGGCTCGTATGTAGCTACCGTTTTAGCCGCTATGGTATTAGGTAATTATGTTATTAGAGATATGTCTACCACCTCTCAATTTAGTGATGCTTTTGGCGGATTGGGTCCTATTTTATTACCTTTGGTTATTGCTGGGGTTGGAATTATAGCTTCTATTATAGGTACTTTTTTAGTAGGTATTAAAAACAATTCTGCAAAAGAAGCTCAAGTACAAAAAGCTTTAGATTTAGGCAACTGGGCAGCTATTTTAATTACTCTTGCAGCCAGTTTCTTTTTAATTCGTACAATGTTACCTGAAACAATGAAAATGCACTTTTTTGGAGAAGGTATACGCGAAGTTCCTTCTATAAATGTATTTTTTGCCGCTTGCATCGGATTGGCTGTTGGTGCTCTTATTTCATTTGTTACCGCACACTATACAAGCCTAGGTAAAAAACCTGTTTTAGAAATTGTAAAAAATAGTTCAACAGGTGCTGCTACTAATATTATTGCTGGTTTATCAGTGGGTATGAAATCTACATTCTGGTCGGTATTATTATTTGCTGCTGCAATTTTTGGATCATATTATTTTGCTGGATTTTATGGTGTTGCTTTAGCAGCTTCTGCAATGATGGCTACAACAGCAATGCAATTAGCTATTGATGCTTTTGGTCCTATTGCTGATAATGCTGGTGGTGTTGCAGAAATGAGTGAATTAGACGATCATGTACGTGAACGCACAGATATTTTAGACTCTGTAGGAAACACAACAGCGGCAGTTGGTAAAGGGTTTGCTATTGCCTCAGCGGCTTTAACTGCTTTAGCTTTATTTGCTGCTTATGTAACCTTTACAGGTATCGATGGAATTAACATTTTTAAAGCCGATGTATTAGCAATGCTATTTGTTGGCGGTATGATTCCCGTAGTATTTTCTGCTCTAGCCATGGAATCTGTAGGAAAAGCGGCTATGGAAATGGTGCAAGAAGTTCGTCGTCAGTTTAAAGAAATTCCTGGTATTATGGAAGGTACAGGAACACCCGACTATGCTAAATGTGTAGATATTTCTACCAAAGCAGCTTTAAAAGAAATGCTTTTACCTGGATTAATTACAATTATTACTCCTATAATTATTGGTGTTTTATTTGGTGCTGAACCTTTAGGCGGCTACATGGCAGGAGTTTGTGTATCGGGTGTTATGTGGGCTATTTTTCAAAATAATGCTGGTGGTGCTTGGGATAATGCAAAAAAATCATTTGAAGCTGGAGTAGAAATTAATGGTGAAATGACCTATAAAGGTTCTGACGCACACAAAGCTGCTGTAACAGGTGATACCGTTGGTGATCCTTTTAAAGATACCTCTGGACCTTCTATGAATATTTTAATTAAATTAACTTGCTTAGTAGGTTTAGTAATCGCACCTATTTTAGGTCACCACACTTCTTCTGAACAAACAAGTCATGTAGCAAAAGAAATTCGTATAGAAACCCCTAAAAACCAAGAAGCAACAGCTACTATTACAACAACTACGGTTAAAAATGGTAAAAAAATTAGCGAAACTGAAATAATAAAAGGTTCTTCAAAAGAAGTTATAAAAAGCGTTGAAAAGTTAAACGAAAATGAAACAGCAAGTATTGACGTAAAAAATGAATAATCTATAATTAGTTAAAAAGTTAAATTTATCTTTAACTTTTAAATAAAAAAGACTGTCTAAAAAGTTTTTCGCTCATTTATATTGTGCAAAACAAAAAGGCTTAAAATAATATAGCCAATAACTTTTTAGACAGTCTTTTGTTATTTTTGCATAATGTCTTTAAGAACTCAACATACTTTTACCGTTGATTTTCCTTCTGATTTTAAAACTCGATTATTACAGTGGGCACAACAATTTGAAACAATAGTTTGGTTAGATTCTAACAACTATAAACAAAAATATTCTTCGTTTGATTGTTGTTTAGCTGTTGATGCCTTTACCGCCATACAAACCGACTGTTACAATGCTTTTAATACTCTAAAAGAATACCAAGCACACACAAAAGACTACATTTTTGGCTACATTTCGTATGATGTAAAAAATGATATTGAAAACCTATCGTCTAATAATTTTGATGGATTACATTTTCCTGATTTATATTTTTTTCAACCCAAAAAATTAATCTTTATAAAAAAAAATACCGTAGAATTTCATTATTTACATATAGTTGAAGACGAATTAGAAAAAGATTTTAAAGAAATTAATCAATTTCATTTAAAACCTAACCACTTATCAAATACCTTAAACGACAAGCACAATACTACTAAAAACAATATTAAAATAAAATTAAGAATTCATAAAGATGAATACCACCAAAAAGTATCAAAAGTATTAGAACATATACATAGAGGTGATATTTATGAAGCTAATTTTTGTCAAGAATTTTATGCCGAAAACACAAGTATAAATCCGTATAAAGTGTATAAGCATTTAAATGAAATATCTGAACCTCCGTTTGCTACTTTTTTTAGAAACGAACAGCTTTATTTACTCTCTGCTTCTCCAGAACGTTATATAAAAAAAATAGGAAATAAAATTATTTCGCAACCCATTAAAGGAACTGCAAAACGACTAATTAACCCTATTGACGATTCTAAAATTGCCTACGACTTGGCACACAACCCAAAAGAACAATCAGAAAATATTATGATTGTAGATTTGGTTAGAAATGATTTATCTAAAACGGCTAAAAAAGGTAGTGTAGAAGTAGAAGAATTATGCAAAGTATATACATTTAAACAAGTACATCAATTAATCTCTACAATAGTATCTGAAGTAGAAAACACCACAAACCCTATAACCATTATCAAAGACTCTTTTCCTATGGGCAGTATGACTGGAGCACCCAAAATATCGGCAATGCAAATTATTGAAACCCTAGAAGAAACAAAACGTGGATTATACTCTGGAACCATAGGATACTTTACCCCTGATGGCGACTTTGATTTTAATGTAATTATCAGAAGTATTTTGTATAACGCTCAAAAAAAATACGTTTCATACTCGGTTGGTGGGGCTATAACTGCAAAATCGACACCTCAAAAAGAATATGAAGAATGTTTACTTAAAGCAAAAGCAATGAAACACGCCTTAACAAACA
The DNA here is from genome assembly GCF_041021355.1 of Tenacibaculum sp. UWU-22. Taxonomy (NCBI): domain Bacteria; kingdom Pseudomonadati; phylum Bacteroidota; class Flavobacteriia; order Flavobacteriales; family Flavobacteriaceae; genus Tenacibaculum; species Tenacibaculum sp. UWU-22. The sequence continues at coordinate 208,601 of NZ_JBFNGP010000003.1, read as the reverse complement.
TTCCTTAATTTTTTGATAATCAATAAAATACCTAATCAAAAGACTGCTTTTTTACATGCTAAATAAATAGTATCTTGCAACACCATAAATAATTTGTTTTTATACAATTTTTTAAGAAAAATAAAAAAGTTTAATTACTACAATTCTTAAAAAACAACCAAACTTTTAAAAACAATACATTTAATTTAAATCTACCCTAATGAAAAAAATAATTATCGCAGCCTTAACACTTACCCTTGTTTCATGTTCTACTCTTGAAAAAAAAGACTACGCTTTATTTTCAGGAACCATAAAAAACCCAAACAGTACCAAACTAACAATTGTTGGAGCTAACAATGAAAAAATAAAAGAAATTAATGTTTCAAAAACAGGTGTTTTTGCAGACACCTTACATAATGTAACGGGCTTTTATATGTTTTCTGACGGTGTAGAAAGTTCTTCTATTTACCTAAAAAATGGAGATGATTTAAAACTAACCATCGACACTAAACAGTTTGATGAATCGATAGTTTATACTGGAAAAGGGAGTAAAGTCAATAACTTTTTAGCCCAAAAATATTTAATTACCGAAAATTTAGGATCTAACCAAAGTTTATATTCTTTAGGTGAAGCCACTTTTTTAAAAAAGGCAACCGCTTTAAAAGACACACTAGAAACCGCTTTAAAAGGCTTAGACACCGACTTTGCTACAACCGAAAAAAAAGAAATCAACTACGATTATATAGCTAGACTCGCTAACTACGAAAACGCACACAAATACTATACTAAAGACACAACCTTTACTGTTTCAAATGCTTTCCCTAATCCACTTAAAAATTTAGATTTAGAAAATGAAGAAGAGTTTAAAAACTCAAGTGCCTACAAGGGTATTGTTGTTCGCAATTTTTACAAAAAAGCTGATAATAAAGCAAAAGCAGAAAATATTCCTTTTACAGATGCTGCTATAGCATTAATAAAAAACATAAAAGGAGAAACAATTAAAAATACCTTACTTTATAATTTGTCATACGAAGTATCTGCCAGCAACAAAAATGCTAAAGAGCTATATAACGACATAATAGCCCTTTCTACTGATGAAGATTTTAAATTAGATTTAACCAAAAAATATAATATAATTAAAAGCCTAGTTAAAGGTAACAACTCCCCTACTTTTAAAAACTATGAAAATAATGCTGGAGGCACCTCTTCGTTAGAAGATTTTAAAGGAAAATATGTATATATTGATGTTTGGGCAACTTGGTGCGCGCCTTGCAAAGCAGAAATTCCGTTTTTAAAAGAAGTAGAAAAAAAATATCACAAAAAAAACATTGCGTTTGTAAGCATTTCTGTTGACACTAAAAAAACCCATGATAAATGGAAAAAAATGATTGTTGACAAAGATTTAAAAGGAACTCAATTAATAGCTGATAATGATTGGGATTCTGATTTTATAAAGAACTACGGCATTAATGGTATCCCTCGTTTTATATTAATTGATCCTGAAGGAAAAATTATAACCGCAGATGCACCTAGACCTTCAGACAAAGAACTTATTGACTTATTTAATGACTTAAAAATTTAATCATTTAACATATTATTATTTAACTATCTTATACTTAAAGACTGTCGAAACAAACTAAACCTTTTTTAAGCAGTCTTTTTTATTTTAACACGAAATGCTTCAAAAATTTCAGAAACATATTGCTAATCATTTTTATTTTTTAGAACAAAAAAAAATATTAGTAGCCGTTTCATCTGGCATAGATAGTGTGGTGCTAACTCATCTTATGGTTCGTCTTAACACCTCAAATATAGCTTTGGCACATTGCAACTTTAAATTACGAGGCTTAGAGAGTGATTCAGATGAGCAATTTGTAAAAAATTTAGCTAAAAAATTAAACGTCCAAATTTTTACTACACTTTTTGAAACAAAAGAATTTGCTAAAAAAAATAAGCTATCAACACAAGTTGCAGCGAGAGAATTGCGTTACAATTGGTTTCAAAAATTAATAGAAAAACATAATTTTGATTATGTATTAACGGCACATAACGCCAATGACAACTTAGAAACCTTTTTAATTAACCTTACTCGTGGCACAGGCTTAGATGGCTTAACGGGTATTCCTGAAATTGCTAATACCGTTGTTCGTCCATTATTAATTTTCTCAAGAAAAGAAATTTTTAACTTTGCAAAAAAAAATAATATTGAATGGCGAGAAGATAGCAGTAATTTAGAAACAAAATACACTCGCAATAAAATAAGACACCATATAATACCTAAATTAGAAGAAATTAATTCGAGCTTACTTAAAAATTTTGAAAATACCGTAGCCTATTTAAAAGAAAGCCAGCAAATTATTGAGGATAGAATTAAAGAGGTAACTAAAACAATTCAATCAACACACCCTAACAAAAACTATTTACAGTTTTCTATTAATAAAATACAGCAATTATCAAATCCAAAAGCTTATTTATATCAAATACTAAAACCTTATGGTTTTACCGAATGGGATGATGTGTTTTTGCTACTTACGGCACAATCTGGAAAGCAAGTATTTTCTAAAACGCATCGCCTTTTAAAAGACCGTGAATTTCTACTTCTCTCAAAAATAACTACTGCCGATAGCTCGAAATACACTATAAATGACAGTCAAACAAAAGTAACTACCCCCATTTCTTTATCATTAATAAACACCGCTATAAAAGATGTTGAAAATCAACAAACTATTTATGTTGATAAAGATTTGTTAAAGTTTCCATTAATTGTTAGAAAATGGCAAAAAGGAGACTATTTTTATCCAAAAGGTATGCAAGGCAAAAAAAAACTAAGCAAATACTTTAAAGACGAAAAAATTTCGCTTATCGAAAAAGAAAACACTTGGTTACTTTGCTCAAATAATTGTATTGTTTGGGTAATTGAAAAACGACAAGACAATCGTTTTTTAGCCACAAAATCATCTAAAAATATTTTAAAAATATCGCTTTTAAAATGAAGAAACTTTTTTCGATAATAATCATATTAATGGGGTTTAGCCTAGCACATGCTCAAACCGAAAAAGACCCTTTAAAACTAACTACTGAAGTAAAAAAAATATCTGATGCCGAGTACGATTTAGTTTTTAATGCTAAACTGTTTGAAAATTGGCATTTATACTCACAATACAATCCTGACGGGGCTTCTTTACCATTAAAAATAACTATTGTAGAGGGGCAAAAAGGTTTTGAATTGATAGGTAAGGCTGCTGAAAGTAAAACCCATAAAGCCTACAGTGAAATATGGGAAAAAGATGAAGTTTTTTTCGATAAAACAGCAACTATTACGCAACGCATCAAAGTAACCGACCCAACCATAACACAGGTAACTTTAAACTTTTTTGGGCAGGTTTGCAAAGAAGCCTGCATACAATATAAAGACAACTACACTTTTTCTTTAGATGGTAAAAAAGCAACCGCTTTAGCAACTATTAGTAAAAAAGATACTCAATTATCTAAAGCACTCTTGCTTGACTTAAAAAATAAAGACCGTTTAAACAACAACAACACTAATAACCAACAAAAAGAAGATCATAGCTTATTTAATATTTTCTTTTTAGGATTTATTGGCGGTTTATTAGCGTTATTAACACCTTGTGTTTTTCCTATGATTCCGCTTACAGTATCATTTTTTACCAAACACTCTAAAAACAAAGCAAAGGGAATTAGCAATGCTATTTTATATGGCTTTTTCATCATATTAATTTATATTTTGTTAAGCCTTCCTTTTCATTTTTTAGACAGTTTAGATCCTGAAATTTTAAATACCATTTCTACCAATGTATGGCTAAATATTTTCTTTTTTGTAGTGTTAGTATTTTTTGCAGGCTCATTTTTTGGTTTTTACGAAATTACGTTACCCAGTTCTTGGGGTAACAAAATGGATTCTGCTTCTAATGTAGGAGGTATTATTGGTATTTTTTTTATGGCTTTAACCTTAGCCATTGTATCATTTTCTTGTACAGGCCCTATTTTAGGCTCATTACTAGCAGGCTCATTAAGCTCTGATGGAGGTGCCATACAACTTACTGCCGGAATGGGTGGTTTTGGTTTAGCACTTGCACTCCCCTTTGCTTTATTTGCTCTTTTTCCAGGCTGGTTAAATTCATTACCAAAATCGGGCGGATGGCTTAATACAACCAAAGTTGTATTAGGTTTTTTAGAACTTGCTTTGGCTTTAAAATTTTTATCAAATGCTGATTTAGTTGGGCATTGGGAACTTTTAAAACGTGAAATTTTTATAGCTATTTGGGTTGTTATTTTTATAGGCTTAGCCTTATATTTATTTGGTAAAATAAAATTTCCACACGATTTACCCATTAAAAAACTACCTGTTTCTCGTATTACTTTTGGGGCTTTAATTATACTTTTTATTGTGTATTTAATTCCTGGTGTTTTAAAAACACCTACTTGGCATCAAAGTTTGATTAGTGGTTTTCCTCCTCCACAGTTTTATAGTGTTTATCAGCAAGAAAGTAATTGCCCATTAGGTCTAAACTGTTACAAAAGTTTTGAAGAAGGCTTAGAATATGCAAAAGCAAGCAACAAACCTATTTTGCTAGATTTTACAGGGTGGGCATGTGTAAACTGCCGTAAAATGGAAGAAAATGTATGGAGTAATCCAGACATTTATAAAACCTTGCAAAAAAACTTTATCCTTATTTCTTTATATGTAGATGATAATGAGAAAAAACTGCCAAAAGAAGAACAATTTAATTTTTTAAAACCTAACGGAAAAATTAAAAAAATTAAAACTGTGGGCGATAAATGGGCTACTTTTCAAACGATAAACTTTAAAAATGCATCGCAGCCTTATTATGTTTTAATGAGTCCTGAATTAGAAATACTAAATACCGCACAACAATACACCGATAAAGACACCTATTATAAGTGGTTACAAGAAGGGTTACAGCGGTTTAATGAAAAACAAAAATTTAATTTAAATAATTTAAACAGCTTATTAAAATAACGATTCTATAAGCTCTTTTGTGGTTATATTTTCTGCTTCGGCTTTATAATTTTTTACAATTCTGTGTGATAGAATAGGCACAGAAACAGCCTGTACATCTTCAATATCAGGAGAATATTTACCATTAACAATGGCATGTGCTTTAGCAGCTAAAACTAAATTTTGAGAAGCTCTAGGACCTGCTCCCCAATCGATATATTTTTGTACTAAATCGGTTGCTTCGTTTGATTTTGGTCTAGTTTTCCCAACCAATTTCACAGCATATTCAACTACATTGTCAGCAACGGGTACTTTACGAATTAGTTTTTGAATATCTATAATTTCTTGAGCTGAAAAAAGAGGTTTTACCTGTTGCTCAAGAATTGAAGTAGTGTTTTTTACTACCTGTACTTCTTCGTTAAATGTTGGATATTCTAAATTTATAGAAAACATAAAACGATCTAATTGTGCCTCAGGTAACGGATAAGTACCTTCTTGTTCTATTGGATTTTGGGTGGCTAATACAAAAAAAGGTAAATCTAACTTATAATGGTGTCCTGCAATAGTAACCGACCGTTCTTGCATAGCTTCTAAAAGTGCTGCTTGAGTTTTTGGAGGGGTTCTATTTATTTCATCTGCTAAAATAATATTAGAAAATATAGGACCTTTTATAAATTTAAACTGTCTGTTTTCATCTAAAATTTCACTTCCTAAAATATCAGAAGGCATTAAATCAGGGGTAAATTGAATGCGTTTAAAGTGTAGGCCTAAAGCGTTAGAAATTGTATTTACTAATAAGGTTTTTGCCAATCCAGGCACTCCTATCAACAGTGAATGTCCTCCGCAAAAAACAGATAACAGGGTAAAATTTACTGCGGTTTCTTGCCCCACAATTACCTTACTTATTTCTTGCTTTATTTGTGTATATTTTTCAACTAAATTATTAACTGCAGCTACGTCTGACATAGGGTTGTACGTTTACCTTTTTAATGTAAAAATATTTTATATGTTTAAAAAAATATTCCCGCTATTGCGGGAACGAAATATAATAAAATTATTTAGGTTACTCTGTTTCTTTTTTCCAGTTTTTCTGAAAAGTACATTTTTTATAATCAGAGTGTATTTTAATATATGTATCTACTATTTTTTCTTTCGACCACCTAGCTATTTCTTCTTCTTTTTTCTTTTGTAAAGCTAAATCTTTAATCCTCACATAGTCTTTAATAAAATCAGCCTTATGTGTGTTTGTACGGTCTTTCATTATAATGATTTTGTACATCTTTTTGCCTTCACGAGTTTCATCGTAAAAAACATCTGTAATTTGTCCTTTTTGTAAATCGTTAATACGAGCATACAAATCGGGTGGCATACGAGTTAAATCAAACTTCGTTTCTCCTGTAAGCGGATTTATTATTAACCCTCCATTATTTTTTGTATCTGAATCTTCTGAATATTTAGCAACTGCTTGTTCAAAAGTAATTTTACCATCAACAATATCTTTTCGTATTTTTTCTATTTCTTGTTTTTTTTCTGCTAATGTTGAATCCGAAATCTCAGGCTGCATTAAAATATGCGAAACAACTCTTTCTTTTCCTTTAATTTTATCTAATTGAATAATATGATATCCAAAAGCAGATTTAAAGGGTTCTGAAATTTGCCCTGGATCTAACGAAAAAGCTACCTCTTTAAATTCTTTTATAAACTGGCTATCTTTATTAATAGTGTATTGCCCGCCGTTTTGCGATACCGCTGGGTCATCAGAATTTATAATGGCTTTTAATTTAAAACTCTCGCCTTCTTCTACTTGCTTTTTTATTTCTTTTAGTTTGTTTATAACACGTGTTTCTTCTTCTTTAGTAGGCTCTGCATTTAACACCAATTGTTCTAATTCTATTTCAGCAGGAAACTCAGGCAATTCATTTTTCTCTTTAAGTCCATTATAATAAATACGTACTTCTTCTGGAGTAACGTCTATTTTTTCTGTAATTTTTTGCTGCTCTTTTTCTATAAGTATATTTTCTTTTTGCACTTTGGCAAGTTCCTTTTTTAAATCTTCTATATTGTTAAATCCATAGGTTTTTACTACTTTATCTACACTACCATATTGTTGGGTAAAATATTGTACACTACGGTTAACACGATTGTCAATTTCGCTTTGTGTTACACTAACACTATCTATTACAGCATGATGCGCCAACAATTTTTGCTCCATCAACTGCTCTAACATTTCGCAATCAGATATTTTAATTTTTCCTTCACTACGAAATTCTACTTCTTGTTTAAACTTATCTATATCAGAGTTTAACACAATATTTTTACCAACTACAACAGCTACCCCATCTATTTTTTGTTTTTGAGCTTTTATACTTAAGCTACCTATAAAAAACAAAAAAGTTACTATTTTAATATTCTTTAAAATGTTTATTTTCAATTGCATCGTTTATCAACGTTTTTTCAATTTCTCTAATTAATTCTAATTTTCTTTTATGTAAAATAAGCTGTTTTATTTGCGGGGTAATATAGCTTAACGGAGCAATATCATTTCGCTTTAAAACTTTGTCTACAGCCACCAAATATACTCCTAAACTATCTTCTTTTTGTATGAATTTGGATATTTTTAACAAATTTTCTCGGGGTTCAGTTCGAAATGGAGGGATTTTTAACATTAACTCATCTACCGTAACCCAAGTTGAATCTCTTAAGCGATACGATTTAAAATTAATGGTCTGATCTTCTAAACTTTCTAAATCTTCTTCTTTGGTTGATTTAAACTTTTTAATAGCATCGTTTTTATCAAGGTATTTTTTACCAAAAAAAATGTATTTATACTGAACTAACTCTTCATTTAACTTAAAATTATCTTTGTTTTTTTTATAATAAGCAGTTATTTCTTCATTAGAAATAATGGTGTCTAATTGCTGTTTTATTAAACGCTCTTTATAGCCATTTACAAACAAACTTTCTCGATAATTTTTTACCAATTTATTTATTTCATTATTATTAACCTCTGAAATGTTTTCTTCAGCTTTTTGGAGAAGTAATTGTTGTTTTGCCCATGAATTTATAATCCCTTTCACCATAATTAAACTATCACTTTTCGATATGTTTTTGGGCAATATTTTTTCGATATCTTCTTTGTACAATTTGGCATCGTAAACACTAGCTACAACCACATTGGTATTTTCCTTATCTTTAGATTGCACTTCGATATATTTACACGAAACGCACACCCATAAAACAAGTATAAAAGCAAAATATTTCATTTAATTAGGGTATATTGTTTTTTTAATTTTTTTAAAGCTTTTTTATTAATGGTAATATGGGCATTTTTTTGCAGTGCTGCTACCCATTCTTTTTCTAAATACGTTTGATATTCACTTACAGCCTCTGCTTTTACATCAGCTAACTTTTCACCTTTAAACTTTGCTTGTTTTGCAAAAAAATCTTCTAACCCCTTGGTGTCTTGCAACGCTTTATTCCATACTTTTTTTTGCATTAAATCAAACAACAACAAACCATCTTTAAATTCTTGCAGAGCATGTTTATACGTAGGTGAGGTATTTTCTAAATCATTTTCAAAATAAACTAAAATTTGGTTGTCTTTAAATTTTTCAAATAAGTAATCTATCGGTTTTTGACTTCCTTTATAATAATTGTAAAAGGCTTCTTGCTTAATTTCTTTATTATTAATGGTTAACAAAGTAGCTTGTAAGTTATCTTTTAAAAAAGTTTTATACGGATTTTTAAATTCAGCTAGCGCCTCTTTGTTTACCTTAATCGAGTATTGTTTTTTTAGTCGTTTTAATGCCTCTTTTCTATATAGTTTTGATCGGTCACTATTTTTTACCTGATGCATAAGTTTATCTTTCATTTCATCAAAAGATAAAATAGGATAGTTTTTAACTAATTTTACAATATGCCAACCATATTTGGTTTTAAAAGGTTTAGAATAAGCTCCTTCTTTATCAAGTGTTAACACGGCATTTTCAAACTCTTTAACCATAGTACCTATTCTAAAACGAGGCAAAATACCTCCTTTACTTATAGAACCCTCATCGGTTGAAAATTTTGAAACAACCGATTTAAATTGCTCTCCAGCTTGTAACGCAGCATATGCACTATCTATTATGGCCTTACCCGTATTGCTTTTATCAGACACTAAAATTTGAGCTACTTGAAATTCTCCTTTAGAAGGACGCATATCATTTACCTTAATAATATGATAACCAAAACGCGTTTTAAAAGGCATCGACACCTGTCCTACTTTTGTTTGATATGCTGCGTTTTCAAACGGATACACCATTTCAAAAGCGGTAAAATATCCTAAATCTCCTCCATTTACTTTCGCTGATGGGTCTTCAGACACTTCTTTAGCCACTTTTTCAAAAGATTCTCCTGCTAAAATTCTATTACGATACCCTAAAATTTTATTATATAAAGCTAGGGTATCACTAGGCTGCATATTATCGTGAAAACGAACTAAAATATGTTTTGCTTTAACTTCATTTTTAATACGAAAATAGGCTTGTTTAACTAACTTATCTAAATAATCTTTATCTTGTAAATACGAGGTTAATAGTCGTTTTTTATAATCTGCTATTACATCATTATACGCTTTAGATTTATCTAAATTTAACTCATGTGCTTCTGCTACTTTTAATTTATAGTCTATAAATAAAGTTAAATAGTTATCTATATTTTTAGACGCTTTATCGAGTATTATATCTTTATTTTTATCATAAACATATTTAAATTCTGAAACCGTTATAGGTTTATCATTTATGGTTAATAAAACCGTATTTTGTTTCTGAGCAAAAAGCACATTGACAATACAAAAAGCAACTAAAAGTAGTTTTATTCTCATACAAGTGTGTTTGAGTTAAATAATAATTATCAAGATTTTTTATCTATAGCGATATAATTCCTTTAATTTTTTCTGCTTTTTTATAGCAGTTTATTACTTCATCAGAGCTTTTAACTTTTACAACAATAGAAACACTAATATATTTTCCAGTTTTTGACTTTTTGGTAGTTATAACAGCCCCTCCTTTATTAAATAAATCTTCTACTTGTTGTTTTTGATTCCCTGTAGTGGGTACAATAAATTTGTATAAATAATCTGATGGAAAATCAGTAATATCGTCTAGTTGTTTTTGTAATTTTTTGTAAAACGCTTCTCTATCTTGCATAATAACATTAATTTAAAACCTAAAAAATCATTGCGTTAATAAATAGGGTACAAAATTACACTATTATATTAACTTTATAAGTTGAAAATTTTATTTTTGCTTAATGCAGCAAAAAATTGTACTTATTGGTGGTCCTGGAACTGGAAAATCATCGGTATTAAATGAATTGAAAAAAAGAGGGTATACCTGTATGCCCGAAATTTCTAGAGACATAACCCTACAAGCTCAAAAAGAAGGTATAGACCAATTATTTTTAAAAAACCCATTGTTGTTTAGCGAATTAGTTTTAAAAGGTAGAATTAAACAGTATAAAGATGCTGAAAAAACTACTGCAAATCTTATTTTTTTTGATCGTGGAATTCCAGACACTTATGCCTATATGGATTTTTTAAAAACCGATTACCCTAGTGTTTTTAAAGAAAAAAGTAGCCAATTTATATACAATAAAATATTTCGACTAGCCCCTTGGAAAATGATTTACACCTCTGACAACGAACGTTACGAAACTTTTGAACAGATGGTTAAAATTGATGCTTTTTTAAAAAAAAGCTATCTAGAAATTGGCTATAAAATTAACGACGTTCCGTTTGGAACAGTTGATGACCGCTGTGATTACATTTTACACTCATTAAACCATAAAGTGTAAAATTCTAAAAAAAATTAGAACACCTTTATTTAACTAATACAATAAATATGAACAACCCTAAAAAAATACTACAGCAATATTGGGGTTTTTCTAGTTTTAAACCAACGCAAGAAGCCATTATAAATTCAGTTATTTCTGGCAAAGACACACTTGTCTTGTTGCCAACTGGAGGCGGAAAATCGGTATGTTACCAAATCCCCGCTTTAATTAAAGACGGAATTTGCATTGTTATTTCTCCGTTATTAGCATTAATAGAAGACCAAATAAATAGCTTGTCTAAAAAAGGGATTAAAGCTATGCGTATTCCTTCTGGAATTTCTCAAAACGAACAAATTATTTTATTTGACAACTTACAATTTAATAATTATAAATTTTTATACCTATCACCCGAACGATTACAATCTAAATTTATTCAAGAAAAAATTAAACAGTTACAGGTTAATTTAATTGCCATAGACGAAGCACATTGTATTTCAGAATGGGGGCACGATTTTAGACCCTCATATCGAAACATTACGGTTTTACGTTCTTTAAAACCTCAAGCAAATTATATTGCCCTAACAGCTTCAGCAACAAAAATAGTAATTGATGATATTATAAATTGCTTGCACTTAAAAGAGGTACAAGTATTTAAAAAATCTTTTTATAGAGAAAACCTGAGTTATCAAGTAATTAAAACAGAAGATAAGCTACTACAATTACAACGACTTTGTAAGCTCTCAAAATCGCCAACCATTGTATATGTTAACACACGTAATAAAACTAAAAGCATAAGCAACTATTTAAATGCAAACGGTTTTAAAAGTAGCTACTACCATGGCGGATTGACTAATATTGAAAAAAAACTCGCTTTTAATAATTGGATGGTCGAAAAAACACCCATAATTGTTGCCACTAATGCCTTTGGAATGGGTATTGACAAACCAAACGTAAAACAAGTTATACACTTAAACTTACCTTCTTCTATCGAAAATTACATACAAGAAGCTGGTCGTGCAGGCAGAAATCAACAAGCAGCTTTTTCAACAATTTTATGGAATGAAAACGATACCTTGTCATTTAAAAGCTTAATTGATAATTCTTTTCCCTCTCTAGCAGAAATTAAACAAATTCATCAAAAATTATATCAATATTTTTTTATTGCTAAAGGTGAACTAACTCATCAAGTGTTCGACTTTAATTTTTTTGCCTTTTGCAATACCTATAATTTTATACCTAATAAAACTTTTAACGCTTTACAAATATTACATAATAATGGTGTTATTGAGCTTAATCAAGGGTTTCAGAAAAAATCTACTTTACAATTTTTAGTAACTAGTAAACAAGTTACAAATCTGGTAAAAACAAACCCTACATTATATACGTTTGTTAACTCAATACTTCGTTTATATACTGGCATTTTTGAACAGCCTATAAAAATAGATGAGTTTTATATGGCTAAAAAAACCGAAATACCTTCTTGGCATGTTATTAAAAATTTAGAAACTTTAGCCTCAAAAGAATTGGTGGCTTATAAAAAATCGTCTAAAAATGCTAGTTTAATATTTTTGCACCCAAGAGAAGATGATCGTACCATTAACCAAATTTCAAAAAACATCGAAATATATTTACGTCAAAAAAAACAAAAAACAACAGACCTAATTAATTTTATCAAAAACGACAGGGTGTGTAGAAGTGTTCAAATATTGCATTATTTCGATGAAAAAAATACAGAAAACTGTGGTATATGTGACATTTGCGTAAAAAACAAACAGAATTTTATTAAAAATATTTCAGAAAAAATTATACAACTTATCCATACAAAAGGAGAGCTTTCTTCTAAAGAAATACATTTACTAATTCATGAAAAAGAAACAGACATTTTAATAAATTTACAGCAATTATTGGCAAACGAAAAAATTGGTATTAATCTGCACAATAAATATTATATAAAATGAAAAACTTACGTATTGTTTTTATGGGAACCCCTGATTTTGCTGTGGGTGTTTTAGCTCATCTTACAAAAAACAATTATAACATTGTATCGGTAGTAACTGCAGTAGATAAACCTGCCGGTCGAGGCAGAAAACTAAACCAATCGGCAGTAAAAAAATATGCTTTATCAGAAAACATACCTGTTCTACAACCAAAAAATTTAAAAAGTACTGTTTTTGTAGAACAATTAAAAAATTTACAGGCAGATTTATATATTGTTGTTGCTTTTCGAATGTTACCCAAAATAGTGTGGGCAACACCTAAATACGGCACCTTTAATTTACATGCATCACTTTTACCAGCATATCGTGGAGCCGCACCTATACATTGGGCAATTATAAATGGCGAAACCAAAACTGGGGTAACTACTTTTTTTATTGATGATAAAATTGATACTGGCGAAATAATACTTCAAAAAGAAACTGAAATTAAAGATGATGAAACTGTTGGTGAATTGTATACTAAATTAATGCATCTTGGTGCAAATTTAGTAGCTGAAACCATTAATTTAATTGCCTCAAACAAAGTAAAAACAACCAAACAGCCTGAGATAGAAAAAAAATTAGCCCCGAAATTATACCCATATAACTGTAAAATTGATTGGTCACTTCCACTAAACATCATTTATAATAAAATTCGCGGATTAAATCCTTTTCCTGCAGCTTGGACAACTATTTATACAAATGAAAAAGAAATAACTGCTAAAATTTATCGCGTTAGTAAAGAATTAGCCCAACATTCTTTACCCGTTGGAACAATTATTACAACCAAAAAAGAAATTAAAGTAGCTGTTTCAAAAGGATATATCATTATACACCAAATACAACTTGCTGGAAAAAAATTAATGGACGCTCAAGATTTTTTAAATGGCTTTCAATTTAGCTCCGATGCAAAAATGGCTTAAGCCCGCTTAAACAGGTACTTTTTTAGCATTTTTACCTGTTTTTTATTAAGGTTATTAACATTTTATCTTTTTTATTAACAAAACCTCTATTTTATTGCAACAAAACTTGCGCAATCCCTTATTCCGTCTATATTTGTTATGCTTTTAAGCAAAAAGAAATAATATTAATTTTTAAAATCTATTAAAATTATGAACAAATCAGATTTAATTGATGCAATGGCTGCCGATGCAGGAATTTCAAAAGCTGCGGCTAAAGCTGCATTAGACTCTTTTACTGGTAATGTAACTAAAACCTTAAAAAAAGGTGGTAAAGTATCATTAGTTGGTTGGGGAACTTGGTCTACTTCTCAAAGATCTGCAAGAACTGGTAGAAATCCACAAACTGGAAAAACTATTAATATTGCTGCAAAAACAGTAGCTAAATTTAAGCCTGGAGCAACTTTAGCTGATGCAGTAAACTAGAAAACAACACGTTTTTTACGTCAAACTCTCTTAATTTTATTAAGAGAGTTTTTTTTTAGAATAAATTTTGATATATTTAATTTTTACTCACAGGATAAATTATGGACATAATACAGCCAAAAAAAGGAAGGTTATTAATTGCTGATCCAACAATATTAAACGACAATTCGTTTAAACGGTCTATTATATTATTAACCGAACACACTCCCCAAAACACTATTGGCTTTATAATTAACAGACCGCTACAATATACTTTAAATGATTTATTGCCCGATTTAGACTGTTCTTTTACGATATACCAAGGTGGCCCTGTTGAACAAGATAATTTATATTTTATTCATACCGTACCTGAGCAAATTCCTGGAAGTATTGAAATTAGTAACGGTATCTATTGGGGGGGTAATTTTGAGATATTAAAAATTTTACTAAACCAAAAAATTCTTAAAAACACCGATATTCGTTTTTTTCTAGGATATGCTGGCTGGGAAGCACAGCAATTAGAAAATGAAATAAATAATCATTCTTGGTTTGTTACCGAAAACGATTATGACCATATTCTTAGCTCAAACACCGATACTATTTGGAAAGAAAAATTACTTCAAAAAGGAGGCGAATATCTAATTTGGGCTAATGCCCCAAGTAATGTACAACTAAATTAATTGGCAATAGTTAACTGGTGTAGCTTATTTTGAAGCGCCGTACCTATAATTACTTTAAATTGTTTTTTTCGATATTGAGTAATAGGCTGTACACCTATTATTGAATTGGTAATAAAAACTTCATCTGCCTTTTGAATTTCAAAAGGCGAAATACTGGTTTCTTCTAATGTTAAATTAGAATCTTTTTCGACAAGCTCTATTATTTTTTTTCTAACAACCCCTTTAATACAACCTTCAGTTAAAGCTGGCGTTTTTATAACCGACCCTTTTACTATAAAAATATTACCATTGGTTACCTCAACTACCGCTTTGCGTTCATTTAACAAAACACAATTATTAAAATCGTTTTCTTCAGCATAAATACTAGCCAGGGTATTAAGCATTCTATTCGTTGTTTTTACTGTAGATAATAAACCGCTATAGTTATAAAAATCTTTGTATAAATCAATCGTATAATCAAGTTTAGTTTGATAGGTATTATGCTTCACTTCGATTAAATACGCAACCTCGTTTGTTTTTGGGGTATATAGTCCGCCATCTTTTCTATACACCGTTAACCGAACTCTGTACGAACTATACTCAGCTTGTTGTGCTACCGTTTTTAATATTTCTTGTTCTATAAACTCTAAAGTAAAAAACATAGGTACTTTCATTCGTAACATTCGCATCGATGCCATTAATCGAAAATAATGATCTTCTAAAAACACCACCTTATTATTTTGAACCTTAATCGTTTCAAAAAGGGCATCACCGTACTTAAAAGCTCTATTTTCGAGTGAAAGCTTTATATTTTCTTCAAATAATAAATCGCCATTATAATTTACCATCGCTTCATTTTTTTACTACTGCAAACTTACTATATTTTACTCTAGTAAAGACATAAAAAAACCTCGACAATTGTCGAGGTTTTTTAGAACTAGTCACAATATTATTAAGCTCCTATGGTATGCTTTAATTCTTCTATTTGATTTTCCCATAATTGTTTTGATTCTTGTATTTCATCTTCATAGGCAAAATCAGTAATAATTAACGAAACATCTTTAGTAAGAGCATGTACTTGAATTTTAATTTCAAAAAAACTATCATCATCACTTTCTAACCATTTGTATTTTATTTTTTCATCGGCTTTTTTTATTACCACTTCGGCTTTTTCTTCGTTACCATCCCATTCAAAGGTCATTATTTTTCCTCGAGAATTCACTTTATCAGCAAACCACTCTTCCATACTTGAAGGTGAAGAAATATACTGATACAACATACTTGGCGAAGCGTGTATAGGAATTTCTAATTCATATTTAATCTTACTCATTATAGCTTTTTTATTTAATTGGGCAATATAAGCAATTATTTTTTAAAAAAAATAGTATTTGTTGTCTTGCAAAAAAACAAAATTAAACTATATTTGCACCCGCAATCGGCGAGGTAGCTCAGTTGGTTAGAGCGCAGGATTCATAACCCTGAGGTCACGGGTTCAACTCCCGTCTTCGCTACAAAAATACAAATCTCAATAAAAATGCGTCTTACGACGCATTTTTTATAAGCAAAAAACTCGTCTTTTTACTTTAAATTTAGAAAACGTAAAATTGATACTTACTTAACTTAATTTTAAATACCCGTTTAGCATTTTAAATAATGCCAAACAGGTATTGTTTATTTTTAAGTTTTACGATTTTGATAATCAAGATTATTTATTCAAACCTCGACACCTTATAAGCTCACTCCGAAATTTATTTAACAATAAATTTTTTAACAACCGTTTTATTACCTATAGTTGCTACAAATATTTTTAACCCTGAACTAAAGTTGTTAATTGGAATTTGAATATCACTAGTGTCACAGGTTTTGTTAACCAATAATCTTCCACTCAAATCAAAAATTGAAACCTTACTTTGATTATCTAACATTTCAGGATTACTAAGAAGTAAGCTTAAATAATCGCCATTAGAGATAATTGTTTTATTAAGAGAAGCTTCTGTTTTGCTTAAAAAATTTTCATCTATATCTAATGTAGCGCTATCTACATTTAATACTTCAATTTTATCAATAGAGCTTTGTTCTATTTCTAAGGTGTTAGAACCTGAATTTAATTTTTTAAGTATATGAAAACTGGTAGGGGTTCCATCGTTAAAACAGAACGCATCTGAACCCGGAACTTTTAATGTTTCTTGTCCTTCTGAATTAACATCAATTTTCAAATCTGATAAATTCGGATTTGCATAAAATATTTTAATAAGATATAAACCCGTCTGTGAAACATTAATATTATTAAATGTCACACTTTCTCCAAGAGCTGATGCATTTACAGCTTTAGTACCAGAGGCATTGACACAATCTATAATTTGAGTACCTCCAGAAAGCACAGCATCTTCTGCCTCATAAGTATCTACGGTTGGTGCGGCTGATAAACTAGCTCCATTGAAGGCTCCAATATTTGTTGTAGTTGACAAATCTACTGGGTTTCCATAAAAATCTTTAATGGCCTTAGAAGTAATATGAGCAAAAACACCTTGACCTGCTAATGGAAATACAGGCTCAGTAAAACTAAGAGCAGCTCCTATTGCTGAACTTCCCGTTAGCAAAGCATATCCTGAACCTCCATTTGTTCCTGGCGCATATAAAAGTGGGTCATCTTCTATACGTGTAGCATCTAAATCTTTAAAATTAGTTTTTATAGTACCTCCATGCATAATATTTTTAGCAAAATGAGGTGAATTAATCGCTTCACTATACGCTAAAATACCAAATTGAGCAGCTGGTTCTAGTGCTATTAAATTGTTGTAAAAATATAAATTCTTTACTTTCATGAAAATTTTGGTATTCTCTGCCTTGTTTTTATAATTTACCCCTGAATAAATGGTGTTATTATATATGTATACATTATCACTTTTTACGGTTTTATTACCCGCAAAACCAGACAGCCAAATTAAACGATTCACCCCCGAAGCTTTATCGCCATCATTAACACTTATATTATACCTCCAAATCACGTTATTATTAGCACCTAGTGTTTCGCAAAACCCTCCAGAAGAATCTTCAAGATAGTTATACTGATATAGTATATTAGTATTATTATAATCTACATGCATCCCTGAAGAGTCTCCATTTCCTCTAGCATGTTGCGACACATTATATTGAGCTACCACATCGTCACTTGCAAAAACCCACATACCGCTACCACGGCCAGCCATTCTAGAATCTGCTTTAGAACCACAAAAACGCATAATATTTCCTTCATATAAAACACGTCTACTTTTTGAAAGTATAGCCCCTGAACCTCCTATAGCAATAAACGTATTGTTACGTATAACAACATCTGTAGCCCATCGACGCAACCAAATACCCGTACGTTGCATATCAGTAAAATATGAGTTTTCAATAACTATATCTTTAGTGGCAGACTCTTCTAAATACATAGCAGAAGTTCTTACTTTATTAAAATCAACACCATCTGCTGCCACACCATATATTTTATCAAAATAGAGATTAGAAAAATAGAGATGTTTTGAAAATTGCAAGTCTTCATAATCACTAATACCTGTTGGCAAATCACGATTTACCCCAGCTTTATGACTACCCAAACCTTCTTGTTCAGAATAACAATATATGCCAAATGATTTATCATCATCAACACCTTCCATACTATCAAAACGTTCGTTTCTAATGTGCAAGTTTTTAAACTCTAAAAAAGACTTGTCTGTAATTTGTATCGTAGTCAATGGGTCTGGCACACCATCATCACCTGTACTTGCAGAAAGTATTGGCAAATCTCCGCTACCGTAGCTATCATATACTATTGGGGCTGTTTCGGTACCTGAATAGTTTACAACTACTTTTCCAATAAAAGTATCGCCTTTTTTAAAAAATATATGATCTCCTGGAACCAAACTTAAACGATTAAGTTTATCTATGGTTTGAAACGGAGAAGATTCTGAGCCATCATTAGCATCATCTCCTGTTGAACTAAAATAGAAAGATGTTGATTCTCTTTGTGTCAATATTTCTTGGGCATTAACTTTACTATGTGTAAAAAAAAATACAAGGCAAGGCATCAAATAAATAAATAACCTCGAGTTCGACCTTATGCCTTTTATACTGATTAAATGACTTAGATTAACAGCACGGTCATTTTTAAGTAATTTTAATTTCATAGTTAGAATTGTTTTGTGGTTTTAAAGAAATAGATTCAAATAGTTACTAAAGCCTCTTTTCTTAAAATTTGTTTTTTGTCGTTCTCAAATTTATTCTTTTTTTAAATATCTTTTTATTTGAAACAAAAAACACCTTTTTTTTTAGATTTAAGCCTATTTAAAAATGAAATTAAATCTGATTATTTAATTTAAAAAGCTCTTTGAAATAAAAAGTGTTTTTATTTCAAAGAGCTTTTTAAATTCTGTACTCTCTATCCTGTTACGCTATTTTCTTTATTTAGAAAATAGCACCTCTTTTGAAATGGGGGTTTTAGAAAATCCTGGCCCTTCCCATTGTAAATCAATTTTATTTGTTTTTGCCTCATTTCTATAATATACACGAATCGCATGATAGCCTTTAGCTAATTTTATAGTGTTTTCAACCGTTTTTCCAGCTTTATAACCATAATCTGCATCAATAATACTTGCATCGTGAATTCGCATAAAAGCCTTATCAGCAGCCGACAAATAAAAAGTATAAGTGCCCGCCTCTTTAGCATAAATATACCCTTCAAAAACAATAATTGCTGGTTCTTCTGTTTTTATTTTATCTACGTCTATAGATGCTGAGGTTCCTTGTTCTAACAATTGTAACCCAGAAACCTTTGACAACCAAGCTGTATTGCTTTTATAAGCTTTCCATTGCAAACCTTTATGTAAATTCGAAACATCATTTGAAGGAACATCAAGATTATCATAAGGGCGTTTAGCTGTACTATTAGGCATACGTACTTGTAATACTCGCTCTTTCATTTTTTTCTGAATTTCAGCCATACCTGGTTGGTTTGCCAAATCATTAGATTGATGCGTATCTTCTAATATATTATACAACTCAAAATCAGCTTCAGGGTTTTTAATATTATAACGAAGCCCAACAATGTCTCCCATTCGAATCATTTGCATTTGCTTACGTAGTCTACCTCTATTTTTTTCAGCAAACTCATCGTAAGAAGGCGTTCTTTGATTTTGATCGTATTCTACATAAATTAGGCTTTCTTGTTGTTTTCTTTTTTCGGTTAACGATGGCAACAACGAAACCCCATCACTATTAACAGGAGCAGGTAACCCCGCAGCATCTGTAAAAGTAGGCAACCAATCATAACTAATGCTAGGTGTTTTAACTACACGGTTAGGGCTAATTTTTGTTGGCCATCTAACTATGGTAGGCATACGTTCACCTCCTTCTAAAACATCTCTTTTTATTCCGTCAAAAGGTCCAAAACTATTGAAAAAAGTAGGCTTAATGTTTTCTTTCGGTAAATAACTTTCTATTGAAGGCCCATTGTCTGAAGAAAAAACAACCAAAGTATTATCATCTATTTTTAAGTCGGCTAACAACTTTAAAATATCACCCACTTGATTATCAATTCTTTGTACTACAGTAGCATATCTTTTATACACATCTGGCCAAGGTAATTCTGGAGTATTTGGGTTTTTATCATCATCATAGGTAGCTTTATCGTAATTAGGATTAACCCAAGAATCAACCTTTCCTGAAGCTGTATTAATCATATTACCAGGTTTACCTATCCATTGTAACCCCCCATTAAGCCCTCCTCCTTTTGGGTAGGCTTGCGTAGGAAGTTCTATTACGGCATGAGGCGTATCATAGGCTAAATACATGAAAAAAGGTTTCTTTTTATCACTTTTCACCTGTTCTGTTATCCATTTTTTAGCTACAGAAGTCCAAAGATCCCCAGTATAACATTTATCAAGACCTTTAGTTACCACCTTATTGTTTTCGTACACTTCTTTTGATTTACGGTACACCCCTTCTACAGGATAGTGTTCATGCCCGTCGCTATGACGCATATAACCATAAAAATAATCAAACCCTCTTTTTAAGGGCGCTCCAGGCCATGAATCTCCATTTTTTGACATCTTATCATTTCCTTGCAACCCCCATTTACCTATAGCAGCAGTGGCATACCCTGCTTGTTGCATTACATTACCTAAAGTATAATTATCTGCTATTGCTTTATCAAATTGATTATTTCTAACATTGGCATGCCCTTGACTTAACCCTGACAATAATGAAGCTCTCGATGGAGCACAAACTGGCGCAGCTGCATAATGATGTGTTAACATAACGCCTTCTTTTGCCATTTCATCAAGATTAGGAGTCATTAACCAAGGTTCACTACGATCATTTTCTTTTTTTCTTTGATTTTGAAAAAATACTCCTATGTCTCCATAACCTAAATCATCGGTAAGAATATATATAATATTAGGTTGTTGTTTAACTGTTTTTGCAGAAACAGTACTACGAGTTGTATTTTCAGTATTACTTTGAATTTTACACGACACAAAAAATGTAGTTAAAGCTAGTAATACAAAATAAACACTTAGAACTCTTTTGTTTAGTTTGTTTTTCATTATAAATTTATACATTGGGTTACATTATTTACAGTTAATAAAAATAATTCGTTTTTTTTGATTTATTGTTTTTATTATCAACACATTATGAAGTTGTTGCTCTTAAACATTTAAACCTAAAAATATTTAAATCTACACAAGTTGACAAAAGTCATGTTTTTTTATCACTTATTCTAATACCTTTGAACTGTTTTAAAGTTAAAATATTCTTAAATAATTAAAAAAACACGATTATGATACAATTAAAAAAGGGTTTACTATTTCTTTTTTTTGGTTTATTAACCACAGCTTTTTATGCACAACAATTAAAGCTTGATGCGGTTTTACGACCTCGATCAGAATACAGACATGGTTACAAAACCTTATTCCCTGACAATACAGATGCTGCCTTATTTATTTCTCAAAGAACTCGTTTAAACACTTCGTTTTCTACTGAAAAATTAAACATATATGTTAGCCTTCAAGACATTCGAGTATGGGGTGATGTACCGCAATTAAATTCTGCAGATAAAAATGGATTAAGCCTTCACCAAGCATGGGGTGAATTGTTATTCGACTCTAACTTTTCTTTAAAATTAGGTCGTCAAGAAATTATTTATGATGACAGCCGAATTTTTGGAAATGTAGGTTGGGCACAACAAGCACGAAGCCATGATTTAGCAATGCTTAAATACAAAAAAAATAATTTTAAGGCCGACATTGGTTTAGCTTTTAACCAAGATGCAGAAAATATAACCAGTACAAACCTTACTACTAAAACCTACAAAGCAATGCAATATGCATGGTTACATCAAGATTGGAGTAATTTTTCTGGAAGTTTTTTGTTCTTAAATAACGGAATGCAAACTTCGACAGGGGTTAATTATAGCCAAACAGTAGGCACACACTTAAATGCTAAAGAAAATAATTTTAACGTAGCGGCAAATTTATATTACCAATTTGGTAAAGATGTAGCAGACAACGACTTAAACGCTTATTTAGTTGGTTTAGATGCAACACTTAAAGCATCTGGCTCTACAAAAGTTGGTATAGGTGCTGAGTTACAAAGTGGTAACGACAATGGAGTGCCATCTGCTAATAAAAACAACGCCTTTTCACCTCTTTACGGAACCAATCATAAATTTAACGGTTTGATGGATTATTTCTATGTAGGAAACCATGCCAACAATGTTGGGTTACTTGATGTTTATGCAAAAGCTAACTTTGGATTAAACCCAAAATCAAGCTTAACAGCCGCTGTACATAATTTCTCTGCCGCCGCTGATATTAACAGCACCGTATCTAAACAATTAGGTACTGAGGTAGATTTAGTATATGGGTATACATTTACTAAAGAAATAGGAATTAATGCTGGTTATTCGCAAATGTTTGCCGCTGAAGGAATGGAAGCTTTAAAAGGCAACACAGATGGCAACACAAACAATTGGGGTTGGATTATGGTAACCATAAAACCCACCTTATTTACCTCTAAAAAATAACAAGTAAATCTATAAAAAAACAAAGTGTTTGCGCGTCAATATAACTGACGCACAAACACTTATCCCCCAATTAAAAAAAGAAACTAAATAAAAAAATAAGTACTTTGTAACAACAGTTATATTTTAATATAAAAAAATTATGTAACTTGTTTGCAATTAAATTTAACTCATTTATGCCTATAAAAAGTTATTTAGCACACCCCCACGAAGGTAAAAAACAAGAACTTATTCAAGTACTCTCTAACATACCAGAATGTGAAGTAATTCCTGCTGAAAACAAAGAGATTCTGATACTCATTACAGAAACAGAAGACAAAGCAAAAGAAAATATTTTACAAGAACAATTAGAAGCTATAGACTGTTTAAAGTTATTAGCAATGGTTTCTGGATTTAACTCTCCAAAAAAGAATTAATTATGTACACTTCTACAACCAACAGACGAAGTTTTATTAAAAAAATGGCAGCACTTTCAGCCATGACTGCTGCTGCAACTATGTTTCCTGGAATTTTATTTGCCAACGAACAAGAAGAAAACTTACCTAAAAATAACAATCTAAATTGGAAAAAAACACCCTGTAGATTTTGTGGTGTTGGTTGCGGAGTGTTAGTAGGTATAGAAAACGGAAAAGCAGTTGCCGTAAAGGGCGACCCGAAATCTAGTGTAAATAAAGGCTTGTGCTGTGTAAAAGGATACCATTCGGTAATGGCAATGTACGCTAAAGACCGTTTTACGAAACCTTTAGTAAAGAAAAATGGGCGTTATGTAGAAACTTCAATGGAAGAAGCACTTGATTTAATTGCTTCTAAAATGAAAGAAACCATAAAAGATCACGGAAAAGATTCGGTTTCTATTTATGGTTCTGGTCAATGGACTATTCCTGATGGCTATGTAGCTTCAAAACTTTTTAAAGGATGTATTGGAACAAATAATGTAGAGGCAAATGCTCGTTTATGTATGGCTAGTGCCGTAACAGGTTTTTTAACCTCTTTTGGTTTAGACGAACCTATGGGATGCTATGAAGACATTGATCATGCTGACGTATTTGTATTATGGGGTAACAATATGGCAGAAATGCACCCCGTGTTATTTTCAAGATTGTTAGACCAACGCTTAAAAAGAGGTGCTAAAATTATCGACTTTGCCACTCGTACTACCCGTACAAGTATGGCTGCAGATAAATCAATTTTATTTTTACCTCAAACCGATTTAGCCGTTGCTAATGCCATCTGCTATGAAATTATTAAAAATGGATGGGTTAATAACCTCTTTGTAGAAAAACATTGCAATTTTAGTAAGGGGTTAACCAATATGGGATATGGCTTAGAAGACCATTATTCATTTAAAGACAAGCCCGAAAAAATAAGTTTTGACGATTTTAAAAAGTTTTTAGAACAATATACCCCAGAAAAAGTTGAAAAAATATCAGGGGTGTCTGCTAAAGACATTAAATACTTAGCCTCTTTTTATGGCGACCCTAACAAAAAAGTAATGTCACTTTGGTGTATGGGACCTAACCAACACAGTAGAGGAACGTGGATGAATAACTTAATATACAATATTCACTTACTAACTGGTAAAATTTCAAGCCCAGGTAATAGTCCATTTTCTTTAACAGGGCAGCCCTCTGCTTGTGGTACTGTTCGTGAGGTAGGTACGTTAACTCATAAACTACCTCATGGTGTAGTTGCTAATAAAGAACATCGTGAATTTGCTGCTAAAATTTGGGACGTTCCTGTAGAAAATATTGACCCTAAACCTACTTACCATACCGTAGAAATGTTTAGAGCTTTAGATCGTGGAGATATTCGATTTATGTGGATACAAGTTACCAACCCAATGGTAACAATGCCTAAACTTAAACGTTATCGAGATGCCACAAAAAAAGAAGGAAGATTTATTGTAGTTTCTGATATATACCCTACCCCTACAACCGATATTGCCGATGTTATTTTACCTTCTGCTATGTGGATAGAGCGTGAAGGAATGTATGGTAACTCAGAAAGAAGAACACAGTATTTTGAACAAATGGTAGAACCACCTGGAGAAGCTATGAGCGACACTTGGCAATTAGTTGAAGTTGCCAAACGATTAGGCTTTGAAAAACAGTTTTATTATAAAAAAGAAACCCATATCGAAGAAATTTACGCCGAGTACCGTAAACATCACGCCAATAAAAAACACAATATGGCACCAATAGAAGTGCTAAAAGAAAACCCAGGCATGCAATGGCCTTATGTAGATGGCAAACCTACTAAATGGCGTTTTAACTCAAAATATGACCCCGCATGTAGCAATGGCGAAGAATTTCATTTTTATGGAAAAAAAGACGGGAAAGCAGTTATTTGGCAACGCCCATACGAACCTGCAGCAGAATCACCTGATGCAGAATATCCGTATTGGTTATGTACAGGTCGTGTAATTGAACACTGGCACACAGGTTCTATGACTCGTAGAATACCCGTACTTAATAGAGCAATGCCTCACGGTTATGTAGAACTAAACCCCGACGATGCTAAGCGATTACAAATAAAAACAGGCGACAAAGTAAAATTAACCACTCGTAGGGGCGAAATGATTTTACCTGCTGCGATAAACCAAAGAGGTATACCTGCACCAATGCAAGTATTTGTTCCCTTTTTTGACGAAAGCATGTTAATCAACGACTTAACATTAGATTCTTTTTGTCCTATTTCAAAAGAACCTGATTATAAAAAATGTGCTGTAAGAGTTGAAAAAGCATAAAACAATTATAAATATCAATTAAGATATATTAAATTATTAAATACTAAGTTATTTTAAAACCTTAGCTAAAATGAAAAACCGATTAGGAATTATATCGCTGTTTGTTATTCTATTTATAGCCTTTATTGCTATTTGGAATTACAGTTATTATCAAGGACAAGAAGAAGCCTATATTCCTATTAAAAATGATAAGCCCACCCCTATAATCCCTTCTGAAAGTGGTGTTTTTAAGCGGTCAAAATATGCTTTAGACTACCAGCATATGCCTGTCGATAAAAATCATCAACGCAGCTTAAAAACATACTATAATAACCGTGCTTTTTACGGAGCTCCTCCTGCTATTCCTCATCCTGTAGAAAATGAACATAGTATAGGAGGCAACACTTGTTTAAAGTGCCATGAAAATGGTGGTTTTGTAGATAAATTTAATGCATATGCGCCTGTAACACCACACCCTGAAATGGTAAATTGCCGACAATGTCACGTAGCACAAAAAACACAAGGTTTATTTAAACAAACCAACTTTAAAAAAGGAAAAATTCCTCTAGTAAATGTAAATAGTGCTTTACCTGGCAGCCCACCAATAATTCCGCATGAATTACAATTACGCGAAAATTGTTTAGCTTGTCATGCAGGACCCAGTGCTCCGAAAGAAATTAGAGTAACTCATCCTGAACGAATTAATTGTCGCCAATGCCACGTACCTAACGATCAAACAACAGCAAACATAGGAGACTTTGTCAGAAAAAATAATAACAAATGAATAACTACTTCCAATACATTTATAAAATAAGTTATTGTCTTGTACTTACGGTGTTATTAGCATCATGCAAACACAATGAAGAAAAATATCATAGTGTTACTGATAAAATTAATGCTGAAAGCAAAAACTATCATGGCACTTCTATTTCATCAAAAAAATATATAGAAGACCTAAAAACTGTTGAAATAAACGAAAGCGGACATACTTTTTTAATTCCAGACAGAAAAAGCAAAATAGAGTCTTATGCTTGTACTGACTGCCACACAAAACCTTTAGCTAAAATGCAAAGCAAAGAGTTTAAAAAGGCACATTGGAATATTGAACTAAAGCATGCCGATAGCTTAACCATGAATTGTTTAACCTGCCATAACGGGCAAGACATGAACCATTTAAAAAGCTTAACTGCAGAATCAATCGATTTCAACAACAGTTATAAACTATGTAGTCAATGCCATCAAAAACAATATAAAGATTGGCTTGGAGGAGCACATGGTAAACGCATACGAAGCTGGGCGCCTCCTAGAATTTCAATGACTTGTGTTAATTGTCACAATCCACATTCACCAAGCTTAGAAAGCAGATGGCCTGCTCGATTTAATACCCAAAAAATTAAAGAACGTAAATAAATTAACGTATGAGTAATCGTAATAAAAAATGGTTTACGCTAAATTTAAGTAGCCAACACAAATCAACATCTGATTCGTGTGGTTGTGGTAAAACTTCAAAAACTTGTAACAGCAAACAACCAACAAGTGAACAACCTCTTTTAAATAATATTACAGATTCTACAGACCAAAAATCAGCAGATAAAGATGGTTTTCAACAAGTGTTTGATGTAACAATGAATCGAAGAACTGCTTTTAGAAAATTAACTGCCAGTTTATTAATTGGAGCAGGTGCGGTAACCTCTTGTACAAGTGTAACTTCAAGTAGTGAAAGTAAAGAAAAATCACAAATAGATTGGGAAGAACAATTTAAAGGAAACTATAAATTGATGACCGATGAAGAAAAAGAAGCTACCGTAAAACGATTAGTTCGCTCATACGAACTCCGCACTGGAAAAACCATTAATATGTCTTCTAAAAATGCTGAAGATAATGTGTTGTTTGGCTACGCCTTTAATATTTCTAAATGTAGAGGCTATATGGATTGTGTAAGCGCATGTGTAAAAGAAAACAACCAAGATAGAGGTTCGCAAATGGAATACATTCGTATTCACGAAATGAAAGACGGAAAAGGTTTAAATTTTAACGAAGCTGACGACAATTACTACCATGAGGTACCTGCCGAAGGACATTTTTATATGGGTACCCAATGTTTTCACTGCGACAACCCTCCCTGTGTAAAAGTATGCCCCGTACAAGCCACTTGGCAAGAAAAAGACGGATTAGTAGTTATTGATTACGACTGGTGTGTAGGCTGTAGATATTGTATGGCGGCTTGCCCTTACGATGGCAGAAGATTTAACTGGAGCAAACCAACCGTACCTGAAAATGAAGTAAATAAAGACCAGCATTACTTAGGTAATCGAATGCGTAAAAAAGGAGTAATGGAAAAATGCACTTTTTGCGTACAACGTTCAAGAGCAGGTAAAAACCCTGCATGTGTAGAAGCATGCCCAACAGGAGCTCGAATTTTCGGAAACCTTTTAGACCCCAACAGTACAATTAGATGGGTATTAGAAAACAAAAAAGTATTTAGATTAAAAGAAGATTTAGGTACCGAACCAAAGTTTTGGTACTTCATGGATTAAAGCATGGTATTATGAAGCAACTTACAATTTTTAAAAGTTTAGTTAAAGACAGTTTCGATGTAATTACTAAAGGCTCTAAAAAATACCATTTATGGATGGCTTTTTTAACCTTTATTATGCTTATCGGCATGTACTGTTACTCTATCCAAATTAAACACGGTTTAGCTGTTACAGGAATGACTGATAGAGTAAGCTGGGGCTTATACATTTCTAATTTCACTTTTTTGGTAGGTGTTGCCGCCGCCGCAGTAATATTGGTAATGCCAACCTATGTTTTAAAAGACATTGACTTTAAACAAGCAGTACTCATTGGCGAAGGGCTTGCGGTAGCAGCCTTAATTATGTGTTTAGCTTTTGTTATTGCCGACATGGGTGGCCCTTCTGTTTTATGGCACATGATACCCGGTATTGGCGTATTTAACTTTCCAAATTCTATGCTTACATGGGATGTTATTGTTTTAAACGGATACCTATTTTTAAACATCACCATTCCTTTTTATATTTTATTTAGACATTATCAAGGAAAAGAATCTAAAGCTAGTGTATATGTTCCTGGCGCCTTATTATCTGTGTTTTGGGCAGTAGGTATTCACTTAGTAACCGCCTTTTTATATCAAGGTTTACAAGCTCGCCCATTTTGGAACAACGCTTTATTAGGCCCTCGTTTTTTAGCCTCTGCTTTTGCAGCTGGTCCTGCCCTTATTATTCTAGTACTTGCCGTTATTAGAACCTATAGCGATTTTAAAATAGAAGACAAAACCATTAAAAAAATAGCCTTGGTGGTAACCATTGCCGCTCAAATTAACATTATCATGTTAGTTTCTGAATTGTTTAAAGAATTTTATGCACCAACGCACCACAGCGAAAGTGCTTATTATTTATTCTTTGGATTAGATGGTAAAACAGCTTTACTACCTTGGATTTGGACATCTATTTCTATGAATGTACTTGCTACAGTTTTACTTTCTTTTCATAGATTTAGAAACAATTTTAAAATCTTATATTTTTCTTGTTTTATACTGTTTATAGCTATTTGGATTGAAAAAGGATTTGGATTAATTGTTCCTGGTTTTATACCTGGACCCTATGGTAAAATTGCAGAATACACCCCAACAGGCATAGAAATAGGAGTAACCTTTGGTATTTGGGCATTAGGAGCCTTTATATTTACCATTATAGCAAGAACTGCCATTAATATTGAACTAGGAAAATTACGATATAAAAAATAAATCTATACGGTTTTATACATAACATAATGTAAACCTATAAGGTTTATAGTATACGGTTTTCCTAGTACTACAAAACCTTGTTTTTTATAAAATGGATAAGCTACTTCACGAGCATTGCACCATAGTAGTTCCGTATTTTTTTCTTTTAAAATTTTTATTGAGGTCTGTATCAATTTTGCCCCTACCCCTTTCGCTCTAAATTCTGGTAAGGTTGCCATACCTCTTAATTGATATTGCCTACCTTTTAACAAGGGGTTATCGCGTTGCATAAAAGTAGCAATCCCTACCAGTTTATTTTCAACAAAGGCTCCTAAATGAAATGTGTTTAAATCTAAATCACCTTCAAACTGATGTGGTAAAGCTATCTTATTTCGTAAAACGCTTAAACGAATACTATAGGTTTGTGCGGCTGTTATTTTTTGAATTGAAATAATCATAACTACATCATTTTAAACTCATCAAAAAAATAATTTTTAAGAACGATAATTTACATAAAATACAACTACCTAAAAGTACTTGGTACTAAATTTTTTTTAAATAGAAAAATACTTAATTTTTATAGATATCCTCTCAAAAAAACTTGTAAAAGCAAAAAATGCAGTTATATTTGCACTATCTACTAGCGGGAGTAGCTCAGTTGGTAGAGCGTCAGCCTTCCAAGCTGAATGTCGCCGGTTCGAACCCGGTCTCCCGCTCTAAAAAAAATTGCATTTTTAGATTTAATAAAACATAATAAAATTTCAACTAATAATAAAAAACAATGAAAAAGTCTATCTATTCTATCTTTAACTATTTCTTGTAATAAAGGTTTAATAGCTACTGTTACGCCAAATCAAATATCACAAAATAACGCTTCTTTCGATTCTATTAACAACACTATCGTATTCATAGATAGTAAAAGTTTAAAAAAATGGATCAGAATCGAATTTAATCAAAAATTACATGAAAAAACACGTATTCCTATTTTTATTAATAGTAATGGCAGTTAGTAGTATAACTGCTCAAGACAAATCACAAATAGATTTACAAAACCAATTTAAAATAAATTATAATATTGTAGCCTTTGAAGGAATTTATGAATTACCTATTGCCAAAGAATTCGTTTTAGACCTTGGTTTAGGCTTTGGTGCAGGTAACTATATAAAAAAAGATGCTTTTTTAAACAAAAGTTTTGGAACTTCTCTTTCTTTTAAATCTTTTCCTTCCTTACGATTTAAATCTTCGATAAAATATATTTACAATCGAATTAAAAGAGCCCAAAACAACAAAAACAATAAAAACAACGCTGGAAATTACCTAGAATTTCAAACATTATACACAACTAAACAAAAAAATGCATCTAATATCTCTAATTCTGCAGACAACACGTTATTAACAGAGATGCGTTGGGGTATGCAACGTTCGTTAGGAGGAAATTGGTTATTTAATGTTCATTTTGGAATTGGTTACGGTAAAGATTTTGAAACTAAAATAGATAATTTTTATCCCGCTTTAGGGCTTAGCTTTTCTTATATTATTTTCAAAAAATAACCCTATTAAACTATTCATAAATACACCCTGTTTTTTAAACAGGGTTAACTTTTTATAATCACTTCATCTGTGATTTTATTTTGGTTAATTCTGCACCAATACTTTATTTTTAACAACCCTCAGAAAGATAGCTAAAATTGACAGATAATTCATTAAATTTGTTACTGTTTAGCTAGCTAATTCTGATTTATGAAAAATAGGCTTTTTATTGGTATTACGGGGGGTACAGGAAGCGGAAAAACAACAATGGTAAATCAAATTATCAATCAACTTCCTGCAGATACGGTGTGTGTAATTTCTCAAGATTCGTATTACAAAGCCAATACTAACCTATCGTATCAAGAACGTTCAAAAATTAATTTCGACAACCCGAAAGCTATCGATTTTGAACTACTTATCAAGCATATTAAACAACTAAAAAAAGGCAACACTATTGAGCAACCTATATATTCGTTTATTACCCATAATCGCACCTTAGAAACGATTAAAACACCTCCTAAAAAAGTAATTATAATCGAAGGTATTTTAATTTTTAATAACAAAGAATTACGTAATTTGTGCGATATAAAAGTATTTATTGATGTTGACGCTGATGAACGCT
This sequence comes from Tenacibaculum sp. UWU-22, assembly GCF_041021355.1. Lineage (NCBI taxonomy): Bacteria > Pseudomonadati > Bacteroidota > Flavobacteriia > Flavobacteriales > Flavobacteriaceae > Tenacibaculum > Tenacibaculum sp. UWU-22. Next base: position 177,147 of record NZ_JBFNGP010000003.1, on the reverse strand, counting down.
TAATTAGACGTATCCGTAGAGATATTAATGAGCGAGGACGTGATTTAAACGAAATATTAACACGATATCAAGAAACCTTAAAGCCTATGCATAAACAATTTATAGAGCCTACTAAAAAATTTGCCGATATTATTATACCCAACAACCAACCCAATACTGTTGCCACTAATTTTGTTAAAACGGTAATAAGCGAACACTTATAAATGAAACTAAAAAAAAGAATAAAAATTTTCGGAGTTACCATTGGTACTTTTTACATTGTTTCTATAATTGTATTTATAATTTGGATGACTTTTATTGATAAAAATTCATACTTAGTACACCAAGAATACAATACTGAAATTAGCGATTTAGAAAAGTCAATTGAATTTTATCAAAAAAAAATTAACGAAGACAACTTAACTATTAAAAAATTACAAGATTCACTAGAACTAGAACGCTATGCTCGAGAAAAATATTTAATGAAAAAAGAAAATGAAGATGTATATCTAATAGATTTTGACACAATAAAAAAATAATAAACATGTATTTGTTTGAAGAATTTGATGCTGTTTCTCCTAAACATTGGAAACAAAAAATACAAGCTGATTTAAATGGTGCCGATTACCATAAAACACTTGTAACCTCAACTAACGAAGGGATTGACATTAACCCTTTTTACACAAAAGAAAACCGCACAAACATAACTGTAAACTCGACAAATAAACCATTTAACATTTGTCAATCTATCTTTATAGATGATGAAAAAATTGCAAACACATTAGCCATAAATGCCTTAAAAAATGGTGCTAACGCTATTGAATTCATAGCTAAAAAACCATTTAAGTTTGAAATTCTTTTAAAACAAATCAATACACAATCTACAACACTATACTTTACCTTTCAATTTTTAAATGCCGATTTTAGTATTGAATTATCAAAATTTATTTCGTCAAAAAACTGTTTTTTAAACATCGATATTATTGGCAATCTGGCAAAAACAGGAAACTGGTTTACAAACCTTAAAGAAGATCATATTGAACTTGAAAAAATAATAACCTCAACAAATAATTCAGTTAGCGTTAATGCCAATTTATATCAAAATGCAGGAGCAAACATTACCCAGCAATTAGCTTACGCTCTAGCACATGCCAACGAATACTTAAACCACTTTAAAAGCTCTGTTGCTCATAAGATTTATTTTAATTTTTCTGTAGGAAGCAATTATTTTTTTGAAATTGCAAAACTAAGAGCTTTTAGAGTACTATGGAGCTCTTTACTAAACCAATACAATATTGAGGCAACGGCTCATATTTTTGCACAACCTAGTTTACGCAACAAAACCCTATACGATTATAACGTAAATATGCTTCGTACCACTACAGAGTGTATGAGTGCCGTTTTAGGAGGAGCCAATACCATTAGCAACCTTTCTTACGATACCATTTTTCATAAATCATCGGATTTTGGTGAAAGAATTGCTCGAAATCAACTATTAATTTTACAAGAAGAAACCGATTTTAAAAATGCTCAATACATAGTTGACGGAACATACTATATAGAAAGTATTACACAACAACTAGCCGAAAAAGCCTTAACCATTTTTAAATCTATAGAAAATGGTGGTGGCTTTTTAAAACAACTCAAAAGCGGAATAATACAAAAAAAGATTACAGAAACCGCCTCTAAAGAACAAAACCAGTTTGACAATCAAGAGCTTATTTTAGTAGGCACAAACCTAACTAAAAACGAAACAGATAAAATGAAAGACGAATTAGAGTTGTATCCTTTTGTAAAAACCCGAAACCAAAAAACACTAATTCAACCCATCATAGAACAACGATTGGCTGAAAAAACAGAACAAGAACGTTTACAAAATGAGTAGAAAGAACTTATCTAATATCGAAATATTAAATAGCCCAAAAGAAAAACCGAAGAGCTATAGACATGAAGATTTTGTTGCTGGTATCGCTCCTTATTTACGCGGTCCTTACTCGACTATGTATGTTCGTCGCCCTTGGACTATTCGGCAATATGCAGGTTTTTCTACTGCCGAAAAAAGTAACGCTTTTTATCGTAGAAATTTAGCCGCAGGTCAAAAAGGATTATCTGTAGCCTTTGATTTAGCCACACATCGCGGATACGACTCTGACCATAAACGAGTACAGGGCGATGTGGGTAAAGCAGGTGTAGCTATAGATTCGGTTGAAGACATGAAAATTTTATTCAACCAAATACCTTTAGACAAAATATCGGTTTCTATGACAATGAACGGAGCCGTTTTACCCATTTTAGCATTTTATATTGTAACTGCTCAAGAACAAGGCGTTTCTGAAAAACTATTATCTGGCACCATACAAAACGATATTTTAAAAGAATTTATGGTGCGTAATACCTACATCTACCCCCCAACTCCGTCGATGAAAATTATTGCAGACATTTTTAAATATACTTCGATAAATATGCCTAAATTTAATTCAATTTCTATTTCTGGGTATCATATGCAAGAAGCAGGTGCCACACCCGAAATTGAATTAGCCTATACCCTAGCTGACGGATTAGAATACCTTAAAAAAGGATTAGAAGTAGGCATGGATATTGACAGCTTTGCCCCAAGGCTTTCTTTCTTTTGGGCAATAGGCATGAACCACTTTACCGAAATTGCTAAAATGCGCGCAGGTAGAATGTTGTGGGCTAAAATTGTTAAACCATTTAATCCAAAAAACCCGAAATCATTAGCCTTACGCACCCATTGTCAAACCAGCGGTTGGAGCTTAACCGAACAAGATCCCTTTAATAATGTTGCTCGAACCACCATTGAAGCCATGTCTGCTGCTTTTGGAGGCACACAAAGTTTACACACTAACGCATTAGATGAGGCAATTGCATTACCTACTGATTTTTCGGCTCGAATTGCTCGAAACACCCAAATATATTTGCAACAAGAAACCCTTATTACCAAAACCGTTGATCCTTGGGCGGGAAGCTATTATTTAGAAAAATTAACAGATGACATCGCAAACAAAGCATGGCATTTAATTCAAGAAATTGACGAATTAGGTGGAATGACAAAAGCAATTGAAAAAGGTATTCCAAAAATGCGAATTGAAGAGGCTGCTGCTATAAAGCAAGCAAGAATTGATAGCGGACAAGACATCATTGTTGGCGTTAATAAATATCAATTAGACACCCAAGAGCCTTTACATATCTTAGAAGTAGATAACGAAGCTGTTCGGCAATCGCAAATAAATCGATTAAAAAATTTAAAAGAAAACCGAAACCAAACAGAAGTTGATAAAGCTTTAAACGACTTAACGAAGTGCGCAAAATCAGGTAGTGGAAATTTATTAGATTTAGCTATAAAAGCTGCTAAAAAAAGAGCTACCTTAGGCGAAATTTCTAGTGCTTTAGAAAGCGTTTTTACACGACATAAAGCAGTACATAAAACCATATCTGGCGTGTATAGTAAAGAAATAAAAGACGATAAATTATTTAAAAAAGCTACCGAATTAGCCAATAAATTTTCAGTTATAGAAGGTCGAAGACCTCGTATTATGATTGCAAAACTAGGGCAAGATGGACACGACAGAGGCGCTAAAGTAGTAGCTACTGGATATGCCGATTTAGGCTTTGATGTAGATATAGGCCCTCTTTTTCAAACCCCGCAAGAAGCCGCTAAACAGGCTGTAGAAAACGATGTTCATATTTTAGGTGTTTCTTCACTAGCCGCGGGTCATAAAACTTTAATTCCGCAAGTTATTTCTGAATTAAAAAAATACGGACGCGAAGATATTATGGTTATTGTAGGTGGTGTAATTCCTACACAAGACTATCATTTTTTATTTGATGCTGGCGTGGCAGGAGTTTATGGCCCAGGAACCAAAATTGCTCAAGCCGCAATTGATATGTTAACTATTTTAATTGATAGTATTGAAGAATAAAAAACACTATGGTTATACAATTTATCGATAGAAAATCAGGTAAAATTATTACAGAAAATCCCCCAGGAAAAGGCTTTTTAAAACTCTTATATCAAAATCCATTTGGTAAAATAGCACTATTACCAATGGCTAAGCGTAAGGCATTATCTTCTCGATATGGTAAAATGATGAACAGGCCTTCATCTGTAAAAAAAATTAAAGGATTTGTAGATAAATTAGGTATAAACATGGATGAGTCTTACAAGTCAATTTCTCAATTCACCTCGTTCAACGATTTTTTTTATCGAAAACTAAAACCAAATAGCCGACCAATCGAAAACGGATTTGTTTCACCTGGTGACGGAAAATTATTAGCATTTGAAAATGTAGCTGAAGTTAATTTTTTTTATATCAAAGGACGAAAATTTACTCTTGAAGAATTTTTAGCAGACAAAGAACTGGCAAAAAAACACGAACACTCATCATTACTCATTTTACGATTAGCTCCAAACGATTACCATCGCTATCATTTTCCTTACAATGGAACACCTTCTGAAATAACAAAAATTAAAGGAGACTATTTTTCAGTTTCTCCTTATGCCTTAGTTTCAAACTTTACCAAAGTATTTTGTGAAAACAAACGTGAATATTGTATTTTATCAACCAAAGAAAAAGGAGACCTTATTATTGCTGCTATAGGTGCTACTATGGTGGGTAGCATTATAGAAACATACACCCCTAATTTAACCGTAAAAAAAGGTGATGAAATGGGGTATTTTGCTTTTGGAGGCTCAACCATAGTAATACTCATCGATAAAAACAAAATAAAAATTGATAGCGATATTTTAACCAATACTAAAAACAAAAAAGAAACTGCTGTTAAAATGGGTGAAAGAATAGGGGTTTAATACTACCTCCCTTTTTTAGGTAATAATAATCAATATTATCTTCAAAAATTCAACTATTAATCTGTAACTTTGCGCAGATTTTTCACCAATGCAAAGTATTCATGAAAAAAGTTTTTAACGTTCTATATTCAACTCGATTAACTGCTATTTTATTCCTTATTTTTGGTGCTGCAATGGGCATTGCTACTTTTATTGAAAATGATTACGGCACTCAAACTGCAAAAGCACTCATATACAACACCTGGTGGTTCGAGGCAATTATACTCGTTTTTGCCATTAATTTTTTTGGCAATATTTTTAGATACCGCTTGTATAGAAAAGAAAAATGGTCGGTTTTTTTATTTCATATTGCTTTTTTATTAATTATAATAGGTGCTGCAATTACTCGATATATAAGTTACGAAGGAATTATGATTCTAGACGAAGGGCAAACTAGTAATCAATTTTTATCAGAAAAAACTTATTTAAACATTATAATCGACGATAATAAAGAACAACGAAATCCTATTCATCAAAAATTATTGCTTTCAGCCTTAGGAAAAAACACTGTTAATTTTTCATCTAACTTTAAACAACAAAAAGTTGATTTTAAATTGGTAGACTATATTCCTTGGGCAGAAAAAAAAATAATAAAAAATGAAAATGGCGATGAATATTTATTTTTAGTAGAAAGCTCTAGCGGAACTCGACATGAGCATTATCTAAAAAAAGGAACAATAGAAAACATTCATAATATATTAGTAGGTTTTGATGCACCCAACAACAATGCCTCTATTAATTTTTTCTATGAAAACAATGACTTAAAAATACGGTCAAAAGTAGCTGGTAATTGGTTTAGAATGGCTGACCAAAAACGAGGCGAAATAGTTAAAGATTCTGCCCAACATTTTCAATTTTTAACCTTACATAATATTGATGGCTTACAATTTGTTGTTCCACGTCCGGCAGAAAAAGGAATTTTAAAAACAGTTCGTGGTAAAAAACAGAAGCAAAAAAATGATGTAGTCGTTTTTGATATTACTACTGGCGGAGAAACCAAACAAGTAGCTTTTGTGGGCAAACAATACAATACCAGCAATATTCAATATTTTTCTGTGGGTAATTTAAATTTTAGAGGTTGGTACGGTTCTGAAGTTCTAGAAACACCTTTTAAAATTAAACTAAACGATTTTCAATTAGAAAAATATCCAGGATCAGAAAGTGCTGCATCATACTCAAGTAAAGTTACAGTAATAGCCCCTAAAGAAACTTTTGACTTTAAAATTTACATGAATCACATTCTAAATTACAAAGGTTATCGATTTTTTCAATCGAGTTATCAAAATGCTGGACAAGCTGTAGAACAAACACACTTATCAGTAAATCACGATTTTTGGGGAACATCCATCACCTATCTAGGATACGGATTATTATTTTTGGGTTTAATTGTTTCTTTATTTATAAACGGAACACGCTTTAGCGATTTAAAAAATCAACTAAAAAAAATTCGTAAAAAGAAAATTACAACTGCCATTGTGTTTATTTTCTTTTTCTTTAAAATAGGGGTGGCACAACATAGCTTTCATTCTCTTGAACAAATTACTAACAAACAAATAGATAGTTTTTTAAAGGTTAATATTGTACAAAAAAAACATGCCGAATCATTTAATCGATTAGTTATTCAAGATGCTGGTGGACGTATGAAACCCGCCCATACTTTTGCTTCTGAATTGGTTAGAAAAGTAGCACATACCGAAAACTTTAAAGGCATGGAACCTAGTCAGGTTTACCTATCTATAGTTGAATATCCAAGAGTTTGGTTTGAAGTTCCAATAATCTATTTAGAAAGAAACGACGATAAAGTTCGCGAAACACTTAACTTACCCGTTACAGCAAAGTATGCTCGACTATCAGACTTTTTTACCTCAGAAGGAGTATACAAGATTAAAGAATTAGTTGATGAAGGTCAAAAAAGCAAAATAAAAAATAAATTTCAAAAAGACATTATAAAAATTGACAGAAGAGTTGGTTTATTATATAGCGCTATTGGAGGCAGTATTTTACGTATATACCCTATCCCTAATAACGAAAACAATAAATGGGTGTCACAACCAGAAACTTTAAATGCAGGTTTTAAAGGAACAGATTCTGTGTTTGTTCGTCAATCATTACCTGTTTATTTACAATTATTAGATGCTTCAAAAAAATCTGGCGATTATACACAAACCAATAAAGTTTTAGACGGTATTAAAAAATTTCAACGAAAATTTGGTTCTGCTGTTATTCCTTCTGAAAGAAAAATTGACTTTGAAATTGCTTATAATAAGCTAAATATTTTTAGCAATTTATCAATCGGATACGGTATTGTAGGTTTGTTGCTAATTATTTTAGTAATTACCCAAATATTCATCAATAACAAAATTTTAAACTACAGTATTAAAACCTTAATTGGAGCCGTAGGCATATTGTATGTTTTTCATTTTATTGGTTTAATAATGCGTTGGTATATTAGTGGTAATGCCCCTTGGAGTAACGCTTACGAATCAATTATTTTTGTAGCTTTTGCAACCATGACATTTGGTTTAATCTTAGGTCGAAAATCAGCACTAACCATTGCAGCCACTACATTTTTGGTTTCAGTTATTTTAGCCTTTGCACACCAAAATTGGTTAGACCCAGAAATAGCAAATCTACAACCAGTACTAAATTCGGGATGGTTATTAATACATGTATCAATTATAGTAGCCAGCTACGGCCCTTTCAGTTTAGGTATGATATTGGGTGTTTTGTCATTATTTTTAATAATTACCACCACCAAAACAAATAAACAAAAAATGGATTTGCATATTAAAGAGCTAACCCTTATTAACGAAATGGCTTTAACCGTTGGATTAGTTATGTTAACTATAGGTAATTTTTTAGGTGGTATGTGGGCTAATGAAAGTTGGGGGCGCTATTGGGGTTGGGATCCAAAAGAAACTTGGGCTCTAATTTCTATTATGGTATACGCATTTGTTTTACACATGCGCTTGGTTCCTGGATTAAGAGGAAGGCTTACTTTTAATATCTGGTCTGTAATTGCTTATGCTTCTATTTTAATGACTTATTTTGGCGTTAATTTTTACCTATCTGGGTTGCACTCGTATGCAAGTGGAGACAAAGTGATAACACCAAACTCAGTTTACTACTCTATTGCCTTTGTGATAATTTTAAGCATTTTAGCAAAATATAAATATAATAAATATTATAAAAAACTATAAATTATATAATCTATAAAACTGTATTTGTCAGTCAATCTTTCTAAAGAAAACAACAATTATGTATAATAAAAATATAAAATTAATTTTAGCAGGTTTAACTTTAATTTGGGCTATTTACGAATTCACAAAAGGACATATTGGAAATGGAATTAGTATTTTACTACTAACAGGTATTTTTATACTTTTTTATTTTAAAAACGAATTTATTTTACTCGCTTTTTTACAATTACGAAAACAAAACTTTGAAGGAGCAAAAAAATGGTTAAGCTATATTAAAAACCCTACTGCAGCTTTAACTAAAAAACAAGAAGGTTATTATAACTATTTACATGGTATTATGCTGTCGCAAACTAATATTACACAAGCTGAAAAATATTTAAAAAAGGCTCTAAAGCTTGGTCTTTCAATGAATCATGATTTAGCCATGGCTAAATTACAACTTGCGGGCATAGCCATGACTAAACGACGTAAAAGAGAAGCTACAAATCTTCTTAGTGAAGCCAAAAAGCTAGACAAGCATGGCATGCTAAAAGATCAAATACAAATGATGAAACAACAAATGAAAAAAATTTAAAAAAAGAGGATTTTCCCTATTTTTTTAAATTTCACTCCCTACTTCACTATATAAATCGTAGATTTACAGCGGTTACCATTTTATAATAAACATGGTTAGAAAATTACTTTTAAAAACATTAGACAAATACGCTTCTAAATGGACTGTTTTATCTGTTGATATTATTTTGGTGTGTTTTTCTTTTATTATAGCTTATGCTATAAAATTTAACGCAAGTTTTGATTTCGATTTTAGCAGAGCAAAATATCAGCTCCCTTTTATTATTTTAATTTCAGGACTTAGCTTTCTATTAGTTGGTTCTCACAAAGGAATTATACGGCATACTGGTACTCGAGATGCCTTTAATGTATTTGTTGGGGTTACTCTTTTTTCTGCCTCTACATTTATTATCGTTTCTCTAAATAAATTTTTCCATATTTATCCGCCAATCAACATTCCTACTTCAATAATCATCATTCACTACTTAATAACCACTTTTGTACTAATCATTAGTCGGTTTATTTTTAAAGCCTTTTACGAAATTATTTCATCAGAATTAGATGCAATTACAAATGTTTTAATATATGGTGCTGGAGAGTCAGGATTAATTTGTTATGCGGCGCTTAATAGAGATACTAAAAATAATTTTGAAGTACTCGGTTTTATTGACGATGACACAAATAAAATAGGAAAAAAAATTGACCGAACAAAGGTATATGGATTAAGCCAAATTACACGTAAATTTATTAAACAAAAACAGATTGATGAAGTCGTTATTTCTATTCAAAAAATAAAACCTACTAGGCTTTTAGAAATAACCGATTACTTAATGAAATTAGGTATTAAAATTAAAATAGTACCTCCACTTACTAAATGGATTGAAGGAGACTTAGAAGCACACCAAATAAAACAGGTTAAAATTGAAGATTTATTAGACAGAGAACCTATTTCTATTGACAATCCTATTGTACAAAGAGATGTAAATAATAAAGTTATTTTAGTAACAGGAGCTGCAGGATCTATTGGTAGTGAAATTTCTAGGCAATTAAGTTTATACAATCATAAACACTTAATTTTAGTAGACCAGGCAGAATCTGATTTATATGAATTACAGCAAGAATTACTACAAAAAAACACTAAAAACTTTACCTCTATTGTTGCTGACGTCAGAGACAACGTTCGAATGGAAAAGATTTTTAATCATTTTAAACCTCATAAAGTATTTCATGCTGCCGCATACAAACATGTTCCCTTAATGGAACAAAGCCCTTATGAAGCTGTAAAAGTAAACATAGGCGGTACTAGAACCATAGCAGACCTAGCTGTTAAATACAATATAGAACGCTTTGTAATGGTTTCAACAGATAAGGCTGTAAACCCTACTAATGTTATGGGCGCTACCAAACGGGTTGCCGAAATGTACATTAGTTGTTTAAGCAAAAAAAATAAATCAACTAAATTTACAACTACACGTTTTGGTAATGTTTTAGGATCTAATGGATCGGTTATTCCTCTATTTAAAAAACAAATTAAAAATGGAGGACCTTTAACTGTTACTCACAAAGATATTACTCGATATTTTATGACAATACCTGAAGCTTGTAGATTAACGCTTGAGGCAGGTTCTATGGGGATTGGTGGTGAAATTTACATTTTCGACATGGGTAAATCTGTAAAGATTTTTAATGTTGCTAAAAGAATGATTCAACTATCAGGACTTCAATACCCAAAAGATATCAATATTAAAATTACTGGACTTAGACCTGGAGAAAAATTATACGAAGAATTACTAGCTAACGGAGAAAATACTAAACCTACCTACCACGAAAAAATTATGATTGCTAAAACTCAACCTATTGATGTTGAGCATACACTGCTTAAGATAGAAGAACTTTTAGCAGAAAATAGACAACATAATAACAAAAAAACAGTAACTATAATTAAAGAAATAGTGCCTGAATACAAATCTAACAACTCCAAATATGAAGAATTAGATATTGTTTATCAAAAACACTACTCAACACAAGAACAAGCTTAATTGGTTTTTACACGTAAACAATCAAACTAAATTAGCGTTTAAAATTTATAAGCTTTTCGTTTTTTAACCTTACATATTTCTTTTTTTTAAGAAAGTTTATGTAGATTGCCTCCCTTAAATTAAAACTGATAAATTATGATTTTAATTGCAGACGGAGGGTCTACTAAAGTAGATTGGATTGCTTTAGACAAGAATAAAAAAGAAGTTTTTAGAACCCGCACATTAGGATTAAACCCCGCTGTAGTTAGTAAAGAAGAGCTAAAAAATAGAATCATAAATATGTTTCAACTCATCAATATTAAAGATGAGGTTAGTAAAATTTATTTTTACGGAGCAGGTTGTGGCACTCCTGAGCCCGTAAAAATTCTACACAAAGTAATGCAAGATGTTTTTGTTAATGCAAAAATAGAAATAGCCGAAGATCTTTTAGCTGCGGTATATGCTGCTTCACAAAAAAAACCGGCTATTGTATGCATCTTAGGAACAGGCTCTAACAGTTGTTATTTTGACGGAACAACCACGCAAATGATATCTCCTTCGTTAGGGTATATAATTATGGATGAAGCCAGTGGCAATTATTTTGGAAAACTTCTTATTCGTGATTTCTATTATAAAAGAATGCCTAAAAACATTGCTAAAACTTTTAATGAAGAATATAATTTAGACTCAGATAATATCAAATTTAATTTATACAAACAACCAAACCCCAACATGTATTTAGCAAGTTTTGCCAAATTTATGTTGGCTTATAAAGACGAAAAATATATTCGTAAACTCATTAAAAAAGGATTTAAAGATTTTTTTAAATATCGTATTTTACCTTACAAAAAAGACGCTAAAACACCTATCTATTTCATTGGTTCCATTGCCTATTTTTTTAGCGATATTTTAGATGATGTAGCTACAAAAAATAATTTAAAAATTACAGATATCATACAGCGTCCGATAGATAATTTATTAGATTATCATAGAAAACACATTAACTAATTTGTGGTAAAACACGCTCTAAAGCCATACCTCTAGAACCTTTAATTAATATTAGATTATTTTCTATAGGATACAGTTGTAAATGCTTTTTCAATAAATCAAATGTTTTAAACTGATGTTTTTCAGTCTTTGTTTTGTAAAAATTTTCTCCAACAAAAAATAGATTGTTAAAATTAAAAGAGCTTGCTAAATCCGCTATTTTTTGATGTTCTTCTAAGCTTGTGTCACCTAGCTCAAACATATCTCCTAAAATTACCGTTTTATTTTTTGATGATACCATATTAAAGTTTTCTAACGCAGCTACCATACTTGTTGGATTAGCATTGTACGCATCTAAAATAATTGTATTCCGTTTTGTTTTTATAATTTGTGAACGATTATTATCCGGAGTATAGCTTTCTATAGCCTGCTTTATTTTTTCAGCAGAAATTTTAAAATACTTACCAATAGTAATAGCTGCTGCCATATTGGGGTAATTATACTTCCCTATTAAATTACTTTGAATAATTTTATCTTGAAAAGATAGTTTTACGAACGGATTAACTTCTAAAAAAGTAATTGTTTTATCAAATAAAATTCGAGTACTATTTTTTGTTTTTTCTACCTGAATTGGGTCGTTTGTATTTACAAAAGCTGTTTTATTATTTATTTTTAAATAATCATATAACTCTGATTTAGCCTGTATTACACCTTCAATACTTCCAAAACCTTCAAGGTGTGCCTTACCAAAATTAGTTATATACCCATAATCGGGTTGTGCAATTTCACATAAAAAAGCAATTTCTTTAAAATGGTTTGCCCCCATTTCTATTATTGCTATTTCTGTTTCAGGAGTTATCGTTAACAATGTTAAAGGTACTCCTATATGGTTATTTAAATTTCCTTGTGTTGCAGTCGTCTTATAACCTTCACTTAAAACCTTATTTATTAATTCTTTAGTAGTTGTTTTGCCATTACTTCCTGTTAAAGCTATAATAGGTATAGTAAGCTGTTGGCGATGATACAACGCTAATTGCTGTAAAGTTTCTAATACATTATCTACTAAAATAATGTTATCAGAAGTTTGATATTTTTTTTCATCAACAATACTATATAAAGCGCCTTTTTTTAAGGCTTCTTCGGCAAATTTATTTCCATTAAAATTAGCTCCTTTTAAAGCAAAAAACAGTGTGTTTTTTTGTATGCTTCTCGTATCAGTATCAACTAAAAAGTTTTTTTTATATAATTTATATAAATCAGCAATATTCATTAAAGTAGAAATATAAGATTGTTTAAAAAAGATTACACTATTTTATAACCTTCTCTTTGATTACAAAATTAAAATTACTACTTTTTTATAGAATCTTAATTATTTAAATTAGTAAAAAGGTAAAAAACTTAAAACAAACCTTAGCAGGCATCCTCAATATTGATAACCTGCCAAGGCTAGCTTATTTATGACACTATTAAGGCCTCTTCGCGTGATATTATAGCTGCATTTACCATTTCTATCAATGCTTTTTTGGTTTCTTCCCAATGACGAGTTTTTAATCCACAATCAGGATTTACCCAAAGTTGATCTGTAGAAATTACCGCTTGCGCTTTTTCTAACAGGGCTAACATTTCCGTTTTTGACGGTACTCGTGGCGAATGAATATCGTATACCCCTGGACCAATTTCATTTGGATAATTAAATTCAGCAAATGCATCTAACAACTCCATTTGCGAACGAGAACATTCTATTGTAATTACATCAGCATCCATGTTTGCGATATTTTGAATAATATCATTAAATTCAGAATAACACATATGCGTATGAATTTGTGTTTCGTCTTTAACACCTGAAGATGCTATTCGAAATGCTTTAACTGCCCAATTTAAATAATTTTGCCAATCAGCTTTTCTTAACGGCAGTCCTTCACGTAATGCAGCTTCATCTATTTGAATAATTTTGATTCCTGCTTTCTCTAAATCAACTACCTCATCACGAATTGCTAAAGCTATTTGAGTACAAGTTTCTGAGCGTGGTTGATCGTTACGTACAAACGACCACTGCAAAATAGTAACAGGCCCCGTTAACATACCTTTTAGATGCTTTTTAGTAAGTGATTGAGCATATTTTGCCCAATAAACAGTTATTGGTTTGGTTCGTTGTATATCTCCATATATAATCGGTGGTTTTACACATCTACTACCATAGCTTTGCACCCATCCTTTTTTTGTGAAAACAAAACCATCTAATCGCTCTCCAAAATACTCAACCATGTCATTACGCTCAAACTCACCATGTACCAAAACATCTAAGCCAATTTGTTCTTGCCATCGAATAACTTTTTTAGTTTCCTCTTTTATAAACTCATCATATTCTTGTTTATTAATTTCTCCTTTTTTTAATTTTGACCTCCATGTTCGCACTTCTTTTGTTTGAGGAAATGATCCAATGGTGGTTGTTGGAAACAATGGAAGCTTCAACCTTTCTTGCTGTTTTTCTTTACGTTTTTTAAAAACATTTTTTCGATTAATATCTGCCTCTGTAATCGTTTTCACACGTTCTTTTACCTTATTATTATGTATAAGTTTTGAGGTTTTACGACTTTCAATAGCAAGTTGATTTGCTTTAAATTTTTCTAAAACACTTTCTTTTTCTTTAAAATTTACTAATTTCTTTAACGTTACCACTTCATCTACTTTTTGTTTTGCAAAGGCAAGCCACTGTTTTATCTCTGAATTTAAAGTAGTTTCAGAATCTAAATCGCAAGGAGAATGTAGTAATGAACAAGAAGGTGCTATAAATATTCTATCTTCTCCAACTTTATTAATTGCTTTATTAATTAAGTATAATGAGTGCTTAAAATCATTTTTCCATATATTTCTACCATCTACAACGCCAAGAGATAATTGTATTTTTAATGATAACTTATCGCTTTCTAAAATATCATCTAATTGCGTATTAGATCGAACCAAATCTATATGCAACATATTTACAGGAAGCGAAAGTGCTAAATCTAAGTTATTACCAAAAGAATCAAAATAATTAGCAATTATAATTTTTAGCTCTGGAAAAGTGTTTTTAATTTCAGCATAAACATAACTAAAAGCTTCTTTTGCTTTTTCACTTAAATCTAAAGCCAAAAAAGGTTCATCAAACTGAACCCATTCAACACCTTCTTCTTTTAATTTTTTTAAAATGATTAGATAAACTGGCAAAAGATTTTTGATTAGATCTAATCGATTAAACCCCTCTTGTTTTTCTTTTCCTAAAAGTAAATACGAAACAGGACCTATTAATACTGGTTTAGTTTTAAACCCTGCCTCTTTTGCTTCAATAAATTCATTTATAATTTTAGAAGAAAATAACTTAAAAGTTTGCTCTTTATCAAATTCTGGAACGATATAATGGTAATTGGTATCAAACCATTTGGTCATTTTCATGGCGGTAATATCCAAATCATGTTTTTGATAACCTCTCGCCATAGCAAAATAGAGGTCAAGTTCGTTATTTGTTTTATTGAGCATTACTTCATGATAACGTTTTGGAATTGCTCCTACAGTTAACGACATGTCTAATACTTGGTCGTAGAACGAAAAATCGTTAGATGGAATCAAGTCAACCCCTGCATCTTTTTGTAATTGCCAATTGTACTGACGAATACGTTTTCCTGTTTTTATCAGTTCTGCTACTGATATTTTACCTAACCAATACTGCTCACAGGCTTTTTTGAGCTCTCTGTTGCTACCAATACGCGGATAGCCAAGATTGTGTGTTTGCATTACTTTTAATTTTAACACGTTAAACAAAAATTAAAAGCTCTTTTTCACAACTTCACAATGCTCTGTAGAAATGAGTTTTTAGAAAGAAATACACCACTGGTAAGAACAGACTTCCTTATAAGGTTAAGAAAGTAAAAAGTGTATCAAACTGACAAATAAACTTCAAATCGCGAAAGCACCGTCAATTCAGAATAGGCAGGTCTCCTGGCTTGTAACAGTTTTACCACTCCTTCCCATCTCAATAAATGAAATAGTGGATTACATAATTTGGCAAAACCTTTGGTATGTTACTTACAGTTGCGCGACAGCTCGTGATTTACACACGATTCCCTATTAATCTACGTTAAGTAAAACCTTTTCTGGTTGATAAAGAAATTATATAAAGAACTTATTTAGACAAAAATAAAAACAAGTGTTATTTATTTTAAAATAACACTTGTTTTTATTATATTTTTAAAAATTTATTTTCTAGCACGTACTGAATATCTAGGTGTACTTCTTTTAACTCTTGTAAAAGTCATTGGACCTAGTTTATCAGTTGCACATCTAAAACCAATATAATTAGTGGCCATATATTCAGGATAATATCTTCTTTGCGCTGGGTCTAACCAATACTCTCTATCTGCCCAAGAACCTCCTTTAAAAACTCTAGATTTATCACTTATTAAAGTTGTTCTTCTTTTTGAATCATATTTATATCTATCTACATTACCTAACGAATCGGCTTCATCACGAGGTCTTTCAGGAGAATTATACATTCTAGACTCACTACTCGTTAGTTGTCCCTTATCTGCACCATAAAATTTAGATGATTCTTGATCGCCATCATACAAATCAACATTATCTGCCCTTGAATAATTACGTCGCATAAATGTTTGATCTTTAGTTACTGGTACAAATTTTAAACTCCCTGGTAAATCTTTTGGTACAATTTTACCATTTACTAGGGTATCATACTCCACTTGATTATCACCAACTATAACTACTTTTCCATCTTCATTAATCATTTTTTTTGTAAAGACATTACCTCTAAAATAATTAAAATCATTTGCATCAGAATCTACTATGGGTCTATACACATCAGCAACCCATTCGGCAACGTTACCTGACATATCGTATAAACCAAATGCGTTTGATTTGTACGAGCCTACTTTATTTGGAATATCAGAACCATCACTACTCCAACCTGCTATTCCTGCATAATCTCCTTTTCCTTGCTTAAAGTTTGCTAGCTGGTCTCCTCTATTTTTCCCATTTCTATTACGGGTGTATTTACCGTTCCAAGAGTATTTTTTTCGCCCACGAATACTATTATATTCTCTATTTTCAAAAAATGCTTTAGCAGCATACTCCCATTCCGCTTCGGTTGGCAATCTAAATTTTTGTGCTAAAATACCATCTGACTCCGAAACTTGTCTTCCTGTAAAACCACCTCTTTTAACTCTCTTTGCTTTTCCTTGTCTTACAGAAGGTAATCCTCTTTTATATACTTTAGAAGTATCACCATCAAACAAATAATATGGATCGGCTAGATATGAATCGGTATCAAAACTATTTTTCCCTTTAAATGAAACAGAATCTTCTCTAAAAATATTTTTCATAACGCCTTTATCTATCAATCTTTTTAAATTAACAGCATTAGTACGCCATTTACAGTATTTATTTGCTTGTATCCAACTTACACCTACTACTGGATAATCGGCATAGGCAGGATGACGAAAATAGCTTTCTGACAATAAATTAGTGTTTCCTAAACCTTTACGCCAAACTAATGTATCGGGTAATACCGATTCATAAATATGTGCATAGGCAGGGTCGCTAGGTGGATAAACATCTTTAGTATATTGAACAAACAATCCATATTCGGCATTGGTTACTTCTGTTTCATCCATAAAAAAAGAACGAATGTGCATTTGTTTAGGGGTAGTATTCCAGTCATACATTACATCATCTTGTACAGAGCCCATGGTAAATGTACCTCCTTCAATGTAAACCATGCCAGGAGGTGGCATATTACTACCTTTGTATGCTCCTTTTAAATATCCTCCATAATTAGGATCGTTAAACCTCCATCCTGTTAAAGCTGACTCATTAGCATCTTTCATTTTGCAGCTTGTGAAAACAACATTTGAAACAATAAGTAAACAAACTAATTTTAATACGTTTTTCATGCTTTTATTTTATCTAAAAAAACTTCTTTCTATTTTAGGTTTCGCAATTTACAATAATTCTCTTTTCAAACAAGAAAATTTATTAAACTTGTACCCAAGTCTAACGCAACAATATTAACGATTATTTTATTTCTTTATTATACTATATACCATAAATAATAAAATAATACGTTTTTAAAGGCGTTATTTAGTAATATTATGAAAAAAATTTTAGTTTTTAACCTTTTATTTTTTTATTTTTTTGCAAATGCTCAAATTACAAAATCTGTTTTAGCTAGCGGGAAATGGTATAAATTTTCTATTGATACTACCGGGGTTTTTAAAATTGATTATAATTTATTACAAAAAATAGGAATAGACCCATCGACTATTAATCCTAAAAACATTAAAATATACGGTAATGGCGGGACATTATTGCCCAATAACGTGAGCGATTTTAGACACGAAGATTTAGAAGAAAATGCCATTTATATTGCTGGTGAAAATGATGGTGTTTTTAACGCCAACGATTATATTTTATTTTATGGAAAAGGCCCTCATGATTGGAAAATAGACTCAGCCAACAATACCGCACACCACCAACAAAATATTTATAGTGATGAAGCCTATTATTTTATTACTGTAGGCGATACTGTAGGAAAAAGAATTAGCAATGCTACGGTAATTAACACCGGTGCATCTTCTAAAATTACGCAATTTGACGATTTTATTTTTCACGAAAAAGAGCTTATAAACATTAATGCTATCGGACAAGACTGGTTTGGTGAAGATTTTAGTATTGAAAACAATAAAGTTTTTAAAATTCCATTCCCAAATTTCGCTCCAAACACCACAAGTACAATTAGAGTTCGTGCGGCAGGAATTTCTTCTACTTATGGTAGTAAACTCAATATTACGGTTAATGGTTCTAATAATTTTTCTATTTCTTTTCCAAAAATAGATACAGGTTCTTCAATTCAAGGATATGCTATTGAGCAATCTTCTAATTTTAACAACACTACTAATAACATTGAAGTTGGTATAAACTATAATAACAACGGAAATCCGTCTGCAAAAGCCTATTTAGATTATATTGAAATAATTGGCAAAAAAAACTTAATTGTTAACAATAATCAATTTTCTTTTAGAAGTTTTAATCAAAAAGAGGCTTCGGGCACTGTTGAGTTTGATTTGCAAAATGCAAATAATATTTTTCAAGTTTGGGATATAACCGATTTTATAAATCCTAAAAATATTCAAAATCAATCTGATCAAAATTTATTTACATTTAAAGCAAATGGCGGAGATTTAAATGAATACATTGTAGTAAGCAAAAACGATTTTTTAACGCCTAATGTTCTTCAAAATTCGGCAATTTCAAATCAAAACCTTCATGCATTACGCGATTTAAATTATATTGTTATCACAACCCAAAAATTTGCTTCACAGGCAGCCCGATTAGCAGCCTATCATGAAAAAAACTCAAACCTTACTACAAAAGTAGTATTACTTAACCAAATTTATAATGAATTTGGTTCTGGATCGCCTGATATTACAGCAATAAGAGATTTTTTGAAATTTATTTACGACACCAATACTTCTCCTGATAAAAAATTACAATATGTTTGTTTTTTTGGAGATGGGTCTTACGATTATAAAGATCGAATAACCAACAACACCAATATTGTTCCTGTATATCTTGCCAATAGAAATCAAGGTAATAGTTTTGTTGTCGCTTCATCTTATGTTACTGACGACTATTATGTAATGTTAGAAAACGGCGAAGGAAATATGCAAACAAACCACACTATAGATGTAGCCTCATCTAGAATTCCTGTAAACACAATTCAACAAGCAACGGATGTAGTTGATAAAATTTTAAGCTACTACAATCCAAATTCTTTTGGTGATTGGCGAAATAACATTACATTAATTAGTGACGATGCCGATACTAATGGCGAAAACACTATACAAGAAGGAATGGAAAAACTTGCCGATTCTATTAAGGCAAATAAGCCCATTTTAAATATCTCAAAAATATATTCTGATGCTTTTGTACAACAAAATAGTTCTGGTGGCGAGCGTTATCCTGAAGTTAATACCGCTATTTTAAATGCTTTTGAAAAAGGTACTTTAGCTATTGATTATTTTGGGCATGGTGGAGAAGATGGGCTTGCAGCTGAACGTATTTTAGGTATTAATGAAATAAACTCTTTAAACAATACTATCTTTCCACTTTTTATAACCGTAACATGCGATTTTACACGTTTTGATAATCCTTTAAGAACCACTGCTGGGGAACGTATTTTTTGGAAAAAAAATGGCGGTGTTGCTAATTTAATCACCACTACAAGAGAAGTTTATATTTCTGTAGGACAAGCATTTAATCAAAAACTAATTAAATTACTTTTAGATGTTAACAACGAAAATTACAGTATTGCTCAAATTTTATTAAAAACCAAAAACGAAACACACACATCACAAAAATTTTTAATTTACAATATTGGCGACCCCGCAATGAAACTGGCTATTCCAAAGCCAAATATTAAAATAACAAAAATAAACAACGTTGATATAACCCAATCGTTAGATACTCTCAAAGCTCTTTCTAAAATTAGTATTGAAGGAATTATCACTAACAGCAACAATGTTATGCTATCTAATTTTAACGGCACACTCTCAACAACGGTTTACGATAAGCCGATTAATAAAACAACTTTAGACAATAATAATTTAGGGTATCACATGACTTTCGACTCACAAGAAAGTAAATTATTTAACGGAAAGGCAACGGTTAAAAATGGCTCTTTTAATTTTGATTTTATCGTGCCTAAAGATATAAAAATAGCTTACGGAAAAGGAAAAATAAGCTTTTATGCCGAAAATCAAAAAATAGATAAATCAGGAGCAAATTTAGACATTATTGTGGGCGGAATTAACACGAATGCACCAACAGATAACATTGGTCCTGAAATAAGATTATTTATGAATGACGAATCTTTTATTGATGGTGGCAACACAAACACATCGCCTAATTTAATTGTAAGCTTAGCAGACTCTAGCGGCATTAACACCTCTATAACGGCAATTGATCATGATATTGTTGCTATTATAGATAACGATCAAACAAACCCTATTATACTTAACGATTTTTATAAAACCGAACTTAACGATTTTACCAAAGGAAAAATTTCATATCCCCTACGAAATTTATCGGTCGGTCCACACACAATTACTCTAAAAGCTTGGGATACCTACAATAATTCTTCTGAAGCTACGTTAAACTTTGTGGTTGTTAGTAATACGAGTATAACCCTAAGTAACGTGTTAAATTATCCAAACCCGTTTGTAAATTATACCGAATTTTGGTTTAATCACAACAAACCTAACGAACCCTTAGAAGTTCAAATACAAATATTTACCGTTTCAGGAAAACTGATAAAAACAATTAATAAAAACATACAAACTGCTGGTAATTTATCTAGAAGTATAACCTGGAATGGTTTAGACGATTTTGGCAATAAAATAGCAAAAGGGGTTTACGTATATAAATTAAAAGTAACCGCAAGCACTAATAATCTAGTTTCTGAAAAATATGAAAAACTGGTAATTCTTTAATAAAGTTATACCTTTACAAACTTATCATTCAAAAAACATGAAAAACACAATACTCACATTCTTTTTTGCATTTGTTACTATAGTAATTCAAGCGCAAAACTCTTCAAACACAATTACTACTGCCGCCCCTTTTTTGTTAATTAGCACTGATGCTAGAGCTGGTGGAATGGCAGATATAGGTGCCGCAACTTCTGCTGATGCATTTTCGGTTTTTCACAACCCTGCAAAAACTGCCTTTAGCGAAAATCAAATTAATATTGGTTTAAATTATACCCCTTGGCTACGCAATTTAACCAACGATATTTTTATTGGTGGTGCCTCTTACATTAACCGATTTAAAGAAAACCAAGCATGGGCTGTAGATTTTAAATATTTTTCTTTAGGAGAAGTAGAATTAACTGATGCTTTAGGGGGGAGCGAAGGAACCGAAAACCCAAGTGAATTTGCTCTTACAGGAGTGTACTCGTTAAAATTAAGCGAAACTTTTTCTATGGGAATTGGTCTAAAATACATTTATTCTAATTTAGATATTTCTGATAATTTAAACGCAGCAAACTCTTTCGCTGTTGATATATCTGGGTATTACCAATCACCTAAAGAAAGTTATGGTGATTTTGACGGCAGATATCGAATAGGATTTAATATTGCTAACATAGGTCCAAAAATTTCTTATACTCCTGGTGTCGAAAATTTTATCCCTACAAACTTAAAGCTTGGAGGTGGTTTTGATTTTATTTTAGATAATTTTAATACCTTAGGTGTAAATTTAGAATTTACTAAATTATTAGTTCCGTCTGACCCAAACTCTACCGACGGTTGGTTTGAAGGCATTTTTACTTCTTTTGGCGATAGTAGTTTTAGTCAAGAACTAAAAGAAATTACATGGGCATTAGGTGCTGAATACAAATACAACAAAGCTTTTTCTATTCGAACAGGATATTTTAACGAAAGTAAAGACTATGGAAATCGTCAGTTTTTTACATTAGGTGCAGGTTTTGAAGCTCGGGCATTTTCTTTAGATTTATCGTATTTAATTAATGCTTCAGATATTAACAACCCACTAGAAAATACCTTACGTTTCTCATTAGCCTTCGATTTAGGACAAATTTATGATGATTTTTAATAATCAGATAAAACCCAAGTTTCACAGAAACTAAACTTAGTTTATTAGTTAATATCTTAAAAAATGAAGTCAGACATTACCACTCGAGAAGATGTAAAATTTATTATTATTAAGTTTTACGATAAATTATTAGATGATGTACTTATGTTTCCTTTTTTTGAGGATATTGTAGAAAACAGCGCCCTTGAAAATCATTTCGAAATAATTACGGATTTTTGGTGTGATATACTATTTCACACCAATACATACAAAAATAACACAATGCAAAAGCACATAGATAAAGGTGCTTTTATTAGCTTTAAAAAAGAGCATTTTGCAATTTGGCTAAAATACCTTAACAACACTATAGATACTTTTTTTGAAGGCGCCAATGCCAGAAACATGAAAATTAGAGCACAATCTATTGCAACGGTAATGCAATTAAAAATGAATGTTTACAATCAATAATCTAACTTTTTTAAATAGTCTAATTTTAGTTGCCATAAGTCTAAGCTTTCTTTAAACCTATTAATATCTGCATGCACATTTTTAACTAACGGATTTTCTTTTGAAGCATTTGAAATAAAACTCAAATTATTTTCTAATTGTTGTATTTCTCGCACAGCCTCATCAATTTTTTTACGAATAAATTGTTGCTCGTTATCTAATTTTCTATAATCCTCTTCAGCTGCGTAAGCATCTATTATATTTTTAAACTTTATCATTGCTATTTCTTCTTTTCCAAGATTTAGCTCTTCTAACTTTACCTCAACTTCTTTGTTAAATTTACCGTCTATGTGGCGTGAATTTCGAGGTAATTTACCTAATTCTTTCCACTGAGCTATTGTTTCTTCTATTTGTTCTAGTGTAGCTTTACCTTCTGATGCTTTAAATTTCTCTAAAAATTCTTTCTTAGCATTTACAACTTCTTGTTGTTCTTGATTTAACTCGTCTTTACGAGCATGTAATCTATCAAAATAAAAATTACAAGCCTCTTTAAATCGTTTCCATATATCATCAGAAAATTTACGCG
Source organism: Tenacibaculum sp. UWU-22 (assembly GCF_041021355.1). Lineage (NCBI taxonomy): Bacteria > Pseudomonadati > Bacteroidota > Flavobacteriia > Flavobacteriales > Flavobacteriaceae > Tenacibaculum > Tenacibaculum sp. UWU-22. The sequence goes on along the minus strand of NZ_JBFNGP010000003.1, from coordinate 153,870 downwards.
GAACGTTCCCTATCCTTTTCCAATCAGCCTGAATACGCTTCATTACATTAGTAGTTTCTTCCCAGTTTTCATTATCTTTTAAACTTTCTGCCAATTCTACTAACTCCATCTTTTTCTTTAAATTATCATTTTTTTGATTTTTTTCGTTTCTATAAAAGTTATTTTTTGCTGAATTAAATTTATTCGTAGCCGATTTAAACTCTTGCCAAACAGCTTCACTTTTGTGATGAGGTAATTTACCTGCATTAAAATATTTTTTGCGTAAATTTTCTATCTCATTAATACTTTTTTGCCAATCACTATGGGTTTTATTACTTGTATAATTATAGTTTTTAATTTCTTCAACCACCGCTAATTTAGCATCAATAATTTCTTGATGTTTAGAACGTAGTGACCGAAAATAATCGTGACGACTATCATGAATTTTTTTGGTTATTTCACTAAATTTATTCCAAATATCTTCACGATATTCTTTATCAACAGGCCCTATATCTTCTTTCCAAACACGATGTAATTCTTGTAATTGTTTAAAAGCCACATTAACATCTTCTTCATTTACCAAGTCTTCTGCTTGTTTAATGAGCTTTAATTTTTCTTCTAAGTTATGTTTAAAATCAAGTTCTCTAAAATCTTTACTTAAATGCAACAAATCATAAAATCGCTCTACATGATGATGATACGTTTTCCAAGTATCGTTATATTTAGTTCTAGGCACAGCGCCAATAGCTCTCCAACGAGTTTGTAATGCTTTAAAATCATTATACATAGTTTTGGTATCAGCCTTTTCTATTAAATCTTTTAACTCATTAATAACTCGATTTCTTTTTTCTAAATTTTCTTTTAGTTGTTTTTCTAATTGCGAGTAATACGTTTCTCTATTAACTTTATATTGCCCAAGAAGTTTATTATACGTTGTTTTTATAGGGCTTGAAAATTGAAAATCGATTGAATCTCCACCTTCTGCTAAAAAAGCTTCTTTTTTTGCCGCCAACAATTTTCCAAACTTACTATTAAAAGCGTTTTTAATAGCATCTACATTTGCTTTAAGCTGTTGAACAGGGTGTTTTTGCAGTAATTTTTGTAACTCATCAACTAAGGCTTCTAACTCCATAGATTTATAATCTAACATGGGTATTTCATGCCTTTCATCTGATTTTTCAGCATCTTCAGCCATTTTGTTTTCTACCTCTTCAACCGCTTGATCATTTTTATTTGATTCTGCATTATTTTGAGCTAACTCACCTTCTACTTTATCGATATTTTCTTCGGTATTATCTAACATGTCTACAATGTTTAAAGTTCCTAGATATTTGGTCTATAAAGATACTAATTATAACAAAACCACAAAAGCCTAATTTTAGCCTTATCAAGGCTATTGATTTTTAGTTATTTGTTTTTAAATACCTTAACTTAATTAAGAAACAGAATTCCATATTTTCCAAGCTTTTTCAGCTTGTAATTCTAGCATTTCTAATCCATTTTTTATCGTTGCTCCTTGCAGTTTTCCTTTTTTTAAAAAAAGGGTTTCTGCTGGATTATAAATTAAGTCGTATAAAAAGTGTTGTGGTGTTAAAAACTGATACGGAATCGTAGGACATTGATTTGTATTAGGATGAGTGCCTAAAGGTGTACAGTTTATTATTAAGGTGTATTTTATTAGGGTTTTTTGCGATAAATCGTTATACGAAATTGTATGTTTTTTACCGGGTGTTCTTGAAACAAACTTATACTTTATCCCTATTTTTTTTAACGCATAAGCCACTGCTTTAGAGGCACCTCCTGTACCTAAAATTAATGCATGTGTATGTTGAGGCTCTAGTAAGGGTTTTAACGAATTTTCAAACCCATACACATCGGTATTATATCCTTTTAATTTACCTTTTTTAGTAATTTTAATAGTATTTACTGCTCCTATTTTTAATGCTTTTTTATCTATTTTATCTAAATACTTAAAAATAGCCAGTTTGTACGGAATAGTAACATTCATTCCTTTTAACTGGTTTTTATGAGCAGCTATTACCTCAGGCAATTCAGTAATTTCTTGAATGTCAAAATTTATATACTCGTAATTATGTAAGGATAAATTTTTAAATTTTTTTGAAAAATATTCTCTAGAAAAAGAATATGAAATATTTTTTCCTATAAGCGCAAAAAGGTGTTTATCTTTTTCTTTTTCTTCCATAATAATCTATAATTAATATCAATACAACTCCTAAAACAATAAAAAATACACCTAACCAGGTTTGGTGGCTAGATAAATCTGGTATATAACGTTGGTAATTTTCAATTACTTTATTACCATTTATATCTAATAAAAACGATCCGTTTTCTTGCTTAAATACCGTGGTTTTCCAAGGCCAAACAATACCTAACGAACCTGTAATAAAACCAATAATTAAAGCCGTTACTGTATGTTTCCACCGTTTTAAAACATAAGCTAATATGTGAGAAATGGTTACCAATCCAAAAGCCGAACCCGCGGTAAATACACCTATTATTTTTAAATAATGAATTGTTTTTGCATCGTTTAAAACCGCTACATTTCCACTAAATAAACTGGTAATTACATTAAATAGAACATTAACGCTATCAACCAATAAAAGAACGTAGTTACCTAATAAAATTAGTATAAACGACCCCGACAGCCCTGGTAATATCATTCCAGAAACACCAATAATTCCACAAAAAAAGACAAACCAAAGATTGTCATTTTCTTTTGCTGGTGACATAAAACTAATACTTACTCCTACAATAATTCCTACAAGTAGAGCTAATATGGTTTTAACATTCCAATCGTCAAAATCTTTAGCTATATAATAAATAGAACCTAATATCATTCCAAAAAACCATGCCCAAACATAAAATTCATAGTTTTTTAAAAAATAATCTAAAATTAGAGAAACACTAAAGTAACTGCATAAGCTACCAAACATTATCAATACTAAAAAATCGCCATTTAAGTATTGGTAAAAACTCTTAAACCTACCATTTATAAGCAACTTAAATGCTTTTGTATTTATTTTTTGAAAAGAATAAACAAGCTCTTCATAAAACCCCATAACAAAAGCAACCATACCACCAGAAACCCCTGGTATTTTATTGGCTCCTCCCATTACCAATCCTTCTAAAAACAGATTGATTTTTTGCGATAAGGTTCTTTCTTTTTGCATTTAGTTTGGTTAGCTACAATTACAAAATTACATATTTTCTATTTTTTTTCTACAGCTAATTTTTCTAATACGAGTATTAAACAAAAGCCTAGTATTGCTAATAAAATAGAAAAGAAGAGTTGATTATCTCCTTGAAATGAAAACGGAGAAATACTTTGTTGTTTTAATGGAACTTTTATTCCGTGCGAATTAATACGCCAAGTGAGTGTTTCTTTCCAAGGCCAAATTTTATTTAAAGAGCCTACAACAAATCCTGTTAAAAAAACTAAAGTGTAATTTTTATAATGAGCAAATAGCCATTTTAAAATTCTTGAAAACGATAGTAAACCTACAATTGCACCTAAACCTACTACCGCTACAGTACCCAAATCTCTATTGTTTACCGCTGTTAAAATAGGTTTATACGCCCCTAACAGCACTAAAATAAAAGCTCCTGATATACCGGGTAAAATCATGGCACAAATTGCTATTGCACCCGCAAAAAACAAAAATACTGACGACGAGTTTTCTGAAACTAACGGATTTAACGTAGTTATAAAATACGCAACAGCAGCACTAATAATTAATAAAAAAACACCTAAAGTGTCCCATTTCGTAACTTGCTTAGCAATATACAGAATACTAGCTAAAACTAATCCGAAAAAAAAGGACCATAATAAAACAGGTTTGTTTTCTAATATCCATTTTATCAATTTTGCCAATGATAAAATACTGATGAAAATACCCGTTAAAAGTGCTAGTAAAAAATTACCATTTAATTGTTTCCAAGCAGCGGCAAACCCCTCGTTTTTTAACGTTTTAAGTAACTTTAAATTAATATTACTTATACTATTTAAAAGTTCTTCGTAAACCCCTGAAATAAAAGCAATTGTACCACCAGAAACACCCGGAACTACATCAGCAGCACCCATTGACATTCCTTTTAAAACAATAACGATATAATCTTTTAACGTACGCTCCATAACTTTTAACTTTGTAAAAGGCGAAGATACATAAAAAACCAAGTTTTTAGCTAGGTTTGTTTGCTATAAAATAAGCTCTAAAACCTATTATTAGGTAATTAATTTTAACTTATTTAATAATAAGCAACCAACCTTTACCTTTTTTTATAGGAATAGCTTCATTAACTTTAAATTGTTGTGCTGGTTGAAAGTTTTTAACTTCAGGAGCTATTATGGTAGCTTTTTTTGAATCAATTCCTAATTTTTTCCAGTCAATATCGAGTTGTATTGTTACATCATCGTTAGCCCAACTTGCAATAGAAACCAATACCGCCTTCTTTTTTTTATAAACCGTTGCTAAAACATTTTTATTACTCGTTTTTACAGGGCAACGGTTACTCCAATAACCAATCATTTCAGAACCTATGATACCAAAATCGTTCCATACCTTCCAAATTGGTCTAGGGTCAGCATTATGACTCCATGGCATTCTATTGGTCATCCCATAAATCATCCCTCGCCATGGATTTCCACCATCTTGTAACATTTCTCCCATTAACCCAAAAGGAATACCGCTTATTTCTGTCAAAAAGAAATCTGGTTGATTGTTTTCGTAATCAAAATATTCACCAAACCAAAGTTTATTTAAATAAGGAAAATGCTCCATATACAAATTGGCACTGTTATTAAACCCGTCTCTTTTATTAAATTGGTTAGCCGAATGTAAATCTAAAATACCGGGATGCCCATCTTTAGTAAGTACTCTTTTGATGCGTTTCATGGTTACTCTATCAAAAGCAACATCGTCAAGATACACCCCATCAATACCAACATTTTGAGTTAACCAATTCATGCCTTCAACATAATAATTATGCCAACGATTCATACCACTGTTTACAATAGCCGCATCTTTAATTTTAGGCACAAACCAAGCCGCAATATAATCATCGCCTATATGCTCTTGCAACCAACTAAAACCACCTCCTTTACCTAGAGAATAAATCTCGTGCCCTAGGCTACGCATCGCAAAAGTTTCATAGGCTTTATTAGAGAGTTCTCTAATTGTATTATAAATTTTTACTTTTAACCCTTTATTATGAGCTTCATCAATATAATCTTTCATTTTTTTAAACTCAATAAACGGATAATTGATGTATGGATTTATAGGTGTAGCATGATGAATATTAACAATCTTAGCCCCCGTTTTAACAATAGTATCAATATTTTCGTATTTATGGTAAAACTTACTATTCCATTGAAAATCGGTATCTATAGCATGAAAAGGGGTTATTAACAAATTAAAATTATAATAAAGCGCTTCCCCTTTTTTCATGGTACGACTTCCACTATAAGCATTTACTAAAACCGCGTTCTGTTTTTGAAAAATATCAATTCCTCCTTTGTTTTGATTACCCCACGAAGTAGGCAATAATAAGGGTTTATTTAAATAAAAATTTGTATTTAATGGGCGACTGTATTTTTCATCTCTTAACGAAAATTGTAGTCCTGCATTTACATTTCCTATCCATGCACCATCTTGATTTTTATGAGCAACATCCCATTTCCAACGAAAATCTTCAGGGCAAAAACCTCCTTTTTGACCAAGCCCCATTAGGTATTTTGAAGCAGAGGGTTGCATTGGTAAATGAAACTTAATATCGTTAAAAGAAACATCGTTAAGAGCTTTCACCTTTACCGTATAAGATAAAAATCCGTCAAATTCTAACGTTGCCTTTACGTTCATTTCGATATCTTTAGATTTACTTGTACTTTGCCAAGTAACGGTTCCTGCTTCTTTTTTCAAAAATTTTAAGCCTGTTGTTTTCCAATCTTTAATTTCTTTTCCAGTATCATCTAAAAAATAAAAATTACAAGGTTGCGCTAACAAATTATTTGGCTGTGTACCTATAGAGGTCATTTCTGGAGTAAAAAAAGTTTGTATCTGCTCAGGAAATCCATCTTGTTTTAAAATAAGTTTTCTTCCTAATAAAGAAATAACAGAATCAGCAACCACAAGAGGTGTATATGGTGCAATTACCGTATTTTTTTGTGCCATGGTTGAATTTAACCATTTTAAACGAGTCATTTTTTCAGGATGATCAATGCCTCCATTTGTAGTTACCTCATTAGTTACTTTAATTTGAAGTGCAATGTTTTTGGTCACCCCGTTTGAACTAACTTTAACCGTTCCGCTGTATACACCCTGAACCGTTTTTTGAGGCACATCAATGCCGCACCACATCGCTTGTACTTCTCTTTTTGCAACATCTACTTGTTTTGAAAAAACAGTGCCGTCATACTTTACACCATCTGTATTAAGGCAAGACATTGTTTTTTTCGAAATAATATTACCTTGATTATTTTTTAAATCTGAAAATTGAATTTTAACATCCTTTAAATCTTGTAAAGCATAAACCCCCAACTGAAAAGCTAAATATTCTCCTCTTAAAGCAGTATCTGAAAACGATGTTTGCACACCTTTAAGTATCCATCGCTGTGGTAAATCATATTTCATTCGAATAGAATGCAACCTATCTTCTGGAAACACCAAAAAAGGAGTGTTACCATTTTTTGCTATAAGATTTTTGGTTTCTGCTGCTGTAGCAATAACTTCCATAGGGTAAAAGCTATTAAAAGCATTAACACTTTGAATTTCACTTACAATACAATTATCTTTTATTTTGCTTTTTGTTTTTTTTAGCCATTTTTTATTAGCTGTATTTTCGGATTTTACGTAGTTTCCTTTTGGATAATTGGCAGAACCCTCATCTATATAAGGCATATAATAAACGTAATAGGTGCCTTTACCAGAAATAGGTTCAAACAAAAGAATCCCTTTTTCTCTAGTAATTTCTATAGTTTTTACATTTGAAATGATTTTACCCGTTTGAGCATCTTGAACAATTATTTTTTTCTGCTCAGGATGCTGGTCTCTTCTGCGCCATTCAATAATTGCTTTAGCAATATTACCTTTTCCTGAATACTGAATAACAGCACGATGATTTCCAAATTCATCAGGGTTCCAACTATTATTACCATTAGTATAAGTTATTTGTTGTGCTACCAAAGGCTTAACAAATAAACAAACTGATATAATTATAAGACTATTTAAAACAAGTCTTAATTTTGCTTTTTTAAACATCATTTTATTTTTTAATTTTTTTAGTACCATTCTCTAAAACGAATAGCGGCTTAATAAGCAAAAGAACTTAAAATATTCTAAACCATAAGTCTTGCTTACATAAAAACTCATTAACCATTTTAATAACAGAACATCTGAAACAAAAATGGAGAGCAAATTACTAAAAATAGACATTGATAAAAAAACCTTGTAAACAAAAGAATACAAGGTTTTCATAATTTTACTTTGTCGGGATGAGAGGTAGACCACCCACCTCCCCCATAAAGAATTATATATCAATTATTTATAAATTTTAAAAACAAACTGTTATCCTGTTTGTTGACGAGATTATAAATGAACTTAAAATAAATTACTTTACTGACTGGTTTTATAAAAATAAAGATTATTTAGTATCAAAACAATATATAATGTCTCAAATTTTACTAAAACACAATTTACATTAAAGAATAACGAAATTTAACTCTATTCTATCTTATTTACTGGCCGTTTATCATTTCGTGAAATAATTAAAATATTACTTTGCATTAAATTCCAATAAGTTACCTTATCACCCCCTCTATTCGCATCTACCAGCAATCATTTTCTATTTGCTTTTTTAACTTCACTTCGAGATAGTCTATACCAATTGCTTATTTTTAGTCATATTCCAAATTTGGGGCTACTTATTTTAATGTCCTTATTAAGACCACATGCTAAGCTGCAAACAATCTAAAACCAAATTTCTAAAGATATTAGTCCACAAAAAAACTAAACACTTTCACTTCTGGCTTGTTTAAAAAAGGAAAACTGTGCTCGAACCAGTTACTTTTGGATTATGAGTTTGAAAAAACCCAAAACTTCACTCCATTTACGCCTTATTTTAATTATATCACATACCCAATTGTGTATTCAAATTATCAAATTAAGTTTATGGTAATATTTATTTAGTTGTAATTCAACCTCTAAGATTTTAACAACTGATCCAAATCTTATAATGCAGTTAAAACCTTTCCTTTTCAAGATATTATTTTAACCCTTCAATATCTAGATAATCTATTTTAACAGTATAAGCACAATATTCAATCCAAGAACAAAAAAAGCTCATTATATTCATTAAAAACCTGCATGAACCTTAGTGGTTCCCTTTATTATATAAGGATTGGTCTTTTCTGAAGTAAAGTTCCATTTAATAGTGTCCTGAACCGTCTTACCATCCTTTTCTACCACTGCCTTAATAGTATTCTCTCCTTTTTTGAGCTTTACGTTTTCAAAAATATAGTGCACATCGGTCGTGCCCTTTTTAGGTCTTGGCAACTTTTGGTCATTTAGATAAACCTGAGGTTCTCCCAGATTTGAATAAACCGTAATACTTGTTATCTGTTTTTCGCGTTCCACCATTCTCCTCTCGGTTATGTAAAGAACCGGTTCATCACTCCAGTTGGCTTTATACCAATAAAATGCATCCTTCTTTAAGGTTCTATCAAATGTTACCAGTCCCTTTTGGTTACGGGCCTCAATCCCTCCGTTATTCCATTTTGGCACGCAAAAATCGAACATATTCCATACATAAGAGCTTAGTATATTCGGGGTGTTCTTTATGATTCCCCATTGTATTTCATGTGTTTTCGTTTGATAGGTCTCAGGGTAAAAAGCTTTCGTATAGTCCCAGGTATCACCAATAAACTCAGTTTGATGGTCTGGATTTCCCCCAGCCCCATATTCAGAAAGCATCAATCTATATCCTGGATAGTTTTCTTCCATTCCTTTAGCCCATTTACCTAAATCTCCCATTTTACCTTCATACCAACCAAAATAGCGGTTTATCCCTTGTATATCGGCATTTAAATTTACAGGATGGTTCATTTGTCCATAACCATTGACCGATACCGTATATCTTCTCGGATCCTCACTCTTGGCAATATCGTGCATCTCCTTAGTTAACTGGATCGTATAATCGTGTGGTTTATAGACTTCGTTATGCAACCCCCACACAAAGATGGATGGATGGTTATAATTTTGGCGAATCAATTCCCTCAACTGTGATTTTGCGTTGGGCCCCTCTTTGCCACTCACCCTATTCACAAAGGGAACTTCTGCCCATACCAAAAGTCCCAGGCTATCACATTTGGAATAAAAATAATCAGACTGTTGGTAATGTGCTAGACGAATGGTGGTTGCCCCTATTTCCATTATCAATTTCAAATCGATGTCGTGGTTTTTCTTCTTAAGGGCATTCCCTACCCCCCACCAGTCCTCATGTCGGCACACACCGTACATAGGGTATTTTTTTCCATTTAGGAAGACACCTTTGTTGGCAATTACTTCCACTTTTCTAACTCCTAACGGCTGGATAATCTGATCCAATAATTTTCCCTCATCCTTGATTGCGGTCACCACTTTGTACAAATAGGGATCTTTTCTTCCCTGCCATAAATGCGGCCTTTCGAGTACCAAGGTGTTCAAAAAAAATTGCATTCCCTGTGGAGACAACTCAACCACACTATTTTTTTTAGCTACCAATTTCCCTTCTTGGTTATAAATACTGTTCTCTAATTCTATCGGTTTGGTTTTGTCAAACTTATTGGTCAACTTGACCTTTATCGATATATTAGCTCGTTTGTTGCTTTCTAATTCTTGCGAAATATAAACACCTGAAGAAGCATAATCGGTAACGTCAATATTGATCTTTCCTGTAGTTATCAACCAAACGGGACGGTGAATCCCCCCATATATCCCAAATAAATTATGGTTGACTGGAATGACATCGTTGCGTTCCGTATTATTGACCTTTAGTATAACCTCATTTTCTTCCCCATATTTAACAACATGTGTAATCTCGAAAACGAAGGCCGAATAGCCTCCTTTATGATTTCCAATAAAGGTTCCATTTATATACAAGTCGGCAACTTGACCAACTGCCTCAAACTTTAAAAACAGACGCTTGGCCCTTAACTTTTCATCTACCACAAATCGTTTCTTATAATAGGCATCCCCTTGATAAAATTTGCCATAGTTGAATTGCATGTCCCTAGCGTTCCAAGTATGAGGAATGGCAACCTCTTTCCATTCGTCCTCCCAGGAATTCACAAATGCAATTTCACTTGATGGGAAAGGCCCTTTTTTGAACTTCCATCCATCATTGAACGCCTCCACATGCCTTCCATTTTGTGAAAACAACGAAAATACAATTCCGAAATGCATCAATATGATAAACAATAAATTCTTAAATTTCATTTTCTATAATGTGTTTATTTATAATTTCAGTATTCCAATTAATAAAAACAATTATAACACAAAAATTTAATGAAATATTAAATTTTTGTGTTGGCTAAATAATAATTAGATTTTAGCTTTTTGATAATTTTCACTATCAGTTTTACTAATGGAATCGTTAATAACAATGACAAAAGGTGTATCAGAATCCATGTCTTTTGGCAAATGAATGTAATATTCATTATTACGGATTTTCTCTATTGTAAGCTCTTGTTTTTGCGTATCATTAAAATATGCATTGCTTAATGACACCCTATTCGGGGTTCTAACTTTTAGCATCCTAGAAACAGGCAAATTAAACACAACCATGTATTTTTCATTTGTTTTTCGGCTTGTTGTATAATAACCCCAATCCTGTTTTTCCCAGTTCAAGTAACCGCAATTGTAAATAGCTTGATTATTCACCCGCATCCATTTTCCAATTTCGGAGGCTATCTTGGTTTCCTCGGGACGTATCACCCCCATGGAATTAGGTCCAAAATTCAAAACAAAATTTCCATCTAGCGACACTGATTTCACCATCATTTCAATTAATTCGTTGACCGTTTTTATATGTCCTCGCCAATCTGAATGATAGCCCCATTGGTTTTCAGGTATAGTCATGACACAGTCCCAATCGTTACCATGAACATCCTCAATGCTTTTAGGCAATTTACGTTCCCAGCCTTGTTCGTAATCGCCCATCATATTCCCATTGGCATCAAAATGTCGATTACCCAAGTCGTCCGGTCTAAATCGACTCCCAATAATCAAACCGGGAACAAGGGTTCGTAATTCTGTACCCAAGCTATCCACAAAAGCAGCTTGCTCTTTCCAAGCATCATCCCAAGTACCATCAAACCATAGTCCTTTTGTTGATGGGTATCTTTTTAAAAGTTCAACTAATTGATTTTTGGTGAATTGTTTAAACTTTTCGTAAGCTTTTCTGTCTTGATCATTTTTTAAACTACTTCTATAACCTTTATGTTTCCAATCAATAATTGAAAAATACAAATACACATCAATCCCTACTTGGTTGTAAGCGTTTACCAATGCTTCAATAACATCTTTTTTGTATGGGGTGTTGGCAATTGAATAATTGGTATATTTACTGGGCCACATACAGAAACCGTCATGGTGCTTTGTGGTAATTATAACATATTTGACCCCCATGTTTTGGGCTTTTTTGGCCCAAGTCATTGCATCAAAATTTTTGGGATTGAACTTTTTATAAAGAGTATCATAGGCTTTATTGGGCACTTCTTTCCATGACCTTATCCATTCTGCCGCACCAAGATAATATTTCCCATTCCAATACCCTCCTGGAATGGAATAAACACCCCAATGTATAAATTGCCCTAAACCATAATTTCTCCATGTTTCCATTGCCTTATCGGTTCGTTTACCAAGTCTATGGGCTCCATACTTTAAGGATATGTTGGTTCGCTTTTCAATTACATGGTTTTCTTGGGCCATTACTGTAGGAATCCTATGAAGCAATATGCCACAAACTAGAATTATTATTATTTTTTTCATTTATAATTATTTAAGGAATTTTCACATTCATTTTCTTTATTATAGTATTTAAACAAATCTAATTTTAGGACTTACTGCTTAAACAACAAAATTAACTAAAATATTATGTTCCCAAGTTTTATTTCATTTGTTAATAATCTCTTTAATTAGTTTCCCAACCAGAGTTTTGTTCTAAATTTGGATTTAACACTAAATCTTCTATTGGAATGGGAAACAAGTATTCTCTATCTTCAAATTTATGTCCATTAGGTATTTCGAAGCAGAGGGTTGCATTGGTAAATGAAACTTAATATCGTTAAAAGAAACATCGTTAAGAGCCTTCACCTTTACCGTATAAGATAAAAAACCGTCAAATTCTAATGTTGCCTTTACGTTCATTTCTATATCTCTAGATTTACTTGTGCTTTGCCAAGTAACGGTTACTGCTTCTTTTTTCAAAAATTTTAAGCCTGTTGTTTTCCAATCTTTAATTTCTTTTCCAGTATCATCTAAAAAATAAAAATTACAAGGTTGCACTAACAAATTATTTGGCTGTGTACCTATAGAGGTCATTTCTGGAGTAAAAAAAGTTTGTATCTACGCAAGAAACCCATCTTGTTTTAAAATAAGTTTTCTTCCTAATAAAGAAATAACAGAATCGGCAACCACAAGAGGTGTATATGGTGCAATTACCGTATTTTTTTTGCCATAAAGACATATAATAAACGTAATAGGTGCCTTTACCAGAAATAGGCTCAAACAAAAGAATACCTTTTTCTCTAGTAATTTCTATAGTTTTTACATTTGAAATAATTTTACTCGTTTGAGCATCTTGAACAATTATTTTTTTCTGCTCAGGATGTTGGTCTCTTCTACGCCATTCAATAATTGCTTTAGCAATATTACCTTTTACTGAATACTAAGTAACAACACGATGATTTCCAAACTCATCAGGGTTCCAACTATTATTACCATTAGTATAAGTTATTTGTTGTGCCACCAAAGGCTTAACAAATAAACAAACTGATAAAATTATAAGACTATTTAAAATAAGTCTTAATTTTGTTTTTTTAGTAACATTCTCTAAAACGAATAGCGACCTAATAAGCAAAAGAACTTAAAATATTCTAAACCATAAGTCTTGCTTACATAAAAACTCATTAACCGCTTTAATAACAGAACATTTGAAACAAAAATGGAGAGCAAATTACTAAAAATAGACATTGATAAAAAAAACCTTGTAAACAAAAGAATACAAGGTTTTCATAATTTTACTTTGTCGGGATGAGAGGATTCGAACCTCCGATCTCTGGTCCCCCAGACCAGCACTTTAACCGGACTAAGCTACATCCCGAAAAGGATTGCAAAAGTAAAAAAGTTCAGCTAATTGCTGAACTTTTTTGAGGTATTTTTATTTTTTGAGCTTTTTACACTATGGCAAATTACTAAATTTTAGCTCCTTTTACTGTTTCTATAATACGACCTGCTACTTTATATGGGTCTGCATTTGATGCTGGTCTACGATCTTCTAACCATCCTTTCCATCCTTTTTCTACCGTTATAATAGGTATACGAATAGAAGCTCCACGGTCAGAAACACCATAACTAAAGTCAGACACGTGAGCTGTTTCGTGCAACCCTGTTAAACGCTCATCGTTATGAGCTCCATATACATCTATATGCTCTTCGGTTACAGGTCTAAATGCTTCACAAATTTTTTCATAAATCTCTTTAGAACCACAAGTTCGTAAAGTAGTATTCGAAAAGTTTGCATGCATTCCTGAACCATTCCAATCTCCTTTTACAGGTTTTGGGTGATATTCAATATAATAACCATATTTTTCAGAAAGTCTATCTAATAAATAACGAGCTACCCAAATTTCATCACCTGCTTTTTTAGCTCCTTTTGCAAATAATTGAAACTCCCATTGCCCTGGAGCAACTTCTTGATTAATTCCTTCAAAATTTAACCCCGCTTCAATACATAAATCGGCATGTTCTTCAACAAAATCTCTTCCCCAAGTATATCTACCACCAACCGAACAGTAATATTTTCCTTGCGGACCAGGAAAACCACCTCTTGGAAAACCTAAAGGTAAGTCTGTTTTAGTATCCATTAAAAAATACTCTTGCTCAAAACCAAACCAAAAATCATTATTATCATCATCAATAGTTGCTCTTGCATTAGATGGATGTGGTGTTCCGTCAGGATTTAAAACTTCAGCCATTACTAAATACCCATTTTTTCTTACTGGATCTGGATAAATAGCTACTGGTTTTAATAAACAATCCGATGAACCTCCCTCTGCTTGTTCTGTTGAACTACCATCAAAAGACCAAATAGGACAGTCTTCTAATTTTCCACTAAAATCATCTTCAACTTTAGTTTTACTTCTCATGTTTTGAGTGGGCTCGTGACCATCTAACCAAATGTATTCTAATTTAGACTTACTCATAATTTGTGTTTTGATTTTTGTTACTAATTTATTTACCATGCAAAAATGAATATTTTTTTGTTTAAGTCAAAATTTTAAGGGGCTTATTTACTAATATGCATATAAAAATTATTTTACCCCTATTTTTTAAGGGGTATTATTTACAATTCTATAAAATTTTATTATTTTTGACCTAACAATTTATTTAAATACAAAGTATGACTACTATCCGATTTAAAGCTTTACAGGAAACCTTACATCGATCTCCTGTAATTATAAAAGAAAATAAGCGTCGCTCTAAGTTATTTGCCGAAAATGTATTTAACAAACAAGCCATGATGCAACACATGACTAAAGAAGCATACCAAAGCGTTATTGACGCTATTGAATTTGGAGCAAAAATCGACAGAAAAGTCGCTAATCAAATAGCCACAAGCATGAAAGACTGGGCTTTATCTAAGGGCGCCACCCACTACACTCACTGGTTTCAACCCTTAACGGGCACTACTGCCGAAAAACACGATGCTTTTTTCGAAACCATAGAAAATGGCTTAGCTATGGAAAAATTTGATGGCAAACAACTCGTACAACAAGAACCCGATGCTTCTAGCTTTCCTAACGGAGGTATTCGAAACACATTTGAAGCACGAGGATATACCGCTTGGGACCCCACATCACCCGCATTTGTTTATGGCACCACACTGTGTATTCCAACAGTATTTGTGTCTTATACAGGCGAAGCTTTAGACAATAAAGCTCCTCTACTACGTGCTCTACAAGCTGTAGATAATGCCGCAACTGCGGTTTGCAAATACTTTGATAAAAACGTAAGTAAAGTAAATGCTACCTTAGGCTGGGAGCAAGAATATTTTTTAGTCGATAGTGCTTTAGCAGCTTCGCGACCTGATATTTTAATGACTGGAAGAACCTTATTAGGACATACTTCTGCAAAAGGACAACAGTTAGACGATCACTATTTTGGCTCAATACCCACCCGAGTAGTTAATTTTATGCGCGATTTAGAACACGAATGTATGCTATTGGGTATTCCCGTAAAAACACGACATAACGAAGTAGCTCCCAATCAGTTTGAACTTGCACCTATTTTTGAAGAAGCCAACTTAGCCGTTGACCACAACTCTTTATTAATGGATGTAATGAAAAAAGTATCGCAACGCCATCAATTTAAAGTATTATTTCACGAAAAACCTTTTGCTGGCATTAACGGTTCGGGCAAACACAACAACTGGAGTTTAGCAACCGATACAGGCGTTAATTTATTACGCCCTGGAAAAACTCCTATGAAAAATTTACAATTTTTAACTTTTTTCGTAAACACCATAAAAGCTGTTTACGATTACGAAGAGCTCATAAGAGCATCAATAGCTAGTGCGAGCAACGACCATCGCCTAGGCGCAAACGAAGCCCCACCCGCTATTATTTCTGTATTTATAGGCACACAATTATCATCGGTTTTAGACGAACTTGAAAACGTTACTAAAGGAAAATTATCACCTCAAGAAAAAACCGATTTAAAATTAAATATTGTAGGTAAAATTCCTGAAATTTTATTAGACAACACTGACAGAAATAGAACTTCTCCTTTTGCCTTTACAGGTAATAAATTTGAATTAAGAGCCGTAGGCTCTTCAGCAAACTGCGCAGGCCCTATGACTGTTTTAAACACTATTATAGCAAAACAATTAAAAGAGTTTAAAATTGAAGTTGACGCCCTTATTGAAACTAAAAACTTAAAAAAAGATGAAGCTGTTTTTAATGTATTAAGAGAATATATTAAAGCTTCTAAAAAAATTCGTTTTGAAGGAGACGGTTATGGCGAAGCTTGGGAAAAAGAAGCAAAAAAACGAGGCTTAAGCAACCATAAAACAACACCCGAAGCCTTAAAAGCTAAAATTTCTAAAAAAGCTATTGCATTGTTCGAAGAAATGCAAGTAATGAACAAGATAGAAGTAGAAGCACGACACGAAATTGAATTAGAAGAATACACCATGCGTATTCAAATAGAAAGTAGAGTTTTAGGCGACATTGCCAGAAATCACGTAATACCCACAGCAATACAATACCAAAACACGCTGATAGAAAATGTAAAAGGATTAAAAGAAATTTTTGAAAAAGATTTCAAAAAATACGCAAAAGAACAAATCGATTTAATTCAAAAAATATCAAATCATATCGCAGAAATAAACTCAAAAATAGAACAAATGATAGCTGAACGCAAAAGTGCAAACAAACTTGAAGAACCCAAAAAAGCAGAAGCATATTGCAACAAGGTAAAACCTTTTTTCGAACAAATACGGTACCATTGCGACAAATTAGAACTAATGGTAGACGATAATTTATGGACATTAACCAAGTACAGAGAATTATTATTTACTCGATAAAAAAAATCTAGTTTGCAAATAAAGACATATTAATTTCAAAAAAAGTAAATTTGCAAACTAGAACTAAATTACAACAATGAGCCAAGAAGTTTCTAAACGATATGCACAAAGAGGTGTTTCTGCCTCTAAAGAAGACGTACATAATGCTATTAAAAATATAGACAAAGGTTTGTTTCCAAAAGCATTTTGCAAAATAGTGCCCGATTATTTAACCAACGATAATGACTACTGTTTAGTTATGCATGCCGACGGCGCAGGAACAAAGTCGTCTTTAGCCTATATGTATTGGAAAGAAACAGGCGACATTTCTGTTTGGAAAGGCATTGCTCAAGACGCCTTAATAATGAATATAGATGACTTGTTATGTGTAGGAGCTACCGACAACATTATGCTTTCTTCTACTATCGGGCGAAATAAAAATATTATTCCTGGCGAAGTTATTTCTGCAATTATTAATGGCACAGAAGAACTAATTAACGAATTAAAAGAATTTGGAGTAACAATTCATTCAACAGGTGGCGAAACCGCTGATGTTGGCGATTTGGTTAGAACAATTATTGTAGACTCTACAGTTACAGCACGTATAAAACGAAAAAATGTAATTGATAACGCCAACATAAAAGCTGGCGATGTTATTGTAGGTTTAGCTTCGTTTGGACAAGCAACCTACGAAACCGAATATAATGGAGGCATGGGAAGTAATGGTTTAACCTCTGCTCGCCACGACGTGTTTAACAAATACCTAGCAAAAAAATATCCTGAAAGTTTTGACACTGCTGTTCCTGAAGAATTGGTATATGCTGGAAATATAAAACTAACCGACCCTATAAAAAACACTCCTGTTGACGCTGGTAAATTAGTGTTATCACCAACTAGAACATACGCACCTATTATTAAAAAAGTGTTATCTAAATTTTCTTCAGACAGCATCCACGGAATTATTCATTGCTCTGGTGGCGCACAAACAAAAATTCTCCACTTTATTGACAAATTACATGTTGTAAAAGACAATATGTTTAACATACCTCCGTTATTTAAACTAATTCAAGAACAATCTAAAACTAGTTGGAGCGAAATGTACCAAGTCTTTAACTGCGGGCATAGAATGGAATTATATGTTTCACCAGAAATAGCTGAAGATATAATAGCCATTTCTAAGTCGTTTAATGTAGAGGCAAAAATTATTGGTCGCGTAGAAGCTTCAAAAACAAAAAAACTTACAATTTCTAGCGAATATGGCATATTTGAGTACTAAAAATAAACAAAAAACCTGTTTAATAATTATTTTTAGTTTACTAACAAGCTATTTTTCAATACTACACGCACAATCTTCGTCTGTATTTTTTAAAAAATTACAAAAAACAGACTCATTAAGATGGATAAATACCAACAAAGCCAATATCGACATTAGTGAAGTTTCATTTATAAACTGGAGCTCAGGAGGTAGTAACTCAATTGCAGGACGGCTAGGACTAAATAGCGAAATAATATACCGAAACAAAAACAAAGATTTAGTCTGGATTTCTAATCTACGTGTTCGTTACGGAGTTAACAAACAAGAAAAACAAGACATACGAAAAACAGACGATGTATTAGAGATTAATTCAAATTTAGGCTACCGAACAAAACCCTTATCTAATTGGTTTTATTCAGCAAAATTAAGCTTTAAAACCCAATTTACTAACGGGTACAAATACGCTAAAGTTAACCAAATCATTTCAAAACTTATGGCTCCAGGTTATTTGTTTTTTGGTACTGGAGTAGAATTTGGAGAAAACATCGAAAAATTTTCACTATACCTATCTCCACTAACATTAAAAACAACCTTTGTATTAGATAACGATTTAGCTAACAAAGGAGCTTTTGGGGTTACTCCTGCCGTAAAAGACGAAGAAGGAAACATTATAAAAAATGGAGAACATGCTAATGTTGAATTTGGCGTTTTATTAACCAATAGTTACGAAGCCGATGTTTTTGAAAATGTAAAAATGAAGCATTTATTAAGGTTATACACCGACTACCTAAACAGTTTTGGAAATATTGATGTCGATTGGCAAGTTAACTTCAAATTTAAAGTAAACGATTATATTCGAGCAACTTTAGAATCAAACCTAGTTTACGACAACGATATTAACTCTCAGAAATTAATCGACGAAAAAGAAAAAATATACGAAACAAGAGGTCCAAAAGCGCAATGGAAACAACTTCTTGGCATTGGAGTTACATTTGGTTTTTAAAAAACTTAAAACATCCTAAAATTACTATTTTTGCTTTCTAATTTTTATTAAAATGATACGAAAAACGCGTGCGCAAATTAATAAGTGCATTATTCATAAAGTAGCCAATAAATACAATAGTGGTAACAATACATTATCAGAAAACTTAGTGCGTTTTGATGAAGAAAGTTACGAACTACTACTTCCCTTTTTATTAAAACCATTTACCTCGGTTACACAAAGTTATCGATTTACTCATCATGCTAATATTGAGTTAAATGAAATTAATAAATATACTTTCGATATTTTTAAAAACGAAGATACGTTTATCGAACAATCAAAAAATATAGTAAATCACTTATACGAGCAGTCAAATTCAGCACAAATAAAAACAGGCGATGTATTGGTTGTTCTTTTTGAAGATATTGAATACAAAGACATTTTAACAAATGCCATAGGTGTTTACAAGATAGAAAATAAAGTCGATTTTTTTCAAACCTACTTAGATGACGATAGCTTTGATGTGGTAGTTCAAAAAGGAATTTCTACAAAAAAATTAGACAAAGGTTGTTTAATTTTAAATACATCAGACACCGAAGGAACAATTGTTTTATCAGTAGACAACAACAACTACGATGCTCAATATTGGATTAAAAACTTTTTACATGTAAAGTATGCAGATGATAGAAACCTGCACACTCAAAATTATTTAACGCTTTGCAATGAATTTTCAGAAGAAGTTTTAAAACCTGAATTTGGAAAACAACAACAAAGTAGTTTTTTAGCTAACACAATCGATTATTTTAAAGAACACGAAAGTGTTGACTACCATGATTTTAAAGACGAAATTTTCGAAGACGACACCCGCAAAAATTTGTTTGAAGACTATAAAAAACATTTCGAAAATTTAAACGACGTATTAATTCGAAATAATTTTGAGGTAGCCGATGCAGTATTAAAAAAAGAAAAATCGAAATTTAAAACCGAAATTAAACTCGATACTCACATACAAATTAAAATAGATGTAGATGCCCCTGACGCAGCCTCTGAACACCTAGAAAAAGGGTACGACGAAACCAAAAAAATGAAATATTATAAAGTTTATTTTAACGAAGAAAAATAATTTTTTAATTACCAATCTAAATATATACATCTAAACCTCTATATTTGTACCGTAAACTTTAGGAGTAGCTAGTTCGCTAGTTTGAGAAACATCCTTTGAACCTGATATGGTTAACACCAGCGTAGGAAAAAGTTGTAACATCTTAATCTTGTATTGTATAATACAATACTTTTTCTTCTACAGTTTACTTTAAATCTATCTATATGATAACAATAAAAGTAAACGATAACCAACAAACGTTTTTAACCACATTAACCCTACAAGAATTAGTAGACAAACTACAAATTCAACCAAACGGAATTGCAATAGCCATAAACAATACTGTGGTAAAAAAAACAGATTGGACTTCGAAAACACTCCAAGATAATGATACTGTTTTAATCATTAAATCTACTCAAGGAGGATAATATTTTTAAAAAAACAAAATTCAAACAACAACAAGCAGTCCTAAAATGAAGAAAAAAGATACTGCACCAAAACAAGACGGTGTAACAAGACAACCATTTCCTAACTCAAAAAAAATATATGTTCAAGGAAAAATTCATCCAAAAATAAAAGTTGCAATGCGTGAAATTGAATTGAACGATACGATTAATTCAATAACAAAAAAAAGAACACCAAACGGACCCATAACGGTATATGACACCTCAGGTTCTTATACCGACCCTAACAAAAAAATAAATATCCATAATGGGTTAGAGCGTATTCGCGAACAATGGATTTTAGACCGAGCAGATGTAGAAGAACTTAATAAATTTACCTCTAATTATTGTAACGAACGATTAAATAATAAAGATTTAGACCACTTACGGTTTAATTTAAAACATAAACCCAAACGAGCTAAAAAAGGACATAATGTAACACAATTACATTATGCTAAAAAAGGAATTATTACTCCTGAAATGGAGTATGTTGCCATTCGTGAGAACCAACGAATAAACGAAATAACTCGCTTATCTGAACAGCACTCAGGGCAAAATTTCGGAGCAAATATTCCTGCCAAAATTACACCAGAATTTGTAAGAGAAGAAATTGCACGAGGGCGTGCCGTTATTCCTTCAAACATTAATCATCCAGAGGCAGAACCTATGATTTTAGGCCGTAATTTCTTGGTAAAAATTAATGCTAATATTGGAAATTCAGCAACAACCTCATCTATAGAAGAAGAAGTAGAAAAAGCTGTTTGGGCATGTCGCTGGGGAGCCGACAACATTATGGATTTATCTACTGGAAAAAACATTCACGAAACCAGAGAGTGGATTATTCGAAACTCACCTGTACCCGTAGGTACAGTACCCATTTATCAAGCTTTAGAAAAAGTAAATGGTATTGCCGAAGACTTAACATGGGAAATATTTAGAGATACTTTGATAGAACAAGCAGAGCAAGGAGTAGATTATTTTACTATTCATGCAGGCGTTCGTTTACCCTATATACCCATGACAGCAAAACGTATTACAGGAATTGTATCTCGAGGAGGCTCTATCATGGCAAAATGGTGTTTAGCGCATCATAAAGAAAACTTTTTATATACCCATTTCGAAGATATTTGCAAAATAATGAAAGCTTATGATGTTGCTTTTTCATTAGGAGATGGTCTACGACCAGGCTGTATTGCCGATGCAAATGATAACGCTCAATTTGCCGAATTAGAAACCCTAGGAGAATTAAATAAAATAGCTCGTAAACACGACGTACAGTGCTTTATTGAAGGCCCTGGCCATGTGCCAATGCATATGATTAAAGCAAATATGGACAAACAATTAGAAGCATGCGACGAAGCTCCTTTTTATACCTTAGGCCCTTTAACAACCGATATTGCCCCTGGATACGATCATATTACTTCAGGAATTGGAGCCGCAATGATTGGTTGGTATGGTTGTGCAATGCTGTGCTATGTAACACCCAAAGAACATTTAGGTTTACCAAACAAAGAAGATGTTCGTACAGGAGTAGTTACTTATAAATTAGCCGCTCATGCAGCCGATTTAGCAAAAGGACATCCAGGCGCACAACATCGAGATGATGCCTTAAGCAAAGCTCGTTTTGAATTTCGATGGGAAGACCAATTTAATTTAAGCTTAGATCCTGAATTAGCCAGAGAATATCACGATGAAACTTTACCTGCAGAAGGCGCTAAAATTGCACACTTTTGCTCAATGTGTGGACCCAAATTCTGTTCTATGAAAATATCACAAGAAGTACGTGATTATGCTGCAGAAAACCAAGTAGAAGACTATGAAATCTTTACAAAAGGAATGGAAGAAAAATCAAAAGAGTTTAAAAACAAAGGTTCAGAAGTATATCTATAAACTAGATGTTTGTATTAATAGCACCCGAAAAAGATATTCCAAATGAAATTCAAATTCTTCAACAATTGTTTGAAGAAGGGTTAGAATATTATCATTTGAGAAAACCGAACAAAAATTACAAAGAACACGCCACTTATTTGAATCAAATAGCTAAAGAACATCACAACAAAATAGTTACACATTATTTTCATGAGCTGATTAACGAATTTAATTTAAAAGGAATTCATTTTCAAGAACAAAAAAGAAAAGATATTTTAGAAAATACAAGTGCCTATTTTAGAGGATTATCTCTAGCAAAAAAAACAATAAGCAGTTCTTTTCACGAGCCTAAAGACATCGAAAATTGCCCTATTAAATTTGATTATCATTTGCTAAGCCCTGTTTTTTCATCCATTTCAAAAAAAGCATATAAAGGCCGAGGTTTTGATGTAAATCATATCAATAAAACCATTATTGGTTTAGGGGGAATTAGCACCAATACTATTAAAAAAACAATGGCATTAGGTTTTCAAGGAATAGGTGTTTTAGGAAGTGTTTGGAATACCGAAAACCCCGTTCAAAGCTTTAAAAACATTAATCGCTATTATAAAGGTGTCTTTAATACAAATCACCTCGTTTAGCCAAAAGTAAAATGATAAACAAATTACACTATATCTCACAAGGAAAAACACCTGAAGAGCATCTAGAAAACATCGAAAAAGCTTGTGTTTCTGGAGCAGAATGGATACAGCTTAGATTGAAAGACGTAGCCTTAAAAACAGTTTTAGAAACAGCTCAAAAAGCAAGAGCCATTACCCAACATTTTCAAACTCGCTTAATTATAAACGATTATTACAAAATTGCCAAACAGGTTAATGCTGACGGAGTTCATTTGGGCAAAACCGACACATGCCCCTTAAAAGCACGAGCATATTTAGATGATTTATACATTATTGGCGGAACAGCCAATACCTTAGATGATTGTAAAAAACTAATCGAAAAAAAGGTAAATTATATCGGTTTAGGACCTTACCAGTTTACCAAAACTAAAAATAATTTGAGTCCCGTTTTAGGAACCTCTGGATACCAAGCAATATTAGAAACCTTAAAAACAAACATTCCAATAATAGCTATCGGAGGAATTACCTTAAAAGAAGTGTCTAAAATTATAAATACAGGCGTATACGGCATTGCTATTTCTGGAGCAATAACTCAAGATTTTACATCGATACCGTCATTTCATAAAATTTTAAAAACCTCAAGCACCAACGATCAAGTATATAAAATTAAGTGTGCCATAAATTAGCAATACATGAATACATCCTTAACAATAGCTAACAAAACATTTACCTCTCGATTGTTTACAGGAACAGGAAAATTCAGTTCCTCACAACTAATGAAAGAAGCTTTGTTAGCCTCAAAAAGTGAATTAATAACAGTAGCTTTAAAAAGAGTAGATACACAAAATGAAGATGATGATATTTTATCACATTTAAACCACCCGAGAATTAATTTACTCCCAAACACATCAGGAGTTCGCACAGCAAAAGAAGCTGTGTTTGCGGCAGAATTATCTAGAGAAGCTTTAGAAACCAATTGGGTAAAGTTAGAAATACATCCAGACCCCAAATACTTATTACCCGACCCTATCGAAACCTTAAAAGCCGCCGAAAAACTTGTAAAAAAAGGTTTTGTGGTTATGCCATACATTCATGCCGACCCTGTGTTGTGTAAACGATTAGAAGAAGTAGGTACACAATGCGTAATGCCCTTAGGGGCCCCTATTGGCAGTAACAAAGGGTTAAAAACAATAGATTTTTTAGAAATTATTATCGAGCAAGCTAACGTTCCTGTAATTGTTGATGCCGGAATTGGCTCGCCTTCTCATGCGGCACAGGCAATAGAATTAGGTGCCGATGCAGTTTTAGTAAATACCGCCATAGCCGTATCTGAAAACCCCGTAACTATGGCTCTTGCTTTTAAAAAAGCTGTAGAAGCAGGTAGAATGGCATACGAAGCAAAGCTAGCCCCCATAAAAAAACAAGCTGTTGCAAGCAGTCCATTAACAAGTTTTTTAAATTAAAACTTTTGGTTTGTTAACCATTAACTTATTTTGAAACAAACATGATGTTGGCAAATAAAACAAAGCGTACTATTGAAAAGTTAAAAACTAACACTTTTAAAACAATATTTAATCAATACAATTGGGATGAAACCTTACAAAGCATTTTTAATAAAACAACTGCTGATGTAGAACGTGCTTTACTAAAAAACAAACTCGATTTAGAAGATTTTAAAGCACTCATTTCACCCGCAGCAAAACCCTTTTTAGAGCAAATGGCACAAAAAAGCCGAATGCTAACTAAAAAACGATTTGGAAACACCATTCAAATGTATGCCCCGATGTATTTGAGCAACGAATGTCAAAACATATGTACCTATTGCGGATTTAGTTTTACAAATAAAATTCCGAGAAAAACATTAACCGACGACGAAATACTAAAAGAAGTAGCTTTTTTAAAAAAGAAAGGTTTCGATCATATTTTATTAGTAACTGGAGAGGCTAATAAAACTGTTGGTGTTAATTATATTAAAAATGCCCTTACGCTTATACGTTCTCATTTTTCAAATATTACCATTGAAGTACAACCTTTAGACCAACAAGAATACGAATTATTAATAAAAAATGGTTTATATGCGGTGTTGGTATATCAAGAAACCTATCATCAACAAGAATATAAAAAACACCATCCGAAAGGGAAAAAATCAAATTTTGAATATCGCTTAGACACTCCTGACAGATTAGGCAAAGCAGGAATTCATAAAATTGGCTTAGGAGCTTTATTTGGTTTAGAAGATTGGCGTGCTGATAGTTTTTTTACTGCATTACACTTAAAATACTTACAAAAAACCTATTGGAAAACAAAGTATTCTATATCATTTCCGCGCTTAAGACCCTATTCTGGAGGTCTAGAACCTAAAGTAACCATGACGGATACGGATTTAGTACAATTAATCTGCGCATTTAGAATATTAGATGAAGATGTAGAACTATCAATGTCTACTAGAGAAAGTGAAGTTTTTAGAAATAATATTGTTAATTTAGGAGCTACTTCAATTAGTGCTGAATCTAAAACAAATCCTGGAGGATATAGTGTTGAACCACAGTCGTTAGAACAATTCGAAATTTCAGATGAACGAAGTACCGAAGAAATAGTAACAATGCTAAAAAACCAAGGATTAGAAGTTGTTTGGAAAGATTGGGAACAGTTTCATTATCAAAAGTTTGAAGTATCAAAAAAAATCACATAAGTTAGCATAAAAAGTAGGTGAGTTAACTAAAAAATACGCAAGCTAAAAAATCAACATTGTAAAGCAAAAGCAAATTATTAAATGCTAACAAACGAAGAACAAAAACAATACAATCGCCATTTAATTCTCGACAAAATAGGAGAAAAGGGGCAACTAAAATTAAAACAAGCTAAAGTACTAGTAATAGGTGCTGGCGGATTAGGGTGTCCTGTGTTACAATATATAACTGCAGCAGGTGTGGGCACAATTGGAATTATAGACCATGATGTAGTAGACCAAAGTAACTTACAACGTCAAATTTTGTATACAATAGACGATATAGAAAAATCAAAAGCCGAAATTGCCGCAAATCGTTTATCAAAATTAAATCCGTTTGTTACATTCCAAGTATATAAAGAAAAATTAACTTCTGAAAATGCCATTTCATTATTTCAAAAATACGATGTTATTATAGACGGAAGCGATAATTTTACCACTCGTTATTTAACTAATGATGCAGCGGTATTAACTCAAAAACCATTGGTATATGGTGCTATTTTTAAATTTGAAGGACAAGTAAGCGTATTTAATTATAAAGGAAGCGCTACTTACCGATGTCTATATCCAAAACCTCCTAAACCTGAAGAGTCACCCAATTGCTCAGAAATAGGGGTAATAGGGGTGTTACCTGGAATTATAGGGTGTTTACAAGCCAATGAAGCTATTAAAATTATTTGCGAAATTGGAGATGTCTTAGCGAACAAATTATTAATGTATAACGTATTAAATATGCGTCAATTAATATTAAAATTTGAAAAAACCGATAACGCTAAGATAACCGAATTAAATGACAATTATGATTTCTTTTGCGGGGTTAAAACTACCCAAAACGAAATAACCTTAAAACAGTTAGAAAATAATTTACATCACTACAACTTATTAGATGTTCGCGAATATTCAGAACGGAAACAACATCATATTGGCGGGCAACATATTCCGTTAAACGAGCTACAACAACGGAGTAAAGAAATAGCGATAGACAAACCCATAGTGGTTTATTGCAAATCAGGAATACGTAGCCAACGCGCTATTAATTTTCTTGAAAAAAAGTTTAAAAACGCTGTTTTTTTTAACTTAAAAAACGGTATTCATTAATTTTCAACCCTTTAAAAATAACTTCGTTTTTTAGCCTTTAAACCATGTTGTTTTACTTTTAACAACCTACCTCACAAAACAACATTATACATTATATAAAATACAGCATACATGTTTTTCAAAAATAGACAAGAAAAAATCGGATAAAAATTGTAAATTTGCCCCCCAGAAAAAACACTTCATGTTAGATAAATTACAGATAGTAAAGCAACGTTTTGACGAGGTTTCAGACTTAATAATTCAACCCGATGTTATCGCTGACCAAAAACGCTACATACAATTAAATAAAGAGTACAAAGATTTAGGCAAAATTGTTAAAAAAGCCAATGAGTACGAAACTTTATTAAATAATATTGATGAAGCAAAAGAAATTATTAGCGACGGAAGCGATGCCGAAATGGTAGAAATGGCAAAAATGGAGCTAGAAGAAGCTCAAAAAGGAACGGTTGCATTAGAAGAAGAAATTAAGTTTTTATTAATTCCAAAAGACCCAGAAGACGCTAAAAATTCAGTAGTTGAATTACGCGCTGGAACAGGAGGTGATGAAGCTAGTATTTTTGCAGGAGATTTATTTAGAATGTACAGTAAATATTGCGAAAGTAAAGGATGGAAAGTAGATATCGTAGACTTTAGCGAAGGCACTAATGGCGGTTTTAAAGAAATTCAATTTGAAGTTTCTGGCGAAGACGTTTATGGTACCTTAAAATTTGAAGCGGGTGTACACCGTGTACAACGTGTACCACAAACCGAAACACAAGGGCGAGTACATACCTCGGCAGCAACATGCATGGTATTTCCAGAAGCCGAAGAGTTTGATATAGAAATTAACCCGAAAGACGTTCGTATTGATTATTTCTGTTCTTCAGGTCCAGGTGGTCAATCTGTAAACACAACCTATTCTGCGGTTCGTTTAACACACATTCCTACAGGCTTAGTGGCACAATGTCAAGACCAAAAATCACAACATAAAAACAAAGAAAAAGCTTTTAAAGTACTGCGCTCTCGCTTATACGACTTAGAGCTAGCAAAAAAACAAGCCGAAGATGCCGCTAAAAGAGGCAGCATGGTTAGTTCAGGTGATAGAAGTGCTAAGATTAGAACATATAATTATCCACAAGGTCGCGTAACTGACCACAGAATTGGACTCACTTTATACGATTTGCAAAATATTGTAAATGGTGATTTACAAAAAATCATCGACGAGTTAATGCTAGCAGAAAACACCTCTAAACTAAAAGAATTAGGCGATTCTATATAAATATTTTACCCCCTAAATTAAAAAATAGAATAGATAAAAATAAGGTATCCAATAAACAAAACAAGTCCTTTTAACCTATTTAATTCATATTTTTTAGGCAGAAACACGAGGGGTAAAATAGCAAAAGTAAAACCTAACATCCAAAAAATATCGTAGTTTAATATTTGCTGTTCGGTAACTGGTATATCTTTTATTATACTTGTTAAACCTAAAACTGAAGATATATTAAAAATATTAGAACCTATTAAATTTCCTAAAGAAATTGCTTTTTCTCCACGAACAGCTGCTATTATAGACGCTGACAATTCTGGAACACTCGTTCCAATAGCTATCATGGTTATAGAAATAACCCCCTCGCTCACCCCTATTTTTTGAGCAAAATCTTTAGCCCCAACTACCAATAAATCAGAACCATAATACAAAGCTGCCCCCCCCAACAATAGCCAAATAAAAATATTAATATACTTAGCACCAGCCAATTTTTCATCAACCTCATCACTATCGTTTGTATTTTTAGCACTTTTAATAAGTACCACCAAAAAAACAATTAGCCCTAAAAATAATATCATTCCTTCATTACGGGTAAGCACGCCATCATTCCATAAAAAGTAATACAACACCACCGAAAACAGCATCATCACTGGCCAGTTTAATTTATAAAAATCTTTACTTACTGCAATTGGCGCTATAATTGCCGTAACCCCTAAAACCAAACCAATATTAGCAATATTAGAACCTATTACATTATTAATAGCTATAGCTGGCGAGCCATCTATAGCTGCCTGTAAACTCACCAATAGTTCAGGTGCCGAGGTAGCAAATGAAACTACCGTCATACCAATTACCATTTTAGAAATATTAAGCTTAAACGACAAGGCTACAGATGAGCGAACTAAAAATTCACCCCCAAAAACCAATAACAACAAACCCACTATAACGTAAGCTAAACTCATAAAAATAATTTTGCGCAAAGATACGGTTTTTAAAAAAGATTAAAAAAACAGCACCCCTATTTAAAAATGACTACTGTAATAATTTAACCCAAAAGAAACCATATTTTAAAACCGATAAAACCAAAATAATCTAATTTTTAATTAGTTATTTTAAACAAGTTTTAACCGAATTTAACCCTACTAACCTAAAATATTAACTTTTTAGAAATATCAATACCTAAAAAACACCCCCCTTTAAATAATACCATTTTACATAAACTTTATTATTTTATATTATTTTTTATTTAGCCTTAAAAAATTAGGGGTATTAACTTAATTTATTTGTTTTAAAATAAGCATACCCATATATTTGAAGGGTTAAATATATTAAATTATGAAAATAGAGTTAAAATGGGTTGTTTCTTTTGGGGTTATTGCTATTATATCTATAATAGGTTTATTTTGGAATACAAAACTTCCAATTAGCAGTGAATTTCTAAGTGGTGATAAAATTGTAAAATCAGATGTCGCTTGGATTTTAGCATCTTCTGGATTAGTATTATTAATGACACCAGGGCTATCTTTTTTCTACGGAGGAATGGTAGGTAAAAAAAATGTAATTTCTACCATGCTACAAAGTTTTATATCATTAGGTGTAATTTCTATAGTTTGGGTAACCGTTGGTTTTTCTCTTTCTTTTGGAGACTCTATTGGGTTTACAATCAATGGTGTTAAATACGGAATTATAGGCAACCCATTCTCATATCCTTTTTTCGACCAAGTAGGCATGCTTCCTCATAAAAACATGGCTTCTACAATACCCTTTATACTGTTTGCTCTTTTTCAAATGAAATTTGCCGTAATTACCCCAGCAATAATAACAGGCTCTTTTGCAGAACGAGTTCGTTTTATTTCATATTTACTCTTTATTATTTTATTCAGTTTAATCATTTACACACCACTTTGCCACATGGTTTGGTATCCAGACGGACTTTTAAATAAATATTTTGGCGTTCGAGATTTTGCCGGAGGAACGGTTGTACACATGAGCGCTGGTTTTGCCGCTTTAGCGGGAGCGTTATTTTTAGGAAAAAGAAAAAAACCACACCACGAACCTTCTAATATTTCTTACGTGTTATTAGGCACCGGAATGTTATGGTTCGGGTGGTTTGGTTTTAATGCTGGTTCTGCCTTAGCCGCTAACGCAACTGCAGCCATGGCATTTGGCACCACAACAATAGCTTCAGCATCTGCCATGATGACCTGGGTTTTATTTGATCGAATAAACGGAAGAAAAGTTTCTGCTTTAGGAGCCTCGATTGGCGCAGTAGTTGGGCTCGTTGCTATTACACCCGGATGTGGTTTTGTAACTATTCCTGAAAGCCTTTTTATTGGATTTATTTCGGCAGTAGTTTCTAACGCAATGGTTAATTGGAAAAAATTAAAAAAAATAGACGACACATTAGATGTATTTGCCTGCCATGGTGTTGGCGGAATTATGGGTATGATTCTTACCGCTATTCTTGCTCAAGGCAAAAATGCAAGCCTTTTGCACGGAGGGCTTACCGTTTTTACCCACCATATGATTGCCTTAGTTTTGGTTTCTGCTTTTACCTTTTTTGGCGCATTACTTTTGTACAAAGTTACCGACATTATATCGCCTTTAAGGGTGACCGAAGAATCAGAAAGACTAGGTTTAGACCAATCACAACACGACGAAAAAATATAACAGTCAGCAAAAGATAGCCTGTAAAAAAGTAAACACTTGCTTATAACCTATAAAATAACGATATTGCAGTATGAATAATTTTACCCTTATTTTTACTGAATCTGAAATTTTAGTGAACCGACTGCGTTTTTTATTAAATGAAGCAGGAATACCCTCTATTATAAAAAATCATGAAGAATCTGGTCGATTAGCTGGTTTTGGAGCTCCCAATAATTCGGTTGAACTTTTTGTTTCTAATAAAAACCTAAAAGAAGCTTCCTTAATAACCGAAAAATTTAAAAAAGAAATTTCAGAATAGCTTTTCTTATTAAAAAAACATAACTATATTTGCATCCGCAAAAAAGGCCACGTGGCGCAACTGAATAGCGCATCTGATTACGGCTCAGAAGGTTGCAGGTTTGAATCCTGCCGTGGTCACTTAAAACCCTTGTCAATCATTTGATTTTCGAGGGTTTTTTATTTTAACTTTTTTGTTTTGTTAGCATTTATAAGCTAAAACATACAAACACAATCAAACACACCACCCTCATATCTATTCTTAGCCTTACACCTTATTTTATAAAACAAACGCTATTTTTGTATTTTATTTTAATAATTTGAAATACGATATTAGCTTTAAGCATATTAACAGATTAGCATTTCCCGCACTAATAGCAGGCGTTGCTGAACCTTTACTTTCTACTACCGATTTAGCAATTATAGGAAACATACCTCAAAACGCTACTGAAAGCATTGCTGCTATTGGTATTGTAGGCGCTTTTTTATCTATGCTAATTTGGGTATTTGGGCAAATACGTAGCGGAATTTCTTCTATTATATCTCAATACTTAGGCGCAAACAAGCTTAACGAAATTAAAAACCTCCCCATACAAGCTATTGTAATTAGCCTAGGAGTCAGCATATTAATTTTAACCATTACCTACCCTTTTGCCAAAGAAATTTTTGAGATGTACAATGCCTCTGGAACTATTTTAGAATATTCAATAAAATATTATAAAATACGTATTTTCGGGTTTCCGTTCACCCTCTTTACCATTGCTGTTTTTGGTACATTTCGAGGCTTACAAAACACCTATTACCCAATGATTATTGCATTAATAGGCACCTTTACAAATATTGCATTAGATTTTTTACTAGTTTACGGAATAGAAGGATACATTCCTGCAATGCACATACAAGGTGCTGCCTACGCAAGCGTTATTGCTCAAATTTTAATGGCTACAATTAGCGCTGTTTTACTCTTAAAAAAAACCGATATCCCGCTAAAATTTACCCTCCCATTTAACACTGAAATACCCAGATTTATAACCATGGTTCTTAATCTTTTTATAAGAACACTTGCACTTAACATCGCACTCTACTTTGGCACCTCGTATGCCACTAACTATGGCGACGCATATATTGCCGCATATACCATCGGATTTAATTTATGGCTTATGGGAGCTTTTATGATTGACGGGTACTCATCGGCAGGAAATATTTTATCAGGAAAATTATTAGGAGCCAAAGCATACCAAACTTTAATTACCTTAGGCAATCGATTAATTAAATACGGCTTTTTATTCGGGCTCTTATTAACCCTAATCGGATTTATCTTTTACAAACCCATCGGAAGAATTTTCACTAAAGAACCCGAAGTTCTTCAAAGGTTTTACGATGTGTTTTGGATTATTTTAATAATGCAACCCGCATGCGCCATAACCTTTATTTACGACGGAATATTTAAAGGACTAGGAGAAACAAAATATTTAAGAAACATTTTACTACTCGCAACTGGCCTTGTATTTATTCCTACATTATTATTGTTTGACTCATTAAATCAGAAATTATACGCTATTTGGATTGCCTTTTTCTTTTGGATAATTGCTAGAGGAGTTCCATTAGTTATAAAATTTAGAAAAAAATTCAATCCGCTTATTTCTCAAAAAAAATAAGCCTCAACGTTTTTTTTTATAACATTTCAGTAAATTTGAAAAAAATATACACCTAATGACCACAACTAGAGAAGACGGAAGTTTATATACCCACATTCAAAATAAAATTGCAACAATTGAATTCGGCCACCCTGCCAGTAATTCTTTTCCAAAAATTTTACTAGAACGTTTAACAAATGAATTAAATAAACTTTCCGTTAACAATGAGGTTTTGGTAATTATACTTAAATCGGAAGGAGACCGCACCTTTTGTGCTGGCGCTTCTTTTCACGAATTAGCAGCTATCGACAATGTGTCTGACGGAAAAGCATTTTTTTCTGGATTTGCAAATGTTATCAACGCAATGCGTCGATGTTCAAAATTAATTATAGGATGCGTACAAGGAAAAACCGTAGGCGGCGGCGTAGGCTTAGTAGCCGCTTGTGATTACGCATTAGCTACAGAACAAGCCGCCATTAAACTTTCTGAGCTTACCATTGGTATTGGACCATTTGTAATTGCCCCTGTTGTTAAACGAAAAATAAACATTAGTGGATTTGCCGAATTAACCCTAGATGCCACTCGATGGAAAAATGCTTATTGGGCAAAAGAAAAAGGCTTATATGCCCGTGTTTTTGAAACACAAAACGAATTAAATAAAGAAGTAGATATTTTAGCAGAAAAACTAGCCTCATACAATCCCGAAGCTTTAACAGAAATAAAGAAAAACTTGTGGAAAAACACCGAACACTGGGATAATTTATTACTAGAACAAGCCGAAATATCAGGAAAATTAGCAGTGTCAAGCTTTACTAAAAAAGCATTAGAAAAACTTAAAAACAACCAATAATTATGGGAGGAAGCAGATTATATGCCATATTAGGAATCGTATTAATAATAGTATATCTATACAATAAAAATAGAGGTAGAAGAAGGTAATTATCAATTCTATCAATTTCTTACAAAAAGATTAAAAATAACATGAATACGATTAGAATTACAAAACAATTTAGTTTTGAAACAGGTCATGCTTTATACGGATATGACGGAAAATGCAAAAACATTCACGGACATAGCTACAAACTATCGGTAACCGTTATTGGCTCTCCTATTTCAGACACTTCTAATGTTAAATACGGAATGGTAATTGACTTTAGCGATTTAAAAAAGATTGTTAAAGAAGAAATTGTAGATGTTTTTGATCACGCCACTGTTTTTAACAAAAATACACCGCACATTAAACTAGCCGAAGAATTAAAAAACCGCGGACATCACGTTATTTTAGTTGATTACCAACCCACCAGCGAAATGATGACAATTGATTTTGCTAAAAAAATAAATAACCGCTTACCTAAAAATATCAAACTACATGCTGTAAAACTACAAGAAACCGAAAGTAGTTTTGCCGAATGGTTTGCTTCTGACAATTAACCAACACCCCTTTCCTTAGACTAAATCAGAAAAAAACTAACTACTTTCCGTTAAACACATTCATTGTATTATCTAAACCTGCCGTTATAAAAGATGTTACCGCCTCTACAGCAACAGGAATACGCTCTATAAAACTACTCTCTTCATCTGCATTCCATTCACCTAAAACATAATCTACTTGCTTTCCTCTACCATAATCAGCACCTACACCAAACCGAAAACGCGGGTAAGCTGTTGTAGCAAGTTTATCTTGAATATCCTTAAGCCCATTATGCCCTCCAGAACTTCCTTTAGCCTTAATACGAATAGTACCAAAATCAATATTTATATCATCGGTAATAATGAATACATTTTCTATTTTAATATTTTCTTTTTTCATCCAATACAGCACCGCCTTTCCACTTAAATTCATGTAAGTATTAGGCTTTAACACAACTATAGATTTTCCTTTAATTTTAATTTTTGCAACATCACCTAACTTTAGTGTTTCAAAAGAACCTTCGTTTTCTTTTACAAAAGCATCTGCTATTTTAAAACCAATATTATGACGAGTATTAACATATTTAACCCCTATATTTCCTAAACCAACAATTAAAAATTTTTTCATCGTGTTTTTTTTAGTTCGAGAACTATATTTAAAAATATTTTTTAAAAATGCAAAACAATTCATCTTTCAAAAATAAAAAAAGCGCTACACTAAGTAACGCTTTTGTAAATTGAATCAATAAAAATTCTTATTTGGCAGCTTCTTCAGCTACAGCAGCCACCTTACTTGCATTACGTGACGTTCTTACTTGAGCAACCACAGTATTATCAGGGTGCAATAAGGTGTAATTATCATTTTGCAAAGCGGTTACATATAGTTTATTACCTATTTGTAATTCGGTAATATCTGCTTCGATAAAATCAGGTAAATTTACTGGTAACGCTTTTACACGTAACTTACGTAAATTACGACGTAAAACACCACCAATCATAACTCCTTTAGATTTACCAATTAAACGAATAGGAATATTCATGGTAATTTCTTTGTCTTCAAACAATTGATAAAAATCAACATGTAAAATTTTATCGGTTACTGGATGAAATTGAATATCTTGTAAAACAGCATTGTATTTTGTGCCATCTAGTTCAATCGTAGCAGTATATACATTTGGAGTGTACACTAACTTTTTAAACGCTAATTCTTCTGCTGAAAAATGTATTGGTTTATCTCCTCCGTATAATACGCAAGGAACCTTTTCAGCATTACGTAAGGCTTTTGTAGATTTTTTGCCCACGCTTTCTCTTTGAGATCCTTTGATTGTAATTGATTTCATTACTTTTGTTTATATTTATTACATTAAAAATTGATCGCTAATCGATGTATTATCTTGTACTTTATGCATCACATCAGCAAATAAAGGGGCGCAAGATACAACTTTTATTTTAGATATCTGCTTTTTTAACGGAATTGTATCTGACACTATTAATTCTTTTAAGCTAGATTTTTCTATTCTTTCATATGCATCCCCTGATAGTATAGGATGTGTACAAACAGCTCGAACACTTTTAGCTCCTCTTTCTATCATTAAATCTGCCGCTTTAGCAAGTGTGCCTCCAGTATCAATCATATCATCTACCAAAATAACGTTTTTACCCGCTACCTCACCTATAAGCTCCATGTGCGAAATTACATTTGCTTTTTCGCGCTGTTTATAGCAAATAACCACATCGCTTTGTAAATATTTAGAGTAAGCATAAGCTCTTTTAGACCCTCCCATATCAGGAGAGGCTACGGTTAAATTTTCTAATTGTAGTGATTTTACATATGGTAGAAATATGGTAGAAGCAAACAAATGATCTACTGGCTTTTCAAAAAAGCCTTGAATTTGATCAGCATGCAAATCCATCGTCATAATTCTAGTTGCACCAGCAGCTTGTAGTAAATTAGCAACTAATTTAGCTCCAATAGCTACACGGGGCTTGTCTTTTCGGTCTTGACGCGCCCAACCGAAATAAGGCATTACAGCTGTAATATGTCGTGCAGAAGCTCGTTTTGAAGCATCTAGCATCAATAGCATTTCCATTAAATTATCCGCAGACGGAAAAGTAGATCCTATAATAAAAACCCGCCTTCCACGAACAGATTCTTCAAAAGCTGGCTGAAATTCTCCATCGCTAAAATGGGTTGTTTTTACTTTTCCTAGGGGTACCCCATAATGTTTCGCAATCTCTTCAGCTAATTCTACGCTTTGTGAGCAAGCAAAAATTTTTGGAGTTAATTCATTTGCTGTCATCGATTAATTTATTATAATGTATTTATATTGTTGAGCGCAAAAGTAAAAAATATTTGAACAATAAATTTCAAAAATTATGGTAGTTCCTAATAAAAAAATATCTTTGCAAAAATTTTTTTCAAATTTAAGGTGTATTCCATTTCAGTTATAAAAAATAAAACAACAATAAAAACTATTTTTTCTGATTTTAAACAACTTACAAAAGTAGGACTTTCTGTAAGCGTTGTATTTACTTCTATTGCTGGATATTTACTTGGAGTAGAAGAAATTAATACAACCACTATAATTTTACTTGCCACTGGGGGATATTTAATGGTTGGAGCCTCTAATGCCTACAATCAAGTTATAGAAAAAGACACCGATGCGTTAATGAAACGCACTAAAGACCGCCCAATTCCTGCAGGTAGAATGAAACCTACCACAGCGGTTGCTATAGCAACAATGTTCACTATTTTGGGTATTGCCATACTATATTCAATAAACCCTAAATGTGCTTTATTTGGTGCAATCTCTATTTTTTTATATACCAGTGCTTACACCCCTTTAAAACAAATTACCCCTTTAGCTGTATTTGTAGGTGCGATACCTGGTGCGATACCCTTTATGTTAGGCTGGGTTGCAGCAACCAATAAATTTGGCATTGAAGCTGGGTTTTTATTTATGATTCAGTTCTTTTGGCAATTCCCTCATTTTTGGGCTATTGGCTGGTTACAATTTGAAGAATATAATAAAGCAGGGCTACAGATGTTACCTATGAATAAAAAGGATAAAGGAGCCGTTAAACAAATTATTTTTTATACAATAGTTATGATTTTAGTTTCAATAACACCTGTATTAAAAGTAACGGGAACATTTTACATACTTCCAACAACAGCAATCATAGTCAGTTTATTAGGCATATCAATGCTATATTATGCAATTAAACTATACAAAACTCAATCCAATATTGTAGCACGCAAACTAATGTTAGCAAGTGTTGCGTACATTACTTTTATCCCTATTATTTACGTGGTAGATAAATTTTTACATTAATGAGCGAACAAACACAAACCTTAGAAAAAGAATTAAAATCAGCTAAACAAAAATCGGCTAAACCAATGTTATGGATTGCTATGATTAGCATGACCATGTTTTTTGCAGGTTTAACAAGTGCTTATGTGGTTAGTATGAACCGAGAAGATTGGGTTACTTTCGATTTACCACAAGCATTTTATACTAGTACCGTTTTAATTATACTAAGCAGTATTACTCTTTTTATATCTAAATACTATTTAAAAAACAATAAAATAGCTATATCGCGTATATTTATAACATTAACGGTAATACTTGGAATTGCATTTGTTTTTTATCAATATACAGGATTTAATCAACTAAAAGATTTGGGTTTATATTTTACAGGCCCTGGCAGTACAGTATCTACCTCATTTCTTATCGGCATCACTTTAATGCATGTTTTACACCTATTTGCAGGCATTATTGTATTGTTAGTTGTAATTTATAATCATTTTAAAAACAAGTATTCACCTACTCATATGCTTGGTTTTGAACTAGGAGCAATCTTTTGGCATTTTGTAGATTTACTTTGGATTTATCTATTTTTCTTTTTCTATTTTATTAGATGATATAAAATTATTAATTTTGGCAAACATTTTAACAAAAAAAAATAACTAAAACATATATATGGAAGCAAATATAGCTATAGATGCTACTAACAAAGAAACCTGGGGAGGTGGTGGCGTAAAACCTTTTGGCGCAAGTTACGGTAAAATGATGATGTGGTTTTTTATTGTTTCAGATGCACTAACATTTTCTGGTTTTTTGGCAGCTTATGGTTTAACACGTTTTAAATTTATTGATAGTTGGCCTATTGCCGATGAAGTTTTTACGCATTTTCCATTTTTACATGGTGTACACGCACCTATGTATTATGTAGCGTTAATGACCTTTATACTTATTTTTTCTTCAGTAACAATGGTACTTGCTGTAGATGCTGGTCATCAAATGAAAAAGAAAAAAGTAACCCTATATTTGTTTTTAACCATTATTGGTGGTTTAATCTTCTTAGGGTCACAAGCTTGGGAATGGAAACACTTTATAAGCGGCTCATATGGTGCTGTAAAAACAACCGATCATAAAATATTACAATTTGTAAAAGACGGGCATCAAATAGCCTTATCTGACTTTGTTCCTAATGAAGCACAAGAAAGAGTAACGCAAACCCGTAAAAACGGATTATGGTTTGAAAGCGGAGAAAAGGTTTCTAAATACTCTGTAGCACAAATTCAAGAAGCTTTTAAAAACAATCCTGACTTATTAATACGTAGCGAAAGCATAGACCCTAAAACCAAGAAAAAAATTATTTTTTCTAGACAAGAAAGCTTAGCTCATTTAGCAAAAGCAAATCAGGTAGTAGAGGGCGCCAACTTACATGTAAACGAATATGGTAATCCTATTTTTGCTGATTTCTTTTTCTTTATTACTGGGTTTCATGGTTTTCACGTGTTTTCTGGGGTAGTTATTAACATTATTATTTTCTTTAATGTTGTATTGGGCACCTACGAACGAAGAGGGCACTACGAAATGGTTGAAAAAGTTGGTTTATATTGGCACTTTGTAGATTTAGTGTGGGTATTTGTATTTACATTCTTCTACTTAGTATAATCTTTAAAAAATAAAAAATGGCAGCACACGCAGAATCGAACGTAAAAAGAATATGGATTGTATTTGGTGTTTTATCTTTAATCACCATCGTAGAAGTATTTTTAGGTATTGACAAACCCGATATATTACACCTTACCACATTTTTAGGCACAAGCCCTTTAAATATTATTTTTATAATTTTAACGCTTTTTAAAGCTTATGGTATAACATGGGCTTTCATGCACATGGAAAGCGAAAAAAAATGGTTTAGACGCTCTGTCGTTTGGACAGCCGTTTTTTTAATTATTTATTTGGTAACACTACTATTAATCGAAGGGGATTATTTACACCGAGTACTATCGCCCTTAGTAAAATGGTAAAAATATAAATTAAAAAAAAGGTGGGTATCCACCTTTTTTTGTTCTATACTGTTATGCGTAAAACCCTTAAATTCATTGTGCTTTTTGCTCTTTTTGTTATGCCTTTATTATTCTACATAATACTTTCTTCAGGCATTCATAATTTTGCAAAACTACCTATTGTAAATAAAGATGTAATAGATATATCTACAATAGATAGCACACAACAATTTAAAAACAATATTTCTATAGTTACTTTTATTGGTAACGATATCAATAAAAAAGTAAAAGCAGAAATTTTTAATCTTAACGAAAAAATATATAAGCCTTTTTACGAGTTTAAACATTTTCAATTTATTGTAATTGTTCCTAACACCAATAAGACTGAAATAGAACATCTAAAAAAACAAATAAACGGCTATACAAACATGAAAAAATGGCGATTTGTTTTTACAAATAGCGATCAAATAAAAACAATATATAATAGCTTTAAAACCAACGAACCACTAGATAGCAACTTACACAGTTCTAAAGCTTTTATCATAGACAAGCACACAAATTTAAGAGGGCGAACAGATGATAAAGACAGCCCTAACGGATTGTTATTAGGTTATAATATGCAGTCAGTAGCCGAATTAAATAATAAAATGAAAGACGATGTAAAGGTTATTTTAGCCGAATATCGTTTAGCATTGAAAAAAAATAATGCAGACAGAGAAAATAACTAATCAAATCTAACAAACTAGATTTATCGTTTATTATCATAAACCCACCCAATTAAATAAAAATGAATAAAAAATATTCGTACGTTGGCATTTCGTTTATTATTTTGATTTTTGGTATTTACGCTATTCCAAAAATAGTTGACCACTTTCAAAAAAAAAGCTTATATAAATACACCAAAGTACCCGATTTCGAATTTACCGACCAAAACGGAAAAACAATTACCAATAAAGATTATGAAGGAAAAGTATATGTCGTAGAATTTTTCTTTTCTACTTGCACATCTATTTGCCCGTTAATGAATACCGAAATGATTAAAATTCAAAATGCCTTTCTTGGAAATCCAAATTTTGGAATTGCTTCATTTTCAATTACCCCTGATATTGACACTCCAGAGGTATTAAAAGAATACGCTAAAAGAAACAATATTAAGTTAAAAAACTGGCATTTACTTACAGGAAAACCCGAACAAGTAGTTTATGATTTAGCCAACAAAGGGTTTAAATTATATGCTGGTAAAAACGACAACGACCCTGATGGATTTGAACACTCTGGGTTATTTGCTTTAGTAGATAAAAACGGATACATCCGTTCGCGTTACGATGAATTAGGAAACCCTATTGTTTACTACAGAGCCTTAAACGAAAAAGGATTTTCGAAACAAATAAGTGAATTAAAAGACGATATAAAATTATTATTAAATGAATAACGAGTTAGAAGAAAAAAAATACAAAAAATTAATTACCGTTTTTTCTATTGCAATTCCATTAGCTGTAGCCGCATTATTTCTTATTAAAATACCCAATGTAGCTCCGCTTTCTTTTTTACCTCCAATTTATGCGAGTATAAATGCTATAACTGCTATTTTGTTAATTGCTGCAGTAATTGCCATAAAAAAAGGACATAGAAAATTACATGAAAAACTTAACACCCTAGCAATAGTGTGTTCGGTATTATTTTTAGTAATGTATGTTGCTTACCACATGACTTCTAATTCAACCCCTTTTGGTGGTGACGGAACAATAAAATATATCTATTATTTTATTTTAATTACCCATATTTTATTGTCAATAGCTATTATTCCGCTAGTATTAATCACTTTTTTAAGAGCAAAATTTGGTAAATTTACAGCTCATAGAAAAATAGCAAAAATAACTTTCCCACTATGGTTATATGTTGCTATTACCGGAGTAGTTGTATACCTTCTAATTTCACCGTATTATACTGCGTAAATTGTATGCATACAAAAAACATAAATAGGTTAAAATGAAAAAAATATATTTACTTAGTTTTTGTTTATTTCTATCACAAATTACATCTGCCCAATGCGCAATGTGTAAAGCCGTTATAGAAAACGGTAACAAATCAATGGCACAAGGAGTAAATCATGGAATCACCTATTTAATGATTTTTCCTTATATATTAGTTGCGTTATTAGCTTATTTTTTATGGCGTTATAAAGAAAAAATTAAAAATTAACATTTTAATAAGACTAAAAAAGTGTAACATACACTAACTTTATTCGTCGTATTTAGAAATAAATAAAGACTCATTGTTTAAAAACATATTAAAAGTGTTCGTTTATAACAACACTTTAAAAAAATAATTAGTCTTAATAAGTTAATTATCTATTTTTTAAAGTGTTGTTTTTCTTTTAATGACAACATTGAACTTTATAAAAAAATTATTGATGCTAAAAACCAAAATACTACTATTACTAATAGTATTAACATCACTGAGTACTTTTTCTCAAAAAAAGTGGGATTTAGAACAATGTGTAAATTATGCACTAAAAAACAACATTACCGTTAAACAAAATAAATTAAATGTACAGTTAGCTGAAAAAGATATAGAAATAGCTAAAGGTAATTTTTTGCCTAGTTTGAGTGGTTCTACTTCTCCTGGACTTAATTTCGGTTCGTCAATCGGGCAAAATGGCTCAAGAATTTCTACCGACAACTTTCGGTCAGGGTTTAGCTTAAACTCTAACACAACGCTTTACAATGGCAACAGAAATAAAAACACTTTAAAGCAATCTAAATTAAGTGTTGAAGGAAGTAAAATAGATTTAGCTCAAGTAGAAGACAATATTTCATTACAAATTGTAAACACATACCTAAATGTATTATTTGCTAAAGAAAATTTAGCCGTTGCTAAAATGCAAGCCGAAGTAAGTAAAAAACAGGTTGAAAGAGCAAAAATTCAATACAATGCAGGCACTATTCCTAAAGGAGGTTTATTAAATGCCGAATCAACATCGTCTAACGATTTACAAAAAATAGTAACACAAGAAAATGCATTAAACTTAGCATTGTTACAATTAACACAGCTATTACAAATACCCTCAGAAGGATTTGATGTAAAAGCTATGGATGTTTCAGACCCTTCTGTAGAACTGTTGTACAGTAACTCAAACACTATATACCAAAAAGCTCTTGATATAAGACCTGAAATAAAACGAGCTGATTTAAATGTTGAAAATGCCAACCTAAACATTGAACTATCTAAAGGAGCTTATTACCCTACCCTTTCTTTTTCTGCTGGAGCAGGAAGCTCGTATCAATACATATTTAACAAATCACTGATAAACGACCCTTACTTTACGCAGCTAAATAACAATTTAGGGTATAACTTAGGCTTATCACTTAATGTACCCATTTTTAATCGTTTTCAAACTAAAAACAACGTTGCTAAATCTAAAATAAATAAAGAAATTAGCGAATTTCGACTAGAAAACACAAAACTACAGCTACAACAAACAATAGAGCAAGCCTTTTTAGACGTAAAATCAGCAGCAAAAACTTACGAAGCTGCCCAAGTTTCTTTAACCGCTCAAAAAGAGGCTTTTAAAAATGCGCAAGCAAGTTATGATTATGGTTCTATGACTCAGTTCGATTTTGACCAAGTGCGTAACCGATTAGCTAATGCTAAAAGTGAAATGATTAGAGCAAAATACGACTATATTTTTAAAACAAAAGTTTTAAAATTTTATTCTGGTGAATCTATTTTTTAATTTTTTAAAAAAACTCTTAAAATAAAGTAAAAAAACAATGGCTTATTTTATAGGTAAAGCCTCGTAACATACTCTTTTAACTACTTACTACATTGCGATTGTATAAACCCTATCCCGTAACCATAAAATTGTGTAAGTGTGGTAATTATTGATAAAAAAGCTACTTTTAAATTTTTATTTTGAAATAAAGAATCAAAAAAAACACAT
Organism: Tenacibaculum sp. UWU-22; assembly: GCF_041021355.1. Taxonomy (NCBI): domain Bacteria; kingdom Pseudomonadati; phylum Bacteroidota; class Flavobacteriia; order Flavobacteriales; family Flavobacteriaceae; genus Tenacibaculum; species Tenacibaculum sp. UWU-22. Next base: position 110,474 of record NZ_JBFNGP010000003.1, on the reverse strand, counting down.
AAAAAATACACTCCATAAAAAGCTAATAAATACCAATAGCTAAAAAAAGCGGCAATAATTGCAATATCTAACCCAATACTAAACAAACTAGGAAACCAATATGTTAATTTAGCTGTTTTAGGGTACTTTTTATTTAAAATAGGTCTTGCTGTGCCAAAAGAAAAAGTTTGCTTGAAAAACTGCTTAAGAGTGCTTTTTCGCTTATGATAAACAAAAGCCTTATCTATCAACTGAGTCTTAAACCCATTAGTAATTAATCGAAAGGTTAAATCGATATCTTCACCCGTTTTCATGTTAGAAAATCCCTTTACTTTTTCAAAAGCAGTTTTTGATAAACCAAAATTAAAACTTCGGGGTTGAAATTTACCTACAGATTTTTTCTTCCCTCGAATTCCTCCTGTAGTTAATACCGAAGTCATTGAATAGTTAATGGCTTTTTGTAAGGTTGTAAAACTAGAATGAGCGGCATCTGGGCCTCCAAAAGCATCTGTATAATTTTCTTGTAGTGTTTTTTTTACTTCGTAAAGATATTGTGGCGGAACAATAACATCAGAATCTAAGATAATAAAATAATTTCCTGAGGCTTTTTCCATTCCATAATTACGGCTTGCCCCTGCCCCACTATTTTCTTTATAAAAATACTTTAAATTGAGCTTTGAAACATAGTTTTTTACAATTTCTTCAGATGATTTTTTCGAACCATCTTCAACAATTAACACCTCAAAACTATCTTTAAAAGTTTGTTTTGTTAAACTTTCTAACAACTCATCAACTTCTTTCGGACGATTGTAAACAGGCACTATTATTGAAAATTGTATATTCATTATAGCTATCAATAAAAAATGCAAATCTAACGACTTGCATTTTTATTTATTTAATTCATTTTTTAAACTATTCTTCAACAAATCTTTCCATTACCGAATCACTTACCCCCATGTTAGAGAACCCTCCATCATGAAATAAGTTTTGAAGTGTTACTTTTTTAGTTAAATCAGAAAACAATGAAATCGTATAATCTGCACATTCTAAAGCGGTAGCATTTCCTAATGGCGACATTTTTTCGGCATAGGTAATAAACCCATCAAAACCTTTTACCCCTTGACCAGCTGTTGTTGGAGTTGGTGATTGCGAAATGGTATTTACACGCACTTTATGATCGCGACCAAAGAAATACCCAAAACTACGAGCAATACTTTCTAAATAAGCTTTATTATCAGCCATGTCGTTATAATCTGGAAACACACGTTGTGCTGCCATATAGGTTAAAGCAACTATACTACCCCATTCATTCATAGCTTGTTTGTTGTATAAAACATTCATTACTTTATGAAAAGATACCGCAGAAACATCCCATCCTTTGGTGGTAAATTCGTAGTTAGAATCGGTATAGTGTTTTCCTTTACGTACGTTTACTGACATACCTATTGAGTGTAATACAAAATCGATTTTACCGCCTAAGATTTCCATAGATTTTTCAACCAAGTTGTTTAAATCATCCATAGAGGTAGCATCAGCAGGAATAATTTCTGAATTTGTTTTAGATGCTAAATCTTTGATGCCTCCCATACGCATAGCAATGGGTGCATTGGTTAATACAAATTTAGCCCCTTCTTCATGAGCTCGTTCAGCAACTTTCCAAGCAATAGAGTTTTCGTCTAATGCCCCAAAGATTATTCCTTTTTTCCCTTTTAATAAATTATACATGATTATATATTTTAATTTTTTGTTGTTTGGTTTTGTTTGCAAATATACTCTTTAATTTAATAGTTCTTTTGCATGAATTAAAGCACTTTTAGAAATGTCTTTTCCGCTCAACATTTCTGCTATTTCATTTATTCGTTCGTCTTGGGTTAATAATTTTAAATTTGACTCGGTAACACCTGCTACCTCCTCTTTAAATACTTTGTAATGTTGCGCTCCTTTCGAGGCTATCTGAGGCAAGTGCGTAATGGTTATTACCTGCATATTAGCTCCCATATCTTGCATTATTTTTGCTATTTTGTTTGATATCTCTCCAGAAACTCCAGTATCTATTTCATCAAAAATTATAGTTGGTAATTGTATGTTTTCGGATAATATTTTTTTAATAGCTAACATAATTCTTGACAACTCACCACCAGATACTACTTTTTTTAACTCTCCAAAGTTACCTCCTTTATTTGCCGAAAATAAAAAAGTTAATTTATCTTTTCCGTTAGATAAATAATTTTCAGAAGCTTTCAATTCAATAAAAAATCTAGCATTGGGCATCCCTAATTCGAGTAAAAGATTTGCTATTTCTTTCTGTAACTTTGGAATAGCATTGGTTCTAGACTGAGTAATCATTGCAGCAACGGCATCCAATTTTTCAGCCACATCTTTAATCTCAGCTTCTTTTTTAGCTATTAAATCGCCCGCATCTTCAACCTGAGTTACTTTTGTTGCTAACGTTTCGTAAATATTTTGTAATGCTGATATTGTGCTTACAGAATGTTTTTTTTGAAGGTTGTAAATTAATTGCAACCTGTCATTTAGTTCTTCAATTTCATTTGGATTAAATTCTACTTCTTCATTGGCGTTTTCTAGCTCAGCAACTACATCGTCTAACTCAATTTTAATACTGGTAATACGAGTGGCTAATTCTTGATATTGCTTTGAATACGAACTAATTTTTTGTAATTTATTTTCTAACGAATAGAATAATGTTTGCAAACCTATTTCGTCGTTTATCGAAATTACTAGCGATTCTGATAAATTTTGTTTTATTTCTTCAATATGATTTAATTTATCAAGTTTTTCTTCTAACGTTTCTTGCTCTCCTTCTTGTAATTTTGCCTCTTCTAGTTCATTAAACAAATGCAAATTATACTCGTATTGCTCGTTTAGTTTTTCAGTTTCTTCTTGAAGATTTTTTAACTCTTTCTGTAACTTATTGTAGGTATATAAACCTCTTTTATACGAAGCTATTTTTGATTGATTTTTAGCCATGGCATCAATTACCGAAAATTGAAAAGCCGCATCAGACAACTGTAACGTTTGGTGCTGTGAATGAATATCAACAAGCTTAGTTTTTAAAGCAGAAAGTACCGATAGCGTTACTGGAGTATCGTTAACAAAAGCTCGCGATTTACCCGAAGGTAAAATTTCTCTTCTAATAATTGTTTCTGTTTCATAATCAACATCTAATTCTTGAAACAATTGCTGTAAATCGTAATCTGCCACCGAAAAATGAGCTTCAACCACACATTTTTTTTCAGTATTTTTTAACGATGTTAAATCGGCGCGATTACCCATTACTAAACCTAAAGCCCCTAATAAAATAGATTTACCAGCTCCTGTTTCGCCTGTAATAATAGACAAGCCTTTTGTAAAATCAATCGATAATTGATTGATTAGCGCATAGTTTTGTATGGATAAATGTGTTAACAAATTTTACACGTTATAAATAGTAAAAGTACTGATTTTGATTGGAATATATAAAGTAAAAAAATCTTTATATTACTAAAATAAGAAAAGAATTAATTGAAACTAAAATTAGTTTATCTTTCGCCACTTGTCTCTATTAACAGGCGAAACTTTTTGCAAAACACTTACCATTTTTTGCTGATTTTTAGTGGGTTTTCCGTCAGAAAAAATACTTACAATTTCATCTGATTTAGCATCTAAAAACCCTCGAATCATATAATTACCTACCGTTATATTAAACATTTTTTGTAGTTCAATAACATCTTTTTCTATTTCTTGTTTCGCTTTATCTGTATTCTTATAAAAAACATCTAAGCCTTTACGATGATAGTTATAATAAATATTGCGTAAAGCGGTATATTTTGACGACAATAAATTATCTATTAACGCAAAACGATTTTGTTTACCTACTTCGTTTCTCCAAGCTGAAAGACCACTTTGTTGAGCTTGCAACATAGCATTTTCTGCCATACGTAAATACCCTTCTCCGCCTTTTGGAGCAAAGGTATCAGCATCTACACCTAAAATAGTATAAATATAAAAAACAAGGGTAGAAACTAAATTAGAATCGTATTTAGTAGGATTGTAAAGTAATGGGTCGAACTCGTTATATTTAAAATTAAAATCAGTATCGTTAATATTTAATATGGGCGTTTCGTAAGTAGAACCATAGACTGGTCGAGTAGATTGCACTTGCAAACTGCCTTCAAAATAATTAGCACTTTGTTTATTTATGATTATGGCAAAAGAGCAGTTAATTTTTTCTTGAGGCTTTATGTTTTTATCTGTCCATTGTGTTTGATTAATAAACTCCGTTAACGCCTTTTGCAAAGTAGTATACACTTGTTTATTAGTACCCTGAACCTTTTCTGCATTAATCGTTACTACGGCTTTTAATTCTTGGGCTCTTAATGTATATATTGATAAAAAAACTATTAAAAATACTACTTTACGCATGGGTTGTATTGTTTATTTGCTAAACGAAAGCTTATTATTTAAAATAAATGAAATGAATACCAATTAAAAAACTTTAAATTCTACTCAGAGTAACAAATACTTTATGAAATTTTTGCTATAATTTCATTAAAAATATCTTTTGATACTGCTTTTTTTGATTTTAAATCAAATGATTTTTTGCTTAAATATTTGTCAATAATAGTAATTTTATTTGTATCTGTTGCAAAACCAGCCCCTTTATCTTGTAAAGAATTTAATACAATAGCATCTAAATTTTTACGCTGCAACTTTACTTCGGCATTAGTTATTTCATTATCGGTTTCTAAAGCAAACCCTACCAAAAATTGTTTCTTTTTTATTTTTCCTAACGAAGCTAAAATATCTTTGGTTGGTGTTAACTCTATTTGTAACGAAGCATCGTTCTTTTTTATTTTATTAAGTGCTACTTTTTTGGGTTTGTAATCTGCTACTGCAGCAGACAAAATAGCAATATCTATAGTATTGAAGTATTTATGACATGCCTGATACATTTCTTCTGCCGAAGTAACATTTATTCGACGAACAAAAGAATGATTTATTTTTTGATATGTTGGTCCCGTAATTAAAAAAACCTCTGCTCCTAAATTAGCTGCAGTTTTTGCTAATTCGAATCCCATTTTTCCAGAAGAATGATTTCCTATAAAACGAACTGGATCAATAGCTTCGTAAGTTGGCCCTGCAGTTATAAGCACTTTTTTTCCTCGTAATGGCAATTTTGATAGTATATCTTTTTCTATAAAAGCAACTATATCTTGAGGTTCTGCCATACGCCCTTCGCCAATTAAACCACTTGCTAGCTCACCTGAAGTTGCTGGAATTAAAATATTACCAAAGCCTTGCAATACCTTTAAAGTAGTTTTAGTAGAGGGATGTTTATACATGTCTAAATCCATTGCTGGGGCAAAATACACCGGCGATTTTGCAGACAAGTAAGCCGCCAATAATAAATTATCACACACTCCGTTTGCCATTTTCGACAGAGTATTAGCCGTAGCGGGTGCAATAAGTATAACATCAGCCCATAGTGCTAACTCTACATGATTATTCCATAGTTCATTATCGTTTTCTTTATCGTAAAACGTAGAATAAACTGGATTTTTTGATAAGGTGGAAAGGGTGAGAGGAGTTATAAAATCTTTAGATGCAGGGGTCATTATTACTTTAACCTCTGCATCTAATTTTATAAGTAAACGAACTAAACTAGCCGTTTTGTAAGCGGCAATACCAGCTGTAATGCCCAGTAATACTTTTTTACCGCTTAAAACAGACATTACGCTTCGTCTGGAATTCTAAAATATACTTCATCGTTTAACCATTCTTCAACTGCTATCGCTGTTGGCTTAGGTAAACGCTCATAGAATTTAGAAACCTCAATTTGCTCTTTATTTTCAAAAACCTCTTCTAAACTATCATTATAAGTAGCAAATTCATCTAGTTTTTCTACCAATTCTTTTTTCAAATCTGAATTTATTTGCGTAGCTCTTTTTGCAATAATTGAAATTGCCTCATAAATATTATCTGTAGGCTTTTCTATTTCTTCTTTGTTGTAAGTAATGGTACTTACAGCTGCATTGGTGTCTTTATAGTCCATAAATTAACTTTTTAACAATTGCTTTTGTTGTTTTTGTATCTCTTCTAACATTTTATTTGAATCCTCTAAAAATTTAGATTCTGGAAAATTTCTTTTTAATTTTTCGTATACCTTAACGGCCTCTTCTAGCCTTTTCGGTTTTCTACGTGCTGTACTTTTTAATGCATAATCATGTGCTGCCTTAAATTTGTAATACAACGCTTCTTCTTTAAATTCTGTACCTAAGTAATCCGACAATAAATTATCGAAAGCCACCATTGCTGCTTTATAATTTCGAGAATCAAAATCAGCTGTTTTATAATAGTTTTTAGCTATTTCAAAATCTTTTTTCTCTAGTTTATATCGCAATGCTTTATAGTATTTATTAGCTTCTGCCAATCTATCAGAATCTGGATATTCGTTTATAAAACTTTGAAAAGCATCTAAAGCCTTGTAAGTATCGGTTTGATCTAAGCTGTATCTAGGAGCTGCGTTGTAATAGCTTAAAGCCGATAAAAACGAAGCTTCTTCTTTTTTAGAACTTTTTGGATAATTTTTGGTAAACCTATCAAAATAATATCCCGCATAAGAATAATTTTTTTGATTAAAATTTGATTGCGCCACCATAAACTGGATACGTTCCATTTGTGGCTTGTTTTTATAAGAAGGTGTTATTTTTTCAAATAGGCGCAGTGCCTTACCAAAATCTTTTGCTTCGTATAACTTAACAGCCATTTTGTACTGTTCTTGAACAGTACCTTTATTAAGAACCTTTTGATATTCACCACACGAAACTAGTAGTGAAACCATTATAAAAGTACAGGCTATGTGCTTAATTTTTTGCATCGGGCAAAATTAGTAAATTATTATGGATTATTAAAACGTTTTTTACATCACAAATGTAGCAACAATAAACCACAATTTACTGAACCCTACTGATTTGCTCTGCTAAAAGTTTGTTAATTTAACTTAGATAGTTTACAAACAGTACAACTAAAGAGACACAACAAATATAACTTTACGAACCTCGCTGGCAATAAAATCTATATTATTACTAATAACAACTTAACTAAAAACTGCTTCTAAAAATTAATACGCATCTACAAAATTTGCTATCTTTTGTTGCAAATCTTTAGATGCTGGCACTAACGGTAAACGCACAGCATCAGAACAAAACCCTATTTTTTTTAGTACAGCTTTTATTCCTGCTGGGTTATTTTCTGCAAAAATATAATTAACAACATCCATTAATTTATAATGAATTTTATACGCTTCTTTATTTTCACCTTTTAACCCAAGTTGTATCATTTTAGAAAATTCTTTAGGAAAGGCTTGTCCTATTACCGAAATTACACCTGCTCCACCTGCCAACACAACACCTAAAGCTAAATCGTCATCACCAGAAATTACTAAAAAGTCTTTAGGTTTATTTTTTAATAATTCTGAATATTGCTGAATGTTATTACCTGCCTCTTTAACAGCAATTATATTCTCAAAATCTCTTGCTAGTCGCAAGGTTGTTTCAGGCAACATGTTTTTAGCGGTTCTGCCAGGTACATTATACAAAATTACTGGTTTTGGACTAGCTAATGAAACCGCTTTAAAATGTTGATAAAACCCTTCTTGTGTAGGCTTACTATAATATGGCGCAACTGATAAAACAGCATCTATATGTGTTAAATCTGTAGTTTGCAATTCTTCTACAACCGCTTGCGTATTATTACCACCAATACCTAAAACTAAAGGTAAACGGTGATTGTTTTCTTGCACAATTACCTTAATAATCTGGGCTTTTTCTTCTTTAGTAATTGTAACACTTTCAGCAGTAGTACCATTAATAACTAAATAATTTGTTCCATTATCAATATTGAAATGTACTAGTTTTTTTAAGGCATCAAAATCAACAGTTAAGTCTTGATTAAAAGGGGTAATCAAAGCAACACCCGTGCCAATAAATTTTTGCATAATTTGAATAATTAGGAGTACAAATTTAGACTTTTAAATGATAGTGGTAAAAGAAAAAAGAGTTTACGAATGTATTTTAACAAATCTGTTTTTTATGTTAATTTTTTTAATACTCTCAAATACCTTGCTAACTCAGACATAAATACCTCTGGGTTTTCTATTTTTTCTATTATTTCCATATCAAACAATTGTTTATTAATACCCGAAAAACCTACTTTAAATGCAGCTTTAGATTGCAGAGTTACATACTCTAAGTATTGATTTTTTTGATTGTAATAGTTAATTAATAAATCGAAAGGTTGCTCTAAAAAACTTTCAAGGCTTTTATCTATAATATTTCCTTTCCAATTAAAGGCTTTTTCAGAAAAATGTTTAAACGATGGCTTTTTATATTTTTCGTTATCACGAAAGCTATATATTTTAGGGTTTCTTAAATTTAACTGTCGTTCAATTTGCTTTTGTAAATCAAATGTATCCGAAATATCTTCAGTTGTTAAAATCGCTACAGAATTAATAATTTTAGCAGAAATTTGCTTGTTTTTTACCGCTTCTGCAAGTAATTTATTATACTTGTTTACGAGTATATTCTGCTTAATTTTTTTTATTATCATACGTTAATAGCTGCTGTAAAATGAAAAGCAAATTTAAATAAACTCGGGTTATTATTTTCTGTTAATTTCAAGTAAAATAAATTGATTGAATTGCTTGCCGTATTTTTGAAAATTATCATCAGAAATTAACAGTAAAGATTGTTTACCATTAGCTAATGTTGGCCCATAGGTTATCCCTTCAATATTATCTATAATGCCTTTTGTTAATTTATTTTTACAATCTTTAAAATCTATGAGCAATCGTTTCTTTAAAGGAACAAACCGACGTGTTTTTAGCGAGGGCTGATTCAATATATCGGTAGTGTTACGACCTATGCTAGCTTCAAAAATTCTAATCACATTTCCATAGCTACCATAACCACTTTGGTAAGCCCTTTCTACTACAAAAAAATGATTTTTTTTATACTCTAAAATTGCTGAAACACCATTAGTATTAACTTTGCCTTTTATGGTTTTGCTAAGAGGCTCTAATTGATATGCAAATTGTTTAGTTGCTTTTTTGGTTTGATTATCAAAATAGGTGATTCTTATAGGAGAACTTGTTTTTGTTACCGAAGGCAAATCTCCGTCAGCTACTAAGGGCAATTCCATACCCATCCAAAACCCCTTATTATCAACACTTTTTGATGTTGCCTCAAAAGTGCCATTATGCCTTGGTTTTGCAACAGAATTTGCTTGAAAAATTGAAGGTATTTGATATTTTTCGATGAACCTACCTAAACTATCTATTTTAAAAAGTGATGGATTTTTACCGTAATATATACTGCCTTCGCTTGCTAAATTAATCGTGTGGTTTTCTCCTATAAAAATAGACTCTAAATCAAGAACATTATTTTTATAAAATGTAGAAGTGTCATTTAATTGAATTACATCTAAAAAATCTACTGCAGAAATTGTATCTTTAGCAATCTTTATTTTAGCCTTTAAAATTCTAGGAGCTTTATCATCATCAACAACTAAATAATACAATTTATTTGCTTTATCTATACCTGAAAGCCCTCCTACAAGAGTATTTTTACATTGCAAAGTGTCAGATACAATATATTCATCTAAAAAACGTAGCGAAAGCTGAGTGGTACTTTTACAGCCAACAATAGTCAATATTAAGATAATGTAATGTAAATAATTTTTCATCCTATTAATTTTCACAAAATTATCTTTTTATAAAAACAGATTTTATCCCTTTTATTTTTAGACCTGATATTTAGACAGAATTTAAGCGCTATTTTATTAAATTTAAAAAATCATCTTCTGAAATAATTGGAACACCTAAATTTTGTGCTTTTTCTAATTTACTAGGTCCCATATTATCACCCGCAACTACATAACTCGTTTTTTTAGAAATCGAGGAACTTACCTTTCCTCCATTATCTTCAATTATTTTTTTAAGTTCATTTCTGCTCATTTTGCTAAAAACTCCAGACACTACAATTATCTTTTCTAATAATTTATCCGTTTGGTTTTTTATATCTTCTACTGCAATTTCAAATTGAACCCCATAACTCTTTAGCCGATTAATAATGTCTTTATTTAAAGGTGTATTAAAAAAATCGATAATACTTTCTGCTATTGTATCACCAATTTCATCTACTGCAATTAATGTTTCAAAATCAGCAGCCATTAAATTATCAATATTCTTAAAATGCCTTGCTAACTTTTTAGCTACGGTTTCACCAACAAAACGAATACCTAGCGCAAAAAGCACTTTTTCAAACGGAATTTCTTTTGATTTTTCTATACCCGAAATTATATTTTGAGCAGACTTTTCTGCCATTCGTTCTAACGGAATAATTTGATTTACGGTTAACAGATATAAATCGGCATAATTTTTTATCAACCCCTCTTTATATAATAAATCAATTGTTTCTGAACCTATACCATCAATATTCATTGCCTTTCTGCTGATAAAATGTTTAATTTTACCTGTAATCTGAGGCGGACAACCAAACTCGTTAGGACAATAATGCTTAGCATCACCTTCTTTTCTAACCAATATAGTATTACACTCTGGGCAGCGATTAATATAAGTAGTAACGGTAGAGTTTGTTGGTCGTTTAGAAAAATCGACACCCATTATTTTAGGAATAATTTCACCTCCTTTTTCAACAAAAACAGTGTCATTTACTCTAACATCTAATTTTTTAATTTGGTCGGCGTTATGTAATGATGCTCTTTTTACAATGGTACCCGCCAATTGCACTGGCTCTAAATTGGCTACTGGAGTAATCGCTCCTGTACGCCCAACTTGATAGGTAATTTCATTTAAAATAGTCGAAACTTGTTCTGCTTTGTATTTATAAGCAATTGCCCAACGTGGTGATTTAGCCGTATACCCTAATTCTTCTTGTTGATGTATATCATTAACTTTAATAACAACCCCATCTGTTTCGTAAGGCAAATCGTGTCGTTTAGTACTCCAAAAATTGATAAAAGCTAAAACCGCTTTAATTGATTTTGCTAAAACTATCGTTTCAGGCACTTTAAAGCCTGCTTTTCTAGCCATTTCTAAGCTTTCAAAATGGGTTTTATAGTTTTGTTCGTCAGTTACTACTTGATACAATAAACAATCTAGAGGTCGTTTAGCTACTTCAGCACTATCTTGTAATTTTAAACTCCCGCTTGCAGTATTACGTGGATTTCTGTAAGGGTCTTCTCCACTGGCTTCTCGTTCTTTATTCATTTTAACAAAACCTTGTATCGGCAAAATAATTTCGCCTCGTATTTCAAAGTTTTGAACAAAATTAGACGACACTACTAATGGAATTGAACGGATAGTTTTAATGTTTGCACTAACATCATCACCTTGAAAACCATCTCCTCGAGTTACCGCTTTTTCAAATTGTCCATTTTTATAAGTTAAGTTTATCGACGCTCCATCATATTTTAACTCACATACATAGGTTATATTTTCAGTACCCAATATTTTTTGAATACGTTTTTGCCAATCGTACAAATCATTTTCAGAATACGAATTATCTAACGAGTACATTCTGTTTTTATGTTGTACGGTTTCAAAATTTTTAGTAATCGCCCCTCCCACTCTTTGAGTAGGTGAATTAGGATCGAAAAATTGTGGGTTTTCTTGTTCTAATTTTTCTAATTCTTTGAGCTTTAAATCAAACTCATAATCAGAAATTGTTGAATTATCTAACACATAATAATTATAATTATGCTGTCTTAAAACTGCTCTTAATTGCTCTATTCTTTGTTGAACTGTCATCTATTTATGCTTTGCTTTAGAAATAAAGACTTTATATTTTAAATAATTTACAAATAACCACTACAAATATACTTCATATGTATTTTGGGTCTATATAATTTATACCTTAGTCTAGAAGATTTTTAACACCCCCAACAATTCGATCTTTTTTTTATGGCAATTAAACACTCCCTTTCCCCCACTAATTTTGGAGTGAATTCCAAAACGGATAGTTTAATAAAGCATCAATATAGTATAAAATTAACACTACACTTTGCCGCTTTATTAAGTTATCCGTTTTTAATTTAAATTAAAAAGGCTTTCACTTTTTTTAAAACCGCATAGATTTTTTAGCATCTAATATTTTGGATTCACTTAAAAATTTAAATAATTTTTATTCTTTTGAAATAAGTAGGCATTAAAAAAACTGTAGAAGTTGATTACTTATTTTTCTAAATTTTCCTTGGTTTAAATCAAATTTAAAATCAAACTTTATTAATCTACTAGCTGTTTTAAAAACTCTAAACTCTATTTCTACATTAAAACAGAAATAACTACTACAAATACACTTCATGCTTATTTTTAGCTTATATAATTTATACTTTAGCAAAGAAGAATTGTTAGCAGCCCAACAATTTGATTTTTGTATAGCAATTGGCCACTCCACTCCCTATGGAGTGGTTTTTTACTTAAATTACTTACACCAAGGTACGGAAAACCTGTATTGTTTTCTCAACAATCGTACTTTAATGAGCTTGTAAATTTGGCATGATACAAATTTCGTTATATAGAAAATATTTTTGAAGTTTTATTAATCTAAAAAGAAGACGTAACAACAAACCTTAAACCTAATTAAAAAACGGCAAGCACATAAAACATGCTGCATTTGTTTTTTTATACAATCCTATAATTAAACTACTAGAGTTGATCTAATATTTTACGCCTTTTTTGGTTTTCTTTTTTTTGCTCTTTAAGATATTGATTATGCGCTTTAACAAATTGGTCATCTACTAAACCTGAAACCTCAACCTCATAACCCAATTGCTGTAAAGCTTCTTGATACTTTTTTAAAGCTTCAACACTTTCTTTATTTTTTTGGGTAGTATTTAACTTTTTTAATTCTTTTGCTTTATCACACGACACTTCACTCCATAGCTTTTCTTTAAACACTTTATTGTAATCAAATTTTGAAGCATCAAACCTAACATAACATTTACCAGGTTTTGCATTTTTAGGAGAATCGACGTTTTGAGTAAATCCTTTTATCGAAAAAAAGAAAAAAACAATTAATAGTATCTGTTTCATAATCTTATATTTAAAGGCTAAATATAAACAAAAAAGCCGAAATAATTTTTCGGCTTTTTTGTACTTTCTGTTAAACTACTGTTAATAATATGTATAACGACGTACTTTAGCAATATGTTTTACCAACCGCATCACTTGATGTGAATATCCGTATTCATTATCATACCACACATAAACCACTACCGTATCACCATCTGCAATTGTTGCTTTACTATCAAAAATAGATGGAGCTGTTGTTCCAATAATATCAGAAGATACTAATTCATTATTTAACGAGTATCGAATTTGTTCTACCAAATTACCTTCTAAAGCATTTTGTTTCATTATTGCATTAATTACTTCAACCGTAGTTTCTGTATTTAGCTGTAAATTTAAAATAGCCAACGAGCCATTAGGTACTGGCACACGAATAGCATTTGAAGTTAATTTACCTTCTAAAACTGGCAATGCCTTAGCCACTGCTTTTCCAGCTCCTGTTTCAGTAATTACCATATTAAGAGCGGCAGATCTACCTCGACGGTATTTTTTATGCATATTATCTACTAAATTTTGATCATTGGTATATGCATGTATGGTTTCTATATGCCCTTTTTTAATTCCAAAATTTTCTTCTATTACCTTTAATACTGGCGTTATTGCATTAGTTGTGCATGAGGCTGCAGAAAAAATATCAATGGTATCTGGGTTATTTTCCAAATGATTTACTCCATGTACAATATTAGGTACTCCTGCACATGGTGCTGTTAAAAGCACTTTACTTGCTCCTTTAGCGCTTAAGTGACGACTCAATGCTTCTTTATCTCTAAAAGCACCTGTGTTGTCAATAATTAAGGCATCATTAATTCCATAAGCTGTATAATCGATAGCTTCAGGTTTATCTGCAGCAATCATATATACAGTTGTTCCGTTAATAATTAATGCATTATTTTCTGCATCTATCTGCACGGTACCTAAAAAATCACCATGAACAGAATCGATACTCAATAATGATGCTCTTTTTTCTAAAACTGACTGATTAATTTCTCCTCGAGTTACAATAGCTCTTAAACGCAATTGCGACCCTTTACCCATTTTAGACATTAACTCACGAGCTAATAAACGACCAATTCTACCAAAACCGTATAAAACAACATCTTTGGGTTTAAAACTTACTGCTTTAGTAGCGCCTTGTAGTTGCTTTTTTATAAAAGTAACTTTATCTTTAAAAGCATCTTGATTTAAATACCATTCGTAAGCCAATTTACCAATATCTAGCTTTGAAGCTGGCAAATCAATTGACTGAATAGCTTTTGCTATTTCTATAGCGTCTTGAATTGTAATGGGCTTTTCAACAAATATTCGCGCATAATCAATTAAATTTAATACTTCGCTAACTCTTTTATCTACCAAAGGATTTCTAAATAACACTAATTCGATAGATTTATCGTACCATAAATCGTTTACAATATTAATAAACTCGGTGGTAGTTCTTCGCGTTTTTGCTTGAGAGACTACTTCTTTTTCGTAATTAACTACAGTTGACATAGTTGGATGTTAAAATGTTTTATAAATTCGTTGCAAAAGTATTAATTTCAATCGATTTCGTAAATTCTTTTAAAAGAAAAAAAATAGGTTTTTTTAGAGCATAAAAAAACCTATTTTTTTTCTTTTATTTAATTAAACTTTATTGTCTAAAACCGTATCGTTCTCTTTCTCCTTTTAAATTTATTACTTCTAAAAATAAAGGTTCATCACTTTGGGCAGCTTCAATCAACATACGTTTTGCATCCGCAGCATTTACTACTTCTTTTTTATTAATTTTAGCAATAATATATCCGTTTTCTACCCCGTAAGCCTCTAAATATTTATTCGCATTTTGCAAAATTTTAGCCCCTCCTTTTAAATGGTTCTTTTTTAACTCTTGTTTTGACAAATCTTTTAAAACAATGTTTAACGCGGGTATTTCTTCATAATCTTTTTTACCTAGAGTTACTAGTTTTTCTATTTCTTTACCATCTCTTGTAATTGTTAAAGCCATTTGTTCTCCAGGGCGTTTCGCTGTTAATTGTCCTTTTAAATCAGAAAATTGAGTAATCGGAACATCGTTTACTTTTACAATAATATCATTTGCTTTTAACCCTGCTTTATCAGCTGCAGCCCCTTCAGAAACTGAAGAAATTTTAACCCCGTCAATTGTAGCATCACTATTATCAATATTAACACCCAACACAGCCTCTTGCACATCACCATATTCTAATAAATCATCAATAACTTTTTTAGCAATATTAGAGGGCACCGCAAAAGAGTACCCAATAAACGAACCTGTACGAGAAGTAATTGCTGTATTAATACCTATAAGCTCTCCACGAGTATTTACTAAAGCTCCCCCACTATTTCCTGGATTTACAGCGGCATCAGTTTGAATAAAAGCATCAATATTCGCATTTCCTTCTAAGTCTCTTCCTTTAGCACTTACAATACCTGCTGTAACAGTAGAGGTTAAATTATAAGGATTTCCAACAGCTAATACCCACTCACCAACTTTTACATTATCAGAATTGCCAAAAGGAATAAAAGGTAAATCTTCACCCGCATCAACCTTTAAAAGAGCAATGTCATTTTTTTCATCGGCTCCTATTACCTTAGCTTTTAATTTTTTATGATCATTAAGTGTAACCTCTAAATCTGTAGCATTAGCTATTACATGGTTATTTGTAACAATATAACCATCCGAAGAAATAATAACCCCACTCCCCGTTCCTACTTCCTCTCTTTTTTCTGTACCATCACCTCTTCCAAAAAAATAGTCGTATGGGTTTAACACCTCTCTAATAGCGGTGTTTTTTACATGAACAACGGCATGTACTGTTTTTTCTGCCGCCTCTGTAAAATCGGTCGGAGTACTTGTTGTATTTACAACTTCAGGCCTATAACTAGCTTTAAATGTTTGCAGCGTAGGCTGCGTTGTTTGTTTTACCACAACTTGTGGTTTTTCTATCAAAAACTTGTACCCAATTAAAGTAACCACCCCTCCTAGAATAGCTACTGCTAAAACTCCAATTATTTTTTTCATTTTATACTAATTTTTATATCTCAAAGATACAATTTAAACATTTTCAAAAAATCTGTTTAACTTGTTTTAACGCACTTTAACCCTGTTTTAACACTAGCATTTATCCTAAATTAATTTTTATATTTGCAAACCATGAAAATCACTTTTTATAAATATCAAGGAACTGGAAATGATTTTATCATTATAGATAATACCTCAAAAACTTTTCCGAAAAATAATGTGCAATTAGTTGCTAAATTGTGCGATAGACACTTTGGAATTGGTGCAGATGGACTAATTTTACTAGAAAATGACAAAATCACCGATTTTAAAATGGTTTACTACAACGCAGATGGAAACGAAAGTTCTATGTGTGGTAATGGCGGGCGATGTATAGTTGCTTTTGCCCACAAACTAGGTTTATTTAAAGAAAAAACCACCTTTTCTGCCACTGACGGGTTACATCATGCAACCATAAAAAACGACATTGTTTCTTTACAAATGATTGATGTAGATACTGTAGAAGTAAAAGATGGTTATTTATTTACAAATACAGGGTCACCACATCATGTTCAACTCGTTGAAAATTTAAAAGATTTTGATGTGTTTTCTGAAGGAAAACATATTAGAAATACCATTTATGGCGTTAAAGGGAGCAATGTTAATTTTGTAGAAAAAATTGATGACACTACATTTAGAGTGCGCACTTATGAACGTGGTGTAGAAAACGAAACATTAGCCTGTGGCACTGGCGTTACTGCAGTAGCTATTGCTATGCACACCATAGGCGAAACCAATAGTAATTTAGTTAAATTACTAGTAGAAGGCGGCGAATTAACTGTATCTTTTACCGAAGAAAATAAACAATACAAACGTATTTTTCTACAAGGAAAAGCAACCTTTGTTTTTAAAGGAAAAATAAAAATTTAATGCAAACCCTTACTGGAAACCATATAAAATTACGAGCCTTAGAACCCGAAGATTTATTGTTTTTATTTGAACTAGAAAATCATGAGGGTTTTTGGGAAATTAGCCATACCCAAACACCTTTTTCTAAATATATTTTAAAACAGTATCTTGAAAATGCTCATTTAGATATCTATGAAACCAAACAACTACGGCTAGTTATTGAAGAAATTAATACTCAAGAAACTATTGGCACAATTGATTTGTTTGATTTTAACCCTCACCACAAACGTGCAGGCATTGGCATTTTATTAATAGACAAACATCAACAAAAAGGTTATGCTTCTGAAGCCTTACAATTATTAATTAAATATTGTTTCACACATATAAACGTACACCAACTTTATGCTAATATTTTAGAAGAAAACACCAAAAGCATATCACTTTTTACAAAACATAATTTTAAAAAAGTCGGGTTAAAAAAAGATTGGATTGTATCTAACAATACCTATAAAAACGAAATTTTATTTCAATTGATAAATGAATAAAAAAAAGTACAAAATTATAGCAATAGCTGTTTTGGTTATTATTTTAGGTATTACATTAAAATACTACCTGAAAATATTTGGTAGTGCCGTTACTAAAAATGCCATAGTTTACGTACGAACTAACGGCCAATTTACCGATATAAAAAATAGTATTAGCCCCTTTGTAAAAAACCCTGAAAATTTTACTTATGTAGCTAATAAAAAAAAGTTTACTAAGCCTAAAGCCGGAAGATATGAGCTAAAAAAAGGTATGAGTATGAACCAAGTGGTAAACCTTCTACGTAGTGGAAACCAAAAGCCAATTAATGTAACTTTTAACAACCAAGACACTGTAGAAAAATTAGCAGGTAGAATTGCTCAACAAATTGAAGCCGACTCAACTTCATTACTTACTGCTTTTACAGATAGTGATTTTTTAACAAAAAACCATTTAACAAAAAAATCTGCTCTACAAATATATATTCCTAATCAATACGAATTTTATTGGAATACCTCCGCAACAAAATTTCGAGACAGAATGTTACATGAATACAATAATTTTTGGAATGCTTCTCGACTAGAAAAAGCTAAAAAATTACATTTAACTCAATCCGAAGTAATTACCCTAGCCTCTATTGTTCAAAAAGAAACTTCACAAAAAAGTGAACGCCCAATTGTTGCGGGTTTATACTTAAATAGATTAAGAAAAAAATGGCCCTTGCAAGCAGACCCTACAATAATTTTTGCCTTAAAAGAAAAAAAAGGTCACGATAAAATATACAAACGCGTACTAACCAAAGATTTAGAAATTAACTCACCTTACAACACCTATAAAAACAACGGTTTGCCTCCAACCCTAATTGCTATGCCAGATATTTCGTCTATAGATGCTGTATTAAATCCTACAAAACACAACTATTTTTATATGTGTGCGAGCGTTGATAAAATTGGTTTTCACGAATTTTCTAAAACCCTTGCTCAACACAATAAAAATGCCTATAAGTATCAACTTTGGGTAAATAAAATAGGAATTAACAGGTAAAACACACACCAAACAAACTATTTGACTCTCTACATAAAATAACGACTTATTTTACTATCTTTGGTACATGCGTTGTGTTATTGTTTATTATCACTTAAAAATTAAACCTTTAAGCAAATCATTTATTTTATAATACAACCCAAAAAGTTTTATTAAAATGAGTTTATCGGTAATCACAGGGTTAGGATCTTATATACCCGCTATAAAAAAGGAAAATATCGAATTTATAAAAGGCCACTTTTTAAACGAAGATGGTAGTTTGTTTTCGGCAACCAATTCTGTAATTATAGAAAAATTTAAAAGCATTACAGGTATTGAAGAACGCAGGTATGCAAAATCAAAATACAACACCTCTGATTTAGGGTATTTTGCTGCCCAAAAAGCAATTGAAGATGCCAAAGTAAACAAAGAAGAACTCGATTATATTATTTTTGGTCATAATTTTGGAGACATAAACAAGAAGTCTATACAAAGTGACATGATTCCTAGTCTAGCTACTCGAGTAAAGCACTTATTAGGAATTAAAAATCCTAACTGTGTAGCTTACGACATTTTATTTGGATGTCCTGGTTGGATTCAAGGTGTTATACAAGCACAAGCATACATCAAAGCTGGCATGGCTAAAAAATGTTTAGTAATTGGTGCCGAAACCCTTTCGAGAGTTGTTGATATACACGACCGAGATTCAATGATTTACAGTGATGGTGCTGGCGCATGTATTGTTGAAGCATCATCTAAAAACACATCTGGTATAATAAGTTTTGCATCGCAAACATTTGCCGAAGAAGAAGCTTATTATTTGTTTTTTGGAAGTTCTTTTGACAAAAAGAAAGACCCAAACGTGCGGTATTTAAAAATGCATGGTAGAAAAATATACGAATTTGCACTAAACAATGTGCCTAATGCCATGAAAATGGCTCTTGACAAAGGCAACATTTCAATAGATCAAGTTAAAAAAATATTTATTCATCAGGCAAATGAAAAAATGGACGAGGCCATAATAAAACGGTTTTATCGTTTGTACAAAAAAACCGTTCCAAAAAACATTATGCCCATGAGTATTCATAAACTAGGCAATAGTTCTGTAGCTACTGTACCAACACTTTTAGACTTAGTTATAAAAGGAAAAATTGAAAATCAAGAGATACAAAAAGGAGATATAATTATACTTGCTTCTGTAGGTGCTGGCATGAATATCAATGCTATTGTATATAAATATTAAAATCTATAAAAAATAAACCGAAAAATAAAATCAAACTATTATTTTTGCGGATGCAACAAAACAACGTACTTATTTTAGATTTTGGCTCGCAATATACTCAGTTAATTGCTCGCCGAGTTAGAGAATTAAACATTTACTGTGAAATTCACCCTTACAACAAAATTCCAAAAAATTTAGAATCTTTTAAAGCGGTAATACTTTCAGGAAGCCCTTCATCGGTACGTGCAAAGGAAGCTCCGCATCCAGATTTATCTGCAATAAGAGGTAAAAAGCCTTTATTAGCTGTTTGTTATGGAGCACAATATTTAGCTCATTTTTCAGGCGGGTTAGTAGCACCCTCAAACACTAGAGAATACGGGCGTGCAAATTTATCTTACATAAAAGAAAACGAAAAATTTTTTAAAGACATTTCTGTGGGTAGTCAAGTTTGGATGAGCCATTCAGACACGATAAAAGAATTACCTGAAAAAGCTATTTTATTAGCTAGCACTAATGACGTAGAAAATGCAGCCTATAAAATTGACGGAGAAAACACGTATGCTATTCAATTTCATCCAGAAGTATACCATTCTACCGATGGAAAACAATTATTACAAAATTTTTTAGTTAATATAGCTGGTGTTGCTCAAAGCTGGACTCCAGATTCGTTTGTAGAGTCAACAGTTAATAGCTTAAGAGAAAAAATAAAAGACGACAAAGTTGTTTTGGGTTTATCTGGAGGAGTAGATTCTACCGTAGCTGCGGTTTTATTACACAAAGCCATTGGTAAAAATTTACACTGTATTTTCGTTAACAATGGGCTACTAAGAAAAAATGAATTTACTAGCGTATTACAACAATACGAAGGCATGGGTTTAAATGTAAAAGGCGTTGATGCTTCGGCACGTTTTTTGGATGCTTTAAAAGGATTAAGTGAGCCAGAGGCAAAACGTAAAGCAATTGGTAAAATTTTTATTGATGTTTTTGATGATGAAGCCCATCAAATAAAAGACGCGAAATGGTTAGCTCAAGGTACTATTTATCCAGATGTAATTGAATCTGTATCGGTAAACGGAGGTCCTTCAGCAACGATTAAAAGTCACCATAACGTAGGTGGGCTACCTGATTTTATGAAATTAAAAATAGTTGAACCACTACGAATGATTTTTAAAGATGAAGTACGCCGCGTAGGTAAATCTATGGGAATTGACGCCGAATTATTAGGGCGCCACCCATTTCCTGGACCAGGTTTAGCTATTCGAATTTTAGGAGATATCACCGCTGAAAAAGTTAGTATTTTGCAAGAAGTAGACGCCATTTTTATTACTAATTTAAAAAAATATAATCTATACAACAAGGTTTGGCAAGCGGGTGCTATTTTATTACCCGTAAATTCGGTGGGTGTTATGGGTGACGAACGTACTTACGAAAAAGTAGTAGCTTTACGTGCCGTAGAAAGTACTGATGGCATGACTGCAGATTGGGTAAATTTACCCTACGAGTTTTTACAAAAAACATCAAACGAAATTATAAATAAAGTAAAAGGTGTTAACAGAGTGGTATACGACATTAGTTCAAAACCACCAGCAACTATTGAATGGGAATAGAATAAAAATTTTGTTTTTTATCCTTACAGGTTAGATTCAACTTTTTTCAAAAATTAAGAAATTATGAAAAAACTAAAGTTTTTAATATTATTAAGTGTTTTGACTTTTGCTGTTTCTTGCGGCCAACAAAAACGGTACGTAAGTTACAAGGTAAAAGAAGGAGAAACTATGCGTGATATTGCAAAACGTTATAATTTAAAAACAAAAGATTTACTGCGTTTAAACCCTGATGTAGGAAGAAGACCTGATGCAAATACAGCCATTATTGTTCCTAATTTAAAAAATAAGGAAAACCAAATTGGTAAAAATGTTTCTATAAAAAACGAAAACTCTGACGATGTAAAAAACCCAAAGCATAATAAGGTAACAGAAAACGAAAAAGCAAACAAAGAGTTAGAAAATTTAAAAAAGAATTTTATTGTTCATAAGGTAAAACCCAAAGAAACCATATACAGTTTAAAACGTTTTTATAATGTTTCTGAAGATGATTTATTTGCCCTAAACCCGAACTTAAAAAGCAACGGATTAAAGGCAGGAGAAATTATAAAAATTAAACCTATAGAAACCGATGAAGACACTAAAGAAAACCTTGTTTTTGAAGACAATATAAAACCCGGAGCAAGTATAAAACTAGCTTTATTACTTCCTTTTAGAGCAAATGAATACACAAATGATTCCCCTGACGATATTTTTGAAAGAAATACACTAGCCAATATGGTTACCGATTTTTATATGGGTGCAGAAATAGCCATCGACTCTATAAAAAAACAAGGTGTAAATGTAGATGTACATGTTTTTGATACAGGTAAAAGAGGCGCTAAAACGAGCACAATACTATCTAACGGTTTATTAAATGATGTTGATGCTATTATTGGCCCTTTTTATTCTGACAAAGCAAAATTAGTAGCTAATAAAGTAAAGGCTCCTGTTATTTTCCCTCATTTTTCTGACAAACAAACAGAATTTTCTTCTTCAAAATTAGTAGCTACAGCTCCAAACAAAGATACCTACCAAGAAACATTAATTAATTATTTATCAAAAAATTATAATAAAGAGAACATTGTTATTGTAGGAGATGGCAATTCTAATTCAAATGCTAGTATAACCCGTTTTGTAAAATATTTAAAAAAACAAGACTCTATTACCACCACCATTCACGTTTTAAAACCTGAAAACGGCTATATTAAAAAAGAGCGCTTTACAGATATTATGAAACCTAATTCGCACAATTGGCTAATTATAATTTCTGATGATACTGTTATTGTTGCCAATGCTTTAAACAGTATGGTTTCTCTACCAGAAAATGCTACCGTAAAAGTTTTTACTCCTGAAAAAAGCGAGGCTTATGATAAAATTGACAACAATATGTTAGCTTCAATTGGTTTAACCTATGTTAGTAGTGAGTATACAGATGAAAACACCTATTCTACCAAAGCTTTTAATAGAAAATACAAAGCTAAAAACAATGCACTCCCTTCTAGTTATGCAACTAAAGGATTTGATGTAACATACGATGTATTAGCTCGTTTAGTTTCTTCTGACAATGACTTAAAAGAAACTTTTAATAAAGGATTCTCTTATCGTTTGGCTAATAAATTTGACTACGATAAATCATTATTTGGCACAACTAAAAACAATGGCGTATTTATTGTAAAATACAACAAAGACCTAAGCTTGGTAAGACTTAAATAATAAGAGTAAAAGGTAAAAGGGTGGCTTTATTATTAAACGTGCTATATATTGTTATATAAATAACAATTGGTTAGTTAATAAATAATACATGATAAACTGACAGCTAAGCCCTAAAAAAAAACCTAAATACACTTCTTTTGGGGTATGTGCTTTTAAATTTAACCTAGCACTAGCTAATAAACCTGCCAACCCAATTAAAACAATAACAATTGGCAATACCGAAAAAGACACCCAGTAACTTAAAATTAGAAAAAAACCAATAGCGCTACCTATAGACAGCAAGTGAAAACTTACTTTTATATTAAAAAAGTAAAAAATATAAATCAGCAACAAACCCAAATCTGTACCATAAAAAAGATACCCTAAGAATCTAAAATTTGGAGTAGTGTAAAAAATTTTACCTAAAACAAAAAATAAAACAATCATAAAAAACAGAGGTATTTTACGTTCTTTGATTGTTTCTACTTTAAAACTTTTTATAAACCCTAATGCTTTTAAAAGCGTTAATAACAAAAAGGGAATTACATATGTTGCTATAATAATAATGATTAACACAACCCCTTTTTGTTGATAGCTTATCGTATTTGGAACATATAGTAAATAAAGTAAAAAACCAAGAGTTGGCATTACCAATGGATGTAATAAAATTGATATAAGCTTACACCAACGCATAATAAAAATGTGTTTATTATATTTCTTTTCTAAGTCGTGCTACAGAAATATCTAATTGTTCTCGATACTTAGCTACCGTTCTACGAGCAATAGGATATCCTTTTTCTTTTAAAATTTTAGAAAGTTTTTCATCGGTAAGCGGTTTGCGCTTATCTTCTTCACTAATAACCGTTTCTAATATTTTTTTAATCTCTTTCGTAGACACATCTTCTCCTTGATCATTTTTCATCGATTCAGAAAAGAAGTCTTTAATTAATTTTGTTCCGTATGGTGTAGAAACATATTTACTATTTGCCACTCTAGAAACCGTAGAAACATCCATATTTATTTTATCTGCAATATCTTTTAGAATCATTGGTTTTAACTTTCGTTCGTCACCTGTTAAAAAATAATCGTATTGATATTGCATAATTGCATTCATTGTTACCAATAAGGTTTGTTGGCGTTGTTTAATGGCATCTATAAACCATTTGGCAGCATCTAATTTTTGTTTAATAAATAGTACGGTGTCTTTTTGCGATTTTGTTTTTTCTTTCGAAACTTGATAACCCTTCAACATATCATTATACTCACGTGAAATATGTAACTCAGGAGCATTTCGTGCATTTAATGTTAAATCTAACTCACCATCAATAATTTTTATAGTAAAATCAGGTATAATTTGTTCAGCTACCTTATTGTTTCCTGCATACGAACTTCCAGGCTTTGGATTTAACTTACTAATTTCTGTAATAGCATTTTTAAGCTGCTCTTCGGTAATCGAAAATTTTTCAATGAGTTTTTTATAATGTTTTTTTACAAATTGATCAAAGGCATTTTCAAGAATATTAATTGCCAGCAACCTGCTTGGTGTTTCTGATTTTTCTTTTAATTGAATAATTAAACATTCTTTTAAATCTAAAGCCCCAACCCCTGTAGGGTCTAATTTTTGCACCACATTAGTAAGTACCTTTTCTACCTCTTGATCGGTGGTATAGATATTTTGTGTAAAAGCTAAATCGTCAACTAAGTCACTAATTTCTCTACGAATGTAACCACTATCATCAATACTCCCCACCAAAAACTCAGCAATACCCCGCTCTTGTTCGTTAATACTAAAAGTGTTTAGTTGATTTAATAACGATTGGTGAAAGGTTGTACCAGCAGCATAAGGCACTTGTTTTTCTTCATCGTCTGAAGAATAATTGTTTGTCTGTGTTTTATAGCTCGGAAATTCATCGTCGCTTAAATATTCATCTATATTAATATCATCGGCATCTATTTTTTCATTACCTAAATCATCTTCATATTCATTTGTTAAGGTGTCTTCAAAATTTTCAGCCTCATCTTTACCTGTTTCTAAAGCAGGATTTTCTTCTATTTCTTGTTTTAAACGTTCTTCAAAAGCTTGCGTAGGCAATTGAATCAATTTCATTAATTGAATTTGTTGCGGTGATAGTTTTTGAAGTAATTTTTGTTGTAAATTTTGCTTAAGCATAAAAACAAATATATAAAATCATCTAAAATAAAAAACAGACTACCTTAAACGTGTGAAAACTACTAGATAAGTTAAACTATTAACTTATGAACCTTAACACTTACAGAATAAGAATATTTTAAGTAAGATAAGAAAAATAACTACTTTACTGCTTTTATAGTCAAAAAAAATATTTAAAACTCCGCATTTTGAGGGGTTCTAGGAAACGGTATAACATCTCTTATATTTCCCATACCCGTAGTAAATTGAACTAAACGCTCAAAACCAAGACCAAAACCAGCATGTACAGCTGTACCAAATTTACGTGTGTCTAAATACCACCATAATTCTTTTTCTTCAATTCCTAAAGCCTTCATTTTATCTTTTAAAACATCTAAACGCTCCTCTCTTTGGCTACCTCCAACAATTTCTCCAATTCCAGGAAATAGAACATCCATAGCTCGAACCGTTTTTTGATCTTCATTTAATCGCATATAAAAAGCCTTAATATTAGCTGGGTAATCAAATAAAATTACGGGGCATTTAAAATGCTTTTCAACTAAATATCGTTCGTGTTCTGATTGTAAATCGGCACCCCATTGATCAATTATATATTGAAATTTTTTCTTTTTATTAGGTTTTGAATTACGTAAAATATCAATAGCTTCGGTATAAGAAACACGTTTAAAATCGTTAGTCACTACAAAATTTAATTTTTCTAACAAACTCATTTCACTACGTTCTGCCTGAGGCTTTGTTTTTTCTTCTTGTAAAAGTCGATTATTTAGAAAATCTAAATCGTCTTTACAATTTTCAATAACATAACCTAAAACGTATTTAATAAAGTCTTCTGCCAAATCCATATCGCCATCTAAATCCATAAAAGCAACTTCGGGTTCTATCATCCAAAACTCTGCTAAATGGCGGGTAGTATTTGAGTTTTCGGCTCTAAAAGTTGGTCCAAAAGTATATACTTTACCTAATGCCATTGCATAGGTTTCGGCTTCTAATTGCCCTGAAACGGTTAAATTGGTTTCTTTTCCAAAAAAATCTTTTGTGTAATCTACTGCTCCTGCTTCATTTAACGGAGCTTGATTTGCTTTAAAATTAGTTACGTGAAACATTTCTCCTGCACCTTCAGCATCAGAGCCTGTGATAATAGGTGTGTTTACATAATAAAACCCATTTTTTTGAAAATATGTATGCACCGCAAACGACAATGCCGAACGCACACGCATTACTGCGCTAAACGTGTTGGTACGAATACGTAAATGAGCATTTTCACGCAAAAATTCAAAACTGTGTTTTTTGGGTTGAATAGGATATTCTTCTGGATTACTATCGCCTAAAATTTCAATTTCAGATACTTGAATTTCAACAGCTTGTCCTTTACCTTGGCTTTCTACCAAAGTGCCTTGTATTGCAATTGCAGCTCCTGTAGTAATTCGTTTTATAATATCTTGATCTGTATTTTCAAAATCTACTACACATTGAATGTTATTAATTGTAGAACCATCGTTTAAGGCAATAAAACGATTACTTCTAAAAGTTCTTACCCATCCTTTTATATGTACTTTTTGTGAAAACTGGGTTGCTTGTAATAAATCTTGTATGCTGCTTCTCTTCATTTTAAAAAAATATAAAATACGAGGGCAAAGATACTTTTTTGATATAAAATGGGCAATGATATCTTAAAACTAGTTACATTAAAACATGTATAACTAATATTTACTTATGTAACTTGCAAAGTGCCTTAAAAGAGAAAGAAAATTATAAAACTCGTTTCGCTGTTACAAAACTACTCTTCCAATACTTTTCTAAAAGCGAAGAAACTATTACTCCGTTAGAAGTTGTAGAATGTATAAAGTGTATTCCGTTATTTACCGATGTTACTAAGCCAACATGGTTAATTTTTGCATTACTTTTTTCTACTGTTTTAAAAAATAACAAATCGCCTCGACGAACTTGACCTAACGAAATGGTATAACCTTGTTTAAACATTTCATGGGTAGTTCTTTCAAGCGAAACACCTCGATAATTAAAAGCCACATACAACAAACCCGAACAATCCATTCCTTTTTTAGTTGTTCCTCCATATTTATACGGGGTACGTTTATACGAAACGGCTGTCCAAACTATTTTATCTGCAATTGTGGGAGAGGCTGTTTTTATTGATGAGGTTACTTTTTTAGACGATGAACATGCACCTATTAAAAAGGGAATGACCAGAAATATGAAGTTAATTTTTCTTAACACCTCATCTATTTTAATTTTTCTACAATGAGTTTAGCTGTTTTTAAAGATGCCCCTTTACCGCCAAGCTTTTGTTCTAACTCGTAATAATTATTAAAAATTTTATCTCTAGATGAAGGGTTTAAAATTTTGTGAAGTTCTTTTTTTAAATTGTTTTTTGTTAAATCATTTTGAATTAACTCAACAACCACCTCTTTATCCATTATCAAATTTACCAAAGAAATAAACTTTAAGGTAATAATACGTTTAGCAATTTGATACGAAATAAAACTTGTTTTATAACAAACCACTTGTGGCACTTTATATAAAGCGGTTTCTAAAGTAGCAGTTCCTGAAGTAACTATTGCCGCATATGAAATACTCAACAAATCGTATGTTTTGTTATTAATAAATGTTACGTTTTTATTTGTAATAAAAGAACTATAAAACTGTGGTGTTTGACTCGGTGCTCCAGCAATTACAAATTGATAGTCTTCAAAATCATCAACAACAGAGAGCATTATTTTTACCATTTTGGTAATTTCTTGTTTTCTACTACCCGGTAATAATGCTATAATATTTTTAGTTCCTAAATTATGCTGATTTCTAAAATCGGCTTCATCTACTTGATTTCTATCTGCGATTTCATCTATTAACGGATGACCAACAAAATACACCTCGTAATTATACTTTTTATAAAATTCTTTTTCAAAAGGAAGAATTACAAACATGGCATCAATATCGCGTTTGATATCTTTTACACGACCTGCTCTACTTGCCCAAACCTGAGGAGAAATATAATAATTAGTTCTAAACCCTTGTTGTTTTGCCCATTTTGCAATACGAAGATTAAAGCCTGAATTGTCTATAAAAATAATTACATCAGGGTTAAACTCTGCAATATCTTTTTTACAGAACGAAATCATTTTTAAAATCTTTCCGAGGTTTGATATTACCTCATAAAACCCCATAAAGGCCCGTTCGTTATAATGTTTAACCAAAGTACCTCCAACAGCCTTCATTAAATCACCCCCCCAAAACCGTATGGTTGCATCAGTATCCTGTTTATACAATGCTTTCATTAAATTGGCACCGTGTAAATCACCCGAAGCTTCGCCTGCTATAATGTAGTATTTCATTTATTTGATAATATTTCGCTATATTAATTTTAACACAAGTGTAAATAAGGCAATAAATATGGTTGTTAAAAGCACTCCTCTAGCTCGATAATCTTGGTTTTTCTTTAAAAAAATAAAAAAAACAAACAAATTTGGTAGTGCCGCTAAAGCTATAACCGCTCCCCAAATTTTACCTTCTTTAATTAAACTAATTGTTTCATGAAACCCATAACGAGAAATATATTCTAAATATAAAAACAAGCCGCCAAAAGTAGCAAATAGTGATACTAATATACCAATACAAATTTCTTTAGTTATAGATCCCATGTGTTTAATTTTTGAATCATATGGTGAGCTGTTAAATCAAACTGTACAGGTACTACGGAAATATATCCATTTTCTAAAGCCCAAATATCAGTATCTTCGCCCTTATCTTTATTTATAAATTCACCTGATAACCAATAATATTCTTTCCCAAAAGGGCTTTTGCGTTTGTCAAAATTTTCTTTCCAATATCCATTTGCTTGTCTGCAAATTTTTACCCCCTTAATTTCGTCTTCTTTTAATTTAGGAATATTAACATTTAGCACAACATCTTCAGGTATGCCATTAAGTAGCGCATTTAACGTGATGTTTTTAACATAGGCTGTCGAGGCTCTAAAATCAGCATGCCAATCAAAATCTAACAACGAAAAACCAATTGCTGGAACTCCTTCTATCCCTGCTTCTATCGCAGCACTCATAGTACCTGAATAAATTACATTGATTGATGAATTTGCTCCATGGTTTATACCTGAAACACATAAATCGGGTTTGCGATTTAAAATTTCGTTTATTGCCATTTTTACACAATCGGCAGGTGTGCCAGAACAGGTATATTCTAACTGAGGGCCCTCATCAATTGTAATAGGGTTACAGTGCAGTACACTATCAACGGTTATAGCGTGCCCCATACCACTTTGCGGACTATCGGGCGCCACAACTACAACATCACCTATTGTGTTCATAATTTGTATTAAAAAGCGAATTCCTGGAGCTGTTATTCCATCGTCATTAGTTACTAAAATTAAGGGTCTTTCTTGCATTGTTTTTTATATTATAAAACAAAAGTAATTCATTTTTTTATATTGTTTTGTAAAGATTTATCGCTACTGCTTTTTTATACTGTGGGTTCGTTTACAATTTACTACATTTGCGAAAATTTTTTTACAAATGAACTTTTGGAATAAAGTTGCCAGTATTATTTTACGAAATAGATATTTCGTTCTCGTAATTATAGGAATAATAACTGCATTATTAGCTTCACAAATGAAATACATGCGTTTTTCATATACCGAAGCAAATTTGTTGCCCGAAGACCATCAGGCAAACATAGATTATAATAAATTCTTAAAAATTTTTGGTGAAGAAGGTAACCTAGTTATACTTGGAGTTAAAGATAGTACGCTATTTACACCTGAAAAGTTTAATGCTTGGAATAAACTAATCAAAAATTTTGACACCATAAAACAGGTAGATTTTACAATATCTATTGATGATGTTAAAAAATTAAAAGCTGATAGAGCACAACGAAAATTTGTGCTTGAACCTTTATTTAATAAAAACCCGAAAACAAAGGAAGAAATTGATAAAATAAAGAATCAGTTATTTGAAAAACTTCCATTTTATGAAAATTTACTCTATAATAAAAATGGCACTGTACAAACAGCCATCTATATTAAAAAAGATATTGTAAATACTATAGAAAGGAGAAATTTTATTGCCGATTACTTAATTCCTACAATTTCTAAATTTGAAAAAAAATATAATTTAGATGTTCACATTTCAGGATTACCCTACGTTCGAACCGTAAATTCTCAAAATATTATTGATGAAATGGGCTTTTTTGTATTAGGAGCCCTATTTATTACCGCCTTTATTTTCTTTTTCTTTTTTCGTTCGTATAGAGCTACCTTTATTACTCTTTTAGTTGTAAGTATCGGTGTTATTTGGGCTTTTGGGTTTATTGGCTTGTTTCGTTACGAAATAACGGTTTTATCCGCTTTAATTCCTCCATTAATAATTGTTATTGGAGTACCCAACGCCATTTTTCTTATTAATAAATATCAACAAGAAGTTAAAAAACATGGTAATCAAGCTAAATCGTTACAACGTGTTATTTCAAAGGTTGGAAATGCTACTTTAATGACCAATGTTACTACCGCTTCTGGTTTTGCTACTTTTATTTTTGTTAAAAGTCAGTTACTACGAGAGTTTGGTATTTTGGCGTCAGTAAACATTGTTAGCATTTTTGTTTTGGCATTACTAATTATACCAATTATATATAGTTTTATGCCACTTCCACAAAAAAAACACTTAAACCATCTTGAAAAAAGTTGGATGAATAACGTGGTAAATTGGATGGAAAGAACGGTGAAAAATAAACGGATTACAATTTATATTACCACTGTTTGTATTATTATTTTTGGTTTAATCGGTTTATTTCAAATAAAAGTATCGGGTAGTATGATTGACGACATGCCTAAAGGCATGGAGTTTTATAAAGACATTAAGTTTTTTGAGAGAGAATTTGGAGGTATTATGCCGCTAGAAATTTTAATTGATACAAAACGAGATAAGGGAGTTATGAACTTATCTACTTTGAAAAAAATGGATAAACTCGATGAAACTATTGAAACTTTTCCAGAATTATCAAAACCTATTTCAATAGTAAACTTAGTAAAATACTCTAAACAAGCATATTATAACGGAAACCCTAAATACTATCAATTACCAACTGCACAAGAAAAAAGTTACATTTTTGCGTACACAAAAAACACGAATACAAACACAGGAATGCTTAAAAACTTTGTTGATAGCACAGGTCGTTACGCACGAATAACTACGTTTATGAAAGACGTTAGTACCAATAAAATGGACATTATTCAAGACCGTTTAAATGCGGTGGTAAAGAAACAATTTCCAAGCGATAGATACGAAGTATCTTTAACAGGTAAACCTTTGGTTTTTTTAAAAGGAACCAACTACTTGATTAAAAATTTAATTATCTCTCTGTCATTAGCTATATTTTTAATTGCTTTTTTTATGGCGTGGATGTTTCGATCACCTCAAATGATTTTAATCTCTCTAATACCGAATATACTTCCGTTATTGGTAACTGCTGGATTAATGGGCTTTTTTGGTATCCCTCTAAAACCTTCTACTATTTTAGTTTTTAGTATTGCATTTGGAATTTCGGTAGATGACACAATTCATTTTCTAGCTAAATACAGGCAAGAATTAATGAATAATAATTGGAAAGTTAGAAAATCAGTTTTTACTGCCTTGCGAGAAACAGGAGTAAGTATGTTTTATACTTCAATTGTTCTATTTTTTGGCTTTTTAGTGTTTACGATTTCTAGTTTTGGAGGCACAATTGCTTTAGGAGGCTTAGTTTCTATTACCCTATTATTAGCAATGGTATCTAATTTATTACTCTTACCGTCGCTATTACTTTCTTTTGAAAATAAAATCGCCAACAAAAAAGTATTTAAAGA
Source organism: Tenacibaculum sp. UWU-22 (assembly GCF_041021355.1). Lineage (NCBI taxonomy): Bacteria > Pseudomonadati > Bacteroidota > Flavobacteriia > Flavobacteriales > Flavobacteriaceae > Tenacibaculum > Tenacibaculum sp. UWU-22. Next base: position 78,364 of record NZ_JBFNGP010000003.1, on the reverse strand, counting down.
GCCTACAATTAAAATAATTCCTCCTAAAGAAGAGGAAGAAGAATAATACCATATCAAAAAAAAAAATCAAAAGCCAATATTAAAACACTAATATTGGCTTTTGATTTTTTTATCTGGTAAGTATACTTTATTTATAGAATGTAAAAAATTAAACCAAAATGCATCATTTTTTTTGAAAGAACCGATGTTGTTTCGGTACTCTTTTTAAAAATAGGTGTTAACCCATAATAAACATAAAAATTAAAAATATCATAGCCTAACGACATGGTTAAGCCTGTTTGAAGTTTTTGATACTGTAAAACATTAGTGTATACAGTATTGGTTGCTACTTCTTGAAACTTATTATTGATATTATAGCTAATTTTTACACCTGTGTATATTCGCCAAAAACTATAATTTTGAGCCGTAGATGTACGCCACCTAAATTGTATTGGAAACACTATTTCGTGTAATTTAAGCGTATTAGGTTTAGACAAATCGTTATCAACCTGAAAAGTTGTGTTGCCATTATTGTCAACTATTTTAACATTATGGTTAAATAAATCATAACGATAACCTACACCTATCCCTAAAGCCGTATTACCCCCTTTATTAAGCGGTATATCTTTTATAAACCCCATTGAAAAACCATAAGGAAAACTTCTATTATTAATATCTGAGGGTTGATTTCTAAGAACATTATAGGTTATATTTAAATACAACTGATCTTCTAAATAATGATCGCCTAATTGTAAAGAATCTTTTTGAGAAAAAGCAAAATTAGCAGATAATATAAGACATAAAAGAAGTATGTTTTTCATCAAAATAAATTTAAATTAAATATTTGTTTTTTTAATGTTTTTAATTCAATAAGCCCTCTTCTTCTAGTAATTTATCTAATATAACTACCGCTACTAAAATTAGGAATTAAGTCTACTAAAAAAATATTTATAAAGATAAAAAAAGAGCAACCGATAAGTTGCTCTTTTAGTATTATTTTAAATTACGATAGGGTTTTATTTACCTATATCACTTCCTGTGTGTGTAGATAAGTTTAACTTAAGAGCATTTACATCTCTTAATTTTAAACGAATATCGGTTAACGTACCCACACTAGATTCTTTATCTGCTTTAATAGAGGTTGTCATAAAAGGAATATCTGATTCTGATACTTTAGAACGCGCATTTATTATAAAAGCTGGCACATCATCAGGAGTAGAAATTTTATCATTTAACTGAATTCTATTATACCCCGAACCATATTTACTAGTTTCTTTTGCTTTACCAACATAAATTGTGCTTACTAAACTTTTATGCTCTAACTTTTTAACCTCTGTAGCACTGGGTAACCTCGGATTATCTATTTTTAAATCTGTTTCTCTCATCGTAGTGGTTACCATAAAAAAGAACAATAACATAAAAACAATATCAGGTAAAGATGCCGTAGATACTGCTGGCATTTCTTTTTTCTTCTTTATAAATTTAGACATACAAATTTGTTTTTAAATTATTTTGTACCCTCAGGATCAAGATCGGTAATGATTAGAGGATAACTATCTTTTATATCTTGTACTTTCTTTCTTAACGATTCGTCTTTACGACCGCTATCTTTAAAAGCTTCTTCTAACTCGGTAAACGACATATTATATCGTTTTTGAGATAGTTTATTTCGTAATTCAGCGTAAGCTTGTAACAATTGGTTTTGTACTGCTATGTATGTACCATATTCTGTAGCTCTATCACTTTGCACTGAAATAACTGCTTTATTAGGGTGGTCAGACGAACTAGGGTCTTTATCACCATTACAATAATCGCATGGTGTACCTTTACTTTCACCTTCTTTTGGACTTCCTATACCCCCACCATTGTCTATAAATTTCAAGGCTGCATCTTTTAAGTCTTTTATATCCATAACTTCATTCTCTACAAAAAGTTCGTTATTACGGTTTATATTAACTTCAAAAAGATTTTTATCCTTTATTTTTGGTGGCTTTACGTTTGGCGGTATCTTTTCTGCTAATTTTTTTGAAATACCAGAGTCTACATCCATCGTAGTGGTTACAAGGAAAAAGATAAGTAGCAAGAAAGCAATATCTGCCATCGAACCTGCATTAATTTCGGGGTTTTCTCTTCTTGCCATAATCTCTTATTTTATAAGTCCTTTAATTAAATCTCCAATAAAAAAGATACCTGCTAAACCACCTAAAATAAGGCTAAACCAAATACCTGTACTGGTCCATTTAGAAGTAGCACTACCTGCTGCAGCTATAATCCCTTCTGGACCTGAAACAGCTCCATCAGAAGCTAAAGAGTATGAAAGAAAAAATAAAACAATAAAAATACCAACACCTAATAAGGTTTTCTTTAAAGAGGCTGGGTTTTTTATTATCCCCCAAATCGACAAAACTACAGCTATTAACACCGTAATGTAAAATAACCATTGCGAAAAAGTTACTATTGAACCTACTGAGTCGCTTACTGCTTGTGCATCATCGCCAGCCGACATTACTCTTACAAATAAGATGGCGCCAATAATAGCTATAGCAGAAATAACAATAGTCAATATTTTTGATAAATTATTTTTCATATGACTTCTTATTTTTTGTATTTAGCCAACAAATCGATTAATGTAATAGAAGCATTTTCCATATTATTAACAATACTATCTATTTTAGAGATGATATAGTTATAAAAAATTTGTAAAATAATAGCTACTATTAACCCAAAAACTGTTGTTAAAAGTGCAATTTTAATACCTGTTGCTACTACCGCAGGAGAAATATCATTTGCTACAGCAATTGAGTCAAAAGATTGAATCATACCAATTACCGTACCCATGAATCCTAGCATCGGTGCTAAGGCAATAAATAAAGAAATCCAAGAAACATTTTTCTCTAATAACCCCATTTGTACACCACCATAACCAACTACTGCTTTTTCAGCTGCATCTAAGCCTTCATCTGCTCTTTCTAAACCTTGGTAAAAGATTGAAGCAACAGGTCCTTTTGTGTTTCTACAAACTTCTTTAGCTGCTTCTACACCACCAGAACTTAGCGCATCATCTATTTTTGCTACTAATTTTTTAGTGTTGGTAGTCGCCATATTTAAATAAATAATTCTTTCAATAACGATTGCTAAACCTAAAATTAAGGCCACTAATACAATCCCCATAAATTTAGGATCTCCTTCAATAAAACGTTGTTTTAACTCTTGGGTAAACGTTTTGGTCTCTTCTTGAGCAAAAGTTGATTGAATTGCTCCAAAAAACATAAATCCTGTTACAGTTAGGAAATTTACTACTTTTTTCATCTTTGTTATAAATTAATTTTTAATAGTTAACGGGTTAAAGATATAATTTTATTCTAAAAGTTAAGAAAACGATTACTAAAAAAGAACAACTGTTCTTAATTAGAAACTATTTTCGTTTTTTTCAGACTGCCAAGTAACAAAAAAATGTTGGGACAGTAAAAAAAAATTGCTGAAATTGTACTTTTTAGCTGAATTTTTGTTTTTCTCTGACTAAAAACCAATTACTTTTTACCCTATTTCACCTCGTAAAGATTGTTCAAAATAATATTTAAAATCTTTCTTAGATAAATTTTCACCTAATAAATACATCATTTTAGCTACAGCTGTCTCGGTAGTAATGTCTTTTCCGTTAACAACACCTATTTTTTTTAGTGCAACACTCGTTTCATAATGCCCCATTAACACACTTCCTCCCGCACATTGCGTCACATTTACTATACGGATATCATTTTTTATGGCTTGTTTTAACAAATCGATAAATCTTTTTTCTGTAGGCGCATTACCTGAACCATATGTTTCAAGAATTATTCCTTTTAAATTTGGAATAGTAATGATGCTTTTTACAACCGTTTCGGTTATTCCAGGATACAATTTCAAAATAACAATACGAGAGTCTAATTTTTTTCTGACAATTAATTTAGATTGATTTTTTTTCGGTTTTAATAATAAATTATTATTAAAATGTAAATGCACCCCACTTTCTGCCAAAGGAGGATAATTCATAGACGTAAAAGCTTCAAACTGCTCGGCATTTATTTTAGTAGTTCTGTTTGCTCTATATAACTTGTACTCAAAATACAAACACACCTCTCTAATTACTGGCTTATTATTTTTACGTGTTGAGGCTATTTCTATTGAAGTAATTAAATTTTCTTTAGCATCGGTGCGTAAATCACCTATAGGTAATTGCGACCCTGTAAAAATTACTGGTTTTTGCAAATTTTCAAACATAAAACTAATCGCAGATGATGTATATGACATGGTATCAGAACCTGTTAACACTACAAAACCATCAAAATTTTGATATTTATTTTCAATAATTTCAGCTATTTTAATGTAATAGCTTGTATTCATATTTGATGAGTCTATAGGTTTTTCAAAAGAAACAGGAATAATATTACAATTTAACTGCTCTATTTCTGGAATTTTTTCTAAAAGCTGATTAAAATCAAACGCTTTTAAAGCATTCGTTTTATAATCTTTTACCATACCAATAGTACCCCCAGTATAAAGCAATAAAATATTAGGTCTATTTGTCATTTTGTCATTTTTTATTGTTAATTTCAATTTGGAATAATTTGTGTTGTAAACATAGCAAACAATTATTGATAACAAAACTTTAAACAATATAAATTATGGCTATAGGATTTGAATATTATATTATAATAGGTGCTATTTCTTTATGTAGCTGGTTAGTAAGCAATACCTTAAAAAGAAAATTTGAAAAATATTCAAAAATTCATTTACGTAATGGGTTAAGTGGCGCTGAAATTGCTGAAAAAATGTTGGCAGACCATGGTATTTCTGATGTAAAAGTAATTTCAACCCCTGGTAGATTAACCGATCATTATAATCCTCAAAATAAAACTGTAAACCTTAGTGAAGCTGTATATAACGAACGAAACGCTGCTTCGGCAGCTGTAGCTGCTCACGAAGTAGGTCATGCCGTACAACATGCTAAAGCTTATAAATGGTTAACCATGCGATCGCAATTAGTGCCTATGGTAAATGTATCTTCTCAATTTTCACAATGGCTGATTATGGGTGGCTTAATTTTAGGAGCTGCTTCTGGAATGGGGTATTGGGTACTTGTTGCTGGTGTAGTGTTAATGGCAATAGCTACTTTGTTTAGCTTTATAACACTACCTGTAGAATATGATGCCAGTAATAGAGCGCTCGCTTGGTTAGAAAATAAACACATTGTAACTCGTGAAGAATTAGCTGGTTCTAAAGATGCACTAAAGTGGGCAGCTCGAACATATTTAGTATCTGCTTTAGGTTCATTAGCCATGTTAGCTTATTGGATATTACGATTACTGGCAAGCAGAGATTAATCTAAATTAACCGTATAAAAAAAATCCCATTTTTAGTATATCAAAATGGGATTTTTTTATGCTTTTATCTTTGCTCTTACAGTCTTAATTTATCAATAAAACTAATCGTTTAATTTTAATACCGCCATAAATGCTTGTTGGGGAATTTCTACATTACCCACTTGTCGCATACGTTTTTTACCTTTTTTTTGTTTTTCAAGAAGTTTTCTTTTTCTAGAAATATCACCTCCATAACATTTAGCGGTTACATCTTTACGTAGGGCTTTTACCGTTTCACGAGCAATAATTTTTGCACCAATAGCTGCCTGAATTGGAATATCAAACTGTTGGCGCGGAATTAATTCTTTCAATTTTTCGCAAATTCGTTTACCTATAGCGTATGCATTATCGGCATGCAATAAAGCGGAAAGAGCATCTACAGGCTGCCCATTTAACAACATATCAACACGTACTAGTTTCGATGTTCGCATACCAATAGGATGGTAATCAAACGAAGCATAACCTTTAGACACGGTTTTTAATCGGTCGTAAAAATCAAAAACAATTTCTGCCAACGGCATATCAAAAATTAATTCGACACGTTGAGGAGTTAAATATGTTTGGTTTACTATTTGACCACGCTTATCAATACATAAACTCATTACTTGACCAACAAAATCAGCCTTTGTAATAATAGATGCCTTAATAAAAGGCTCTTCTACTCTATCTAATTTTGACGGATCAGGCAAGTCAGATGGATTATTTACAATAATAGCCTCATCAATATGTTTTTTTGTATAAGCATGATAAGAAACGTTAGGCACCGTGGTAATAACAGTCATGTTAAACTCACGCTCTAAACGCTCTTGAATAATCTCCATATGCAACATTCCTAAAAAACCACATCGAAAACCAAAACCTAATGCAGCAGAACTCTCGGGCTGAAAAACCAAAGAAGCATCATTTAATTGCAATTTTTCCATCGAAGCACGAAGTTCTTCGTAATCTTCTGTATCTACAGGATAAATTCCTGCAAAAACCATTGGCTTTACATTTTCAAAACCTTCAATTCGGCTAGCCGTTGGGTTTGCAAAATCGGTAATTGTATCACCTACTTTTACTTCTTTAGCAGCTTTTATGCCTGTAATTAAATACCCAACATCACCCGTTTTAATTTCGTTTTTTACAACTTGGTTTAATTTTAAAGTACCTACCTCATCTGCATCATATCGTTTACCTGTAGCCATAAATTTTATTTGTTGATTCTTTTTTATAGAACCATCAACCACTCTAAAATAGGTTTCTACCCCTCTATAAGAATTATAAACCGAATCAAAAATCAAGGCTTTTAACGGTGCTTCTGGATTACCACTTGGAGCAGGAATTTTTTCGATAATAGCCTCCAAAACATTTTCAACTCCAAAACCTGTTTTACCACTTGCATGAATAACTTCTTCTGGTGTACAACCTAATAAATCAACAATATCATCAGTTACCTCTTCTGGGTTTGCAGATGGTAAATCAACTTTATTTAATACTGGAATAATTTCTAAATCATTTTCTAATGCTAGATACAAGTTAGAAATGGTTTGTGCCTGAATACTCTGCGCAGCATCAACAATTAACAAAGCGCCTTCGCAAGCTGCAATAGAGCGAGATACTTCGTACGAAAAATCTACGTGACCCGGTGTGTCAATTAAATTTAAAATATAGCTTTCACCTTTGTAAATATAGTCCATTTGAATAGCGTGTGATTTAATGGTAATACCCCGTTCACGCTCCAAATCCATATTATCTAATAATTGATTTTGCTTTTCTCGCTCAGTAACCGACCCTGTATAATCTAATAAACGATCTGCCAAGGTGCTTTTACCATGATCAATATGTGCGATAATGCAAAAGTTTCTAATGTTTTTCATACTTCGTATTCTAACTTCTTGTGACCGACAAAGATACTTTTTTGTAAAACGCTGTACAATTAAAAATTTACGTAATAAAAAATAAAAAGTAACTTTGCAGTCAATTAAAGTTATGGTAAAAATTGGCGACATAGAACTTCCTGATTTTCCGCTATTATTAGCGCCTATGGAAGATGTAAGCGATCCACCGTTTAGAGCCTTGTGCAAAGAAAATGGTGCCGATGTAGTGTATACTGAATTTATTTCTTCGGAAGGATTAATTCGTGATGCAGCAAAAAGCGTGATGAAACTAGATATATACGAAAAAGAACGCCCTGTGGGAATTCAAATTTTTGGAGCAAATCTAGATTCAATGTTACGCTCAGTAGAAATTGTAGAAAAAACCCAACCTGATATTATTGATATTAATTTTGGATGCCCTGTAAAAAAAGTAGTTTCGCGTGGTGCTGGTGCAGGAATTTTAAAAGATATTGATTTAATGGTTTCGTTAACCAAAGCCATGGTAAAACACACCAATTTACCAATTACTGTAAAAACCCGTTTAGGGTGGGATCAAGATTCTATTAAAATTGTTGAAGTAGCTGAACGATTACAAGATGTAGGGTGTAAAGCTATTTCTATTCATGGTAGAACTCGAGCACAAATGTATAAGGGTAATGCTGACTGGGCGCCTATTGCCGAGGTTAAAAACAACCCACGCATGCATATTCCTATCTTTGGAAATGGCGATGTTGACTCACCTGAAAAAGCGATGAAAATGCGTGATAAATTTGGGCTAGATGGCTGTATGATAGGACGTGCTTCTATTGGATATCCTTGGTTTTTTAATGAAGTAAAACATTATTTTAAAACTAAAAAACACTTGCCAAAACCAACTATTTCTGAGCGTGCTAATATGGCTCGAAGACATTTACAAATGGCTATTGATTGGAAAGGCGAACACTTAGGTGTTGTAGAAACCAGAAGGCATTACACCAACTATTTTAAAGGAATCCCACATTTTAAAGAATATCGATTAAAAATGGTAACCTTAGACCACCCCAATGAGGTGTTTGCTGTTTTTGATGAAGTACAAGAAAAATATAAAAATACTACTATTACTGAATTTTAGTAGTTAAACACACACCCAATCCTTACGTTAAAAATCTTATTGTGTAATAAAATCACTAGTAATTCTATTGCTTGCAATTTTAGAGGCTAAAAAGCCAAGAATAGAAATCGTTACTATTACAATTGATAAGTTTGTCCAACGAAATTCTACTGGATAAGGCAAATTTTGCGTTACCATAAACAACCCAAATTGTTTTTGTATAAGCACTAACACCACCCCTATAAACAGCCCTACAACTGTACCAAACAACGTAAGTAAAAACCCTTGAAACACAAAAATTTGTTTAATTTCTTTTACTGTGGTTCCTAAATTAAACAAGGTTTTTAAATTGCTACGCTTATCAATTATCATCATAATAATAGCCCCAATTACATTAAATAACGCAATAATAATTACAAGTGTAAAAATAAGGTATGAAATAACATTTTCTGAATTGATAACTTTATAAAACAATTCGTTTAACTCAGCCCGAGTTTGTACTTTAAGAGTATTACCTAAAGCTTTTTGTAAATCGTTTTTTAACGAAATAGCTAAAGCCTTGTTTTTTAGTTTAATTTCTATCGCTGTTATTTGGTTTTTTTGATATTGTAATAAATCTTGCGCTAAAGTAATATTGGTAAATACAAACTTGTTTTCAAATTCTTCTGTACCACTGTATATACCCGTAATTTGGGTTTTAACATTCCTAAACGCGTTCATCGGATTAATTAATCCTTTACCTGATTTGGGCATTAAGATTTGTAATGGTTCGCCAAAATTTAAAATTCCAAGCGAAAGTTTATACGAAATTCCATTACCAATAACTGCGGTATTTTTATAATCAAAATCGAGCCATGTACCTACCTGTATAGCTGAATCTATTTCAACCACTCTATTATAAGTTGAATCTACTCCTTTAATATAGGCAATCTCTTCTTTATCTTTATAACGAAGCAATGCCCGCTCTTCAACAACCTTAGAAAAAGATGAAATATCGGTATGATTTTCTAAAATGTGTTGAATACTATCGGTAAACACAAATATTTTTCCCTTTACTGGCGTAATTTTTAAATCTGGATCTGAAGCATCTAATAACGAATAGCTAAATGTTCGCAACCCTGTAAAACCAGAAAGAATAATAAATAAAGCCAAAGACCCTACAATTACACCAAAAGTGGCTATAATCGTAATAATGTTAATCGCATTGTTACCACTTTTAGCAAACACGTATCTTTTAGCTATGTATAACGGAAAGTTCAATACTTATTTTTTTTTACGACGGGGTAAAATTTCTGGATTTTTTATTGGATTTTCATCATCTCCCTTTAAAGATTTGTCTATTTTTTCAATATAATCTAAAGAGTCGTCTCCAAAAAATAAGAGTTCTGGCATTTTTCGTAATTGATTTCGAGTAAGTTTTGCCAACTCATGTCTAATAAGTACTGTGTTTGATTTTATTCCTTCAACAATTTGCGCTCTCTTTTCAGAAGGAAAAATACTTAAGTATACTTTAGCAATACTTAAATCTGAAGTAACCGAAACCTTAGAAACAGATATAATTACTCCTTTCATACCTTCTTGAGCCGCTTTTTGTAATATCGCTACCAAATCTTTTTGCAATACTCCTGCAATTTTGCGCTGTCTGTGTGTTTCTTCCATTCGGCAAATTTAATGATTATTTTAGTTGTTTTAACACAATAAAATAAGCATTAAAATATGTTTAAATATAAAGAGTTAATAACGCTCTTTACTTTTACATATTACGGATAAAATCAGTTGACTTATGGGGTGTAAATTTTATTTTTAATGGCATACATTACTAGCCCTACTCTATTACGAACATTTAATTTAACAAATAAGCTATCGCGATAACCATCAATTGTTTTAGGACTTAAACACATTTTATCTGCAATTTCTTTATAGGTAAGTTCAGTACAAGAAAGTTTCATAAAAGTAAGCTCGTTTTCTTTAAACTGATGTGTTGTATTTTCTTTACCCGAAACCGTATTTATTAATAAATTAGTTACATTTTTTGTATGATAAAACCCATTATCAATAATTTCTGACAGGGCTTTATACAACACTTCTTTTTCGGTATCTTTTAATAAATATCCAACAGCACCAGCTTGTATCATTTTTAAAATAGTAGTATCTGTATCTTCAACCGACAATGCCATAACATATACATTTGGATGGTTTTCTACAATCCATTGTGTAGTTTCTACACCGTTCATAACAGGCATATTTACATCCATCAAAACAATATCTGGAATGTTCTTAGGCGATGCAGAAAATTTTGCTACCACCTCTTTCCCATTTTTACAGGTATATAAAACTTTAAATTTATCAAACATATTAACCATACTTTCTATAGCTTGTGATAATAATGTATGATCGTCTACAATTACAACCGAATATGTCATTAGAATAATTTTAAGTTAAATCGTTGTTCTTTGGCACTTTATTTATTTGTTTAATCTTTCTTTTCTAAAATCTTTACTATTAAAAACGATAGTTAATTATAAGAGTTGTGCCTTTATTATTTTTAGAGGTTAAATTAATTTCAGCCTTAATTAAAGCTGCTCTGCTTTTAATATTACTTAAGCCTATACCTTTACTTTTTATAGTATCTGCATTAAAACCAATCCCATCATCTTCTGCTTTAATATTTAACTCATTTTTTTTAAAATCGAGTATCACATTTAATTTTGAGGCTTTAGAATGTTTAATGGTATTTGAAAAAAACTCTTGTAAAATTCTAAAAATAATAATTGCCGCTTTTTCATCAATCGGTTGTTCTTCTCCGATAACATATAAATTAGAAGCTATAAAATTCAGTCTGTTAAAACGATCAATCTCTAGTTGAATTGCTTCTTTTAACTGAATGTTTTTGATTATTTCAGGATTAATTAATTTCGACAATAACCGAACCTCATTTAACCCTTTCGAAATCGTTTCTGACACTTCTTTTACATTTTCTTTGGTAGCCGTTTGTATTTGAATTTTTGCCAAGGTTAATAACTGCCCTATATTATCGTGCAACTCCCAACTAATATTACGTAAGGTTTCTTCTCTAATTTCTATTTGTGTTTTTGCTATTTCATTTTCAAAACGTTTTTTTGCTTCTTTTTGCGCTTCTAATAATTTGTTTTTTCTACGCTGAAAAACAACAAAAAGAACTATAACTGTAAAAGCCATTAATAGCACTAATACAGAAGTAATTATAAATATTATTTGTTCTTTGGTTTCAACCATATAAAACCTAATGAATAACAGCCATATAAAATAAAATTTAGCGACACTAAAATAATAACAAATAATCGGTTATCAGACTTAAAATAATCAGAAAAAATCATAAAAGGAGTCATTCCTACATTAAACAACAACAAACCTGTTGCAATCCAAAAACGAAGTTCTGTTTTTACATTAAGCACCTTATCACTATCTAATAATTCAGAAAAATAAAGTAATGCCGAAATAATCGTAATTATAGCCCCACAAACAAAAGTAGGAATTTGATATTGATTCCAACTTAAAACCATAAAATTATAAATACCATACACAGAAAAAATAAAAGCTAAAAAAAGTAATATTTTTTTATATTTCTTTTTTTCTAAAATGGAATAAAACCAATAAAAGAAAAATAAAAAACTAAAGTAGGTGTAGATAATGTATATCCAGTAATTATTGCCTGATTTTAAAATTTTCCAATACGACAACCCTGCCATTTCAACAAAAAACACAGCCCATAGATAATACAAAAAATACCTTTCAGTAGTGTTTTTATATTTCTTATAATATATAGTTGCTATAATTGCAGCTAAAACTTCAAATACTAATATTATATAAATTAAATCAGAAAAAGCCATTATATTTTTATCTATTTCATATCACGCGGAGGTTGACCTCCTATACCAAAATTATAGCCATCTACTCCTTCTATAACCTCATCTTCTGCCACATAAAAAAAGTTGTTCACATTACTGGCTTTTGGTGTTTTTTGATGAGTTGGCATAAAAAACATCGTTACATCACCCCCTTTATAAGCTCCTAAATACACTCGAATACCCAAGCCTTTCAATCCTTTTTTTTCCGCCTCTTTTTCTACATAAGCAAGATATTGCTTTAAGCCCTCAAGACTATAGGTAACATCTCTAACATCTGGTTTCTTTTCTATCCCTAAAGCTTTATAAGCCTCTTGAATAGATTTTACCCTAGTGTTTAAATACTCTTTTTGCAATGCTTTAGCTTTTTCATATGAAATAGCATTTTTAGGTTTTTCAAAATTTTCAGCATTTTGCTGATTAACACATGATGTAAGAATAAACACGCAACTAGCTAACAGATAAAAAAAATTGTTAATTGATTTCATAACACAATTATTTAAAGTTAATAAACCACAAGTTACGGTTTTAACCAAAACACAAATAATCTATTTCTCCCAAAATACATTTAATTAATTTATTTACAGCTTTTTATAATATTTTTTTAACAAAAAAAAGAGGTTATGCTTTTTTTAAAAGGGTGTTTTTCCTGTATAAAAAACAAGCAATTAACGGTTGCACACGCATAATGGCTTTTAAATATTTGCACACACATATTTTTTATGTTTTTTTTAAGTAAAAGAACAGGGAAGATTGCTTGAGTATAATCAAAGCATCTAGTTTAACTAGATGCTTTTTTTTACAACTAATCAAATTCTATTATTACAGAACTAAAATAAAAAAATAAACGTTCAAATTATTAAAAAAATTATTAATTACTACTTTTTAAACACTTTTGAATAACATATCTTTACCTCTAAATAAATTTTTGCCAAACAAAAAAATATTTAATTTAAATTTATCCCTATGAAAAAAATAGAGCATATAGGCATTGCTGTAAAAGATATAGAAAAATCTAACACCTTGTTTTCTGCTTTATTTGGCAAAAATGAATATAAAATAGAGGAAGTAATTAGCGAAGGTGTTAAAACATCGTTTTTTAAATGTGGTCCAAACAAAATAGAATTACTCGAAGCCACTAATTCTAACAGTGCTATTGCAAAATTTATAGAAAAAAAGGGAGAAGGCATACATCATATTGCTTTCGCTGTAAAAGACATAAAACAAGAAATTACACGACTACAAAAAAAAGGATTTACAATTTTAAATTCTACTCCAAAAAGGGGAGCCGATAATAAATTGGTTGCTTTTTTACACCCCAAATCAACCAACGGTGTGCTTATTGAATTGTGTCAAGAAATAGAATAGTTAAAATATAATAAACTAGTAAGGTCAACTATTTTAAATTAGTATCTTGCAACGCAAAAAAAGAACGTAATTTTATATGACTAAGTCTTTCGATTCGTATCAAAAAAGACGTTTACAATCGTCGTACATTTCGGTTATAATTAGCATTGCTTTAGTGTTATTTATGATTGGAATACTAGGCTTAACACTACTAAAATCGACTAAAGTTGCCAATCATTTTAAAGAAAAAGTAGCGATGACATTGTTTTTAAAAGATAATGTGAAAAAAGATAGCATACAAAACTTACGCACTTTTTTATCAACACAACCCTATACCAAAAAAATTATTTTTGTTACCAAAGAAGAGGCCGCTAAAACTTATAGCAAAGATATTGGAGAAGATTTTTTGCAATTTTTAGGCACAAACCCTCTAAAAGATGGTATTGACTTATACTTAAAAGCCGACTATGTGACTCCCGAAAAAATGGAAGACCTCAAAGTTAACTTTGACAAAAACAATTTAATTGCAGAAGTTTCATACGATAAACCACTTATTACACTACTTACCAAAAACATAAAACGAATTAGTTTTTGGCTATTAATTTTAAGCTGCTTTTTTGGGCTAATCGCTATTATTTTAATCAATAGTTCTATTCGGCTATCTATCTATGCTCGGCGATTTAATATTAAAACCATGCAAATGGTAGGTGCTACTAAAGGTTTTATTCGTCGACCGTTTATTTGGCAAAGCATTAAATTAGGCATGATTGCCACCTTAATTGCATTAATTGGTCTAGGCACTGTTATTTATTATTTAAATAAACTTGCGCCCTCTTTGGCACTCGTTAAAGATTATATTTCGCTCACATACCTAGTTGGAGGTATTATTGTAACAGCTTTTGTAATTACTTGGTTAAGTACTTATTTTGCAACTCAACGGTTTTTAAACTTGCAAACAGACGAATTATATTACTAGCATGAAATGCTTAAAAATATTGAGCATAAATAACAAATACTCGCCAAATAAATTTTAAAAATAAAAACCTATCGAAAAAATAAAATAGATGAAAAAAAATAAAAACATAGAAAAACCCCAATTTGTATTTGGTAAAAAAAATTACCAATTTATGCTGTTTGGAATTGGTATAATTGCATTAGGTTTTTTATTAATGGCAGGTGGCGGAAGTGATGACCCTAAAATTTTTAACGAAGCTATTTATAGCTGGAGAAGAATACGTTTAGCCCCTACTTTAGTTCTTTTAGGTCTTGGTCTAGAAATTTATGCAATTCTTTTGAATCCTAAAAAATAACCATGAGCATTTTACAAGCTATTATTTTAGCAATTATTGAAGGAATTACAGAATACCTACCTGTTTCTTCTACAGGTCATATGATTATTGCCTCTTCTTTTATGAAAATTGCTTCAGATGACTTTACCAAACTATTTACCATCGTTATTCAATTAGGTGCCATTTTATCGGTAGTGATTCTATATTGGAAACGATTTTTTCAAAGTTTTGATTTTTACGCAAAACTTTTTGTAGCTTTTTTACCCGCTGTTTTCTTAGGTCTTTTATTAAATGACATAATCGATAGTCTACTCGAAAGTCCTATTACTGTTGCCTTTACTTTAATTTTAGGTGGAATTATACTACTAAAAGTAGACGACTGGTTTAAAGGAAATGAAAAAATAGACCCTAAAAACCCAACAGCCCACACAAAAATTAGTTATTTAACAGCTTTAAAAATTGGTTTTTTTCAATGTATTGCCATGATACCAGGTACATCGCGAAGTGGTGCCAGTATAGTAGGCGCCATGACACAAGGAATTAACCGTAAAACAGCCGCTGAATTTTCTTTTTTCTTAGCCGTACCAACCATGTTTGGTGCTACTGCAAAAAAATTATACGATTATTACAAAGCTGGTTTTGAATTAAATGACACTCAAGTTAATTGTTTAATTATCGGAAATATTATTGCTTTTATAGTTGCCTTATTTGCTATTAAATCATTTATTGACTATCTAAGTAAAAAAGGGTTTAAAATTTTTGGATATTATCGAATTTTATTAGGTGTTGTATTACTAATCATTCACTTTTTTATTGGTAAATTAATTATTTAAATAAATGCTAACGGTCAAAGATTTTGAAAACGGACAAGTTTTATTAATTGATAAACCTCTAGAGTGGACCTCTTTTCAAGCCGTAAATAAATTACGCTGGCATATAAAAAAACAATTTAATCTTAAAAAAATTAAAGTAGGTCATGCTGGCACTTTAGATCCATTAGCAACGGGCTTATTGTTAATTTGTACCGGAAAAGAAACAAAAAACATCACAACTTATCAAGGGCAAATAAAAGAATATACTGGCACTTTTGTTTTGGGTGCCACAACCCCTAGTTACGATTTAGAGACCGAAGTAAATAACTCATTTTCTACTGCCCATATTACTGACGACTTAATACACCAAACAACCCAACAGTTCGTAGGAAAAATTTTACAAAAACCCCCTATATTTTCTGCCATAAAAAAAGACGGAAAGCGATTATACGAATTAGCAAGAAAAGGCGAATCGACTACAATAACGCCACGCGAAATAGAAATTACTAGTTTTACAATTACCAATATTACATTACCAAAAGTTGATTTTAAAGTGGTTTGCAGCAAAGGCACCTATATTCGTTCGTTAGCTCATGATTTTGGATTAGCCCTAAATTCAGGAGCTCACTTATCGGCTTTACGACGTACTAAAATTGGTGAATTTTCAGTTAAAAATGCCTTGAGTATTGAAGATTTTGTAAACAGCTTATAAAAATCGATTATACCAACTTTCTGAAAGAGGTGTTTCCCAATAGTTTTCTAAGTCAAACTTTGTATTTACTAAATTATCGAAAACAATAGTTTTAGCGGTTACAGCCCTATCTTTAATCAATTTTTTAAAGTCTTTTAGCTCTTTATATTGAATATATTTTCCTTGCTTAAAACACACATTCATTTTATCTAATAATGTTATACTGTATTGCTGTTCCAATTCTAAAACAAAGGCAATTTGTTGATTGATATCAGCAAGAGAAACAGAGACATCATCGTCTACATAAAAAATAATAAATCTATCGTATTTTAATTCAAAAGATGCTTTAAAATTAGCAATATCACTATTCCAAAATGTTACAAAATCTTGTAATTTATTAGTAAGCGAAGTTATTTCTTCAGCATAAAACTTTCTACTCGAAGGGTAAATCCAAACCCTTGCTTGATCTGATAACGTATTAATGGGTGTAAACATCAAAACAAAGATACTGAAAAGCACAAAAATAACACATACCAGAATTATAATAACAAACAAGCTATTTTTAGCTACTCAAAGATTTTATTAATAAATTTAATTGAGCTTTGGTATGATTCGCATTTATAACAATTCTATTAATTTTTTTATTACTTGTAGGATAATAAAATGAGGTTATAATTATGTTTTTAAGCATTAATTTATCTCCTATCTCTTCATTTTTATGAAAAAAAACAGGATACGATTCGGTTGCATTTATTTGATTATTACCTTCTAATTTACTAAAAACATAGGCTACATTTTTCTTTAGTTTTACCAGCTGTTTTTTATATATTCCTTTTTTTTGCGCCTGCATAAACGCATCTAAATAGGCAGCGCTCATACCTGCACTTCCAATAAACAACGAATCTTTTTTAATGATTTCAATAATTTTTTTATCTCCTGCGATAACCCCTCCATTAATTCCAAAGGCTTTTCCCAACGAAGAAGTAATTATAATTTTTACACGTTTATTTTTAGTTATTTGATTTGAAATACCACAACCATTTTCTCCTAAAACCCCCAAACTATGCGATTCATCTAATAAAACATAAATAGTATTGCTTGCATGTATTTTATCTAAAAAATTAAAAGAAAATGGAGCTGTTTCTAACATAGCAATAGCATCTGATAAAATACAAATTGTTTTGTTTTTCAGTTTAAGCAATTCTGTATTTAACACATTATTTACCGTATAAATAGGCACTGCACCATCTCTTAAAATAGCAGGATGTGTTTTAGGCATATAAAAAAACACATCAGTTAGTTTGGCTAGTGCTCGTAAAGAAAATATACCTGCTAAAGTACCTGAAGAAACGGTTACACTCTGCTCCTTTTGTAAAAATTTTGCAAAAAACAACTCTGCTTTTTTATATATATTTAACTGTATATTCGCTTTTCTAGAGCTACCATAAGCTGTGCCCCATTTTTTTGTTTTTTTAGCAACAATTTTTTGAAATTTTGTAAGTGACGAAATACCTAAATACGAAGTGCCACTAAAAAACAAATACACTTTATCTTTAACAATAATTTTAGTATTAGGTATTTTATTTAACTGTATCATTACAACAAAGTAGCTCCTATTCCATTTTTATTAGCATAATAAACGGTTCCTTTTTCTATAACCACTCCTTTTGCAATGTCTTTTTTCAATAATAATCCGCCATCCATATCTACATAATCTAAAAGTGGTAATAAGTGTGCAATAGCAGATATACCAACTGTTGACTCGGTCATACACCCCACCATTGTTTTCATTCCTAATTTTTTCGCCTTTTCTAACATTCTTTTGGCCGGTGTTAATCCCCCACACTTGGTTAATTTCACATTAATACCATGAAACAATCCCAAGCATTTATCTACATCACTCTCTATAATACAACTTTCATCCGCGATAATAGGTAAAGCACTTTTTTTATATAATTCAAGTGCTCCTTCTGTATTATCCGCTCTTAAGGGCTGTTCTAAAAACTCGACTCCTAACTCTTTAAGTTTAAATGAATTTTGAATTGCTTGTTCAGTAGTCCAACCACAATTTGCATCAATTCTAAAAAGAGCTTTACTATGCTTTCTTAACTCAGTTACTATACGAATATCGTCTTTAGTTCCTAATTTTATTTTGTATATCGGCCATGGCAATTCTTTCATTTTTGCAACCATTTTTTCAATAGAGTCTATACCAATTGTATAATCTGTTTTTGGATTATTATTAGTTTTTAACCCCCAAAGCTCATATAATTTTTTTCCTTTTTTTTGCGCATACCAATCATTAAAAGCCATATCTAAGGCACACAAAGCGAATAAATTTTCTTTAAAATACGGATATAGTACTTCCCAAAAACGAGAAGGTGTTTCTTGAGATAACGAAGTGATTAAATCTATATTCTTAGCAATAATTTCTGTCATATTTTCAACAGTAATGTTGTAATACGGGTTTGAAGTAGCTTCACCCAAACCTGAAAAGCCATTGCCTGTTAACTCAACAATTAACGAAGGTTGAAAATTATGAGACTCTCTAGAAATAGTAAAAGTATGTTTTAACTCAAGGTTATAGGGGTGTAGTTTAATATTCACTGCAAATAAATTAAATTAAACATTTTTTAATCTGTAAAGTTATAAAAAAAAACAAGTTTACTATTAAAAAAGTTAATTCACATAATTATAACTCATATATTATCAATATGTTATGCTTCACAAGCAAAAGAAATAAGAACTTTTTAATAATATATATACTGAGTCTCCAAAACGAACAACTTAAGAAGATTTGAAAGTTTAAATAAAAACAATCAAACAAAACTCCTCTATAAAAAAAAGAAGTCTTCTTAAGAAGACTTCTAGGATAATAAAGATGTATCCCCCAATTCATCTTTTATTATAGCAATTAAGCTGGGTCAAATGTAAAAAGATTTAAACTTAAGTTTTTATTTTTTTTACATTTTTTTTATATATTTATTTGCAAAAAACGCAAAAAAATTATATGAAATTAAAAATAGAAGACCAATTATTCAACTATATTAAACAAAAGACGCCAAAAAAAACCTCTTTAATTGAAGAATTATCAGATGTTTTAGACATCAGTTACGATGCCGCCTATAGAAGAATAAATAATAAAACCGCCTTATCTTTTGAAGATGCATTAAAATTAATACGACATTATAAAATACCTATTTACAACCTTTATGATTTTATAAAAAACGAATCCATTTTTGTAAATAAAAACACACAAGAAGATATTGAAATTTATTTTGAAAATATAAATTTATTTATCAAACAATTTTTAAAACATGAAAATATAAATATCCTTCTTGTCTTAAAAAATATACCGCTCTTTCACATTCCAAACAACACGCTACTAGCTAAATTTAACCTATACACTTTTTCTAATATTCATTCAAATTCTTTAGAAACAAAAAATATAGAACTAAATAAGTTTACAGTAAAACCTTCATTAATTCAGCTCCTAAAAGACTATAAACGTTTTTTCAAAAAAATGAATATTACTGAAATATGGAGTACCACCACTATTGACAGCTTTTTATATCAAATTTATTATTTTCACAAGGCTAAGCTTATACAAAAAAATGAAGCGATACAACTCTGCGATGAAATAACCACCTTAGTAAACGATATAGAGGTAAAAGCAACTAATGAGCTTTGGTGTAGTCAAGAGCATACAAATTATACAATATACCAAAATAAATTAATCAACTTAAACAATATATTGTTTTTCAGCTCTTCTAAAACAAAAGCTGCTTTAATACCATACACCTCACTCTCTGAAATAATTATTGATGACAAAAAAACATGTGTCGAAATTGAGTCTTATTTAAAAACCCAATTACAATTTGCTAAAAAAATATCAGGTGATGCTGAAATTGATAAACGTATATTCTTTACCAGTATGCATGAAAAAATAGACCAACTGAAGCATCAACTAAAAACAAAAACCCATCTTTCTTTTTTTTAAAAATAAATATCTATCTTATAAAAAATACAACCGTGACTTTTTTACTTTTAATAATTTATTTTTAGCCTCCTCTAAAAAATAAATTATGTAACCCAAAAATTTTGTACTTTTGTGTTAATTATTTTTTATTATGTTTAGCCAATCTGAAGAAAACTATATTAAAACTATTTATCACTTAGCGAACACCATAAACAAAGGAGTTAGCACAAATGCAATTGCCAAAAAGCTAAAAACAAAAGCTTCTTCGGTTACCGACATGATTAAAAAACTATCTGATAAAAATGTAGTTATTCACAAAAAATATAAAGGAGTTATTTTAACTGATTTTGGTAAAATAACTGCCATTTCAATTGTTAGAAGACATCGTCTTTGGGAAGTGTTTTTAGCTGTAAAATTAAATTTTTCTTGGGATGAAGTACACGAAGTAGCTGAACAGTTAGAACATATAAAATCTCCCAAATTAATTGAAGAATTAGATGCTTTTTTAGGGTTTCCAAAATATGACCCACATGGGGACCCTATACCAAACAAACAAGGCGATTTGCTTTCTGTAAAAAAAACATTATTATCAACTTTGGTAAAAAATGAAAGCGGGGTTTTTGTAGGCGTTAACGATTCTTCGCCAACATTTTTACAATACCTAGATAAAATAGGCATTACACTTGGAGAAACTATAAAAGTATTAGAAAAAGAGCCATTCGACAACTCATTATCAATCAAGATAAATCACGAAAAAGTATCTATTTCAAATAAAATAGCAGCTAATTTATATATTCAAAAACAATGAGTTCTAAAAACCCAATCCTATTACTCGTGTCGTTTTTGATTTTAACAACACTACTCTATTACACATTTAGACCGTTTAAAGGGTGGTTTTACTTACTTAAAAAAAATCTTAAATCAAACTTAAAAGTTGCTGTAGAAGACATTTTAAAAAGTCTTTACCATAGCCAAGAAAATGGTGATGAAATAACTCTTAACAACTTAACCAGAAAACTACCCCACAACAATCATTTACTAACTAAAAGTATAGATAAAATGATTGAAAATAAACTAATATATAAAGATAAAGACACCTTTAAACTTAGCGAATCAGGCAATGAATACGCCCTTAGAATTATACGAGCTCACCGCCTTTGGGAAAAATTTTTATCAGAAAAAACAGGATTTAAAAAAGAAGAATGGCATCAAAGAGCTGAAAAAAAAGAACACGAATTAAGCTTAGAAGAAACTGATAAACTAGCTGCTATTTTGGGCAACCCTAAATTTGACCCACATGGCGACCCTATACCCTCTAACACCGGTAAAATAACCTCAAAAAAAGGAAAACCTCTTTCTAACTTAACCGTAAATAGCATTGGCGAAATTATCCATATAGAAGATGAACCAGACATTATTTACAAACAAATTTTAGCAGAAAACATCCACTTAGGATCTCAAATAAGAATAGTAGAAAACAACAACACAAGAATTGTTTTTCATGCAGAAGGCGAAAAATTCACCTTAGCTCCGATTGTAGCTAAAAACATTACTGTTGTTGTTTTAGAAAAAAACACAATTAATGAAGAAAACATAGCGCGACTTTCTAGCTTAAAACTAAACGAAACTGCAGAAATAATAGGGATTTCTAAAGAATGTAGAGGCGAAAACAGACGTAGATTATTAGACCTTGGCTTTGTAAAAAATGCAAAAGTAAGTGTCGACTTACTTAATCCTTTAAAAGACCCAAAAGCATTTTTAATAAAAGGAACAAGCATCGCTTTAAGAAATAATCAAGCAGAAAAAATTTTAATTAAAAAAGTATAGCTATGAGTAACAACACAAAAAATCAGTGTAACGACTGTATTCATCATACGGCAGAAGGATTAAAAAAATTAGGAATAAAAACCGATGAGTTTGACTTTGTTGTAGCCTTAGCAGGAAACCCTAATACGGGTAAAAGCACTGTTTTTAATTCGCTAACGGGGCTAAGACAACATACTGGCAATTGGTCGGGCAAAACAGTTACTAGAGCAGAAGGAGCCTTTCAATACAACCATCAAAAATTTAAATTGATCGATTTACCTGGAACATACTCATTACTCTCTACTTCTGAAGATGAAGAAATAGCTCGAAATTTTATTCTTTTTGGCAAACCTACAGTTACGGTAATTGTAGTAGATGCCAGCAGACTAGAACGAAATTTAAATTTAGTACTACAAATATTAGAAATAACCGACAAAGCTATTTTATGTCTAAACTTAATAGATGAAGCTAAACGAAATAACATAACAATTGACACCCGAACATTAGCAAAAGACTTAGGAATACCAGTAGTACCAACAAGCGCAAGATTTAATCAAGGCATTCCTGAACTAATTAAAACGATAAGCGAATTAGCAAACAACAAAATACAATGTAAACCTCGAAAAATAAAAAACCTTCCTGCTCCTGTAGAAAAAATTGTGAATACGTTAAGCAACGAAATAAAAAAAGAATTTCCAACCATTTCAAATAGCCGATGGTTAGCTTTTCGCTTATTAGAAGGAGACACACAAATAATTGAAAGACTAAAAAAAGGACAATTTATTTAACCACAATGAACACAAATAAGGCAGCAGATTATATAATTAACCTTTCAGAAGAGTTACGATGGAAAATTGGAGATGATTTTCATGATAATTTGGTAGAAAGTATTTATGCCGATGCATCTAAAATTGTAAACGATGCCGTAAAAAAGGAAGGTAAAAAAAACAAAGAGCGATTAGATGCTAAAATAGATAAAATTGTTACAAGTAAAATATGGGGCTTCCCTATAATGATTCTTCTTTTAGCAATTGTGCTTTGGATAACTATTGTTGGAGCCAACTATCCTTCTTCTATGCTATCAAATGTATTATTAGACACTGTTCATCCTTTCTTAAAAAAGACCGCTAATGGCATTGCTATGCCATGGTGGCTAAGTGGTTTTTTAATCGATGGTGTATATTTAGCTGTAGCATGGGTAATTGCTGTAATGTTACCCCCAATGGCAATATTTTTCCCTTTATTTACCTTATTAGAAGACTTCGGATACTTGCCAAGAGTCGCCTTTAATATGGATTATTTATTTAAAAAAGCAGGAGCTCATGGTAAACAAGCCTTAACAATGAGTATGGGTTTTGGTTGTAATGCAGCAGGGGTAGTTGCCACTCGTATTATTGATAGCCCTAGAGAGCGTTTAATTGCTATTATTACTAATAATTTTTCTTTATGCAATGGTCGTTGGCCAACACAAATATTACTGGCAACCATATTTGTTGGGGCTGTTGTACCAAAATCATACTCAAGTCTACTATCATTAGTCGCTGTAATTGGCATTGCCATTTTAGGAATATTCTTTATGTTTTTCTTTTCTTGGATACTGTCAAAAACCATTTTAAAAGGAGAAGTTTCTACATTTAATTTAGAACTCCCCCCCTATCGTCCTCCTGTTTTTTGGAAAACAATATACACTTCTTTAATTGATAGAACTCTTATTGTTTTATGGCGAGCTATTGTATTTGCTGCTCCTGCTGGAGCCGTTATTTGGTTAATTTCTAACATCAACATTGAAAACCAAAGTATTGCAGCTTGGTTGGTACATTCTTTTAATAATTTTGGATTTTTATTTGGCTTAAACGGCGTTATTATATTGGCTTACATCATCGCAATTCCTGCAAACGAAATTGTAATTCCAACCATACTAATGCTAACCGTTCTTGTAACTGGAATTTCAGCTGGCGCTGGTGCTGGCGTAATGTTTGAATTAGACTCAATAACAGAAACTTCCGAAGTTTTAAGAGCTGGAGGATGGACCCTATTAACCGCTATAAACGTAATGCTATTTAGCCTATTACACAACCCGTGCAGCACTACCATATACACCATATATAAAGAAACAAAAAGTAAAAAATGGACTTTTATAGCCACTTTTTTACCTCTTATCGCAGGGTTTATAGTTACCTTTATAGTTGCCCAAATTTGGAGAATTTTTAGTTGATTTAAAATATAAAAAAGTGCAAACCTATTTTTGTATTCCTTTTTGTATTTTGCAGTAAAATATTTTTGTGCAAAATTCAACAACTTTTCAAGTGTACAATGCTTCTGCTGGTAGTGGAAAAACATTTACACTGGTTAAAGAATATTTAAAAATTCTTTTACTCTCTAACGATATTTTTCAATTTCAAAAAGTATTAGCAATAACCTTTACCAATAAGGCAGCGGGCGAAATGAAAGAACGCGTCTTAAAAAACCTACAAGCCTTTGCCGAAGGTTTTGAAACAGATTTGCACGCTAAAATTTTAGAAGAAACAGCTTTAGATAGAGATGTTATTAAAAAACGAAGCAAAAAAATTATAGACGCTATTTTACAAAATTATTCAGCTTTTTCAATCACCACAATTGATAGCTTTACCCATAAAATTATCAAAAGTTTTGCCTACGACTTAGGTCTTTCGTTAAACTTTGAAGTAGAAATGGATGCTAATTTATTGCTAAATGAAGCCGTTGATTTACTTATCTCTAAAATAGGAACCAACCCAGAACTTACCAAAACATTAATCGATTTTTCACTTGATAAAGCAGACGATGATAAATCATGGGATATCGCTAATGAATTATACGAGTTTTCTAAAATACTTTTAAACGAAAACGACGCCCATCACTTTAATAAATTAACGCAAAAAAAAATAGCTGATTTTACCCTACTGCGACAAAAACTAGCGCAACATCAAAAACAGATAAAAAATCACGCAAAAAAAATCGGAGAAGAAGGTCTACAGGCAATAAACACAATGGGATTAGCGCATAACGATTTTTATCGATCCATGCTACCAAACCACTTTGTTGCGTTGACTCAAAATATTGAAAAAGCTAAGTTTTTCGACCAAAATAAACTTCGAGAGCGCATAGAAGAAAACAATTTTTACGCTAAAAGCAAATCAGAAGATACAAAAACAGCTATTGAAGGTATTATACCTCAATTGTTAGATTTATATCAAGAATCAGAACAACTCTTTCAACAATTCACATTAAATAAATTAATTTTAAAAAGTCTTATCCCATTAGCTGTTTTAAATAATATAAATTTAGAGCTAACTACTCTAAAGCAAGAAAATAACGTACGGTTAAACGCCGAATTTAACCAACTAATTTCCGACAGTATAAAAGATCAACCTGCACCATTTATTTACGAACGTATTGGGCAACGTTTTATGCATTATTTTATTGATGAAATGCAAGACACATCGGTTTTACAGTGGCAAAACTTAGTTCCGTTAATCGATAATGCTTTAGCACAAGAAAACAGTAGCTTATTATTGGTAGGAGACGGTAAACAAGCAATATATCGTTGGCGAGGCGGGCAAGCAGAACAGTTTATTAACTTAGGATCTGATGGTCAAAATTCGACAAATCCATTTCATGTTGCAAAAACAACAAAAACCTTAGAAACAAATTATCGTAGTTATAGCGAAATTATTGATTTTAATAATCATTTTTTTACGCATGTTGCTAATTTTTTAGAAAACGAAAGCTATAAAAAACTTTATATAGAAGGTAACAAGCAATACGAAAACAAAAAAAAAGGTGGATTTGTATCGCTCACTTTTTTAGAAAAAGAAGAAGAAAAAACAGAAGAGTTAATAAAATATCCTAAAAAGGTTTTAGAAAAAATACATAGTTTACTCAACCAATTTCAACCAAACGAAATTTGTGTTTTAACTAGAAAAAAGAAAGAAGGGCAAGAGATTGCTCAATTTTTATCGGAAAATGAAATTCGAGTTGTTTCGCCAGATAGTCTGTTACTTAAAAATAATTCAAAAATAAATTTTATACGAAACGTTTTACAAATAATTCAACACCCCTATGATGAAGAAACACGATTTGAAATTTTATATTTTCTACACAATCATTTAAACATAGTCGAGAGTAAAGATTTCTTTTTTCATCGGTTTGCTAAACAATTACCTTGGTCTATTTTTAACCAATTAAAAGAATACGGCATTTTGTTTACACAAGCTGCTTTTGAGCAGTTACCTTTCTATGAAAAAATAGAAACTATTGTACGAGTTTTTAAATTGGCAACAACTTCTGATGCCTACATCCAATTCTTTTTAGACATTGTATTAGAACAACAGCAAAAAGGAATTAGTATTCAAGAGTTTTTAGATTTTTGGGAAGAAAAAAAACATGTTTTAAGCATTGTTGCGCCTGAAAATTCAAATGCCGTACAGGTTATGACAATACACAAATCAAAAGGATTAGAATTTCCTGTCGTTATTTTCCCGTATGATTTAGATATCTACAGACAAATAAATCCTAAGGTTTGGCTAAACCAATTGCCCGAAAATTTTAGTCCGTTTAATGAATTATTAATTCCTTTCAATAAAGATATAAATTATATAAATGATAGAGGATTAGAAATTTACCACGAACAAAGAGCTGTTTTAGAATTAGACAATTTTAACCTTCTATATGTGGCATTAACAAGAGCTGTAGAACAGCTACACATTATTACCGAAAAAAAGACAACTATTAAAGGAGAAGAAAATACTAATTTTTACTCAGGTATTTTTATCAATTTTTTAAAGCAAAAGCAATTTTGGAAAGAAGATGTTTTAGAGTATAAATTTGGAAATCAAAATCGCAATAGTATTCCAAAAAAAGAAAAATCAATTGTTACTTTACAACAAGAATTTATTTCGTCTCCTTGGCAAGAACACAATATTTACATGTTGGCAAACGCCTCTAAACTTTGGAATACAAAACAAAAAAAAGCTATTGATTTTGGTGTTTTAATCCATGAAATGATGGCTAAAATTATTACAAAAAATGATGTGAACACTATAGTACACCGTTACCAACAACAAGGCATACTTTCACAAGATAAAACAATAGACGTAACCAAAAATATTAATCAAATTGTAAATCATCCCGAATTAAAAAACTACTTCTCTAATCAAGTAACCGTATTTAATGAAAGAGAAATCTTAGCCATTGATGGTCAAATTATAATTCCTGATAGATTAGTTTTTAACAAAAAACAACAAGTAACTATTATAGATTACAAAACAGGTAAACCTTCTAACACTTATCATCAGCAATTATTGAAGTACGAACAAGTTTTAAAAAAAATGAATTGTGAAATAGAAAAAAAACTACTCATATATATAGGTAAAGAAATTTTAGTAGAAGAAGTACATTAAAAAATTTCAAACTTGTAACTTTACACCCTTTAAAATTTAACACCTCCATTTCAAACCTTTAATCTAATACAACTAACAATTATGTACGGAAAAATTAAAGAACAATTACAACAAGAAATTCAAGACATTAAAAATGCTGGATTATATAAATCTGAACGTATTATTACCTCTTCGCAAGATGCTGTTATCAAAATTTCAACAGGTGAAGAAGTAATTAATTTTTGCGCCAACAATTATTTAGGTCTATCAAATCACCCCGAAGTAATTCAAGCAGCAAAAGACACGATGGACACACACGGTTTTGGCATGTCTTCAGTACGCTTTATTTGCGGCACCCAAGACATTCATAAGCAACTAGAAAAAAAGATTGCTGATTTTTACACTACCGAAGACACCATATTATATGCCGCAGCTTTCGACGCTAATGGCGGGGTTTTTGAACCTTTACTAACTAGTGAAGACGCCATTATTTCTGACAGCTTAAACCATGCTTCTATTATAGACGGAGTTCGTTTATGTAAAGCAGCACGCTATCGTTACAATAATAATGACATGACTTCTTTAGAAGAACAATTAATTGAAGCCAACAAAAAAAATCACCGCTTTAAAATTATTGTTACTGATGGTGTCTTTTCTATGGATGGTATTGTCGCTAAATTAGACAAAATTTGTGATTTAGCTGATAAATATGATGCTTTAGTTATGGTAGACGAATGTCATGCTGCTGGGTTTATTGGTAAAACAGGTAGAGGAACCGTAGAATTAAAAAATGTAATGAACCGTGTTGATATTGTTACTGGCACTTTAGGAAAAGCTCTTGGAGGTGCTATGGGAGGGTACACTACTGGTAAAAAAGAAATTATTGAAATATTGCGTCAACGTTCTCGTCCTTATTTATTTTCAAACTCATTAGCCCCTGCCATTGTAGGAGCATCGCTAAAAGTTTTTGATTTAATTAGTAACAACACCTCTCTTAGAGACAAGTTAGAATGGAACACTAATTACTTCAGAACCCAAATGGAAAAAGCAGGTTTCGATTTAGTAGGCGCCGATGCTGCCATAGTACCTGTTATGTTATATGATGCTAAACTATCACAAAAAATGGCTAATAAATTATTAGACGAAGGAATTTATGTAATTGGCTTCTTTTACCCTGTAGTACCTAAAGAAAAAGCGAGAATTCGCGTACAATTATCCGCTGCACACGAAAAAGAACATTTAGATAAAGCTATAAAGGCATTTGTGAAAGTTGGGACAGAATTAAACATTCTATAAATATCTTTATAAAAAACTTAAAAAAAATTATATTTTTTTGTAGATTTGGTTTTGTAAATAGGTTTTTAGACCTTACATTTGCTCTAAATAAAACGAACTTTTAATTTAAATTTATTGATAATGAAACAACTAAAATTAGCTGTAATGGCTTTATTTATGCTTGCAGTCGCAAACGTTAGCGCGCAAGATTCAGACAACCCGTGGGTGGTTGGTTTTGGGGTTAATGCGGTCGATATAAGACCTGACTACAACAACACCTTTGGAAAATATGCTGAAGATTATATCGGTCTTGGAGACTGGAATATCTTACCATCAATTTCAAGAATAACTGTTGACAGATACTTAGACAGTGGTTTCTCTTTACAATTAGCAGGATCTTTAAACAAGATCAAAACTATTCATTCAAAAGATGACGTTGATGAACTTTATTGGGCTATCGATGCTAATGTAAAATACGACTTAAACAATTTGTTTGGTCAAACTGGCTGGTGGGATCCTTACGTATATCTTGGTGGAGGCTACACCTCTATAGATGATCAAGGTGAAGGAACATTAAACGCTGGTCTTGGATTTAACGTTTGGTTTAACGACAACATCGGTTTAAACTTTCAATCAGGAGGGAAAAAAGAATTTGGAAACAAAATACAAGATCACTTCCAACATTCTATTGGTTTAGTGTTTAAATTTGGAGGAAAAGACACAGACAACGATGGTATTTACGACAAAGAAGATGCTTGCCCTGAAGTTGCTGGTTTAAAAGAATTTAACGGATGTCCTGATACAGACGGTGATGGCATTAAAGATTCTGACGATGCTTGTCCTGAAGTTGCTGGTATAGCGGCATTAAACGGATGCCCTGATACTGACGGCGACGGTATTGCTGATAAAGACGATATGTGTCCTAACGTAAAAGGTTCTAGAGCTATGAAAGGTTGCCCTGATACAGACGGTGATGGCGTAGCTGATAAATCAGATAAATGCCCTAAAGTTGCTGGCCCTGCAGCAAATGGTGGATGCCCTTACCCAGATAGCGACAAAGACGGAGTTTTAGACAAAGACGACAAATGCCCTAAAGTACCTGGTGTAGCTTCAAATAACGGATGCCCAGAAGTAAAAGAAGTTCCTGCTCACCAAATCAGCAACTTAAACGATTTTGCAAGAGCAATTTACTTCAACACAAGTAGATCTTCTTTCAAAACTGGTGTTACTCAAAAATTAGACTTAATCAGCTCAATTATGAAAGATTATCCTGCTGCTAATTTTGTTATAGAAGGACACACCGATAATACAGGTTCAAATACCTTAAACCAAAAATTATCAGAAAAAAGAGCTTCTGCAGTATTAAACTATTTAGTAAGTAAAGGAATTTCTGCTAACAGATTATCTTCTATAGGATACGGTGAAAACTACCCAATTGCTGACAACAACACAGCGCAAGGTAGAGCTCAAAACAGACGTGTAGAAATTAAATTAGCAAAATAATCATTTAATAGCTTAACTATTAAATTAATAAAAGGCTACTCAAATGAGTAGCCTTTTTTATTTTTTATTCCTTAAAAACATCTTTTATATTTACACATAACAACATTAATAAACACCTCTTTTAAACAAAACCAATCTTTACTTAACTTAAAGTTACATAAACAATAAAAATGAAACGGAATAAAAGAATTATATTGATCCATTCTAACATTTTTAAATACAGATATAAAGCGTTTTTACACAATTATAAGTAGCTAATAATACGATAATTTACAACCAACCACAACCACTTTCATTTAATTAATAACCAAAAAAAACGCACTCTAAAAAAAGCCAAATAAAAAGAAGAAAAAGTTTTTATTTTTGAGATAAAAAGCTACCTTTGCAGGAATTTTAAAGCCACTATATTTAAGTGATATGCATCGAAAAATAACTGTAAAAAAAATCACATTATTACTGCTTTTAACCTCCTTAACCACGTTTGGTATAACAAATAAAGAGCATGATAATTCGGGCGCCGATAAAAAAACAGCGGTAAAAGAATATATTCAGCACCACCTAAAAGATTCGTACGATTTTAGTTTGTATTCGTATACTACAGATGCAGGTGAACACAAATATTTAGGGTTTCCTTTACCTATAATTCTTTGGGATAATGGGTTAAAAGTGTTTTTATCTTCAAAATTTAACCATGGAGAAACTGTTGCTGAAGTAGATGGTAGTTATTACAAAATTAACCATGGTAAAATATACAAAACCGATGCTAACGGAACAATAAATTATAACGAGGAGCACCATCCTACCAATACAAAACCATTAGATTTTTCTATCACAAAAAATGTATTGATGATACTGATGGTTTTTTCTTTAATGCTTTTCATGTTTAGTAGTATGGCAAAATCATATAAAATAAACAATAAAATACCTAAAGGAATTGCACGTTTTTTAGAACCCATTATAATTTATGTTCGTGATGAAATTGCACGTCCTAATATTGGAGAAAAACACTATAAAAAATACATGCCTTATTTGTTAACCATATTTTTCTTTATATGGATTGTAAACTTATTTGGGTTAACTCCTATTGGCATGAATGTTACCAATAATATCGCGGTAACGCTATGTTTGGCTTTAATAACTTATTTTATTACTACTTTTTCAGGTAATAAAAATTATTGGAAACATATTTTTTGGATGCCAGGAGTTCCTGTTCCCATGAAAATAATTTTAGCCCCTATAGAGTTATTAGGCACCTTTATTAAACCTTTTGCTTTAATGATTCGTTTATACGCTAACATTACGGCAGGGCACGTGGTATTAATGAGTATTATAGGGATGGTTTTTTTATTCCAAAATTGGATAGGTAGTTCATTGTCTTTTTTATTAGCTTTTGCATTAGCTCTTTTAGAATTATTAGTAGCTGCTTTACAAGCTTATATTTTTACGGTGCTTTCTGCCTTATATTTTGGCATGGCAGTAGAAGAACATGACGACCATTAGTTTAATAAATTGAATGTTTAATTTTTAATTATATATATTATGGAAATTCCAGCTATTGTAGGAGCAGGTTTAGTAGTAATCGGAGCAGGTCTCGGAATCGGAAAAATCGGTAGCTCTGCTATGGATGCAATTGCACGCCAACCTGAAGCTACAGGAAAAATTCAAACCGCTATGCTTATCGCTGCAGCGTTAATTGAAGGTATTGGTTTCGCAGCATTATTTGCTGTATAAACTAAAAACAAATAAAGAACAGCTATAACGGTTGGTTATAGCTGTTCTTTTAAAATTAAACAGATTATTTTTGAGATAACAAACGATTATGGAAAAATTATTTGAACAGTTTTCAGTAGGTTTATTTTTTTGGCAATTAATACTTTTTATTGCACTTTATTTATTTTTGAAAAAGTTTGCTTGGAAACCAATTTTAAACGCTGTAACTGACAGAGAAGAAGGTATTAAAAATGCCTTAGCATCTGCAGAAGAAGCAAAAAAAGAAATGCAAAATTTACAGGCAGACAATGATAAACTGCTAAAAGAAGCCCGTGCTGAAAGAGATGCTATGTTAAAAGAAGCTCGCGAAATAAAAGACAATATCATTACAGAGGCTAAAGAAGAAGCTAAAGAAGAAGCTGCTAAAATGATTGTAAATGCAAAAGCGACTATTAACCAAGAAAAACAAGCAGCTGTTGCAGATATAAAAAAACAAGTAGCAGAACTATCTATTGGTATTGCAGAAAAAGTAGTGAAAAAAGAGTTAGCTTCTTCTAGTGACCAAACAAAACTAGTAGAAGATATGTTACAAAACATTACTTTAAAATAAGCAGGTAGATGAAAGGAACAAGAGCAGCACTACGTTACGCAAAAGCTATTCTAAACCTTGCAAAAGAACAAGGTCTAGAAAGTGAGGTAAATAATGATATGCAATTAATAGCCGCAACGATTTCTAATAGTACCGATTTAGAAACAATGCTTAAAAGCCCTGTTATAAAAGCGGCCGACAAAAAAAAGGTATTAACGGCCCTTTTTTCTGACAAAATAAACGCTATTTCTTTAAGTGTTTTTAATTTATTACAAGAAAACAAGCGAATGGTTATGTTGTTACCTATTGCCAAACAATACACCATTATTTACGATCATTTAAAAAGCATACAAGTAGCCAAGGTTACTACAGCTGTTCCTTTAAACAAAGAAACCGAAGAAAAAATAGCAACAAAAATAGTTGCTTTAACAGGCAACAAAGCCAATATAGAAAACATCGTTGACCCTAAAATAATAGGCGGATTTATTTTGCGCGTTGGAGATATACAATACGACGCAAGTATTTCTAACCATTTCAACGAATTAAGAAAAGAGTTTGACAACAGTCATTACATTTCAAAAATTTAATTAAAGCTAAAAGCTTAAAGTATATAGCCTATAAAGCAAAACAAAAACAAAGATGGCAGCAATTAAACCAGCTGAAGTATCAGCAATTTTAAAGCAACAATTAACAAATTTTGAAGCAACAGCTACTTTAAACGAAGTAGGAACCGTTTTACAAGTAGGTGACGGTATTGCTCGTGTATTTGGATTATCGAATGTACAATATGGAGAATTAGTTGAATTTGACAACGGATTAGAAGGTATTGTATTAAATTTAGAAGAAGACAATGCAGGGGTAGTATTATTAGGTGCCTCTACAGACGTAAAAGAAGGTTCTACGGTAAAACGTACAAAAAGAATTGCTTCTTTAAGAGCGGGTGAAGGTATTGTTGGTCGTGTTGTAGACACTTTAGGACAACCTATAGATGGTAAAGGACCTATTGAAGGTGAAACCTACGAAATGCCTCTAGAACGTAAGGCTCCTGGAGTTATTTATCGTGAACCAGTAACAGAACCCTTACAAACAGGTATCAAATCTATTGATGCTATGATTCCGGTTGGTCGTGGACAACGTGAGCTAATTATTGGTGACCGTCAAACAGGTAAATCTACCGTTGCCATTGACACCATTCTAAATCAAAAAGAATTTTACGATGCTGGTCAACCAGTATATTGTATCTACGTAGCTGTAGGTCAAAAAGCTTCTACAGTAGCTGCTATAGCAAACATGTTAGAAGAAAAAGGAGCCTTAGCATACACCACTATTGTTGCTGCAAATGCCTCTGACCCAGCTCCTATGCAAGTATATGCTCCTTTTGCTGGAGCCGCTATTGGAGAGTTTTTTAGAGACACAGGTAGACCTGCTTTAATTATTTATGATGATTTATCAAAACAAGCTGTTGCCTATAGAGAGGTTTCTTTATTATTAAGAAGACCTCCAGGACGTGAGGCTTATCCTGGTGACGTATTTTATTTACACTCAAGATTATTAGAACGCGCTGCAAAAGTGATTAACGATGATGCTATTGCCGCTGAAATGAATGATTTACCTGAAGCCTTAAAGGGCAAAGTAAAAGGTGGAGGTTCATTAACAGCATTACCTATTATCGAAACACAAGCGGGTGACGTATCTGCTTATATTCCTACCAATGTTATTTCAATTACAGATGGTCAAATATTTTTAGAGTCCGATTTATTTAACTCTGGGGTTCGTCCTGCAATTAACGTAGGTATTTCGGTATCACGTGTAGGAGGAAATGCTCAAATTAAATCGATGAAAAAAGTATCTGGGACTTTAAAACTAGACCAAGCTCAATATCGTGAATTAGAAGCTTTTGCTAAATTTGGATCTGATTTAGATGCTGCTACAATGAATGTAATTGAAAAAGGGAAACGAAACGTTGAAATTTTAAAACAAGCACAAAACGACCCATTTACTGTAGAAGACCAAATTGCTATTATTTATGCTGGATCGAAAAACTTGTTAAAAGAAGTACCTGTAGAAAAGGTTAAAGAGTTTGAAAAAGACTATATAGCCTATTTAAATGCAAAACATAGAGATTCATTAGATACTTTAAAATCAGGTAAATTAACTGACGAAGTAATCGATGTTTTAACAGATGCTGCTAAAGAAATTTCAGCAAAATTTTCAGCTTAATAAAAGACTTCTATATTGAGTATTAAGGGTAAATTTATTCTTAATACTCAATATTAAATAGTAAATACTACAAAGTATGGCAAACTTAAAAGAAATACGTAACAGAATTACCTCAATTAAGTCAACTATGCAAATTACCAGTGCCATGAAAATGGTATCGGCTGCAAAGTTGAAAAAAGCCCAAGATGCTATTACGGCAATGCGTCCTTATTCATCTAAGCTTACTCAACTGTTACAAAGTTTAAGTGCAACATTAGATGCTGATGCTGGAGGCGTTTATTCAACTCAAAGAGAGGTGAAAAAAGTATTATTAGTTGTTATTACTTCTAATCGAGGTTTATGTGGTGGCTTTAATTCATCTATTATTAAAGAAACTATAAAAACAATTAATGAAAAATACGCAAACTCATCTGTAGATTTATTAACTATCGGAAAAAAAGGAAACGATATCTTATCAAAAAGCTACACGGTTATTGAAAACAATAATAGTGTTTTTGACAACCTCTCTTTTGATTCCGTTGCTGTAATTGCTGAAAAATTAATGGGTATTTATGCCGATGAAAAATATGACAAAATAGAATTGATTTATAATCAATTTAAAAATGCGGCAACTCAAACACCTATGGTAGAACAATTTTTGCCTATTAAACCTGTAGAAAGCGACACCTCAGTAAACTTAGATTATATTTTTGAGCCTTCTAAAGAAAAAATTGTATTAGAATTGATTCCTAAATCATTAAAAATGCAATTATACAAATCTATTAGAGATAGTTTTGCTTCTGAACATGGTGCGCGTATGACTGCTATGCATAAAGCAACCGATAATGCAACCGAGTTGCGTGACGAATTATTATTAACTTATAATAAAGCTCGTCAAGCAGCTATTACTAACGAAATTTTAGAAATTGTTGGTGGTGCAGAAGCATTAAACAACTAAAACAATTACTTATCAAGTAAAAACTGAGCGCAAGTTTTAGCTATTACATCTTTTATAGATTCAAATGTAAAACTTGCTTCTTTTTTTATTTTTTCTGACGAATAATACGACTTTGAGTGCGATGATTCTGATGAATTTTTAGTTAGTAATGGTTCTTTACCTGTAACTTTAGATATTACCCAACTTAATCTCCAAAAAAGAGCAGTTACAATTTTCCCTATTTTTATGTGTGGGCGTTTTTTATCTAAACCATCAGCAATGGCAAACATAACTTCTTTAAACGATTTGTTTTCAGAAACTAAAATAAATCGCTCATTTTTAACAGAAGACTCCATTAACAAAACCATTGCTTTAACTACATCATAAACCCCAACAAACCCCGTAACACCTTTAGTATAAAAATTAAAACCATTATAAATTTGAGTAAAAATTTGTCCTGAACCAGTATTCCAAAAACCTCCTCCTAAAATAACTCCTGGATTTACAACTACCACATCAACCCCCTCTTGACTGGCTCGCCAAACTTCCATTTCTGCCCCATATTTGGTAATGGCATAATCATTATTTTCTTCATTCCACTCATTTTCTTCTGTTATGGGTTCTTTTTTTACATTATCACCTAAAGTAGCTATTGAACTTACAAAACATAATTTTTTAACTTTAGCGTCTATCGAAAAGTTTACAATATTTGCTGTGCCTTCAATATTTATCAAACGCATTTTTTCATAGTTGCTTGAACTAAAAGATATTAACGCTGCACAATGGTACACTTCACAAACATCTTTAAATACTGGGTATAATGAAGAAATATCGGTAATGTCAGCTTTAACCCATTCTATTTTAGCATACTGTTTTTGTACATCAGAAGTATAATACGAAAAAATTGTTTTTACATATTCACGCTTTTTCTCTGTTCTGTATATTGCCCTAACTTTATTGTTTTTTAACGTTAGATAACATAATAAATGCGACCCCACTAATCCTGTTGCTCCAGTAACTAAAATCATACAGCTAATTTAGTTTTTTTTGTTCTATAAACTTATCTTTGTGCCTTTAAAAAAACAAAAAAATGACCAAAAATTTAGTTTCAGAACTGCGTTGGCGAGGTATGATTCATGATATAATGCCAGGAACCGAAGAACAATTACAAAACGAACCAACATCGGTTTATATTGGTTTTGACCCTACATCAGATTCTTTACACATAGGTAGTTTAGTACCTATTATTTTATTGGTGCATATAGAAAGAGCAGGGCATCGACCAATTGCTTTAGTCGGCGGAGCAACAGGTATGATTGGAGACCCGTCAGGAAAATCAGACGAACGAAACTTATTAAATGAAGAAACGTTAGCCAAAAATGTTGCGGGAATTAAAAAAACCTTAGCTCGGTTTTTAAATTTTGATAATCCTGCCAAAAACGCACCTCTTTTAGTTAACAATTACGATTGGATGAAAGACTTTTCTTTTATCAATTTTGCTCGTGATGTAGGTAAACGTATTACCGTTAATTATATGATGGCAAAAGATTCTGTAAAAAAAAGAATTTCAGGCGAAGGTGGTGGCGGAATGAGTTTTACTGAATTTACCTACCAACTTATTCAAGGATACGATTTTTATCATCTCTACAAAACCTACAATTGCAAATTGCAAATGGGCGGTTCTGACCAATGGGGAAATATTACAACAGGTACCGAACTAGTTCGTAGAATGACTACCGAACAAGACGCTAAAGCGTTTGCTGCTACCTGCCCATTAATTACCAAAGCCGACGGTTCTAAATTTGGAAAATCAGAAGGCGGTA
Organism: Tenacibaculum sp. UWU-22; assembly: GCF_041021355.1. NCBI lineage: Bacteria > Pseudomonadati > Bacteroidota > Flavobacteriia > Flavobacteriales > Flavobacteriaceae > Tenacibaculum > Tenacibaculum sp. UWU-22. Next base: position 40,791 of record NZ_JBFNGP010000003.1, on the reverse strand, counting down.
ACATATGGTTAGATGCCGATAAAACATCGGTTTATAAATTTTATCAATTTTGGGTAAACACTTCTGATGAAGATGCTGAAAAATATATAAAGATATTTACATTTTTAGATCAAAAAACTATAGAGTCGTTAATTGCTGAACACAACACAGCCCCCCACCTAAGAATATTGCAAAAAAAATTAGCTGAAGAAATCACCACTTTTGTTCACTCAAAAAAAGAATTAGAAAAAGCCATTATTGCCTCTAATATTTTATTTGGAAAATCAACTGCTAACGATTTAAAAGTATTAGATGAACAAACCTTTTTAGAAGTGTTTAACGGTGTTCCGCAAGCAGAGATTTTAACCCAAGATATAGCAAATGGTTTATCTATGATTGATGCTCTTGCTACAAAAACCAACTTTTTAAAATCAAATGGAGAGGCGCGTAGAGCATTAAAAGAAAATGCGATATCGGTTAATAAAGAAAAGGTAAAAGAAGATTTTATAATCACTTCTAACGACCTTATCGCTAACAATTATGTATTATTGCAACGAGGCAAAAAAAATTATTTTTTGTTAAAAGTAGCATAAATAGCATTTTACACCCTATTAAAAAAGGCATCACTTAACACCGATGCCTTTTATTTTTAAATATTCTTAGATCTATTTATAACAGCAACGAATATTAAAATCACTATTTTCTTCCAAAATCAGCGGGTATTTCGCCCCAAGCTTTGGTTTCCCATTTTAAAATAGGGTTTTTAAAGGTATTTTCTTGCAACCATTTTTCGGCACGCTTAATAATAGCTAACAACTCACTATTTTCAGCGTCAAACTTAAGAGTTGTTTTACAATGCCTTTTTTTCACCCAACTTATCGCGGTTTTAGAATCAGAATAAATGGGGAAATCAGGTAAATTTTTACGCTTTAACAAGGCTATACCGTGTACCAATGCCAAAAATTCACCAATATTATTAGTGCCTTTTTTAAAAGGGCCTTCAATAAAAATCTGCTTTTTTGTATCTGTTAAAACCCCTCTATATTCTAATAGTCCAGGATTTCCTGAGCAAGCCGCATCTACCGATAAACTTTTTAAAATAGGTTTGCCATATTTTTCTTTTGCCGCTAACGATAATAATTTACTAGCTGATTTTCTATAGTCAGCATAATTCTTGCTATAGGCCACAAGTGCTTCATCTTTAGTATTAAACGACTTATATTGAGCTCCTTTAAAATTTTCTATTTGTTTTTTACAGTCTTCCCAACTCGTGAAAACCCCTGTCTTTACGCCCCTCCAAACCACATAATATTTTTGTTTTTTCCTAGTCATTTTGCCCAATAACGTCTTCAATTATTTTAGGAAAAAACGTGTATTCTAATTTGTGTACTTTATCCGCAATGTCTTCAGGTGTATCTTCTGCAGAAACCTCCGTTTTTGCTTGAAAAATAATAGCTCCCTCATCATATTGCTCATTAACATAATGAATGGTAATTCCTGTTTCACGTTCATTATTTTCTTTTACCGCCTTATGTACATGCATACCATACATACCTTTACCTCCATATTTTGGCAACAATGCAGGATGAATATTAATTATTTTATTAGGAAAAGCAGCTACAATTCTTGACGGTATTTTCCATAAAAATCCTGCAAGAATAATATAATCAGCTTCTTGTTTTAAAAATTGAAGTACTGTATCTTCTACTGTAAGACTTTTTTTATCGAAAAGAGTTGCAGGCACTTGTAAGCGTTCACAACGCTCAAAAACTTTGGCATGTTCATTGTTAGACAGCACATGTGTAACTGCAGCAGTTTTGGTGGTTTGAAAGTACTGGATAATATTTTCTGCATTAGTACCAGACCCAGAAGCAAAAATAACTAGACGTTTCATACTCGCTAAATTCTATTGTAAGTGCAAAAAAAAGAATAAATATTAACAAATAAGGATATCTATTATAAAAGATTAAACATTTTTTTTTATTTTAGGTGTCACATTTTCGGGGAAAAATTAGTTAGAATTGATAAAAATGGTATTTTTGCCCCGATTTAAATTTTAAAATTAGAAGATTATGTCAGACATTGCATCAAGAGTAAAAGCTATAATCGTTGACAAATTAGGTGTTGACGATAACGAAGTAACTAACGAAGCAAGCTTCACTAACGATTTAGGAGCAGATTCTTTAGATACCGTTGAACTAATTATGGAATTCGAAAAAGAATTTGATATTCAAATCCCAGACGATCAAGCTGAAAATATTGGAACAGTTGGTCAAGCTATTAGTTATATAGAAGAGGCAAAAAAGTAATATTTATATGCGATTAAAACGAGTTGTAGTAACTGGACTTGGTGCATTAACACCAATTGGCAATAACGTTGAAGATTATTGGAATGGTTTAATTAATGGCGTTAGCGGTGCAGCACCGATAACTTATTTTGATGCATCCAAGTTCAAAACTCGTTTTGCATGTGAATTGAAAGATTTTGAACCTACCGATTTTATCCACAGAAAAGAGGTGCGTAAAATGGATAGGTTTGCCCAATATGCAATGGTTGCCTCTGATGAAGCTATTGCAAATGCCAAACTAGATTTAGACACCATAAATAAATTCAAGGTTGGCGTTATTTGGGGTGCGGGTATTGGTGGATTAGAAACTTTTCAAAACGAAGTATTAAACTTTGCAGAAGGTGACGGAACGCCTAGATTCAATCCATTTTTCATCCCTAAAATGATTGCAGATATTGCCCCAGGCAACATCTCTATTAAATATGGGTTTATGGGCCCCAACTACACTACCGTATCTGCTTGCGCATCATCGGCAAATGCTTTAATTGATGCCCTTAATTATATTCGTTTAGGACATTGCGATGTAATTGTTACAGGTGGTAGTGAAGCTGCAGTTACTATTGCAGGTATTGGCGGATTTAACGCCCTACAGGCATTATCTACTCGAAATGATAGCCCTAAAACTGCATCAAGACCTTTTGATGCAGAACGTGACGGCTTTGTTCTTGGAGAAGGTGCTGGTGCTATTGTTTTAGAAGAATACGAACATGCAAAAGCACGTGGAGCTAAAATTTATGCTGAAGTGCTTGGTGGAGGATTATCATCAGATGCTTACCACATGACAGCTCCACATCCAGATGGTATTGGAGTTGTAGCAGTAATGAAAAACTGCCTTGAAGACGCTGGTTTAAAACCTGAAGATATAGATCACATTAACACTCATGGAACTTCTACTCCTTTAGGTGATGTAGCCGAATTAAAAGCCATTTCAAAAGTATTTGGCGACCATGCTAAAAACATTAATATTAACTCTACAAAGTCAATGACAGGTCACTTATTAGGTGCTGCTGGAGCAATTGAAGCTATTGCCTCTATTTTAGCAATAGAAAATGGCATTATTCCTCCAACAATTAACCATACCGTTGTAGATGAAAATATTAATCCAGAATTAAATTTAACATTTAACAAGGCTCAAAAACGAAATATCAATGTTGCTATGAGTAACACCTTTGGTTTTGGCGGTCATAATGCTTGTGTAGCATTTAAAAAAATAGAATAATTTAATGTATGAGTTTTCTTCGTAGAATAGTAAAACCACAATCAAAAAAAGACGAAGAATTTTACTACCAGTTAAAAGAACTGCTTAATTTTAAGCCTATAACACTTAGCCTTTATAAAAAGGCATTCATTCATCGTTCTTTAAAAAAGGTTGACACCAAAGGAAACCCCATAAATTACGAACGGTTAGAATTTTTAGGCGACGCCATGCTTGGAGCCGTTATTGCTTCCTATTTATTTAAAAAAATACCTCAAGGCAGTGAAGGCGACTTAACCCAAATGCGATCTAAAATAGTAAGTCGCGAACATTTAAATGAGTTAGGTAAAGAATTGAATTTACTACAATATGTAAAAAGTAATGTTTTAAAAGAACATATTGGCAATAATATTTACGGTAATATATTTGAAGCTCTTGTGGGTGCCATTTATTTAGACAGAGGTTATAATTATTGTAAGCAATTTATTTACGACAACCTTATTAAACCATATGTAGATATAGAGCGTTTAGAGGGTAAAATTACAAGTTACAAAGGGTTAATTATTGAATGGTGTCAAAAGAAAAAAAGAACTTATCAGTTCGAAACCTACGAAGATACTGGCAACCAAAACAAAAAACATTTTAGCGTAAAAATTAGCATTGATGGCCAGCAAATAGCCAAAGGCAGAGCAACTTCTAAAAAGAAAGCAGAAGAAATGGCCGCAAAACGCACCTATTACGCATTGCAAAATCAAATAGAAAACTCATAGTTAAGGTAACGTTTTCGTTAATTTTACAGAAAAATACCAATACAATGCGTAATTTAGCCTGAATTAATTTTGTGTTATTTATGCCAGTATACACTTTAGAAATAGATGAGTTTTCAAATAATGATTACACCTTAATAGGGGTGCATACTGCTATAAAAGATTATAAATTTACCTACCTGTTAAATCAACAATTAAACGTTAAATTTTCTCGAGCCAGTAAAGACTTAGATTTTGAAAACAAAAATAATAATGCTTTTTTTGCACTTTACGAGTATCAAGATAAAAAACTAGATACACACTGGCACCTATTATCAAATGTGCACAAAGCTGTTTTTAAACCTACAGATTCTAGTTTATTTGAAGAAAATACCATAACCACATATTTAATTCCTGAAAAAAAGAAGGTAGATTATTTTATTAAAATCGAAGGAAATTACAGCGAACAATACATAGCCGAATCGGTAGAAAAAATAAATAAAATAGCACAGATAATTACTGCATATACAATTGACATTAACACCTTAAAATCGAAAGATTTTTTAATTTTTTAACTATGCCAAATAACAAAAAAACTAAAATAGTAGCCACTTTAGGACCAGCCACGAACACGAAAGAGATTATACAAAAAATGGCGGCGACTGGAGTAAATGTTTTCAGAATAAACTTTTCGCACGCAGATTATGACATTGTTAAACAACGCATTAAACAAATACGCGAAATCAACAAAGAAAATGGTTATAATTTAGCTATTTTGGCAGATTTACAAGGACCAAAATTACGGGTAGGTTTTATGGAAGAAAATGTTGAGTTGCAAGCTGGCGATACATTTATTTTTACAACAGAAGAGTGTGTAGGCACAAAAGAAAAAGCCTATATGACTTATCAACGTTTTCCAAAAGATGTAAAACCTGGAGAAAACATTTTGGTTGATGATGGTAAATTAATGTTTCAAGTTATTGCCACAGATAAAAATAAAGAAGTAAAAACCAAAGTTATTGTTGGCGGTGTTTTAAAATCTAAAAAAGGGGTGAATTTACCCAACACAAACATATCGCTACCCGCATTAACAGAAAAAGACAAAAAAGACGCTATTTTTGCCTTAGAACAAGAGGTGGATTGGATAGCGCTTTCGTTTGTTAGAAACCCTGAAGATTTACGAATGCTTCGCGATTTAATAGCGCAAAAATCTACTTACCGAGTTCCTGTAATTGCTAAAATAGAAAAACCTGAAGCCGTAGAAAGTATTGATGCCTTAATTCCATATTGTGATGGATTAATGGTTGCTCGAGGTGATTTAGGTGTTGAAATACCTATGCAAGAAGTACCTCTAATTCAAAAAATGTTAGTACAAAAAGCTAAATTAGCTAGAATTCCAATAATCATTGCTACCCAAATGATGGAAACGATGATTGAAAATTCAGTGCCAACTAGAGCCGAAGTAAATGATGTGGCTAACTCTATTATGGATGGTGCTGATGCAGTAATGTTATCAGGTGAAACTTCAGTTGGTAAACATCCTATAGAAGTAATAAAAAAAATGACTGAAATTATTAGAAGCGTAGAATACTCTCCTTTAATTAAAGTACCCGTTAAACCACCTCACATACGCACAAATCGATTTATATCCAAATCGGTATGTCATCATGCCGCTCAAATGGCCGACGACATAAAAGCTACTGCTATTTCTACCTTAACCAATAGTGGCTATACCGCATTTCAAATTTCTGCTTGGCGACCCAAATCGCATGTATTAGCTTTTTCATCTGAAAAAAGAATTTTAGGAAAATTAAATTTACTTTGGGGAGTTCGTGCTTTTTATTACGACCGAGAAGTAAGTACAGACGATACCGTTGCTGATATTAACAAAATGGCTAAAAACAAAGGTTTTGTAAAAACTGGCGATTATATGATTAATTTAACATCAATGCCCGTTAAAGAAAAAGGAATGGTTAATACTTTGCGAATTTCAGAAATAGACTAAATGTAAAACAACTATAAATCAATTTTATAACTTAACTGTTATATTCTTAATTTAAAACTAAAAAAACAAAGGTATTTTTAGCAAAAGTTGTATTTTTGTCCGAATTAAAACTTTACAAGTAACGTATTGAATTATATATGGACAAATTTTCATTTTTAAATGCCGCACATACTGGTTTTATTGGAGATTTATACGAAAAATATCAAAAAAACCCTGACTCAATAGAGCCCAGTTGGAGAAGTTTTTTCCAAGGTTACGATTTAGCTAATGAAAATTATTCACTAACAGATGATGGTTTTGACGAAACATCGGTTAAAATTCCAGAAGAAGTTCGTAAAGAATTTTTAGTAATCGATTTAATTAATGGTTACCGTACACGTGGACATTTGTTTACAAAAACCAATCCTGTTCGTGATAGACGAAAGTACTCTCCTACACTTGATATTGAAAACTTCGGATTAAATAAAAACGATTTATCTACTGTTTTTAGTGCTGGTGAAATTTTAGGCATCGGTCCAAAAAAATTATCCGAAATAATTACCCACCTTACCGAAATTTATTGCGATAGTATTGGTATAGAATATATGTACCTGCGTAATCCAGAAGAGCTTAAATGGTGGCAAAATCGATTAAATAAAAACGACAACCATCCAAGTTACAGCTTAGATGCAAAAAAATATATTTTAACCAAATTAAATCAAGCAGCCACTTTTGAAGGTTTTTTGCAGACAAAATATGTAGGGCAAAAACGATTTTCGTTAGAAGGAGGTGAAACTCTTATTCCGGGAATTAGTGTAGCACTTCGTAACGCTGCCGAATTATATGATGTTGAAGAGTGTGTAATAGGAATGGCGCACCGAGGGCGATTAAACACCTTAGTAAACATATTTAAAAAACCTGTTCGCGAATTATTTAGCGAGTTTGAAGGTAAAGATTTTGAAGACCAATCTATAGACGGTGATGTAAAATATCACTTAGGTTTAACACTTAGCAAAACCTACAAAGACGGACAAAACATGAAAATGAATTTGGTGCCTAATCCGTCACACTTAGAAACTGTTGATGCTGTTGCAGAAGGTATTGTTAGAGCCAAAATAGATTTAGAATACAGCGGAAACAACAACAAAATTCTTCCTATCGTTGTACATGGCGATGCGGCAATTGCTGGTCAAGGTATTGTATATGAAGTAATACAAATGGCGCAATTAAACGGCTATAAAACTGGCGGAACCATTCATGTTGTAGTTAATAATCAAATAGGTTTTACAACCAATTATCTAGATGCTCGTTCTAGCACCTATTGTACCGATGTTGCAAAAGTTACCCTTTCGCCCGTCTTACATGTAAATGCCGATGATGCAGAAGCGGTATGCCATGCTATGGAAATGGCATTAGAATTTAGAATGAAATTTAAACGTGATGTTTTTATTGATTTACTAGGCTATAGAAAATATGGTCATAACGAAGGAGACGAACCTCGTTTTACCCAACCTAAGCTATATAAGGCCATTTCTAAGCATAAAAATGCCAAAGAAATTTATGCCACTAAATTAATTGAAGAAGGAAGTATATCTCAAGATTACATAAAAGAAATTACAGACGAATATAAAGAATACTTAGAAGCAGAATTTACCGAATCTAAGAAAAAAACTACCTCTACTATTCATGAGTTTATGCCAAATGTATGGAAAAACTTTGTGCGTAAGCAACTAGAAGATATGCTAAAACCAGTAGACACAACCTACGATATAAAAGCATTAAAAAATATTGCAAAAATTGTTTCTACTGTACCTGAAGGCGTAAAATTTGTTCGTAAAGCAGAACGTATTTTAAAAGGACGTGCCACAATGGTTTTTGAAACTAATCAATTAGACTGGGGAACAGCAGAAACCTTAGCCTATGGCACCCTGTTAGAAGAAGGATATAATGTGCGAATTTCTGGTGAAGATGTAGAAAGAGGAACCTTTTCACATCGTCACGCTATTTTACGTGATGAAGTTTCAGAAGAAAGAGTTAACCTTTTAAATACCAACAAAAAAAATAAAGGTGTAATGACCATATACAACTCACTTTTATCCGAATACGGAGTGTTAGGTTTTGATTATGGTTACGCTATGGCTTCTCCAAACACCCTAACGATTTGGGAAGCCCAATTTGGTGATTTTGCCAATGGTGCTCAAATTATATTTGACCAATATATAACCTCTGCCGAAGATAAATGGAAATTGCAAAACGGATTAGTCGTATTACTTCCTCATGGGTATGAAGGTCAAGGGCCTGAGCACTCATCGGCAAGAATAGAACGTTTTTTACAACAATGTGGTATTGATAATATGACTGTTGCAAACTGTTCAAATCCTGCAAACATGTATCACTTATTGCGCAGACAAGTAAAACGCGATTTTAGAAAGCCTCTGATTGTATTTACACCCAAAAGTTTACTACGCCATCCAAAAGCAGTAAACACTATTGAAGAATTAGCCCAAGGAGGTTTTCAAGAAATAATTGATGACACTATTAATCCTGATAAGGTAAAAAAAGTGGTGTTATGCATGGGAAAATTTTATTACGATTTGCTAGCTGAACGCGAAAAATTAAATCGTGATGACGTAGCCCTTATTCGAATTGAGCAGTTATTTCCATTGCACACCAAAAAAATTAGTGCTGTACTCAAAAAATATAAAAATGCACAACGATATGTTTGGGCACAAGAAGAGCCTAAAAACATGGGGGCGTGGAGTTATATGTTAGAGCGATTTGATTTGGTAAAATTAGAATGTGCCTCAAGAGAATATCACTCTGCTCCTGCTGCAGGTTCGAGTACTCGTTTTAAACAACGACATCAAAAAGTAATAAATCAAGTATTTGATTAAAATAAGTAATTTTGTTACTCGATTTCTATAAAAGTCGTGTAACAAAATAAAAACCAATATAATACTAAAAAGCATTTAACAAAAATAAACAATTGATGATTTTAGAAATGAAAGTTCCCTCTCCGGGAGAATCAATTACAGAAGTAGAAATAGCAACTTGGTTAGTTGAGGATGGTGATTATGTAGAAAAAGACCAGCCTATTGCCGAGGTAGATTCTGATAAAGCAACTTTAGAATTACCTGCTGAAGAAAGTGGTGTAATTACTTTAAAAGCAGAAGAGGGTGATGCTGTTGCTGTAGGTGCTGTAGTTTGTTTAATTGATATGGATGCACCAAAACCTGATGGTTCTAGTGCACCCAAAAAAGAGAGTCAACCCACTAAAGCCAAAGAAGCTGAAGCACCAAAGGCAGAAGCTGTAAAAGAAACCTATGCAACTGGAACAGCATCACCAGCAGCAAAAAAGGTATTAGCTGAAAAAGGTATTTCTGCTAGCGAAATTAAAGGCACCGGAAAAGACGGTAGAATAACCAAAGAAGATGCTTTAAAAGCTGTGCCTTCTATGGGAACACCTGGTGCTGGGTCTCGAGGTAGTGAGCGAAAAAAATTATCGATGCTTCGTAGAAAGGTGGCTCAACGACTAGTTTCTGTTAAAAATGAAACAGCCATGTTAACGACTTTTAACGAAGTAAACATGCAACCTATTTTTGATTTACGTAAACAATATAAAGAAGATTTTAAAACAAAACATGGAGTTGGTTTAGGCTTTATGAGCTTTTTTACCAAAGCTGTAGTTCGTGCTTTACAAATGTATCCCGAAGTAAACTCTATGATTGATGACGATTATAAAGTTAGTTACGATTTTCAAGACATTTCAATTGCTGTTTCAGGACCAAAAGGATTAATGGTGCCTGTAATTAGAAATGCTGAAAACTTAACATTTAGAGGTGTTGAAAGCGAAGTAAAACGTCTAGCACTAAGAGCTCGAGATGGTCAAATTACTGTTGATGAAATGACTGGAGGAACCTTTACCATTACCAACGGAGGTGTATTTGGATCGATGTTATCAACGCCTATTATTAATCCACCTCAAAGTGCTATTCTAGGCATGCATAATATTGTAAATCGTCCGATGGCTGTTGACGGTCAAGTAGTAATTCAACCTATAATGTACGTTGCTTTATCGTATGACCATCGAATTATTGATGGTCGTGAATCGGTAGGATTTTTAGTAGCTGTTAAAGAAGCCTTAGAAAACCCTATAGAAATATTAATGGATAACAATCCTACAAAAGCATTAGAACTATAATTGGTTTTATTATTAACCAACGAGATTTATAGTTTCTTATAAACAAAAAAGCAGGGTTAATTTTAAAGTTAACCCTGCTTTTTTTTAAAGTAATTATCTCCCCAATTACTCCTTATACATTTCTTGATAGTACTTTTGGTAGTCTCCAGTAGTAATGTTTTTCACCCAATCTTGATTATCTAAGTACCATTGCGCGGTTTTTTCTATTCCTTCTTTAAATTGTAAGGACGGTTGCCATCCTAATTCGTTTTTTAATTTTGAGGCATCTATAGCGTATCTATAATCATGCCCCGCTCTATCGGCAACATAGCTTATTAATTTTTTAGATGTTCCTTCTTTTCTCCCCAACAATTTATCTACTGTTTTTATTAAGACTTTTATTAAATCAATATTCTTCCACTCATTAAACCCGCCAACATTGTAGGTTTCACCGAATTTTCCTTTATGAAAAATCGTGTCAATTGCTTTAGCATGATCTTCTACATATAACCAATCTCTCACATTTTCTCCTTTTCCATATATGGGCAACGGTTTATTGTTACAAATGTTATTTATAAATAACGGAATTAATTTTTCAGGAAATTGATTAGGCCCATAATTATTAGAGCAATTTGAAATAACTATGGGTAACTTATAAGTATTGCTAAAAGCTCTTACAAAATGGTCTGAAGCTGCTTTTGAAGCAGAATATGGTGAATGTGGGTCGTAAGGGGTGTTTTCTGTAAAAAAACCACTATCATTTAAACTGCCATAAACCTCATCTGTAGAAATATGATAAAATAATTTATTAACATCTTCTACCCAATTATTTTTAGCTGCTTGTAATAAATTTAAAGTTCCTAAAACATTGGTTTTTGCAAACGAAAAAGGGTCTTTTATCGATCGATCAACATGTGATTCTGCCGCTAAATGAATTACGCTATCAATTTTATATTCTTTGAATACTTTGTCTATTGTTTTAGAATCACAAATATCCGCCTTTATAAACGTATAATTAGGCTTGCTTTCAAGGTCTTTTAAATTTTCTAAATTACCCGCATAAGTAAGCTTATCAAGATTAATGATTTTATAATCAGGGTATTTATTTACAAATAATCGTACTACATGAGACCCTATAAAACCAGCTCCTCCAGTAATTAAAATGTTTTTCATCTTTAGTAATTAAATGGGGTATCTAAATCTTTAAAAGTTGATAGCGCTGTATCTTTATTTGATAATAACGTTTCTTCTAAACTAATTTTCCAATCTATATTTAGACAAGCATCATTCCATATAATACCTGAATCATATTTAGGAGCATACCAATTATCAACTTTATATGCAATTATAGCTTTTTCGGATAAGGTGACAAATCCATGCGCAAATCCTATAGGAATAAATAGTTGTTTTTTATTGTCTTCTGACAATTCTACGGATATATGCTTACCATAGGTAGGTGAGTTTTTTCGGATGTCAACAACAACATCTAACACTTTTCCTTGAATACAACGAACTAACTTTGCTTGTGCAAAAGGAGGCTTTTGAAAATGCAATCCTCTTAAAACACCTCTTATAGATTTTGATTCATTATCTTGAACAAAATTTATTTCTTTAACCTGTTGTTGAAATTCTCGTTGGTTAAATGACTCGAAAAAATAACCTCGTTGATCTCGAAAAACTTTCGGTTCAATAAGAATAATTTCTGGAATATCTGTTTTTGTAAAAAGCATGTTAGTCTTTTACTAAATTTAATAAATAGTCTCCGTAACTGTTTTTATTTAACGATTTTGCTATTTCTTTTACTTGTTCTTTATTAATATAACCCATATACAAGGCTATTTCTTCTATACAGGCTACTTTTAGACCTTGACGTTTTTCTACTGTTTCTATAAACTGACTAGCACTCATTAGCGAATCAATTGTACCTGTGTCTAACCAAGCAAAACCGCGCCCCATCAGTTCTACTTTTAGTGCTTTTTTTTGCAAATAGGTTTGATTCACATCCGTAATTTCTAACTCACCTCTTTCTGAAGGTTTTATGTTTTTTGCAATGTCAACAACATTATTCGGATAAAAATACAAACCTACTACTGCATAATTTGATTTAGGATTAGCGGGTTTTTCAACAATAGAAATTGCATTTTTATCGGTATCAAATTCTACCACCCCATAACGTTGTGCATCTTTTACCGTATAACCAAATATGGTTGCTTTTTGGTTTTGCTGAGTATTTTTTCTGGCTTTTTGAAGCATCTCTGGAAGTCCGTGACCATAAAAAATATTATCGCCTAAAATTAAACAAACGTCATCGTTACCTATAAAATCTTCTCCAATAATAAATGCTTGTGCTAATCCGTCAGGAGAAGGTTGTTCTTTATAAGACAACGAAATGCCTAAATTTGAACCCGTACCCAACAATTTTTTAAAATTAAATAAATCATCAGGAGTTGAAATGATAAGTATTTCTCTAATTCCTGCCAACATCAATACAGATAAGGGATAATATACCATCGGCTTATCATATACGGGGAGCAATTGTTTAGATACTCCTTTTGTAATAGGGTATAAACGTGTACCTGATCCGCCTGCTAGTATGATGCCTTTCATTAGGGAGTTAATTTATAACTTAAGAAAGTAAATGTAATGAAAGTATATTGAATAGAGAATCAATTCTTAGAAAGAACTGTTCCTGCTTTTATAACTGTATCATCTTTAATGCTCATAGGCATATCTATTTTTGTTCCATTTCCTATACATACTCTCTTTCCAATTATAGCACCAGTAGAAATACTCGTAGTTGGCATAATTATACTGTATTCACCAATCTTTGTATTATGTGAAATAATTGTCGCTGTATTTAAATAAACGAAATCATCTAGTTGAATATCTACTGTTAAAAACACTATTAGCCCCTATTACAACTCCTTTTCCTAAATTTACCGTTTTTTCATCGTAAATTTCTACTGCTGTATGTAAAATTGAAGGGGAAGTAATTTTGGGATTATTAATTCTGGCTATTATTTTTTCTTTTACATTAGGATTTCCAATACCTACAACAATTGCAAAATCTTCTTTAATTTGATTTATAGAATCTACTGTACCAATTATAGGGTATCATTAACTAAGTCATCAGAGAAATTATCATCAAAAAAACCTAATATATCCCAGACCTTTCTTCCCCTATTAATACTTTGAATTATTTCTAAAACTTCTCTCCCTAATCCTCCCGTACCTATTATTGCAATTTTTTTCATTTTAATTAACTTCTTTCTTTGCAATTAATTTAAAGATATAAATATATGTTATTATAAGAATTAATGATATAAGGCTTAAAATCAGAAGTTGAGTAGAAAAATTAAGTCGATAAGAATAAAAAACAATTATATTGATACTTAATTGAAGAAAAGCATAAAACATTGACACCTTTAAATGCGGTATTTTTAATGTATGTACTAACTTTTGATAAATATGTTTTCTGTGTGGCTCTGTTAATTTTTCTCCATTTAATTTTCTATAAAAGACCGTTAAAATAGCATCGCCACTATAAACGGATACTAGTAATAACAATACTGGTGATTTCAACTTATAAATAAATAAAGAACCAATAAAACATATTAAAACAGCAATGGTAATACTACCTATATCACCAGCAAACATTCTTGCTTTTTTTCTGAAATTGTAAAATCCAAACACTATAATTGATATTAAAACGTAACTTAGCAGACTTGAATCAACAAGGTTCTCTTGATAATTGATCATCAGTAATCCTAAAACACTTACAATACTATAAAATCCTGTAATTCCATTAATTCCATCCATAAAATTATATTCGTTGACCAGTCCAACTCCACCTATTAAAAGAACGGGTAAGATTAAGAAACCTGAATTTGGTATAATACCTGACTCAAAGAAGCACAGCCCAACTGCTAGAAATTGAAAAGGTAGTCGGATAGCCGGACTAAGTGTAATAATATCATCTATAAAACTAATAACAGCTATAAGTGAAACTCCCAGCACAAAATAAGGATACTTAAACTCTGATATAATAAAAAAAATAAGTATTGCCAAAAAAAACAATATACCTCCCCCTCTTATTGTTGGCGTCGTATGTGAACTTCGATGGTTGGGTTTATCAATAATATTAAACTTATCAGCAATTTTTAAATATATAAATGATAGAATTCCCAAAATCATTAAAACACTAAAATAAGCTATATATTTCATCTTTGTAATGTTGTATAATTATTTTTTCATCAAAAACTGCAATTGCCCTTTTTCTAGCCTCAGCTCCCATATTATCTCTTTGTTTTTCAGATAAAAGAAGCATTTTTTCCATTTTTAAAAACAAATCTTTTTCATTTTTAACTTCTACTAAATATCCAGTTTTATGATCTATCACAACATCTTTACAACCAGGTGTATTTGTCGTAATAATAGGTAGCCCAACACTAGATGCTTCTATTAAAACTTTAGACAAACCTTCCCTATATGAAGGTAAAACTAAACAATCCGCTTTTTGCATTTCACTAATAACGTTATCAGATTCCCCTATATATTCAACAAGTCCTTGTTCTATCCATAACTTTAATTCATAATAATTAATTGCCGTCTCATTACTTTTGTATATAGGCCCCAATAACATAACTTTAAAGTTAGAATATCTTCTTTTTAAAATTTTACACGCTTCTATTAACTCTCTAATTCCTTTATCATAAATTAATCTTCCAACAAATAAAAAGATAAATATTCCTTTTCTTTCTTTTTTCTTATTAGGTATAAACTTATTAGTGTTAACTCCTGACCCCGGAATAACTTTAGTTATTTCCTCTTTTACTAATCCATTTTTTAGGAACAAATTTAAATCATCATTATTTTGAAAGAAAACTCTAGATGCTTTATTTTGAGATATTTTATATAAAATCTTTGCAATTTTCGTCGAAAAACTTTGTCTGATAAATAATGTCCCTAAACCTGAGATATTATTGATTACACGAATACCTAAAATTTTTGCCGCTAAGGTTCCATATATATTCGGTTTAATTGCGTTATGGCAAATTACATCTGGTTTGATTTGTTTATATATTTTATAATATTGATATAGCGTTTTCAAATCTTGTAGTGGATTTTTTGAATTATTATTAATGTTGACCTTATAATAATTGAATCCTAAATCTTTTAGCTTATCAGAATAACCATCTTCACTTGCTACCGTATAAATATCATGACCATCTTCTTGAAGAGAACTTAGCAATCCTCTTCTAAAATTATAAACACTCCAAGAGACGTTTGAAGAAAAGACTATTTTCATAGTATAGATAAAATATTAACCAAATTAAAGAATTAACAAAAATAACGAATCAGTTTTAGAACTAGCAATGGAACTTATCATAGTTTCTAAATCCTAAAACCACCTAGTTACGGTATATACGATATATAAGTTAGTATTTATCATATTTCTTTATATATTTTTACATATTCATTAACCATTTTTTCGATTGAAAACATTTTTGATCTTTCTAAACATGCCTCGGAAACACTTCTGTAATGTTCACGGTTTTCTATAAGCTCCCGCACATGGAACGCTAACTCTTTATAGTCACCTTTCTTAAAAAGTATCCCAGCTCCATTGACTACATCTGATAGTCCTTTTACATTACTTGCAACAACTGGCTTTCCACAAGCCATAGCCTCTACCGCCACCAAACCAAAACCCTCGTAATGAGAACTTTGCACTGATAAATCACAAGCTTTAAATAACTTATATACATCAGATCTTTTTCCTAAAAACCGAACTCTATCGCGCAAATCAAGTTTTTCCACAAGTGAAATACATTCGGTTTTAGTTGGACCTTCCCCAACTAAAGCCAAGTAATAGTCACTTGGCAATATACTAAAAGCTTTTATAACCGTCTTTTGATCCTTTTGCTTAGTAAAATTTGATACTTGAATAATTAGTTTCTTATTTTTAAGTTTTAATAAATTTCTTAAATTACTGGTTCTACTATTTTTTATTTCAATTAAATCAACTCCATTTAATACCACTTCATAAAAAGATTTTTTTCTTAAAAGGTTTAAATGCCTTTTCAAATTTTTATTTGTTTGATTCGAAATTGAAATAACTTTTTTAAACTTTGAATAAATAAAACATTCAATAATTTTTAAGAAAAAATTACCTCTACGTTTATTTTCTGTATTATGCTCAGTATGTACTAAATTTGTTCTAGAAAATAAAATTGTTTTCGCTATCGAAGACCAATAAAGTGGGGTACTCAAGTGAGTATGAACAATATCATATTTGTTAATATATTTCAACATTTTAAAAACACATAAAGGACTATAAACCGAAGAAATTCCCAGTACAAAAATATTATACTTAGTCTCCAATTCTTTCAATAAAAAACTATCTGTTCTCTTAAAGACTAATATATCAACCTTAATATTATTCTTTAAATAATATGGAATACTTTTTACAAGAAGTGTCTCTGCTCCACCAATTTCAAGAGTAGGAATAACATGTAGAACTTTCATCAAAAACAACTATTAAAAACAAATAACCACATTTTATCTAACTCCTTATTAATTGTATGCTTTTTAGCATAATTATACCCTTTCTCCAACTCCTCCCTCAGCAAGTTAATTTCCATAGAATTAATATCTAAAACAGTTTTCGCTATTTTATTTGGAGATTTTGGTTCTACCAAAAACCCGCTTCCTCTTTCTATAATATTGTTATTACTGCCAACATTATCTACAGCAATAGGTATCAAACCATAAGACATCGCCTCAGGTAATACTTTACTTGTACCTTCGGTTAACGAGGGGTGTACCAAAATATCATGGTCTTTGAATAAAATATCTAAATTATCTCTTCCTGATATGTGACCATGAAATTTAACATGCTTAGATAAACCTAAGTTCTCAACCAAATTCATCAAGTTTTCTTTTTGGTTACCATCTCCTAAAATAGACAGATTGTATCTGTAGTCTTTCTTTATCAAAATACTCATTGCTTTTATTACATCATCTACTCTTTTTAATTTTTCCAACCTACCAATTGTTAATAAGTTAAACTTACTCTCCTGTTTTAATTTTTCATCTGTACGATGAATACTCGTATGGGTTGTGGAATAATATGCATGAATCAAAGGATTAACCGACTTGAAACGCTCTGCTAATTTATCTCCCGTACACACAGGAACTGTGCTCCTAACAATTAAATTTTGGGATTTAAATAAAAGCTTAGATAATATTCCTATTAATGGCACGTGACTATAGTTTAACTTTAAAGCTTCATCCCACTCACCAGCGATATATGATGTTATTGGTATTTTAAACCTTTTTAAAGAATTTAATATAACCTGTGAAAATACAGAAGGAATTCTTATTTGAATAATGTCTGGTTTAATTGTATTCACAATACTATCTAATTGATAAAATCTCGTTTTTTTATCTAAAATAAAATATAATCTTTTAATAATCCTCTTTTCATACCCCGTAATTGAATGATAAAAAACTCCGTTAGATTCAAATTTATTATAATTCTCAGATGAAGGAGCTAAACAATGAACTTCTCCAAAATAATTTGTATAATACTCCAAAATCGTATTTAACGCATTATTAGTTGTTCCTTTTCCTTTTATTATATAAGGCTCACTTACTACTAGGATTCTTTTTTTTCTATTCATTTTTTTCTGTAAAGGGAGTTTATTAATGTTAATAGTATATAAAAAAATAAAACTTGTTTGAAAAGAGGAGATACCAAATATGAAAAGTCCCCTCTCTGCAAATATATCAAATTGGGAAGCATTAGTAGATAAATTGCCAAGCCCAATATGGATTTGTAAGATGAATTATATAAATATGTGACAACTATCATTAAAAAAAAGTACCACAAAATAATACCGAAATACCCAAAATTAATATAACCTTCAGCTAAATATGAAAAACCTATGCCATAACCTAAATTAAATCCGTTAGTAAAAAAATTACTATTGAACCAGTGTACGCTATTTTTAAATTCGTAAATAAAAGGAGGCACAATCGATCTTTTGATATCATTCAATAAAGATTCTCCATAAAAATAATCCCATGCATTACTATACTTCAAAATAGTCTCATAATTTCTTCCTGATGATAAAAATTCACCAGAAAAGATTCTTATAAAAACATTTTCTGAATTAGGTTTTGTATTCCTAGTAAAAATAGCCTTTAATTGAGATGTTATGGGAATTAAAAAAATCGCTACTCCTAAATATACAATTACTCTTATTTTCGAAGGTTTCTTAATAAAGTAAAATATCAACATTAAAATTAAAACTATCGTTAATAAAACATCTCGCTCACCAATTATTAAGGATATTAATACAGTAATTGTTAATGACATAATTAACTTCATTCGAGGAAATGAACGATAATCATAATAATAATTGAGGATATATAAAGAAAAAATAAAAACAAAAAACTTCGATATAATACCAAAGCCTGAAAAACTACCACTTATAGCCAACTCAGCTTTCGAAGCTACTCCTGAGACTATAAATCTGAGTACATACAAACTTAGGATAATTATTAATACATTCAACAAACCTCCCAAAACCCCTGTAGTAATTTTCATCGATTTTAGTTCTACAACATTAACCCTTCCTCTATTTTTAAGAAAAAAAGCAGAATAAAAACCAATTACTGTTATGGCCAAAAAAATAGAAAATAAAATTTCTCTTATATGGGAAGCCTCTCTTATATTTAAAAAATCAAGAATAATAACAGATGAGTTATATATAAAAACTGTTGGAATTAATAGTACAGGAGGATATAAAAACTCAAATTTAAAGGAGATAGTAAAAAAAACTGCATAAATTAATACGGAAAAAAATAACACCTTCTCATTCACTTGAAAAAGAAATCCAAACATTACAAAAACAAATGAAAGAAAAATTAAAACGTAATTATTATTTTTTGATAGAACTAACATTTACTAAGAATATAGATAAATACAATAAAAAATTAATAACAGAGTATAATAAAATTAAATATCCCGCTCCTATCAAATTATATTTTAATATTAAAAAATCAGAAGAAAGAAATACTAATAATAGCATAAAACTCGAAACCAAAGCTTGAAATTTAAATTTCTGCATACTTTGTAACATGATATTACACAAGCCCGAAAAAGACATAAAAACCTGTGCTACAACTAAATAAAATATAACACTAAGATATTTACTATACTCTTTACTGTAAAGAACCGATATTAAAAAATCTCCAAAAAAATAAAAAAGAAAACAAGTAAACAATCCAATAATCAAAATAAACAGAAACGCTTTTAAAATATAGGTTTTATAGAGTTTTAAACTTCTTTCTCTAAAGGCATCTCTAAATTTCGGTCTAAGTATAATCTCTACTGGGGAAATTACCTGAGACAATCCTGTCATAAAAAAAGCGTAAACTCCAAATACTCCTAGCATTTTAGTTCCTAAAATCTCGTTAATCTTTAATCTAGGATAATTAGTTATTAAAGACATTATAAAAACACTTATTCCTAAAAAAATTGAATTTAAAAAGATATTTTTGATTTTATCAATTTTAAGATGTCTTATATGAAGTTTTACCTTCTCTCTAATATACTTATAATCATACACAAAAAAAACAGCTATGTTTAATGCAATTATAACCCCTAATGCTAATAACAAAGATTTAAATAAACTCAAACAAATCAATAAGGCTACTAAAGATAAAACACTCTTAATTATAATACTTTTAGACATTGTTTTCATCTGATTATTTCTCTGAAAAAAACCATAAAATATATCCATAATTGCCTCAACTCCCTTCAAAAGAGCTACTCCCATTAATAAACCTACAAATTCTTTATTGAAAAAAAAGATAAAAACACCTATTATACTCAAAAAGACAGTAATCAACCTCATATGAAGGTAATTGAGAAAAACTCCCTCATTATCATCCATGTCAACTACTAAAACGCTCCTTGTTTGCATATTTGTTAGCATAAATATTGGCGATAGTATTGCGAGTGTAAGCGTATAAAGCCCTACCTCTTGGGCAGAAAAAAACTTAGTTAGCAAAATAACAAAACTCCACTGATAAAAAGCTTTTATCAAATTTGACACAAATACCCAAGAAAATTCTAATTTCATATCAAGTCATGGATTTTAATACGTACAAAAAACAACTTGCTTATTGTATGTCTTACGCTAATTTTTCCTTGAAACGCCAAGAATAAAACGAACAAAAAGCTCATAAAATTTGAAGTGGAATCTTAATAAGTATTACAAAACACTATTAGTAATTTCACTAGATAATACATTATTCACATCATAAACAACAGACTTTTGATTCTTTAAAATTGAAAAATCTAATTGTTTAAATTCATTATATGCAACGGTTAATACAATAGCGTCTAACTTCTCATTAGGTTTTTTTTTGAAGATTTTAATCCATATTCATGCTTAACGCCCCCTTTCTTAGCCCAAGGGTCATAAATAGTAATCTTCGTCCCATAATCAATCAGTACGTTAATTACATCAACTAATTTAGTATTTCTAACATCTGGACAATTTTCTTTTAATGTTATTCCTAAAATCAGAACATTAGCATTTTTTATAAGAGCATCTTCTTTTATCATTAACTTTATCACTCCAGAAGCCACATATTCTCCCATACTATCATTTAATCTTCGTCTTGCTAGAGTTAATATCAAAACCTATTACCGAATAAAAATTTCCTAATTCTATTACCAAAGGCAATCCAACATAACCCTGTCCGATTACCGCAATTCTTTTTATTTTTAAGTCAATCCTCACTAATCTATTGTTTTTCTATCATTAAAATTCTCTAAAAAATAATCTCAAAAACTTTTTTTCATTGTACAAAAACGCTTTATTTTTTAATCCTCAAAGATGAATAACACATCTATCACAAAAATAATACTTTCTCTATCCTAATAATATTCTATCCCTTTTTTTTCTAAGTACCTTTAGAAATTTATTATAATTCCTAAGATAATCGTTCTCATCATAGATATAGTTTCATTAAATTCTTATCATAATCATAAATCATTTCAAAAAAACTCAATACTTAGTCTAACATTTCACAATGCTGTTCGGCAACACACACTTTAGTTTCAAAATCTTTGGAGCCCTTTAAAAACTCTTTGACTAAAAGCGCCATTTTATGGCTTTAGGTCTTGTTCCAAAAATTATTAAATTCTTCTTTTTCACTAAAATAGATTGTTCATCAAGTAAATTTTAACTCGTTATAATATTTTTTTGCAAAAACAACTCCTAAACCAATTAAAAACCCTATAAAAACAGTAACTAAAAGTATCGTCATTTTACTCATATTCGATTTATTTACTGGAACAGATGTTGGTTTTAAAATCGTAAAAATAGGTGTATTTTCTTTTACTTGAATTTCTTGTGCTTCTAGCTGTTTGGCTAAATCGTTATATACATTAAATGCTAAGTCATATTGTGCCTGTAACGACAACAATCTGGTTTTTGATCGTGCGGTACTCGAAAATTGATTTCTATCTTGATAACTGGCTAATTGTTCTTGTGCTATTTTAAACTCCTTTTCTTTTTCATCATAGCGTTTTTTTATAAAATCTAATTTCTGTTTTGATTTTTTAACTTTATAAGCTATCACATATTTTTCTAATAATTTTTCAGTTTGATAGGTCATTTCTGCTGCCACAATAGGCTCTTCCATTTCAACAGATATGGTTACATAATTGTCTTTATTATTAATCGAAAGGCTTAGTTGTTCTTTTAACCTATTAATTAATCCTTTCTCTTTATTCGAAATAACGATAATACTATCTGATGAAACCCTATTTCCCTTTTCTTTCTTAGCAGATGCTAATAGTAACGAAGGCAGGCCTATCGTATATTTTTTAACCGTTGATAAAAAGCCTGGATTGTACACCTCTGTATAATACTCAGCATAACTAACTTGCTTTTCTTGTCCTTTAATGGTCAGCTTGGTATTCAATAATTCTCTTTGAAAAGGAATACTGTTAATTATTTGAGGGTATAACGAGGGAACAATTTCTGACCCTTCGCTACCTCCACTAATATTAACCCCTGCCAAAGCTGCTAAACCACCTAAACTTCCCCCTACTTTTTCACCTCCTACTTGAGGCAAAAAAACGGTAGATGCGGTATATTTATTAACTGAAAAAACAGCTAAAAAAAGCCCTATGAATGCAAAAATTAAAATTATTTTTAGAATTGTTTTTTTACTCTCAACAACTGTTTTTAATAACTTAACAAAATCTATTTCCCCTGAATCTTCAAATTCTTGTTGTTTTTCCTCTTGCATAACTAATTATTTTACCAAGGTATTAATTAACACCCCCAAAGTAGCTAAACTTGTCGTAATACCAATAACTTCTTGCGCTGTTAATGGGTCTCTAGCAACTGTTTTATTCGGTACTAAAATTAAAGCTCCTGGCTCTAGTTTTGGATATGATTTAAAAAATAAAAATCGTTTTGTAGACTTTATATCGCCATTTGCATATACGACATAAGCTTTACCTCTTCTAGCTTTTTCTGAAAAACCACCCGCATTGTTAACGTAATCTTTTAATGATTTTGATTTGTCGTACCGAACAATCGATGGAGATAATACTTCTCCTTGTACTTGTACGGTTTGTTTTACAGATGGAATGACTAACCGATCACCTTTTTCTAAAACCAAATCGTACTTTGAACCCTTATGAGCCATAATTTTAGCCAAATCAATTCCGATTTGAAAATCTTCTTTTTTTTCTATTAGATCAGAAGTAGCTCCTTTAACAGTACTTAGTGTATCTATTTTTTTTGTAATAGCCTTAAGTGCATCATTTTGCCCTTCGCTTTCATTGGTGTTATTTTTTCTAAATAAAGTCGCCCCTTTTATATAAGCATAAGGCGATAATCCGCCCGCTTTTTTTAACAAATCAGAAATTCTATCTTCTTTATTCTCTATAGCATAGGTTCCTGGATAATTGGCTTCCCCCTCAACAGAAACACTTTTTTGAGTCGTAAAACCTTTTATATAACGAACAGAAACTCGATCAAAAGGTTTCAAATACACTACGTCATTATTTTTAACTTCTAAATTATTTGATGTAGCTAATTGTATATTTTTACTAACCGTTTTAAACGTTCCATCATTAGCTCTTCTCGAAATACTAATTGAACTTACATCTGCCCCTTCTTTAAACCCTCCAGAAATTGCAATTAAATCTTCTACTTGCATGTTTTCTATAAAAGGAATGGTTTGTGGCTTATTTACAGCACCATTGATAGACACCGTATACTCTTCTTTTAATTCATTAACGCTAAATACCCGAACACTATCTTCTCTCTTTAATAGAATATTTTCAGTGTTTTGTAACACATCCTTAACAGAAAAAGGCACTATTTCTTGATTTACTTCGTCTAGAGTTCTATATATAATTCCTCTATCTAAAAAAGCATCTTCTTTAACCCCGCCTGCTTTTTCTATAAGATTGCCAACCGTTATTCCTTTAACTAATTCAAAATTACCCGGTCTATATACCGCTCCTGCAATCGACACCCTATTTTGAAAGCGATTAATAATCTTACCTATGGTTAATTTATCACCATCTTTTAATTTAAAACTACTTTGTTGCGCTAATGGTACTTCGCTAATTTCTTTCTGCCCTTTATTTACCCTTTCTAAGGTAACCATTTCTTTATACGCATCAGATGTAAAACCGCCAAAATAAGCCATTAAATCTTGTAATGTTTCCCCTTCTTTTACCTCATACAACCCTGGTCTTTTTGCTTCTCCTTCTACAGTAACTCTATTTTGATAAGGCTCTACAATAACTACATCTTGATCTCTTAATGACACATTGCCTTTCTCATCACCTTCGGTTAAATAATTATATATATCAAATGTACTTAGTAAATTACCGTCTCTAAATATTTTGATTTCTCTAAACGTTCCGTTTGAAGTAGGGCCTCCTGCAGCGTATAAGGCATTTAAAACAGAAGACAAGGCACTTAATGAATAGGTTCCTGGTACTTTAACCTCTCCAATAATATTAACTTGTACCGTTCTAACATTTGCCAACGAAATATCTACATTTACTTTATTGTAGCTTGAACTAGAAGCGCCTATACCGCCATATATTTTTTTTAAATAGGTTTTAATTTTAGCTTTTGCGTCAGCAATAGATAATCCACTAACATAAACAGGCCCTACATTCGGAATTCGTATAGCCCCATCAAGTCCAATCTTTTTCGTATAATTATTTTCTGCTGCTCCCCAAACATCTATCAATACTTCGTCTCCAGGACCTAATTGATAGCTTTCAGGAGTGGCCAAATTTAAATTAGGCGTAAACGATATATTAGGGTTAGAGAAAAAATCAAATCCAAATAAATCACTTTTCTTGACGTTCTTTTTTTCTGTTCCATCTAAACCAAAAGAATCTTGTTTTTCTTGAAAAAACCCTTCTTGATTAGCTTGATTATCCGTTGTATCTTCACCTTGAAAAGTCGCTGTATTTAAATTCGCTATTCGTTGTTTTAACTTTAAAATTTGAGCGTCTGAAATGCCTTTCGCCTTTGCTGCAATTTCTAATTGATCTATTGTAAGTCCTTTTTCTTGTGCCTTTTTCCAATACAACGCGACTTGTTGATCGGTCATATTGTCAATACGATTAATATCGTTTATATTCTGCGAAGTTATTTGCTGTGAAAAAAGCGAAAAAAGCAGGGTAAATAATGTTAATTTTATATAGTTCATTTTCAGTTTTAATTCTCTTTTATCCTTATAAAAAACAAATTCTAATAGTATAAAAAACTAATAAGTATAAGTGCCTTTTAATTTTTTGACTGCAAATATACTATATTATATTCACTGAATCCAATTTGGATTGGATTAATTGATTTTTGTTTCAGCCCCTATTTGATAATACACAAATCCTTTTTTTTGTAACGAAAAATCTTTATACTGATTACGCCCATCAAAAATTATATGCCTTTTCATCAATTCGCGAAGTTTGTCAAAATTTGGAGAACGAAATTCTTTCCATTCTGTTAACAATAACAATGCGTCGACATTTTCAACCACCTCATATTTATCTTCTCCGTAAAAAACATCAACTTTGTTTAATTGAATTGATTTTGCCTCTTCCATTGCTTTTGGATCATACACCTTTACCTCTGCCCCTCTTTTTACTAGCTCTTTAATTATATAGACTGATGGAGCTTCACGCATGTCGTTTGTTTCAGGTTTAAAAGACAAGCCCCAAACACCAAAAGTTAAAGATGATACATCCTGATTAAAATGATATAAAATTTTATCTAAAAATATTTTTTTTTGATACTGATTAATCTGCTCTACAGCCTTTATTAATTGAGGTTCGTACCCATTCTTCGCTCCTAATTGAATTAATGCGGCAATATCTTTTGGAAAACAAACACCTCCATAACCAATACCTGGATACATAAAATTATATCCAATTCTACTGTCTGAACCTATACCTACCCTAACTTTATTTACATCGGCACCTACTTTTTCACAAATATTTGCCACTTCATTTATAAATGATATTTTAGTAGCTAACATGGCATTAGCAGCGTATTTGGTCATTTCTGCTGACAAAACATCCATCGTTATAAATCGGTCATGTGTTCTAAAAAAAGGGCTATAGAGTTGTTTCATTTTACTAAAAACCCCCTCTTTTTCAGCTCCTATAACCACCCTATCAGGCTTCATAAAATCATTAACAGCAGCCCCTTCTTTTAAAAATTCGGGATTAGAAACCACATCAAACTCAACCTGAATATTTCTTTGTTTTATTTTTGATTGAATAAGCTCTTTAATTTTAAAAGTCGTTCCTACAGGTACCGTAGATTTAGATACTATAATTTTATAAGATGTTATGGAATTTGCAATAATTTCTGCAACTTTAAACACCGAACTCACATCAGCATTGCCATCTGATAACATTGGGGTACCAACAGCTATAAAAATAATGTCTGCTTTTTGAATAGCCGACTTAACATCTGATGTAAAAAAAAGAGTTTTTTCTCGATGTTGAGTTACCAATTCTTCTAATCCAGGCTCATAAATTGGAATGATGTTTTGATTAAGATTATTAATTTTTACTTCGTCATTATCAACGCACACCACCTCGTTTCCCATAGCAGCAAAACAAGCGCCATTAACCAACCCAACATAGCCCGTACCAATTACTGTTATTTTCATTTTATTAAAGGATGTTTTTCTCCGTCTGTAACTAAATCGAAATTTCTAATATCATGAACAATTTCAATAGACGGTTTTACATCAACCAAACCAAAACCTTTCCCTTTTAAAATTTCTTGATAGCTTTTGGTATGCAAATCAGTAAAGCCATCACTAAATTCTATTTCTTTTCCATCAATCGTTATAGAGCGGTAGGTTCTTTGTTGTTTTTGTTGAATTACTTTTGGAAGTGAATTTTCATCAATAGATAAATACCAACGCACACGTGCTTTTTCAAACTCTAAATAACCTGATGCTTTATCTTTTTGCCTTACATGTACCTTATTTTGTTGTACTTCACCAAAAATCCACGACAGCATATCGTAAAAATGTACTCCAATATTCGTTGCAATACCGCCCGATTTACTTTCATCGCCTTTCCAAGAAATATGATACCAGTTCCCTCTCGAAGTAATATAGGTTAAATCGACATCGTATTTTTCTTTTTTATTTTCTGAATCTATTTTTTGCTTCAAAGCAATAATACTAGGATGAAGACGTAGTTGTAAAATCGTGTTTATTTTATTGTTTGATTCTTTTTCAATAGCTTCTAAAGCATCAATATTCCACGGATTTAACACCAAAGGTTTTTCACAAATAGCATCTGCATTTCTGCGTAATGCCATTCTAATATGAGCATCGTGTAAATAATTAGGTGTACAAATACTCACATAATCTAACTGAATATTTTGTTGTCGTTTTAATTTTTCGATATGTCTATCAAAACGCTCAAATTCAACAAAAAAATCTGCCTTAGAAAAGTAACTGTCTATCACCCCAACACTATCAAACTTATCTAACGCTGCAACCAACGTATTACCTGTATCTTTAATGGCTCTCAAATGACGTGGAGCTACATATCCTGCTATTCCTATTAGGGCAAAATTTTTCATTATAAAGTTTCATCTTTTATAACTTTTGATAATGCGTTTTTAACATCATATACTGCTGATTTTTCTTTTCGTAAAGAGATGAAATCTAAATTTTTGAACTCATCATGAGCAACGGTTAACACTATCGCATCAAATTTTTGATTTGGAAGTTTTTGAGTAGAAATTAATTGGTATTCACTCATTACTTCATCTTCATTGGCCCACGGATCATATACAACAACTTTTATTCCATACTCTTTTAAAGACTTAATTACATCTACCACTTTTGTGTTTCGAACATCTGGGCAGTTTTCTTTAAAAGTAATTCCTAGCACTAAAACTTGAGCTTCTTTTATACGAACATCTTTTTTTATCATTAGCTTAATCACCTCTGAAGCAACATACTCTCCCATACTATCATTCAATCTTCTTCCTGCTAAAATAATTTCTGGATGATAGCCATATTCTTGTGCTTTTTGTGCTAAATAATAAGGGTCCACCCCAATACAATGTCCTCCAACAAGACCTGGTTTAAAAGGTAAAAAATTCCATTTTGTCCCCGCTGCTTCTAGTACATCATGAGTATTAATATTCATTAAACCAAAAATTTTTGCCAATTCGTTTACAAATGCAATATTAATATCTCTTTGTGAATTTTCTATAACTTTTGCGGCTTCGGCAACTTTAATTGAAGGAGCCAAATGTGTTCCCGCAATTATAACCGATTTATATAAATCATCTACTTTTTCACCTATTTCAGGAGTAGATCCTGAAGTTACTTTTAAAATTTTTTCTACAGTATGCTCTTTATCTCCTGGGTTAATTCGCTCTGGAGAATACCCTGCATAAAAATCTTTATTATATACTAATCTAGATTCTTTTTCTAACACAGGTATACATTCTTCTTCTGTCGCCCCAGGATAAACCGTAGATTCATATACTACAACATCATCCTTTTTTAACACCTTACCAACTGTTTCACTTGCTTTTATCAAAGGAGTTAAAACTGGACGATTATTTTTATCAACAGGTGTGGGAACCGTTATTATATAATAATTACATCTCTCTAAATCTTCTATAGACGTTGTGCAAAAAAGCCCGTTTTTATCAGATAATTCATCGACTAAAACAGCTTGTAAAATGCTGTCCGAAACCTCTAAAGTAGTATCTATACCCGACATTAATTCCGTCACTCTTTCTTTGTTAATGTCAAATCCTACTACTGGATATTTTGTAGCAAATAACCTTGCTAATGGCAACCCTACATAACCGAGCCCAACAATTGCAATCTTTGGTTGTTTCATTTTTTTATTTTATAAATTTTCCCAATACCACTGTACCGCTTCTTTAAGTCCTTTTTGTAAAGAGAACTGAGGCTTGTAATTTAATAATTTTTCTGCTTTATTTATGCTTGCTAATGAATGTGGTATATCACCTTGACGATTTGGACCATATTCTATTTTCACATTGTTTATAGAGGGATCTAGTTTTGACAAAACTTCCCTCAAATAACCGACCAATTCATTTAAAGTATTTCTCTCCCCAAAAGCAACATTATAAACAGTATTTACCGCTTTAGGATTATTCGTAACCAATGCAAGTATATTTGCTTGAATTACATTATCGATATAGGTAAAATCTCTAGAATAATTTCCATCACCGTTTATCACGGGTGATTTCCCATTCATAAACTGTTTTACAAACTTTGGAATCACAGCCGCATATGCTCCGTTAGGATCTTGTTTCCTTCCAAACACATTAAAATAACGCAACCCAACAGTTTCTAATCCATACGTTTTTGAAAATACATCCGCATATAACTCATTTACATATTTGGTAATTGCGTATGGAGATAAAGGTTTACCTATTACATCTTCTACTTTAGGCAAAGATTCTGAGTCGCCATAAGTAGATGAACTTGCAGCATATACAAAACGTTTAACCCCAGCATCACGTGAAGCAACTAACATATTTAAAAAACCACTAACATTCACATCGTTCGTAGTAATAGGATCTTTAATAGAGCGAGGAACTGACCCCAAAGCGGCTTGATGTAAAACATAATCAACTTTCGAAACAGCAACTTTACAATCTTCAAGATTTCTTATGTCCCCTTCGATTAGTTTAAAGTTAGGGTTGCTTTGTAAGTCTTTAACATTTTCTCTTTTCCCCGTAGCAAAATTATCTAAACATACAACTCGATTCTTTTTTTCCAATAAGACTTCACATAAATTTGAGCCAATAAAACCAGCACCCCCTGTTACCAAAATTTTCTTATCAGAAAGATTCATATCCATTTTATTTTATAAAAATTAAAATTGTTTTTTTAGTCCGCAAAGGTATGGATTAAGTATTTAAATAAAAACCATTTCTACATCAAATACAAAATAATGATATAAAGAAAGCTAAAACCAATAACAAAACGTATACCGCTGAAACTTTTACGAATGGAGACACTTTAAAACAATTATTAGCTAGAAGTCGATATCTTCTATATAAGACAAGAAATGATTGGGCACAAAAACAACAGCAAAGAGCAGCAATTTTATTTAAAAATTATCCTGATATTAAAAAAGGATCAATCTCAAAAGTTGTGTGAGAATTCACATTTAATGATGATTTTTGTAAAAAAAACATTTGGATTCTTACATCGACCTACTGAAAGTTTTATTACCAGAATTACTGATTACACACTTTGATATTGTAAAACACGAAACAATTAAAGATACGCTTCATTTATATTTTGAAGAAAAACCTACTATTCCTAAAGAATTTTCTAAAGATTTAATCATTTGCCATGGCTTTCATAATGAAGTTACTATTGAAGATTTTCCTCTAAGAGGTAAAACAGTGTTGTTACATATTAAACGTCGTAGATGGCTAGATAAAACCACTCAAAAAGCGGTTCAAAGAGATTGGAATTTAGTAGCACAGGGAACTCGAATGACCGTTGAGTTCGCTGTTTTTTTAAAAGCACTTGGTCAGTACACATTCTAATGATTGCCATACTATTGCTAAATTTTACAAACTTGATGGTAAAAAACTACAACGTCAATTTAAAAAGCATCTAAGTGATTTTAAACAATGGAAAGAAAAACCACACGCTAAAGACAGGCTCATCTTTCCAGAAAACATAGGCAAACAACTTTCCATTGACGAAGTAGCCTTGTCTAAAGGGAAATTATACACCATAGTAACCAATAAAAAAGCTAAAGGTAAAGCGGGTAGTATAGTAGCCATTATTGCAACCACTAAGGCTGAATATGCAATCGACAAATTGCTTAAAATCTCAGACTCAAAACGAAATACAGTAAAAGAAATTACTTTAGATATGGCTAATTCAATGAAATTAATTGCTAAAAAATGCTTCCCTAAAGCAACACAAGTTACCGATAGATTTCATGTGCAGAAATTAGCTTTAGATGCATTACAAGATATTCGTATAAAATATCGCTGGGAAACTATAGACCAAGAAAATAACGATATAAAGAAAGCTAAAACCAATAACAAAACGTATACCGCTGAAACTTTTACGAATGGAGACACTTTAAAACAATTATTAGCTAGAAGTCGATATCTTCTATATAAGACAAGAAATGATTGGACACAAAAACAACAGCAAAGAGCAGCAATTTTATTTAAAAATTATCCTGATATTAAAAAGGCTTATGGAATCTGCCAAAAGCTCAGAAATCTGTTCAACAACAAAACAATCTCGAAAGAAATAGCCTACACAAAATTAGCGCATTGGTTTAAAGAAGTAGAACAATCAGGATTTAAAGCTTTTAATATTGTAGCCAACTCAATCGCCCTAAATTATCAATCTATACTCAATTATTTTGATAATCGAAGTACAAACGCATCAGCAGAATCTTTCAACGCCAAGATAAAAGCTTTTAGAACACAATTTAGAGGTGTAAGAAATGTAGAATTTTTCCTGTATAGATTAACTCAAATTTTTGCGTAACAACAACTTTTAGGAATGATCCCAAAAAAATAGTCTTAAAAATTTTATAAAAACAAAAAAGCCACCTTTTTAGGTGGCTTTTAATTTTTGTGGGCGCGAAGGGATTCGAACCCCTGACCCCTTGGGTGTAAACCAAGTGCTCTGAACCAACTGAGCTACGCGCCCGTAACTCTTAATTGCGGATGCAAATATAAGATAGTTTTAAAAACTAACAATAAATTTTTGTTTTTTTTTCATAAAATTTCTGCCACCACAAAAGTACTACCGCCCACATAAACCACATCGTCTTGATTTGCTTGGGCTTTCGCATTCTTTAAAGCGCTTTTTACACTAGAAAATACCATCCCTTCTAATTTGTATTTCGAGGCTTCTTTTTGTAGAATAAGTGCTTCCAAGCCTCTTTGAATATTAGGTTTGCAAAAATAATACTGAGCGTTTTTAGGAAACATCGGTAAAATAGCATCTAAATTTTTATCAGCAACCACTCCTAATACAATGTGCAATTTTTCGTAGACCTCTTTTTGAAGTTGTTTCAACACGTAATACAACCCTTCTTTATTATGAGCTGTATCACAAATTACCTTAGGTTTTTTTTGTAAAATTTGCCAACGTCCTTGTAAATTAGTATTCTTTACAACATTTAACAACCCCTTATTAATATTTTCTTTCGAAATTAAAAACCCCGTTAATTGTTCTATTGCTGTAACGGCTGTTTTAGTATTATTTTGTTGGTAGCTTCCTAACAAATCAGTTGTATAATTTTCGTTACAATCTGAAGCAAAAACAATCGAAGACTGACAGCTTTTTGCCTTGTCTATAAAAATCGCTTGGGTTTCAATTTGTCGTTCTCCAATTACTACTGGAATATTTCTTTTTATAATTCCTGCTTTTTCTGACGCTATTTCGGGCAAGGTATTTCCTAAAAATTGGGTGTGGTCTAAACCTATATTCGTAATCACACTTACCTCTGGCGTAATCGTATTTGTAGAATCTAATCGACCACCTAAACCAACTTCAACAACCGCAATATCTACTTTTTCATTAGCAAAAAACCAAAAAGCCATACCTACTGTCATTTCAAAAAAAGACAGCTGTTGTTTTTCTAAAAAATCTTTATGCGTTGTTATAAATTCAGAAACTTTCCTTTTAGGTATTTCTTTTCCATTTATACGAATTCGCTCCGTAAAATTTTTTAAATGTGGTGAGGTATAAAGCCCTACTTTATAGCCCGCTTCTTGCAAAATAGAAGCAATCATATGACTGGTAGACCCTTTTCCGTTTGTTCCTCCAACATGTATTGACTTAAACTGTTTTTCAGGAAAATCTAACTGTTTTAAAAATGCTAAAATGTTTGTTAAATCTTTTTTAAATGCTGTTGCTCCTTGCCTTTGATACATCGGCAACTGCAAAAACATCCAATCTAAAGCTTGTTTATAGGTCATTATTTATAGTCGATATGGTAAACAAAAAAACTGTTTTCTTTAAATATAGTTGATTTTAAAAGTTAAGGCTAAAATAAATTTATTTAGATAGTGAAAACCGATAAATAATAGTTCCTTTTTGTTTTATTGGCGCATCAGAATCAGCATTCCACTTTGTTTTTAAAGCGGCTGCCTTAGCTGGCTTTAACAAACAAGGAGCTGTATTGGTAGAGCCTTTTACCCCAGGAGTTGCCTTAACTACTTGCCCATCTTTATTAACTTCTATACTAACCACCACCGTTCCTTCTTCTTGACAGTCAGGTTTTTCAATAGGTTTAGAAACCGCTTTTCTTCCTGAAAGATTATAATTACCCCCCAATCCATCTCTAGCATTTCCATAATATTTATTAGTGTTTGGATCACCATTTTCATTTCCTTTTACCCCAAGCTGCTCATCATCTCCTTCTCCTTGTGGTTGCCCATCAGAAGTGTTTCCATTTAATAGTTTGTTTAATGCATCTTGGGTTTCTTTAGATGGCTTTTGAGGCTTTGGTTTTTCTTTCACAACGGGCTCTGTTATTTTTTCGGAAACAGGAGTTGCTGAAGGGGTTTTTGTTTTTTCTATTACTGGAACTTCCTTACTTGTAGACGAAGTAATAATTTTTTCATCTACTATTTTTTTAGGCGTTTGTTGAACTGGTTTTTCTTCTGCTTTTTGTTGGTTTTGAGGTTTAGGTTCCATTTTTGTTTTTTCAATTGGCTCACCACTACCTACAGTAAAATTTCCTAAATTAATAGCCAAACCATATTCTTCTGGAGGATCCAAATACTTCATTCCAAATTGAAATATAGCCACTAATAACAACAATAAAATAATTGTGGTTATAATAGCTGATTTTCGTTTATATTTAGTATCTAATATCCCCATCATTAAACAATGATTAACACCAATATCACCTAACAAATTACCGAAGTTACTCTATTTACCTTTTACAGCAAGAATCATTTTAAGTTTGTTTTTATTGGCAATATCAATAACTCGCATTACATTTTTATAAGTTGCATTTTGAGCACCTCGTATAACAACTGTTTTTTTTGTGTCGTTTGCAATATGTTTTAGCAATTCTTGTTCCAAATTTTCTTCGGCAACCTTATCTTTACCAATGTAATATGTATTATTATCTGTAACAGTTACGGCAACAGAAGTGTTATTTGCTGTTTTTCCGCCTGCCTTAGGCAACAAAACATCAATAGCGTTTACCGTTACTAAAGTAGAGGTGAGCATAAAAAATATCAATAACAAAAAAACAACATCAGTCATCGACGACATATTGAAATTTGGATTTACTGTATTTCTTCCTCTTAGATTCATATTATATTTAGAAATTAAAAAGACTAAAAGATTGATTGTTAAATAAACAAATCTTTATTATTTTGTTTATGCAGGTTCGTTTAATAAGTCTAAAAATTCTACCGATTTTGCTTCCATTTGATAAATTACTTTATCGGTGCGAACTACTAAATGATTATAACTTATATAAGCAATAATACCCACTATTAATCCAGCAACCGTAGTTGTCATTGCTGTGTATAATCCGCCAGATAATAATTTAATATCTATTTGTCCTCCTGAATTAGCAATTTCATGAATAGCAACAATCATACCTATTACTGTTCCTAAAAATCCAATCATAGGTGCCGCACCAGCAATAGTTGCTAAAACTGAAACGTTTTTTTCTAACTGATATACTTCTAATTTGCCTGCATTTTCAATAGCTGTATTAATATCTTCTAAAGGTTTACCTATTCTTGAAATGCCTTTTCCTATTAATCGGGCAGTTGGCGAATTTGTATTGGTACATAAATCTTTTGCAGCTTCTATTTTTCCATTAGTTACGTAGTCTTTAATTTGATTCATAAAGTTTTTATTGACTTTAGAAGCAGCTTTAATAGCAAAAAAACGTTCAAAATAAATATACAAGGCTACTGCTAATAAAACAAACAATACGGCTATTATAATTTGCCCCCCTAAACCACCGTCTTTTATTAATTGAAAAATAGATAGTGTTTTTTCTATAGGTTGATCTGTAAGTTGCTCTATAGCATCTGAAGCCTGTTGAGGTGCAATACTAATCATAATTTGTTTTTGCTTACTGAGTTAGGGTTAATAGTTTAATACTGGATTTACTTTTTATATTTTTTAAAAGCACCAAACCAATCCGACTAATCGAATAACGTATAATTTTTTATTTACGTATAATTTTTTGATAAAATTAAAATATAGTTCTAGTAATCATAAAAGCTACAGCACCAACTAAAAAGCCTATTAAAGCCAACCATGATATTTTTTTAAAGTACCAAAAAAAGTCTATTTTTTCCATTCCCATAGCCACAACACCTGCAGCCGAACCTATAATAAGCATACTACCTCCAGTACCTGCCGAATACGCTACAAAATGCCATAATTCATTATCTATTGGCTCTGAAAACATTCCTAAACTAGCTGCCACCAAAGGCACATTATCTATAACTGCAGAACCTACCCCTATTAATAGTACAACTATATCAGAAACACCTCCTGCAGGTTCATATGCATAGTGTACTTCAGTACCTAACATTGGCATATTGTGTTGTAAATACGAAGCAAATTCAAATAAAATACCTAAAGATTCTAGTGCAGCCACCGCCATTAATATTCCTAAAAAGAATAAAATACTCGGTAATTCTATTTTAGATAACGAACTGTGTACTGGACTATGGTGTGCATTTTCATCACTCTCTTCCGAATCTCCATTGGTAATACTAAACTTCGCACTACTATATATTTCTGCAAAAGTAGCAACTACCCCTAAAGCTAACATCATACCTACATAAGGTGGTAAATGAGTAATGGTTTTAAAAATTGGAACCGAAATAATACCTCCCAAACCTAAAAACAACATGGTACCACTATACTTAACTGGCGGTTTATCTTGATTATCTTCCTTGATTTCTAAATCGCCTTTAAAAACAGGTAAAAACGAAGCTATAAACGAAGGCACAAGCATACATAAAAGAGAAGGAACAAACAGATACCCTATTAAATGACCTGTTGTTACCTTTTTAGCAATCCAAAGCATGGTAGTTGTAACATCTCCAATAGGTGACCAAGCACCTCCTGCATTCGCTGCAATAATAATTAATCCTGCATACCACATTCTCAGTTCTTTATCTTTTACTATTTTTTGTAGTATTGAAATTAATACAATTGTTGCTGTTAGGTTATCTATTATTGATGAAAGAAAAAAGGCTAAAAAAGAAAATAACCATAAAATTTTGGTTTTCTTTTTAGTTTTTACCACTTGTTTAATTGTTGAAAATCCATCGAAATAATCAATAATTTCAACAATAGTCATCGCACCTAAAAGAAACACTAAAATTTCTGCTGTTTTACCAAGATGATGTAAAAGAGTTTCTTCCATCAACTCAATTTTTTGATCGTGACTAAACGAACTAAACGTTTCTACCAAGTGGTGTTTTGCTGAATCGAACCAGTGTGGAAAATAATCTATCCCTAAAGCAATAATAGCCCAACAAATAGCCATCATAACTAAAGCTGGAATAAGTTTGTCTATTTTCAGGTTATGTTCTAAAGTAATAGCTAAATAGCCCAATACAAATACAATAATAATAAGTGTTTCCATAATTTTATACTAGTTGACTTAAAGCGATTTCAAATGCAGTTTCGCTTATTCTTGTTTTTGATTTATTTTTGTTATACACATTCTGAATTGCCTTTTTTATAACCTCAGAGGTATCGTTAAAAATAGCCGTATCAGACATTTCTACTCTACGTTCCATAAAATAAGCAAATACCCGAGCCATGCCACAATTAGATATAAAGTCTGGTATAAGACTTACTTTTTTATCCGTGGCTTCCATAATTGACCCAAAGAAAATTTCCTTATCAGCAAAAGGCACGTTTGCCCCACAAGAAACAACTTCTAGTCCCGCATCAATCATTTGATTTATTTGTTCTTGTTGTATCAACCTAGAAGCTGCACAAGGAGCAAAAATTTCACAAGGCAAATTCCAAATCTGCTGATTTATTTCATTAAACGGAATTAAATTTTCTGACGCTAATGTATTCCCTTTTTTATTTATAAAAAATTCTTTTATTTGATTAAAAGAAAACCCTTCTTTATTAATTACACCTCCTGCAATATCAATAATACCTACCACTTTAGCGCCCATTTGCGCTAAATAATAAGCTGCTGCAGAACCCACATTACCAAAACCTTGAACAACAGCGCGTTTACCAACAACGGTTCCACCATAAATCGTATAATAATGGCGAATTGCTTCAGCAACTCCAAAGCCTGTAATCATATCTGCAACAGTATACTTTTTGGCTATATCTGGAGACAGGTTTGCATCTTCTAAAACTTTAATAACGCCATGTCTTAATTGACCTATTCTATTAATTTTATCAGCTTCGGTAGGTTTAAAATGACCATTAAAAACCCCTTCTTGAGGGTGCCATACACCACTATCTTCTGTAATAGGAATGACTTCATGAATCTCATCTACATTTAAATCACCTCCTGTACCATAATAACTCTTTAATAAAGGTGCTACTGCTTTATACCAACGCTCTAAAACCCCTCTTTTTCTAGAGTCATACGGGTCGAAATTTATACCAGATTTTGCACCTCCAATAGCCGGTCCTGACACCGTAAACTTTACTTCCATGGTTTTTGCCAACGAAATCACTTCGTATTTATCTAAACCTTTTCGCATTCTAGTACCGCCTCCTGCCGCACCACCTCTAAGTGAGTTAATCACAGTCCAACCTTCAGCTTCTGTTTCAGGGTCTTTCCAGCTAAAAATTATTTCAGGTTGTTTTTCCTCGTATTTTTTTAATAATTGTTTCATTTCTATTTTTATAATAATTTATTTTTTACTTATTAAATAAGTTTTTAAATAACATTAAAAAGATAGAAACGTTAAAGCTGATTCATTTTAGACAGTTTTTAATTTGGTTTGCTACAAACTTAGCATAAAAAAATCATTGCTCAAACAGTTATTTAATTAGAAGAGGTGAAATTAGATTAAAAGAAAAACATTTTACAGTTTACATTCTGATTATCAAAATTTTAAACACTTGTTAAAAATATGTAAACATAAAATTTCCTAAGAATATTTATCGTATTTCATTCAATTCATTTTGCAAAAAAATAATTCATTAAACATTGTATTTAATATCATATTACTGAAAAACAAAAAACTTTATTGAAAATTTACTGTTTAAAGAGTATATTTGAATTCCTTTTTTACGGATATAACAAAATACATAAAAAATGAATTTTAATTTAACCGAAGAACACATTTTAATTCGCGATGCCGCTCGTGATTTTGCTCAAAACGAATTATTACCAGGAGTTATTGAGCGCGATAATACCCAGACCTTTCCTGACGAACTGGTTAAAAAAATGGGTGAATTAGGTTTCATGGGAGTTATGGTTGATCCAAAATATGGAGGAAGCGGTATGGATACTATTTCATATGTATTAATTATGGAAGAATTATCTAAAATAGATGCTTCTGCTTCAGTAATGGTTTCTGTTAATAATTCATTAGTCTGTTATGGAATAGAAAAATATGGAAATGAAGACCAAAAAAACAAATACCTAACCCAATTAGCAACAGGCAAAACACTTGGCGCTTTCTGTTTAAGTGAGCCTGAAGCAGGTAGTGATGCTACCTCACAAACTACTACTGCAGAAGATAAAGGCGATTATTACCTTTTAAACGGTACCAAAAACTGGATTACCAATGGTGGACGTGCTGGTATTTATTTGGTAATAGCACAAACCGATAAAGCCAAAAAACACAAAGGCATTAATGCCTTTATTATAGAAAGAGGCATGGAAGGCTTTTTTATTGGACCAAAAGAAGACAAACTAGGTATTCGTGGTAGCGATACGCATACTTTACAATTTAATGATGTTAAAGTGCCAAAAGAAAACAGAATTGGTGATGATGGTTTTGGATTTACTTTTGCTATGAAAACACTCTCTGGCGGACGTATTGGTATTGCCTCTCAAGCTCTTGGAATTGCTTCTGGCGCATACGAATTAGCCTTAAAATATAGTAAAGAACGGAAAGCTTTTGGTACACAAATCTGTAACCACCAAGCCATTGCTTTTAAACTAGCCGACATGGCTACCGAAATTGAAGCCGCTAGAATGTTAGTGTTAAAAGCTGCTTGCGATAAAGATGAAGGAAAAAATTACGACCAATCAAGCGCTATGGCAAAATTATATGCCTCTAAAGTTGCCATGGAACAAACTGTCGAAGCAGTACAAATACACGGAGGTAATGGTTTTGTTAAAGAATATCATGTAGAACGCTTACTGCGTGATGCAAAAATTACTCAAATTTACGAAGGCACTTCTGAAATACAAAAAATTGTTATTTCAAGAGGTCTTATTAGAGGTTAATTTTTGTAGCATAGTTATTAATATTTATATAACTAAACCCAAGCACACTATTTAAACATCTGGTTCAATATGAATTAGTATATGTTCTAGGTTTGGTATTTTATTTTTTAAATGATCTTTAAGCTGATGAGAAATGTCATGACCTTCTTTAACCGAAATTTTTCCATCAACCACCGCATGTAAATCAACATGGTACTTCATTCCCGCTTTTCTAATAAAACACTTTTCTGTTTCTATAACTCCTTTAACTTTTATAGCTTCTTCTCTAATTTCTTTCAATAAATCATCATATAAGTGTTCATCCATTATTTCTCCCAACGCAGGTCTAAAAATTAGATAACTATTATAAAGAATAAAGGCTGCAGCAAACAAAGCAGCCCAATCATCTGCTGTTTCATATCCTTTACCAAATAACAATGCAATAGAAATTCCAATAAATACCATTACTGAAGTTATCTCATCACTTCTATGATGCCATGCATCAGCTTTAAGAGACGTACTATCGGTTTCTTTACTTTTGTTAATCACTATTCTAAAAGATATTTCTTTCCACAAAATAATAGCCCCTATAACAATTAAAGTCCATGGTTCTGGAACCTTATGTGGTGTTTGAATATTTTTAATACTTTCATAAGCAATAACAACTGCAGAAGTTATAAGAAAGGCAACAACTAAAAAAGTAATTAATGGTTCTGCTTTACCATGTCCATAAGGATGATTTTTATCTGCTGGTCGTTTAGCATATTTTAACCCAAACAAAACAAGTATAGACGAAAATATATCTGTTATTGATTCAATAGCATCTGCAATTAAAGCATACGAATTTCCAAAAAAGCCTGCAAGCCCTTTAATTAAAGCTAAAACAGCATTACTAATAATGCTAAAATATATCGTTTGTACTGCAGTACACTTGCTTTTCATCTAATTTTTTAGATTGTTTATAAGTATTAATTTATAAAGAAGCTTGTTTACAAAATTAATCTTTATACGTTTATAAAAAACAAAAAACCTCATTACGGATGTAATGAGGTTTAAAAGAAAGGCAACGACTTACTCTCCCACCTATTGGCAGTACCATCAGCGCTAATGGGCTTAACTTCTCTGTTCGAAATGGTAAGAGGTGAGCCCCATTGCAATAATCACCTTAAGTTTTTATAGTATCTAGCTTAAATAAGTATTGTATTTCAATACAAGCTATATACTACTTATAAGTTAACATATTGGTAAAATCATATCCTAAATTACATCATAGTTTTTTATCTAAAAGAGTTTGCTCCCGGTCCGAAGACCGGGATACGTACATAAGCCTATGGGTTATTAGTACTACTCG
>NZ_JBFNGP010000002.1:147048-275768 GCF_041021355.1 Tenacibaculum sp. UWU-22 | reverse complement strand
GGGGCTCACCTCTTACCATTTCGAACAGAGAAGTTAAGCCCATTAGCGCTGATGGTACTGCCAATAGGTGGGAGAGTAAGTCGTTGCCTTTCTTTTAAACCTCATTACATCCGTAATGAGGTTTTTTTATGCTCAAAAATTTATTTCTTTATACTGACTTTTGTTAGCTTTTTTTAACTTTAAATAGATTAATTTTGCCAAAATTTATAAAGAATGAACAAAGCAATTTACATCGCTGCAAGTGAGACTAACTCAGGAAAATCTATGTTGAGCTTAGGTTTAATGCACTTGTTACTTCGTAAGAAACCTAAAGTAGGGTATTTTAGACCGATTATTGATAATTCAGCAGGTAATAAAATTGACAATCATATTAACACAATTCTTAATTATTTTAATCTTAAAAGTAAGTATGAGGATTGTTATGCCTTCACACGCTCTGAACTGATAAGGAAATTGAATGATAATAAAGAAGATGAAATTATCAATAAAATTATAGAAAAATATAAAAAATTAGAAGAAGAAAATGATTTTGT
Source organism: Tenacibaculum sp. UWU-22 (assembly GCF_041021355.1). Lineage (NCBI taxonomy): Bacteria > Pseudomonadati > Bacteroidota > Flavobacteriia > Flavobacteriales > Flavobacteriaceae > Tenacibaculum > Tenacibaculum sp. UWU-22. The sequence goes on along the minus strand of NZ_JBFNGP010000002.1, from coordinate 275,235 downwards.
AATTGTTGAAGGTTCTGATTTTTCTGATCATGGAGCTGTTATAGAAATGGATCTAAACGTTTTGATAGCAAAAAATTTAGGAACCCCTGTAATTATCATTTCTGGTGGCGGTAATAAAACATTAGAAGAGTTTATACAAGGCTTACGACTAACGTATGATTCTTTTGTTAATAAAGATGTAAAAGTAATTGCGGTAGTTGCTAATAAAGTACAGGAAAAAAATATTCCAATTATTATTGAAGAAGTAGGTAAAAATTTACCTTCAGACGTTTCAATAAATACAATTCCGATTGATAAAAAATTAAGTAATCCAACCATTAAAGAATTTTTAAAAGAAATTGGAGCAAAGGTTTTATTAGGTGAAGATCTTTTAAATAATACTACTGGAGATATTAAAGTAGGAGCAATGCAATTATCACACTTTTTGCATAAGTTGACCGATGATAGTGTAGTGGTCACTCCTGCCGATAGATCAGATATTTTATTAGGTACTTTACAGGCAAATATTTCAAGTAATTATCCAGCTGTATCGGGTATTATTTTAACAGGAGGAATAGAACTTAATTCTTCTATTGTTAAATTGATTGAAGGACTAGAAAAAGTAGTCCCTATTTTGTGGGTAAAAGACGGAACCTTTAATGTAGCCTCTCGATTAGGAGCCATTCGTTCGCATATTTATGCAGAAAATGTTGATAAGATAAAAACCTCTATCAATATGTTTGAAAAATATGTTGATGTAACTAGTTTAAACGAAAAACTGATAAGTTATAAAAGAACAGAGGTGCTAACTCCTAGAATGTTTCAGTATAATCTATTAAAAAAAGCTAAAGAATCACGTAAACATATTGTTTTACCAGAAGGAAATGATGATAGAATTTTGATAGCCGCTTCTCAATTGCAAAAAGCAGATGTTGTTACACTTACCATTTTAGGAAAAAGAGTAAATATAGAAGCTTCGGTAAAGCGATTAAATATTTCGTTTGATTTTGAGAAAACTAAAATTATTAATCCGATAGAGTCAACATATTTTGCAGATTTTTCTAACACCTTATATGAATTAAGAAAGCATAAAGGTTTAAGTCCTGCTATGGCAGAAGATTTAATGGGCGATGTTTCTTATTTTGGAACAATGATGGTGTATAAAGGATTAGCAGACGGAATGGTTTCTGGTGCAGCGCACACCACTCAACATACTATAAAACCAGCACTACAGTTTATAAAAACTAAACCAGGCTTTTCGGTAGTTTCTTCAATTTTCTTTATGTGTTTAGAAGATAGAGTTTCGGTGTTTGGCGATTGTGCTATTAATCCGAATCCTTCAGCAGAAGAACTTGCAGAAATTGCAATATCATCAGCAGATTCTAGTATAGCTTTTGGAATTGACCCTAAAATAGCGATGTTATCTTATTCGTCTGGAACTTCGGGTAAAGGACAAGATGTTGATACTGTTAGAAAAGCTACCGAAATTGTGAAAGAAAAACGACCTGATTTAAAAGTTGAAGGACCTATTCAATATGATGCCGCAGTAGACCCATCTGTAGGAAAAAAGAAACTCCCCAACTCAGAAGTTGCAGGTCAAGCAAATGTATTGATTTTCCCAGATTTAAATACAGGAAACAATACCTATAAGGCCGTACAACGTGAAACAGGGGCTTTAGCAATTGGGCCAATGTTACAAGGCTTAAATAAGCCTGTAAATGATTTAAGTAGAGGGTGTACTGTCGATGATATTTTTAACACCGTAATTTTAACAGCAATTCAAGCACAAGAATAATTTGTCTATCAATATAAAAACCATGAAAGTTTTAGTTATAAATTCAGGAAGTTCATCTATAAAATATCAATTGTTTGAAATGCCTCAACAAGAAGTTCTTTGTTCGGGGTTAATTGAAAGAATTGGCTTAAAAAAAGGAGCGGTTCATTACAAATCGAATAAGTATGTAGTTGAAGATGAAGTAGGTATTAAAAATCATAAAGATGGTTTAGAGAAAGTGGTTGATTTATTACTCGATAAAAAAGTAGGTGTAATTTCTTCTACAGATGAAATTAAAGTAGTAGGGCATCGAGTGGTGCATGGAGGAAGTACATTTACAAAAACTACTGTAATTACCGATAAGGTTAAAAAGAAAATAGCATCGTTATTTACCCTAGCACCACTGCACAACCCTCCAAACTTAGAAGGAATTGAGGTGGCAGAAACAATATTTAAAAAAGCTGTTCAAGTAGCTGTTTTTGATACCGCATTTCATCAAACCATACCTGTTGAAGCCTATAAGTATGCAATTCCGAATCAATTTTTAGACGAACATCAAATTCGTTTGTATGGCTTTCATGGAACGAGTCATAAATACGTGTCGCAAAAGGCAAATGAGTATTTACAAAAAGAAACTTCAAAAATTATTACCATTCACTTAGGTAATGGATGTAGTATTACAGCAGTAAAAAACGGAAAAAGTATTGATCATAGCTTAGGTTTTGGGCCGGTTACAGGTTTAATTATGGGAACCCGTTCAGGAGATATAGACCACTCCTTAATTTTCTACTTAATGAATAATTTAGGCTACGATGCTAATTCTATAAATAATATGTTGCAAAAAGAAAGCGGAATGTTAGGGTTAACAGGCTTTAGTGATTTACGCGATATTGAATCAGCAGCAGAAAAAGGAGATGCTAACTGTCAATTAGCATTGCATATGAATGCTTATCGAATAAAAAAATATATTGGGGCGTATGTAGCTGCTATGAATGGTTTAGATGCAATTGTGTTTACAGCAGGTATTGGTGAAAATTCTGATGTAATTCGAAAATTGGTGTGTACCAATATGGAGTATTTAGGTATTGAATTAGATGTTGAAAAAAATGCTATTCGTGCTAAAAAACTTATAGAAATACACAAACAAACGTCTAAAGTTAAAGTATTGGTTATTCCAACCAACGAAGAGCTAGAAATAGCTAAACAATCGTATGAGCTAGTATAGTTTTTAGATATCTTCACGTAAAAATTTAATTTTTTGTTATTCAATTAATTAATATTCGATTGTTAATATGGCATAGTCTTTTTAAGACTATTTCGCTACTAAACAGAACTTTTAGGAGTATTAATTTGGCGTTTTGGAGCAATATGGATTAAGCATACTAATTACTTTTGTGAGAAAGGGAAGATTTTTTAACATAATTTTTAGGTGTAAGTTCTTTTATTTTATACAAAATTTTATTCTAAAACGGTATGTTAACGCTTAAGAAGAAGAAATTATTTTTTGTCAAGGTATGTGGCATATAAATTTACTATGATGCCCCGACAATATTAAATTTGAATATAAAAAAATTGAAATAGTTTTTTTTAGACTATATTGTAGATGCGTAGTTTTTTTATACTGATACCTAAGTTTTAGTATAGAATAATACTACGATATATGTAGGGTATAAAATATTGATAAAAAAATAGAAAAGCATTTAACTTTTTTGACTACAGGATATAGTTATTCTTTTTTAAAAAAAGACGCCTTAGGTAAGGCATACAACTTTGTTTAAAATTGAAAAAAATCAACCCTATTTTAAAAACGATTGCCATAATTTTATTTATGATGGGCAAACAAGTGGTATGCCAGAGTATGGATTGCCTTATAAGCTAACATATATAATTTTTTTAGGTTTTTGTTTTAGGTTAAAACATGTGTATTCCCCTTAATTCATGATACTATAAAATATGTGCCTTTACACTAGTGTTAGGTATATAATTATTTAACTTTTAAGTGTTAGTAAGAGTAGTGTTAAAAGAATATAAGGACATGGAAAATAATCAGTTTAATTATCAAAAGAGACAGCAGTTTGTACGTTTTTTACTTCTTACAACGCTGGTGTTGTTTTGCTTTCTTATAAAAGATTATATAGTTTCTTTGGTTTTGGCTGTAATTTTTTCAGGATTATTGAGTCCTGTTTACAAATGGGTTTTAAAAGGCTGTAAAAAACGAAAAGCATTAGCAAGTGCAATAACAATTGTTTTATTTGTATTGCTTATTGTTGTTCCCTTTTTTTTAATCCTTGTCGAAATTATAAACCAAGCTTCATTTGTGTCTAAGCAAATATTTCCTTTTATAAAAGAACAAATTTCTACGTTTTCTTTTCAAGAAATTAAACTACCTACATGGTTGCCATTTAGCAACCAATTGGAACCTTATACAGGAGAAATTTTCACCAAAATATCTCAGTTTTTAGGAGGGGTTAGTAATATTGTTGTAAAAATGCTTACCAATTTTACTCAAGGCACCTTTGTTTTTTTCTTAAATGCCTTTGTAATGCTTTACGCGATGTATTATTTTTTGATTTCAGGAAATAATATTCTAAATAAAGCTAATAACTACTTGCCTTTAACTAAAGACGAATTTAATATGCTAGCCCATCAGGTAATTTCAATTTCAAGAGCAACAATTAAAGGCGCTTTTTTTATTGGTATTATTCAAGGTTTCTTAGTAGGGGTTGGTTTTTGGTTTGTGGGGTTACCTGGGGCGGTTTTTTGGGGAGCTGTAGCCACGATTATATCTATTATACCGAGTATAGGCACTTCTTTAGTGTATATTCCTGCAGCTATGTATTTACTAATAGTGGGTAAAATAGAATATGGTATTGGCTTATTTATTTGGGGAGTTGGTATAGTAAGCACAATTGACAATATTTTACGACCTAAACTTGTTGGTAAAGATACACAGATGTCTGATGTGTTAATCTTAGTAACCTCTTTAGGAGGTATAGGAATGTTTGGTATTTCAGGCATTATTATAGGTCCTTTAATAGCTGGGGTATTTATTTCATTATTAAACATTTATAAAAAACTTTTTGTTGCAATCTAAAGAAAAAACATAATAAGAAAAAAACAGATAAGCTTAACCAAATAAAACTAACTATTATGAAAGATAAAAAAAATCAACCAATTGAGGTAAACTCTATTAAGAGTTCTCTTTTTAGTTTTGAAGAGCCTTCTTGGGAAAAAAAGTATAGGTGCAGTGTAGCAAAAGATTATTCTGATTTTATTAAAATAAAAGTTCAAAGTAGTTTATATGTGCAACATATAACCTCTGAATTTTTAAAAACACTAGTTTTTTTAAGTATTCCTAAAACGATTAATAATTTATTTGTACTAGACTTTCTTCAAAACAAAGTTGTTTTATCTCAAGAGTTTAGAAAAGTTTGTTACGATAATAAAACAGCGGTTATTTCTGCTATAATGCTAAAAAGAATTTCGGCAAGTAAACAATTTTCAAAGTATAATTTTAGTATTTGTTTTTCTCGAAGATGGATGGAAGAAAATGTTTTTACAGATTATTTAAAATTTTCTGAAAATTTTGAGAATAAAGAGGGGATAAACGTTGCAATTAAAGACGATTTTACTCTTTGTAAATTAATCAAAGAAGTGGATATTTATAATTCTAAAAAATTAGATTTTAATGCGAGTATTTTTAAATTAATGGGGTGTTTTTTTGAAAATTTAAATAATAGAAAAAACAAACACGAACAAATTACAAAAAATGTACATTCTAGAGATCGAAATAAACTCATAAAAGTAGGTCAAATTATGGATAATTATCCTGAAACAAGAGTTCAGGTAAAAGATTTAGCCGATTATTCGGCAATGAGTCTTTCAAAATTTAAACGCCTTTTTAGCTGCCACTTTGGTACAACACCTTACCAGTATTTACTTCGAAATAAAATGGAAAAATCTATGAAATTATTAAAGAGTGGAAAGTGTACTGTTTCTGAAGCAGGATATAAAATGGGCTATACCAATTTAAGTCAATTTTCAAAAGCATTTAAAAAACATTTTGGGCATTTGCCTAGCGAGGTAAAAATTAATTTTTAAAAACATGCAGCTATGAAAATAGGTAATAAAAACATACAGATAAGCATTGATAATCTTTTAAAATTGCTATTGGTGTTAATTTGTGCGAATAGTTACTCACAAAATGATAAAACAGGTTTAGGCAGGTTTAGATATGTAGAAGTAAGAGGCCATACGGGCTTCCATGCTTATACGGGAAACGATGATTTAAAAACGTTTATGGAATCAGGTTACGGCTCTGTTGAGGTTAGATTTGGTTGGCAGCCTTATGGTGAGGGGCATTGGTCTGAACAATATGCATACCCTAGTTATGGTTTTGGACTTTACAAAGGCTTTTTAGGAAGTCCAGAAATATTTGGAGAGCCTTCTGCTTTGTATGGTTTTATTAAATTTCATTTAACTGACGACCATAGAAGAAATATTTTTAGTATTGAACCAGCTTTTGGGCTAACGTATAACCTCGAACCCTATAATCCAGACACCAATCCTTTTAATAATGCTATTGGAGCTCGTATGGCAATTTATTTTAACCTTAAGTTTGGATGGTCGTATAAATGGACTCGTGAGATGGATGTTACCTACGGATTTGATGCTACACACATGAGTAATGGAAGAACATTTACCCCAAATTGGGGGCTTAATATGCTGGGGATAAACTTAGGGGTAAGTTATAATTATAACCCTGATCAAAGAAAAATAAGTAACGATGTTTATAGTTCTACAAATCTTTTACCTGTACGGTATAAAAGACCGGGTAAAAAAAAGAATACAAAATATACCCAGAATAACAATTTTATAAATGTTTACGGAGCAATAAGTACCGTACAAACCTACGAAGATGTAGGTACAGATAAAAGGTTTATGGCGTATTCAGTTGTTTCAGAATTTCAGCACAAATTTAATAACATGCATAGTGTTTCGGCAGGGTTAGATTATTTTTTCGATGGAAGTTTAGAAGAAAAATACCCTGATAATCCTTCAAAAAGAAATCATTATGGTATACATGGAGGGTATGACTTTATGTTTTATAAATTTACAATTGTAGGTCAAATAGGGGTGTATTTAAATAAAAATGAAACCAAACCTTTTTACTTTTTTAGACCTGCATTACGTTATAATGTAGCTGATTGGTTTTATCTACAATTAGGTCTAAAAGCAAGAGGCTTTGCTGCAGACTGGGTTGAGGCAGGCTTAGGGTTTAGACCTTTTAATTGGTAGAAGTACCCAATTTTAGTTTTATGGTGCACTATACTAGTGTATTTGTGGTTTGTAGAGCAAAACCATTGCTAGTATTAAAACCTTGCTTCTTACATATAAAATAAAGTTTTTCACCTCAAAAATTACTTGTTTAAATCAAGAAAACTTGATAACCTTTCCGTTAATATTAAACTATGCAGGCTAATTTGTTCAGTTTAATATATCAACTTTAAAGTTAATTAAAATAAGCCCAAAGCAGCAAAAATACGCATTGAACTTTTAGAGGTATATTAAAAACGTTTAGGGATAACTTACAGTTTATTTTATTATTAAATTTGGTAAAAGGTTGTAGTTGAAAGTATATTTTATTTAGAACTTGTTTTTGTTATTGCACCTAACAATTAGTATTGCTTATTGTATTTTATCTGTTTATTCAATAGGTTTTAATAGGTATAAAAACGTATTGAAAATTATTTTAAAGTATAAAAATGTAATGTATTAAAAACTATTAAAAAACTAATTTATGAAACACAAACTGTTATTTGCGCTGTTTTTTTCTCTTTGCGTCGTTTTTTCGTACGCTCAAGAGCAAAAAAATCAAGGGGGAAATGCTACTGAAAAAGTTGAAAAAAAGAAAAAAAAGAAAAAAAAGAAAAAAAAGAAAAATGGAATTATATGGCTTCCTGTACTAGCATCAAATCCTGCAAATGGATTTGTAATTGGAATTGCACCAACTTTAAATTGGAAAACGTATGATTCAGAAAAAACAAGCTATTCGTCTTTATTGGGGTCATTTACTTGGACAACAAAAAAACAAATTTTATTCCTTTTAAAAGGGAATGTTTATTTTAAAGACAATCAAGCTATGGTTATGCAAGACATTCGCTATTTTAAAACCTCTCAACCTACATTTGGATTAGGGACAGGGCCTAGTACGTCTAAATTAGCAAGTAATGGTTTTGAATACGATGATAAAAATTATACTAAAGGGATTGATAAATCTCAACTGTTGAATTTTAATTTTTTGCGTATTTATGAAACCTACTTTAGAAGAGTAGGAGAAAGTCATCTTTATTTAGGTTTAGGTTATCATCTTGATATACACAGTAAAATTAAAGATGAGTTATTAGATTTAGATGCCAGTCCTCCTGTTGTTACAAGTCATTACGCTTATAGTACAAAATATGGATTTAATCCTGAAAAATATACTCTTTCAGGTTTGTCTGCAAACGCTGTATACGATAGTAGAGACAATCCTGTGAATCCGTATAAAGGGCGTTATGGGTTAATAACGTTTAAATATAATCCAGAATGGCTAGGAACTACTCAAGAATCAGGGTCTTTATGGTTAGAGTATAGAGATTATTTTACACTAAATAAATCACGTAAAAGAAATCTTTTAGCGTTATGGATGTATGGTAATTTTGAATTAGGAGGGGGTAAATTACCTTATATGGATTTACCAGCTTTAGGATGGGATCAATATGGGCGATCAGGAAGAGGATATCCACAAGGTCGATTTAGAGGACAATCTATTTTTTATACTGAAACAGCGTGGCGTTTTCCATTACAAAAAGACAAAGAACGTTGGGGAGGGGTGTTGTTTTTTAATATGAATTCTGCTACGAATGTTGATGCTAATATTAAAATGTTTAGTTATATAAACACAGGTTATGGTTTGGGCGTACGGTATATGATAAGCGAAAAATCGAGAACCAATATATGTCTTGATTATGGTTTTGGAAACTATGGTGCACAAGGTTTTTATTTAAGTGTTAATGAGGTGTTCTAAAAAAATATTAAAAAGCATGTAGGTTTCTTAGGTTAACCAAAAAAGAAATCCTTGAGCCAATCACCAAACCACTTTTTATCATTTAGGTATCGAGGGAGAAGACCAAGCTATATCTATATGGAAAAATCAGGAGCAAAAGCTTCGGTAAATTCATACTTTCTATGTGTTGCATACCATGCTGAAATAGCCGACCGTACAAATAGTACATTTGGTTCTTGCCGACATACAGGCAAGCGCTGAAAAACCAAAAGAACTATTTTTTTGCCAACTTTAGAATTAAGAATAATAAATAAAACTAATATGAAATTTGAAAACTACCTAATAGCTATTCTTGGATTAGGAATATTGATAACAGGATGTAATCCTCAAAAAAATCCTAATCACTCAGAAAACCTGCAAAAGCAAGACGGGAGTGTTCTCCCTTTTCCAAGACTTGCTTCTACAAGTGAGGCGGGGCAAACCTTAGCCGAAAGTAAGTTAGCACCCTGGCCCAACAACAAGCATTTGGCTAATGATGCACCTAACATTCTTATAGTTTTGATAGATGATGTTGGTTTTGGGATTTCAGAAACATTTGGAGGGGAAGTAGCCACGCCTACGCTTACAAAATTGGCAGATGAAGGAATTATGTACAATCGATTCCACACTACTTCAATTTGTTCTCCTACTCGGGCGTCTTTGCTAACTGGAAGAAATCATACAAGGGTTTCTTCAGGCACAATTGCAGAACGAGCCGTAAATTTTGATGGATTTACAGGCGTTATACCCAAAACTTCAGCAACCATAGCAGAAGTGCTAAAAAACTATGGTTACAATACTGCTGCCTTTGGGAAATGGCACAATTCTCCAGTCAACCAAACTACGGCAATGGGACCAAAAGACTTTTGGCCCAATGGATATGGATTTGAATATTTCTACGGTTTTATTGCTGGCGAGACCTCCCAATATGAACCACGCTTATTTGAAAATTATAATACAGTAGAGCCTCCTCACAATCCAAAATATCACCTTACTGAAGATTTAGTAGACAAAGGTTTGAAGTGGCTGGATGAACACAAAGCATATTCGCCAGACAAACCATTCTTTATGTATTGGGCTCCAGGAGCTGTTCATGGTCCACATCATATTTTTAAAGAATGGTCGGAGAAATATAAAGGTAAGTTTGATGAAGGTTGGGATGAGTATAGAACCCGAGTGTTTAAACGTCAGTTGGCTAAGGGTATCATTCCAAAAGGTACTGATTTGACAGAAAGAGACGCTACAATGGTAGCTTGGGAGGATATCCCTGAAAATGAAAAGGATTTTCAATTACGCTTAATGGAAGTGTTTGCTGGATTTGTTGAACATACAGACGTTCAGGTTGGTAGGCTGATTGATGGAATGAATAAAATGGGCTATAAAGACAACACCATCGTGATTTACATTTTTGGTGATAACGGCTCTAGCTCAGAAGGACAGAACGGGACTATCTGTGAGTTACTTGCTGAAAACCAGATACCAAACACCATTCAACAACAAATGTCTGCTTTAGACAAAATTGGAGGGCTGGATGCATTGGGAACCAAAAAGGTAGACAACATGTATCACTCTGGTTGGGCATGGGCAGGAGATACTCCTTTTAGAAGCACAAAATTGGTTGCAGCACATTTTGGAGGTACACGAAACCCAATGGTAATTTCCTGGCCAAAAGGCATTAAACCTGACAAAGCCATTCGAAGCCAATTTTTACACGTAAATGACATTGTTCCTACACTGTATGATGTTATTGGTATACCACAGCCTAAAGTAGTTAATGGGTTTGATCAAGATCCGATGGATGGTAAAAGTTTTGCGCAAACATTTTCCAATCCAAATGCTGAAAATTTAAAAAAGACTCAATTCTTTGACAACAATGGTAGCCGAGGAGTATATCATGAGGGATGGTTTGCTAGTACATTTGGCCCGTTATACCCTTGGGTTTCTGCTCAAAAAGGATTGGACAAATGGAATTCAGATGAAGATGTTTGGCAGCTTTACGATTTGAAAAATGATTTTTCACAGGCTCATGATGTATCGGCCAAGTATCCAGAAAAACTAGCCGAACTGAAAGAGCTATTCTTAAAAGAAGCCAAAGAGAACAAAGACTTGCCCATTGGTGCGGGTATTTGGCTTCGACTGCATCCAGAAAATGTGATCACCTCTCCCTACACTGAATGGACATTTAACCAAAACACCACAAGAATGCCTGAATTTGCTGCACCCGGCCTTGGTAAAAAAAGTAATACGGTGTTAATTGACCTTGAGGTTAATGAAAACCAAAGCGGTGTATTATATGCGCTTGGTGGTATCGGTGGTGGAGTAACTTGCTACATGGATAATGGATATTTAAAGTACGAATACAATATGATGATTATTCATCAGTATAAAATAGCTAGTAATTCTAAAATACCCCAAGGCAAACATACCTTTGACATTACCACTAAAATTAAAGATAATAAGCCAGGATCACCAGCAACGGTCACGTTAAAAGTAGATGGTAAAGAAGTTGGTACCATAACCACTTTGGGTACAGTACCAGTAGCTTTTTCGGCTAGTGAAACTTTGGATATTGGAACCGATTTAGGATCGCCTGTTTCCTTCGATTATTTTGAAAAGGCACCATTTAAGTTTGATGGTACAATAAATTCTGTTCATATCAAATTATTATAAATGAAATGAAAGCACGGGCATACAACATTAGTTATACGTAATGCGAGCGAAAGTGCTAATATGAAAGTAATTACAATGAAAAAACTAAAAACTAAACGGAAAGTGAAGTGTCTTAAAATCCTGCACTACGCATAGCCGAGACCGTTATGGGTAATAAATATGCAGATATAGGTTTGGATGCGGAAAGAGCACATGCTATAGTCCATATAGTCCATGAATTATTTTACAAGTAGAAATATCTCAACTTCGGTACATTCAGATTTTGCCATGGCATCAGCAGATTCATTATCATTGACTTGTATAGCTACCACGAGGTTTACAGATAGAGGCAAATCATTACGTTCTATTTAAGTTGTTCTGTTTATGATGCGATGAAGGCTATTACAATTAGTGGGCTCGTACATTTTCAAAGAAAAATAGTATCGGTTCTATAAAAGTAGGTAAAATAGCCAATTTTACGATAACAATTTGTAATTAAAGCCGCTACTACTCAAAGTTTTGTAGTTTCAAATTGAGATAAAGAATCATTGAAAAAAATGTATAACAAATGCAGTACTGAATTTATTAAGTATGATAAATATTCTGAATTTAAATCAATAATTATGAAAAAGTTTTTATTTACTCTTTTTGTGCCACTATTCTTTATGTCTTGTAAGAGTAGTGCACAACAATTTAAAAGTACAATTCAACAAAAACCTAGTTATGCCAAAGAAATGACTGCCGATGGTAAGATATTAGTTGATGAGTCTAACTTTACCATTGCGGAGACTGATCGTTACATGTCAGATCATGCATCAAAATACCCCTTAAATGTGTTTCATCATATAAGAAAAATGAGTAGTAAAGACAATCAGGTAGTTGTACGCGAAAATCAGGATGTAATGTATAGTCGAGCTTTAGTTGATGTTACCAATGGAGCTACGTTTATAAACCCAGCATGGGATCAATATTCTGTGATTCAAATAAATGATGAAAATGAATATATAGTTGGGGTTGTATACCCTGGTGAGCAACTTACTGTTACGCCAAAAGATTTAGCCTTAGGTCACCATGTTTTTGTAAATATGAGAACAGGATTGCGCTCATTAGATGCGGCTGGCTATGATGAAGCACACAAGCATCAAGATGCAGTAGTCATTAAGGCTAATTCTGCAATTCCATATAAGCCCAAAGCATTTGATAAGGTAAGTTTAAAAGCAACAAGAGATGAATTAAAAGCTAGAGCCAATGAAGACGACAAACCTCGCTATTATTTTGGAACTAAGGAAGAAGTTGCTGAACACCCAAAACAATTTTTAATAGCTTCTGCATTAGGTATATTTGGTTTGCCGATAAAAGATGCTGCCTATTTAAATACTATTCAGCCTCCTGTTGAAGCTCGTTCTGGTGCATGTGCATCGTTAACATTACCTGTACCACCCCTTCAATTTAACAAAGGAGGTTTCTTTTCTGTGACCACATATGATAGCAAAGGGTGGATTGTAAAAGATAATTTCGCTCTCAATAACAATCAAGCAACACCGAATGATGATGGCACTTATACATTTCACTTTAATTGCCCAGGCACCATAAATAACATGAACGTGGTTCAGGATTGGACAGTTTTAATTCGATTGTATAGACCAGTTAGCGCAGATGCAGTTTTAGAATATATGAAATCAGCAAATAAGAACATAAAGATTGAGTTGATAAAACAATAAATTCTGAAACAATAATTATGAAAATAAAATATATACCAATATTGGTTTTTTATTTGGCAATGTGTTTTTCAATAAATGCACAACAACACAAAAACGACAATAGAAGTCCAGAGTTTAATGTAGCGCCTTATTTTAATTATAGTACTACTATTGGAGCAGGGTTTGGGTTAGTGCCGATGTACTCTTTTTATGTTGATAAAAATGATATGCAATCTCCTAGGTCGATATTAGGGGTGGTGGGATATTATACAACTAATAATTCTTGGGCAGTAGTTAATTTTGGTAGTTTTTTCTTTGATAAAGACAAGTGGCGGATTGTTTATGGTATAGCTATAGATAATTATAATTTTCAAACCTATGTGCAAAATCAAGGTTCAGGAGACGATTTTTTAGATTATGCTACAGAATCGGATGTTATAACGCTTGATGTAAAACGTAAAATTTTTGGAAAAGTATACTTTGGTTTAGGATACACTTATCAACATTCTAAAACTGATTTCGAAGGAGATTTATCGGATATAAATACCGAATTAAATATTTTAAAATTTGAAGTGTTTAGAGATGCACGAGATGATATAAATTATCCTAAAAACGGAAGTTTGTTAAAACTTCAGTTTAATCATTTGCCAAAATGGATAGGTAATTCAGAGTTGTCTAATGTACTTATTATTAACTATAACAGGTATATAGGGGTAGTAGATAATCGTGATATAGTAGCATTGCGTTTTCATACAAAATCAGGTTTAAAAAATGTGCATTTTCAGCAACAAGTGGTCGTTGGGGGTGTAGATTTAAGAGGTTATTCTGATGGTAAATATAGAGGAGACGGAATGTTAGATATTCAAGGTGAATACCGTTGGAATTTTCGTAATAAGCTGAGGTTAAGTGCTGTTGGCTTTGCAGGCTTGGGTACCTTATATGGTTCTGATACCGAAGATTTTAATTGGAGCCTTTACCCTAGTATTGGAGCAGGTATTCGATGGACCGCTTTAACCAAAAGTCATATAAATGTAGGGTTAGATGTTGGTTTTGGTAAAGATGATTGGGGTATTTATTTTCGATTTAAAGAGGCGTTTTAATATTTATTAACGAATAAAAAAATATTAAAAATTTTAATTATGAAAAAAATTGTTTTAATAACTATAGCTATACTTAGTTTATTGAGTGTAAGTGCACAACAAAAGAAAAAGAATATGAAGAATATGGCAAAAGAAAAGAAAGTATATTTTATGCCTATTCCTTTTGTAATGTCTAACCCTACTTATGGAACTTCTTTTGGTGCTATGGGGGCATTTATGTATAAATTGAATAAAGAAGACCTAGTTTCCCCTATGTCAAAGTCTTCTTTTATGGGTATGTATGGTATTAATAAGAGTTATACTTGGTGGATAAATCAAGAGTTTTATTTCAATGAAAATAGAACTAGGGTGATTTTAAATTTAGGTTCATCTCATATTCCTGTTAAATACATGTATGATGATGGAGATAATATGTCTTATAATGAAAATATTTTTTTCATTAGAGCGAAAGCTTTGCAGAGATTTGCTAATAATTTTTATGCAGGTCTATACTATAATTATACGCCTCAAGATTTTTTAGACTACACAAATAATACAAAAGATAAGAATATAATGGTTGATGATATTACCCAATCTACTATTGGAGTTATGGCAACTTACGATTCTCGCGACTATATTTTTTATCCGACTAAAGGGTATTGGGTAACAATATATCTTTCTACAACACCAAAATTTTTAGGTTCAACAGATAATTTTTCAGCTCTTAACTATAGTGTTATAAAATACTTTCCAATGGCTGATAATGATATTCTTGCTCTTCGCTTATATGGGGTAAATAAGTTTGGAAATGTTCCTTATGGTGCCTTGGCTATGTATGGAGTGAGTACGGTAGATTTAGTTCAAGTTGATCTTAGAGGGTATATGAGAGGTAAGTATAGAGGCAAAAATCAAATAGATATTCAAGCAGAATATAGACTGAATTTTTCAGGAAAATTAAAACGATTTGGCTTAGCAGCTAATATAGGGAGTGGAAGAATTTGGGATACAGGTGATTTAGAAGAAATATATGGAGGTAAAAATGTTTGGCTTCCTTCATTTGGTGGTGGATTAAGGTTTAATTTAATTCCTAAAAAACACATGAATTTAAGACTCGACTATAATTATGGTATTCATGGTAACCATGCGTTGTATTTGGGTTTGTATGAAGCTTTTTAAAACTGTTGTTTTTAACAATAGCGTTATATTTTGGTTATTATAAGTCATGGTGAAAAGGATAAATCTAAATTTTTTCATTTTCAAAATAAAATTAAATAAAAATAATATCAATAATTAATTTGTAAGTAAGTTGTGTTTAAACAGCGGGGTTTAATATAATTATTCCCTGCTGTTTTTAAAAACATTTAAACTTAGAAAGAACAAGTGCAAAAAGAAATAAAAAAAAACTTTTTCGATGTTTTTTGCAATTTTTTATCAAATCTAATTTTTTAGAATGATTAATTGATGTATAGACGGTATGTAATAATAAAACTAAGCGAGTTGAATAGAAAAGAGGTAGTTTAGTTAAGTATAAAATGACTCAATAAATATATGGGTAAAAAATAGTACATATATCAAGTAACTCGGTAGTTTATTATTTTTTTAAAAATGTATATTAAATCAATTAGAATTTATGCTTGAGGAGTTTATAAAAGTTAACAAAACAAAAATAGTTTCCGTTTTTGCAATGTTATGGTTTAGTACCATAATATCTCAAGGAAATAATTTTACTACAATAAATATAGAAAACAGCATAAAACAGTCTGGTAAATGGGGAATTTCTGCCGTTGTACATTGGAAACAGTTTTATTCTGCAGACGGATGGAGTCGTATAGGATTAGATTTAGAAGCTAAGAAAAACAGTAATCAATGGGATTTGTATGGTGGATTTGTTTCTAATAATACCATTGATAAAAAACAACCAGATTATTGGGAATTAAGACCTTGGTTAGGTGTAGGGTTAACAAATACGGTTTACAAACAATTACAGCTTAATCAACTTTTTAAGTTTGAGTGGCGTAATTTTCTTTTTTCAGAAAAATCACTCAATAAAATAACTACTCGATATCGCTATAAACTTAATCCGTTTTATAATTTTAAAAAAGGTTGGCAAGTTTACACTAGTTATGAATGGTATATATTACCGAATAAAGATTTAGGAACACGATTTATTAATGCTAGAGAGTGGTGTTTAGGTGTCTCAAAAAAAATAGCAAATTATGTCTTTTCGCTTGATTTTACAGAAGAATGGTATAACAAAACACAGTCTGACGAAAAAAATGGAAATACACTAACCTTAACAATTTCTTTTTAAATAAATATATAGTAATAAGATGTTAGGGGAAGTTCGTTAATCAAATTTTGTGTACGAATTGTGAACTTTTTGATACAAGACTAGCTAAATTTATAAGATTAAAAACCATACAGTAAAAAACAATAATCAAAATGCGTGGGGCAGATGAAGAAAGAAACTTTCAAGTAACAAAAAAACCTCTTGAAAATCAAGAGGTTTTTTTAAAGTGTTGCGGAGAAAGAGGGATTCGAACCCCCGGTCCTGTTACAGACAACGGTTTTCAAGACCGCCGCATTCGACCACTCTGCCATTTCTCCTTTAAGTAATGCAATTTACTGTATTGCGGATGCAAATATATAAACCTTTTTCGAACACAAAAAATAAATTTCTTTTTTTTTAATTACTAATTTCTTTATACCCCTTAATTAAAATAAATTCAATAAAAAGATTTATTTTTGCCACAAATTTTTAATTATAAAAACAGATGTTTAATTCTTTCGGAAATTTATTACAGCTTACTACTTTTGGAGAATCTCATGGAATTGCAATTGGCGGAATTATAGATGGGTTCCCAGCAGGAGTTGAAATAGATTTTGAAGCCGTTCAAAATGAATTAAACCGTAGAAAACCAGGGCAATCTGCCATTGTTACACAGCGTAAAGAACCCGATACAGTAGAGTTTTTGTCGGGTATTTTTGAAGGAAAAACCACAGGGGCAGCTATTGGTTTTAATATTAAAAATACCAATCAAAAAAGTAAAGATTACAATCATAACACTAATGTATATCGCCCTTCACACGCCGATTATACTTACGATAAAAAATATGGCATTCGTGATTATCGTGGAGGAGGAAGAACCTCGGCACGTGAAACAGCCAATTGGGTAGTTGCTGGGGCATTAGCAAAACAGTTAATTAATCACATACAAATTAATGCATTTACCTCGTCGGTAGGTGAAATTTTTATTGAAAAACCGTATCAAGAGTTAGATTTTTCTAAAACAGAAAAAAATATTGTTAGATGCCCAGATGAAGCTTCTGCTGAAAAAATGATTGCGAAAATTAAAGAAATTAGAAAAGAAGGGGATACTATTGGAGGTACAATTACTTGTGTAGCAAAAAATGTTCCTGTTGGATTAGGAGAACCTATTTTTAAAAAATTACATGCCGAGTTAGGTAAAGCAATGTTGTCTATAAATGCAGTAAAAGGATTTGAGTTTGGTAGCGGATTTTGTGGTAGTCAAATGAAAGGTTCGCAACACAACGACATTTTTAATACTGATGGTACTACGCAATCAAATTTATCAGGAGGTATTCAAGGTGGGATTAGCAATGGTATGGATATTTATTTTAAAGTAGCCTTTAAGCCAGTGGCAACAATTATGCAAAATCAGCCTACTATTAATGCCGACGGAGAGGCTACTGAAATTCAAGGAAAAGGTCGTCACGACCCTTGTGTGGTGCCTAGAGCAGTGCCTATTGTAGAGGCTTTAACCGCTTTGGTTTTGGCAGATTTTTGGCTACTTAATAAAGTACGAAGAGTATAACTTATTAACACCTTACTGTTTTTAAAGTTATCTTATGTAACTTTATACAGTTGTTTTTTGATTGATTTTTGATTCATAACTTTTTGTTATGCGGTTTCTTCTTTAGCTTTTTTTTGCGATAAAAAAATCACTTTTAAAAACACGTATAGTTAAATATTAAGCTTTTTTACAATGAACTATCGTAAAGGACGTGGTGCGCAAATTAACACACATAACCATTTTTTAAAGCACGAGCATGAAATACGTGACGATTTTTTAAATTATTGTGCTTTAGAAAACGAAAAGTCAGAAGTAAATAAAACACAATACCTTCAAATTTATCCTAAAACTATTCTTAATAAAGTTAATAGCCCTGATATTGGAGTAGCCTATTCTATGAATCCATATCAAGGATGTGAACACGGGTGTATTTATTGCTATGCTCGTAATACTCATGAATATTGGGGGTATTCTGCAGGATTAGATTTTGAACGCAAAATACTTTATAAAGCTAATGCAGCTGATTTGTTAGAAAAAAAAATACGCAGTAAAAATTGGAGACCTCAAAATATTATGTTTTCGGGTAATACAGATTGTTATCAGCCGATAGAAAAAAAAATAGAAATTACTAGAAAAATGTTAGCGGTACTTTTAAAGTTAAAACATCCAGTAAGTATAATTACCAAAAATGCACTTATTCTTCGTGATTTAGATATTCTTACTAAAATGGCTGCTCTAAATTTGGTTAATGTTAGCATTTCAATAACAACGCTTTCTGAACAAACACGTAGTATTTTAGAGCCAAGAACTACTACTATTAAAAAAAGATTAGAAACGGTTGAAGTTTTAACCCAAAATGCTATTCCTGTTACAGTTATGGTAGCACCTATAATTCCTGCAATTAACAGTCATGAAATTATTTCGATAGTAAAAAAAGTAAGTGAGTTAGGGGCTACTTCTGTAGCGTACACCATTGTAAGATTAAACGGAGCTATTGGAAAAATTTTTACCGACTGGGTGCAAAAAACGTATCCAAACAGAGCTGATAAAATTTTACATCAAATACAAGATTGTCATAATGGAAATTTAAACGATTCGCGCTACCAAAAACGAATGTCTGGTCAAGGAAAAATTGCAGAGCAAATAAAATTACAATTTGAACTTGCTAAAAATCGATATTTAAAAAATAAAGAAAAACTAGTGTTAGATTTTTCAAGGTTTGATAAAGATCAAAAAAATCAAATAAGCTTATTTTAACAGTATAAAGGCTTTAAAAGCTTAATTTTTATTGTTATATTCGTATAAACAAATAAAACTACTATTATGGAAACGAAAAAAAATGAAAAAATAGCCGATTTATTAAACATATTATTGGCAGATGAAAGCGTTTTATACCTTAAAACGCGTAATTATCATTGGAATGTTAAAGGACCAAATTTTTATAGTTTGCACAATTTATTTGAAGTGCAGTATGAAGAGTTAGCTGTTATGATAGATGATATTGCTGAACATATTCGGCAACTAGGGCATTATGCAGTGGCTACTATGGGCGATTACCTTAAAAGTACAAATTTATTAGAAACGGCACATGGTAATTTAGATGAAAAAACAATGTTGCAAAACTTAGTAAATGATCATAATACAATTATAAGAATACTAACCAATGATTTAGGTAAAAGTGAAGATTTAAAAGATACAATTACAGTAGACTTTATAACAACTCTCACTGAAAAACACCAAAAAATGGCATGGATGCTACAAGCATCGATTGCTTAATAACACAAGAGCTAATAGTAAAATATTAGCTCTTTTTTTAGGTGTCTAATATAGATTGTAAAATTATCTAGTTATACTCAAAAAAACTTAACATGCTACCCCCATACTTTTTAGTGTACTTATAGTTTGAATGGGTAGATAAATCGGTATGTTTAGCATGTTCTATAATTAAAAGCCCGTCTGTATTTAATACCTCTTTTTCAAAAACCAAGTCGGCAATTTTTAAAAACTGTTTTTCTTCAAAATTGTAAGGTGGGTCGGCAAAAATAATATCGGCAGTTAAAGCGGTTTTTTCTAAAAAAGAATACACATCTATTTTATAGGTATTGATAGGTAAACTTAGTTCTTTAGCTGTTTTATTAATATACGTTATACAATTAAAATGGTTGTCTATTGCTGTTATTTCTTTTGTGCCTCGTGAGGCAAATTCAAAACTAATATTTCCTGTGCCAGCAAATAAATCAATAACCGAAATGTTGTCAAAAAAAAACAAGTTGTTTAAAATATTAAACAAACTTTCTTTAGTCATATCAGTTGTTGGACGAACGGGTAGATTTTTAGGAGCTGTTAATCGTTTTCCTTTATGTTTTCCAGAAATAATGCGCATTTACGAGAGAAGTAAATAATTAGAATAAGGTGATAATTCGGTATCGCTTTTAAAAAAATCGGTATTTATTTTTATAAAATCAATATTGCGAATATAGGTGTGTGTTATTTTATAAATGGCTGAGTTTTCACTGATATCACCTAAAAAAGTAAGGTTAAACTTATTGGGGTCTAGCGCTAATTGTTCAGCGGTAAATAAAATGTAGTATATAAAATCTTCTTTAGTATTAAATAAAAAAGAGTTGTAGAATACTAAATCACTACCTTGTGTAACTACAATATCTAATTGCGAGGCACTGACGTACACAAAAAAGTGTTGTTGATCTTTAGTGGCGGCTAAATTTATTAGTTTATCTATTAATACAGTTGCGTGATGTTTATATTCAAATTCGCCAAAGTTTTGAAACAAATAGTTGTTTATGTTAACATATGGAATATATACATTTTTTGCACTGATTTTAGTACAATCATCAAAAGCAATAAAATCGTTAGCTAAGGTTTTAATAGTGTAATTTAAATAGGTTTTTAAATTGTTTTCATCAAAATATTTTGAAGGAACCAAAGTAGCTAAATTGTTTTGGTGTATTACAACTACATTTTTAAAATCTTGTTGTAGCGTAGAGTCAGAAGTAAAAATATGTTCAATTTTTTCAAGTAATAACTCTGGAGTTTCAACCTTATTTTTAAACTGATATTGAGTTACATTAATAGGTTTGTTAGAAGTTGCTTCTGTAATACAAAAAGAAAATCCATCCAAACTAAATTGGATGGATATATTTTTATGTTCAGCCTTTAACTCGCTATTTTTACTCTTTTTTATCAACCTTGTTTTTTGTCTTAGGTTTGTCGTAAAAAGGAGGCCAGTTACCACTTGTAGAAACTTCACTTAATGATCCTACAGAAATATCAGAACCTTTTATCTCATCGGTAGTAATAGCTTCTAGTTCTTGTTTTATTAATCCAGGGTCCATTCCTTTTAATACCGATTCTTTGTCAGTTCTAACTATAAAAACAGGTACTTCTAATCCTTGAACTTTTTCTACTGTTCCCGTTTCTATTACAAATTCTTTGTCGGTACCAGGTACTTTAAACATGTTTTTATAATCAACATCTTTAAAGTATTTTGAAACAGGCTCGTAACCCGTAGTATCTACTTTTCGTTTAGAAACGTTTACATAAATACCTCCTCCACGATTTTCTCTAACCATTATATTTTTACTTTCTGTAATAGCTAATTTACCATGTTCGATAAAATTAACTAAAGTATCTTTATTTTGTGCGTATTTACCATAAACTTCATGATACTTAACTTCAGCATCTCTAATAGACCTTAAATTATTAATAACTTTAGCATAACGTACCTTTTTATTAATATTAAAGTTAATAGGTCTCATAATTCCTTCATAAATTTTATAGCCAAGATATATGGAAGCTCCTAACAATAACAGAGATACCAACCATCTCATTTTAAGCGGCACAAATTTTACAACAAGATATGCCAATAAAAAAGCAACTACTACAGCCACTAAAATCATTAATAACAAATTCATTTTTACAGTTTTTAATATATGATACTGGCAAATCTATCATTTTTTTTTTAACGATAAAAACTTTTATTAGCAAATCAATATTATCTTTGAAATTTAATTAAAGAATGATAAAAACACCGAATGATTTTTACTGCGAATTGCTGAAAAAATTTCCGCATTCACCAACAACAAAACAAGATGAGCTATTGCAACTGTTAAGTGAGTTTACTTTTGATAAAAATAGCGACAAAATTTTTTTATTGAAGGGGTATGCAGGTACAGGAAAAACAACGGCGATAAGTACCGTGGTAAACTGTTTATGGCGGGCAGGGAAAAAAGCGGTGTTACTTGCGCCGACAGGTAGGGCAGCCAAGGTAATTTCTGGGTACGCCAGAAGAAAAGCTTTTACCATTCATAAAAAAATTTATTTTCCGAAGAAAAAAAGTAATGGTTCGGTAGAGTTTACAAAACAAATTAATAAACACACCGATACTCTTTTTATTGTTGATGAGGCTTCTATGATTTCTGATCAATCGAAAAATGAAAAATTATTTGAAAATGGTTCGCTATTAGATGATTTAATTGAGTTTGTATATTCAGGTAAGCATTGCAATCTTATTTTTATTGGTGATACGGCACAGCTTCCTCCTGTAAAATCTACCATGAGTCCTGCGCTTGAACCTGATAGTTTATCATTTAAGTATGGTAAAGAAGTGTTAGAAATTGAGTTAGACGAGGTAACAAGGCAAGAAGAAAATTCAGGCATATTAACCAATGCAACTACTTTACGTTTATTGTTGCAAAATAGTGCTACCGATTTTCAATTTGATATTCATTATCCTGATATAATAAGGTTAGAAGATGGTTATGAAATACAAGATGCAATTACTACAGCTTATCAAGGTAGTGTAGGTGTAGAGGATACAGCTATTATTGTGCGTTCTAATAAAAGAGCCAATCAATATAACCAACAAATTAGAACAAAAATAAGGGGGCAAGAAAATGAAATTGCTGTAGGCGATTATGTAATGGTGGTTAAGAATAATTACTTTTGGTTGAAAGACTCATCATCGGCAGGGTTTATTGCTAATGGAGATATTTGTGAAATACTTAGAATACAGGCTATTAAAGATTTATATGGTTTTAGGTTTGCAGAGGTAGAAGTTAGAATGATTGATTACCTAGATATGAAACCCTTTGAAACCGTATTGTTACTTGATACTTTACATAGTGAAAGTGCATCATTAAGTTACGAAGAATCGAATAAATTATACGAAGCGGTAAAAGCTGATTTTGCAGACGAAAAATCGAAATACAAGCAATTTTTGGCAATAAAAAAGAACAAATATTTTAATGCCTTACAAGTTAAGTTCTCGTATGCTATGACGTGTCATAAATCGCAAGGAGGACAATGGAAAACGGTTTTTGTAGAACAACCCTATTTAGCATCGGGTATTAGCATAGAATATTTACGGTGGTTATATACGGCTGTTACAAGAGCACAAGAAAAATTATATTTAATTGGTTTTAAAGATGCTTATTTTGAAGGCTAGTATAAGTCGTATTTTAAATTTCAGACTATTTTTTACTAGAAAATTAATTAGATGTTGATACGATTTTAATTAAATTGGTAGGCAATTTTAATTGTTGCGTACGAATTAATATTTGGTACTCTAGGACTTTTTAGTTTTTTGGAATAGTAATGAATTGAATATTCAAAAATATATCGATTTTTACTAAAAAGAACACCTAAATCGGCAGTATATTGAAAGTGTTTTATGTCAAATGTTACGGGGCTATTATCGTTAAAAAGGCTTCCTTGAATAGTGGCGTCATAACCCACTAACCCAATACTTGGCTTTACGTAGATAAAAAATTCGCGCGAGCCGTTGCTTTTGTTAAGATTTTTTTGGTTTAAATTCCCACCAAAGGCTATCGAATTTACCATTCTTTTTAAAGGTAATAAACTAAATCTAGAATAGATGCCCGTGTTAACTTTTGTAAAAATGGTTCCTAAACGGACAGAATTACACCAGTTTATATCTATCGTTTTCGAGTTAGTTATCCATAAAGGTTTTATATAAGCAGTCTCTAAATTTAAAGCAAAAGTATTAGCTATTTGGTATTTCCATCCTTCAGCTTTCTTATAGCCATACAAATTGTGTACAAAGTTCATGACTTCTTCTCCATGAGCCATTGGTCCTAAAACACCTATTTTTAAAGCTGTTTTTAAAACGGTATTACTTTTAAAATATAAATCAATACCAAAATTACCAAATAAATACCCAGCAAAAGGGCGATCGTGTAAACTAACATCATTTACTATAGATAAATAAGGAGTATACATTTGTTGAGCGAATTCGAAATTATAAATTCTTTTTAATACTTTTTTATTAGAATGGGTGCTTAAATACCGATAATTTAAAAATAATCCATTGGTGTAATATTGGTCTTTTTTTATTGAAATATAAAGGTCGTTATCGCTAGTTAAACTAAATTGTTTTAAAAAAGAATGTTGAGCAAAACAAGTTAGTGAAAAACAAATAAAGGAGAGTAGTGTAAATTTTTTCAAATCAATAATTTAAGCTTAATAATTTATTTTTATTTGTTGCTCAGCAGGTTATAACGTACTTATAATTACTGTCTTTTAGTTGTGTTTTAAATTTTAATTATAAAAATAATTAATTGTTTTTTATGGTTATATAAGTTTGACGATGCAAATATATGTTTTAGAAATTTATTTGTTTTTTTATTTAAAAAAACAAATAAAATAAGGCTTTATTAAAGCATAAATTACATAATATTTGTTACATTGGGCATTATTTTATAAGATGGAAAACACCCCTACTTTAACTATAGAAGATTTTGAAAGTGTTAATACCAACAAAGAGTTGATTGCACTAATACAGCAAAAAAACATTCCTTTTGATAAAGTTGAACGAACTGTGGTTTACGAAGATGAATTACGTAAACTACAGATAGAATTGGTTAAACTACAACAATGGATTGCCAAAGAAAAAAAGCGAGTAGCCGTTATTTTTGAAGGAAGAGATGCAGCCGGTAAAGGAGGTAATATTCGTCGGTTTATGGAGCATTTAAATCCTCGTTCTACACGATTGGTAGCTTTAAACAAACCTACCGAAGTAGAAAGAGGGCAGTGGTACTTTCAACGCTATATAAAAGAGTTGCCCAATCCTGGTGAAATTGTTTTTTTTGATCGGAGTTGGTATAACAGGGCAGTTGTTGAGCCTGTCATGGGGTTTTGTAAAGAAAAACAATACCAAGAGTTTTTAGTTCAGGTGCCTGAATTTGAACATATGTTATATGAAGACGGAGTGGTAATTATTAAGTTTTGGTTATCCATTTCTAAAAACGAACAATTAAAACGTTTTGAAGCTAGAAAAGATAATCCTTTAAAACGTTGGAAATTTAGTCCTGTAGATAAAAAAGGGCAAGAGCTATGGGATAAATATACTTTTTATAAAGAAGAAATGTTTAGTAAGTCGCATACAACTTACAGCCCATGGATAGTAATACAAACTAACGACAAAAAAATAGCTCGATTAGAAGCGATACGATATGTATTGTCAAAATTTGATTATGACGGCAAAAAAGAAGCTCAAACAGTATTAACTCCTGACCCAAACGTGGTGATGCGCTACTATCGTTCGGTACAACAAATTAAATATTCATGAAAAAACTAACCTCTGAAGAACTAAAAAAACTTAATACAAATAAGGGGTTATTAGCTATAGTTTCTAAAAACCCATTAAATTTAGAACGTGCTGTTAGGTATGTAAATTATCAGCAAAAACTTAAAAATTTACAAGTAGAGCTTATAAAATTACAAACTTGGGCAATAGAAAAAAACGAACGAATAATTATACTTTTAGAAGGGAGAGATGCTGCTGGAAAAGGAGGGGCTATTCGTAGAATGACCGAGCGTATTAATCCGCGCCATATGCGTATTGTTGCCTTACCAAAACCTACTGATGACGAACGTACTCAATGGTATTTTCAACGCTATGTGGCACAATTTCCGAAAGCAGGTGAAATTGTTTTTTTTGACAGAAGTTGGTATAATAGAGCTGTTGTAGAGCCTGTAAATGGATTTTGCACCTCAGAAGAATATCAAATTTTTATGAATCAAGTAAATGATTTTGAACGAATGATATTAGAATCGGGTATTCGATTGGTAAAAATTTATATGTCAATTTCTAAAAAAGAGCAAGCCAAACGATTTGAAGATATTGCAAATAATCCGTTAAAACAATGGAAAATGACGCCTGTAGATGAAGCGGCGCAAGAATTATGGAACGACTATACCACATATAAAAAAGCAATGTTTTCTAAAACAAATACTGATATTTCTCCTTGGAAAATTATTAAAGCAAATAGAAAAACAGCAGCACGTATTAATGCGATAAACCATGTGCTAAAAAGTATTCCTTACGATAAAACAATTCAAATTTAAACGGGCAGGTTTTTACTTTTTCGCATAAAACATAAATTTCATTAGTATTGAAAGTTAGTGCTGTAAAATTCTATTTTTCACAAAATGATTAAAAAATTTAGCAGACCTAGTTAACCATATAAATTAAATAAAGATTAGTCAATGCCTATAGAAATTGGTAATAAAGTAGCGTTAATAGACGAAAATTTAACTGGAGTTGTAATTGCGGTAAATAAAAATAAAATTACTATTGTTTCTGATGATGAAATGAAATATATTTTTGATGTTTCTGAGCTTATAAAAATAGGAGTAGACCAAGAAGAAATAGCCAAACAATCTGAAATAAATGAAGGCTTACTACAAGAAAAAAATGCACTTAAGAAAACACGCGTAAAACCATTTAAAAAAAATAAAAAAGAGGTGGTGATGGAGGTAGATTTACACATAGAAAAGCTTGTAAAGTCTACTCGTAATATGGATAAATACGATATTTTGCAATATCAATTAAATACAGCTCAACATAAACTAGAATTTTGTATTCAAAAGCATATTTCTAAATTAATACTAATACACGGAGTAGGTGAGGGAGTGCTAAAAGCGGAATTACAATTTTTGTTAAACAAATATCCAGTAACCTATAGCGATGCATCATATCAAAAATATGGTATGGGGGCAACTGAAGTAACCATTTAAAAGTGTACTTTTGCCTTATGAGTAGTGTATATTTAGATAATGCAGCAACAACTAAAATGTTTCCAGAAGTTGTTGAATTAATGTGTAAATCGATGGAAGAAAATTATGGCAATCCATCATCTACTCATCAGTTTGGGCGCAAAGCTAAATCAGCAATAGAAACCGCCCGAAAAAAAATAGCAACCTATTTTAATTGTACAGCTAGCGAAATTATTTTTACCTCAAGTGGTACAGAAGCCGATAATTTAATTTTGTGCAATGCGGTTACGCATTTAAATGTTCAGCGAATTATTACCAGTACTATCGAACACCATGCCGTATTACATACGGTTAATCATCTAAAACAGCTATACCCTGTTGAAATACAATGTGTTGAGGTGAATTCTTTTGGAGAGGTAGATTTGGCTCATTTAGAAAAATTATTGTCAGATACTTCGTTAAAAACCTTAGTAAGTTTAATGCATGTAAATAACGAAATAGGAAATATTTTACCCATAAATAAGGTGTGTGAATTGTGTAAAGAACACAATGTGCTGTTTCATTCAGATACGGTGCAATCGATAGGTCATTATAAAATAGATTTACAAAAAACACCAATAGATTTTATAACAGCAAGTGCACATAAGTTTCATGGGCCCAAAGGTGTTGGTTTTGCCTATTGTAAAAGTGCAATTGGCATTGCACCAATTATTTATGGAGGTAATCAAGAAAAAGGAATTCGCTCTGGCACCGAAAATGTACAGGCTATACTTGGTATGGAAAAAGCTTTAAGTATATTATATGCCAATATAAACGAAGACACTCAAAATTTGTTAGCCCTAAAAAAATATTTTATTACAGAACTTCTTAAGTTATCAAAAGAAATAGAATTTAACGGGCTTTCGTCAAACTTAGAAAAAAGCAGTTGTGCTATTTTAAATGTGCGTTTTCCAATTACCAATAATATGTTGTTATTTTCACTTGACTTAGCGGGTATAGCAGTTTCAGGCGGAAGTGCTTGCCAAAGCGGAAGTAATAAAGGCTCACATGTGTTAAAAGCTATGCTACCAGCCAATGAAGCCAAAAAAACATCGGTGCGTTTTTCGTTTTCTAAATTTACTACGATAGCTCAAATTGATTATTGTGTAGAGAAATTAAAAACCGTATTAAAAACAAACTAATTAACAGCAATTATAAATAAAATAAAATTATATTAACAATTTACGTATCTTCGCAGCCTAATAACAGAATGAAATATTTGAAGTGAAAAACAACAAAGTGAATGATGAGAGAATCGATGAAATAGGAGAAAACCACGTAGGTACCTCAGCAAAAACACCATTACGTGTTGATGCTTTTGCTATTTCTGATTCAGAAAAAATTAGTAAAATTCAAGAAAAAGTAAAAGATATTCTTGAAATTTTAGGAATGGATTTAACCGATGATAGTTTACAAGGTACACCCAAAAGGGTAGCAAAATCTTTTGTAAACGAATTGTTTATGGGATTAAACCCAGCCAATAGACCTAAAGCGTCGACATTTGACAATAACTACAAATATGGCGAAATGTTGGTTGAAAAAAATATTGTTGTATATTCTACTTGTGAGCATCACTTGTTGCCTATTGTTGGTCGAGCGCATGTTGCTTATATTTCTAGCGGAAAAGTAATTGGGCTTTCTAAAATGAATCGAATTGTAGAATATTTTTCTAAACGCCCGCAAGTTCAAGAACGCTTAACTATGCAAGTAGTACAAGAAATGCAAGAAGCTTTAGGCACACAAGATGTAGCTTGTGTTATTGACGCTAAGCACTTGTGTGTAAATTCTCGTGGAGTAAAAGATATTGAAAGTTCTACAGTTACTGCAGAGTTTGGGGGTAAGTTTAAAGAAAAAGAAACAAAACGAGAGTTTTTAGATTATTTAAAAATAGAAACTGATTTCGATTAGTTTTTTTATTTGATTTTTATAGAAAACGCTTGTTTGTTTTCAATAACACCCGTTAAAATATCATTTTCTGACACTTTGCCCACACCGGCAGGAGTACCAGTGAAAATGATGTCGCCTTTTTTAAGCGTAAAATATTGCGAAACATAACTAATTAATTCATCTATTTTCCATAACATTTCTTGTGTATTTCCATCTTGCACAATTTCATTGTTTTTAAGTAGTTGAAACGAAATGTTATTTATGTTAAACTCTTCTTTAGCATAAAAATTACCCACAACAGCACTTCCGTCAAAAGCTTTGGCTTTTTCCCAAGGCAACCCTTTTTGTTTACAAGTTGTTTGTATATCACGAGCTGTAAAATCGATTCCTAAACCAATTTCGTTGTAATAAGTATGTGCAAATTTTGGGGTTATATATTTACCTACTTTATTAATTTTAACTAAAACCTCTACCTCATAATGAATATCATTTGAAAAAGGAGGAATAAAAAAAGGTATTTTTTTAGGTAATATTGCCGAATCAGGCTTTAAAAAAATAACTGGGTTTTTAGGTTTTTCGTTAGCGAGTTCTTTTATATGTTGCGTATAATTACGTCCTATACAGATTATTTTCATTGTTGTTGTAAGTTGTATGTTATGGATTAATTATTATGGAATCCATTTTTTTGGAAAATTAGGTTTTCGCTTTTCTAAAAAGGCATCACGTCCTTCTTTTGCTTCATCGGTCATGTAGGCTAAACGAGTTGCTTCACCAGCAAATACTTGTTGTCCTACCATGCCGTCGTCAGTTAAATTCATGGCAAATTTTAACATTTTTATTGAAGTGGGTGATTTTGCTAAAATTTCTTGCGCCCATTGGTAAGCGGTGCTTTCTAATTGCTCATGAGGTATAACAGCATTTACCATACCCATATCAAAAGCTTCTTGTGCAGAATAGTTTCGACCTAAAAAAAAGATTTCTCTAGCTTTTTTTTGTCCCACCATTTTTGCTAAATAAGCAGAGCCATACCCGCCATCAAACGAAGTAACATCGGCATCGGTTTGTTTAAATATAGCGTGTTCTTTACTGGCTAAAGTTAAATCGCATACTACGTGTAAGCTATGTCCACC
Organism: Tenacibaculum sp. UWU-22; assembly: GCF_041021355.1. NCBI lineage: Bacteria > Pseudomonadati > Bacteroidota > Flavobacteriia > Flavobacteriales > Flavobacteriaceae > Tenacibaculum > Tenacibaculum sp. UWU-22. Next base: position 245,060 of record NZ_JBFNGP010000002.1, on the reverse strand, counting down.
CCCAACAGCCCAGCCAGGGACTACACAAATAACTGCTTTAGGCATAAATCGAATTAACCGCTGTACCTCTAATATATTTAATCTATGATAGCCATCTTCACCCACATAACCTTGATGCCCACGAGCTTTTTGGTCACCTCCTGAGCAAAAACTCCACACCTGGTCTTTTGTGCTAGGGCCTTCGGCAGATAGTAGAACCACGCCTATAGAAGTATCTTCATTAGCATCGTAAAAAGCATCGTATAGTTCTGAAGTTGTTTTAGGCCGAAAAGCATTTCTAACATTAGGTCTGTTAAAAGCAATTCGAGCAACCCCATTACATTTTTTATAGGTAATATCTTCGTACTCTTTAGCTATTTTCCATGTAGGTTGTGTCATGATTTAAAAATTTTATTATTAAGTTTGTCTAGTATAGACTAGCGCAAAAATAAAATATTCGATTTTTTTGTGCTAATTTACAGTAATAATAATAGTAATTAGACATGAAAAAGATTTGGTGTTTGGCGTTTTTATTTACCATAAGTTTGTCACTGCTTGCACAACAACAGGTTATTAACCAAAAGTTTACCTCTAAAGAGTTGTATGGGGTGCGTGATTTAAAAATTTATCTTCCAGAAGGCTATAAAGAAGAAACCCATAATTACCCTTTAGCAATAGTAATAGATACCGATAATTTATTTAACCTTTATGTAGAGAATGCAAAATTATTTGCCTCAAAAGACAGAGCCCCTAAACAAGTAGTGGTTGGTATTTCTTTAGATAAAACAAAGGAAGAAGATATTTATTATGATAAAGACACTTATAGATTAACAGGCGGTAACGTTAAATTTATAAATTTTATAAAAAAAGAAATTATTTCTTTTATAGAGAAAAATTATAGAATTTCTCCTTTTATTACCATTGTTGGAGAAGGAATGGCAGCAAATATTATTACCGCTTTTTTAAATGAAGATACTTCGTTGTTTAATGCTTATGTGTGTATAAACCCCATATTTCCGCCTACAATTACAGAAAAAGTTAGCTCGTATCAAGTATATCGATTTGGTAAAGAAGATAATCAATTTTATTATTATTTAAACAATCTTCCTTTTTACAGTAAAAGTGAAAAAAAAGCCTTAACGATGTTAAAGACTTACTTTAATTCATTAAGCGCCAAAAATTTTCATTTTAAGTATGATGACATGAATTCGCCCAATTATTTATCTGCAATGAGCGAAGCTATTCCACGTGCTATTAATGTTATTTTTGAATTGTATCGTGGAATTAGTGAAAAAGAATATAATGAAAAGATTAAAAATTTATCACCTCAAGAAGCAATAGCATATTTAGAAAAAAAATATTTAGAGATTGATTATTTGTTTGGGGTTGATTTAGGAATACGCATAAAAGATATTTACGCAATTGAAAATATTGTTATTGATAGAGAGGGGGGGAGGTATTTACTTGATTTTGGTGAAATGATAGTAAATGTATATCCAAAATCACATATAGGTGATTATTATATTGGTTTATATTACGAAAAACAAAACCAAAGAGATCTTGCTTTAGAATATTATAAAAAGGCTTACGGTAAAATGAATGATTCTGACCCTAAAAAAGAATTGTTTTATGGTAATATTAAGAGGTTAAGCGGTAAATAATTATTTTTTCAATTCAATTCTATCAGTTAAAATATTAATTTTTTGCTGTTTGTATAAATTTCCAATAGCGCGTTTAAAAGCCTTTTTACTTATTTGTAAATGAAATTTAATAGCCTCTGGGGTGCTTTTGTCAGTTAATAACAAAAATCCTTTTTCTTGTAGTTTTTTTAAAACTTTATCAACATCGGTATCAATTACATTTTTAAAACCCTGAGCACGTAAACTCACATCTATTTTTCCGTCTTCACGAAGTTTTTTTATATAGCCTATTGTTTTTACACCTTCTTCTATATCTTCAAAAATTTCGTTTTTATAAAGTAATCCTTCAAGTGTTTCATTAATTAAAACAGTATAGCCTAATGCTGTTTCTTGCCCAATGATTAAGTCTACTTTATCGCCTTCTTGTAAATCCATTATTGTAAATAGTTAAAATAGTTTTTTAAAATAGTATTGTTTTTATTATTTGGGGTAAAAATTTCTAGCAATTTTGGTTTTTTTGAAGAGCGATAAAAATTATATAATTTTTCAGTTACTTCTTTTGTTGAAGAAGCATGGAGGTATTTAAAACCATACATTTTACACAAATGTTTGGCGGTTAAATTGTGTGGCGTTTCAAAATAAGAAATTGCGTTAGTGGTATTGGGGCCGGGGATAATTTTAAATATTCCGCCACCAGCATTATTAATTAAAATAACACGAAAGTCTTTTTTAACATTATTGTTCCATAAAGCATTACTATCATAAAAAAAACTAATATCACCTGTAATAAAAACAGTTTGATTATTACAGGCGTATGCAGCCCCAATTGCCGTAGAGGTGCTCCCATCTATTCCGCTGGTACCTCTATTACAAAATACCTTTAAGGTTTGGTTTAAGGTAAATAATTGTACGTATCTAATAACAGCACTATTACTAATTTGTAGTTGTGTGTTTGTAGGGATACTGGCTAAAACTTGTTGAAAAGCTTTTAGGTCAGAATGTTCAGTTTTCGCTAAATAATCTTGGTGTTTTTTGTGTTTTATATCACGAATAGTTAACCATTTATCTTGATACTCACTTGCTGTTGTTTTTGTTACTTTGTTAAAGTTTTTAAAGAAATGAGTAGGAGTGGTTTTAATAAAGTTTGATAAGCAGAAAAAAGTATTCATTGCTGTTTTATCGTCAATATGCCAATGATGTGTTGGTTGATGTGTTCTTAAAAATTGTTTAATTTTTTTAGAAACAATCATTCCGCCAAACGTGATAAGAATATCAGGTTTTAGCTCGCTAAACTCTTCATTATTAAGAGAAAAAATAAGTTGGTCAATTGTATGAATGGCTTTTTTATGATGAATATTTGAGGTGGTTTCGGTTAGTAATAAAATCGATGTATCTTGATTTATAAAATCTAACAACTTGTTTAATTCATCATTAGGATAATTTACCCCAACTAAAATCATTTTCTTTTTCGTGTTATTCCAAATGCTAGCTAATTTGGTATAATCGATTGCATTATCAGGGTTTATTACCGTTGTTTTTTTAGTAGTATTTAATGCTGTTAAAAAATTAAATTCTTGTAATTGTTCGACTGTTTCATACAAAGGTTCATCAAACGGAACATTAATATGTACAGGGCCTTTTTGAGTGCTGCTTATTTTTAAAGCATTAGCTAATAAGGCAAGATTTGTATTTTGTTGGTCGCAATTTTCTTCAAGATTTACTGAACATAGAATGTGATTTTTAAAAACATTTTCTTGTCGAATGGTTTGACCGTCTCCGATATCAATTAAATGTTTGGGTCTGTCGGCAGAAATAATTACTAATGGAATATTACTGTAAAAAGCTTCAGCAATAGCTGGGTAATAATTTAATAAGGCTGAACCAGAAGTACAAACAACAGCAACAGGCTGTTGTGTTTGTTGGGCAATGCCAAGTGCAAAAAAAGCCGCACACCGTTCATCAACCACACTTAAAGCGGTTATTTTTGAATGATTATAAAAACCAACTGTTAGCGGGGCGTTTCGCGAACCTGGAGAAATAACTACGGTATTAATATTAAATTGGCTACATGCCGATATTACTAATTGTGCAAGTTCTTTTTTTGGAAAAACCCTCTTTGAGGTATTTACTTCAGATAAAAAATCTTTTTTTTTAAAAACTTTTTCAGACATTGTGAGTGGTTAGTATAACCGTTGTTATGCGTTTGTATTTATTGCTTTTAGCTCAGCTAAATTTACTTGAATTACTTAGGTAATTTACAAAAAAGGTGAATATTATAATTATTGTGGTATTAGTGTTTTACTTTAAAAAAGCGTATTTGTATTGATTTTTAAAAATTAAACATTTACCCCAAAAAGATACCCCACTAAGCCTGAAATAGCCATGGCAATTGTACCCCAAACAGTAATTCGTACTATTGCTTTTAGTACGTTTGAACCACCTGTTTTTGCAGCTGTAATACCTAAAATAATTAAAAAAATAATGGTAAATCCGTAAAGCCAATATTCCATTCCTACAATTGGAGCAAACAATACTACTAATAGGGGTAAAACACCACCAACGGTAAATGCTGCACCAGAGGCTAAAGCTGCTTGTAATGGGTTTGCTTGGGTAATTTCATTTATACCTAATTCATCACGAATATGAGCTCCTAGAGCATCTTTTTCGGTCAGTTCAATAGCTACTTGCATAGCGGTTTCTTTTTTTAAACCGCGATTTTCGTATATTTTGGCTAAAATTTGTAATTCTTCTTCGGGCATTTCTTGAAGCTCTATAGCCTCTCGTTCTATATCTGCTTTTTCAATATCGGTTTGCGAACTTACCGAAACGTATTCGCCAGCAGCCATTGATAAAGCACCAGCAACAAGCCCTGCTACGGTTGCTAAAGCAATAGGTTCTCTTGATAAACTTGCTGCGGTAACTCCAATTGCAAGACTAGAAACTGAAATAATGCCATCATTTGCTCCTAAAACAGCAGCTCTTAACCAATTACTTCGATGAATATAATGGTTGTCTAGGTAATTATCAATATTTATTTCTTCCATTTCTTTGTATCTGTTTGTTAATGCAAATTACACCTAATATAAATTGCTACTGCTAATATAAATAAATCTAGGTTAGTTTAACCCAAAATGGTTAATAGGAGCATTTCCTTTTCCTAAAATTTTATTTTTTCCATTACCAATGGCTTCATTTACATATTGACAAGCTTTTTTTACCGCAGTTTCTATAGGATAACCTAAACATAAAAAAGTAGCAATGCTCGATGATAAGCTACACCCTGTTCCGCGAGTATTATTTGTATTTATTTTTGGATTATTGATTCTGTGAATTTTGTTTGTTTGATTTACAAATAAAACATCACTCATTTCATTAGAAGTGCTATTTAAATGACCTCCTTTTAGCAATACAGAGGTTTTGTATTGTAAGCCAATTTCTTTAGCAGAATTTTCAAAATTAGTAACATCAATAGGATGTTTAATAAGTAATTCAGCTTCAGGTATATTTGGGGTAATTAGTTGGATTTTAGGTAAAAAATCCTTTAAGCACTCAATAGTGTTTTCTGTTATTAGTTTATCGCCAGAAGTTGCTATCATTACAGGGTCAAGTACAATATTTTTAACCGAATATTCGGTTAATTTTAAAGCCACAACTTTTATTACATCACACGAGTAAAGCATTCCTATTTTAATAGCACCAAAATTAATATCGCTTAAAACGGCGTTTAGCTGTTTTTCGATATGTAAAACAGGAATTGCATGAATATCTGTTACACCCTGTGTGTTTTGTGCAGTAGTGGCTGTAATAACACTTGCTGCATAAGCACCACAAGCACTTATACTTTTTATATCGGCTTGAATACCCGCGCAACCTCCAGAATCACTACCAGCAATGGTTAAAACGCTTTTATAGGGTGTTTTTTTATTTTTCATGTTTCTTTTTTTAGGTAAGCATGCTAAAACATCGATTTTTTATAAGCGTTTTGTGTGGTTTTTATTCGATTGATTAATAAAAACAGAATTTTAAGTTTTATATACCTAAAATAAAATAGTATGCGGTAAACTTTCTTTTTGCAAAGCGTGTTTAACCGCATAATTTTATAAGGTTGTAATCTTAGAGGGGTTGTGTTTTAATTTCCTTTTTTATAATCAGCTAAAAATTTAGCTAAACCAATATCGGTTAAGGGGTGTTTTAATAAACCCTTAATAGCACTTAAAGGACCAGTCATTACATCCGATCCAATTTTAGCGCAATCTATAATGTGCATTGTATGGCGTACAGAGGCTGCTAAAATTTCGGTTTCAAAACCATAATTATCGTATATCGTTCTAATTTCAGCAATTAAATTTAATCCATCAGTAGAAATATCATCTAATCTACCAATAAAAGGCGATACATAGGTTGCACCTGCTTTTGCAGCTAATAAGGCTTGCCCTGCAGAAAAAACAAGAGTAACATTGGTTTTAATACCTTTGTCAGCAAAATATTTACAAGCTTTTACCCCATCGGCAATCATTGGTAATTTTACTACAATTTGCGGGTTTAAAGCAGCTAAAGCTTCTCCTTCTTTAACCATTCCTTCAAAATCGGTTGAAATTACTTCGGCAGAAACATCGCCGTCAACTAATTCGCATATGGCTTTGTAGTGATTGATAATATTAGTTTCGCCTGTAATTCCTTCTTTGGCCATTAATGAAGGATTAGTGGTTACCCCATCTAGAATACCTAAAGCTTGGGCTTCTTTAATTTGATCTAAATTGGCAGTATCTATAAAAAATTTCATGTGATTAAGTGTTTTAAAAATATGATTTTACGGTGTTTTGTCTTTTTAATTTACTTTAAATCAGTAATTTATTTACATACTGATAAATAAATTGCTTTAGAGATTTATGCGGTGCGAAGTTACAATTTATAATGATTCATTAATAATTTTTCGTACCATTTATCAGGTAAAATTCTTTTTAATACAATCGAAAATTTTTCGGTAAAGCCACCTACTTTGTAATGTATTCTAGGTTTTTTCGTATTGATGATTTGGTATACTTTTTCAGCCATTTTTACAGGGTTCATTCCGCTATTAACATGGGCATCCATTAAGGCTAAATTTTCGGCATATTTTTGTTTATAAGCCGAGGTTTCAAAAACAGGGGTGTGGTATCTTCCAGCCGCAATATTAGTAGCAAAGTCGCCTGGGGCAATGGTAGTTACTTTAATGCCAAATTCTTTAACCTCCATGCTAAGTGTTTCGCTTACGATGGCTAAGGCGCTTTTAGAAGCAGAGTATATTCCTCTAAAAGGTAAGCCCATATAACTGGCAATTGAGGTTATGTTTATAATTAAGCCCGAATTTTGTTTGCGCATTTGAGGTAATACGCCTTTTATAACTTCTATGGCACCAAAAAAATTGGTTTCGAAATTAGTTTTTATTTCTTGTGTAGGGGTGTCTTCAATAGCACCAGTAATGCCTTTTCCTGCATTATTTATAAGGATATCTATTTTTTTTTCTTTGTCAATTATAGTATTAATCGCAGCTTGTATAGTTTCGGGCTTAGTAACGTCTAATGCTACTAAAGAAAAAGGACTTTTAATAACTTTTTCAGGATTTCTACTTGTGCCATAAACCGTATAGTTTTTATTTTGTAAATAAACAGCGATTGCTTTACCTATTCCAGAAGAAGCACCTGTGATTAAAACAACTTTAGACATTTTATAAATTTAATATAGGCAAATATTAAAAAAGTATTTGAGGTAAACTAATACAAAAAAGTATCTTTATTAAAAATAACTGTCACAGATTATAAAAAAAGTTGTTATTAGTTTAGAACGATTTAGTTGAAAGAACAACCACTACATATAACCAAACTTGTTGAGCGCTGTAAATTTAACGATCAAAATGCGCAGTTAGAATTGTATAAGGCTTATTTTAAGGCTATGTATAATACGGCGTTTCGTATTTTAAAAGAAGAATTTGAAGCAGAAGATATTGTGCAAGAGTCTTTTTTAACCGCGTTTACCAAATTAGATACCTATAGAGAAGAGGTAACTTTTGGCGCATGGTTAAAACGGATAGTTATTAATAAAAGTTTGACTCAGTTAAAAAAGAATAATCGTTATAAAGAGGTTAAGATGGAAGTGGTTTTAAGTCAAGAAATTGAAGAAACAACGATAGAATATTCAAAACTAGAAGTTAAAAAAGTGCTAGACTGTATAAATAAATTAAAAGACAATTATCGTTTAGTTATAACCTTACATTTAATTGAGGGGTACGACTATGAAGAAATAGCACAAATTATGAATTATAGTAACGAAAATGTTCGCACCACTATTTCTAGAGCTAAGAAAAAAATAAAACAAGTATTGTTAACAGAAATTAATGCAAAAGTATGATATGAAAGATAATATAGATACATTTTTTGCTGAAAACGATTTTGATATTCACGAGCCACCATTAGGGCATTTTAATCGTTTTGAAAAAAAACTCAAAACCGTAAATAAACCAACTAAAATAAACTGGAAATGGCTGAGTGTTGCAGCATCTGTTTTTTTATTGCTTGGATTTTGGTTAGGTAAAAGTCAACAAAAACAAGGGGTTGATTTAGGTAATATCTCTCCTAAAATGAAACAAACCCAAAATTATTATTTAGCGGTAATTAATAAAGAATTAAAAAAGGTTGAAAAACAACGAACTTTAGAAACCGAAACAATTATTGAAAATGCCTTAGAAGAAATAGAAGACTTAGAAGATAGTTATAACGAATTGGTAAAAGAACTCACTAAAAATGGATATGAAAAAAAAATAGTTTATGCCATGATTAATAATTATCAACAACGACTAAAAGTTTTAGAAAATGTGTTAGAATTAATAGATAGCCAACAAAAAAACAAAAAGAAAAATTATGAAGAAACACATATATAAAACCTTATTGTTGTTATTTTTTTTACCATTGGTTTGTTTTGCAACAAACAGTAAAAAGAAACATGAAAAGAGTAAAACCATAGCGAAAGAATTTGCTGTAAACTCTGATGCTACCGTTTCTTTAATTAATAAATACGGAAATATAAATGTTACTACTTGGAACAAAAATCAAGTAGCTATTATCATTAAAATTACGGTAAAAGGAGACGATTTAGACCGTGTTGAACAAAAATTAGCATCAATAGATGTTTCTTTTAACAACACATTAAATGCGGTGTCTGCCGAAACAACGTTTAAAAAAATAAAATCGAATTGGTTTAGTAGTTGGATAAAAAGTAATAACGAAAACCTTAGCAGCCAGATAAATTACAGTGTTAAAATGCCAGCTACGAGTATGGCTGACTTTAATAATAAATATGGTAATATTTATTTAGATAAATTAGAAAACCAAGCAACAATTAACTGTCAGTATGGTAATTTAAATATAGATAATTTATTAAACGAAAAAAACACAATATACTTAGCATATGGTAAGGGTAGAATTAACAATATAAAATCAGGAAAACTCACGTTAAATTATTCTGATTTTTTGATTAGTAAGGCAGAAAAAATAAAGGTCGATTCGAATTATTCTAATTTAAACTTTAAACAAGTAAATACCATTGATTTTAATGCAGATTACGGTAATGTTACGGTTGATGATGGGGTTTATATCAACGGAAATTCAGATTATGCAAAAATTAGTTTAGGATCTATAGAAAAAACAGCAATACTAAGAGCAGATTATGGGAGCGTTCAAATAAAAAACTTAGTTAATAAATTTGAAAAAGTAGCTATAAATGGTAGTTATACAGCGATTAAAATAGGAGTAAACCATTTAAACAATTTCAATTTTACGGTAGATTTAAGTTATGCAGGGTTTAATTATCCGAAACAAAATGTGAGCTTATTTAAAAGTATTGTAAAACCCTCAAAAAAACTTTATCAAGGTGTTTGGGGTAGTAAAAATTCAAACTCAATAATTACTATAAAATCAGATTATGGAGGAGTTTCGATTCGAAACGAAAATAATCACTAAAAAAATAACTAGAAATGAAAAAAACAACACTTACAATTTTTGTCCTTTTTTGTGGTATAATGGTTAATGCTCAAGGTTGGTGGAATACTAAAACAATTAAGGGAAACGGAGAAATAACTACTCAATCTCGTTCAACTACAGGTTATAATAAAATAGATATTGGAGGCTCGTTTGATGTAATGTTAATAGATGGAAAAGAGGGCGAAATAACAATTAAAGGAGAAGAAAATATTATTCCGTATATCATTACCGAAGTTAACCATGAAACGTTGACCGTTAAGAGTAAAGAAAATACCAATATTAAACCCACAAAAAAAATAGTAGTAACCATACCTTTTAAAGAAATAAAAGCGCTTTCGTTAGGTGGTTCGAGTAATGTTGAGGTAAAAAAGTTAATTAAAGGAAAAGTTATGTCATTTGCTATAGGTGGTTCGGGTAGTATTACAGCAGTTGTAGAAACAACAATGGTTAGAACGGCTATCGGAGGTTCGGGAAATATAAATTTATCAGGTAAAACAGACGAATTAAAATCATCGGTAGCGGGTTCAGGAAACATTAAGGCGTACAATTTAGAAGCAGATGCCGTAAAAGCTAGTGTTGCTGGCTCTGGAGATATTAAAATTTCAGTGAAAAATAAAATTAAAGCTAGTTTAGTGGGGTCAGGGAACATTTATTATAAAGGAAACCCCACGAATATAGCTGTTAATTCGGTTGGCTCAGGTGATATTATTGATAAAAATTAAATCGATTTGTATTCATTTATAAAATAAAGGTTTTCGCCAAATAGCGAAAACCTTTATTTTTATTTTATTTTCGATAATTTAGCTGAATTATCGTTACCTTGTTTTTTATAAGTTCTATACCTTTGTTCAGATAAAAGTATTTTATTGTGGCATTGTATAAGATGATTTAAAAAATTAATGTTTAACCGCTATTTATTTGTATGAAGTTTATACATTCTGTTCGATATTTTTTTGAAAAGCATGGTTTTGCAGTTTCATCAAGGCTAGCCGACAGGTTAGGCATACGAACCACCAATGTACGATTGTTTTTTATTTACATATCGTTTGTTACGGTGGGTTTATCTTTCGGAATTTATTTAACCTTAGCTTTTTTACTACGATTAAAAGATATGATTTATACTAAACGAACCTCGGTTTTCGATTTATAGTTTATGAAAAAAATAGTTAAATCACGTTTATACAAATCGGTATTCCTAATTTTTTTAGTGTTGTTAGTAGGGGTAATTGGGTTTATGTTAATTTCTGATTACAATTTTATTGATGCTCTGTACATGACTGTAATTACCGTAACTACAGTTGGTTTTAGCGAGGTACATCCGTTTAATATGTACGATAAAATATTTTCAGTTTTTTTAATTTTAACAAGTATTACGATATTTGGGTATGCAATTTCGTTATTTTCAGAATATATTGTTAGTGGTCAATTTTTTCAACAATTAAAACTAAAAAGCGTGCAAAAAAAAATAGAGCATTTACACGGACATATAATTGTTTGTGGATATGGTAGAAATGGTAAACAAGCTATTTTTAAACTAGATAATTACAAGCAAGATTATGTGGTGGTAGAAAAAAATAAAGAGCTTATTTCTATTTTAGATAGTAAAGAAGTATTATATATTCAGGGCGATGCAACTACTGATGAAGCTTTAATAAAAGCAGGAATTAAAAAAGCCTCTTATTTAATAACCGCATTGCCTTCAGATGCAGATAATTTGTTTGTGGTATTAACCGCAAAGCAACTTAATAAAAACTGTAAAATAATTAGTAGGGCTTCAAAAGAAAGTTCGTATAATAAATTAAAAATAGCAGGAGCTGATAATGTTATTATGCCCGATAAATTAGGCGGTGAACATATGGCCTCTTTAGTGGTTTCACCCGATGTTATTGAGTTTGTTGATCAGTTAACTTTTGAAGGAAAAACAACGCCCAACCTTGAAGAAATATCGGTAAATAATCTTCCTGAAAAATATATTGGAAAAACGATTTTAGATTTAGATTTACGAAAAAAAACAGGATGTAATGTTATTGGTTTTAAAACAGCAGAACAGCACTATATTATTAATCCTGAAGCTTCAATTGAACTAGAAAAAAACACTTTTTTAATTGTGTTAGGAAGACCTGAACAAATAACTAAGTTAAGAGAGCTGTTTTAATTGAAGGTTTGTATAACTATAAAAAACCGTTTAAACCAGGAATATTTGGCATTCCGTTTTTTGCTGCTGCCGCTATTTCTTGCTCGTTTATTTTGGTAGCTTTTTCTATAGCCTTATTTAAAGTGATAATTAAATAATCTTCAAGCGCCTCTTTATCTGTTAACAAACTATCATCAATAAAAATTGATTTAACCTCTCTATTTGCGGTAACGGTAATTTTTATTTTTTCGTCAAGAGCCGTTTCGTCAATTAAAACCGTATTTAAACGTTGTTTTGTTTCTTCTATTTTTTGTTGAGCTTCTTTTAACTTGCCCATCATACCAGAAATATCGCCAAACATTATATGTAATATTTAAATGAAAGCAAATGTAGTGTTTTTATGTTAAAATAAAATAACTGTAATATTGATTAATATATTTATAATGTTTTTTAAAGGCTTGTTTTGTAGTTAGGATTTGCTAAATAGATAATAAACACTCTGTTGATAAATTAAATGCATAAGAGTTACTTTTTATTTAATTTTATTGGATGAAACAAAAAATAGTTATAATTTTGTGCTTTAGATTTATTTAATTAAAAAAACAGATGTTAAATTTTTCAGAGTTTTCAGGTTTATTATTGTTTATGTTTATTTTTACAGCTGGTTTTTGGTTGTTAATTTTTTTATTAACATTTGTTGTTCCTTATTGGATAGGAGGTACTATCTGGGAGAATAGAAAATTAAAAAGAGAAGCTCAAAAAGCTGCTGAAGATAAGTAGTTTTTAAACAATATAATATAAAAAAAACTCGTCATATGACGAGTTTTTTTTATGTCTAAAAATAAAACGAAGAGGGGGGTTATCCTCCAAAATCATCGCCGCCGCCGTCAAATCCTTTTTGGCGTTCAGGTGTTTTTTTCTTTTGTTGATTAAATCTATATGTAAAACTTAATGATATTTGACGTTCACGCCATTGAAAGGCAAATTTACTTATGGTTGAAGGGTTTTCTCGGCCGCCAATATAAGTTGTCATTTCTCTTTTACGAGAATTAAACAAGTCATTTACATTAAGTACTAGAGAGGCTTTGTCTTTTAAAATGTCTTTACTAAAAGCCAAATTAGCCATTAACATACCTTTTCGGTCGCTTTGTGCAGATACTTGAGGTCCGCGATACATAATGTTTGTTTGCCACTGAACTTGTGTAGGTAGTGTAATAATAGAGCTAAAATTAGCAAACCAGCTACTGTTGTTAACTTCGTTTAATTGGGTAATTTCTTGTTTACCATTTAACTCAGAAACGTAGGTGTAGGGGTTGGTTTTATATTTGAAAAAATTAAATGACCCAGATAAACGTATTTTTTGAGAAGGATTATAGTTGGTTGTAAGCTCAAAACCATATCTGTTTTCATCATTTAAATTAATGGGTTGATGTATGGTAACGTCTGTTTTTACGCCGTCTATTTCTCTTTCTTCTAATAACGAAATTACTTGAAAGATATTAGTAGAATATTGATAGTATGCAGAAGCGCCTAAATTAAAACTGCTAATTTTAGTGTTGTACCCTAAATCAAACGAACTGGTAAAAGTAGGGTCTAAATCAGGATTGCCTTTAAAAATATTAGTTGCAGAACTTCTACTTTCAAAAGGGTTTAGAAACCAGTGTTTAGGTCTGCGTAATCTTCTGTTATATCCTAAAGTAATATTATCGTTATCATTTATTTTATAGCCTAAATTAACTGTAGGAAACCACTGGGTATAATTTTTAGTAGAAAGTTCGTTGGTGGTTAAAACATTTAAATCAATATTAGTTATTTCGGTTCGTAAACCTAGTAAGTATGAGAAGTTGTTTATTTTGCTTCCGTATTGAGTATAAAAAGCATAAATATTTTGTTTAAAATCAATTGCATTAGAGGGGTCGTTAGGTAATGGGTCTCCGTTAGCGTTACGTACCTTAAAGTCTGAATTTAAATCTTGTAAAGTAGTTTTATGTCCTGCTTCAAACTGACTATTTTCGCCAATAGGTAATACGTAGTCAATTTGATAAAGTTGATTTTTAGAAGAAGTTATTTGTGAGTTTTTTTCTGATAAGCTATTGTTTACTATAACAGTTGAGGGTTCAGACTCACTACTGTCATCGTACTGAATATCGGCGGTTAGTTTTTGTCCGTTACCATCAAAATTGTTAGTGTAATTTAACGAGTATTGTTTGTCAATATCTTTTTCTTTCTCGTTTTCAATTCTGTTTTCTGTACCTGTTAATGTTTTATTAGCATCGAAATGATTTGTAATATTGGTTGCAATATTATTGTCGTTTGATTTTTTATATAAAAACGATCCAGTAACAGAGCTGTTTTTATTAATGTAGTATTCTAGCCCTAATGTTCCATTAAAATCGTTACTTTTTCTGTCAAAAACACGATCTTCATCTCTGTAGCTTTTTATAGAGCCGTCATCGTTAAAATTGGTAAAGAAACTTTGTGAATTTCCTGGCCCTTTTCTATAAGAATATCCTATATTAGAAAATAAATTAATTTTTTTAGTTCGATAATTTAGGTTAGGAGCAATTTGATACATTTCAGGAATACCATAAGTAAGGTTCATAGAACCATTAAAACCAGTAATTTTTCCTTTTCTAAGAATAATGTTTAAAATACCAGCGGTACCTTCAGCGTCGTAACGAGCAGATGGAGAGGTAATAACTTCTACTTTTTCTATGGCTTCTGCAGGCAGGTTTCGTAAGGCATTTGCACCAGTTAGCCCAACTAAAGCAGAGGGTTTTCCATCAATTAAAATACGAACATTTTCGTTACCACGTAAGCTTACAGAGCCTTCTGCATCAACATTTACTGACGGAACATTATCTAATACATCACTAGCATTTCCGCCTTTTACGGTCATGTCTTTACCTACGTTATATATTTTTTTATCTAAGCGAATTTCTACAGTTGATTTTTCTGCAATAACCTCAACCTCATCAAGTGTTTGGGTATCTTCATCTAAAAAAATAGTACCTAAATTGGTGTTTGTGGTTAGATTTTTACTGCCTAAATTTTTTGTTTTAAAGCCTATAAATTCAATTTTTGCAGTATAATTTCCTTTAGGAACGATAATAGAAAAGGTTCCTTTTGTGTCAGTAATACCTCCTGTAACTTGGTTGGTTGCTGTGTTTGTTAATACTAGTGTAGCATATTCTAAAGGTTGATTGGTATTTTTTTCAATTACTTTACAAGTTATGGTTATTTTATCAGTGGTTGAATTTTCTTTTTTTTGGGCGTTTATTGTAGTAGTAAGTATAATAGCAGCAATTAGAAACAGGTATTTTTTCATTAGGGAAAGTAAGTTTGTTATTTAGTTAATTGGTGTTAAAGTTTTTTTGAAATAAATTGATACATTTTAAGACTAAGTAAAACTACAATAGTTTAATTGGTTTTTGTTAAATCTAAAATTTTAATTGTTTGTTAACTTTTAAAAAATTAAAAAGCTTCCTTTTTTAGGTTTATTACACTTAATTTTTCGTTTTTACTTCAGGTTCGTGTAAATGATTAGAATGATTAATATGCATTTGGTCTAGCCTTTTATTAAAAATAGCTACTCGTTTAACAAAATCATCGTAGTTTTTATCAGTTGGTTTAGACCAAACAACCTCACTTAAAGCTGCCATTCGGGGTAATGCCATATATTCAACTTTTTCAGGAGTTTTCATGTATTCTGTCCAAACATTTCCTTGTGCTCCAAGTACATATTTTTCTTCATCTTTGGTTAATTCTTTAGGAATTGGCTCAAAGTTATATACTTTCTTTAGTGGTAAATAACCTCCGATTGCTAAGGGTTCATTTTTGTTTTTAGATTGATAATAATCAAAATAGCAATACGAAGTAGGGGTTAAAATTACATCGTGATGCTGTTTAGCTGCTTTTATTGCTCCTTTAACACCTCGCCAAGACATTACGGTTGCATTGGGAGCTAAACCGCCTTCCAAAATTTCATCCCAACCTATTATTTGTTTTCCTTTAGAATTAATATATTTTTCCATACGGGTAATAAAGTAATTCTGTAATTCATGCTCGTTTTTTAGTCCTTCTTTTTTAATAAGGTTTTGACAATGTTTGCAGTTTTTCCATCGTGTTTTAGGAGCTTCATCTCCTCCAATATGAATGTATTTACCAGGGAATAATTCGACTACCTCATCGATAACATCTTCTAAAAATTTAAAGGTCGTTTCTTTAGGGCAATATATATCTTTAAAAACGCCCCATTTTGTGGCTACTTCAATTTCTTTACCTGTACAACCTAATTCAGGGTATGCGGCAATGGCAGCTTGTGAATGCCCTGGCATTTCAATTTCAGGTATTACAGTAATTTGTCTATCTGACGCATATTTTACAATATCTTTAATTTCTTTTTGCGTATAATATCCGCCATATCTTTTTCCGTCAAATTTATGTGGTTTGGTAGCGTTAGAACCGATTAACGTCTCTTTTCTATAGGCTGCAATTTCTTGTAATTTCGGGTATTTTTTTATCTCTATTCGCCATCCTTGGTCTTCGGTTAAATGCCAGTGAAATGTGTTCATTTTTAACATGGCTAGTAAGTCGATATATTTTTTTATAAAACTAACTGAGAAAAAATGACGCCCAACATCTAAATGCATACCACGATAGGTAAATCTAGGTTCATCTATTATTTTTAAACACTGAACGGCAATTGATTTTTGATCAGTTTTAACGGGTAATAATTGTAATAAACTTTGTACACCATAAAAAGCCCCTTTAGGTGTTTTTGATTCAATTGTAATTTGATTAGGAGTTATTTCTAAGATGTAACCTTCATCATTTTTAATTTCTGAATTTAAAGAAAATACAATTTTTTTATTGCTATTGTGTTTGTTTAGCTCAAAATTAAATTGTGATTTTAGGTGTGCAGTAAAATAATCAGCAACTTGTTTGTATTGATTGTCAAATATTAAATTTGTTTTTTCATTTAATAAAAAAGTACCTGTATTAATTATTTGTGATACAGGTTTTGGAATAATGTTGGGGGCTATAACGTTTTGGCTATTTGTTGAGCAACTTAATATTATAGCTGTAAAAAGTAGGGTGAAAAGGGTTTTTGTTTGCATGTTCTATAATATTTAATGCTAATGTAATAATTTGTTGTTAATGAGAGTATTATTTTTTTAGGAGTCCATTTTTTTACAAGCCAATGAAAAAGTTATTGCATAAATTATCAATGCACTTGTTAATAGCGATTACAATTTTTTTTAAGTTGTTATTTACGGCTAATAAGTAATGAGAAGAGCTACGTATTTTTGTTTCGAGTATAGAATGCAATAAAAAACACCGAAGCAAATACTTCGGTGTTTTTAGATTGAAAAAATATTTTGTTACTCTAAAGTGGTTAAATACCGTTCTGCATCTAAAGCAGCCATGCATCCAGTACCTGCAGCGGTAACAGCCTGTCTATATTCTTTATCTTGTACATCACCTGCTGCAAAAACGCCAGGTATATTGGTTTTGGTAGATTTTCCTTTGGTAATAATATATCCCGTTTCGTCCATGGTGATTATATTTTTAAATAAATCGGTATTTGGTTTATGACCAATAGCGATAAAAACACCAGTAACGTCTATTTCCTGTTTTTTTCCTGTTTTATTATTAACCACTCTCACACCTTCTACCACATTGTCGCCAATAACTTCATCAAGTTCGGTATTATAAAGTACTTCTAAGTTTTTAGTTTTTTCTATTCGATGTTGCATAGCTTTAGAAGCTCGTAATTCATTTCTACGTACTAACATAGTAACTTTTTTACACAACTTAGCTAAGTAAGTAGCTTCTTCTACAGCAGTATCGCCACCACCAACAACAATTACCTCTTGGTTTTTATAAAAAAAGCCATCACAAGTAGCACAAGCAGAAACCCCACCGCCAATTAAACGTTGTTCGCTTTCTAAGCCTAAATATTTAGCAGAAGCTCCTGTAGCAATAATAATGGTTTGGGCTTCTATTTCTGTAGTGTTGTCGATAATTACTTTATGAGCTTGTCCTTCTTTGTTGCTTAGGTCAACCTTAGTAACCATTCCAAAACGTACCTCAGTACCAAAACGTTCTGCTTGATTTTTAAGGTCTTCCATCATTGCAGTACCATCTGTTCCTTTAGGGTATCCAGGAAAATTGTCAACCTCTGTGGTGGTAGTTAATTGCCCTCCCATTTGCATGCCTGTATACATTACAGGTTGTAAATCGGCTCTAGAAGCGTAAATTGCCGCAGTATAACCAGCTGGTCCTGAGCCAATAATTAAACATTTTATTTTTTGTGTTGTACTAGACATTTCTTTTTGATTTTATTAGTGCAAATGTATTTTTTTATAATTATTTTTTGGTAAAATTTGTATGAATAATTATAATGGTTTAATAACAAAAATCAATTGTTATTTAAATAAAATTACACAACGGTTTTTAAAATTATGTTTTTTTTAATAATGTTTAAAAACTAAATTTACTTACTTAAATACATTTTTCTACGAGAATATAGGTCGTAAAAATTATCGTCACGTAAGCTGTCAATAAACAAAATACTTTCGCCAGTTGATTTCATTTCAGGCCCTAACTTTTTATTTACATTTGGAAATTTGTTAAATGAAAATACAGGTTGTTTTATGGCAAAACCATGTAACTGAGGGTT
This sequence comes from Tenacibaculum sp. UWU-22, assembly GCF_041021355.1. Classification (NCBI taxonomy): domain Bacteria; kingdom Pseudomonadati; phylum Bacteroidota; class Flavobacteriia; order Flavobacteriales; family Flavobacteriaceae; genus Tenacibaculum; species Tenacibaculum sp. UWU-22. The sequence goes on along the minus strand of NZ_JBFNGP010000002.1, from coordinate 226,607 downwards.
GAAATTAAAGTCCGTTACCTTTTTTTCGCCTAACATAACTTTAGTTGCGTAATTTACGTAGGGTTCTTTGTAGGCTTTTGCTATAAATGGTACCGTACGTGAGGCTCTTGGATTTGCTTCAATAATATAAACTTTATCGTCTTTAACAGCAAATTGAATGTTAATTAAACCAACAGTTTCTAAAGCTAGAGCTATGGTTTTGGTGTATTCTCTAATTTGCTCTAGAACAAGCTCACCTAAATTAAAAGGTGGTAGGGTGGCATTAGAATCTCCAGAATGAATTCCACAAGGCTCAATATGTTCCATAATACCAATAATGTATACATTTTTACCATCGCAAATAGCATCGGCTTCAGCTTCTATTGCGCCCTCTAAATAGTGGTCTAACAGTAGTTTGTTGTTTGGTATTTTACGTAGTAAATCAACAACATGTTCTAATAATTCTTCTTTGTTAATTACAATTTTCATTCCTTGTCCACCCAATACATAAGAAGGGCGAACTAAAATAGGAAAATCTAATTCGTCTGATAAGGCTAGTGCTTCATCAGCTGTTTCGGCTACTCCAAATCTAGGATATGGAATATTATTGTCTTTTAATAGGGTAGAAAAGCTACCTCTATCTTCAGCTAAATCTAAGGCTTCAAAGCTTGTTCCTAAGATTTTAACTCCGTATTTTGTTAGTTTTTCTGCTAATTTTAGAGCGGTTTGACCGCCTAATTGCACGATAACCCCTTCAGGTTTTTCGTGTTTAATAATGTCATAAATATGCTCCCAAAAAACAGGTTCAAAATATAGTTTGTCTGCCGTATCAAAATCGGTTGAAACGGTTTCAGGGTTACAGTTAATCATTATGGTTTCATAGCCACATTCTTTAGCAGCATAAACCCCGTGAACACAACAGTAATCAAACTCAATTCCTTGTCCTATTCGGTTGGGTCCTGAGCCTAAAACAATTACTTTTTTCTTATCGGTAACCACACTTTCGTTAGCTACAGTTAAGGTGCCATCACTATTTTTAATATCACTTTCAAAAGTAGAGTAATAATATGGTGTTTGCGCTTTAAATTCGGCAGCACATGTATCTACTAGTTTGTATACGCGTTTAATTTTTAATTCTTCACGCTTTTTATACACCTCGCTTTCTAAACAATCTAGCATATGGGCAATTTGACGGTCGCCATATCCTTTTTGTTTTGCCTCTAGCAATAAATCTTTATCAAGGGTGTCAATGTTATAGGTTGATATTTCTTTTTCTAGTTCGTATAATTCTTCGTATTGTTTTAAAAACCACATGTCAATTTTTGTAATTGCATGTATTTTACTTAATGGTATTCCAATTTGTATGGCATCATATATAGCAAAAACACGATCCCAAGAGGCATGTTGTAGTTTTTCTATAATTTGGTTGTAGTCTTTATATCCTTTGCCATCAGCTCCAATTCCGTTGCGTTTTATTTCTAGAGATTGGGTTGCTTTGTGTAAGGCTTCTTGAAATGAGCGTCCGATACCCATAACTTCACCTACTGATTTCATTTGTAAGCCTAATTCGCGGTTTGAACCTTCGAATTTGTCAAAGTTCCAACGAGGAATTTTAACAATCACATAGTCTAAAGTAGGCTCGAATAAAGCAGAGGTAGATTTGGTAATTTGGTTGTCTAACTCGTCTAAGGTATAACCAATAGCTAATTTTGAAGCTATTTTAGCAATAGGGTATCCAGTTGCTTTACTAGCTAAGGCTGATGAACGCGATACACGTGGATTAATTTCTATGGCAATAATTTCTTCTTTTTCATCAGGCGAAACAGCAAATTGCACATTACAACCACCAGCAAAATCTCCAATAGAGCGCATCATTTTAATTGCCATGTCACGCATTTTTTGAAACGTTCTGTCCGATAACGTCATAGCAGGGGCAACGGTAATAGAATCACCAGTATGAATTCCCATAGGATCCATATTTTCGATAGAACAAATAATTACTACGTTATCGTTTTTGTCGCGTAATAATTCTAATTCGTATTCTTTCCATCCTAATAAAGCTTTATCAATCATTACTTCGTGGATAGGCGAAATTTCTAATCCACGCGTTAGTAATTCGTCAAAATCTTCTTCTTTATGTACAAAAGACGCACCAGCGCCTCCTAAAGTAAACGAGGCTCTAATTACTAAAGGAAAACCAAATTCTTGGGCAATTTCTTTTCCTTTTAAGTACGATGTGGCAGTTGCTTGAGGGGCCATTGGAATCCCAATTTTAAGCATGAGCTCTCTAAATTTTTCTCGATCTTCAGTTATATTAATGGCGTCAATATCAACACCAATAATTTCAACACCAAAATCTTTCCAAATACCTTTTTCATCAGCTTCTATACATAGGTTTAAAGCTGTTTGCCCCCCCATAGTAGGTAATACAGCATCTATATTTGGGTGTTCTTTTAAAATTTGAACTATAGATTTTGTGTTTAATGGTAACAAATATACATGATCTGCCATAGAGGGGTCAGTCATAATAGTGGCAGGGTTCGAATTAATAAGTATGGTTTCGATACCATCTTCGCGAAGCGAACGTAAGGCTTGGGTTCCAGAATAGTCGAATTCACAGGCTTGACCAATAATAATAGGGCCAGATCCGATGATTAAAATACTTTTAAGGTCTTGTTTTTTAGGCATTGTAAATTTATTGTTGTAGGTACAAAAATATAATTATTAGGTATAAAAAAAGGCGATACCCATATGTAACGCCTTTAAAATATTAACAATTGTTAATCATTATTTTTTAGCTCTTGGTTCAGATGAAACAGAGATTTTCTTTCTTCCTTTAGCTCTTCTTCTAGCCAATACTTTTCGACCGTTAGCAGAAGCCATTCTTTCTCTAAAACCATGCTTGTTTCTTCTTTTTCGTTTCGATGGTTGGTACGTTCTTTTACTCATTACAATATATCTTAACTATCTGTTTAAAAAATGTGTTGCTTTTGTGAAATTCCGTCTGCTAAAAGCGTTGGCAAATATACAACTGTTTTTTTGTTTCGCAAATGCTATTTTGTTTTTTTTCAAAAAAAATCTATCGAATAAAAATACTGTAAATTTGCGTATGTTTTTTTCTCTTTTTTATTTGCCAAAACTAACAGACTTCTTACTTTTGCCCAAACCTACTAAACGCCATGAATAATACTAAATATATCTTTGTAACTGGAGGCGTAACTTCTTCTTTAGGAAAAGGAATAATTGGAGCTTCTTTAGCAAAATTACTACAAGCAAGAGGGTACTCGGTAACCATACAAAAATTAGATCCGTATATTAATATTGATCCAGGAACACTAAATCCGTACGAACATGGAGAGTGTTTTGTTACCAATGATGGAGCTGAAACAGATTTAGATTTGGGACATTATGAAAGATTTTTAAACATACCCACTTCGCAAGCCAATAATGTAACTACTGGGCGAATATACCAGTCAGTAATAAATAAAGAACGTAAAGGCGAGTTTCTAGGAAAAACGGTACAGGTAATACCTCATATTACCGACGAAATAAAACATCGCATCCAAATTTTAGGAAATACAGGTGATTATGATATTGTAATTACCGAAATAGGCGGTACGGTTGGTGATATAGAATCGCTACCCTATATAGAAGCCGTTCGTCAATTAGAATGGGAGCTAGGAGAGCATAATACAATTGTTATCCATTTAACACTTGTTCCATATTTAGCTGCAGCAGGTGAGTTAAAAACCAAACCAACACAACATTCGGTAAAAATGTTAATGCAAAGTGGGGTAAGCCCAGATATATTGGTTTGTCGTTCTGAACACCTAATTTCTGATGATATTAAACGTAAATTAGCCTTGTTTTGTAATGTGAAAAAACAAGATGTTATTCAGTCGATAGATGCTGAAACTATTTACGATGTACCTAATTTAATGTTTGATGAAGGCTTAGATAAAGTAGTTTTAGAAAAATTAAAATTAGCAACCGATAAGCAACCTAAACTTATTAAGTGGAACGAATTTTTACAAAAATTTAAAAATCCGAAATCTACTGTTGAAATTGCTTTAATTGGTAAATATGTAGAATTACACGATTCGTATAAATCTATAACCGAAGCCTTTATTCATGCTGGTGCCGCCAATGAAATTAAAGTAATTATACGCTGGATACACTCAGAAGAATTAACGGCTAAAAATATTTCAAAAAAATTAGCTGGGGTTAATGGTATTTTAGTAGCTCCAGGTTTTGGTGATAGAGGTACCGAAGGTAAAATTGAAGCGGTACAGTTTGCTCGTGAAAATAACATTCCTTTTTTCGGAATTTGTTTAGGTATGCAAATGGCAGTTATTGAGTTTGCTCGTAATGTTCTTGGATTACAAAAAGCTGATTCTACTGAAATGGACAAAGATTGCCCAATACCCGTAATTAATTTAATGGAAGAGCAAAAAGAGGTTACCAAAAAAGGAGGAACTATGCGTTTAGGAGCATGGGATTGCCAGTTAACCAAAGACTCAAAAGTTTTTGAAGCTTACCAAAAAGAATTGATTAGCGAACGTCATCGCCATCGATACGAATACAATAATGTGTATAAAAATCAATTAGAACAAGCAGGAATGAAAACCGCAGGAATTAATCCTAAAACAGGATTGGTAGAGGTTGTTGAAATTGATTCACACCCGTGGTTTGTTGGTGTACAATATCATCCAGAATATAAAAGTACGGTGCTAAACCCACACCCATTGTTTGTCAGTTTTATTAAAGCTGCCTTAAAACAATCAAAAGGCTAAAATATAGTTTGTTAGTATTAAATCTGGAATATTCTTTGACTTATATACTGCTTAAAATTAATAACCGTAAAACAAACAAAAATACTTAGAGTTTTACTACATTTGTCGCGTTTTTTCTTGTTATATAAATCAAGGAAAATGACAGAATGACAAACACATAATCAATGGAAGAAAAAAAATTTGATTTTAACTCTTTAATAGGAATGCTCTTATTAGGAGGTATTATGTTTTGGTGGATGAGCACTCAAAAACCAAAACCAACACCAGAAGACACCAACACACAACAAGTAATTGATAGCACAAAAACCAACGATTCGTTAGTTAATACGGCTACTTTAAACAATACAACAAGTGTTGTAAACGACTCCGTAAAACAAGTTACTTTACAAAATAAGTTAGGTAGTTTTGCTTATAGTAGTGTAAATGGTAAAGAAGGCGTAACTGTTATTGAAAACAATTTAGTAAAATTAACAATTAATAATAAGGGAGGGCAAATAACCGAAGCATTGGTAAAAAATGCTAAAAACTATAATTCGTTACCTTTATATTTGATTAAAAATAATAACGCCTCCTTCAATATTAATTTTGGCACTACTGATAACCGAATTTTAAACACAAAAGATTTATTTTTTGAGCCTACCCTAACTAAAAATGGAGATACGCAAGTGCTTTCGATGAAATTGAAAGTATCTGAAACTCAATTTTTAGAATACCGCTACGAAATGAAGCCTAACGATTATATGGTTAATTTTACCATAGAATCGAAAGGGTTAAATAATGTGATTAACTCTTCAAATACGATTAATTTAGATTGGACATTAGATGGGTATAGACACGAAAAAAGTATGAATACCGAAAATAGAATGTATTCTTGGTATTATTACAAATCTAATAATGAGGTTGATCATATACGCCCTGATAAATCAGAAGTAATTGATAAAGTAGATTGGGTGTCGTATCATCAACATTTTTTCTCGTCAATATTATTAACAGATACGCCATTTAATAATGCTAAAATTACGTCTACCAATCTGTTAAAAAATGAAGAAATAGATACCGTTTTTACCAAACGATACGAACTTAAAGCGCCTTTAACCTTAAATAATGGGGAGTTAAATTATAAAATGAAGTGGTATTATGGGCCTACAAATTATAATGTTTTAAAAACGTATAAGAATACTAATTTAAGCGAAACTGCCGATTTAGGTTGGGGTATTTTTGGCTTTTTAAACCGCACAATTTTTTACCCTGTATTTAACATGTTAAAAGGTTTTATAGGTAACTACGGGCTTATCATTATTTTAATGACTATTGTAGTTCGTATTATAATGTCTCCGTTGGTTTATAAGTCGTATGTTTCGAGTGCTAAAATGAAAGTAATTCGTCCAGAGTTACAAGAACTAAACGAAAAATATCCAGGAAAAGAAAATGCACTAAAACGACAACAAGAAACAATGGCTATACAGCGAAAGGCAGGTGTTAGTATGATGTCTGGTTGTATACCGGCACTAGTGCAAATGCCTATTTTCTTTGCCTTGTTTAAGTTTTTTCCTACTAATTTCGATCTACGTCAAAAAAGTTTTTTATGGGCAAAAGATTTATCATCGTATGATACTATTTTTAAGTTACCTTTTAAAATACCACTTTATGGAGATCACATAAGTTTATTTCCAATATTAGCTTCGGTTGCTATTTTCTTTTATATGAAAATGAATCAAAGTCAACAATTAAATATGCAAGCGCCAACACAAGAAGGTATGCCTGATATGAGTAAAATAATGAAATATATGATTTATTTTTCGCCTATTATGATGTTGGTGTTCTTTAATAATTATGCTAGTGGACTTAGTTTGTATTATTTTATTTCGAACTTATTAACGATAACCATTATGTTAGTGATTAAAAACTACGTAATTGACGAAAAGAAAATTCATGCACAAATAGAAGAAAATAAAAAGAAACCAGTTAAAAAGAGTAAGTTTAGAGAGCGTTTAGATAATGCTATGAAGCAAGCTCAAGAACAACAGGCAGCTCAACAACGATCTAAAAAATAAATAAGCTTTTTAAAAGAAGTGTAATTAAGTTCGAAAAAACCCTCTCAACAAACAGCTGTTTGTTGAGAGGGTTTTTTATAGTTTTGTTTCGTCCTGAAATAGCGTTATACTAAAATTTTAAGTGTAATAAAAAGCAATGATGTAAAGTGTACTCAAAAAGATTATCCGTTAAGTTTAAAACTAGGCATTGTACAAGAAATATACATGGTCATTTAGTCTTTTTAATAAGCTTACCTTTTATATTAACTAGTAAACACTATTTTAACGAGTGGCTTATAATAATAAAAAGAGGCTGTTTTAAAAGAAAATCTTTTTTTGGGATATTAACACACATAATCTTAAAAAGTTTAGTTATAGCTATATAAAATAACTTAGGCTTTTTTTAGCAGTCTGTTTTAAAGCAATTCTTTAAAATCTAAAACAGTAAACCACAAAAAAAAAATCGTCTAAAAATTATTTTTTAGACGATCTCTTTTAGACACTATTGGTAAATATATAAATTACTTTTTTAGATTTTATATACTTAAAATTTGTTTTGTTGTTAAACGCATTTAATTTTTATCATTGTTAACAACTTCTATAGTTGCTGTAGTACTTTCTAGCCCTTTTGAAGAAAAAGTTGCTTCGATAGTGCCGCTATCTTCTTTTGAGGTTTGAATTATAAATAGTGCTTTACCTCTAAAGGCTTTTCTTTGGTTGGTTTTATAATCTGAAACATCTATAGGGTCGCCGTTATCTGTTCCAATTATTTTAGCTTTTCCTTTGAGGTTTACGGTTATTAAATTTTCAGCATAAGGTACAAAAACGCCATTTTCATCGGTAATGTCTATTTCAAAGTGAATAACATCTTCTCCGTTAGCTCTTACCGTTTTTTTATCGGTAGTTACTTTAATTTTTGCAGGTTTTTCTGCTGTTTTAATTTCTGTTTCGGCTACTGCTTTTCCGTTTTTATAGGCTACAGCCTTAATAACCCCTTTTTTATAAGGTACTTGCCATACCAATTGTTCATCTTTATAGGTTTGTTTTCCTAGTGATTTACCGTTTAAAAACAAGGTAACTTCATCACAGTTGGTATACACAACAACGGGTATTTTAACGCCTTCTTTACCTTCATGATTCCAGTGCGGTAATATGTGAACCATTGGTTTGCTAGTCCATAAACTTTGTAGTAAATAGTAACTGTCTTTTGGAAACCCAGCAATGTCAATTACTCCAAAATTAGCCATTCTAGAAGGCCAATAATTGGTTTCGCCTAAATAATCAAAACCAGTCCAACGAAATTGCCCCATTACATAATCAAAGTCTCTTGTGCGTTGCCATGCTTTGCGCAAACTGCTTCGTACCGAGGCGTTGTCGTAAGAAGATTGATAGTATAAATCACCAGCCCAAGGTTTATCGTTTTTAATAGGATAGTAGTGTCCGTTTTGATAATACTGAGTGCTTTTTTCTTCAGGAAAAACTTCTTTAGGAGCTAAATCTTTAATAGGAAAAACCTTTTTCATTAATCCGCCCATTTTACCATTACCTCCTAGTTCCCAAGGAGCAGGAAAATTTCGTCGACGCCAATGTGTTTGTGTACGATACACCCCTCTGGTTTGATAGGTGTGTGGTATTTCTGTACCGATCATTGGGGTATTTGGATGTTCTTTATGAAACTCTTCAAAAACATTTTTTTCTTCTCCGTCTCCATTAAATCCTTTTATATCCAATTGCGTAGGTAACTGACTTCCTTTCATTCCTCTAGTAGGGTCACGACCGCCTTGTGTAATGGGTCGAGTACTATCATATTCTTTAACTTTAGTTATAATTTCTTTTTGTACTTCTCTACTTGGCTTTCGTACCTCGTTGCCAATACTCCACATAATAATAGAAGGGTGATTTCGGTCTCTTTTTATAAAGCTTTCAACATCGTGTTTCCACCAATCTTTAAAATATAAACCATAGTCGTTAGGGGCTTTTTTTACATTCCAGCCATCAAACAACTCGTCAAGTACCATAATACCTAAGGTATCACACATGGTGTAAAATTCGGGAGAGAAAGGGTTGTGAGCTGTACGTATAGCATTGGCTCCCATGTTTTTTAGAAGTTTTAACCTTCTATATAATACGTCGTTAGGTACAGCAGCACCTACAGCACCTGCAGTGTGATGCTCGCAAACGCCTTTTATTTTGGTTTCAACGCCATTTAAAATAAAACCTTTATCGGCAGAAAATTTTAGGTCTCTAACCCCTACAATTGTTTTTTCTTCATCTAAAAGCAGGGTTCCTTTTTTTAATTTTACGGTTAGGTGATAAATATTTGGACTTTTTGGAGACCATAAGTTAGGATTTTCTATTTCACCATCGATAACAACTTTAGCTCCTTTTTTTGAAGAACTGGTTAGCTTTTTTGTATCTGTAAATACAATTTTGTTGTTACTATCTGCTACTACGGTTTGTACGGTATAGTTTTTAGAAGCTTTTATTTTTCCTGTAACGTCAACAGTAACGGTTATTTTTGCTTTTTTATCGGTAACTTCTGTATCTTGAAATCGTACACCTTTTTTGGGTATATATACTTGGTTTTCAGTTCTTAGCCATACGTTTCTATAAATTCCATTTCCAGTATACCAACGTCCGCTATTGCCTTTTTCATGGTCTACTTTTACCACAATGGTGTTTTTTCCTTTTTTTAAATAAGGAGTTAATTCGTAGCTAAATCCTAAATAACCGTTAGGATAAAAACCAAGTTTATGACCGTTTATATATACTGTTGAATTAGTATATACGCCGTCAAAATCGATAAAAACGTTTTTGTTTTTCCACGCTTTATCATAATCAATAGTTTTTCGGTAGTAACCCACACCAAAAGGTAAATAACCAGCCTCCCAGTTACCATTTTCTTCGGCGTAAGAACCTTCAACTCCCCAATCATGAGGTAAATTTAAAACCCTCCAATTCTCATCATTAAAATTAGCCTCTATGGCTTTGTCATCGGTGTTTAATGAAAACTTCCAGTCGTTGTTAAATTTAATTGTTGAAAAATGTGGGTCTTCTTTTGTACATGATGTAAGTGATAACGCATAAAAGAAGAAAATTAGATAAATATATTTAAGAGCATTCATGGTTTGTGATGTGAATAAAAAAGATTTATTATATAATTTAAAAAAAAATCAACTCCTCAGATTTTTTAAAACCTGAGGAGTTCAAAAAGCAAGTATTTTTTAATACTCGTATCTAACAAAAGCTTCCATGGCAGCATAGTCGGCTAAGCCTAATGCATGGTATCTTTTAGCAGTTTCTCTATTACGTTCTTCAGCGCGCATCCAAAATTCTCTTGCATCGTCTCCTTGAAACATTACATTATCTTTTTGAGACTGATGGTAAAAAATTGCCCGTCTTTTTTTCAAAACTTGATCTGGACTCATAGGTACAGCCATTTCTATCTCGTGCATATCCCACTCGTGCCATGCACCTCGATATAGCCATAACCAACAATCTTTCATGTAAGGAGCTTTTTTTAATATTTTTAAAGATTCAAAAACAGCATCTAAACAAACTCTGTGTGTGCCATGTGGATCAGCTAAATCACCTGCGGCATAAATTTGGTGTGGTTTAATTTCTTCAATTAAATTACACATAATATCAATGTCTGCTTTAGATAATTTGTTCTTTTTTATAGTTCCAGTTTCGTAAAAAGGTAAGTTTAAAAAGTGAACATTTTTATCTTCTAATCCTACATAACGAGTGGCAGCATAAGATTCTTTTCTTCGAATAGTGCCTTTTAATTGACGTACTTCTGGAGAGTCTATCGTATTTTCTTTTTTCTCAGAAATATGTTGTATAATTTCTTTTGCTTGTTTGTTGTTTGGGTCAATACTGCTAGCCACTTCAGCAAATTTTAAGGCTTCTTCGTCTGTTACAGCAATATTTCCAGAAGTTTGATATGCTATATGTACTTCGTGTCCTTGTTCTACTAATCGGTCAAAAGTGCCTCCCATAGAAATTACATCATCATCAGGATGAGGGCTAAAAATAATTACTCGTTTTTTTGCTGGTGTAGCACGTTCAGGTCGGTATGTGTCATCAGCGTTAGGTTTACCTCCCGGCCATCCTGTAATAGTGTGTTGTAATTTATTAAACATAGCAATGTTTAGATCGTAAGCAGAGCCTTTTTCGGCAAGTAAACCAGACATTCCGTTATCGTTGTAATCTTTGTCGGTTAAACTTAAAATTGATTTTTTTGTTTGTTCGCTCAACCAAACAACAGCTTTACTTGTTAATTCTTTTGTCCATTCACAAGAGCTTACCAACCAAGGGGTTTTATTTCTAGTAAGCATACTACCTGCTTCTTTATCTAATACAAAAGTAGTGTTGGGGTGGCTTTGTAAATATGTTGCAGGTACTTGCGAAGAAACACTTCCTTCAATAGTTTCTTTAACAACAGAAGCTTTGTGTTCTCCCCATCCTAATAAAACAATTCTTTTAGCAGATTTTACCGTAGCAATTCCCATGGTAATAGCTTTTCTAGGTACATTATTAATTCCTAAAAAAGCAGATGCTGCATCAACTCTAGTTATATGGTGTAAGGTAATTGCTCTTGTGCCTGAATTATAATGCGAACCTGGTTCGTTAAAACCGATATGACCTGTTCTACCAATACCTAATAATTGGAAGTCTAAACCGCCAGCGTCTTTTATTTTAGCTTCATAACTAAGGCAATAATCTCGAATATCTTCGCTTGGAATTGTTCCGTCAGGAATATTTACGTTTTCAGGTAAAATATCAACATGGTTAAATAAATGTTCGTGCATAAAGTAATGATAACTTTGTATATTACTTTTTTCCATAGGATAGTATTCGTCTAAGTTAAATGTAGTTACATTTTTAAAACTCAAACCTTCTTCTTTATGAAGACGAACAAGTTCTTCATACACTTTTATAGGAGAAGATCCTGTAGCAAGACCTAATACGCATGATTTTCCTTGGCTTTGTTTTTCTCTGATTAGCGCAGCTATTTCTTGTGCTACGCAAATAGAAGCTTCATCAGAATCATTGAAAATTACATTATGAATTTTTTCAAATCTTGTTTCTTCAAACTGACCAGCAGTTTTGTGTTTGATTGGGTTTTTTGCAGTTTCGATCATTGTTATAAGACGTTTACTTTTATTTTATTCCAAATTTTAACAAGGATATACCCTGAAATAATTGCTGTTATAGTGAGTATAATTGCATATTTTGTTTCGCCATAAATCCAATATCCTGTGGCAAATAAACAGCTGTAAATTAATACACAACCAACTAACATGGCTTTAATGCCAGAAGGCACACTCCAAACTTCGTTTTTATCCTCTATAGTTATATTGTCTTTTTTTGCTTGTTGTAGTACGTGTTTCCACCCTGGGCCACCAGGTTGGGTTTTTTTATAAAAATTATAAAGCACTTCATTGTTTTCGGGTTTGGTTGCATAGGTTGCTATTAACCAGGCTATTGTAGTTATTAAAACTACGAATGGGTATTGATAGTATTCTGGAAAAATACCATTTTCAGCCCCAAACAAATACGACCCTATAGGTGTGATTAATAGTATTGATACAATTCCTGAAACAAACATTGCTGTAATTTCACTCCACGAATTAATTCGCCACCAAAACCACCGTAAGATAAAAATTAACCCTGTACCCGCACCAAATACCAATAAGTAATTAAATATTTGCATTGCATTTTGTAATAATAAGGCTATTACAGCACTTAATACCATTAAAACAACAGTTGATATACGACCTACAGCTACTAATCTTTTTTCTGATGCTTCTGGGTTAATTTGTTGTTTGTAAAAATCGTATACAATGTAAGACGATCCCCAGTTTAATTGAGTAGAAATCGTACTCATATAGGCTGCAATTAAAGAGGCTAAAACAATACCTAATAATCCGTGAGGTAATTTGGTAAGCATTGCAGAATAGGCTAAGTCGTTACCTAATTTACTTTGGGCTATGTTTGGAAAAGCAGAGTGGATACTTGCAATATCTGGATAAACAATTAATGATGCTAAGGCAACAATAATCCAAGGCCAAGGGCGTAAAGCATAGTGCATTACATTAAAAAAGAAAGTGGCTCCGATAGCATGGTTTTCGTTTTTTGCAGCTAACATTCGTTGCGCAATGTAGCCACCACCGCCAGGTTCTGCTCCTGGATACCAAGAACTCCACCACTGTACTGCTAATGGAATAATTAGTAATGTTATTAATGCATGTTTATCGCTAAAATCAGGCAGTATAGCTATTTTACTAGCTACACTTTCGTTATTGATTAACGCATGAATACCGCCAACTTCAGGAATATTTACTAAGTAATAAGCAGCGCCAATAGCACCGGTCATGGCCACAAAAAACAAGACAAAGTCGGTATAAACCACACCTTTAAATCCACCAATGGCACTAAAGGTAACCGTAATTAACCCTGCTACAACTACAGTTTGCCAAGGGGCTAAACCTAACATTATTTGTCCGATTTTAATAGCCGCTAAAGTTACTGCAGACATGGTAATTACATTAAATACAACACCCAAATAGATTGCTCTAAATTTTCTTAGAAATTTTGCGGGTTTACCACCATAGCGTAGCTCGTAAAATTCTAAATCGGTATTTACATTTGATTTTCGCCAAAGTTTTGCGTAAACAAAAACCGTTAAAAGTCCTGTAATTAGAAAGGCCCACCATACCCAGTTACCTGATACGCCGTTACTACGCACAATATCGGTTACTAAGTTAGGGGTGTCGGTAGAAAAGGTGGTTGCTACCATAGAAACCCCTAATAACCACCAAGGCATACTTTTGCCTGATAAGAAAAATTGAGAAGAGCTTTTTCCTGAGCTCTTAGAAACATAAATTCCGATAAACAAAATAGTCGTAAAAAAAACAGCTATTAGTGTAATATCTAATGTATTAAGTGTTACCATAAGATTAATTTTATTCCCAGTTTAATACGGGGTAATTTGTTGTTAAATAAATTCTAACTTTTTCAATATCGTCTTTAGAGGTTAAATCAGGAACATGTTCTGAAAATGAAATACCTAAAGTAGATTCTGGATTATCTTTTATCATATTTAATAAAGCTGTAGGTAATTCTTTTTCATCTCTTTCAGGATGTACAGGACAGTTTTTTAAATAAGGATATAACATAGCTCCATCAAATTTAAACACATTCATACTTACCCGTACTTTACCCTCACTGTCTTTGCTTTTTTCGACTATTTCTAACGAAGGTTTTTCAACGATTTCTAATAAATAATTGTTTGCATCGAGTTTTGCTACAGCAAAACGAGATATTCTTTCTTCTGGAAAGTCTAATGCATCTCTATCGTAACTAATAAAGGCATTAAGGCTTTTAGTTTCTCTTAATGCTTCTAATGCTTCTTTTGAATATAGGTTGTCGCTGTTACAAACGGTGTACGATTGTGTATTTAGTTCTGGGTATTGTTCAACGGTTTGAAATAAAGCGTCGGCTGTACCAAAAGGCTTTACTCTGTCTTTAGGTATATATTGTGTGGCATATGATATATTAAGCCCTTTGAATTTGTTATTTTTTTTGTTTGCACCATAAAACTCTTTGAATAATGAGTCTTTTTCGCCAGTAATTATAAAAATATTTTTATATCCTGCTTTTTTGGCATTATATAGTAAATAATCAAATAAGGGTCTTCCTTCGGGGCCTACACCAATAAGACCTTTACTTCGACTGTTAGCTTGTTGTATGTCTTCTTGTTTTATGTTTTCAGACTGGGCGGCTTTTTTCATCCTAGAAGAGGCTCCTCCAGCCAAAATAATTAAATTGTCATGCATTTTTTTAGTGTGTTTGTAAAAAATTAAAATTGTATTGTTTTTTCCATTGATTTATCAATAATTCTTGCTCCACTATCAACAGATACAGGATAAGAATTTACCCCGCCTGCTTCTATTATAGCATTTACTACTTGTTGTTCTTTTTCTTTAGGCGATAAAACAACAATGCTTCCGCCTTTTCCAGAGCCAACAATTTTTGACCCATACGCACCTGCTTTGTTTGCAGCATCTATCATGTCATCAATTCGAGGAACGGTTATTTGTAAAGAATCTCTTAAAATAGTATGGTGCTCGTTTATTAAAGCACCTATTTTAGGTAAATTTAAACTAGGTTTTCTAAATTCATTTAAAGCTCTTTTAGTTACATCGTAATTAGAAATAGCCGCATATAAATAAGGTTGTAAATCTGTAGGTAGATAGTTTAAATAGATATTTAAATCTTCTATTTTAGCATCTTTAAGGGTAAAGTTTTTTACTTTTTCTTTTATTTTAAAAACAGATAACCAAGTTTTTTCTTTTAACTCTTTTAAAAGTGAAAGGGTTTCTTTTGGTATTCCAGATTCTCCAACAATAAGCCCTTCAATAGGTTTATTGATTGTTTCGTAATACGATTTTTCATCGGTTTCTAAATAGATAATATTGCCTAAGGCAATACTATATTGATCCATTTTTCCGCCAGAAGCTTTTTGTTCAACTACTTCGGCTTGATATGCTATATCAGAAATTAATAAAGGGGTTACTTTTTGATTGCATCCGTATGCTTCTAATAGAAATTTAATCCAAGCAATAATTACAGCAGATGAGCTAGAAGTACCTGCGTTAATGGCGATATTACCTGATATGGTAATATCGTAACCCTCGGTAGGAATACAACCGTATTTTTGAACTACTTTTAGGGCGGATAAAAAATGGTCGCCTAGTTCTATTTCTCCTGTTCCAGCATCAATACTAATAGTAGTTTCTTCGTTAATATCGGGCTTAGAAATTTGAAAAACATTTGAGTGGTTTTTTGTTGCGACTAATTTGATGTATCTGTTTATGGCACATGCAATTATTGGCAATTCTAAATAATCTTGGTGGTCACCAAAAAGACAGGTTCTTGCTGGTGCTAATGAAATAATTTTATCTGACATTTTGTATTAATAAGTATCTTTAATCCAGTTATACGGTTTTCTTTTTATCCATAGCCCTCTTGTAAAGTCAGGGAAATTTTGGGGTTCGCCATTATTTTCTATAGATAATTCAGAAAGCGGGGTTATGGCACTCCAAGCTGCCGCATCATATGCGTCTAACGGCGGTGCAATATTTTGTTTTGCTGATTCTACAAAAGCATTTAGTACAAAAAAGTCCATTCCTCCATGACCCGAATTAGCGGCATATTCGCCATATTTTTGCCATAATGGGTGGTCGTATTTTTTTAACCAACTATCTGCATTATCCCATCGATGAGGTTTTGATTGTCCTTCTATATACATTCGATTACCATCTACTTCCCATAAACCATTAGCTCCTTGCACTCTAAATCCTAAAGAGTAAGGGCGAGGTAAATTACAATCGTGTGTTACAATAATGGTTTCTCCGTTAGCCGTTTCAATTGTGGTTGTAATAACGTCACCTTGTTTAAATTTTACTTTGGCATTGGGATGATGTTCTCCGCCATGTTCCACAATATAATTGTGTAGTCCTATTGCTTTTGTTGCGCTAGAAGTTAAAGAAGTAAAACGGTTGCCTCGATTAATATTGCACATGGCAGCTATTGGCCCTATACCGTGAGTAGGGTAGGTGTCGGCATTTCTTAATACAGAGTGTTTAGTTCGCCATTTTGATTCAGAAATTCCTTTTTCTCCAAATTCTACTCCTTTTCCGTAAGGTGTTTTTCCGTCGTTTAGTTTTACGCCTCTTAAATCATGTTGATAACCACATCTAAAATGCACTAACTCTCCAAAAACGTTTTGTTTTACCATATTTAATACAGCAAGTACGTCTCTACGGTAATTTACATTTTCTAAAATCATTACATGTGAGCCAGTTTGTTCGTGGGTATTTACCAAATCCCAACATTCTTCCATTGTATTAGCAGCAGACACTTCTACACCAGCATATTTTCCTGCTTTCATTGCATCTACAGCCATTCGAGTATGCCATAGCCAAGGTGTTGCTATTATTACAGCATCTACATTTTTTAATTCTAATAAATTTCGATAATCGTAGTCGTTTTTGCCAAAAGTCTGAGGTTTTTTAAAACCAGCTTTACTTATTTTTTCTAAAGCAATATCTATTCGTTTGGGGTCGATATCACAGATAGCAGTTATTTCAATATCTTTTCTGTGTAAGGCATTATTTAAGTGGTTGGTTCCACGAAGACCTACCCCTATAAAGGCTAAACGCAATTTTTTTTCGGTGTTAAGTAGTGGTACTCCTGAAAAAGTTACATCTGGAAGCATCGAAAGTCCTGCCCCAGCAATAGCTGTTTTCCTTATAAAATCTCGTCTTGTAGTTGGTTTCATTGTGAGTTCTGGTTTTATACGTTAAACAAATAATACACCTTGAATCTTTAAAAGATACTATTTTACGTATTTTTTGTTTAGTTAATTATTAAATTAATAATTAAGAGTGTTGTATTGTTTATTATATGTAGCAAAATTGTGTTAACACAAATAAAAAAAACACTAAAATGTACTTAAGTTAGAATAAAATTGATTTGCAAATGTATGCTTTTTTATGCTTTGTTGTAAAATTAAAGTTTGCTAATTATAGTTAATGTTTTGTCAATTATATAAAATATACGCTCTAGATTAATCTAGAGCGTATATTTTATAAAGCTATTTTTTAATTCCAATCGGGGTTTTGCGTTAAATTAGGATTTAGCACAATTTCGTTACTCGGTATAGGTGATAAATAATAGTATTCGGGTACACCAGGGGGTACGCCAAAAGGAGATACGTATCCTTCAGAGGCACCTCCTTGAATAGGAAGTTTATTGCCGTAATCAGAATTTTTAACCCAACGACCTAATTTTTCTTGACTTCCGTATTCTACAAATTTTTTCCATCTTCTTAAGTCGTCCCATCTAAAGCCTTCTGCTAGTAATTCTACCGCTCTTTCTCGTCTAATTTCCCATAAAATAGCGTCTACGTCAGCGTCTCTTGTTGGGTCGTTAGGGATGTTACTTATATCTAATGAAGTAACGCCTCCTCGGGCTCTTAATTTATTAATGGTAGCATCGATAATACTTTGGTTAATTGTACCAAGTTCGTAAGCAGCTTCAGCATAGTTTAATAAAACTTCACCCATTCTAAAAATTGGGGCATCCGCAAAATCTTTATTTTGAATACCTGTGTTTAAATTGTTGTAAAATTTGTTTAATCTATAACCCGTATAGCATACATTAAACCCTTGACCGCTATTAAATTTTCTAAAATGCGGTTCTTGTTTAACAACAAAACCTGCCCAGTTCATTGTTGGCCCAGCTTTGTGTTCTGCATCAGATAAACCAGCCATAATATCTAAGTACTCTCTATATTTTGGGTTAGAGTCGTACGTCCAAGTATATGATTTGTTTTTATTACCACCAGTAGGTTTAACTTTGTAAGGTACCGTAGTGGTTATGTATAACCTTGTGTCTCGATTTTTAAACTCATCATAAGGGTCTTTGTCGCCTTTAAAAGAAGTGCTTGTCCAGCGAGTTTTACCATCGGTGCATAAAAATTTATCTACAGCTTTTTTGGTTAAATCCCAGTTTCCTGCAGAGTTTCTAAGGCGTGAAGTTAAAATATGAGTTACTTGCCCAAAAATGTAATCTTTGTAAAGAATAATACCTGGTTTACCATCTAATGATTCGCTGTTAAACACTAAGTCAAAATTACTTATTAATGAAGGAAAAGCAACCATTAATTCAGCAGAGGCGTCAAATGAAGCTTGTAAATATTTTTCAGGTGTTCCGCCAGAAGTTTCATGATATTTTTCCCAAGTACCTTCAAATAAACCAAATCTAGAAAGTAAGGCTCTTACCACATTGGTGTTTATGGTGTTTTTACCACTTCCGTCTGCTTTTATGTTGGCTTCTGCAAATTTTAAATCGTCTAATATGTGTTGCGCTACTTCAGTTCTTGGCGTTCTTTTACCATACAATTCTGGGCTTTTATCGGTTAATACTAAGTCGCCAAGCCAAGGCACATCGCCATAAGCCTTTACTAAGTTAAAATAATGATAAGCTCTAAAAAAACGCCCTACACTTTCCCAATGTTTACGTTGGGTTTCGTCTAAAGAACCGTTATTTGTGTTTCTTAACATTATATTTACTCTTCTTATTTGTTTATACGAATCGCTCCATAAACTACTAGTGGTAGGTATTTGTATAGCTTGACGCAACCAAGGGTCGGTTTGAGAGCCGTTACCAAGCGCTAATAAATCGCCTCGAAAGCCAAGGTTTTGTTGTGATAAATTGTATGCGTCAAAAGAGGTGTAAAACCCCCAAGCGTAACTTTTAAAATTGGCATCGGAAGTAAAAGTTGTTTCTTCAACCAAAGTGTCTTTGGGTAATTGGTTTAAAATGTCGTCGTTGCATCCTGTAAAAACTGACAGGAATACGAACAGTATATATAGTTTTTTAATATTATTTTTCATGATATTCATTTTTAAAACAATTAAAATTGTATGTTTATTCCTGTACTAAAGGTTCTCGAAAACGGATAGGTTGCTCCTGCACCTTTGTTTTCTAGTTCTGTGTTTATACCATTAGGTAAATGATCAAAATTAACCAAGTTTTCTGCCGCTATAAATAAGCGTACGTTGTCTAGTTTTAATTTGTCTAATACTTCTTGCGGTATAGAATATCCTAAGGTTATGTTTTTTAAGCGTAAGTAAGAACCGTCTAATAAATATTTAGTTTGTACGTTTCTGTTTGCGCCATAATTACCCCCTCCGCCAGAAGGGTAAATTCTAGGTAAATAAGCATCGGTATTTTCAGGTGTCCAATAATCTAATTGGTGGTTAAAAAGTGATTCGAATTGTGTTCTGTAAGGAAAAACAAAAGCGTTGTTTACCCATACGTCTTTTTTACCTACCCCATTAAATAAAAATGAAAAATCGAAATTTTTGTATTTTACATTACCAAAAACACCATATTGGTATCTTCTTGAGTTATTGCCTATTACTTTTCTGTCTCCAGGGTCGTTTAAGGTGCTTGATCCAGGGCTTATTTCTCCATCACCGTTTAAATCTTTGTATTTTACATCTCCTGGGTTAGGATTAGAACCGTTTTTTATTTTTACCACCCCATCTTTAAGTGTTCCTCCTGTTAAGTCACTTGCTAAGGTACCTTCTACAAAGTCGTCTACAGTATAATAGCCATCGGTAACATATCCCCAAATATCTCCTATGGTTTCGCCTACATAATAATTGCTTAATAAACCTTCTTCATTTTCAAATTTGGTTATTTTTGAGGTGTTGTCTGAAAGTGATACGCCTATGTTGTATGAGAAGTCTGTAAAATTTTGTTTCCAGTTAACTTGAAATTCCCAACCTTTGGTTTGTAAATCGCCAGCGTTTTCTTTAGGCTCATCAGCACCTAATACACTAGGTAGTTCTTTACCTGCGGTAAGCATATCTTTCGTGTTACGAGTATAGATGTCGAAATTTGCTGTTAAATTGTCATTAAACAATCCTAAATCTACCCCAAAGTTAGTGTTTTCTACACGTTCCCAAGTAAAGCTAGGGCTTATTAAACGAGTTGGATTATTAATATAAAATGCACCTAATCCTGTATCTGGGTCTATCCAGTTAACGGTTCCTGATCCAAACTGTTCTATTGAGGGGTATACACCAAGGTTTCCTGCTTTCTGGTTTCCTAGCTCCCCATATGAAGCTCTTAATTTTAATAGACTTACAAAGTCTAGTGTGTTCATAAAGCTTTCTTTGCTTATTATCCATCCTCCAGAAACCGAAGTAAAGGTTGAGTATTTATCTTTCTTAGGAAAGATTGAAGAAGCATCGCGTCTAATATTTCCTTCTAAAAAATACTTGCCAGCATAATCGTAATTGAGTCGACCAAAATATCCTAATACTGCCCACTCAGAAAAGCCATCGTCAGCAGTGGTAGTTCCATTAGCTAAAGATAATGAAGGTAGATTATTGCTTATTATTCCTTCTTTTTTAGCAAAATAAGATTCTGTTTTTTTAATTTCTTTATTATAACCAATCAATCCTTTAAATTTATGTTTGTTAAATTTTTTGGTGTAATCAGCATATAAATTTAACGTATTATAGTTGCTAAAGCTATTAGTTCTTTCATACGAACTTAGTGATGAAGTAAGTATAGGAGAAAAACTTACAGGATGAGCCATGGTAATAGACAAGGTAGTATTGTAATAATCGTTTGTTTTTCTTTCAAAAGTATACTCACCTGTTAAATTTAAATCCTTAATAGGCTCGTACTTAATTTGTTGAAAAAACCTAATGTTGTTTTGTATGCGTATTGGCGCAGGTAATAATCGCTCTCTATTAATTGAAGATTCGTAAGGTAGTACCGTACCATCAGCATACTCATGATACCCATCTATAGGTGCAAAACTTGGGTAATTTACTGATCTAGAGAAGCTAGAAATAGAAGAGCTTCTATTAGAGCGCATATACATTAATTTAGTGTCTGTACTTAATTTGTCGGTTAAATTTACAGATATGTCACTGTTAATATTATACTTTTTAAAATTATCATTGTCAGTAACAATTGTACCATTTTGGTTAGCAAAAGCTCCTGAAATACGGTATGTAATTTTTTCACTACCGCCATGAACACTTAAGTTGTGTATTTGTGAAAAAGCAGGGTCAGAAAATAAAGTACCCCATATATCATGGTCGGTTAATGAATAGGTTAAACCGTTAGTGTCGGTTGCATAACCATCAGGGTAAGCTTCTGGGTTTTGTTTATAATCTTCTAAAAAGTTAAGCCATGTAGGTACATCTTGACCTCCCCAATAGCTTGTTTCTCCCCAATCGTTTAATGCTTTAATAAAATTGTAAGTGCTAGCTTGTTTGGGTACATCTTCAGGTGAACTTAAACTTGTTGTTAAAGTATATCTAAATTTAGGGTCTTGATTTTTTCTCCCTTTTTTACTAGTAAGTAAAACAACTCCAAAAGCTGCTCTAGGGCCGTATATTGAGGTAGCCGACACATCTTTTAATACACTAATAGATGCAATGTCTTGTGGGTTTATATCAGAAGGTGAAATTTCGACATTATCTAATAAAAATAATGGGGTGCCTCCATTTATAGAGGTGAAACCTCTAATATTAACCGATAGTCCTAAGTCGCCTGGTTCTCCAGAATTTGATGTGATTTGCATACCAGGCACTACCCCTTGTACAGCTTCTAATACGTTAGTGATAGGGCGGTCTTTTAAAACATCATCAACTTTAACATTGCTAACAGCAGATGTAATGTCGGTCTTTTTTTGTGTACCGTAACCAACCACTACTATTTCGTTTAAAACAGAAACATTAGGTTGTAATGAAATTGTAATTTTATTTGATGTACCCACAGTTATTTCTTTGGGCTTATATCCCAGAGAGGTAACCGTTAAAATACTTCCTGTTTTGGTTTTGATGGTGAATTTACCGTCAAAATCGGTTGAGGTGCCATTAGAAGTTCCTTTTACAACTACAGCAGCTCCCACTACAGTTTCGCCTGTTTCTGAATCTGTAATAATTCCTTCAATTGCTTTCTCTTGTGCGTGTATGAGGCAAAAAGAAAACAACATAAATACAAGTAATACGTTTTTCATGTAAGTAAGTTTTTTGAGTTAATTTAAGCTGTTTGTAAAGTGTTTGTTTGATTCGTTTTCAGGTAAGAAAAAAAATTTAATCAGCGTTTTATAGCTGAAAAAAGGTAAAAAAATAACTTATTTTTTTAATGTTTCTTAGCTGTAATACTAGTCTGGCAACACTGTTTAAACATCTTTTTTGTTAGTTGTTAGTATGAAAAATATTCATATGTTGTTAGCAAAAATAATATTTTTAACTTAAAAAAGCAACTACTCCCTACCTGTGTTTTTTTTTAAATTTTTGTCTATCTTTGTCTTGTCTAGATGTTACATTAGTTAAAGATGAGTTTAATTACCATTAATAAAGAACAAAAAACCCCTATTTATAAGCAAATAATAGAGAGTGTAGAGGATGGTATTTTAAATGAAGAGTTAAAAAAAGGCGATAGGTTACCTTCGATAAATAGTATTCGAAATAAGTATAATGTTTCTAGAGACACTGTTTTATTAGCTTATAGTGAGCTAAAAATTAGAGGAATTGTTCAGTCTATAATAGGTAAAGGATACTATATTAAAAGCAATAATGTACAAACTCATAAAAAAGTGTTTCTTCTATTTGATGAACTTAATGTTTTTAAAGAAGATTTATATACTTCTTTTTTAGGAAGTATCGATAAAGATAATGTGCAGGTTGATATTTACTTTCATAATTTCAATTACGATGTGTTTAGCAAGTTGGTTTATGACAATATTGGTTATTATGATTATTATGTGCTAATGCCTGCTAATTTAAAAAACATCAAAGTAGTTATTGATAAATTACCAAAAGAAAAAGTGTATATATTAGATCAAATCAATAACGATTTGATTGGTTATAACGCTATATATCAAAGCTTTAAAGAAGATGTTTTTAATGGGCTTGAGAATGCCTTACAGCTACTAAAAAAATACAACTCGTTAACCTTAGTTTTTGAAAAAGTAAAACAACCAGAAGGGATGGTTGAAGGTTTTAAAGAGTTTTGTAATACGTATCATTTTCCATATAAAATTATAAATTCTGCAAGTGAGGCAACTCTTAAAAAAGGAGAGGTTTATGTGATTCCTGATAATAGAAACTTAGTTTCAGTTATCAAAAAAATAAGAGAACTCAATTTCAGTATAGGTAAAGATGTTGGTATAATAGCATACAACGATTCTTTAATAAAAGATATCCTCGAAGGAGGTATTACTACCATTACAACTAATTTTACTAAGATGGGAAAACGTTTGGCAGAAATGATTTCAAATAAAGAACATGTTTCTGAAAAAAATGAAAGCACATTAATTATAAGAAAATCAATATAAAAATATACACATTGTATACGATAAAAAACACAGAAAAAAGAGAAGAGCATTACATAGAAATACAAAATTTTAATGATGGTGTATACGCAAAAATTGATTTAATTAGAGGTGCTAGTTTACAAGCGCTAAAAATTGACAATAAAAAAGTTATAAAAGAATTTACACCCGATAGCCCTGAAAAAACCTATGCCTCATCTATTTTATTTCCATTTGCAGGACGGGTTAATAATGGTAAATACGAATTTAATGAAGTAAAATACCAATTACCTATTAATGAAGAAGGTAATAATAATGCTTTACATGGGTTTTTATATAATAAACCTTTTTCTTTAGTTGATGAATACAAATCAAAAACAACCGCAATAGTTAAGTTGGCGTATCAACAAACCGAAAAAATCGACGGATTTCCGTATAAGTATTCTGTTAATTTAAGCTACACCTTTACTAAAAACACAGTATCATTAGATATTGCTATAGAGAATGATGATACAAATCCATTTCCATTTACCATAGGATGGCATCCTTTTTTCTATAGTAGTAATTTAGGTAAAAGTTACTTAAAACTAGAAAGTAGTAAGAAAGTGATTTTTGACGAAACATTAATACCTATAGAAGAAAAAGATACAGACCCATTGTTTGGGTTTGAAATCAATAATAAAAAACTAGACGATTGTTTTTTATTAAACAATAACGAGGTTAATTTTACAACGCCAGAGTATAATATTTCAATAAAATCTTCTTCAAATAAAAGATATTTACAGGTTTATACCCCCGAACACGAAAAAGATACAGTAGCTATTGAGCCTGTTACAGCGCCTTCAAATAGTTTTAATAATAAACTAGGGTTACAATATTTAGATCCAAATAAAACTTACGAAATAAGCTGGAAAATTGAATTTGAAAACACAAATAACACACCTAATATAAACTAAAAGAATAAACATTAGTAACACATTTTAAGGGTTAATTTTTTTGAATAATATGGAAAATCTACAAGAATATTCGCACAAGCGATTTAATATGTTAACAGGCGAATGGGTATTAGTTTCACCGCATAGAGCGAAACGACCTTGGCAAGGACAAGAAGAAGTTTTAAATACAGAAAAACGACCATCTTATGATGAGCATTGTTATTTATGTGCTGGTAATAAAAGAATTAATGGCGAGGTAAATCCAAATTATACCGATGTATTTGTATTTACAAACGATTTTGCAGCTTTACAAAGCAACTCGCCTTCATTTTCATCAAATGAAGATCTGTTTGTTTACGAAAGCGAACGAGGAATTTGTAAAGTAATTTGTTTTAGCCCAGATCACTCTAAAAGCTTAGCAGAAATGTCGGTTGGTAACATTGAAAAAGTAGTGGCTGTTTGGCAAAACGAATTTACAACTTTAGCTAAAGATGCGGCTATTAATTATGTGCAAATTTTTGAAAATAAAGGCGCTGTTATGGGATGTAGTAATCCGCACCCGCACGGGCAAATATGGAGTGAATCGTCAGTGCCAAATGAAGTTTTAAAAAAAGACATTCAACAAAAAAAATATTATGCCCAACATGGAAAAACGTTATTAGAAAATTATGTTGAGCAAGAAATACAAAAACAAGAGCGTATTATTTTTGAAAACGAAGCTTTTGTTGTTTTGGTTCCGTTTTGGGCAATTTGGCCATACGAAACAATGATAATTCCTAAAAAATCAGCAAAAGACATTCAAAATTTAACACCAGAAATGCGCCATTTTTTTGCAGAAAGTATTTCGGTAATTACTAAAGCATATGATAGGTTATTTAAAACATCGTTTCCTTATTCTAGCGGTATTCATCAAGCACCAACAAATCACGAAAACAATGAACATTGGCATTGGCACATGAGTTTTTATCCACCGTTATTACGTAGTGCTACTGTAAAAAAATTTATGGTAGGTTATGAAATGTTTGGTATGCCTCAAAGAGATATTACTGCTGAAAGTGCTGCAAAAATTTTAAAAAATTTAATCTAATTTTTTTGTAATTGTAAAGCTATAATATAAATAATGCCTAAAAACCCTACTACATATGATGCTATTGTAATTGGTACTGGAATTTCTGGTGGTTGGGCGGCTAAAGAATTATGCGAAAAAGGGTTAAAAACATTAGTACTCGAAAGAGGTAGAATGGTAGAGCACCCTAAAGATTATATTACGGCGAATAAAGAAATATGGGATTTTGAGTTTAGACAAAAACCAAGCATTCAAGAGGTTAAAAAACAGTATAAGCAAAACAGAACGGGTTTTGTAACTAAAGAAACCACAAAACATTGGTTTGTAAATGATATAGAACATCCTTATAACGAAACCAAACGGTTTGATTGGATACGAGGCTATCATGTAGGTGGTAGATCAATTACCTGGGGTAGACAAACACTGAGAATGAGTGATATTGATTTTGAAGCCAATAAAAAAGAGAATATAGGTGTTGATTGGCCCATTAGGTATAAAGATATTGCCCCTTGGTATACTAAAGTTGAAAAATTTATAGGTGTTAGTGGTGAACCATTGGGATTGCCTCAATTACCTGACGGATATTTTTCGCCACCTTTTCCGTTAAATGTGGTAGAGCAAAAATTTAAAGAGCAAATAAAGCAACATTTTCCTGATCGTTGTTTAACTATGGGGCGATTTGCTAATTTAACAGGTAACGAAACACACCAAGGAAGATCAAATTGTACTTATCGAAACCGATGTATGCGGGGTTGCCCTAGTGGAGGATATTTTAGTAGTAATTCGTCAACACTACCAGCCGCTCAACGCACGGGTAATATGACTTTACGCCCTCATTCGATTGCGTATCAAATTGTATACAATGATCGGTTAAAAAAAGCAACGGGTGTTAAAGTTATTGATGCACTTACAAATGAAAAAATAGAATTTTCAGCAAAAATTATTTTTTGTTGTGCTTCAACTATTGCTACGACTAGTATTTTATTACAATCTACTTCAAAAAGATTTCCGAAGGGGTTAGGAAATGATAGTGGAGAGTTAGGGCATAATTTAATGGATCATCATTTTAGAGTAGGGGCTACAGCAACTTATAATGGGTTTAAAGACATCCCTTATTTTTCAAATCGCCCTACCAGTTTTCATATTCCGAGATTTCAAAATATTAGTAAACAGACAACTAAGCAAAATTATTTACGAGGTTACTCGTTTCAGGGGGCAGCTCGAAGAGGCGATTGGAAAAGAGCAATTAAAGAACTTAGTTATGGAGAACCTCTAAAAGAAAAATTAACGCATCAAGGTGATTGGCAAATAGGAATTATTGGTTTTGGAGAGTGTTTGCCATATCATGATAATAAGATGACGTTAAACTATAAAAATAAAGATAAATGGGGGCTTCCAACTGTTACTTTTGATTGTGAGTTTAAAGAAAATGAAAGGCAAATGCGTAAAGATATGCAACAACAGGCTATTGAAATGCTTACCCGTTGTGGCTTTACCAAAGTAACAGGTTTCGATACAACTTTGGTGCCAGGGCATGCTATTCACGAAATGGGTACAGCTCGTATGGGGCACAACGTAAAAACTTCAATTTTAAATAAAAACAATCAAATACATACAGTACCTAATGTATATGTTACTGATGGAGCTTGTATGACGTCTTCTGGAAATCAAAATCCGTCTTTAACCTATATGGCCTTAACTGCTAGAGCAGTAAATCATGCTGTAGAACAATTAAAAAATAGATTACTGTAAAATGGAACGTAGAGAAGCTGTTAAAAATATTGCTTTGGGATTAGGGGTTACAATAGCAACACCTACATTGCTTGAAATTTTATCTTCTTGCTCTTCTGATGTTTCTGATAATAAATACCATTTTTTTACAGCAACGCAGGCTTATATGGTTACTCATTTAGCAGATATTATTTTACCGATAAGCCCTGAAGAAAAAACAGCGGTTAAGCTTGTGCCTTTTATAGATAAAATGATTTTTTATACAGATGATACTGTTCAGAAAGAATATTTTACTAAAGGCAGTAAAGCCTTTGAAAAAACATTTACGAATCAATATCAAAAAAAAGCAGACAAAGGCAATAAAACAGAATATAAACAATTAGTAGATACTTATTTTTCAATCACAGAAAAACAACAAAAAAACATTTTTGAAAAACTTACTTTAACTAGTAATCGTATTAAAGCAAATGAAAGAGAAAATGTTGCTATATATCACTTTTTAACTACCACAAGAAAGTACGTTTTATTAGGTTATTATACCTCTAAAACGTACGACAAAAACCATTTAAACTATTAATAAATGAAAAACAAACTTATTTTATTCATTACAACAATTATAGCAATTGTTGTTTATTGTCCTGTTATAGGGCAAAATAAATCGCCTAATAACATCTATGATTATATAGAAAATCAAAATGTTATATCAGAAAACAAAGAAGATGCACATGCCACTTTTTATAGCTATGCTACAGCTAATCAAGCGATAGAAAATGATTATATACATACTAAAAATTATCTTTCGTTAGACGGAATGTGGAAATTTAAATGGGTTAAAAAACCTTCGGATAGACCTTTAGATTTTTACAAAACTTCTTTTAACACAAATGATTGGGACAATATAAAAGTACCTAGTAACTGGGAAATAGAAGGTTACGGAGTGCCTATTTATATCAACCAACAATACGAATTTGCCGATTCTAAAGCTCCTGTTTCAAAAGAAATAGAGTTTGTTGGGGTTATTCCCAAATACCCAGGTAAAATACCTCACGATTATAATCCTGTTGGTTCATACAAACGTACTTTTACTGTAGATTATTCATGGAAAGATAAAGAGGTTTTTTTACATATCGGAGCTATGAAATCTGGTGGATTTGTATGGGTTAATGGTCAATATGTAGGGTATTCGCAAGGAAGTAAATTACCTGCTGAATTTAATGTAACCCCTTATTTAAAAGAAGGTAAAAATGATATTGCTCTTCAAATTTTTAGATGGACAGATGGTTCGTTTTTAGAATGTCAAGATTTTTGGAGAATTAGTGGTATTGAGCGTAGTGTATACCTATATGCACAACCGAAAATACGTATTAAAGATGTTGAGGTTACTTCTTTATTAGATGATACTTATAAAAACGGAGTGTTAGATGTTAATATAACACTTGAAAATCACACAACTAAAACAAAAAAACTAAACGTTTCGTATGAACTATTAAATGATAAGGGTAGGGTAGTTAGTTCTCAAACCAAAGAAGTAAAAGTTAAAAAAACAGCTGTTGTTAATTTTAATGATGTTATTAAAGGATCAAAGCTTTGGTCGGCAGAACACCCTAATATGTATACTTTAGTAGTTACTACAAAAGAAAGAAGAAAAAAAATAGAAGTTACGGCTAATAAAATTGGTTTTAGAACCATAGAAATACGAAACGGAATATTGCTATTAAACAACCAGCATATAACCTTAAAAGGAGTTAATACGCAAGAACATGACCCTGTAACTGGACACGTTATTACTAAAGAGTCGATAATAGAAGACATTAAAATGTGGAAAGAAAATAATATAAATGCGGTTCGTTTAAGTCACTACCCTCGACCAGATATGTTTTATGATTTATGTGATTTATACGGAATTTACGTGGTTGATGAAACGAATATAGAATCGCACGGAATGTATTATGGCAAACACTCTCTTGCTAAAAATGAAAAATGGGAAAAAGCTCATGTAGATAGAATGGTAAGAATGGTTACCCGAGACAAAAATCATCCCTCAGTAATTATATGGTCTTTAGGTAACGAAGCAGGTAACGGTACCAATTTTTTTGTAGGCTATAAAACCATTAAAGCTCTTGATAAATCAAAACGTCCTGTACAATATGAGCGTTCTTATAAAGAAAGAGATGGCTCGTTGCTTGATATGGATTGGAATACCGATATTATTGTACCCCAATACCCTTCTCCAGGAACTTTTGAATTTATGGGGTCTAACAAATCAAACAAACCATTTATACCTAGTGAGTATGCTCATGCCATGGGAAATAGTACGGGTAATTTTGCTGATTATTGGGATATAATTGAAAAATATGAAAACCTACAAGGTGGTTTTATTTGGGATTGGGTAGACCAATCAATATGGAAAACCAACGAAAAAGGACAAAAGTACTATGCTTACGGTGGTGATTTTGGTAAAAATATGCCTAGTTCTAATACCTTTTTAAATAATGGTATTGTTTTTCCTGATAGAACACCACATCCAGGACTTTTTGAAGTGAAAAAAGCACATGAATATATTAATTTTAAAAATTCAGGAATTAATAAATTTAACGAACAACGTATTTATCTCGAAAACTTATATGATTTTACGAACTTAAATCAGTTTGTGTTTAAAGGAAGCATAAAAGCCGATGGAAAAGTTATTAAAACCTTTACAGTAGACGATGTAGATGTAGAAACCCATATAGGTAGAATGATTAGAATTCCTTTAGATGGAATAACTTTTAAACCTAATACAGAGTATTTTTTAGAAATAGAAGCATTAACTAAAGATAAATGGGGGTTATTACCTAAAGGTTTTCAAGTAGCACATGAGCAAATACTGTTAAAAAATAAGATAAAATGGCAAAAAACAGAAGTTAATACGAACTCGTCGGTAAACACAAGTGAAACAAGTGGTGCGGTTACCTTTTCTGGAGTAGATTTTAAAATAATTTTTGATAAAGCAAAAGGACAAATTACTTCATATATCTATAAAGGAGAAGAACTTTTAAAAGACGGTAAAGGCCCTAGACCAAATTTTTGGAGAGCACCTACCGATAACGATCTTGGTAACCGAATGGATATTAAAAATGTTTTATGGAAAAAAGCTTCTTTAGAAGCTACTGTAAGCTCTTTTGTTGTAAGTGAAAAGCAAGAGCCTACGGTTACAATTGTATATAATTTGCCAGGGGTAAATACAGAATATACGTCGGTATATACCATCTTTTCATCAGGAGCCATAAAAGTATCCAATACTTTGGGGGTAACCGATTATAAGGCAGATATACCAAGAATAGGTATGCGTTTGCAATTGCCAAAAAAATACGAACAACTTACTTATTTTGGTAGAGGGCCTTGGGAAAATTATGTTGATAGAAATACTTCTGCTTTTGTTGATGTATACAAGTCAACTGTTTCAGAACAATATGTGCCATATATTCGTCCTCAAGAAAATGGATATAAATCAGATGTGCGTTGGTTTGCTTTAGAAGATAGTGAACAAAACGGATTACTTTTTGTAGCCTCTAAAAACAACCCTGAAAATATTGGTTTTAGTGCGTTGCATATGCCAAATGAAGAATTTGATTGTAGTACAGGATTAATTTATAGAGATATAATTCCTGAAGGAATACCTAAAGAAAATGATAAGTCTGTTATTAATAAAAGCAAGCATACCATAGATGTTGTTGAAAAAGATTTAGTGCAACTAAATATAGATTTAGCACAACGAGGTGTTGGAGGAAATAATAGTTGGGGTGCTCGACCAGAAGAAAAATACACCTTAAAAGGTGATAAAAAGCATCACTACTCGTTTTATATGATTCCGTTTTCTAATCAAGGTGAATCATTTTTTATCAATAACTCAAAAAAGTTTTATAACGCTCACTAATAACTTGTAAAATTATATTTATAAGGCTTCTTTAAACAGTACTGTTTAAAGAAGCCTTATTTTTTTAGTTATAATGAAAACCAATTACTAATAATTTCTTTTTCTATAGGAGGGGTGGTGTTATGAATATAATCATTTTTAGCTGCATCATAATGATAATCTTTAGACCATTGTTCAATATTTTGATGTAGTGTTTTTAAAGAGTTACAAATATAGGTAACTTCTTTGTCGGTAGTAGTAGGATGAAGTGACAGGCGTACCCACCCTGGTTTTTCAACATTGCAGCCTTCTAAAATTTGATTTTCAATAGCTTTTGAAGTTTCAATGTTTACATTTAATAAAAAATGTCCGTAAGTACCTGCGCAAGAACACCCGCCTCGGGTTTGTATTCCAAAACGGTCATTAAGTAGTTTTACTACTAAATTAAAATGGTAGTTATCAAAATAAAATGAAAATATACTTAGGCGATCTTTGTGGTTAGGAGCTAAAATATGTACGCCATCTAGTT
This sequence comes from Tenacibaculum sp. UWU-22, assembly GCF_041021355.1. Lineage (NCBI taxonomy): Bacteria > Pseudomonadati > Bacteroidota > Flavobacteriia > Flavobacteriales > Flavobacteriaceae > Tenacibaculum > Tenacibaculum sp. UWU-22. The sequence goes on along the minus strand of NZ_JBFNGP010000002.1, from coordinate 194,722 downwards.
TTTCTAAAGTTTCAAATAATTTTGCATTAATTTGATTTTCTCTTTTTTTTATGTTAGCTACCCCCATCTTATTTTTTAATTGTATAGATAGGGCTATTTTTATAGTTTGTAAAAAGGCAGGAGTACCTCCGTCTTCACGAGTTTCTGCATCTTCAAAATAGTTGTGTCCTCCCCATGGGTTGGTATAGCTAACCGTACCGCCACCAGGGTTGTCAGGAACTAAATTTTTATATAGTTTTTTATTAAAAATTAATACGCCAGAACTACCAGGTCCTCCTAAAAATTTATGAGGCGAAAAAAAGATGGCGTCTAAATAAGCATCTTCTTCTTGTGGGTGCATATTAATATCTACATAAGGGGCAGAACAGGCAAAATCTACAAAGCACAACCCGTTATGCTGGTGCATTATTTGGGCTATTTGATGGTATTGCGTTTTAATGCCAGTTACGTTAGAGCAAGCTGTTATCGAAGCTATTTTATATTTTCTGTTTTTGTGTTTTTTTAAAGTGTTCTCAAAGGCTTCTAAACAAATTAACCCCAAATTATTACACGGAATTACCTCTACATCGGCAATTGTTTCTAACCATGATGTTTGATTAGAATGATGTTCCATGTGCGAAACAAAAACAATAGGTTTTAATTCTTTTGGAATAGTGGTGTACTTTCTTAAATTTTCAGAAACTTTTAAGCCTAAAATACGTTGAAATTTATTTACTACTCCTGTCATGCCAGAGCCTTCTGTAATTAAAATATCATTGCTATTGGCGTTTACATGTTGTTTTATAATGGTTCTTGCTTTATGATAAGCAAGTGTCATTGCTGCACCTGTAGTAGAGGTTTCGGTGTGGGTGTTTGCTACAAAAGGACCAAAATCATTTATTAATTTTTCTTCGATAGGTTTATACATTCTTCCGCTTGCGGTCCAATCGGCATAAATAATTTTTTGTTTACCATATGGCGAAACAAATGTTTGTTCAACACCAATTATATTGTTTCTAAATTCATCAAAATAATGTTCTAATGTGTTTTTTGCTATTGTGTTCAAACCAATAAATTTAAGTTAAACATTTTATTTTCAGTTTTATATAAGTCTGAAAAAACTATATTTTGGTTTTTAATACACACGGTATTTTTAGTTTTTATTAAAACAATCTAAATTTACCGCCAATTAAAAAATTGTTTTCAAAAAAGTAAAAACTTTGTGAAGCACTATCGGTAGTGCTTGCCGTTGTTCGTATGTCAGGTAAGTTTATATATCCTGTTTTAAAATCAGATTGAATGAAGAAGTATTTTAAGAAAGTAATGTTTAATCCTATTCCTGCAGATACTCCCCAGCCAGCTAAATGAAATTGATCGTATCGTTGTTTTTCTAATAATTTTGTATTGCTTTTGGGGTATAAAATACCCACACCAACACCTTCAGTTAAATTTATTTGTAGATTTTCTAAGTTTAAATTAAACCAATGACTAATGTCGTCAAAACGTTTAACCTCAGTATTAAAATAATTTAGCCCATCGGTATGTTCAAAGGTTAAAAAATCTTCTGATAGCGTAATATCATCATTTTTATATATCCCATCATATTTACTACCTACATTAATATTTCCGTTTATTTTTACTGTTTGATTTTGCTTCATTACATATTTCATATGGTCTACTCCAATAGAAATAGTATAGTTTTCTTTAAAAAAATAACCTATTCTGTAATTTGTTTGTGGTATGGTAACCCGAGTAGGATTAAAATAATCGTTAAAAGAAAATTTGGTAGGTCGATCGGCGGCTTCAACGTTGTATAAAGTGAAATTATAATTTTCACCTTTAAAGTTAATATCTGAGTTTGAGTAGTTAGCCCAGTTCCAACCCCAATACACAAAAAACTTATTTTTGTTGGTTATTTTATTTTTTCGATAAAGCTCTTTTTCTTGTGCTTTTACTGATAAAACACCGATAAAGAGTATTGCAATAATAAGTGTTATTTTTGTTTTCAATGATTTAAAAATTAGCTTATTATATTTTCAATTTCTGTTATAAATCGGGTAGCTAAATTATCGGCATCTTTTTGCGAAGTAGCTTCGGTATAAATTCTAATAATAGGTTCAGTATTTGATTTACGTAAATGTACCCATTGGTTTTCAAAATCTATTTTTACCCCGTCTATAGTAGTAACTTGCTCTTCTTTGTATTTAGTTGCTATTTTTTTTAATACATCATCTACATTAATTTGAGGGGTAAGCTGAATTTTATTTTTACTCATAAAATAGTTTGGGTACGAATTTCTTAAGGCTTTACACGATATTTTTTTATGTGCTAAATGCGATAAAAATAAAGCAACACCAACCAATGAGTCTCTACCATAGTGTGCGGCAGGATAAATAATACCTCCGTTACCTTCTCCTCCAATTACAGCATTAGATTCTTTCATTTGTTGTACTACATTTACTTCGCCTACAGCACTTGCAGAATAGGTTCCGCCATATTTTTGAGTTATATCGCGTAAGGCTCTAGAAGAAGATAGGTTAGAGGTGGTATTGCCTCCGTTCATTTTATCTAATACATAATCAGCACAAGCAACTAAGGTGTATTCTTCTCCAAACATAGACCCATCTTCACAAATTAAAGCTAAGCGGTCTACATCAGGGTCAACTACAATACCAAAGTCAGCTTTTTCTTTAACAACTAATTCAGAAATATCGGTTAAATGCTCTTTTAAAGGCTCAGGATTATGAGGGAAGTGACCGTTGGGTTCGCAGTACAATTCAATACACTCGACATCTAATTTTTTTAGTAAAGCAGGAATTGCTATGCCTCCAGTAGAATTAACGCCATCAACCACCACTTTAAAATTAGCTTTTTTAATGGCTTGTTCGTCTACTAAATCTAGAGCTAATACTTCTTTTATGTGCTTTTCGATATAATTTTTCTTTTTTGTATAGCTTCCTAAATCGTCAACTTCGCTAAACTCAATGCTAGTTTCTTTTTCGGCAATTTTTAAAATTTCATTTCCATCGGCACCATTTAAAAACTCTCCTTTATTGTTTAATAATTTTAAAGCATTCCATTGTTTAGGATTATGTGATGCGGTTAAAATAATGCCTCCATCTGCTTTTTCTAAAGGAACAGCAACTTCAACAGTTGGGGTAGTTGATAACCCTAAATCAATAACATCGATACCTAAACTCACTAATGTGTTTGCAACTAAGCTACTTATCATTTTGCCAGATATACGAGCATCTCTACCAATAACGATTGTTATTTTTTTGTTTGAATTGTGTTTTTTGATAAAAGAACCATAGGCTGCGGCAAATTTTACGGCATCTATAGGTGTAAGGTTGTCATTTACGGTGCCTCCAATGGTTCCTCTAATTCCAGAAATTGATTTTATAAGAGTCATTTATTACTAAGGTTGATGAATTACAAAAATACTTGAATCTTTTGGGTTTAAAAAATGTTTTTATGGTATAGTTAATAAAATGGAATTGTACTTTTCAATTTCTTTTTTTTTAGAGAATTAATAAAAAAAAGTCGCTACGTAAGTAGCGACTTTTTGCGTTTCAATGGGTTTGTTGCAATTATTTTTCTGCGTCCATTTTCTTTTTTAATTCAGCTAAACCTTCAATATCACCCAATGTTGTTTTTTCTGCTTCAGCAGCTTTTTTAGTAGCGGCTTTAACATTGTTTTCTTCTTGAGCTTTAAAGATTGCTGTGTGTGATACTACAATTCGACGGTAATCTTTATTAAATTCGATTACTTTAAATTGGTCTGTATCGCCTTTACCTAATTTAGAACCATCTTCTTTTTCTAATAAACGGCTAGGGGCAAATGCTTCTACACCATCTGCAAATACAACAGTAGCGCCTTTATCGTTCTTTTCTTTTATGGTTCCTTCGTGAATAGAGTCAATAGCGTAAGTTTGTTCGTAAACATCCCAAGGGTTTTCTTGAGTTTGTTTGTGTCCTAAGTTTAACTTACGGTTTTCTACGTCTAATTCTAATACCTTAACTTCTAATTTATCACCAACAGTTACAAAATCTGATGGGTGTTTTATTTTTTTAGTCCAAGATAAATCAGAAATATAAATTAATCCGTCAATACCTTCTTCTAATTCTACAAATACCCCAAAATTTGTGTAGTTACGTACAGTACCTGTGTGAACAGAATCTACAGGGTATTTACTGGTAATATCGGTCCAAGGGTCTGGGTGTAATTGTTTTATACCTAATGACATTTTACGTTCATCACGGTCTAAAGTTAAAATTTGTGCTTCTATTTCATCACCAACTTTAACAAAGTCTTGTGCAGATCGTAAGTGTGTTGACCAAGACATTTCTGATACGTGAATTAACCCTTCAACACCTTCTTCAACTTCTACAAACGCACCGTAATCAGCTAAAACAACTACTTTTCCTTTTACTTTGTCGCCAACTTTTAAGTTAGCATCTAAAGCTTCCCAAGGATGAGCTGATAATTGTTTTAATCCTAATTGAATTCTTGATTTATTATCATCAAAATCTAAAATTACTACGTTTAATTTTTGATCTAACTCAACCACTTCATTCGGGTGGTTAATGCGAGACCAAGATAAATCGGTAATATGAATTAATCCATCAACACCTCCTAAATCAACAAATACACCATATGAAGTAATGTTTTTAACAACACCTTCTAATACTTGTCCTTTTTCTAATTGACCAATAATTTCTTTCTTTTGGTCTTCTAAATCAGCTTCTATTAATGCTTTATGAGAAACTACAACGTTTTTAAATTCATGGTTAATTTTCACCACTTTAAATTCCATTGTTTTTTCTACATATTGATCGTAATCTCTAATCGGTTTAACATCTATTTGAGAACCTGGTAAAAATGCTTCGATACCAAATACGTCAACAATCATACCGCCACGAGTTCTACATTTTACAAAACCGTTAACGATTTCACCAGTTTCGTGGGCGTTGTTTACGCGATCCCAAGCTTTTATTACTCTCGCTTTTTTATGCGATAATACTAATTGCCCAGAACTGTCTTCTCTTTTGTCTACTAATACCTCTACTTTGTCACCAACTGATAAGTTAGGGTTGTAACGAAATTCGTTTAACGAAATAACACCTTCTGATTTTGAATTGATATCAATGATGGCATCTCTATCGGTTATACGAACTACTTCACCTTCAATAACATCGCGTTCGTTTACGAATCCAACGGTACCTTCTAAGGCTGTTTCAAATTCTTTTAATTTAGCGTCGTCAACTTCATCAATACCTTCTTCGTATTTGTGCCAGTTAAAGTTATCTAAAAATTCTTGAGTGTTGGTAGCTTCTTTTACCGGTTCAGTTTGTGCAATTACTGCTTCTTTAGTATCTGCGTTTTGTGTTTGTTCAGACATTCTGAAAAAATACTTTGTATCTTAATTGTTAATCAGATTTTTAACGATATTAACACTTAAGAGAAATTAAACTATTAATTTTAAATAATCCTTTTTAAATCTGCTCTCGTTAAAAGGCGTGCAAAGATACGAATTTTTTTTAAATAAAATAAATTTAAAGTATTAGATGCTTTAAAAACAATTGGTTAGTCACGTTAAAAAATAGTGAGATGTGTTTTTAAGAGATAAAATTGTTGTTTTTATGAAAGCAAAGCATAAAAATTAGATAGTATCAATAGTTTTTTAATAGTGCATAATTTGAAAACTTTTATAATGATTTGTACATTTATCGTTTTAAATTTTTTAAAATCATTTTATGAAAATTATTATTTCGCCTGCTAAATCGTTAGATTTTGAATCAAAAGTGCCGACAAGTTTATATACGGAGCCTCAGTTTTTAGATAAATCAGAAAAACTAAATAAAAAATTAAAAACCCTTTCGCGTAAAAAATTATCAGAGCTAATGAAAATTTCTAATGATTTAGCTGATTTAAATTACGAACGAAATCAAAGTTGGCAATTACCATTTACATCACAAAATGCAAAACAAGCAGTATATGCCTTTACAGGTGAAGTATATAGAGGGTTGGCTGTAAATACATTACCTGAAGAAAAATTACCCATTTTACAAAATAGTTTACGAATTTTATCGGGTTTGTATGGGGTGTTAAAGCCTTTAGATTTAATACAGCCTTATCGTTTAGAAATGGGTACTCGTTTAAAGGTTGGTAAGGCAGAAAATTTGTATAAGTTTTGGGGTACTACCCTTACGGATGCTTTAAATGATGAAATGGATGATGATGAGTTGTTTATTAACTTGGCAAGTTTAGAGTACTTTAAGGTATTGGATAAAAAAAGACTAAAAGTACCCATGATTACACCTGTATTTAAAGATTTAAAAAATGGGCAGTATAAGGTTATTATGACTTTTGCCAAAAAAGCACGTGGCCTTATGGTGCGTTATATTATTGATAATAATATAAAAACCCTTCAAGAGTTAAAAGGATTTAACGTTGAAGGGTATGGTTTTTCTACTGAAATGTCTACAGAAACCGAATTGGTATTTATTAGGTAAGGTAAAACATAAGATTAGCAGTCAGCTAACCCAACGGTAACCGCTAATCCGCCTTCTGAGGTTTCTTTATAATTTCGGTTCATATCTTTAGCTGTTTTCCACATGGTATCAATTACTTTATCTAACGAAACTAGTGATTCTTTTGGATTGGTTTCTAAAGCCAATTCAGCAGCATGAATCGCTTTAATAGCTCCCATAGCATTGCGTTCAATACAAGGAACTTGAACTAACCCTTGAATAGGATCGCAAGTAAGACCTAAATGATGTTCCATAGCTATTTCTGCAGCAACTAAACTTTGCGAGGCAGTGCCGCCTAATAGTTCGGTTAATGCTGCTGCTGCCATCGCTGAAGAAACTCCAATTTCAGCTTGACAGCCACCCATGGCTGCAGAAATTGTTGCATTTTTTTTAAAAACACTTCCAATTACACCTGCTACTAATAAGAATTTTTTAATATGCTCAAAATTAGCCTCATGGTTTTCTATAACTAAATAATACATTAAAACTGCAGGGATAACACCTGCGCTACCATTCGTGGGGGCAGTTACAACTCTTCCTAGAGAGGCGTTTACTTCATTAACCGATAAAGCAAAACAACTTACCCATTTTAATATTTCTCTAAACTTTACTTCGGTGTTTCTAATAGCAGAAACCCATTCAGTAGGATTGTTGTAAGTTGCATTTTTAATTAATTTTTTATGAGAATCAAAAGCTCTTCGTTTTACATTTAATCCTCCAGGTAGTTTTCCTTCTGTGTGGCATCCTATGTATGCGCATTCTAGCATGGTGTTCCATATTCTGCCAAGTTCAGTATCTATTTCGTCTAAAGTTTTTAATTCTAACTCATTTTTTAGTACGATGTCAGAGATTAAGCAATTTTCTTTTTCGCAATAGGTTTCTAATTGCTCAGCTTTATTAATAGGAAAAGGAAAGTTTTGTTTGCTGATTTCAATTTCTTCGGATAGGTTATCTTCTTCTTGAATAATAAATCCACCCCCGATAGAATAGTATGTTTCTGTTGATACTTCTTTGCCTTTACAAAAACCTCTAAAGGTAAGTCCGTTAGCATGAAAAGGTAAAAAATCTTTATTAAAAACAACGTTATCGATAGAAAACAGAATGAATTTTTCTGCGTTAAAATGTAGTTTGTTGGTTTGTTTGATTTGGTTGATGATATTGCCTAAGTTTTCAACAGGAGTGTATTCTGGATCGGCACCACTTAACCCTAGCATAACGGCTAAATCAGTAGCGTGTCCTTTTCCTGTTAAAGATAAAGAGCCGTATAAATCAATTTTAATACCATCAATAGTATTAAATAATTGTGTTTCTTTTAATTTTTTGATCCATTGTTCGGCTGCTCTCCATGGGCCTAGGGTGTGTGAACTTGATGGTCCAACACCAATTTTCAACATATCAAAAACACTAATAAATTGAGACATGAGTATAGTTTTATGTATGAACTAAAATACTAAAATCTCGTATTGATACACAATCAATACGAGATTTTTTATTTTTTTTTTGAGAAAGTTTTTTACATTCCGTAAATCGATTCTTTATCGAATTTTTTAACTAACATGTAATAAACAACAGCTCTGTACTTATTTCTTTCAGATTTGCCAATTTTTTCAATAACCTCAGCAATAGCTTCGTCTAATTCATTACTGTCTTTTAAGCCTAATTTTTTAATTAAAAAATTCTTTTTTACAGTTTCTAATTCTTTAGGATCAGAACCAGAAACAGTTTCAGCATCTTTTTTGTATATAGAAGGACCTAAACCTTTAGTTACTGCAGTTAATAAATCAGTATTTGAGCGTAAGTTTCTGTCGTCCATAAACTTTTTGTATAATGCTACTTTCTCGTCGAATTTACTCATGATTTTTTGTTTTTAAATATGGTTATTTTTTTTGTTTCAAAAATATATTCTTCAAATATAAAGAAATAATTAATTAATATCAAAGAGAAGTTTTTGTTAATTAATTTGTTAAAAACAAATATTTTTTTTGTAAATTGTGTATCCAGACTTAGTACATTTAAAGAGTAAATGTAAATTGATGCCTATGTCTTTATCAAAATTTGAATCAATGCTTAAAACAAATAGCGTGTATTTTTTTGATTCAGTTGAGTTTGAAGAAATTATACAACACTATTTAGATACCGGAAAACATTCTTTGGCGCAAAAAGCAGTGAATTTAGGATTACAACAACACCCTACTTCTGTAGTTCTAAAACTTTTACAAGTAGAATTATTAATTTTTGAAGACAAATTAAAAAAAGCCATTAAGCTTCTTTCTGAAATTGAGGCTATTGAGCCTCATAATGATGAGGTTTTTATTCAAAAAGCAATTATTATGTCTAAAAAAAACAAGCATCAAGAGTCTATTGAAATATTAAAAGAGTCGCTTAAGTATGTCGAAGATCCTGCAGATATTTGGTCTATGATTGGTATGGAGTATCTGTATTTAGACGATTTTGAAAATGCTCGTTTAAATTTTGCAAAGTGTATTGATGTTGATTATGAAGACTACTCATCGCTCTATAACGTTGTGTATTGTTTTGATATGGAGGGCAGTCATGAAGAGGCAATACTATTTTTAAATGCTTATATCGATAAAAACCCATACTCTGAGGTAGCATGGCATCAGCTAGGAAGACAATACTTTATCTTAAATATGTATAAAGAAGCCTTAGTGTCTTTTGATTATGCAATACTTATAGATGATTGTTTTATTGGAGGATATTTAGAAAAAGCCAAAACACTAGAACAGCTCGAACGCTATCAAGAAGCGATAGATCATTATATGATAACATTAGAGTTAGACGATCCAACAGCTTTTGCATATGTGAGAATAGGGGAGTGCTTTGAAAAATTAGATATGGCAGATAGCGCTATTCAATATTATAGAAAAGCAGTACACGAAGATCCTTTGTTAGATAGGGGGTGGATTTTGTTAACCCATCTGTATTATAAACAAGAAGATTATCAAAAGGCATTATATTATATTGGTAAGGCATTAGAAATTGATGATGCTAATGTGTTGTACTGGCGTAAATATGCCGATATTAACCTAAAATTAAATTTTTATGAAGAAGCCGTAAAAGCTTTTTATAAATGTCTAGATTTGGAAGATGTGGCTATTGAAATTTACATTGCGCTTGCCGATGTGTTGTTGTTTATAGGAGACTTTAACGATTCTTTAAAAGTTTTAATTAAAGCAGAACAAACCTATAAAGAATTTGCAGAAATAGAATATCGTTTATGTGGGTTGTTTATGATTTTACATAAAGAAAAATATAGCATAGCGCATTTTAAAAAAGCAATAAAAATTGATTTTGAATACCATACCATCGTAAAAGAGCTGTACCCAACGGTATTTGAACATAAAGAAATACAAAAAATAATTGCTGATTATAAAAAAGCCATGGAGTGATAATTATATTGTAGCTGTTTGGTTTTAGTGTATAAAGGGTTTAGGTGTTTTTCTTAAAGGTATAAAATATTCAAATTTGTGATAGCTCACCGTTCTCTGTAAGCTAAAACTCGATCCGAAAAAACAAAGAGTGCTATCACACATTGCTTTTTATCCAATGCTACATTTGAATAATTTGACTATATTTGACAATTATTGACAAGTCATTTGAGGTAAAATGAAAAAATTAGGTTACGAACTTCGCAGAATTCGAGAAAGTAAAAATATTTTGCTTAGACAAGTTGCTTATGTCTTGGATATTGACACAGCTATGATGAGTAAAATTGAAAGAGGAGAACGAAATATCCAACGTGAACAAGTACAAAAAATTGCAGACTTTTATAAAATCTCGGAAGAAAAACTTCTTATCCTTTGGGTACACGATAAATTATTAAATGCGGTAGAAAACGAACCTTTTGCTCTCAAAGGAATGCAAAAAGCACTAAAATCATTAAAAATATAAAAATGAGAGCAAAACCTTTTTTAAAATGGGCAGGTGGTAAAACCCAATTAATTGACCAAATTCGAGAACAATTACCGCTAAATATTATTGAACAACCATTTACATTTATTGAGCCATTTGTTGGAAGTGGTGCTATGCTGTTTTGGATGCTTGACAATTTTCCTAACCTTGAACATGCTGTAATCAATGATGTAAATACAGATCTCACAAACTGCTATTTAACAATTCAGAACGAAGTAGAGAATCTAATCAAAATACTAGCTGAATGGGAATTTGAGCTCCACAATTTATCCGACAACCAAGAAGAAAAAAAGGAATATTATTACACCAAAAGAACACTCTTCAATCAAAGAAATTTAGAGCAAACTGAACAAAGTGCTTTGTTTATATTTTTGAATAGAACTTGTTTTAACGGACTTTACAGAGTTAATCGAAAAAATGAGTTTAATGTACCTATGGGAAGCTATAAAAGGCCTCAAATTTGTAATGTCGAAAACTTAAAATTGGTTTCCAATGCACTACAAAATGTAACTATTCTGAATGGAGATTTTTCTCAAACTCTTGAGTTCGCTAACGAAAATACATTCTTTTACTTTGATCCACCATACAAACCATTGAGTGAAACTTCAAGTTTTAATTCTTACTCAAAAGATGAATTTTGCGACAACGAACAAATTCGTTTAGCTCAGTTTTGTGAAAGGTTGAACAATGAAAATTATAGTTGGATATTAAGCAACTCTGATGTTAAAGGAAAAGACCCCAATAATAACTTCTTTGATGATCTATATGCTAACTTCAACATACATAGAGTGAATGCAAGAAGAAGTATTAATGCCAACCCTGAAAAAAGAGGAAAATTAACCGAATTATTGATAACTAATTAAACTAATATGATAAAAGGAGGAAAAGGTGGAGGTCATACCAAAACTGGTTTAGTATTTGAAGAACGTGTTGATTTTGTAACAGTATTAGATGCTATAGATGGGTACGATGTTATTCCAACTAAAAACAAGTCAGGAGTAATCGTTACTTACAACGGAGAAAAAGTAGCAAGATGTTTTAAAAAACATGAGTTTTATAGATTTCTTGAGGAATACAAAATAGATTGGAGAGATTATCTTTCAAAACGACTCTTGCCTGATAATGGATTATTAGTAATTGTGAGAGACACGTTATTCATTATTGAGATTAAGTTTCAGGAAGTCAGTGGATCGGTGGATGAAAAACTACAAACTTGTGACTTTAAAAGAAAGCAATACTCAAAACTTGTACAGACTTTAGATTGGAAAGTAGAATATGTTTACGTCCTAAATGACTGGTTTAAACAAGCCTGTTACAAAGACACTCTTGAATATATTAATAGTATGAATTGCCATTATCTATTTAACAAAATTCCATTGAAATGGTTAGGATTGCCAGAATAAATGATTAAACCATACCACATATCCACAGATAAAAATTTCTACTTGGCACAAGGAGATTGTATGGATATTATGCCAAATATCAAACATAAATTTGATATGGTTTTTGCAGACCCACCTTACTTTTTATCAAATGACGGCTTATCGATCCAAAATGGAAAAATTGTTTCTGTAAACAAAGGAAAATGGGATAAATCAAAAGGTTTTGATAATGTAAACAAATTTAATCGAAAGTGGCTTAAACAAGTTAGGGAGTTAATGAAAGAAGATGCTACCATTTGGATAAGTGGAACAATGCACAACATTTTTAGTATTGGACAATTGCTTACCGAACTTGATTTTAAGATTTTGAATATTATCACTTGGCAAAAAACAAATCCGCCACCCAATTTTTCGTGTAGGTACTTTACCTACTCTACTGAACAAATCATCTGGGCAAGAAAGTCTAAAAAAGTTCCTCATTATTACAATTACGAATTAATGAAGAAACTTAATGGAGATAAGCAAATGCGTGATGTTTGGACTTTGCCTGCCATTGCCAAATGGGAAAAGTCTTGTAAAAAACATCCAACACAAAAACCGCTTTCCGTTTTAACTCGTTTAATATTGGCTTCTACAAAACCTAATGCTTGGATTTTAGACCCATTTACAGGGAGCAGCACAACGGGAATAGCTGCAAATTTAGCAAATAGAAGATTTGTAGGAATTGATCAAGAAAAAGAATATTTAGAGATTAGCAAGAAACGAAAAACTGAAATTGAAAACCCTGAAATTGCTGAAACTTATCGTAAAAAAATTAGTGGATTTATAACTAAATATCAATTCGAAAAACTCTTAAAAAATGAGCCTAAGCCAAAAGAGAAAGTAGCGTTGGGATTTTGTAGAAAAAAGGAACTTTCAAAGCTATCCAAAACGAATAAATTTTATTTTCATGCAGTTGGTCAAAGCAATAATGTAAAAGATTTTCCAACGGAAATATTAGATGCCAAATGGCTCTATTTGTATGAAGGAGCAAGAAGTAAGCCTAAAAAACTGACTGGGCATTACGGAGAGATTGAAAAAATCGAATTAAAACACAAATCAAAAATTAAAGGGAAAGAAAATTCACGAATCGAATTTTATTATGAAGTGAATTTAAAAACAAATTTCACTCTAAATGGTAAAGCAGGAATTGAAATAAAACCAAATAATATATTTAACAAAAATGAAAAAGTAAATGCTGAATTGTTTAGAAAATCATTGCCGGCAGTTACAACAAAGGAAAAAATTGAACGCTTAGCCGACGCATAGTTCAAGCACATTACAATCCTCGTTCCTGCAATTGCAAAGAGTTTTCACGATAAAACAACGGACGAAGAAAGCCAGCAGAGAACAATGTATAAAACGCAATAGCGAGCAAGCGTTAAACCAAATTACAACATTTTTTTATATAAAAAAAACCTCCTCTTTGGCGGGCATCGAGCCTAAACTATTTACAACGTATGCTAAATGTAATTTGGCGCTACTTTTCAAACTCCCAATATAATAAATTTGACAGATAACGGTTGTCAAAGGCAACCTATTGTCGAATCAATACAGGTGATTAACAATCAACACCCTAGTACATATCACTAGTATTGATTATTCAAATTTATTATATTTACTCTTTCAAAGCAGAACTACATTTAGTATTTTGTTGTAAAGCATTATAAAAACGGAATGAAATATATATTAACACTTTTCTTAATTTTAACAATAGGATTTTCAATTTTTGCTCAAAACCAGCATTCGGAAATAAACATAATGAAAACTGAAAAGCCAATTTTAATAATAAACGACACTTTAATTGGTAGCGTTAATTTATTGAACAAAATATCTTCTGACAAGGTTTTTGAACTAAAAATATTCAAAGAAAGAAAATTAGGAGCTACAACCTTATTTGTTAAAAGCAAAAAAAGCGCAGGAATTATAAGTGCGAATGTCAATCACGAATTTAAATTCAAATCGCAAAAAGAGTTGAATGCTTTTTTTGGATTGAATGAGAAAAATGATATTTATGTTAACGGATATTTAATTGAAAATAAAAATCAAAGCATAGCATCTGAAAGCATCGTAGAAATTGAATTAATAAAAGCTGACGATTTTAGATTAAAAAAACCTGTTTTGAATATAGAAATTGAATAATAACGTTATACTACAATCTATAATCGAAATTATGGTGAATTCGACTATGTTAGAATCCACTTGGGATTGCTAAAACTAGTTCTTAATCTAAAAAACAATTGCTATATTTAACCGTACTGGCAGTTATACGAGACCGTTTACAGTAATTAAAAAAAACATTGCAAACTTAAATGAAAAACACAATTTTAATATTATTTTTAACTATTAATCTGATTATTTATTCACAGAATAAAAAATTAGAAATTCAAAAAAATAAATATATAGTAGATTCGATTTACTCAACTAATATTGGAGATTATAGAAAGATAAAAATATTTTTACCTACAGATTATTCTAAAAATAAAAAATATCCGATAATCTACGTTTTAGATGGTAAGTGGATGTTTGAACCAACAGTTTTTGAATCGAAAATTTTAATGGATTTTGAAGTTATTCCAAAATCAATTATCATAGGTATTTTTCATAAAAACAGAAATAAAGATTTAGGAATTAATTGGGAAACAGGAGAGTTTGAAAAGAACAGTTTAAAGTTTTTTAATTTTTTAAATCAAGAACTCGTTCCTAAAATAAATACAACATACCCTTCTTCAGGCTTTAACGTTTTAATTGGACACTCCAATTCAGCAACATTTTGTGCAAAAGTAATAACCCAAAAAGAACAACCTTTTGAGGGTTTTGTCGCTTTAAGTCAAAATCTTTTTGGAACACAATTGGAAGAATATATTCGGTTCACAAAACAAACAATCAAAAAACCAATTTTTTATTTTGTAGCTTCAGGAACAAGAGACGCTACTCCAAGATTGAAATCGGGAATGCAATTGGATAGTTTGTTCAAAAAAAATATAAATACGAACATCATAGCAAAACATGTTTTATACGATGCCGACCATAGTGGAATTGCAGGAAAAGGCCTTAATAATGGAATTTCTCATATGTTTTCAGAGTACAAACACTACAATGATTGGAACGACAAATTAATTGATTCTTTAATCTCTAAAAATATAAGTCCACTAACTTTCATAGAAGAACATTCTAAAAAAATGAAGACTATTTATGGAATAGACTTTAAAGTTAATCAAGATGATTTAAGTTTAATGCAAGCAATGACTCAAAATGACTCTGATATTAAGGCTGTTCAGGATTTTGAAATAAAACATTTGGGAATATCTAAAGAATTTTACGCAACATATGCTCAATTTTATGAGTATGTAAAAAGTTATGATAAGGCATTAGATTATTGGTCTGTAAATCTTGAAAAACATTATAAAGAAATTACAAATTTCTTTTATTACAGAAGACCAATAGATTTGCTTTATAAAAAAATGAACCAACCTAAAAAGGCAATTGCATTTGCAGAAAAATGGAAAAAAAAATCACCTGAATTTTCATCGTATTTCAACTTAAAAATTGCAAATATAGCTTTAGAAAGTGGTTCTGAAATAAAAAATGGATTGAAAGCTATTCAGGAATATATAAATAATTATCAAGAAGGTTTTTCTATAAACTTGAAAAAAGCAAAAGAAATTGAAAACAAATTAAAAAAAATAAATATGTGAAAAATACTGGTAGTAATGATTATAAGTAATTGCTTGTTTTCGCCTACTTCTGAAAATTCGCAAGAATTTTCAGATTGGTGTGTCTTTCAAAGTTATGTGCTAAACCAAATACGTTTAGCGCTTTGTTGTATCATAAAAAACAGTATTACGGCCAAAAAGAACAAACTATTTAAAATTGTATAAGTTGAAACCGAAATAAAAAAGTTTTGTACTTATTTCACGGCATCTTGCCTCTTTTTTTTAAAAATTACAGAGGTTTAAAATTTAGTTATTATAGTTATCGAATTATTATGTATCTTGTGGCGCGATAAAATGTATTTTTTACGTTTATATTCATGCTTACTATATATATTCAAAAATAACTCACAAAGATGAAAAAAGTAATTATTATTTTCTTAACATTATCTGTATCTGTTTTTGGGTGCTCTAGTATTCGAGCAACAAAACAGCAACAACAACTTCCTCCTTTAAAATTGTGGTATAAACAGCCAGCAAATCCAAAGAAACCAGATGCAAGTTTTAATAGAAATAAAGATGACATTGAATGGTTAAAAGCCTTGCCAGTAGGAAATGGTACTTTAGGTGCAATGGTTTTTGGAGGTGTTAACTACGAACGAATTCAATTAAACGAAAAAACAGTGTGGTCAGGGAGCCCGAGTAATGATAACAATCCAGAGGCATTTCCAGCACAAGCAAAAATTCGTAAATTTCTTTTTGAAGGAAAATATAAAGAAGCTTCCGAACTTACTAAAAAAACACAAATTTGTAAAGGTCCTGGTACAGGGGGGAGTAAAAAAGGTATGGTTCCTTTTGGTTGCTACCAAACCTTAGGCGATTTATGGATTGATTTTGAAAAAAAACAACCTTATGAAAATTACTATCGTGAATTAGATTTGGAAGATGCGGTTGCTAAAGTTACTTATACTCAAGATGGTGTTAAGTACAAAAGAGAAATTTTTGCAAGTGAACCCGATAATTTGCTAGTTATAAAAATATCTGCTGATAAACCTGGAATGATTTCTTTTAAAAGCACGTTAACTAGACCTGAAAGATTCAAAACAAAAGCAGCAAAAGATCAGTTGATTATGCAAGGAAAGCTATTTGATGGAAAAGGTGGTGATGGATTAGAATATATGGCACGTTTGTCTGCTATTAATAAAAACGGAACGGTAAAATATGTTGATTCAAGTTTAATTGTTAAAAATGCCGATGAAGTTGTTCTTTTATTAACAGCTTCTACTGATTATCTTTTAAAATACCCTACATACAAAGGTAGACCGTATAAAGAAATTACAAAAACAACTTTAGAAAAAGGGGAAAAAATACCGTATGAAGAATTGTTAAAAAAACACGAAGCAGAATATCAACAATATTTTAATCGTGTAGCATTTAAATTAACAAAAAATTTAGCTGATACCATACCAACTGATTTAAGGGTTAAGCAATTTGACAACAAAAAACCTGACTTACATTTAACAGAGTTATTTTTTCAATACGGACGTTATTTATTAATTTCTTCATCAAGACCGGGTTCATTACCTGCTAACTTACAGGGTATTTGGGCAAATAAGATATTAACGGCATGGGATAGTGATTATCATACAGATGTTAATGTAGAGATGAATTATTGGCCAGCAGAAGTTACGAATTTATCAGAGATGCACTTGCCTTTATTTGATTTTACGGAAGAGTTACGAAAACCAGGTAATAGAACCGCGCGAGAACAATATCATCTTGATGGTTGGGTAGTTCACCCAACGACGAATGTTTGGGGGTTTACTTCACCTGGGCAAAATCCTAGTTGGGGAATGCATGTTACTGGAGGGGCATGGTTAACCACGCATATTATGGAGCATTATTACTTTACTTTAGATAAAGAATTTCTTAAGAAAAGATATCCAATTTTAAAGCAATCAACAGAGTTTTATATGGGTTGGTTAATACCAGACCCTAAAACAGGAGAATTAATATCAGGGCCGTCAGTATCGCCAGAAAATACTTTTATAGCACCCGACGGAACGGTTTGTCAAATATCAATGGGGCCAGCACATGACCAAGAAGTTATTTGGCAGCTTTTTAAAAATTTTATAGACGCATCAGATGTATTAGGAATTCATGACTCGTATGTACAAAAAGTTATTGAGGCTCAAAAAAAATTAGCGAAGCCTAAAATAGGAACAGATGGTCGTTTAATGGAGTGGAGAGAAGAATTTAAAGAACGTGAACCTGGTCATAGACATATTTCGCATTTATTTGCATTGTACCCAGGATACCAAATAGATCTTGATAAAACGCCTAAATTTGCTGAAGCTGTAAGAAAATCGTTAGATTATAGAATTTCACATGGTGGTGGGCATACAGGTTGGAGTGCCGCTTGGTTAATTAATGAATATGCAAGACTAAGAGATGGTGAAAAAGCAGAAAACTTTTTAAATAGTATTTTAAATAAGAAAATTTTTCCAAATTTATTTGCAAGACATCCACCCTTTCAAATGGATGCTAATTTTGGATCAACAGCAGGTATAGCAGAAATGTTAATTCAAAGTCAATCAGGAGAAATTAGATTGTTGCCAGCTTTACCTAAAGATTGGAAAGATGGAGAAGTGACTGGGTTATGTGCTAGAGGAGGTTTTGTAATTGATTTAAAATGGGAGTCAAATAACTTAACTTATGTTAGAGTGTTTTCAAAAAACGGAGGGCTTTGTAAGCTTGATTACAAAGGAAAAGAGATACTTTTAAATACAGAAAAAGGTAAAGAGTATTTTCCGTTAAAAGGATAATTTACATATTAACGAATCAAAATTGATTAATCATAAAAAAACTTCCGACACTTTAAAGTGTCGGAAGTTTTTTTATTTAAAATACGTTGTTGTTATTTAAAAGATTCGCTATTTTTATTTTTGTAAGGTCGAATAATTAATCTGGTTTCTCTGTCAAAACGGATGTAATTGTAAATCCAGTTCATAAAAACAATTACTTTATTTCTAAAGCCAATTAGTGAAAATAAATGAACAAACATCCAAACAAACCACGCAAAAACACCTTGAAATTTCCATCTTGGTAAATCAACCACTGCTTTATTTCTACCAATAGTTGCCATAGAACCTTTGTCTTTATAAATAAATGGTTTTTTTTGTTTTCCTTTAATTTCAGCTAACAAGTTTTTGGCTAGTAATTTACCTTGTTGTAAGGCTGGTTGAGCCATCATTGGATGTCCTTTGGGGCTTTTTTCTGAACACATAAGCGCTACATCACCAATGGCAAAAATATTTTTATATCCTTCTATTTTGTTATAGGTGTCTACTTTAATTCTGTTTGCTCTTTCTACAATACACTGTTCTTTAAGCCCATTTATTGTTTCGCCTTGTACCCCAGCAGCCCAAATTACGGTAGCGGTTTTAAACGTTTCGGTTGAATTGGTGGTTACAGTATTACCATCATAATTTGTTACGAGAAGATTTTTCCATACATTAACACCTAAATTCAATAAAAAATCTTCGGCCTTTTTTGAAGATTTTTTACTCATGGCATCAATTAATCTGTCGGTACCTTGAATTACATTGATTTGCATATCTCTAATGTCTAAATCAGGGTAGTCTTTAGGTAAAATACCTTTTTTCATTTCGGCAAGGGCACCCGCTAATTCTACTCCTGTTGGACCACCACCAACGATAATAAAATTCATTAAAGCATTTCGTTCTTCTAAATTAGAGGTTAATAAAGCGGCTTCAAAATTTTCTAAAACTAAACTTCGAATATTAAGTGCTTGTGGAATGCTTTTCATTTCCATAGCATATTTTTGGATGTTTTTGTTTCCAAAAAAATTAGTTTTAGATCCTGATGCAACTACTAAATAATCATAGGTTAAGTTTCCAATATTAGTAATAACCTCATTTTTATCGGGGTTAATTTTAGTTACTTCTGCCAATCTAAAATGGTAATATTTTAGGTTGTTAAATAATTTTCTAATAGGAAAAGCAATAGAGTCTGGTTCTAACCCTCCAGTTGCCACTTGATATAATAAGGGTTGAAATGTATGGTAATTATGTTTGTCTAGTAAAACTACTTGAATTTCTTTATTTTCTAGTCCTTTTGCAAGGGCTAACCCAGCAAAGCCTCCGCCAATAATAACAACTCTTGGAATACTTATTTGCGGTATATTCATAAAATGCGGTATTTTTAGTTTTAAGAAAGTACAAATTTAGTTAAAAGTACAAGTAAGTTTACTAAAATTTGTCTTTTATATTAGTGTTAAATTATAAAAAGCTAATTGTTGCGGGTTACATTAAATAATGGATGTATAGATAAATAAAAGGAGACGAAAAAAGTAAACTATCTAAACGATCTAATATGCCACCATGCCCAGGCATAATATTTCCGCTATCTTTTATTTTGGCTTGACGTTTAAATTTACTTTCAACTAAATCGCCCAAAGTACCAAAAATCACCACAATTAAAGCAATAAAAATCCAATTGAGTGTAGAAAAAGTGGTCGTGTATTTTGCTATAATACTAGCTGTGATTACAGAAAAAACTGCTCCTCCAACAAAACCTTCAATTGTTTTTTTTGGTGAAATACGCTCAAATAACTTATGCTTACCAAAATTTTTACCCACTAAAAAGGCAAAACTATCATTTACCCATAAAATAATTAAAATAAAAATTACAAATGTGCCGTTGTATTGATTATTTGTAAATGGAAGTAAAATTAGAAATGATATTGGAAAAATAATATATCGGATACATAAATCTAATTTACTGATAAACGTTTTAGGGTAAGTATTATTTTCAGAAAATAAATGATAAATTAACCTAACAGAGCACAATAACGTAATGCCTAATAAAAGTAAATTATTTTTATCGGAACCATAATAGTAAAAATAAACCATTACAATAGGTAATAGTATGTAGGGAACAATGTTTTTTAAATAAATCATTTTTGAGAACTCCCAAATGCATAGAAAGCCAAAAACGCTTATTAAAATAATGTAGGTTTCTTTAGAAATTAAAACAAACGAAATAAAAAGAAGAACGTAAATAATTCCAGAGGTAATTCTTTTTATAAAGTTGCTCATACTATAAATCTTCAAACAGCAACAAATATAAGTTTTTTGAATTACTACTTCCGTTATTTAAGAAATTATCGTCATCATTTTTTATTGAATAATTTCTAATAGCACTAATATTGGTAGGAATGTTGCCTTTAAAATTGGTTTTAATACCTGTTAATGCTTGCCCATTATTTTTAACGAGCTGACTAGTTGTGGCATATACTATAAAATCTTTAGAAAGCTCAGGAAGCTTGTCGCTTTTTAATTGATTTGACGAAAACAAAATATCTCCATTACTAGCAATTAAATGTTCGCAGGTGGTAAAAAAAGGGTTAGCTGTTTTAAAATTAGTTCCAATGGCTACATCAATATTTCTTAAAAACTTTAGTAAGTCAATATCGGTACAGGTTATTTTATTCCAATTGTTTTCGATTAGAATGTTTTTAATATTAGTAATAACCTCTTCTGTTTTGGTAGCATATAAAAATTTACCGCCCTTTTTTATAAAATTATGTACAAAAGAATCTTCCAAAGACAAATTAACAACTTGCTCTTTTATTTCATCGTCTTTAGATGATGTTATTGATAGGTTAAATAATTTTTTTAAAAAATTCATTTAAAATTAAAGATATTATTCTTCTACAGTTGCTTCTTCTTTTGTTGTAGTTGTGTTATTTTTTTGGTCTTTAATTTCCTCTTCTTCTTTTTCAAAAGGTCTTTTACCAAATATTTTTTCTAAATCGTCTTTAAAAATAACTTCTTTTTCTAGTAATAATTGGGCTAAGGTTGTTAGCTTTTCTTTATGAAGCGTTAATAAGTCTAATGCTCTTTTGTACTGCTCTTCAATCATTTTAGTAATTTCTATATCTATTCGCTTTGCAGTTTCTTCACTATACGGCTTTACAAAAGCATCGTTACCTGACGAATCGTAATAGGTAATATTACCTACTTCTTCATTTAATCCGTAAATAGTAACCATAGCTCGAGCTTGTTTGGTTACTTTTTCTAAATCGTTTAGGGCTCCTGTAGAAATTTTATTGAAAATTATTTTTTCTGCCGCCCGACCTCCTAAAGTGGCACACATTTCGTCTAGCATTTGATCGGTTTGTACAATCATTCTTTCAGCAGGTAAATACCAAGCGGCGCCTAATGATTGTCCTCTAGGTACGATTGTTACCTTTACTAAAGGTGCTGCATGTTCTAACATCCAACTAACCGTTGCATGACCCGCCTCGTGAAATGCAATTGTTTCTTTTTCTTTAGGAGTAATAACTTTGTTTTTCTTTTCTAAACCGCCTACAATTCTATCAACAGCATCTAAAAAGTCTTGATGATGAATCGCTTTTTTATTGTTTCTGGCAGCAATTAAAGCTGCTTCGTTACACATATTGGCAATGTCAGCACCAGAAAAACCAGGGGTTTGTTGTGCTAAAAACTTGATATTAACGTCACTGGCTAGTTTTAAAGACTTTATGTGTACTTTAAAAATTTCTTCACGCTCAACAATATTAGGTAAGTCAACATAGATTTGACGGTCAAAACGTCCAGCACGCATAAGGGCGCTGTCTAATACATCTGCCCGGTTGGTGGCAGCCAAAACAATTACATTTGTGTCGGTACCAAAACCATCCATTTCGGTTAACAATTGGTTTAAGGTGTTTTCGCGCTCATCGTTTCCACCTGTCATACTGTTTTTTCCTCTAGCTCTACCAATAGCATCAATTTCATCAATAAAAATAATAGAGGGTGATTTTTGTTGTGCTTGTTTAAATAAGTCTCGTACACGTGAGGCACCAACCCCTACAAACATTTCTACAAAATCAGATCCTGATAATGAGAAAAATGGAACATCAGCTTCACCAGCAACTGCTTTTGCTAAAAGTGTTTTACCTGTTCCAGGAGGACCAACTAATAAGGCTCCTTTTGGTATTTTACCCCCTAAGGAAGTATATTTTTTTGGATTTTTTAAAAAATCAACTATTTCTTGAACCTCCTCTTTTGCGCCTTCTAAACCGGCTACATTTTCAAAAGTTGTTTTTACTTTAGTGTCTTTATCAAATAGTTTTGCTTTTGATTTTCCTATGTTGAAAATTTGACCTCCAGGACCTCCCGAGCCTCCAGCTCCTGACATTCGTCGCATAAAATATAACCAAACGCCAATTAATAGAATTATAGGGAGAAAATTAAGTATGGTATCCATAAAACTAGTAGGATCCATATATTGAATGTCAACACTTAAATTAAGTTTTTCTTTGGTGGCTTTTACGTCTTTTTCAAAATTTTGTGTATCACCAAAACGATAGGTAAACAAAGGAGAACCTTCTCTGTAAAATGGTGAATTTACTTGTTTTTTATAATCGTCTTTTTTTAGCGCATCTTCTGTTAAAAAAACTTGGGCTACATTATTTTTTACAAGAACATATTTGATGTCGTTTTTTTCTAAAATTTTGGTAAACTCGTTTTTAGAAAGATTTCTAGACGCTAAATCTCCTGAGCCAAAAAATTGGAACGCTAAAATGAGCATAAAAATAGCCCCATAAACCCAATAAAAATTAAACTTAAAGGTGGTTTTTTTCTTGTCGTTATTATTGTTATTTGTCATTATCGTATTATCAAAAAATTAAGGTTTAAGCGGGACTTATTTCGGTTATTATCGCATCTCCCCATAAACTTTCTATATCATAAAATTCGCGAGATTGTTTCTGAAAAATATGAACCACAATATTTACGTAGTCTATTAAAACCCATTCAGCATTTGCTTCTCCTTCAACATGCCATGGTTTATCTTTCAAAGTCTTGCTTACGGTTTTTTGTACTGCTCCTGAAATGGCTTTTACTTGGGTGTTCGAATTTCCAGAGCATACTACAAAATAATCACATACAGTGTTTTCGATTTCTCTTAAATCTAGTAGTAGGATGTTTTCACCTTTTACATCATCAATCCCCTTTATAATTACAGCGAGTAGGTCGTCTGTACTTGCTTTTTTTTTGGTCATTAAAAAAATTTAAATTTTAGCAAAGTTATTACTTTTTTGCAATTAATTTATGTAATATTGATACTTGTTTACACAAACTTACATAAACATTTAGACTTGGAAATAATCAAACTTGATGCCATTGATTCTACAAACTCTTTTTTAAAAGAGTTGGCTCAAAATACGTCGCTAAAAAACTTTACCACAGTTGTAGCCAAACAACAACTTAATGGGCGAGGGCAAATGCATACTCAATGGCTCTCTGAGGCTAATAAAAACCTGTTGTTCAGCTGTTTTTATAGCTTTCAAAACTTAGAGGTACAATATCAGTTTTATTTAAATTATGCTGTGAGTTTAAGTATTTTTGAAACGTTAAAAAAATATAAATTACCCAATTTGGCTATAAAATGGCCTAACGACATTTTGTCAGAAGAGCAGAAAATATGTGGCGTTTTAATTGAAAATAGTATTCAAAGTAGTACTGTTTTTTCTAGTATTATAGGTATAGGTCTTAATGTCAACCAAACAGTGTTTTCTTCAACATTAACAAAAGTTACTTCAATAAAAAAAGAAATACAAAAAAATGTAGATTTAGATTTACTTTTAAAGGATTTGTTGTTTTACCTGAAAAAAAATATAACGCTTTTAATTGAAGGTGAGTTTACAATTTTAAAACAAGCTTATTTAGCCCAACTATACAAAAAAAACATAGTTAGTTTGTTTAAAGATAATCAAAACAGGTTGTTTTTGGGTAAAATAATAGGAGTATCTGAAATGGGCAAACTTGAAATAGAATTAGAAAATAAATCTATTGTAACCTTTGGGGTTAAAGAGGTTTCTTTCGAATAAAATTAAAAAATAGGCTAAAGTTTTTTTAGGTTTTCTGTTAGCGTATTAATAAAACTAGTTAGTGGTTTTTTTACCATCATAGCCATCATTGGGTTAAAATTACCATCGAAATTAAGTTGAATTTGACAAGACGATTCGTTAATTTCTTCAATATCTGCAGCTAACATAAAGTCTAATTTGCTACTAGCAGCCCCTAAAGTTATATTCGAATAAGGGGTAACTTCTTTTTTTGTTAAACGAATCTCAGGCATTCCCTTTAAAGCAAAAACAAATGAATCACCTTCAACTTCAAATTTTTCAGTAGAGTCGGGCATTAATTGTTTGAAATTATTTAAATCAGTTAAAAATTCAAACATTTGTTGTTTAGATTTTTCTACTATTATAGCTGTTCCGTTTATATTCACCCTAATAAAATTACATTAAATATTTATCTTTTTTAAAACAATTACCCAATTCTGTTTGTTACCTTTTGTAAGGTAATAAATTTTAAGATGTATAATTGTTGTTTAGTTTCCCCAGTTGCTAGGGTTTGATCTCCAGTCTTTTAAGGTTGACAATTCTTTACTATCAATATAGTTGCTTTCTAAAGCTTGCTCTAATAAAAAGTCGTAATTTGTTAAAGTAGTTAGTTCTACGTTTTCCGATTTAAAATTTTCTTTAGCAACGTCAAATCCATATGAAAAAATAGCTACCATTCCTTTAACATTTACATGAGCTTCTTTTAAAACTTTCACGGCTTGTAAACTGCTTTTACCTGTGCTTATTAAATCTTCAATAACTACCACGTTTTGACCGCTTTCAATATGACCTTCAATTTGGTTTTTTATTCCGTGACCTTTAGGTTTTGGACGTACATAGGCAAACGATACTCCTAAATCCTGAGCAACTAATGCACCAATTGCAATTGCTCCAGTAGCCACCCCAACAATTACATCAGGTTTACCATGTTTTTCTTCTACTAATTTTGCTAATTCTTCTTTTAAAAAATTTCTTACAGGCGGGTAAGATAACGTAATTCTATTGTCGCAATAAATAGGGGATTTCCATCCCGAAGCCCAAGTATATGGCGAGGCGATGCTAAGTTTTATAGCCTTTATTTGCAAAAGTAGCTCAGCTGTTTTTTTTGAAGTATCTTTGTTTAAATTCATTTTACAAATGTATAAAGTTTTTGTAAAAAATAAGCCAATTATTATAACAGATTCTGAGCAAAAAAATAAATATCCCATTTATCATTTTGACCAAGTTTCGATAGCTGAAATTGTGTATAAATTAAAAAATGAATCTATAGATGGTGTCTGGTTATATACTTTGGATGTTTCTAGTGCTTGGAAGCAATTTAAAAAAGCATTTAAACTTGTTAAAGCGGCAGGAGGCTTAGTAGAAAATTCAGAAGGTGAAATTTTATTTATTTATCGTTCTGGTAAATGGGAGTTTCCGAAAGGAAAGATAGAAAAAGGTGAAAAAATAAAAAATGCAGCCATTAGAGAAGTTGAAGAAGAATCTGGTGTTGCTAATCTTACTGTAATTAAATTTTTGATGTGTACGTATCATGTTTTTGATGTAGGAACAAAACTAATATTAAAAAAAACAAGTTGGTATTTAATGCATACAACATATAATCAAAAATTAACGCCACAAACAGAGGAGGGTATTACTAAAGCTGTTTTTAAAAATAAACGAGCTATAAAAAATGCTTTAAAAAATACGTATGCCAATATTATAATGGTATATCAAGAATATCAAAAAAAATAAACCTTACGCTGTCATCCTGTCATTAATTTTGGCATTTAAAATGTAATTACTGCCAAATCTTTTAAAAATACCTGTTGGCATACACTTTGACAATTAAGTAGCTATAAAGTTGAATTAAAAACTAGAAAAATAAATATTATGAGTAAAATTATAGGAATAGATTTAGGTACTACCAACTCTTGTGTTTCTGTGATGGAAGGAAACGAGCCAGTGGTTATTCCGAATTCTGAAGGAAAAAGAACAACACCCTCGGTGGTTGCGTTTGTAGAAGGCGGAGAGCGTAAAGTAGGTGATCCTGCAAAACGTCAAGCAGTTACAAACCCAACAAAAACAGTTTATTCGATTAAACGTTTTATGGGGAATAAGTTTTCTGAAGTAACTAAAGAAATAGAGCGAGTACCTTATAAAGTTGTTAAAGGAGACAACGATACACCTCGTGTAGATATTGATGGTCGTTTATATACACCACAAGAAATTTCTGCAATGGTGTTACAAAAAATGAAAAAAACTGCTGAAGATTATTTAGGTCAAGGAGTTTCAGAAGCAGTAATTACTGTACCTGCATACTTTAATGATGCACAAAGACAAGCAACGAAAGAGGCTGGTGAAATTGCAGGATTAAAAGTTCGTAGAATTATTAACGAGCCAACTGCAGCTGCATTAGCATATGGGTTAGATAAATCTAACGACGATAAAAAAATTGTAGTATTTGATTTTGGTGGGGGTACACACGATGTTTCTATCTTAGAATTAGGTGACGGCGTTTTTGAAGTACTAGCTACTGACGGAGATACTCACCTTGGAGGAGATGATGTAGATGAAAAAATAATTAATTGGTTAGCAGAAGAGTTTAAAGCTGATGAAAATATGGACTTACGTCAAGATCCAATGGCTTTGCAACGGTTAAAAGAAGCTGCTGAAAAAGCAAAAATTGAATTATCGAGCACAACATCAACCGAAATTAACCTACCGTATATTACAGCTACTGCAAGCGGACCAAAACACTTAGTTCGTACTTTAAGTAGAGCTAAATTTGAGCAATTAATAGACGATTTAGTAAAAAGAACGATTGAGCCTTGTTCTACCGCTTTAAAAAATGCTGATTTAAGCATTTCAGATATTGATGAGGTAGTTTTAGTAGGGGGGTCAACACGTATTCCAGCGGTACAAGATGCTGTTGAAAAATTCTTTGGTAAAGCACCTAGTAAAGGGGTTAATCCAGACGAAGTGGTAGCTTTAGGAGCTGCTATTCAAGGTGGTGTTTTAACAGGTGATGTAAAAGATGTATTGTTATTAGACGTTACTCCTTTATCGTTAGGTATTGAAACTATGGGAAATGTGTTTACCAAATTAATTGACGCTAATACAACCATACCAACAAAAAAATCGCAAGTATTTTCTACTGCTGCTGATAATCAACCGTCTGTAGAAATTCATGTTTTACAAGGTGAACGAGCTATGGCGGCAGATAATAAAACTATTGGTCGTTTTCATTTAGATGGTATTCCACCAGCACCAAGAGGTATACCTCAAATTGAAGTAACTTTTGATATTGATGCTAACGGAATTATTAATGTTTCAGCAGCCGATAAAGCTACAGGTAAGTCGCAAAATATTCGTATTGAGGCTTCTTCAGGATTAACCGAAGAAGAAATTGAAAAAATGCGTCAAGATGCCGAAGCTAATGCTGAAGCCGATAAAGCTGCAAAAGAAACTGCTGATAAAATTAATGGTGCAGATGCTATGATTTTTCAAACAGAAAAACAATTAAAAGAATTTGGCGACAAGCTTTCTGCTGATAAAAAAGAACCTATTGAAACCGCTTTAGCAGATTTGAAAAAAGCACATGAATCTAAAGATATTGCACAAATTGATACGGCAATGGAAAAGATAAACGAGGCTTGGAAAGTTGCTTCAGAAGAAATGTATAAAGCACAACAAGAAGCTCAGGCTGGTGCTGGAGAACCACAACAAAGTTCTGCTGATGCAAGTGCTAATGATACGCAAGGAGATAATGTTGAAGATGTAGACTTTGAAGAAGTAAAATAAAACTTGCTTAATTCAAAACAAAAAAGACTGTTATTTAACAGTCTTTTTTGTTTTATAATTTAATTTTTTAATTATCTATTTTATAAAAAAACAAATTTATTACTAAATTTGTTCGACCTATAAACACCTACCTGTAGGTATTTAGAATAGCAATGGTTTTTTAATGAAAAAAAATACTGTAAATAGTTTAGATGTGGCTTTTAACAAAGCGTTTGAAAAAGCATCGAATACTAAAGTTTCACTTCCTCCAGACACCATGCTTCAGTTATACGCGTATTATAAACAGGCTACTGCTGGAGATAACTCTTCGTTTAATACCAATTATGATGTTAGAAGTGCCTTTAAATTTAATGCATGGATACAAATGAGAGGGATGAGTAAAGAACAAGCAAAAAAAGAATATATTAACCTAGTCAATAAAATAATAAAATAATCATTATGAAAAAAGTATTTGTGTTATTCGCTGTTTTTACTATTAGCTTATTAGTAATTAGTTGTAAATCAGAAAATAAAAAAGAAACAAAGCAACCAGAGAAAAAAGCGTTAGCTTTTTCGTTAAAAAATGCTCAAAACTCGATTAATTGGACAGCGTATAAAACTACTGAAAAAATACCTGTTAAAGGCGAGTTTAAAAAGGTAACTATTACTGCTGGTGGCGAGGGTGCTACTATTAAAGAAGCTGTAAATGGAGCCGAATTTTCTATTCCTGTAAGTAGTATTTTTACGAATGAAGCCAGTAGAGATTCGAAACTTAAAGAGTTCTTTTTTGGTATAATGGAAAATACATCATTATTAACAGGAAAATTGGTTTTAGAAAATGACGCCACTGGATATGCAGATATTACCATGAATGGTGTTACCCATAAATTACCTTTTGCTTATACTATTTCTGAGAACGAATTTAAATTAGAAGCAACCATGAAAATATCGGATTGGAAAGCAGAAAAAGCACTACAATCTTTAAATGAGGCGTGTAAAGATTTACATAAAGGTGCCGATGGTGTTTCAAAAACTTGGGATGAAGTTGCGATTACTATTTCTTCAAAATTTTAATAAAAAAAACAAGTTGTTAGGAGAGGGGTTATTCAAAATTTATATGTTGATAGGCTCCAATATCGGGTTTTTCCCCTCTGCTAATACCTAAAATATCTTCATTTACAGAGGTTGGTAAAGCGTGATTTATAGCATCGCTTTTTTGACCAATGATAAACTCATTGTTTCGGCTGTTTTTAAAATCGGTTGTTCCGTTTAAGATAATGTTTTCATAGTTGCTATTATCAAAATTTAACTCGTTGTTGTTGGTAAAAGTATTATTGACATCGTTAAATTTAATCATGCAGTTTTTCAAGGAATAATTAAATTCTGTTCCTTTAGCACTATCGAGTATAAATTCAACGTCATTATTTCCTGCAATAATACAATTTGTAAAACTTGCTTCAGTTAAGTCGTATGCTTTGGTTGTTGTTTCTCCGTTATTGTTAGTGTACGAAAAATGGTTATTGATTAATACCGTTGGTAATTGTCTATAACCAGTGTTCCAATAATTGGCAAAGGTGGCATGTGTAAAGTTATAAGTTCCGCCCATTAAACAGGCTAAAGAAGCTTGTCCAGCATTACCAATAACAACATTTTTTCCTTTTATATGGGTATTTCTACCTAAAATGCCATAGGTAGCATTGTTGTATATTTCTGTGTTTTCTAAGGTTAAAGTAGGGGTGGTTGCATTGCTAATGCTATCTACTAAAACACCAATAATTCCGTTTTTAATTTGAGTGTTTTTTAGTTGGTTATTCACGCTTCCTGGTCGCATCCAAATGGTTCCCCATTGCCCTGCTATGTTATTAAAATAATGTTCTAATCGATCACCTTCAAAAACAACTTTTTCTTCTAGAGTTCCATTGGTTTTTAGCGTTGCGCCTTTATCGATAATTAAACCCGAATTGTTATGAAAATATATTTTTGTACCTGCTTGTACTTGCATTGTTTTTCCTTTGGGCACAGCAATATATCCGTAGACTACATAGGGTTTATCTTTAGTAAAAACCAATTCGTTATTTTTTAAAAAGCGCCCTTGAATATTTGTTGGTTCACCATCTAAGGTTAAGCTGTCTATTTTCATTGTAATTGGGTCTTTATCAGGGTATAAAAAAACAGCATCTTGCACTAAAGTCACTAAATTTACTTCTTGCTCATTATTACCATTGTCAAATAAAATTTTATCAACGTAAAGAGGGTTAGAAACATTGTTGTAGTTTATGGTGGTTTCTATAAAAATATATAAACTATCATGAGCAAGAACATCGATGTTTTCGAATGTATTTCCTGCAATTCCATCTACATTTAATCGGTAGTATGATTGGCTTCCGTTTTTTAATTTAACAGTGGGTATTGTAATAGCTTTATTACTGTTGTTGTAGACCTTTAAGTTATAAGTGGCAGAGCCAATATTGCTAAAAATAGTGTCTAAAAAAACGGTGTCTTTAGAAAATTGGAGTTGTCCAAAGCTTGGTATGGTGCTAAAATCTTTTCTGCAAGAACTAATTGAATAAAGACCAAAAATTAGTAAAATAATTACTAAAAGGTTACGCATTGTTGTTTGATTTAAAGTTATATTTTAATGAATAATTGTCTCTAAAATATAACTTTAAATTTAATTGATTATTATTTTTTTAGCAACTCAATTTCAAAAAGAGTGTTCCAGTGTTTTCCTGTAACAAATAATCGGTTGTTTGCACTATCGTAGGCTATTCCGTTTAACACATCGTCTTGAGGCTCTAATTTTTGAGTTTGTTTTACTAATTTTTTTAATCCAGATAAGTCAGCAACCCCTTCTACAACCCCCGTAGCAGGGTCTATAATAACAATAGCATTTTGTTGCCATTTGTTAGCGTAAATTTTTCCGTTAATAAGTTCAAGTTCGTTTAGCTCAGCAATTGAATATTTGTTTGTGTATACCTGAATAGCTCTTTTTTCTTTAAGGGTTTCAGGGTCTAAAAACCAAATTTTATTGGTGCCGTCAGATTTTATTAACTCGGTATCGTTGTGTGTTAACCCCCAACCTTCAATACTTTTTTGATAAGGAAATTCTTTTTCTTGTTTAAAGGTGTTAAAATCGTATACAAATCCTTTACCGGCTTGCCAGGTTAACCAGTATATTTTATTGTTAAAAATAGTCATTCCTTCTCCAAAATAGCGACTGTCTAAATCTTCTTTTTGAAGTACCTTGCCAGTTTTAATTACTACTTTTCGTAACGATGATTGTCCTCTTCTTCCTGTTGTTTCGTATAAAAACCCATCTTTATATTCTAGTCCTTGCGTATAGGCTTTGGTGTCGTGAGGATATGAATTAACAATTTTGTAAGTGTAAACAGTAGGGGCCTTATTAGCAACTATTTCAATAGAGTTATTTATTTTTTTTGCTTTGTTAGGGTAAAAAGCAATCGCGGTAATTGAATACTTACCTACTCCAAAATTAGCTGTGTTTATTTCAGCAGTATTGCCATTTGAAATAATCGGTTTTCCGTT
The DNA here is from genome assembly GCF_041021355.1 of Tenacibaculum sp. UWU-22. Classification (NCBI taxonomy): domain Bacteria; kingdom Pseudomonadati; phylum Bacteroidota; class Flavobacteriia; order Flavobacteriales; family Flavobacteriaceae; genus Tenacibaculum; species Tenacibaculum sp. UWU-22. Next base: position 162,956 of record NZ_JBFNGP010000002.1, on the reverse strand, counting down.
AAAGAAAAACTTAACAGAGTCTATAGATACCCCGTTTTCTTCAACTAAAGAGGCTTGTGCTTTTTCGCCTAAAGTTACTTTTTTTGTGGTAGTAAGTTTAAATTTATATTCTGTTTTGCAAGAAGTTATAATTGTTGCTATTAACAAAGCAACGCACAGGTTGTAGATACGCATTTTAAAAGTTATTAAATAAAAAAAGATACTACGAACAAAATAATTGTTCTTTTAGGGTACAAATAAAATAAATTATTTGTTTGGAAATAAAAAAAAAGGGTTAAATTTGCACCCTCGAACAACAAAAGTTGTTTGTTGGTGTAAAACCTTACCAACTTTACACTAAAAAAATAAAGATAATAAAATTTAAAAGTGATTTAAGATGAAAAAAGGAATACATCCAGAAAATTATAGAATGGTAGCTTTTAAAGATATGTCTAACGGTGATGTATTTTTAACAAAATCTACTGCTAACACAAAAGAAACCTTAGAAGTAGAAGGTGTTGAATATCCATTAATTAAATTAGAAATTTCTAGAACTTCACATCCGTTTTATACTGGTAAATCTAAATTAGTAGATACAGCGGGTCGTATCGATAAGTTTAAAAATAAATACGCTAAATTCAAAAAATAATTTTTTTTAGAATTTTAATGATTTAAAAGCTCCAACATATGTGGAGCTTTTTTTGTGGTTAATTTTTTTAAAAATTAAATTTGTGTAAGTATATTTTTATTTGATTGTAGCTAATTTTGTACTTTTAACTATTGATAAAAACAAATTTAGAAATGAGAAATGTTATATTGGCTATTTTACTTACAATTACAGCGTTATTTGGAATTTTAGTATATTTTATACCTGATACAGGTACTATAATTTTAGTTTCTATAAGTGGTGTTTTATCTTTAATTGCTCTTTATGATAGCATGCAAACCAATCACTCATTGCTAAGAAGCTATCCATTAGTAGCTCGTTTACGGTGGTTTTTTGAAGATGAGCGTGAAAAAATTCAGCAATATTTTATCGAAGATGATTTAAATGGAACTCCTATTAATCGTGAAAAACGAAGTATAGTATATCAACGGGCTAAAAAAGAAATAGAAACTTTGCCGTTTGGTACTCAGCATAATGTATATGCCAAAGGGTATGAGTTTGTAAAACATTCACTTTTTCCAACAGATCATAAGCACGTAAAAGGAGAGAGAATAATTTTTGGTTCAGATAAGTGTACGCAAAAATATAATGCTTCAATTATTAATACATCTGCGATGTCGTTTGGTTCGCTAAGTAAAAATGCTGTGATGGCATTAAATCAAGGTGCAAAAATGGGTAATTTTGCTCATAACACGGGTGAAGGCGGAATTTCGCCCTACCATTTACAAGGCGGAGATTTAATTTTTCAAGTTGGAACAGCATATTTTGGAGCAGGAAAAAGTATTGATGGTAAACGTTTTTTTGATGAAGAAATTTTTAAGGCTAATGCTACTAGACCTGAAGTAAAAATGGTAGAAATTAAATTTTCGCAAGGAGCTAAGCCTGGGCATGGAGGTATTTTACCTGCTAAGAAAAATACTGAAGAAATCGCTAAAATTAGAGCTGTAGAACCATTTACAGAGGTAGACTCTCCTCCAGGTCATTCTGCTTTTTCTAATTTTGATGAAATGATTGCTTTTATTGAAAAAGTAAGGGTATTGTCTGGTGGTAAGCCCGTGGGGATTAAATTTTGTGTCGGAGATAATGATGAAATAGAATCTATGATTCAGGCTTTTTCTAAAGCAAATAATTATCCAGATTTTATTTCGGTAGACGGTGGTGAAGGCGGAACAGGAGCAGCTCCGTTAGAGTTTTCTAACTATGTAGGAACGCCATTGTTAGAAGGATTAACTTTTGTGTATAAATTGTTAAAGAAATATAAGTTAAAAGATCAAATAAAAATTATTGCAAGTGGTAAGGCTATTGATACTTTTGATGTTGTTAAATATTTAGCTTTAGGGGCTGATGCTATTGGTATGGCGCGTAGTTTTATGTTGAGTTTGGGTTGTATTCAAGCGCGAGAGTGTAATTTAGATACTTGCCCTGTTGGTGTGGCTACTCAAAATGAAGAGTTGGTTGAGGCGTTAGTAGTTGAAGATAAAAATAGTAGAGTTAAAAATTATCACGATAAAACAATAGCAAGTGTAAAAGAAATGATTGCGGCTATGGGTAAAAATGCTATACAAGAGGTTGAACCTAAAGATATTTTTAGACGAAATAAAGCAGGTGACATTACCTCTTTAGATAAAATTTACTTTTCGTAATATAGCTTTAAAAAAGCTATTACGAACTTGTATTGACAAAAAAAGGCTGCCTTTTCAGACAGCCTTTTTTAATTTATTTAAAATTAAGGAGTTAGCCTGCCTTTTAATCTTTTTTCTAGTTTTTGTTTTATTGCGGTAATTCGTTTCATAATATCCATCAATTCGGTTTCTTTAGTTTCTTTATAAACTTCGTTAATAGATAGTATTAATTCTTTTGCCTTATGAGAAGCTATAATTTTATCGTTTCTAGTTTTAAACTCTTTTGCATTATTTTCAAACTCAATAGCTTCGTTTACTAAATCTTTAATATTTACTGTTTGCATTTTATATTGCGATTTTAGGCTAAATATATAGTATATAATTATAAAATGCAATGATAACACCTAATTTTGTATTTTTATCTTAAAAAATAATTAAAATTTTCCTCTTTTTTTGATAAAAATTAAATCATAATTATATGAGAGATAGCTAGGTTAGTTGTTTTAAAAAATATTAAAGTTGTTGTGGTTTTTTGTCTTTATGTTTAAACCGTTTGTGAGTCCATAAATAAAATTCAGGTTGTTTTCTTATGTGTTCTTCTGCTTTTTTTAAATAAATATCAGTAATTTCAAAATCGTTAAATTTTTTAGGTTCAGTAGTAATAGTTTCGAGCTCTACTTCATAAAAACCTCTTTTAACTCTAAAAACAGTAAAATTAACCACAATAAAATTGTGTTTTTTTGCTAACATTTCAGGGCCTACAATTACAGGAACTTCAACACCAAAAAAGGTGGTCCAGTATTTGGCTTTGTCTAGTTGAGGCGATTGGTCACTGAGCATAAAGTAAAGTCCGTTAATTTTATTTTTTTTGTCAGTGATAATTCCTTTTATCGTGTCAGAGGTTCGTCTTAAAACAGCTCCAAATTTGGTTCTAGACGATTTTATCATTTTTTCGTAATACTTGTTTTCTACCTTTGTGTAAACTCCAACAGGTAGCAACGTTGTAAGTTGGGCTAAGTAAATTACCCATTCCCAATTTGCGTAATGTATTCCTGTAAAAATAACCCCTCTATTTTCTTTCTCTAGTGCGGTTAATACCTCTATATTTTTGTATTTGTATCTTTTTTTTATAGCGTTTTTAGAAATGGTAAAGGTTTTTATACTTTCAAAAATAAAGTCGGTAAAATGGTGCAAGGTTTTTTTGGTTAGTTTTTTTAGCTCTTCTTCACTTTTTTCAGGAAAAGCCAATTTTAAATTAGCATATACTACTTTTTTTCTGTAGCCAATTACATAATATAATAGTATAAAAAACAGGTCTGACAAACCATATAGAATTCTAAATGGTAATATAGAGATAAGCCAGATTAATGGGTAAACAATTATGTAACTGAGAAATTGCATCGTTTTTTTTGATGCAAATATCTTACATAATTATTTAAAATTGATAAAGTTTATGTAGATTTACTCAATAAATTAAACACCTAGAAAGCTTACTTCAATTTAGTTTTCTTTTTTTAAATAGCGTATGAATCATATTGTTTTACTAATTATAGTTGCTACGGTGGTGGTTTCGTTAAAAGGATTTAGCGATTCTAGCTTTATAGAAAAGTACAAATTTCAAATAAAAAGTATACTGGATGGCGAAAAAATTAGAATGGTTACTTCGGCATTTTTGCATGTAGATTATATGCATCTTTTTTTTAATATGTATGCTTTGTATTTGTTTGGTAATATAGTGGCTAATAATTTAGGAGCAGGTAATTTTTTAATTATTTATTTTGGTAGTCTGTTTACAGGAAGTTTATACGGATTATACTATCATAAAAAAGAACCTTATTATAGTGCTGTTGGAGCTTCGGGGGCGGTTACTGGTATAATTTATTCGGCAATCATGTTAAATCCAACTATGAAATTGATTATGTTGCCTATTCCTATTCCTATACCGGGTTATATTTTTGGTGTCGGTTATTTATTGTATTCTATCTACGGAATGAAAAACCAACTGGGTAACATTGGTCATTCTGCTCACTTAGGAGGTGCTATTGGTGGTTTTGCGTTGACCTTATTATTGTATCCTCAATTATTTGTGCAAAATAAAATGATGTTAATTTTGTTTGCTGTGCCAATAATAGGTTTGCTAATTTTTGGTGATAAGCTAAAAAAAGCATCTTAATGACTTTGTGTTTTTGTCACAATTACACTAAAACTCTTATCGAGCTATTTTAACATACTTTTTAGTTTAACTAATATAAACTATGTTAAAAACAAGAAAAAGACTTCTAAAGCCTTATTTTAAGTTTTTTTAAATAATAATTATTTATGAGAAAAAAAATAAAATTGTTTTTATTTATAAATGATAAAAATCAGTGACTATATCAAAAAAAAGTGTCATAACCTTTAAAAGTCGATTATTATGTGTTTACTCTATTGCTTTTAATTACTGTAAAACAAGTATTGCGTAGTGAATGAGAGCAATAGGTAAACCAAGAGAATAAATAAATGAAAATTGGTAAAAATATAAAAATAATGCATTGTGTATGGGATTTTTTTATTTTTTTTATATACTTTTGTTTGCGTAATTACCAGTTTTTCTTTACATTGGATTAATTATTAAAAAAAATTGTCAGAATAACGAATAAACTACATTTCTAAAAAAACAAAATTATGGGGGGCAAATATTATATCTTCGCTAAAAAGCAGAGACTTTCTTCGGTAGTTATTACATTTCTTCTTTTACTTAGTACTCAAAATTTTTTTGCTAATACAAATAGATTTAGCAAAACAATAAAAGGGTGTGATAATTCTGTGTATGTTGATAAAGATGTAAAAAACATACAAGGTTTATTAAAAGATAAACAGGTTAATCAAAATTTGTCTGTATTTCAGCTTTTTTCACATGGTAAGCCTGGTGAGTTATTGTTAGACGGTAAATGGCTCTCAGGAGATTCTCTTAGTCGTTTTATAACAAGTCTCATTTCGGGTAAAGACATTACGCATCTAAATATTTATGGGTGTGAGTTTGCCAAGGGAGAAAGAGGGAAACAAGCAGTTTTAACGTTAGAATCTGCATTAGGTATTTCTGTTTCAGCATCAGATGATATAACGGGTGTTGGTGGTGATTGGGATTTAGAAGTGGGTAAGTCAGTTAATGTTATAGCGCTTACCAATTATAAATATTCTTTACAGTACGGGAAAGAGATTACACCAGATATGTTTGCTGGAATTACTGGGCAGCAAACAGATTACTCTAATGGAACTTATGACGATATCAGTAGTCATTTAGGGTTGCCTTCGGGTAGTGTTAAAATTAAGTTAGTAGGGGTAGATACTAGGCAAATGACAACAGGAGCGCCGATAACTTGGTCTTTAATAGATGTAGGTGATAGAAAGTCTTCATTTTTTGTGCAGGTTGGTGCTGGTGCAAAGATAACTGTGGCACATGGTAGAAAAATTAACCCTGGAAAAACAGATTTTTTTCAGAGTGACAATAATCAAGAATATACCTTTTTAAATGGTACTTTGTCTTCAGGCTTAGTTTATGTGCATCCTAGCACGTATAAATGGGGAGTTGAAAACACGAATAGTGATTCCAACTTTAATAATCAAAATGATTATGTGTGGCAGTTAACTAATGTGTCTAATGCTATTAATTTTACAGTTTCTTCAACGGCTGATGGTACAAATTCTGGATTTAGAATTTGGATAGATCCTATGGATCCATGTGACCCTGATTCGCCAGGGTATCTTGATAGCGATGGTGACGGTATAGGAAATGCCTGTGATTCAGATGATGATAATGATGGAATTTTAGATTCAGATGAAACAGCTATTGTAGATTGTAAAGACATGGCTTATCCTCTCTTTGGGGCGGCACAAGGCCCTAATAGTGTCGACGGCTCTGACCCATTTAGTCCACAACTTGGAGACCAGTTTTTATATAAGAGTGTAATGCCTGGTGTTGATTGTATAATTACAATTACCAATATGTCTTCACCAAATATACAAATTAAAGAGATTGATTATACTGGTGCAGGGTATGATGAAGGATTTCAACCGTGGATAGACCATGACGCAACAAATAGTTATGTTGATTTCAATTTTAAATTTGTAGAGGCAGGAACAACTACACCTGCAGCTAAGATGAATTATTTTGTAACATCAGTAGATAATGATAATTATGAAACAATAAGTTATAGTAATAAAGTTGCTGAAACCTATACAGATGTGCCTACTGATGAAACTCCTTATAGCTCAGGAACCCCTTTTGAAAGAGGGTATGTAGGGAATGGCGTAAATACACCAGGTATAGATACAGGAACTATTAAAATACAAGCTTCAGGGTTTTATTATGGTACAAGTGAATTTGATATAAGGTTGGGGTCTACACAATATCCAGGCAACCCATCAAAACATTCAATAAATTTTAATCCATGTATTCCAGACGGTTGGGTAACTACACCTGAATATAATATCAAGCCAGATACCGATGGAGATGGCGTTCCTGATTATTTAGACCTAGACTCTGATAACGATGGTTGTCCAGATGCATTAGAGGGAACAAGAGATTATACTTACGCAGACTTAGATGGTAAGGGATCTATTGTTACTGGAGTAGTCGATGGTAATGGTGTTCCTAACGGAGGCTTGTCGCAAGGGGTCGGTACTTCAGTTGATTCGACTGTACAATCTGCCGAATGTGATTCGTGTAATGAAACAAGTAGTTTATTTAAAGATATAGATAAAGATGGGGTGGGAGATGATTGTGATTTAGATAATGACAATGATGGAATTTTAGATACTGATGAAGGTTATTGTGAAACATCAGAAGTGTTTAATTGGCCAGTTCCTAATACAAATGTTCCAGGTAACGGTTCTTATGCTTTTGGAGATGTTCAGGTTACTGCTACTCAACAAATTGATAATACATCTGATAGTAGTACTTATACAGCAACAGGTAGTAACGGAACCTTTACAGCTTGGAAGTTGGTTCATGATAATCAAAATCCAGATACACCTATAATTGCTACGCTTAATTTTAGTATCCCTATCGATTTATCTAGTTTTCAAATTGGTGATATTGATGGAGGAACATCTACCAATGCTGGGTATTTTAATAATGAACTTGTAACAGTTATAATTAAATTGTCTGATGGAACTTTGTATAATTTAAAGGAATCAGATGTAACTATGGGAAATACTGTTACGTATTTAGGAGGAAATCAATTTATGGGGGTTAGAGGTGGTTCTCCTCAGGAAGACCCAGGTACTATTTTAACCGTACACCCTAATTTAAAAAATGTTAAGTCTATTGAGGTTCAATATACAATGAAAAGTAAAACGGCATCGCAAGGTGGTTATATTGCCGTGTTTAATAATTTAACAAGATGTATATCACGAGATACCGATGGAGATGGTATGCCAGATTATCTTGATGCCGATTCAGATAATGATAATTGTCCTGATGCGATAGAAGGAACAAGAAATTATGATTATTCAGATTTAGATGGTAATTGGGCTATTGCTACAGGAACGGTAAATAGCAATGGTGTACCTAATGGGGGATTATCACAAGGAGTTGGTACTTCAGTTGATTCAACTGTACAATCACCTATTTGTAGTTCTTGTGATTCATCTAATCCGCAATATAACGATGTAGACGGTGATGGTGTTGGTGATGCCTGTGATTTAGATAACGATAATGATGGTATTTTAGATATAGATGAAAATGGAGGGTGTATGCCTAAAGATGCTGCGTATACATGTGATGAGTATATTTTTAATAATGATCCAAATTACATGGATGCTTCTTTTCACAGTGCATCCTATATGGGGGCAGATTGTCTGTACTATTTAGCAGGATCACAAGCTAATAGCGATAATACTGTGGCAACAACGGCAGTACAAGTTAATTCTACAAACTATCCTACATTGTCAGGAGATGTGTTGACTGTTACTACGGGAGGTAATAATGTAGGAGCCTTTGTTGTACTTACTACAGATGGTTTATATGTACATGGAGGTAGGTCGGAAATTGGATTTTTAGGCGGAGGAGTTTCAATGTTGAGTGTTAATATGCCGTTAGGCGTAACCCCATCTCAAGTTAGAGAATTAAATTCAGATATAGGGTCTACTTGGATTGTTACCAATACAGGAAGAGTATATATTTTATCTCGTTTTAAAGAAGCGTATGGTAGAGGGGCTTCTCCTACTCTAAACGAATGGGGGCAAGTGATGATAGATTCGAGTACGCCATTAACGGGTATATACAATTATTTTGACCATAATGGCTCTACGGCAATCGCTTATAATGAAGACAATAATACTTTCTATACATGGGGAGTACAATCAGTTATAGGTGATGGTACAGGGTTGACTAATAGAAATTACGCAACCCCTATGATTAATCCATTACCTGAGGGAGTAAGTGTAGTACAGGTTTCTATTGGTCAAGATATTTCTCATAGACCAAGTTATTATGTGTTAGGATCTAATGGATTAGTATATGTTTTAGGCGCTAATTATGGAGGAGAATTAGGTACAGGGGGAGCAACATTGCAAAATACATGGACTACTTTAAAAGATCCTACAGGAGCAAGTGATATGACAGATGTAACATTTATATCAGCCAATGAAAATGATAGAAATCGCTCTTTTTTAAATTTTATTACCTCTACAGGCTATTTATATGCCGTAGGAGATGGAGACGTTGGTTCAACTTCGGTAGCAGATACTTCTTTACCTAAATTGGCACTAGGAATTGATCAAGGTCATGTAATTTGGGTACACTCTGGAGGACATTTCTCAACAGCAATTCTAGATAATAATGATTTAATATATCATACAGGGCATAATCCAGGAGGAGCTTTTGCAGATGGAACAACGGCAAATAGAACTCAATATAGTGGTAACCCTGTAGTAGGTTTTGGCTTAAAACCAGCTGTTACATGTGAGATAGTTGATACCGATGAAGATGGTATACCAGATTACCTTGATTTAGATTCAGATAACGATGGTTGTCCAGACGCGTTAGAAGGTACAGGGAATTATAATTATTCAGATATAGATGCCAATGGGGTTATTATTTCAGGAACGGTAGATAACAATGGTGTTCCTAATGGAGGAGGGTCACAAGGAGTAGGTACGTCGAAAGATTCAAGTACGCAATCGCCTATTTGTAGTTCTTGTAATCCGTCTAATCCAGAATATAATGACGTTGATGGAGATGGTGTAAGTGATCCGTGTGACTTAGATGATGATAATGATGGTATTTTAGACTGTGTAGAGAATGGATTTACAGGGTCTGTTAGCGATTATTTTTACCTAAGAGGATCGGCTTCTGACGTAACAAACGATGAGATGATATTAACCCCAGATGCTCAATACCAATCTGGACAAGCATGGTCTAAAGGTAAAATTGATTTTGCAGAGAGCTTTACCATGACATTTAAAGCATACTTAGGTACTGATTCTGCAGGAGCTGATGGTATTGCTATTGTATTTCAAAATGAAGGAATTAATGCTACAGGAATTGATGGGCTTGGTATTGGAGCTAAAGGGATTAGTAATGGTTTAGCATTAGAATTAGATTCATATAATAATTCTCACGAATCTTCAGTAGATCCACCTCTTTATGAAGGTCATGGAACTATTTGGAGAACGGTAGATCAGACTAACTTAAGTACACCTGTTGATTTAGGGAATTTGGAAGATGGAACCTGGAAAAATGTTGTTATTAATTGGGATGCAGATACTCAAACCATTTCATATACAGTAGATGGTATTTTAGCAGGAGAACATACTTTTTCTTCAGGAGGTATTGCTACAGAAATATTTGGAGGAGAAACCAATGTTTATTTTGGATATACTGCATCAACTGGAAAATTCACAAATCTTCAAAAAATAAAATTTGAAGATCCTTGTATCGATTTACCTCTGTTAATCGATACGGATAATGATGGTACGCCAGATTATTTAGACCTAGACTCTGATAATGATGGTTGCCCCGATGCGATAGAGGGGACAGGAGGTTATACATATAGTGACGTGGATCAAAGTGGACAAATAGTAACAGGGGATGTAACTAGTTCAGGGGTACCGAATAATGGTTTAAGCCAAGGTGGAGGTACTGCTTATGATGATACCCAGCAGTCAGATGAATGTGACAAGTGTAATCCAAATAGTTCGGTGTGGGTTGATTCAGATGGTGATGGGATAGGTGATTTTTGTGATGTTGATGATGATAATGATGGAATTTTAGATACAGATGAACGCCCTGCTTGTAATTTTGGTCCGCGTAAGTTTACATCAGCTAAAATTATCGATGCAACACTATCATTTACTGCTTCTGCCGCTGCGAATATTATTGATAACAACCAAGGTACGTATATGGCTACAACTGCCGTTACAGGTTCTGAAAAGATTGATAGAATAGAGTTTTTAAATAATGAATATACTTGGAAGGTATCTAGAATTATTATTTATAATAATGGAGGAGATAATTTAACGGATTCTCAAGCGATAAAAATAATAGGAGCTATTGATTTTTATAATGGCTTAGGTGAATTGTTATATAGAGCACGTAATGTATTGGTGCCAAATGGAAGTGCACCGTTTTATTTAACCCTCCCCAATCCAGTACCAGATGTGCAAAAGGTGGTTTTTCGTGATGTAGAGGGTAGAAGTGGCGGTATAGCTATTAGAGATGTTATTTTTACCGCTTGTGCAGACGGATATGATACAGATAAAGATGGTATTCCTAATCATTTAGATTTAGATAGTGATAATGATGGCTGTCCTGATGCTATAGAAGGAACAGGAGGTTTTAAATTTAATCAATTAAATCAATCACTTCAATTAGATGGTTCAGTTACTGCCGATGGAAGACCCATTCTTGTAAATGCTTCAGGGCAAGGTGTTGGTTCTGCTTATACCGATACTGTACAATCTGATGAATGTGATATGTGTAATAAAGATAGTACGTTATGGGTTGATTCAGATAATGATGGTATTGGTGACGGAGCTTGTGGTGATTTAGATTCAGATAATGATGGTATTTTAAATTTAGATGAAGGTATGTGTGAGCCTTTTGATCTCGAATTTTCAAATGGTGATATTAGTGTTACAGAATCTGTGGCAGGTAAGTATCCAGATGTTAATTATGTTGGAGATGCAGCTGTAGCTAATATACCTTCTGAAGCTAAAACCGATCCGCTTGAGTTTATTAATGGGTATGATTCAAAAGGAGGAGCTTCATCTTTCCTATATAAGTTTCATACACCAAAAAATATTGTTGCCGATATAAATGGTGAAATTCAATTGTCTTTCTACATTTATGATAATATAAATAATAGTACAGGAAGTTACCGAATAAATGAACAGTTAGATTTTGATTTAAAAACTACAGATGGTGATATAATAAAAGGATATTATTCTATAACTGAAGATGAAGCTAATCTCCTTGATAGCGGTCAATGGATTAGAAAAGATGTTATATTTCAAACAGTACCAGGAAAATCGATTATGCTTGAGTCATTTTCAGGAACACTTGAGTTAAATACAGATGGGTATGGAACTTTGTCAGAAAGCTCTGAGCGATATGCTATTATCTTTTTACCAATGAAAACTTGTAGTTCACCAAGAGATACTGATGGCGATGGTACACCAGATTATCTTGATTTAGATTCTGATAATGATGGTTGTCCTGATGCTTTAGAGAGTCAAGATAATCCGTATTCTGCTGCCGATTTAAAAACAGATGGTAGTATTAATATCGCGGATTATCCAGTAGGTACAAGTGGGGCAGTTAAAGGGGTGCCCGCAAGTACAGCATATAAGGTGGGGACTTCTAGAGAAAATGTGGAGTATAACATTGCTCCGATAAGCGATCAAAACCCTGACTATAATGGTACAGTAATCTTTACAGCAAATGTTACAGGAACAAAAGTAACCGATTTTTCTACAGATCCATATACAACTACTCCTGTAGATGAATCAGAATATACCTATCAATGGTATAAAAGTACCGATGGAGGCACCATTTATACGATGTTAACTGGAGAAACCACCAAAACCTTAACAATTAGTAACGCAACACCTTCAAATGATGATGGCATATATAAGGTGGTAGTAAAACATCCTTCGAGTGGTTGTTCTGAAGAAGAAAGTGCTAAGTTAACAGTAGCCCCTTGTGAATTAGATAATACATTAACAGCAACACCTGTTTCACCGACTACTTGTAACCCAGCTAATGATGGTAAAATAGAAATTACCCAAGGAGGTATGCTAGCCAATACAGCTTACCAAGTAAGTTATGTTAAAGATGGTGGAGCTGTAACTACCGTATCACCAAACCCAACTACAGATGCTGCAGGAAAAATAACAATCACAGGTTTAGAATCAGGGGTATACTCTAGTATTACAGTTACTAAAGTAGGCGTGTCTTCGTGTTCTCAAACTATAACCGATTCGGTAACTATTAATGACTTTACATCTAATTTAACCGCCACAGCTACAACGTCAAGCCATCAAACAACAGTAGGTGGAACAGAGGGAGAGGTGACAGTTAATGCATCTGGAGGAGCAGGTTCGTATACTTATTTATGGAGTCCAGGAGGCGCGACTACTCAAACAGTTTCAAATTTAGCTCCAGGAACATATACCGTAACAGTAACAGATTCGAATAGATGTACAACAACAGCTGAAACCACTGTAAATGCCCTTAGTTGTACCATGACAGTAGCTATAGATTCTTCTACAAATATAGCGTGTAAAGGTTCTTCAACAGGAGCAATTAATATAACAGTAACTAATGGTTCTTCGCCATCGTATAAATGGACAGGGCCTGATGGATTTACTTCAGCAGTCGAAGATTTAAAAGATTTAAAAGCAGGTACTTATAAATTAACTGTAACGAACTCAAACGGATGTACTGTTTCTAAGTCGGTTACGCTAACCGAACCTGCCACAGCTTTAACCGCTACAGCTACAACGTCAAGCCATCAAACAACAGTAGGTGGAACAGAGGGAGAGGTGACAGTTAATGCATCAGGAGGAGCAGGTTCGTATACTTATTCATGGAGTCCAGGAGGTGCGACTACTCAAACAGTTTCAAATTTAGAACCAGGAACATATACCGTAACAGTAACAGATTCGAATAGATGTACAACAACAGCTGAAACCACTGTAAATGCCCTTAGTTGTACCATGACAGTAGCTATAGATTCTTCTACAAATATAGCGTGTAAAGGTTCTTCAACAGGAGCAATTAATATAACAGTAACTAATGGTTCTTCGCCATCGTATAAATGGACAGGGCCTGATGGATTTACTTCAGCAGTCGAAGATTTAAAAGATTTAAAAGCAGGTACTTATAAATTAACTGTAACGAACTCAAACGGATGTACTGTTTCTAAGTCGGTTACGCTAACCGAACCTTCAAAATTACAAGCTAGTATAGCTGAGTCCCCAGTAAAATGTAAGGGTGATGCTTCAGGAGCATTAGATTTAACAGTAAGTGGCGGTGTAGAGCCATATACCTATTCATGGACAGGTACTGGCGTAGTAGCAGACCAACAAAATCAAGAAGGTTTAACGGCAGGAACATATACAGTAACTGTAACAGATGTTAATAAATGTACTGTTAAGATTTCAAAAGAGGTGACAGAACCTGCAGAAGCGTTAGATTTAGAAGTTGATGCAACACCTGAAACTACTCAAGGAGCAAGCAATGGTACTTTAACAGCAACAGTAACTGGTGGTACTGGAAGTGTTTCTAACTATACATACAGTTGGACAAAAACAGCTCCAGAAACTAGTGTAGATATATATAATGTAGCGTCACCAACAGGAGTAGCTCCAGGAACATATGAGGTTACGGTAACTGATGAAAATAGTTGTACAGTTATGGGACAAGTAACTGTGTTACCAGCAAAAGCATGTATTGATTCTACAGTATTTGATTGGTCAAATTATACAACGTCCTCAGGAAAATGGGGCGAAGGCGATACGGCTAATTCTTACATACAAGATAATGTAAAAGTTGATTTTAATATTACTGGAGCACCTATGTATAATTCAGGAACAGTTCAATTGCCAGTGGTAGGTTCTTTTTATACAGGTAATCAATCTTCTAGTGATGATCAATTAGTATTATCATCATTAGCAAAAGATTTAGATGGTAGTTCTATTAAGGCAACAATTAACATTGAAGGAGCATTAACAGGAGATCCAATAAAAGGAGTGAGTTTCTATTTATTTGATATTGATGGTGAAAGTACATCAACAGCTAATATGAGTGAGGTTGTAACTGTTAATGGGTATTTGGATGGAGTTTTGGTAAATCCAATTTTATCAGGGTCTCATATTCATCATATTTCTCATAATACCGTAACTGCAGATCCTACTAGTGTATCAGTAGCAGGAGCTGATTCAGCGGATGGAGTAGTAGGAGTGTATTTTCCTTCAGCTATTGATTCAATACAAATTGAGTTCACAATTAAAAATACTGATACGACACCTTACTATGGAAATGGAACAAATCCTGGTTTTTCAATTTATGATATTTCATATTGTTCGCCAGAGTGTGTTTTACCTCTTTTAACTGTCGGCGATTCAATGTGTGATGATGCAACAGGTACCTATAGTGTTAATTTTATTACCAATGCTACAACTGTAACCGCAAATGCTGGAAATGTAGATATGACTGGAAAAACGATAACAGGTGTTCCTTTTGGCACGGATTTATTAATAAAGGCTGTTGATGGAGATTGTGCTACAGAGATAAATGTTTCAGCATTACAAGACTGTCCTACAGATTGTACTATTCCAGATTTAGAAGTAGGTCAAGCAATTTGTGATGGCACTGATGCAAATACCTTTACCTTTAAGTATACTGAAACTTCAGGGGCTGATATAAGTGTTACGAATGGAACAAATAATGGAGACGGAACTGTAAGTGGTACAATAGGTACCGATGTTATTATAAAAGCTAGTAATGGAGGTAATTGTATTTCTGAAATAACAGTTGAAAGTCCTAAAGATTGTAAAGACCCTTGTAGCGACCCTATGATTACCATTGGAGGTACAGTTTGTAAAGGAGATGGTATAGGTACATATGATGTTCATTTTGATGTAATACCAGGGGCTACTGTAATAGCTAATATGGGTACGGTAGATATGGCAAATGGTTTAATAAAAAATGTTTCTTCTGGTAATGATGTAACCTTAACTGTAAGCTATACTGGATGTGATAATCAAACAATAACGGTAACAGCACCAAATTGTCCTAATACAACAGATGCGATACCAGATATCAACAATACCTATGTAGATACTACAGTACAAGGAAATGTATTGACCAATGATGAAGATGAAGAAGGTAATACGCAAAAGGTAAATCTAGCAAATTCAGACTCAGCTTCAGCAGAAGGCGGTACAGTTGCTATTAATAAAGATGGTTCTTATTCGTACACCCCACCAGCAGGCTTTACCGGAACAGATACGTTTACTTATGAGATATGTGATGATGGTACGCCACAAGCCTGTGATACCAGTACGGTAACGATAGAAGTAATGCCATCACCGACCTCAACAACAGAAAATAACGATGTTGTAGCGAATGATGATACAGCAACCACAGAGGA
>NZ_JBFNGP010000002.1:0-146953 GCF_041021355.1 Tenacibaculum sp. UWU-22 | reverse complement strand
CGGTACAGTAGTAATAGTTGATGATGGTCAAGGTAAAAGTACATTTACCTATACACCAAATAAGGATTATATAGGTCCAGATAGTTTTGTATACGAAGTATGTGATACAGGTACGCCGCAGGCATGTGATGAGGCTACAGTAGTGTTAACGGTTAATCCATTGAATACAACAGATGCGATACCCGATATCAACAATACCTATGTAGATACCAAAGTACAAGGAAATGTATTGACCAATGATGAAGATGAAGAGGGCAATACACAAAAGGTAAATCTAACAAATTCAGACTCAGCTTCAAAAGCAGGCGGTATAGTAACTTTGAATCCAAATGGTTCTTATGTGTATACACCACCAACAGGCTTTACTGGAACAGATACGTTTAATTATGAGATATGTGATGATGGTACGCCACAAGCCTGTGATACCACTACGGTAACGATAGAAGTAATGCCATCAACCTCTACAACAGAGAATAATGATGTTGTAGCGAATGATGATACGACTACAACAGAAGAAGGTGATCCCGTATCAGGAGATTTATTAGCGAATGATTTTGATCCAGACAAGGATACTATTACTATAAATACGACTCCAGTAGAAGATCCATCAAACGGTACGGTAACGATAGACCCAGATGGTACGTTTACCTATACACCAGATGCAGGTTTTGTAGGCGAAGATACTTTTGTATATGAGATTTGTGACGAAGCGGGCGCTTGTGATAAGGCAACAGTAACGGTAAGCGTTAATCCAGATGATAATGGAGCAAATGATACTTATGCGAATGATGATGCTTATAATGGTAATCCAAATCAAGATATTACGGGTAATGTGTTGATTAATGATGAAGATCCAGAGGGAGATATCCCAGAAGTAAATACTACTTTAAAGGAAGACCCAAAACA
This sequence comes from Tenacibaculum sp. UWU-22, assembly GCF_041021355.1. Classification (NCBI taxonomy): domain Bacteria; kingdom Pseudomonadati; phylum Bacteroidota; class Flavobacteriia; order Flavobacteriales; family Flavobacteriaceae; genus Tenacibaculum; species Tenacibaculum sp. UWU-22. Next base: position 146,047 of record NZ_JBFNGP010000002.1, on the reverse strand, counting down.
TGGTACAGTAACGATAACTAAAGAGGGTGATTTTACCTATACCCCAGATGAGGATTATGTAGGGCCAGATAGTTTCGTGTACGAAGTATGTGATACAGGTACGCCCAAGGCATGTGATGAGGCTACAGTAGTGTTAACGGTTAATCCATTGAATACAACAGATGCGATACCAGATATTAATAATACCTTTATGGATACTCTTGTAGAAGGAAATGTATTGACCAATGATAAAGACGAAGAGGGAGATACACCAGAGGTTCAGGTAGATAGTTCAGATAAAACTTCGGCAGAAGGTGGTACGGTGACGATTAAAGAGGATGGAACGTATACATATACACCACCAGTAGGCTTTACCGGAACAGATACGTTTACTTATGAGATGTGTGATAATGGTACGCCGCAAGCCTGTGATACCAGTACGGTAACCATAGAAGTCTTATCTCCATCAGCTCCGTCTAACGATGTTGTAGCGAATGATGATACAGCAACCACAGAGGAGGGAACTCCTGTATCAGGAAATTTATTAGCGAACGATTTTGATCCTGATAAAGATGACTTTACAATAAATACAACTCCAACAGAGGAACCCTCACATGGTACGGTAACGATAAGCCCAGATGGTAAGTTTACCTATGAGCCAGAAGATGGTTTTGAAGGAGAAGATACCTTTGTATATGAGATATGTGATATAAATGGAGCTTGTGACGAAGCTACAGTAACGGTAAGTGTTGATCCAAATGATGGAGCAAATGATACTTATGCAAATGATGATGCTTCTAATGGTGTTCAAAATGAAAATATTGTAGGAAATGTATTGGCTAATGACGAGGATCCTGAGGGTGATGTACAAACCGTAAATACAACCCCATTAACAGATCCATCACATGGTACGGTAACGATAACTAAAGAGGGTGATTTTACCTATACTCCAGATGAAGATTATGTAGGTCCAGATAGTTTTGTATATGAAGTATGTGATGTAAATGGAGCTTGTGATAAAGCCACAGTAATACTTACTGTAAAAGAAGGTGAGGTTTTAGCAGGATGTTTACGTGTATACAATATAATTACACCAAATGGAGATGGAGATAATGATACACTTGTAATTCAATGTATTGAAGATTATCCAGGTAGTACTTTAAGTATCTTTAATAGATGGGGTAATACGGTGTATACGGCAACTGATTATAAAAATGATTGGTCAGGAACATCAAATGGTAGAGCAACAATATATGAAGATGATTTATTACCAAGTGGTACATATTACTATGTATTAGATTTTAAAGATGGTAAAACACCAGTTAAGAAAGGATGGATACAGATAACACGTTAAAAAAAGAAGTACAATTTAAACAAAATAATATGCGCAAGTTTTTAATTTTATTATTTGTTACAGTGGCGTTTACGTCAGCTTTATATAGTCAACAAGATCCTCAGTATACACATTATATGTATAATACAATGAGTGTTAACCCTGCATATGTAGGAACTAGAGGACACATAACTATTAACGCTTTAGGACGTACACAGTGGGTAGGTTTTGAAGGAGCTCCAGATACCCAGACATTGAGTTATGACAGTCCTTTAGGTTATACATCTTTAGGTCTTGGGGTAAATTTAGTAAACGATGTTTTAGGGGCTTCACATGAAACATATTTAGATGCAAACGTAGCGTATAGAATTCAAACCTCTGAAGAAGGTAATTTATCGTTTGGATTAAAGTTAGGAGGAAGATTATTAAATGTAGATTGGAGTAAAGGAGACTATTTAGATAGAGACGATGAAGTTTTAAGAAATAATATAAATAATAAATTTTTACCTAGTGTTGGTGCAGGAATTTATTACTATACTTCAAAATTTTACGTAGGACTATCTGTGCCTAATTTTATTCGTACAGAACACTATGATGCTTCACAAAAAATAGAAAAAGTAGCTGTAGAACGTATGCACTTCTTTTTAATAAGTGGACTTGTGTTTGATTTAAATAGAAATATAAAGTTTAAACCTGCTGTTCTCTTTAAAGGCGTTTCAGGAGCACCTCTTTCTTTAGATGTATCTGCGAATTTTTTGTTTAATGAACAATTTACTGCAGGTTTGTCATGGAGATGGGATGATTCTTTTAGTGCATTAGTTGGATTTCAAGCTTCAGAAAGCTTATTTTTGGGGTATTCTTACGATTTAACAACCTCAAACTATAGTAATTATAATTCAGGTACACATGAAGTCATGTTACGTTATGAGTTATTTAAAGATGGACCAGTTATTTCACCAAGATTCTTTTAAAATTAGTATAGATTATGAAAATATTAAAGTTTTTATTTGTTATAGCGTTGCTACTTTTGAGTACCCAAAATTATGGGCAACGTAAATATGCCGCAGATCAATATTTTAAACAATTTGCCTATAAAAAAGCAATTAATTTATATGAACAAATTTATAAAAGCGGTGATAATTCTAAGTTAGTACTTGAGCGGTTAGGTGATGCGAATTATTTTAATACTGATACTAAAAATGCAGAAATATGGTATCATAAGTTGTTAGAAAATTATTCGCAAGAAGTTTCATCGAAATACTTTTTTAGGTTTGCTCAGGCATTAAAAGCGAATGGTAAATTAGAAGAGTCGGAGGAAATAATGAAAAAATATAAAGAGTTGGAACCTGATTATTCGCCTGCGAAAAGTTTAGTTTCAGCCTCTGATTCAGGGTACTTAGATCTTACAGATAAAGACATTGCTATTCATAATGTTTCTACTAATACAGAATTTTCTGATTTTGGAGGTTTTGAAAAAGATGGAGAATTTTATTTTGCTTCGAGCGAGCCTTTGCCAAATGCAGAAAACAAACTTTATAGATGGAATAATCAACCTTATTTAAATTTGTTTCAAGCCTCTGTAACTGAAAGATATGTAGAAGATGTTAATTCGGAACATAAAGTTATAGAGTTATTCGATAAATCATTAATGTCTTTAAGTATTAACTCAATATTTCATGAGTCTAATGCTATTATTACAAAAGACGGACAAACGATGTACTTTACACGAGATAATTTTGATGGAAAGAAAAAAGGGAGAGATAAGAAAACACATACTACTCATTTAAAACTATATAGAATTACTAAGGAAGATGGTAAGTGGGGAGATATTGTTGAATTACCCTTTAATAGTGATAATTATTCTGTAGGTCATCCTGCTTTAAGTCCTGATGAGAAAACATTATATTTTGCTTCAGATATGCCCGGAGGGTATGGTAATACCGATATTTATAAAGTCTCGGTAATAGATAATATATACGGAAAACCAGTAAATTTAGGAAGAGGAATTAATACAGAAGAAAGAGAAATGTTTCCTTTTGTAGGAGCTGATAGCACCCTTTATTTTTCTTCTGATGGTCATTCAGGTCATGGATTGCTAGATATTTTTGAATCTAAATTAGAGTCAGGTGAATATAAAACGGTTAAAAACCTAGAAGAACCATTTAATAGTAAAAGAGACGATATTGCATTTTACATAAATGATGCAAAAAATGAAGGTTTTTTCTCTTCTAATAGAGAAGGAGGAAAAGGAGATGATGATATTTATAGTTTTGTGATAACTAAAGAAGTATGTAAGCAGACAATAAAAGGTTTAGTAACTGATAAAAAAACAGGTAAGCCAATACCTGATGCTTCGGTTAAATTAGTAGATTCGGAAGGTAAAATAATAGAAATAGTACAAAGTGATGTAGAAGGGTTATATACTTTTACAGATATTGATTGTAGTCTTAATTTTACGGTTATGGGAGAAAAAATGGATTACAAACCAGATCAAAAACAGGTAGCTACTACTTCTGTAAATGGAGAAACCAGAGTTGCTGATTTAGTGTTAACACCTCTAATAATTGGAAATCAAATAGTTATAAACCCTATTTATTTTGATTTTGATAAGTATTATATTAGAGGAGATGCTGCTGAAGAATTAGAACATATAATTACCGTTTTAAATGATCATCCAGATATGATAATAAAAATAGAATCGCATACTGATTGTAGAGGTACTAGAGAGTATAATAGAACATTATCTGATAATAGAGCAAAATCTACTAGAGATTATATAATTTCTAGAGGGATACAACCTTATCAAATAGAAAGCGCTATAGGTTACGGAGAGAGTCAGCCATTATACGATTGTGGTGGAAACTGTAAGGGTTGTACAGAAGAAGAACATCAATTAAATCGTAGATCGTACTTTTATATCGTTAGCGGAGGTAAAGATGTAAAGGTTCAAGGACAGTATTAAAGAAAAAAATATTTATTAAATAAAAAGACAAAGTCGCCTTAAAATTAGTTTTAAGGCGACTTTGTCTTTTTAAATTTTATATAGTTGAAAATTATCATTATTTAAAGGGAAGTAAAAAAGCTTAATTTAAATAAAAAAAAAAATACAGTTATTTTTTTTTTTACTTTTGATGGTAACTTGTTCAAGAAGTCGACCATATTATTAAACACATTTTAATAAATACTTAAACTTATAAAACAAAAAAGAAATGTTTAACTTGCTTTTATTTCAGTCAAAATATAAGTACATATATTTATTTATTATCATAGGTGTTTTTTCGTCTTGTTCTACTAATATTTATAAAATAGCTAAGAGAAATTATAAAAAAGAGGCTAAAAAACTTGGAAAAAGTTTACGATTTATACCTGTAGACACCATAAATAATAAAAAAGTAACCGTAATAGAATCGCAAAATTTTAGTCTTCGCAAACCAAATTTTATTATAATACATCATACTGCACAAGACAGTTGTAAACAAACTTACAAAACGTTTGCTTTACAGAGAACTCAAGTTAGTTCACATTATGTTATTTGTAAAGATGGAGGTGTAACAAAAATGCTAAACGAATTATTAAGAGGTTGGCATGCAGGCAATTCATCTTGGGGTAAAGTAACCGATTTAAATAGCGTGTCTATTGGTATAGAGTTAGATAATAATGGAGAAGAACCCTTTGCACAACCACAAATAAATAGTTTTAATAGCTTTGTTAGAAAAATTAACCAAAAAATATAAAATACCTAAAACTAATATTATAGGACATGCAGATATTGCTCCGGGAAGAAAAGTAGATCCGAGCGCTTTTTTTCCTTGGAAAGAACTTGCCGAAAAAGGTTTTGGAATTTGGTACGACGAAGAAAAATTAAAAACTGTAACACTACCAGAAAGCTTTAATGAGGTTTTTGCATTAAAGTATATTGGTTATAATACTGCAGTTTTAAGTGATGCAATTAGAGCCTTTAAACTACATTTTAACCCTACAGACATAACACCAACTTTAATGGATAAGGATAAAAAAATATTATACTTGTTAATGGATGAGCTATAAATTAGCTTACTATAATAATATCAAACACAGTTGATAAGTAATAATACTCAATACAAATTATGAAATATTTAATTATACTTTTTTCAGCTTATTACATGCTTTCATGTAACTCAGAAGAAAAAATTGCAGTTGTAGGAAAGTCTGATTTTCAAAAAAGAATGAATGCAGAGTTTAAAGACGCTACCAAAACACCGTTAACCAAAAAAGATTTTAAAAATTTTAAAGGATTAGATTTTTATCCTATTGATAGTAGTTATAAAGTGGTTGCTACCATTGTAAAAACACCAAATTCTCCTATTTTTGAAATGAAAACCACCACCGATAGAAAACCTTTGTATAAAAAATATGGTGTTTTATATTTTACATTACATCAAAAAAAATTACAACTTGATGTTTTTCAAAGTCAAGATATAGATGTCGATTCAATCTACAAAAGTTATTTGTTTTTACCATTCACCGACAATACTAGCGGAACCACTTCGTATGCCGCTGGTAGATTTATAGATTTACGTACTACTGACGAAAAAGAGGGTACTATTATTATCGATTTTAATAAAGCCTATAATCCTTATTGCGCCTATAATCATAACTATTCTTGCCCTATTACCCCTGAAAGTAATCACTTAAATGTTGATGTAAAAGCTGGAGTTATGGCTTATAAAAAATAGTTTTTTTATTTAGAAGGTAAATTAATATGTATGTTTTCTTTTAAATCTAACGTTATTGCTTTTTTAATAGCTTCTATGTAAGGTTTTCTTAACTTTAACTTGGTGTTGGCATGCGCTTGTAAATTTAGTTTTGAAAATTGATTTGCTAGTTTAATAGCTGTAGGTAAAAGTTCATTTTTTAAAACAATTTCATCTAAAAAACCAGCTGTTACAGCAGTTTCTGAGTTGTATATTTCAGCATTACTTACACTGCGTTCAAAAAATACAGGGGCTAATCGAGCTTTAGTAATTTCAATACCGAAATGATGCATTGTCATACCAATGGCAACTTCATTTAATCCAATTTTAAAATCACCTTTAACGCCAATTCTATAATCGCATGCTAGTAATAAAAGTGCTCCTTTTGCAATTGCATGACCATTACAAGCAATAATAATAGGTAACGGAAAAGATAACATTTTAAGAGCTAAGTTAGAGCCTTTAGTTACTAATTCTTTTGCAGAATTAGGTGATTGGGTCATGGTTTTTAAATCGTATCCTGCAGAAAAAATTTCACCTTCACCAGTAATAATTACTATTTTTTTATTTGACAAAGCAATATCTAAACAAGTACTTAACTCATCAATAACTTTGTTAGAAATAGCATTTGCTTTTCCATTGTTAATTGTAATAAGCAGATGTTTCTCATCTATTTTGTAGTGCACAAAATTACTCATGGTTATCTTTTTTAATATAAATTAAATTTTAAAGTATTTTTACAATATATACCCCTCCAAATACGGCTAAAAAACCTACTACAAAGCTAACAATAGTGTAAAAAGCAAAACTGGCAAAATCGCCTGATTTTAAAAAAATATGATTTTCGTAGGCAAAAGTTGAAAAAGTGGTTAGCCCACCACAAAAACCTGTAGCTAAAAGTAACGTTTGATTTTGAGTTAATGCTTGATTTTTGGTGGCAAGCCCTAAAATAACCCCGATTAATAAACTTCCTAAAATATTAGCGGTAAAGGTGCCATAAGGTATGCCTGTTTCTGAGCTATTTAGCCATTTTCCTATTAAAAATCGAATGGTACTTCCAATTCCTCCACCAACAAATATAAATAAGAGTTGTTTCATTCAAATAAATTTAAATTATCTGTTTTTAATTTTAATAGGTTTTGTTTTAATTAATATTGTTAAAAATAGGCTTCTTAAACAATCTACTCATTTTTATACTAACAATAATTTTTTAATTACATTGTCTCCTAATTCTTCATTTAACATGGCAATAATTTTGTCTTTTCCGTAACTCAATTCTTCTCTTAATACAGACGAAGATAATTGTACGATTAATGTACTGTTTTGCAATTGTATTCGAGTAGTATATGATGCTACTCCTTGCCCCATTAATTGAGCCCAAACTTCTTCTACTTTAAGTTTTAGCATACCTTTATTTAAATTGTTGTCTTTAATAAAAGATTGTAGTAAATCTTTTATTGAAAAGCTATCATTTTCACGTTTACTCATTTGTTTTTATAATTTAAAAATTTGATATGGTTTATGGGCTTGACTCACTACTTCTTCAGTTCTGTCAATATGAGTGTCGGTAATAAAAATTTGTCCAAATTCGTCATTATTAACTAAGTCTATTAAATGGGATACTCGATGATGGTCTAATTTATCAAAAATATCGTCTAACAACAAAATAGGCATTATATTAGATTGTTGTTTTATAAATTCAAATTGGGCCAATTTTAACGCTATTAAGTACGACTTTTGTTGTCCTTGTGAACCAAATTTTTTAATAGGATAAGAATCTATTTCAAAATTAAGGTCGTCTTTATGAATTCCAACAGAGGTATATTGTAGTATTTTATCTTTTTCTAAATTAGATTCTAATAAATCATTAAATGATTGGGTATGTAATTGACTTTTATAATCTAAATTTACCAACTCTTTTTTTGCCGATATGGTTTGGTGTTTAGCATTAAAAATAACGGTAAAGTTTTCTAAAAATTTCTTTCTTTCTTTGTAAATACGTTCGCCAAAATTAATTAACTGTTCGTTATAAATATTTAAATTAAGTTGGTCAAATGTTCGGTTTAATGCAAAGTATTTTAATAATGCATTTCGTTGGGTTAGCGTTTTATTATAAGCTATTAAATCTACCAAATACGAAGTGTTTTGTTGCGATATAACCCCATCGATAAATTTTCTTCGTACTTCGCTACCTTCTGTAATTAAATTTCTGTCGGCAGGCGAAATAATAACTAGTGGTAATTGCCCAATGTGTTCTGAAAATTTTTCGTAAGCTTTTCCGTTTCGTTTTAATACTTTTTTCTGTCCACGTTTTAAACTGCATACTATTTTTTCTTCTCTATTATTTAGAATATAATTACCTTCAACAACAAAAAAGTTTGCATTGTGGTGAATGTTTTGTACTGCAATTGGGTTAAAATAGCTTTTAGCAAACGATAAATAATAAATAGCATCTAAAATATTGGTTTTACCTACGCCGTTATTACCAATAAAACAATTTATTTTCTCTTGAAAATCAAATGTTTTATTTTCAATATTTTTAAAATTAACTAGTGATAATTTTTGTAGATACATTACCTGTTTTTACTAAAAAAAAGAGTTTGCAAATTATCGAAAATTTATAAAAAAACCACGTTTTATATTGTTTAATAAACACTTTTAATTGATGTTTACTTTCTTTAAGTTTTCACTTAAAAAAATAATTACATTATTAGGGTCGTATCTGTTTTTAAAATTCAATTAAAAAAGTTACTTTTGCGCCGATTAATATTTATGCAATTATGGCTACAACATATAAGAAAAGAGGTTACAAACCAAAAAATAAAGCAGAAGAAAAACATGCAGAAGAGATGGCAAGTACAACTGCTGAAGTATTTAATACTTTAGATGATACTGCCAATAGATCTGAAAAATGGATAGAAAAGAATAAAACACCTTTGTTTTATGGTTTAGTAGCGGTAGCGGTATTAATTTTAGGATATTTAGCATATACTAAATTTGTTGGTGCACCAACTGAAAAAGAAGCAACTTATGAGTTAGCTTTTCCAAAAAAATATTACGATGCAGCACTTAAATCTTCAGGGGTAGCTGTAGATTCGTTATTAACGTTAGGTATCGAAGGAGCAGACGGTAAATACGGTTTTATCGATGTAGCTAATACTTACAGCGGAACAAAAGCAGGTAATATGGCAAATTACTATGCGGGTCTTTCATTTTTAAAAATGAAAAAATACAAAGAAGCAATTGAGTATTTAGGTAAATTTGACTCGTCTGACGAACTTCTTGGACCAACGGCATTAGGCGCAATAGGAGATGCATTTGCTGATATTAATCAACCAAAAGACGCAATTGAATACTATCAAAAAGCGGCGAATAAACAAACAAATAATTTTACAACGCCTTTGTTTTTATATAAAGCAGGTCAAATAGCGATGTCTTTAAAAGAATACAATAAAGCAGAAAAATTATTTACAGAAATTAAAGACAATTATCCAAAATCTAAACAAGGAGAAGGTATAGAAAAGTATATAAATAGTGCAAAATATGCGCAATAATTTATGTTTAATAATCTTCTTATAAACTATAGATAGTTGCTTATTTAATTATGGCTACAGATAATTTATCACATTACGATAAAAATACAGTTCCCAGTGCAAAGACTTTTCGGTTTGGAATCGTTGTGTCTGAATGGAATAATGATATTACTGATAATTTACATCAGGGAGCTCTTGAAACTTTGGTTGATTGTGGGGCTGATAAAAAAAATATTATTTCATGGACTGTTCCAGGCAGTTTTGAGCTAGTGTATGGTTGTAAAAAAATGATAACAACTCAAAAGGTTGATGCCATTATTGCTATAGGAAATGTAATACAAGGTGAGACCAAACACTTTGATTTTGTGTGTCAAGGTGTAACCCAAGGTATTGTTGATTTAAATACTAAATACGATGTACCTGTTGTTTTTTGTGTACTTACAGATAATACCAAACAACAATCCATTGACCGTTCTGGTGGAAAATTAGGAAATAAAGGTGTAGAATGTGCTATAGCGGCTGTTAAAATGGCAGCTCTTAATAGTAGCGTAATATCAGCTGTTGAAATCGGATTTTAATTCTTCAAATAATTGAGATTTAAAGCTGTTAAATCTTGTTTTTGAGGTGTTTACTGTTTTTTATTTTTAAATTTCAAACAAAGAAATTTAAAGATTCTTTTTAGTTTGTTTTTGCGTAAAGCATTTGTATTTGCTCTTTATTATTTAAATTTGACATCTATAAAAGTGGTTTAATTATTGATTTAAAACACTAAAAAACGTTTACTTTATGGCTTTTTTTAAAAGAGAACCCAAAAAATTTGACTATAAACCTCGTTATTATAAAGGTGAGGGAAATCCGTATAAAATAACGTATAAATTTGATCAGTATAGAAGCACTGTAGGTAAAAACAAAAATTTAAAATCAAAATTAAGTCAAGCTTATAGTGAACTTTTAGAGATTAGAAAAACAGGTGTTAATAAAACTATATTAATAATTGTAATTGTATTAGTATTGTTATTTTTGTACATCATAGATTTTGAACTTTCAATATTTTTACCCCAAAGTTAATGTCAGACATTATTCAATTACTTCCAGACCATGTTGCTAATCAAATAGCAGCAGGAGAAGTGGTTCAGCGACCTGCTTCTGTAGTAAAAGAATTACTAGAAAATTCGATTGATGCAGGGGCTACGTCTATAAAATTATTGATTAAAGATGCGGGTAAAACGCTAATTCAAGTAATTGATAACGGAAAAGGGATGTCGGCTACCGACGCTCGTATGAGTTTTGAACGACATGCAACTTCAAAAATAAGAGAAGCACAAGATTTATTTAATTTACATACTAAAGGTTTTAGGGGAGAAGCTTTAGCTTCTATTGCTGCTATTGCACATGTTGAACTAAAAACTAAGCAAGAAAATGACGAATTAGGTACGACCATTAAAATTGAAGGAAGTACCGTTGCGTTACAAGAACCGATTGCTACGGCTAAAGGAACCAGTATTGCCGTTAAAAACTTATTTTACAACATTCCAGCTAGACGAAATTTTTTAAAATCGGATACCGTAGAGATGCGTCATATAAATGATGAGTTTCAACGGGTTGCCATGGCGCATTCTAATGTGTCTTTTTTGTTACACCACAATAATAATGAAATATATAACCTAAGAGAAAACAATTTACGCAAACGAATTGTTGCTCTTTTTGGCGATAAAATGAATGAAAAACTGGTGCCTATAAAAGAGCAAACGGATATTATTAGTATAAACGGATTTGTTGTTAAGCCAAAATTTTCGAAAAAAAAACGAGGTGAACAATTCTTTTTTGTAAATCAACGTTTTATAAAAAGCGCTTATTTAAATCACGCAGTAACCAGTGCTTTTGAAGGTTTGTTAGAAAATGGGTACTACCCTTCATACTTTTTATATTTAACGGTTCCTACCGATAGTATTGATATCAATATTCATCCAACTAAAACCGAAATAAAATTTGATAATGAAAAAGCGTTATATGCTATTTTACGAGCTACTATAAAGCATAGTCTAGGGCAGTACAATGTTGCTCCAATATTAGATTTTGATAGAGATGCTAATTTAGACACCCCTTATCATTACACAAAAAAAGAGGCTGTTTCTACTCCAAGTATTACGGTTGACCCAGATTTTAATCCGTTTAAAACAGAGGTTAGCTCACGCATTACAACTTCAAAAAACGAACAAACACATTATAAAAAAGAAACGGCTAATTGGGAGGCTTTGTATGCTGATATAGATATTTTACCAGAAGAAAAACAACAAGTATTTTTTGAAAATGATGATGAAGTAGCTACTAAAAAAACATTTCAAATTCAAAAAAAATATTTAATAAGCACTATAAAATCAGGTATTGTGTTAATTAACCAATCGTTAGCACACCAACGGATTTTATATGAAGATTTTTTAGCAAATATTACCGTAAAAGAAGCAAGTAGCCAACAATTGCTTTTTCCTGTAAATATTAATTTTTCGAAGCAAGATGCCGAAATTATTTACCACTTAAAAGCCGATTTAGAAAGTGCTGGTTTTATGTTTAATGAATTTACTAAAAACAATATTGTTGTTAGTGGTATACCAACTTCAATTATAGAGAGTCAAACCACTTTTATTTTAGAACAGTTAGTAGATGATTTAAAACTAGAAATACCTGATGCTAGCTATAGTCATTTTGACGTAATGGCTAAATCTTTTGCAAAATCATTAGCTATAAAAACAGGAATAAGTTTAAACCAAAAAGAACAAGAAAATTTAGTAAACAATTTATTTTTATGTAAAGAACCAACACTGTCACCTTTTGGTAAACCAATTTTTAAAACATTTACATTAACCGAAATAGATACTATTTTTAATACTTAAATCAGACCTTTCAATTAAAATTGTTAGGCAATGTTATATTATGCCACGATTAACCGATGCAATAAAGCATATAATTATTATCAATGTAATTTTATTTATTACACCCCAATTATTAAATATTGATTTAACAAATATTCTTGCACTTCAGTTTCCAAAAAACCCGCATTTTGGTATTTGGCAATATGTAACTCACATGTTTATGCATGGTGGCTTTGCTCATATTTTATTTAATATGTATGCACTTTGGGCTTTTGGTACTCCGTTAGAGCAAATGTGGGGAAGAAATAAATTTTTGTTTTTTTATTTTTCTGCAGGTATTGGAGCAGGAATAATTTATACACTGGTAAATTACTATCAGTTTAACGGAATATACGATCAGCTTACAAACTTAGGTCTATCTGCCTCAGATATACAAAATATGTTAGATACAGGTAGGTATAATCAAGGATTAGTAACGCTTCCTGCTGCAGAATTACAACAATTTTATAGCTTATATCACACACCTGCTGTAGGAGCGTCAGGAGCAATTTATGGAGTTTTAGTTGCCTTTGGGTTAGAGTTTCCAAATGCAAAATTGGCACTTATATTTTTCCCCGTTCCCATATCAGCAAAATATTTTATTCCGTTAATTATTTTAGGCGATTTATTTTTTGGTGTTACCAAATACTCAATAGGTAATATAGCTCATTTTGCACATATTGGTGGTGCTTTAATTGGATTTTTGATTGCTTGGTACTGGAAAAAAAATCAATTTAGAGTACAATAATTTATACTAATTATATCGGTTTAGATACCTTATGAATATAATAGAAAACATACAATATCGCTTTAGAAATGCCAATATGGTAGAAAAGCTAATTTATATAAATGTAGCTGTTTTTTTGTTGGTGTTTATTGTAAATACTTTTGGATTTTTATATCAGTCTACTGAAAATATTTTGGTAAAATGGTTTGCTTTGCCAGCAAATTTTAAAGCATTTATAGTAAAACCTTGGACCCTAGTTTCGTATGGTTTTTTACACGTAGGGTTTATACATATTTTAGTTAATTTAATTGCTTTATTTTATATTGGTAATTTATTCTTAGAATATTTTACACAAAAGCAGTTGTTAAATTTTTATATACTAGGAACCATTTTTGGAGGTATCATTTTTTTACTTAGTTATAACTATTTTCCTGCTTTTATCAATAGTTCTGACCGAAGTGTATTATTAGGTGCCTCGGCAGGCATTTCGGCAATTTTTATAGGGGTTGCTACTTATCTACCTAATTATCAATTAAAAATACGTTTTGTAGGTTATGTGAAACTATGGGTTTTAGCAGTTATATGGGTAGCATTAGATGTTATTCAAATTCCTTCTGGAAATGCAGGGGGGCATTTAGCGCATTTAGGCGGAGCTTTATTTGGGTTTTTATATGTTTCGAAAGTAAGTAATACTGCAATAGATATTTTTAAACCAATTCGCTCATTATTTGTAAAAAAACAAAAACCCTTAAAAACGGTTTATAACTCAAGAAAAAAAACAACAACTAAAAAAGCAGATAAAAATATAAATCAACAGCAAATAGATACTATTTTAGATAAAATTAGTAAATCGGGTTATGATGCCTTAACAAAAGAAGAAAAAGATTTTTTGTTTAAACAAGGCAAAAATTAAAGAAAAGAGAAGCAAATTAATAATGAATTTAAGTTTAATTGTGTGAAAAATTTATCTTTTCTAAACAAAATTTTATTTTTAATAAACTCAATAATAGCCGCTTTTTTACTGGTATCGTGCTTACTGCCTTTTATATCACCTAAAACCATACCTCTTTTTGCAGTTTTTAGTTTATTAGTTCCTATTTTAATATCTTTAAATACTGCTTTTTTTGTGTATTGGTTACTAAACCTAAAAAAACAGTTTTTCTTATCAGGGTTTGTTTTAATAATAGCAAAGTTATTTTTACCACCATTCTATATTTTTTCTAAACCTAAAAATATAACTAATAATGGTTTAAAAATAATGAGTTATAATGTACGTATGTTTAATTATTATAAATTAAATAAAGATGAAAACACAGCTCAAAAAACCTATCAATTTATTAATAATATAGATTCAGACATACTTGCTATTCAAGAGTTTTATGACAATAAAAAAAACAACTTACATTATCCATACAAGTACATAAAACTAAAATCGAAAAACTTAAAATTTGGATTGGCTATTTTTTCTAAATACCCGATTATTAATTCGGGTTCATTAGATTTTGAAAACAGTGGCAACAATGCAATTTTTGTTGATGTTATAAAAGAAAAAGATACGATACGAATATATAATTTACACCTACAATCGTTAAAAATAAATCCTGCTAAAGAAAATTTTGGACAAGCTGATTCAGAAAAACTTTTTAAACGATTAAAAAATGGTTTTTATAAACAAGCAAAACAAACCGAGCGTTTTTTAGCTCATGAAAAGCAATGGCTGGGTAAAAAAATTATTTGCGGTGATTTTAATAATACCGCTTATTCTTGGGTATATCATCAGCTAAAAAATAATAAAAAAGATGCTTTTATAGAGGCGGGGAGTGGTTTTAGTAAAACGTTTCATTATCCGTTTCCTATGCGAATAGATTTTATGTTAACCGATATTTCTGCTCAAGTATATCAATATAAAACCTTTGATACAAACTTTTCTGATCACAATCCTATTTTTTCTCGTATTGGATGGGACTAAGCGTTTTTACAACTATTGCCTTATTTTTACAGAAAGCTTTTGTAACGCTTTTACACTTGTTAAAAAAAACTTTAAGTTATATTTTATTTATTGTAATCACTTTATAATAGTGCAAAGTTTCTATTCTTAATTATAAGATATAAGGCAATAAACTATAATATTTTCAGGGAAATTCTGGAGGTTAATAGGGGGGTATTCCTTATAAATTCAGATAAATCTTTTTTTGTTTTGTATTAAACTTTAAAAACAATGAAAGATGAAAAATTTACTAAATGTTGCAATTAACGAAATTGGAGTTACTGAAATTAAAGGAATTCGTCATAATAAACGAATACTAGAATATGCCCAAAATTCTTATTTTAAGTCAATTATAGACGATGAAACACCTTGGTGTAGCACCTTTTTAAATTGGGTGGCTAAACAGGCAGGTTTAAGTACTTCAAAATCTGCTGCAGCACGTTCGTGGTTACACGTGGGGTTTGAAACATATGACCCAGAACCAGGCGATATTGTTGTGTTTTGGAGAGAAAGTATTGATTCTCATTTAGGGCATGTAGGTATTTATTTAGGGTATTCTATGGATGTTTCAAGAGTATATGTGTTAGGAGGTAATCAAGGAGATGCTGTTTCTATTTCTGCTTACCCTGCTAATCGAGTTCTTTCTTTCAGAAGACTTACTCCAACAGGAAACACGACACTTCCAGAATCTCCGTTGCGAAAAGGAGCTAAAGGGAGTAAAGTAGTTGAAATTCAAAATGCTTTAAAAATATTAGGTTTTAATCCAGGTACTTCAGATGGTATTTATGGTGATAAAACTGAAAAAGCAATTAAAGAGCTACAAGCTTCAAATCATTTGTTAAATATAACGGGTATTTACAATTCGAGTACAAAAAGATTAATGGAAACATTATTAGCAGATAAAAATTAACTATAAAAATTAAAAATTATGTCAAAATTTGAACCTATTCCAGAAGATTTCATGAATGTAATTTTTGGAGATGTCTACAAAAAACTTACTAATGGAGGAGACCCAAAAATGTTGGGTCCAAATAATTTTGTGCAATGGGAGCCCGTTGCTACTGTTATTGATGAAGATGCATTTGATTATGCAGTAAAAGGTGTCTTTGGTATTCCACCAAAAAAAGAAGGGATGTCTGACGAAGAATATAACGATTTACGAGCTTCTAGCAAGTGGGGGCGTTATGCACAATCTGAAGAGTTTGCAAGATTAGCAGACCAAATACCGTCTTATGTACCCAAATTAAATGGAGAAGTTAGAGAATTTAGTATTTTCAGTCCAGAGCCAGATCATACAGTATCAAATGTATATGCAGATATTTTAGATTTTAGTGTTGTTAAAAACTCTAAAACAGATCCTAAAGTTGAAAAAAAACTAGAGCTATTTAGAAAAAAATTATTTAAAACAAAAAAACTAAAAAACCCTGACTTTGATCCAGATATGATTGAGCATCCAGAAGATAATCCAAAGTATATATACCAGTCATTTATGTCTCCTATGTATGTGAAATATTTAGAATATGAAACTTTATATGAAGAAGCTGAACAAAATTTAACAGATTTACAAATACGAATTGATTCGGGTGATTCTGAAGCAATGACTGAGATGGCTATTAATGGACGAAATATTATTAGAAAAAGAGATAATGCCTTAAAACGTTGGGAAACATTAGGTTATAAAGGTAAGGTTGAAAAGATAATGAATTATATTGATGAAGTTGAAGCTAGTAATTTTATTACTGTAAAAAAACGATACGAATCAGAATTTTTAGCAGCAAAACGAACAGGGTTAGGAGGAAATAATACTTATTATTATTCTGCTCCCATACCTGCTTCTATTTTAGAAAACTCTAAAGGTTGGACTAAGTTTACTTTTAAAAAATCAAAATATGAATCTACAAGTAGAAATAAATCTCATTCATGGTCGGCTAAAGCAAGTTATTTTGGTGTTGCTAGCGTAAATAGTTCCGGAAAAATATCAAATATGTCATCAGAATTTAATTTTAATGATTTTGAAATGAGTTTTATGCTTAGTAAATGTTATGTTTCTCGCCCTTGGTTGGGATCAACTTTAATTAAGTCTAGATTTTGGAAGTATTCTAAAACAGGAAATGATGTTGTAAATAATCAAATGGTTAGCGATGGAAAAGGAGATGGTTTAATGCCTGCTATAGTAACAGAGTTATATTTTGTTAAAGACCTAAAAATAGGATTTAGAAAAGGAAGCGATTCTTATAAAAAAGCAGAAAAGCATATCAAAGCTGGAGGAGGTTTTCGATTTGGACCATTTAATCTTGGAGGTAATTATTCGTACGATGATACTAAAATAGATGCCTCAAAAGAACGCGAAGAACAAGGAGTTGCTTCTTCTGAAATTCTTTTAATAGGAAGAAAGTGTAACCTGTTACCATTAGCCCCAAACCCATTACCAAGTATTAAAGACGATGAGTGGGTTGAGGTAAATTAAAGTTTAAAAGCACTACTGTATAAATATTTACATAGTAGTGCTTTTAGTTTAATATAATTAGATAAAAAATTACCTATGAAATTTTATATTGCCTGTATTCAAAAGCTAAAAGAGCAAATAGAAATGGTTGCAAATAAAAAAAGTTTATTTGTAGCCTGTCCTTCACTTCGGGTATTTGAAGCAAATGATTTTGAATTTCTTTCTGGAAAGAAAATGGATGCTGAAACCTTTTTAAATAGTGAAGATATATCGATACAACTAAATTCAATGAGTACAAATAGTACTTATTGGGATGTGGATCCACAAATAAATATTTACGAACATTATAAACAATGTTTAGAGCAAATAAACTTAAAAGAAAAAAAAACGATACAAGCCTCGGTAGAAAATGAAGCTAAAATACTCTATAAAAATAATAAAGAGCCTTCTGAAGAGCTAGAGTTGTATAATCAAAAAATGGAAGAATATGACTTGCTAATCGATGAATTAAACAGTTTGTATATTGATTATGATAGTGCTAGCATTGAAGAAGAAAAAAAAGTTTTTTTAATGAAAGTTGATGTGCTTGAAAAAAAAATAGCATTACACTTAGCAAATTGGAAACTTAATGGGGCAAAAGATAAAATAGAAGCTGCCTTAGAAAGTTTAAATAAATTATCTGAGTATGATCAATTTTTAGCATTAAAACAAAAAGTAATAAGTGATTTAAAGAGCATTGAAGCTACAGGAATACAATCTACAAGTGTTTATGCAAAATTACAAATGATACCATATAATTTTTATGAAAATGAAAACACATGGAATACACTAGAATTAGATTATACAGAGTTAGAAGCTACATTTAATAGAGCAAAAAATAATTTAAAAGGGTTTAATGTAGATATTTTTGATTTCGATTATGATGAAAGTTTTATAAAAAAAATAACACTAAATTATTGTATCGTATCTATAAAAAGACCGTGGTTAAAAAATGAATTATTAACTTCAAATTTTACAACTGCTAAAAGTGAAAGAACGGCTTATATATATG
Source organism: Tenacibaculum sp. UWU-22 (assembly GCF_041021355.1). Classification (NCBI taxonomy): domain Bacteria; kingdom Pseudomonadati; phylum Bacteroidota; class Flavobacteriia; order Flavobacteriales; family Flavobacteriaceae; genus Tenacibaculum; species Tenacibaculum sp. UWU-22. The sequence goes on along the minus strand of NZ_JBFNGP010000002.1, from coordinate 127,349 downwards.
CTGAAAAAATAGCTCTTGTAAAAGACCTCCGAGTAATTCTTAAAGATTTAACAATAGCAGAAAAAACAGAAATTCAAAATAATAGCTTCATTAAGTTTGGACCTATTTTTATGAAAAATCAATTTTTTTTAAACAAGGTTTCTAGAGAATCTTTTATCAAACCTATTGTTAATAAAAAAATTTATAGAAATAATATGGTTTTTAAAATTGATAAAAAATTAATGGCAACTTCTTCTCAATTAATGCCAACAAAGAAAGCTGTTAATTCAAAATTAACAACCCCTCTTAATAGAAAATCAATTCAAAAAAAGCAAGCGATATCACAAAGAAAAACAGTTTTTAAGCCTATGCATATGATACGAAATGTTAATATTAAACCAGGTTCTGCAAAAATAATGAATAAAGCATCTTTAAAACCATTACCTTTTAAAGCAGCAATGGTTTTTAATCCTGTTTGGATTAATACACAACACCAGTCAAACATTTTTATAACTGTAGTTGATAAATTGACTAAAGACGGAGTTTATAAAACAGAAATATCTATAAAAAATAAAAATACTAGCTATTTAAAAGTTGTTGAAACCAATGAAGAAGGTTTTGTTAAGTGTGTATTGCCTAAAGGAACTTATGATGTTAATATTCGTAAAAATGGATATAAAGAATTTAATTTTGTTCAGGCTGTATCTGAAAATAAAAATGTAACGATTAATAAAAATATAGAGCCTCAAGAGGTGGTGTATGATTCTTATTTTTTAATGGGTGTCATTGCAAAACAAATTGTTTTGTAATGTTATAACTATATTGTCTTTATAACTATTGCTTGATTTTTTACTAAAGCTTTCAAGCTAAAAATGTTCTGTTTCAAAAATCACTAATAATATCGTATTTTTGTGGGCTATAAATGTATAGGAATGAACGCAGATAAAAAAGTAGCTTTTTACACTTTAGGTTGTAAGTTAAATTTTTCAGAAACATCTACTATTGCGCGTAATTTTGTAAATGAAGGATTTAAAAGAGTTGCGTTTGAAGAAAAGGCAGATGTATATGTAATTAATACGTGCTCGGTAACTGAAAATGCTGACAAGCGTTTTAAAGCAATTGTAAAAGCAGGTTTAAAGAAAAACGAAAATGCTTTTATAATTGGTGTTGGTTGCTATGCACAATTAAAACCAGAAGAACTAGCTGCGGTAGATGGTGTTGATTTGGTATTGGGCGCTACTGAAAAATTTAACGTAACAAGTTATATTAACGACCTAACCAAAAATGAAATAGGAGAAGTTCATTCATGTGAAATACAAGAGGCAGATACCTATATTGGAGCGTATTCTATCGGAGATAGAACACGTGCTTTTTTAAAAGTACAAGACGGATGTGATTATAAATGTACATATTGCACTATTCCATTAGCTCGTGGGATTTCTAGAAGTGATACTGTAGAAAATGTACTTAAAAATGCGAAAGAAATTTCAGAAAAAGGAATTAAAGAAATTGTTTTAACAGGGGTTAATATTGGTGATTACGGAAAAGGTGAATTGGGAAATAAAAAACATGAACATACTTTTTTGGAATTAGTAAAAGCCCTAGATAAGGTTGACGGAATACAACGGATACGTATTTCATCTATTGAGCCTAATTTACTAAAAGACGAAACTATTGATTTTGTTGCTAATTCTACAACATTTGTGCCTCATTTTCACATTCCTTTGCAATCGGGTAGCGATGTGTTGTTAAAAAAAATGAAGCGTCGTTACTTGCGTAAAACATACACTGATAGGGTGGCTAAAATAAAACAAGTAATGCCTAATGCTTGTATTGGTGTAGATGTAATTGTTGGTTTTCCTGGAGAAACAGATGAGCTGTTTTTAGAAACCTATAATTATTTAAACGCCTTAGATGTTTCGTATTTACATGTATTTACCTATTCTGAAAGACCCAATACCGAAGCTGTTTTAATGGATGGGCTTGTGCCTAAAAAAGTTCGTGCAAAACGCAGTAAAATGCTCAGGGGATTATCGGTAAAAAAGCGTAGAGCCTTTTACGAAAGCCAACTGGGAAATACCACAAAAGTATTGTTTGAAAGTGAAAATAAAGAAGGATATATACAAGGCTTTACCGAAAATTATGTGAAGGTAAAAACTCCTTGGAATCCTGAGTTGGTAAACACAATTCATGCAATTACACTTACTACTATTGATGAAGATGGGTTGGTTCGGTTTAATTTTGTAAAAAACAAAGTAATTGCCTAAATTGGCATTAAAATTGACATACTAACAATAAAATAAAGTGTTTTATACTAATTATAGAGTAAAACACTTTTAATTTGGTATGTGTTAAAAGTAGCCAATATTGTCAAAAACTAAGTAAATCATAAAATTTTAAGCGCATATTTTTAGCAATAAATGCAATAATTATGTCAAAAAAAAATATGATTGTTTTTAAATTATTTGCTTTTAGCATTTTATGGGTAAATTATAAACCTATAAAAGTAGTTGTATAGTTTATTCATCATATAAAAAATATGTTGAATTAATTTAAAAAACAAACTATTTAATTTAAATGTATTCAAATGAAATATGTACTACTATTATTTGTTTTTTTAGTGTTTTTAAGTTGTAATTGTAGTAAAAAAGCAACCAAAAATGATACTCATAAACAAACAACCCTAGTGGAAGAAAACAATACAAATAAAAACGAGTTAATCGTTGAACTAAATAATCCAAATCAAATAAATGACTCTAAAGAATTAATTAAAAATAGTGGTCTTGTTTGGGATAAATTATTAGTAGATAATGATGCCGCCAAAGTTGCCGTAATTAAAGTTCCGCTTGATAAAAAAGATTTTTGGCAACAAAGATTACAACAATCAGGAATGTTTAAATTGGTAGAACCAAATAAAAAATCAACGATTAAAAAAATACAATCTGAAATTGAAAACACACTCGTTTTTTATAAAAAAAATCCTTGTTTTGGTCCGTGTCCAGTATATGAAATGCGGGTTTATAATAGTGGTAAAGTTTTATACCACGGTTTGCAACACGTTTTGGTTAGCGGAAAAAAAGAATTTAAACTCACTAAAGAACAATTTTCGACCTTAAAAGAAAAACTTGCCCATACTTCTTTCTCAACCTATAAAAAGCAGTATAGAGATTCTAGGTTAATGGATGCTAGCAGTGTATATATAAGCTACAACAAAAAACAAATAGAAATATCAGCATGGCAAAATGTACCTAATGAATTGGTTGAAGTTATAAATTATTTAAATAGTATTTTAATAGAAAAAAATCTATGAGCAATAAAACACCAATTTATTTTGTTCCAGGTTTAGGAGCGAGTTCTAAAATTTTTGAGCGATTACAAATTTCTCAAGATAAATTTGAACTCTATTATTTAGATTGGATGCTTCCGCAAACAAAACAAGAAACTATAGATAGCTATGCAAAACGGATGTGTGCACGTATTAAGCATAAAAACGTAATCTTAATAGGGGTTTCATTCGGCGGGGTTGTGGTGCAAGAAATGAGTAAGCTTATTAATACAAGAAAAGTAATTATTATTTCAAGCATTAAGAGCAATAAAGAGCTGCCAAAACGGTTAAAATTTATTAAGTTTACTAAATCCTATAAATTATTTCCTACAAAAATAGTTGCTGATTTTGAGGCGTATGAAAAATATTTTTTTAATGCCTTTCTTCAAAAAAAAGCAGCTTTGTATAAAATTTATATGTCAAAAAGAAATCCCCAATATTTAAATTGGGCAATTTATAATGTACTTAATTGGGAACAAGATCAATCACTTGATAATATCATACACATACATGGTAAGAAAGATAAGGTTTTTCCTATAAAACATATAAAAGAATCAATAGAAATTGATAATGGAACCCACGCCATGATATTAACAAAAGCCTCTTCAATTTCAAAAATTATAGAAAAAGAATGTTGTGTGGTATAGTATTTTTTGTTAACTTTTGAGCTAAGAGTTAAAAAATAAATACAACCAAAGAGTTGGTTATCTATTAAACGTAAACACAGTTATATTAAATTTATTTATATGAAAAAATCAATACGCTTATTAACTATTAGTATCGCTATTTTTTTATTTGCTATAACCCTAATGAATTATGTTAGTAAAAACAATATTCAAATTGTAAAAAATGTAAGTTATAAATATGAAATAAAGGCGTTAAAAATACCCACTTATTTAGCGTTTGCAGGAGAGCGAGTACCTACTGAAAAACCAGAAGTGAAAGAGCGTATGGATAGAGAACTACTTGTTAATACCTATTGGCAATCAAATGGCTTATTAATATTAAAAAGAGCGCACAAATATTTTCCTATTATAGAGCCGTTATTAAAAAAATATGGACTTCCTGACGATTTTAAATATTTGGCAGTAGCCGAAAGTGCTTTATTGGTAGATAATCCTTCTTCAGCTAGAGCTTCTGGGTTGTGGCATTTTTTACCGAGTACAGCTAAAGAGAAAAGATTTGGATTAGAGGTAAATAAAAATGTTGATGAGCGTTATAATATAGAAAAATCTACAAAAGCTGCGGCGATTTATCTGAAAACAGCTAAAGAAAAATTTGGCTCTTGGACACTAGCTGCCGCTTCGTATAATGCAGGAATGGGTAGGGTTTCAAAACGGTTAACAGATCAACAAGTAACGAATTATTATGACGCACTTTTACCCGACGAAACTGAACGTTATGTTTTAAGAATTGTTGCTTTAAAAGAAATTATGTCTAACCCTGAAAAATATGGATTTGTTTTTGACCAAGAAGATTTGTATACCTTAAAGCCAACATATACCATAACGATAGACAAACCGATTGCTAATTTGGCTTCTTTTGCAAAAGAACACGGAATTACCTATAAAGAGTTAAAAAGATATAACCCTTGGTTAAGAGAAAATAAACTCAATAATAAATCTAGAAAATTATATAAAATTAAAATTCCTAAGTACTAATTGTTGAGTAGCTAGTATTAAAAAAGCCTATCAAAATTTGATAGGCTTCTTTTAAAAAATTAACTAGTAATAAAATATATATTATAATACTCTTACGTTTACTGCGTTTAATCCTTTTCTACCATCTTGTAGGTCAAATTCAACTTCATCGTTTTCACGAATTTCGTCAATTAATCCTGACACGTGTACAAAATGTTCTTTGTTTGTTCCTTCTTCTGTGATAAATCCAAATCCTTTAGATTCATTGAAGAATTTTACGATACCTTTACTCATTATAAATTGTTTAACTAAGTTGCTAGTTTAATTACTAACAACCTTTTTGATTTAGCTACAAAGGTAATATTTTTAATTAAATATCTTATAATTAATTAATTTTCTTTTTGTTGTGAGATTTTATTGTACATATTTCGTTTTTGGTAAAGAATTTAAAATAATAAAAGCAGCTAAAAAGAAAACGGCTAAACTAAGCACCGACCATTGCATAGAATCTGTAATGGCATAAAGTAGCCCATATATAGAAGTGCCTAGTACAATAGCTATTTTTTCGGTAACATCATAAAAACTAAAGTAAGTAGCGTGGTCTTCGGTTTTGGGTAATAATTTTGAGTAGGTAGATCGTGTAAGCGATTGTATAGCCCCTAAAACTAATCCTAAAATAGCTCCTAAACCATAAAAGTATACTGCTACATTAGGTATGTTTTTATGCAGCATAAAAGCACAAAAACAGATAAGCATCCAAATAAAAATGGTTACTTTTAAGGCGTAAATATTTCCCTTTTTTTCTGATAATCTTGAAAATAAATAAGCACCAACAATAGCTACTAATTGAATTAATAATACGGTTATAATTAAATCTGTAGAAGCTAATTCTAGTTCGTTAGAACCAAAAATAGTAGCTAATAATATAATGGTTTGCACACCAATACTTAACAAGAAGAAAGCAATTAAAAACCGCTTTAAAGTTGGGTAATTATACATTTCTTTTAATACTGTTTTTAATTCTTTAAACCCTTTCCAGATATAATCGTTGTCGGGTTTTTTGTTGTAAATGTTGTTCGGTAGCCGTTTAAAAGTTATTTGGGCAAAACCAATCCACCAAAGCCCAACCATAACAAATGAAATTCTAGAAGCTAAATTTGTAGTAATACCAAAAGTAGTAGGTTTTAATATTAAAATTAAACACATGATTAATAAAAGCACGCTTCCAACGTATCCGTAAATAAAGCCTTTTGCGCTTGCCCTATCTTGCTGTTCAGGAAAGGCAACTTCAGGTAAATACGCATTGTAAAATACTAAACTTGCCCAAAAGCCTATGCTTGCTAAAATAGTAAAAACAATACCTATCCAAATTGTTGAAACGTCTTTGAAAAAATATAAGCTCATTACTGATAAACCTCCTAGCCAGCAAAAAAATTGCATGAATTTTTTTTTGTTTCCTGTGTAATCTGCTACGCCAGATAAAATAGGTGAAATAAAAGCTACTATTAAAAACGAAAATGATAGCGCATAACTATATAAACTATTTGGATGTTTCCATTCTGTACCTAAAAATAAAACAGTTTTTTCTTGGGTAAGTGTACTATAATATAACGGAAAAATTGCGGTACTAATTACAAGGGAGTATACCGAGTTGGCCCAATCGTAAAATGCCCAAGCATTAATTAATTTTTTATCGCCTATTTTATACATTAAGTTTGGTTTTATAGTGTAATTGAGGGGGTAAAATTGATGTAATTTTTTAGTAATAAAAAAAAACGGTCTAAAAATTATTTCTAACAATAACTCTTAGACCGTTTTTAAAACAATAAAAGAAAATATTTTTCAGTTATTGCTTGCTGAGGTCTTGCTGATTATACTTAGCGGCTAGTTTTTTAGCTTCTGGTAAAAAAGCACGTAAATTTTGAATACGAGTTTGGTTAGATGGGTGTGTACTTAGAAACTCTGGCGGAGCTTGACTAGCACTCGCTCTTTGACTCATGCGAACCCATACATTTATAGCCTCTTCACCATTGTAACCTGCCATAATCATAAAAACTAACCCTAGTTTATCCGCTTCTGTTTCGTGGGTTCTACTAAAGGCTAACATTCCTAATTGAGAGCCTACTCCGTATACCATATTCCAAAGTTGGGCTTGTTGTGGGTTTTTACTACTAGCAGTTCCTATTGCTACAGCCACGCCTCCAAGTTGTTGAATTTGGGCTGAAGACATACGCTCTTGACCGTGTTTAGCAAATGCATGTGCAACCTCGTGCCCCATAACCGAAGCAATGCCATCTGTATTAGCACAAATAGGTAAAATACCAGTGTAAAAAACTACTTTTCCACCAGGCATACACCACGCATTAACCGTTTTATCATCAATTAAGTTAAACTCCCAACGATACGCATCAGCTTCTTTTGTCATCCCATTAGCACGCATAAACCTATCTACTGCAGCGGAAATACGTTTTCCTACAGATTTGACTTCGTATGTCATGGCCGCATCTGTTGATATTTTATTTTGCTCTAAAAATCCCTTATATTGTGCAAAACTCAATGGTAAAATTTGAGCATCACTAACAAAATTTAGACGCTTTCTACCCGTAATAGGAACCGTACTACATTCAATAAATAAGAATGAAATAAGGGTTAATACAATTAATTTCTTCATTTTTTTATTTTTTGATTTGACGTGTCTTTATTTTTTTTGACAAATTTTCTAAAAAAAGTCACGTTAATTAACATTTTCTAAATTTACAAAATCTATTTTATTATAAAAATATTTTTATCAATGCCTTATTTAAATAATACAAAAACTTTGCCACCTAGCTTTAACGTTCCTAAAAAAATAATTGTATGTGCTAAGGTTTTGCAGTTTATTTCACATAATTTAGTGGCTTGGTTAGCTGCAAAATTATTTATTAGGCCTGTAAATTATCCGGTGCCTAAACGAGAAAGGTACATGGAAGATAGTGCGCAAAAAAAAGAACTTACGCTATCTAATAATGAAAAAATAAATGTGTTGTCGTATGGGTATTCTAAAAGAAAAATACTCTTGGTGCATGGTTGGTCTGGTCGAAGTACACAGCTATATAGAATAGCAGATATGCTTTTAGAAAAAGGCTATATGGTAATTTCTTTTGATGCACCAGCTCATGGAAAATCGACAGGTAAAACCTCAACTTTATTACAATTTCTAGAAACTATAAAAGTTATTCAAAAGCAATTTGGTCCATTTGAAGCAGCTGTAGGTCATTCTTTAGGAGCTATGAGTTTGTTTAGTGCCGTAAATGAAGGATTTAAGATTAAAAAAATGGTATCAATAGGAGCGGGAGATAAAATTTCAGATATTATTTTGTATTTTACCAATACTTTAAAGTTAAAACCTATTATAGCTAAAAAAATGAAAGCTATTTATGATAAAAAATGGAAACTAGATATTGATATTTATGCTTCGAGTTTAAAAGCAAAAACCATAAAAATACCAATATTAATTATTCACGATGCTAATGATGGCAATGTTCCTGTAAGTTGTGCGTTTTCTATACGTAAGAACTTACAAAATGGCGTATTGTTAATTACCCGAAATTTAGGACATGTTAAAATTTTAAATGATAAAAATACGGCAAGTAGGGTGGTTGATTTTATTAATAACTCAGATTAATTTTAGTAGAGCTAATTAAACATATTTAAATGAAACTTGTAATAATATTGAGTATACTTATTAGTAGTTTAGGGTATACGCAAACTAAACAAGCAAAAACGTATCAAGTTGTAAAGACCGAAAAACAGTGGAAAGCAGTACTTACCCCTATGCAATATTACGTTTTACGGCAAGGAGGTACAGAACATCCGTTTACCAGTAAATTAAATAAAAATTACAAAAAAGGTATTTATGTTTGTGCCGCTTGTAAAACTCCATTATATGCCTCGAAACACAAATTTGACTCGGGTACTGGTTGGCCTTCGTTTGATAAGGCTGTAAAAGGTAATGTGCAGTTGGTGGCTGATTATAGAAATAGTGGTGCTACTGAGTTAAAATGTGCTATTTGTGGCGGACATTTAGGGCATATTTTTAATGACGGTCCTAAAGAAACAACAGGTAAACGACACTGTATTAATGGTGCTGCGTTAATATTTATTGCCCAATAACTAATTGAAAAAAATATTTTTTCGAAAGCAAACCTAAAATACTTTAGCGTAAAAAAAAATCTATGAACAAATTATTAAAAACTAACAACTAATGCCTAAATTTGTGCCTCTAAAAAGAATACACGCAAACTATGTTTAATAATTTAAGTGAAAAGTTAGATAAAGCCTTACACACCTTAAAAGGACACGGTAAAATAACCGAAGTTAATGTTGCAGAAACACTTAAAGAAGTTCGTAGAGCTTTATTAGATGCCGATGTAAATTATAAAATTGCTAAAGATTTTACCAAAAAAGTACAATCTAAAGCTATGGGGCAAAATGTATTAACTACATTAAACCCAGGGCAATTAATGGTAAAGTTGGTTAAAGATGAGTTAACCGAGTTAATGGGTAGCGAAACTGTTGGTGTTAACCTAGGTGGTTCTCCTACGGTAATTTTAATGGCAGGTTTACAAGGTTCTGGTAAAACTACCTTTTCAGGTAAATTAGCGAATTACTTAAAAAACAAAAAAACAAAACAAGTTTTATTAGTAGGGTGCGATGTGTATCGTCCTGCAGCGATAAATCAGCTTCGTATAGTTGGTGAACAAATAGGGGTTGAGGTATATGCCGAAGAAGGAAATAAAAACCCTGTCGAAATTTCGCAAAATGCAATTAAATATGCCAAATCAAACGGTAAAAATGTAGTAATTATTGATACTGCAGGTCGATTAGCTGTTGATGAGGAAATGATGACCGAAATATCGAACATTCATAAAGCGGTAAATCCGCAGGAAACGCTATTTGTGGTTGACTCGATGACGGGGCAAGATGCTGTTAATACAGCAAAAGCATTCAATGATGTTTTAAATTTTGACGGTGTTGTATTAACTAAGCTAGATGGTGATACACGTGGTGGAGCAGCTTTATCTATAAAATCAGTAGTTGATAAACCGATTAAGTTTATTGGTACGGGTGAAAAAATGGATGCTGTAGATGTTTTTCATCCCGATCGTATGGCAGACCGTATTTTAGGTATGGGTGACGTTATTTCGTTAGTAGAAAGAGCACAAGACCAATACGATGAAGAAGAGGCTAGAAAGTTGCAAAAAAAGATTGCGAAAAATCAATTTGGTTTTGATGATTTTTTAAAGCAAATTCATCAAATAAAGAAAATGGGAAGCATGAAAGATTTAATAGGCATGATTCCTGGTGTTGGTAAAGCAATGAAAGACATAGATGTAGATGATGATGCTTTTAAAGGTATAGAAGCAATTATTTACTCGATGACCCCTAGTGAAAGAAGCACCCCTTCAATAATAGATGCTAGCAGAAAAAAACGTATAGCAAAAGGCTCTGGAACATCAGTGCAAGAAGTAAATCAGCTAATGAAACAATTTACCCAAATGAGTAAAATGATGAAAATGATGCAAGGTGGCGGAGGTAAAAAAATGATGCAAATGATGAAAGGGATGCAATAATTTTAACACCTATAAAGGTTTTGTGAAAAAAATTATAGTGTTCTTAATTCTTTTTTTGAGTTACCTAAGATTAAATTTGATTAATTTATATACAATATGATTTTATTAGACGGAAGAAAAACAGCCGCAGATATTAAAGAAGAAATTGCTTTAGAAGTAGCAGAGCTTAAAAAACAAGAAAAAAAAGTACCTCATTTGGCAGCTATTATTGTTGGTAATGATGGAGGAAGTTTAACTTATGTTAATGCTAAAGTAAAAGCTTGTGAGCGTGTTGGATTTGATTCTACTTTAATTAGATTACCAGAAGATACATCTGAAGAAAAGCTATTAAATGAAATTGCCAAATTAAATATTGATAATGAAATTGATGGTTTTATAGTACAGCTTCCGTTACCCGAACAAATAGACGAGCAAAAAATTTTACTAGCCATTGATTCTAATAAAGATGTTGATGGGTTTCATCCGGCTAACGTTGGTAAAATGGTTTTAAATCTGCCTACTTTTTTGTCGGCAACACCTTATGGTATTTTAGAGCTATTAGATCGATATGATATTGAAACTACAGGAAAACATGTCGTTGTAATTGGTAGAAGTCATATTGTAGGTAGTCCTGTAAGTATTTTATTATCTCAAAAACGAAAAAAGGGGAATGCCACCGTTACCATTACGCATAGTAGAACTAAAAATTTAAAAGAAATTACTTCACAAGCCGATATTATTATTGCTGCTTTAGGGGTTCCTGAATTTTTAAAAGGCGATATGGTAAAAGATGGGGTAACGGTTATTGATGTTGGCACCTCTCGTATAGCAGACCCTAGCAAAAAAAGTGGTTTTCGCTTAGTAGGCGATGTGGCTTTTGATGAGGTTTCTAAAAAAGCTAGTTATATTACTCCTGTTCCAGGAGGTGTTGGTCCAATGACTATAGCAATGTTATTAAAAAACACGCTATTAGCCAATACTAAAAAACACCGCTAAAAATAATTTTTAATAGTTGCATAAATATAAAAAAGACGACCTAAACATTTGTTTTAGGTCGTCTTTTTTTAGGCTTATTTGTTGTTAAATAAGTTTTTTATGTTACATCATACCTGGCATTCCACCACCCATAGGAGGCATTCCAGCGGCAGGAGTATCTTCTTTAATATCAATTAAAGCACATTCGGTAGTTAAAATCATACCTGCAACAGAAGCTGCGTTTTCTAAAGCTACACGAGTTACTTTTTTAGGGTCGATAATTCCTGCTTTTAACATGTCTACATAGGCTTCAGATTTAGCATCATAACCAAAATCGTTTTTACCTTCTAGTACTTTGTTAATTACAACAGAACCTTCACCACCAGCATTTTCTACAATAGTTCTTAAAGGAGCTTCAATTGCTTTGTTTACAATTTGTATACCTGTAGTTTCGTCTAAGTTATTAGTTGTTATTTTTTCTAATACTTTTTTAGCACGAACAAAAGCAACACCTCCACCAGCAACAATACCTTCTTCAACAGCAGCACGAGTTGCGTGTAAAGCATCATCTACACGGTCTTTCTTTTCTTTCATTTCTACTTCACTAGCGGCACCTACATATAATACAGCAACGCCACCTGCTAATTTAGCTAAGCGCTCTTGTAATTTTTCACGGTCGTAATCAGAAGTAGTAGTTTCTATTTGAGCTTTTATTTGGTTAACACGAGCTTTTATGTTAGCACCGTCGCCAGCACCATTAACAATAGTAGTGTTGTCTTTATCTATAGTTACTGTTTCAGCAGTACCTAATAAATCTAAAGTGGCGTTTTCTAAAGAAAAACCTCTTTCTTCACTAATTACGGTTGCACCAGTTAAAATAGCAATATCTTCTAACATGGCTTTTCTACGATCGCCAAATCCAGGAGCTTTTACAGCAGCTATTTTTAATCCGCCACGTAATTTATTAACTACTAATGTAGCTAAGGCTTGTCCGTCAACATCTTCAGCAATAATTAATAAAGGTCTTCCAGCCTGTGCTACAGGTTCTAAAATAGGAAGAATTTCTTGTAGATTAGAAATCTTTTTATCAAATAATAAGATGTATGGATTTTCTAAATCAGCAATCATTTTATCAGCATCGGTAACAAAGTAAGGTGATAAATAACCTCTGTCGAATTGCATTCCTTCAACTACATCTACATAAGTATCTGTTCCTTTTGCTTCTTCAACAGTAATTACGCCTTCTTTACCAACTTTTCCAAAAGCGGTTGCAATTAAATCACCAATAGTATTATCGTTATTTGCAGAAATAGCAGCTACTTGTTTTATTTTTTCTGAAGAATTACCTACTTTTTTAGCTTGTTTTTCTAAATCGGTAATAATAGCTTCTACAGCTTTGTCAATACCACGTTTTAAATCCATAGGGTTTGCACCTGCGGCTACGTTTTTTAATCCTTCTTTAACAATAGCTTGAGCTAAAACGGTTGCAGTTGTTGTTCCGTCTCCTGCTATATCATTGGTTTTAGAAGCAACTTCTTTTACCATTTGAGCGCCCATGTTTTCTAACTCATCTTCTAACTCTACTTCTTTAGCCACAGAAACACCATCTTTTGTTACTGTTGGGGCACCAAACGATTTTGAAATAATTACATTACGTCCTTTAGGTCCTAAAGTTACTTTTACAGCATTTGCTAATGCATCTACGCCTCGTTTTAATCCGTCGCGCGATTCTATATCAAATTTTATATCTTTTGCCATGTTTGTTTTATTTTTTTAGCCTTTAGCTTTTAATATAGGCTTAGTTTATATTTTTTAATTAAAAATTGCTATTAGTAAATCTAATAGTATAGAGAATGATTAGATAATAGCAAGAATGTCACTTTCTCTCATCATTAAATATTCTTTTCCTTCAAATTTTAATTCAGTGCCTCCATATTTTCCATATAAAACTGTGTCACCAACTTTTACAGTTAGAGGTTCATCTTTTTTTCCGGTTCCAATGGCAACAATAGTTCCTTTTTGTGGTTTTTCTTTTGCATTGTCAGGTATAATAATACCTGAGGCTGTAGTAGTTTCAGCAGCAGCAGGTTCTACAAGAACACGGTCTGCAAGAGGTTTGATATTTAATCCCATTTTATATTAGTTTTTTTGATTAATTGTTTAATGTTTTTCTGCTTCTATTTTGTCAGAAAGTATGCCAATGTAATTAAACTGACAATTTTTCTATTCAGCTGAAAAGTGTAAAAAATAATGGGCTAAAAAAATGCCAACGTGTCATTTTTCACATTGGCATTTTTTTATTTTTTATTTATAAAAAAATTATTTTACACTATCATTTTGGGTAGTTGTTGTAGTTTTAGCAGGAACTGCTGGTTTTGATGGTGTAACATTTTCTAATGTTTTTTCTAATTGAGGAACATCTTTTTGATTACCTCTATGAATAGCAAAATTTGACAATAAAATTAAGGCAAATAAAGAAATTGCTAATGTCCAAGTTGTTCTGTCTAGAAATTTATTGGTGTTTTGTACACCACCAATAGATTGTGTGCCACCGCCACCAAAAGAAGATGACAATCCTCCTCCTTTAGGGTTTTGTACCATTACTATTAAAATCAATGCAACAGCAATGATTAAAATTAAAATTAAAAGTAAACCGTAAGTTGTCATTTATTTTAAATTTTGTAAAATTTGTATTCGTTTTATCTGGTCAGCAAAGAAACCACTTTTTTCTGGATATTTCAAACTTAATATTCGATATGCTTTAATTGCATTTTCATATTTTTTTTGTTCAAGATATACTTTAGCTAAAGTTTCAGTCATTAACTGATTATTTTCTTCGTTTTGAGTAATTTTTATAGGGGTAATGTTGTTTTGAGCTCGAGGTATTTTAGGGTTGTTTTTTATAAAGGTATCTATTATTAACGATTTGTTAATGGCTTTTTTTCTAACAATAGGTTTTTTAGCCGCTAACTGTAACCATTGATTAAAAGAATAGTTTTCGTTTTTGTTAAAATTAAAAGGAGTGTTAAGCGCTAATTGTTTTTCTACCGTGTCAGGTGTTGTTTTTTCTTTAGAAGCATCTGTTTTTTTTACACGCTGAGAGTCGTTTTGTTTGGTGCTATTAAATTTTTTAGCGGTAATAAAATTAAATAAAACATTTCTGTCTGTTGTGTAAGCGGCAGTAACTTTTAATTCATTGTTATATTTAAAACTTTCTTGTTCTTTTAGAGCTTTTAAATATAATACTCTTGCCGATTGAAAATAAGGAAATTGGTTAACAATATATTTTAACTCACCAATATTGTCGTGTTCAATTTTTTCTGGATTTTTTAATATGTTTATGTAATTTTCAGTATCCACAATTTTGTTTTATAACTACCATTTTGCCACAGAAGCATTAAAAATATCTTGAGTAATTCTATCTATAATTTCGCTTAAAGCATTATCTAATACACCGCCTATTAATTGTTGATTAGCTCCGTAATCAGAATAAAAAGAAAAACTTTTTTCAAAATTATCTTTTTCGTTTAGTTTATTGGTGAACCGAACATTTATTGTAATGGTTAGCCTATTTTGAGCTGCTGTTTGATTGGCCGTAGCAGTCATCGGAGTAATTCTATAATCGGTAATTTCGCCAGATAGTTGCATGTCGCCTCCCGATTTTATTAAGCTTAGATTTGTTTGTCGGGTAAATAAATCTTGTAGTTCAGTAGTAAAACGCTGACTTAAAGTAGGTTCAATTAAGGTTGCTCTGTTAGGAAAAAAATCGATTTGTATGGTTTTTGCATCTCCTGTGTTACCTCCTGTAAAAGAGTATGCTCCGCAAGCTATTAGAATACTAAATAGGCTAATTATTAATGGTACATACAAGAGTTTTTTTATTTGCATATTGAATAATAACAATTAAAAATAATTATTTTTTATAAGTCGTATTGTTTAATTTTTCGGTATAAAGTTCGTTCAGAGATACCTAACTCTTTTGCGGCTAATTTACGTTTATTATTGTTTTTTTCGAGTGATTTTTTTATCATTTCTATTTCTTTTTCTTGTAATGATAAATTTTCATCTTCTTCGATAGTTTCTGCATAATCGTATTTGTTTTCGTTTGTTTTATGCGGAATTTTAACTACTTCTATTGGTTCTGACTCGGGTTGTTTATCTTGATATATTTTTTTGATTAATTGATGATTTTCTGCCCGTACCTGTTTCGAATCTTCATTGTTCATTAACTCTAAGGTTAATTTTTTTAGGTCGTTAATATCGTTACGCATATCAAACAGTATTTTATACATAATATCGCGTTCGGTAGCAAAATCATTAGAAGTTGTTTTTCCGCTTACTACAGCGGGTAAGTTTGAGCTATTGTTTGGTAAATATTGCATTAGCTTTTCGGGGGTGATTTCTCTATTTTCTTCAACAACTGAGATTTGTTCAGCAATATTTTTTAATTGTCTAATATTTCCTGGAAAACGGTAGTTTAGTAAAACACGAACAGCATTATCATCTAGGCGAATCGTAGGCATATGATATTTTTGAGCAAAATCGGAAGCAAATTTTCGAAATAATAAATGAATATCGTCTCCTCGTTCGCGTAGCGAAGGCAAATGAATTTCGATAGTGCTTAATCGATAATACAGGTCTTCTCTAAATTTGTTTTTTGCAATAGCATTAAACATATCAATATTAGTAGCGGCAACAATACGTACATTTGTTTTTTGTACTTCAGAAGAACCTACCTTTATAAATTCACCATTTTCTAAAACACGTAGTAGTCGTACCTGTGTGGTTAAGGGTAATTCGCCTACTTCATCTAAAAAAATGGTTCCTCCATCAGCAACTTCAAAGTATCCTTTTCGGGTTGCTGTGGCTCCAGTAAAAGCACCTTTTTCATGACCGAAAAGTTCACTATCTATAGTTCCTTCTGGTATGGCTCCACAGTTAACAGCAATATATTTTGCGTGTTTTCGATGTGATAAAGAATGAATTATTTTTGGAATATTTTCTTTACCCACACCACTTTCTCCAGTAACTAAAACAGAAATATCTGTGGGTGCAACACGCATTGCTTTTTCTAATGCTCGATTTAATTGCGTATCATTACCAATAATGCTAAAACGTTGCTTTATAGCTTGTAAACTTTCCATCTATGTAGTTTTAAAGTTAATGGTTTTAAAGTTTACTTAAACTTTAAAATGTTTAAACTTTTTGCCAAATTAGTTATTATCACTATAACCTACAGCCCTTCCTATTAAGGTTGCTGTAGTACAGTCTTCTATTTTTACATTAACAAAATCGCCTAATGTATAGTGTTCTTTCGGAAAAACAACTACAGTATTTTGTGTGTTTCTTCCTTTCCAATGTTTATTAGATTTTTTAGATTCTCCTTCGATTAAAACCTCTTCGATATTGCCTACATGTTGTTTAGTTCTATATAAACTATGTTCTTGTTGTAGGTTAATTATTTCTTGTAAACGTTGTTTTTTTATTTCAGAAGGCACATCATCTTTCATTTTTTTTTCGGCTAAAGTTCCGGGTCTTTCAGAGTAGGCAAACATAAACCCAAAATCGTATTTTACATGGTTCATTAATGCTAATGTGTCTTGGTGATCTTGTTCTGTTTCGCCACAAAAGCCAGCAATCATATCTTGTGATAGTGCCATTTCAGGAACAATTTTGTATATATTATCTACCAATTCCATATACTCTTCTCGAGTGTGTTGGCGGTTCATAGCTTTAAGCATAGCGTTGCTTCCACTTTGAACGGGTAAGTGAATGTATTTACAAATGTTACTGTGTTTTGCCATTACGTGAATTACATCCAAAGTCATATCCTGTGGATTTGAGGTGGAAAAACGAAAACGTATTTTAGGAAATTCTGTAGCACACATATCTAATAACTGTGCAAAATTTACAGCAGTTGCTTGTGCTATTTCTGATGCATTTTTAAAGTCTTTTTTAAGTCCGCCACCGTACCATAGGTATGAATCTACATTTTGCCCTAATAGGGTAATTTCTTTAAAGTTCTTTTTTTGCATACTACGTATTTCTTCTAAAATACTTTTGGGGTCACGACTTCGTTCTCGACCACGAGTAAAAGGTACTACGCAAAAGGTACACATGTTATCACAACCACGAGTAATAGATACAAAAGCAGAAACGCCATTAGAGTTTAAACGTACAGGAGAAACATCACCATAAGTTTCATCTTTTGATAAAATTACATTTACGGCATCGCGCCCAGCTTCAATTTCTTCAATTAAATTAGGTAAATCTTTATAGGCGTCAGGTCCTACTACTAGGTCTACAATTTTTTCTTCTTCTAAAAACTTAGACTTTAATCGTTCTGCCATACAGCCTAATACCCCTACTTTCATACTCGGGTTTATTTTTTTTACAGCATTGTATTTTTTTAATCGATTACGTATTGTGGTTTCTGCTTTTTCACGAATAGAACAGGTGTTTACTAATACCAAATCAGCATCTTCTAAGTTTTGTGTGGTATTAAAACCGTTGTCAGCTAAAATAGAAGCTACAATTTCGCTGTCGTTCATATTCATTTGACAGCCATAGCTTTCTATAAAAAGTTTTTTGGCATTTTCTTTTTTAGTTTCGGTAATTAACGCTTGACCCTGCGCTTTTTCATCTATGATTTTCTTTACTTGTTCCATGTTTAAGAATAAAGCAACAAAGATACAACCAATAATTTAATTCGGTGACAATTTGGCAGAAAATTAACTTTCTGTATTTTAGCTTATAATGGTTACCACCGTATTACTACAGAGCCCCAAGTAAAACCACTGCCAAAGGCAGCTAAAATTACTAAGTCGTTGTCTTTTATTTTACCTTTTTCCCATGCTTCGGTTAAAGCAATAATTATAGAAGCAGCAGTAGTATTACCATATTTTTCTATATTATTAAATACTTTATTGTCAGGTAATTGAAACTTTTTTTGAATAAACTGTGCAATTCGTAAATTGGCTTGATGTGGAATAAGCATATCAATATCTTCTTTTTTTAATTGGTTTGCTTGTAACCCCTCAATAATTGCTTCAGAAAAACGTGCTACAGCATGCTTAAATACAAATTGCCCATTCATGTAAGGGTAATACGAAGTGTCATCTGGATTGTTTTCTTGTATAATAGTATTAACCCATTTTTGGGTAGACGGACTTATTAGGGCTAATTCTTTTGCATATTTTCCTTCAGAATGTAAATGTGAAGATAATATCCCTTTATTTTTTTCTTCGGTACGAGAAAGTATTGCCGCTCCAGCACCATCACCAAAAATTACAGAAACATTTCTACCTCGGGTAGAACGGTCTAAACCACCCGAATGGTTTTCAGAACCTATTACCAAGATATTTTTATACATACCCGTTTTAATAAATTGATCGGCTACCGATAAGGCATATACAAAACCAGAACATTGATTACGTACATCTAGGGCACCAATGGTGGGCATGTCTAATAGTTCTTGTATTTCAACGCCTCCTCCAGGAAAATATAGGTCTGGACTCAAAGTCGCAAAAACGATAAAATCAATATCATCTTTTGTTAACCCAGCTCTTTCAATGGCAATTTTAGCAGCCTTAGCACCCATTAACGAAGTGGTATCATTCGATGTTTCAGTATCAATCCAACGACGTTCTTTTATACCTGTTCGTTCTTGAATCCACTCGTCACTTGTGTCCATCCATTGTTTGAGGTCGTTATTGGTAACTATATTTTCAGGAACGTAATATCCAAGTCCTATAATTTTAGAATTATACATAATATTTTCTTTTTTTGTCGATTATAAAAGTATAAAAATTAAAATAAATTGAAGTGTAAATGTCATCTTGTCACCAAAGCTTTATTTGGTATTTTTTTTGACACATACTGATTATAATTTAAAAATAGTGCTCTAAAATTAAAGAGTAAAACTAAAAAACATAATAAAACATGAGTAAAGGAAACATTAATGTAGCGGTAGAAAATATTTTTCCACTAATTAAAAAATTCTTGTATTCTGACCACGAAATATTTTTACGAGAATTAATTTCGAACGGAACAGATGCTACTACTAAATTAAAGCACCTAATTTCTATAGGTGAGGCAAAAACTGAATTAGGTGATAGTAAAATTGAAATTAGCATTGATAAAGATGCAAAAACCTTGACGATTAAAGATCAAGGTATTGGTATGACTGTTGATGAAGTTGAAAAATACATTAATCAAATTGCTTTTTCAGGAGCTGAAGAGTTTTTAGAAAAATATAAAGATGATAAAAATGAAACAGGTGTTATTGGGCATTTTGGATTAGGTTTTTATTCAGCTTTTATGGTGGCCGATAAAGTAGAAATTTTTACTAAATCGTACAAAGATGAGCCTGCAGCGCATTGGACTTGCGATGGATCGCCAGAATATGTTTTAGTAGAACATGATAAGGCTGATAGAGGAACAGAAATAGTATTGCATATTGCTGATGATTCTACAGAATTTTTAGAAGAGGGTAAAATACGTGGCTTATTAACTAAATACAATCGTTTTAACCAGGTGCCTATTAAATTTGGTACTAAAAAAATAAACGACCCCAATTTTACGCCAAAAACAACAAAAGACAAAGACGGTAAAGAGGTTACCGAACCGCATAAACAAATTGAGGTTGACGATATTATAAACAACACAGACCCTGCATGGACCAAAAAACCGGCTGATTTAGAAGATCAAGATTATAAAGACTTCTATCATGAGCTATATCCAATGCAGTTTGAAGAATCATTATTTCATATTCATTTAAATGTTGACTATCCGTTTAATTTAACAGGAATTTTATTTTTCCCTAAATTAACACAGAACTTAGATATACAAAAAGATAAAATTCAATTATACCAAAATCAAGTATTTGTAACGGATAATGTAGAGGGTATTGTGCCTGATTTTTTACAAATGTTAAAAGGGGTAATTGATTCTCCCGATATTCCATTAAATGTTTCTCGTAGTTATTTACAGGCTGATGGAGCGGTAAAGAAAATTTCGGGGTACATTACTAAAAAAGTAGCAGATAAGCTGTCGTCTTTATTTAAAAATAATCGTGAAGATTTTGAACAAAAATGGAACGATATTAAAGTGATTATTGAATACGGAATGTTGTCGGAAGATAAGTTTTTTGATAAAGCCAAAAAATTTGCATTGTATCCAACGGTTGATAATACTTATTTTACTTTTGATGAGTTAATTGAAAAAACCAAAGATACACAAACCGATAAAGACGGAAATCAGGTAATTTTATATGCGGCTAACAAAAACGCTCAACATAGTTATATAGAAGAAGCTAAAGCAAAAGGGTATGAGGTGTTAGTATTAGATTCTCCTATTGTTAGTCATTTAATGCAAAAATTAGAAACTTCAGCAGGTGACGCAAAAATTCAATTTAAACGTGTTGATGCAGATCACATAGATAATTTAATTAAAAAGGATGATACGGTAATATCTAAACTTTCTGATGAAGAAAAAGAGAAGTTACAGCCTATTATTGAAGCTGCTGTGCCTAAAGAAACGTATACCGTTCAATTAGAAGCTATGGATTCTAATGCTTCTCCGTTTTTAATTACAGTACCAGAATTTATGCGCCGTATGAAAGAAATGAGTGCTACAGGTGGTGGTATGATGGGTATGGGTAATTTACCAGAAATGTATAATTTAGTGGTAAATACAAATCACCCATTAGTTTCAGAAATTTTAAATACTAAAACAGAAAAGAAACAACAACGTTTAATTAGTCAGGCGTTTGATTTAGCTAAATTATCTCAAAACCTATTGCATGGTGAAGAGCTAACAAACTTTATTAAACGTAGTTATGAGTTAATTAAATAACAAACTTCGAATAAACTTAAAAACCTCACAAATTTAAAATTTGTGAGGTTTTTTTATATAATGTGTTTCGTTTTCTATTCTTTAAAAACACCCATGTGTGCATATTTTTCCATGCGTTGGTCAACTAAATCTTTATCAGATAAGTCTTTAAGCTCGTTAAAAGCTTTTGTGATTTGCTGTTCAACAGCTTTAAAAGCACCTTCTCTGTCACGGTGAGCGCCATCAATAGGTTCTTTAATAATACCGTCGATTAGCTTTAAGTGCTTCATGTCTTTTCCAGTTAATTTTAATGCTTCGGCAGCCTGTTCTTTATATTCCCAACTACGCCATAAGATAGAAGAACATGATTCAGGAGAAATAACCGTATACCAAGTATTTTCCATCATATAAACTCTATCGCCCACACCAATTCCTAAAGCGCCTCCTGAAGCGCCTTCACCAATAACAATGGTTATAATAGGAGTTTTTAAACGAGTCATTTCAAAAATATTTCGGGCTATAGCTTCGCCTTGACCGCGTTCTTCCGCTTCTAAGCCAGGGTATGCACCTGGTGTGTCTAGTAAGGTAACAACCGGAATTTTAAATTTTTCGGCCATTTTCATTAAACGCAATGCTTTACGGTACCCCTCAGGGTTTGCCATACCAAAATTGCGATATTGACGGGTTTTTGTATTGTATCCTTTTTGTTGTCCGATAAACATGTACGATTGGTCTCCAATTTTGCCTAAACCGCCAATCATAGCTTTATCGTCTTTTACATTTCGATCTCCATGTAATTCCATAAAAGTATTTCCACAAATAGCATTTATATAGTCTAGAGTATAGGGCCTGTTAGGGTGACGCGATAGTTGTACACGTTGCCATGCGGTAAGATTTTTATAAATATCTTTTTTAGTTTTTTCTAATTTTTCTTCAATTTTATCACAAGTTTCAGTTACATCTACCTCACTTTCATCACCAATTAATCGGCATTTTTTTAATTGGTCTTCTAGCTCTTTAATAGGCATTTCAAAGTCTAAATATTCGATCATTATATATAGTTTGATTTGTATTGATGGTGTTCTATTGTTTGCAAAAGCAAACTTACTATAAAATTTGTTTGAATGTATACATTTACCTTAATTTTTAAGGTTACGTATTAATTGTTTTTTTTGATTAGTGTTGTGTTTTTTAATATTCCGTTTATTAAAACAGTGCCTAAAACAATGATAGCCCCATAATAAAATTCAACATGCATTTGTTCTTTTTCTTTAAAAATTAATAGGGCTAAAATAATTGCATAAATGGGTTCTAAATTAATGGTAAGCATTACTGTAAAGGGAGTTAAGTATTTCATTACTTTTACCGATGTTACAAATGCATAGGCGGTGCATATACTGCTTAAAATAAGTAGATAAAACCAATCTGAGCCCGATAGGTTAAAAAAATGAGCATTAAAACTATGGTTTGCAATTAAATAAAGGCTAACTGCTAGTGTGCCAAATAGTAATTGGTATAGCGATATTACTTCGGGTTGGTATTGTTTAACATATAATCCGTTTAAAACAGAAAACAAAGCAGATAAAAAGGCTGAGATTAGTGCATATAAAATACCTAAGGTGTACTTACTTTCAAAATTGAAAATAATATATAAACCAATAATTACCATTATTCCTAAAAGCACTTCTATAAGTTTAATTTTTCGTTTAAAAAAAATGGGTTCGATTAATGAAGTAAAAAAAGCCCCTGTACTCATGGTAACTAAGGCAATTGAAACATTAGACACTTTTATAGCTTTAAAAAAAGTAATCCAATGAACAGCAATGATAATTCCTGAAAGTATAAATTTTAAGATTCCTTTCTTATCTATTAAAAACGATTTTTTATAAAATAAAAAATAAAGGCTAATAAAAATTATAGCTAAGAGCATTCGGTACCAAACTAAAGGAATGGCATCAATAGAAATTAATGCGCCTAATATGGCAGTAAACCCCCAAATAAAAACAACAAAGTGTAGTTGTAGGTAATTTGATAGTTTACTTTCGTGCATTTTGGTATAAAAATAAGGCAACAGCCCCAAAAATAATATTAGGCATCCAAATATTAAGTAATGAGTTGGCGCCAGCTACGGCTCCTAAAACCTCAGACACTTTTAAGAAAAAAACATAAATAAACATACCTGTTATACCTATAGCAATATTAACCCCTGTACCACCACGGCGTTTTTTGTAGGCTAAGGCTACAGCTATTAAGGTTAAAAAATAAGAGGCAATAGGCAGGCTGGTTCGTTTGTATAATTCTACTAAATAAGCATTTAAGTTTTTTACTCCTCTTTTTTTAGATAGTTTTATAAAATTACTCAACTTGTCAGAGGTCATTTCTTGTGCCATTGCAGATTTATACATCAAATCTTTAGGGGTAAAAGCAAAGGCTGTGTCTAATTTGTTACCAAAGAAAATACTATCTCTTTTGTTAAAAATTATGCGTTCTTTCCAATTTGATAATCTAAAAACGCTGTCTTTTTTTATCCAGTTTATATTATTTGCCGTAAGTCTACGCTTTAGTTTTAATCCTTGATAGGTTTCGGTTGAAAAATTATATCCTGTATTTCTTCGTAAATCGTAATTTTGAATATAAATATAGGTGCTGTCATTTAATTGTAAACTAAAATCTAGTACAACATGGTCAGCATATTTTTGTTTTTTAAAATAAGTTCGTTCAAATTTTTTTCTAACAACACTACTGTTAGGTACCACGTAATGGTTCATTGTTAGTGCTAATAATGTTACTATAGAAGCACCAATAAAATAAGGGTATAAAAAACGAGTAAAAGAAATTTTAGCACTAGTCATGGCTACAATTTCTGTATTGTTTGCTAGCTTAGAAGTAAATACGATTACCGAAATAAACAATGCCAAAGGCATAAAAGTATTTGCATAGTAAATAATAAAATTTTTATAGTATTCATCTACTATTTGAAAAAAAGTTAAATCGTCGCTATGTAAAAATTTATCTATTTTTTCAGCTATATCTATGGCTACTGCTATAGGTATTAAAATTAATAGCGTAAATAAAAACGTTACTAAGAATTTTTTTAATATGTACCAGTCTAGTATTTTCAAAAAATTAAAGTATTAATTACAAACGTTTGTTCATTTGTTTTACCATTGTATCTTTCCATTGTGTAAAATCTCCAGCTAGTATATGTTTTCTTGCTTCACGTACTAACCATAAATAAAATCCAAGGTTATGTATGGTAGCTATTTGTTTTCCTAACATTTCTTTTGAAGCAAATAAATGTCTTAAATAAGCCTTAGAGTAAAGGGTATCTACATAAGTTATTGCCATTTCATCTATTGGCGAAAAATCATTTTCCCATTTTTTATTTTTAATATTGATTGTTCCGTGAGCTGTAAATAGCATGCCATTTCGAGCATTTCGTGTAGGCATTACACAATCGAACATATCAATACCTAAGGCAATGTTTTCAAGAATATTAATAGGTGTGCCTACACCCATTAAATAGCGGGGTTTATCTTTGGGTAAAATTTCAGTAACCACCTCGGTCATAGCATACATTTCTTCTGCTGGTTCGCCAACAGATAATCCGCCAATAGCATTTCCTTCTGCTTCAATAGATGCTATAAAATTTGCTGATTGTTTTCGCAAATCTTTATATGTGCTACCTTGTACTATAGGAAATAGCGTTTGATTGTAATCGTATTTTAAAGGTGTTCTTTTTAAGTGATTTACACAGCGAGTTAGCCAACGATGGGTTCTTTCCATTGATTGTTTGGCATAGTTGTATTCGCATGGATAAGGCGTACATTCATCAAAAGCCATAATAATATCAGCCCCAATACTTCGCTGTATTTCCATTACATTTTCAGGAGTAAAAAAATGAGTAGATCCATCGATATGACTTTTAAATTTTACACCTTCTTCCTTAATTTTTCTTCTATTCGCCAGTGAATATACTTGGTAACCACCACTATCCGTTAAAATGTTTCTATCCCAATTCATAAATTTATGTAGGCCACCTGCCTGCTCTAAAATAGTGGTTTGAGGGCGTAGATATAAATGATAGGTGTTTCCTAAAATAATATCGGGGTTAATTTCGTTTTTTAATTCTGACTGATGCACCCCTTTTACCGATGCAATGGTACCTACGGGCATAAAAATAGGGGTTTCTATTTTACCGTGGTCAGTTATAATTTCTCCAGCTCTGGCTTTGCTTTTAGAATCGGATATTGTTAAATTAAATTTCAAAAAAATAAATTAATTACCTACTTAAAGGGATTTGTAAAACAATTCTTTAAAGAATACTGCCTGCAAAGATAACACTATTTAAGTATTGGAAAATTAAAAGATTGCTAAGGTTTTGAAAGCATTTAGATGTTTATAAATTTCTGTGATAGAAAGCGTTGTGTTTTGATTGTTAGTTTGTTTAGGTGTTTAGGTAGCTTATTTTTTTCTTTTATTTTTAGATTTGTTAATAGCTAACGAGGCTTCTTCGGTTTTAGATGAGCTAGCAATTAACCTGTTAATTTCGTTTATTTCTTTTGAGGTAAGTTCTCTCCAGCTTCCAGGTTTTAAATTTCCTAAAGCCACATTCATAATTCGGGTACGTTTTAACTTAGTAACAGTATAACCTAGATATTCACACATTCTACGAATTTGCCTATTTAAACCCTGAGTGAGAATAATTTTAAAAACCTTTTCGTCTATTTTTTCAGTTTTACATTTCTGAGTTACAGTGCCTAAAATAGGAATTCCGTTACTCATTTTTTTTATAAAATCAGTATCAATTTTTTTATCAACCCAAACTAAATACTCTTTTTCGTGATTGTTTCCGGCTCGTAAAATTTTGTTTACAATATCGCCATCGTTTGTTAAAAAAATGAGTCCTTCAGATGGTTTGTCTAAGCGTCCTATAGGAAACAATCGTTGCGGGTGCCCTATATGTTTAACGATGTTCTTTTTTTCTTTACTGTCGGTTGTAGAAACAATGCCAATAGGCTTGTTTAGTGCAATGTAAAGTGTTTTAGGCTTGGTTTTAAGTGGTTTGCCATCTATTTTAACAATATCACCTTCAAAAACACGATTGCCTAAAACCGCTAACTTGCCATTAATGGTTACCCGTTGCGCTATAATAAATTTTTCAGCTTCTCTACGAGAACAAATTCCAGTAGCGCTAATAAACTTATTTAGATTAGTTGAATGTTTATTGTTGTTTTCCACCTTGCAAAGGTATAAAAACCATTATTGATGAGCTTAATCTAGTATAAACGATTAAGTGTGATATTGTAAAATTTGTTGCGGCAATTATTTTTGATTTATTATTATGAAAAGTTTATTTGTTGAATAATTTTGCAATGCACATATATTTGTATTAATGAATTATCAATTTTTATATTTAGTAACGTTTCAATATTTAGGATTTCGATTTCATGGTTGGCAAAAACAACCGAATTTAAAAACAGTACATTGGGCGGTAGATAAAACACTAAAATTTATTAGTAAAACGAGGTTTAAAACAGTTGGTGTAGGAAGAACTGATGCTAAAGTTTCGGCATTTAATTACTATTTTGAGCTTTTTGTTGATGAAAAATTAGATGAAGTTGGTTTTATACAAGAATTTAATACAAATTCACCCGCCGACATTAAAGCCTTAGCAATAAAACGAATAACGGATGAAAACTTTAATATTATACAACACCCTAAAATAAAGGAGTATCATTATTATTTTTCGTTTGGTGAAAAAAACCATCCTTATTGTGCGCCCTTTTTAACAGGGTATATAGATAATTTAGATGTTGATTTAATGAAAAAAGGAGCAAAACTATTTGAAGGCTATCATAATTTTGTACACTATTGTACTAAGCCATCAGAAGCCACCAAAGTAAAACGAACTATAGATGTATGTTGTATTAAAGAAAATACGGAATTAACAGCTTCGTTTTTTCCGAAAAAGAGTTATGTTTTAATTATAAAAGGAGAGGGCTTTTTGCGAAATCAAATTCGTTTAATTATGGGAGCTTTGGTAGAATTAGGAAAGGGAAATTATTCGTTAGATTTTATAAAACAATCTTTAAAGGTGTCAGAAAAAGAGTCTTTTTTAAAAACTATTGCTCCTGCTTCAGGATTGCACTTGCATGCTATAACGTTAAAAAAAATATAAAATATTATCGATTTACAGCGTTATACTTATATTGCTGTTTTCAATGTAATCTAATTTTATGAGAAAATATTTTTTCGTGATTTTTCTTTATTTTTTTTCTTTTTGTGCGTTTTCACAAATTGGTGGCGAAAAAGTATATCAGTTTTTAAACATTAGCACTTCTGCAAGACAGGTTGCATTAGGTGGTGAAACACTAACTTTGGTAGATAACGTAAACCAACCCACTTGGAATCCCGCAACCATAACAAGTAGTATTGATAAAAAATTATCGGTTAATTATACCAATTATTTAGCAGGAGTTAATGTAGGTTCAGCTGCTTTTGCATATACTATAAATAGAAGGGTAGGTACTTTACAAACAAATATAAAATACTTAAACTATGGTACTTTAATTGGTGCAGATGAACAAGGAAATGAAACAGGTAACTTCAGTGCAAGTGATATAGCCCTTTCTGTAGGGTATGCATATCCCATTTTACCTAATCGTGTGTATATAGGAACAAATTTAAAAGTTATTAATTCAGTTATAGATACGTTTTCTTCTACAGGTATTGCTTTTGATTTTGGTATGTTATATTATCGCAAAGGGTTGCCTTATAAAATTTCTTTAGTTGTTAGAAATGTAGGTACACAAATTACCTCATATAACGGCACTAGCGAGTCGCTACCTTTACAAATAGCGATAGGGGGTTCGTATAAGTTAGAACATGTTCCGTTATGTTGGTATTTTACAATAAATAATTTACAAAAATGGAATCTTTCAGTACCTAATCCGTCAAATTCAACAACCGATTTTAATGGAAATGTAACCCCAGAAAAAATTACTTTTATTAATAATTTAGCTCGTCATTTTGTGTTGGGAGTAGAACTGTTTCCTGAAAAAGCAATTAATTTGCGTTTAGGATACAATTTTAAAAGAGGTAATGAATTGAAGTTGCAAAATGTGCGCACCTTTGGTGGAATTTCGTTTGGTTTTGGTTTGAAAATGAATAAACTAAAGTTACAATACGCATACTCTAAATATCATTCAGCAACTAATGTAAGTACTTTTAGTCTACAAATTGATATGGGAGAGAAGAGTTATAAAAGAGGTAAAGATAACGTAAAGAAATTTTAAAGTGTTTTATTGTATTGAAATGAAGTTTAATTTTAATGTACCTTTACGGTTGCAATAACAACAGAAATGAAAAAAAAAATAATTATTGCTATTGACGGGTTTTCATCGACAGGAAAAAGTACAATTGCTAAGCAACTAGCTAAACAATTAGGGTATATTTATGTTGATACAGGAGCTATGTATAGAGCAGTTACATTATATGCAATACAAAAAAACTATATATCAACAAGTTTTTTTGATAAAGAAAAACTAATAAACGATTTAGATAAAATTAACCTAACTTTTGTTTATAACCAAGAGCAAGAAGCTTCTGAAATATTTTTAAATGGAAAAAATGTAGAAAAATTAATTAGAGGTATGGAGGTGTCTAAATTGGTGAGTAAGGTTGCAACATTGTCTGAAGTTCGAAAAAAATTAGTATTAGCACAGCGGGCTGTTGCAAAAAACAAAGGTATTGTTATGGATGGTCGTGATATTGGAACAGTTGTTTTTCCAGATGCTGAATTAAAATTATTTATGAATGCATCGCCCGATAAAAGAGCAAAAAGACGTTATAAAGAATTAATTGATAAAGGGTACGAGGTTAATTATCAAGAAGTTTTACAAAACGTTAAAGAACGAGATCGTATCGATTCTACTCGAAAAGACTCTCCTTTAGTAAAAGCATCTGATGCTATTGAACTTGATAATAGTGATATGGGGTTGCAAGAACAATTTGAAAGAATTATGAGTTTAGTAAACGATAAGTTGTAGTATTTAAAAAATGGTTTGTAAAACTCTAAAACAAGCAAACAACTTAAAGCAATTGCTATAATTTTAAATATAAACGTAACACTAAGTTAAATCTAAATTTGTGTGAAAAAAGTAGTTATAACAGGTAGTAACGGATTATTAGGTCAATCGTTAGTAAATTTATTGTTAAAAGAAAAAGAAAGCTACAAAGTTTATGGTTTTTCGAGAGGCGAAAATAAAAGCGGTAGAGAAGATTTTAGTTATATATCTATTGATATTACCAATAAAACTCAATTACATAAAAAACTAACCGAATGCAATGCTGATGTAATTATAAATACAGCAGCAATGGCAAATGTGGATGAATGTGAAAAAAACAAACAACAATGTGATAACATAAATGTAACTGCTGTAAAATATCTTGTAGATTTTTGTGAAGAAACCAATGCTCACCTTGTTCATATTTCTACCGATTTTATTTTTGATGGTACAAAAGGATACTATGCAGAAACCGATATGCCAAACCCTATAAACTACTATGGTTTATCAAAGTTAAAGTCAGAAAAAATTATTGAAAAGTCAAAGATAAAATACACTATTTTACGTACAATTTTAGTGTATGGTAATGTACACCATATGCCTCGAAAAAATATTGTGTTATGGGTAAAGCAATCGTTAAAAGAAAGAAAAGAAGTAACTATTGTTAACGATCAATATAGAATGCCTACCTACGTAGAAAACCTTGCGTTAGCCTGTAAAATAGCTATAGATAAAACACATACAGGTATTTATAATATTTCGTCAAACACGTTGTTAAGTATATACGAAATAGCTTTGCAAATAGCTGAGGTTTTTAATTTAGATAAAAGTTTAATAAAACCGATTTCTACAACAACGTTAAATCAAATAGCTCCGAGACCTGTAAAGACAGGATTTGACTTATCTAAAACACAAAATGTATTACAATTACACGTTCAATCTTTTAAAGAAGATTTAGAAATATTTAAAACAACCATGCTTTAAGGGGATATTTAACAAACAAAATTTGCCAAAAGTTGAATTTTTTAAGATATTGCGCTTTTTTAATTAAAAAATAACCAATTCATAGATTATGAAGAAATCACTACTAACAATATTATTTATTATAACCCCCATATTCACTTTTGCAGAGGGAAAAGGTTTAGCAGAACGTATTAATGATGGATTTAAGCCTATAGCTGATGCTTGGGGTAGCTTCGTTTTTTATCCAGTTAAGTTCGGCAACGGTGTTGAAATGCCTCTAGTTATTATTCTATTACTGCTAGCAGGATTAATTTTTACCATTATTTTTAAATTTGTAAATATTAGAAGGTTTCCAACCTCTATTAATATTGTTAAAGGTAAGTATGATGATATTGACCATGTAACTTCTGATATTATGGAGGGCGACCCTACTCCAGGAGGTGATGCTATCGAAACAATTAGAATAGAAGGTGCTGGTGAAGTATCTCATTTTCAAGCGTTAACGGCGGCTTTGTCAGGTACTGTAGGTTTAGGAAATATTGCAGGAGTTGCTGTGGCACTTTCGTTAGGAGGTCCAGGAGCTACTTTTTGGATGGTAATAGCAGGTTTGTTAGGCATGTCTTCAAAATTTGTAGAATGTACTCTAGGAGTTAAATATAGAGATGTAGGAGAAGGAGGACGTATTTATGGAGGTCCTATGTATTATTTAAGAAAAGGTTTAGCAGATGTTGGAAAAAGTAAATTAGGAAAAATATTAGCCGCTGTTTTTGCCGTGATGGTTGTTGGCGGATCTTTTGGTGGAGGTAATATGTTTCAAGCAAATCAAGCGGCACAACAGTTTACCAGTATGATAGGGTCTAACAATTTGTCGTCAGCATTAACCTTTGGCGTTATAATGGCTGTTTTAGTAGCTGTTGTAATTATTGGAGGAATTAAAAGAATAGGTAATATTACTGAAAAAATAGTGCCTTTTATGGTCGGTATATATGTGGTAGCGGCAATTATTATACTAGCGGTAAATTTTGTACACATTGGAGATGCATTTAGTCAAATTATGGACGGGGCATTTGAGCCTAAAGGAATTTCAGGAGGAATACTAGGGGTGTTAATTATTGGTTTTCAAAGAGCAGCTTTTTCTAACGAAGCAGGGGTTGGGTCTGCAGCCATTGCGCATTCAGCAGTAAAAACAAAATATCCTGCGTCAGAAGGTTTAGTGGCGCTATTAGAGCCTTTTATAGATACGGTTGTTGTTTGTACTATGACAGCTTTAGTAATTATTATCACGAACAGTAATGGAGATGTTATGACTTATGGTGTTAAATCTCCTGACGGGGTGCTAGCTACTTCAAAAGCATTTGCAACCGTATTACCTTGGTTTCCTTATATCTTAACCTTAGCAGTTGTGTTATTTGCCTTTTCTACGATGCTATCTTGGTCTTATTATGGGTTACAAGGTTGGATGTTTTTATTTGGGCGTTCAAAAAAATCAGATTACACCTACAAAATATTATTTTGTTTATTTGTAATTGTTGGTTCGTCTGTTAGTTTAGGCGCTGTTACCGATTTTTCAGATGCAATGATATTTGCTATGGCAGTACCTAATATTATAGGGCTGTTTTTCTTGTTTCCAAAAGTACGTGAAGAACTTGTAAAATACTTAAAAGCTATTGGAGTGCTAAAAACATCATAATAAAATTAAAATTAAAATTAAAAGTGAAGTATTTAAAATCCCATTTCAGATATAATAAACGTCAACGAAATGGGATTTTATTTTTGTGCATTTTTATTGTTTTATTGCAGTTAGTATACTTTTATTTTTCTAGTACATCAAACAAATCAGAATTACTTCCTTCGTCAGATTTGGTAGAACTTCAAAAACAAATAGATAGTTTAAAAGAAATTCATATTACCAATGAGTCTTTTACTATAACACCTTTTAATCCTAATTATATAAGTGATTTTAAAGGAGAGCAATTAGGTATGTCTCTAGAAGAAATTAATCGACTACATGCTTATCGAAAACAAAATAAATTTATTAATTCTGCTAAAGAATTTCAGCAGGTAACACAAGTATCCGATTCGCTATTAAACAAAATTTCAGCGTATTTTAAGTTTCCTGATTGGGTTATCGCTCAAAATAAAAAAATAAAATCAGCAGTTAAGTCTAATAATGATTTAAAAAAAATAGAAAAATCAGATAAAACCATACCAGTTTCTACTAACGATATTAATAAGGCCACCCAGCAAGATTTACAAACGGTTAACGGTATTGGTGATAAACTATCGGCAAGAATTGTTAATTATCGAGCTAGATTACAAGGGTTTTCGTACGATTATCAATTATATGAAGTTTGGAATATAGATTCTGTAGTTGTAAAAAAAGTACTTAATACTTTTAAAATTATAACCAAACCTAAAATTAAAAGAATAAATATAAACACAGCAACCTTTAAAGAGGTGTTAAAAACCCCTTATATAGATTATACATTATGTAAAAAAATATTCGAATATAGAGACCAAGTTGCAGAGCTTCAAGACATTTCAGAATTAAAAAATATTAAGGGTTTTCCGTTAAATAAATACGAGAGAATAATTATATATTTGACCGCTGAATAAACAAACAACCACAATAATGTATTTTACGCAAGAACACAGAGATTTTCGCCAAAGTTTTAGGAAGTTTTTACAAAAAGAAGTTGTGCCTCATATTGATAAATGGGAAAAAACAGGAAGTATAGAACGTTTTATATGGAAAAAATTTGGAGAAATGGGGTATTTTGGGTTGCATCAACCTGAAGCCTACGGAGGTCTTGATTTAGATTTGTATTATACAGTTATTTTTTTAGAAGAGTTGCAAAAAATAAATTCAGGAGGTTTTGCTGCGGCTATGTGGGCTCATGCTTATTTAGCAATGACGCACCTTAAAGAAGAAGGTGATGATAACATAAAACAAACCTACTTAACGCCGAGTATTCATGGTGATAAAATAGGTTGTTTGTGTATTACTGAGCCTTTTGGAGGAAGCGATGTTGCCAGTATGCGAACTACTGCTGTAAAAAAAGGAGATGCGTACGTTATTAATGGGTCGAAAACCTTTATTACCAATGGTGTTTATTCAGATTATTTAGTGGTTGCGGCTAAAACAGATACGCAAGAAAAGTATAAAGGAATTAGTATCTTTGTTATAGATAGAGATACTGTTGGAATTTCTGCAACCAAATTAGATAAATTAGGTTGGCGAGCTTCTGATACTGCAGAAATAGCATTTGATAACGTCATTGTTCCGGCAACTAATTTAATGGGACAAGAAGGAAAAGGATTTGGTTATATTATGCAACATTTTGCATTAGAACGAATACTTATGGGTATTAATGCACATGCTCGTGCAGAATATGCATTAGATTATGCTTTGGCTTACGTAAAAGAACGAATTGCTTTTGGCAAAACATTAGATAAATTTCAAGCATTACGACATAAAATAGCCGAAATGGCGAGTAGAGTAGACATGTGTAAAACCTATAACTATGCTATAGTACAACGTTTAAATAATAATGAATACGCTGTTAAAGAAGCTAGTATGTCTAAATTATTATCTACAAAAATGGCAGATGAGGTTATATATGAAGCTTTACAACTATTAGGCGGTTATGGTTATATGGAAGATTATCCTATGGCGCGTTTATTACGAGATAGTCGTTTAGGTCCTATTGGAGGAGGTACTTCAGAAATTCTTAAAGAAATTATTGCTAAAATTGTAATTGACGAAAAACAATATGCGCCCGCTATTCAACAGCTTAAAGTTTAATATAAAAAAAATAAAAATATTTTTTGAAGCATAAAATACAATACCTGTTTTTTTTTGTATTCCTACTCTTTTTAGCATCTTGTAGCCATAAAAAAGAGCAGTATAATGCTGTAGGTAAAACAGACACTACAGCTATTTTTATATCGTCGAAAGTAATTTCTGATAGTCTTTTTGTTGGCGACCAAGCTTGTAAAAAATGTCATAAGCAAGAATATAAAAATTGGAAAGGCTCTTTTCATGATAAAGCAATGCAAATTGCCTCAGATTCTAGTGTTTTAGGAAATTTTGATAACCAAAGGTTTACAAGTCAAAAAGTAACTTCTCATTTTTATAAAAAAGATGGAAACTATTACGTTAATACTCAAGGCCCAGACGGGGAGTATTATGATTATAAAATAGAATACACCTTTGGGGTTAAGCCATTACAACAGTATATTGTAAAATTCCCTAACGGTCGGTATCAGTGTTTAAACACAGCTTGGGATAGTCAAAAAAACAAATGGTTTAGCTTATACCCTGACTTTAAAGTTGTACACTCTGATTGGTTACATTGGACCAAAGGGGCTATGAATTGGAATAATATGTGCGCCGATTGCCATTCTACCAATGTTAGAAAAAATTATAATACATCTACCGATAGTTATCACACACAATATTCGCTTATTAATGTAAGTTGTGAGGCTTGTCACGGACCTGGAAAAGAGCATATAAGCCAAGTAACTAAATTGGCAGGGCAATACAAAAAATCGACAAGTAATTTAAAAATGACAACAGGTATGCCCTCAAAAAAAATAGTTGATGAGTGTGCACGTTGTCATATGCGTAGAGAGCAAATTTCTACAAATTATAATTATAAAGGCACTTTGTTAGATCATTATTATCCAAATTTAATCATGCAAAATACCTATTATCCTGATGGGCAAATTTTAGATGAAGATTATGTTTATGGTTCTTTTATACAAAGTAAAATGTATCACAATGGTGTAAGTTGTGTAAATTGTCATAATCCACATTCAACATCAATAAAATTTGAAGGTAATAAATTATGTATGCAATGCCATGAGCCAGCCAAGTTTAATGTGCCGTCTCATTACAAACACTTGAGTAATTCAGAAGGCGCCAAGTGTGTTAATTGTCATATGCCAGGTAAATTTTATATGAAAAACGATTTTAGACGTGATCATAGTTTAAGAATACCACGACCAGATTTAAGCATAGCCTATGGCACACCAAATGCGTGCACTCAATGCCATACAGATAAAGATAATAAGTGGGCTTTAGAAAATTATAAAAAAATGTTTGGTGAGCCTAAAAAAAACCATTTTTCTGATTTATTAGCTCCTGGGTTAACAGGTAAACCTAATGGTTTAAATTCACTTTTAACCCTAGCAAAAGATACTGCTTACCCAGTAATGGCTAGAGCTTCGGCAATTAATGGAATGAAACCGTATTTAAATGCTCAAGTAGTAAATCAATTATTAAGTTTTTTAAAAGACGATTCTTCGTTAGTAAAAGCGGCTAGTTTAGATGTTTTAGGTCAAATAGATAATAAAGATTATTTTTCTTACTTTTTACCGTTGTTAAAAGACAAAAAACGAGCGGTTAGAATAAAAGCTTTTTTTGCTATAGGCGGTTTAGATGAACTACAGGTGCCAAAAGAATACCAAGAAGCCTATAAAAAGGTAAAAGCTGAATTTAATGCAAATATTAATCAAAATGCTGATTTTGTTGGTGGAAGAATGAAAAAAGCAGATTATTATTTAAAAAAAGGAAAACTTTCTTTAGCAATATCAGAATACGAAAAAGCATTAAAAATTGATAATTTAAATAATATTGCTCGAACAAATTTAGCAAATTTATATTATAGAAATGGCGATATGGTTAAGGCAGAAGAAGCGTTTAAAACCATTATAAAACAAGAGCCAGCATACGGAGAAACCTATTATTCGTATGCCTTGTTATTGTCTGAATTAAACAGAACAAATGAGGCTATTGCTCAAATAAAAAAAGCTATACAGTATATGCCTGATAATATTAGATTGTATTATAACCTTGGTTTAATGTATACCAAAGTTAACAATTATGCTCAGGCTAAGATTACAGTTAAAAAAGGGTTAGAAAAATCGCCTCAAAATGGTGATTTATTATACATATTAGCATACACTTATTTTAAAAATAAAGAATATGAAAATGCTAAAAAAACCGCTGAAAAACTTGTACAACTTTATCCTAATAATCAAAGTTATATCAATTTTTATAATCAGCTTAAAGGCAATAGATAGCGTTTCAGAATAAGTTTTAGCAAAATTTAGACTTTTATTAAAATTATTGAAGATTTATTTTTTTGTAGATTTATATATTAAATATACGACCTATTTTTTTAAGACAAAAACTACAGATTAAAAAAAATACCTACTTTTGCTAACCAAAAATGTCTTAGTTAAGACTTAGAATGTTGATAATTGTAAATGATTTATGGCAAAAAATTTAGTTATAGTAGAGTCACCAGCAAAAGCAAAAACCATTGAAAAATTTTTAGGAAACGATTTTCAGGTAGCCTCTAGTTTTGGGCACGTTGCTGATTTACCGTCTAAAGAATTAGGGGTAGATGTTGAAGGTGATTTTAAACCAAAATATATAGTTAGTTCTGATAAAAAAAGTGTAATAAAAAAACTAAAAGACTTAGCTAAAAAAGCAGATACTGTATGGTTAGCTTCCGATGAAGATAGGGAGGGAGAAGCTATTGCATGGCATTTGGCAGAGCAATTAAAGTTAGATGATAAAAACACTAAACGTATTGTTTTTCATGAAATTACTAAAAAAGCTATTTTAAAAGCAGTTGAAAATCCACGTAAAATTGATTATAATTTGGTAAATGCCCAACAGGCAAGACGTGTTTTAGATCGATTAGTAGGGTATGAGCTTTCACCTGTACTTTGGAAAAAAGTTAAAGGTGGTTTATCGGCAGGTAGAGTACAATCGGTAGCTGTTCGATTAATTGTAGAACGTGAACGAGAAATAGAAAATTTTAAACCCCAAGCATCATATAGAATAGATGCTGAATTTGTAAATGCTGAGGGTAAAAAATTTAAAGCCAAATTAACAAACAATTTTTCTACTAAAAAAGAAGCAGAAGATTTTCTTCATTCTTGTTTAAAAGCAGAATTTTCGGTTGCTGATTTACAAAAAAAACCAGCAAAAAAATCACCTACAGCACCATTTACAACGTCAACATTACAGCAAGAAGCCTCTAGAAAATTAGGTTTCCCAGTAGCCAAAACTATGTTAATGGCACAGCGTTTATATGAAGCAGGGTTAATTACTTATATGCGAACCGATAGCGTTAATTTATCTGATGATGCTAAAAATGCTGCTCGAGAAGAAATTATAGAAAGTTATGGTGAGGCTTATAGTAAACCTCGTAATTTTTCTACAAAATCAAAAGGTGCTCAAGAAGCTCACGAAGCTATTCGTCCAACCAATATGCAGCTTCACGAAGTTTCAGTAGATTATGATCAAGACCGCTTATATAGTTTAATATGGAAACGTACTATTGCTTCACAAATGAGCGAAGCTCAATTAGAACGTACCGTTGTAAAAATTGGTAATACTAATAACGATCATCAATTTAGAGCAGATGGAGAGGTAATTACCTTTGAAGGGTTTTTAAAAGTGTATTTAGAAGGTACTGATAATGAAGAAGAAGAACAAGCAGGAATGTTGCCTAAAATGAAAATTTCAGAAAAGCTAGATAATAAATTAATTTTAGCAACAGAGCGGTATACACGTCCAGCGGCTCGTTATACTGAAGCTGCATTGGTAAAACGATTAGAAGAGCTAGGTATTGGTCGTCCGTCTACTTATGCACCTACTATTTCTACTATTCAGCGTAGAGAATATGTGGCAAAAGGAACCGTAGAAGGTAAAGATCGAAAATATACTCAGTTAAGCTTAAAAAATAACGAAATTTCTGAAAAAACCTTATCAGAAAAAGTAGGTTCTGATAGAGGTAAATTGGTGCCTACTGATATAGGTAATATTGTAAACGATTTTTTAGTAGAAAATTTTTCAAATATTTTAGATTATGGTTTTACCGCTAAAGTAGAAGACGAATTTGATGAAATTGCCGAAGGAAAAGAAAATTGGACATCGGTAATTAAAGCTTTTTACAACGATTTCCATCCTATGGTAGAAGATGTAGCGGCTAATGCTGATCGAGCTAAAGGAGAGCGATTGCTTGGGGTGGATTCTGAAAGCGGTAAAAACGTTTATGTTCGTTTAGGACGTTATGGAGCTATGGTGCAAATAGGTGAGGTGACAGACGAAGAAAAACCAAGGTTTGCAAGTTTGCAAGGCGATCAAACAATGAATTCTATTACTTTTGAAGAAGCAATGGATTTGTTTAAACTGCCAAAAACACTAGGAGAATATGAAGGGAAAGAAGTTGTTGTAGCCAATGGAAGATTTGGTCCTTTTGTACGTTTTGATAAATTATTTGTTTCGTTAGATAAAGGTGAAAACCCGATGTCGGTAGATTTAGACAGAGCTATTGAGTTAATTGAAGCGAAGCGAAAAGCCGATGCTCCTATTGGTGAATATCAAGGGTTGCCTATTCAAAAAGGAGTGGGGCGTTTTGGTCCTTACATAAAATGGAATGGAATTTTTATTAATGTAAATAAAAAATATAACTTTGATAAGTTATCACAAACCGATTTAGAAGAGCTTATCGAAGATAAAAAGAAAAAAGAGCGAGAAAAAGTAATTCATAATTTTGAAGATGTTGGTATTCGCGTAGAAAAAGCGCGATGGGGGCGATTTAATGTTATTAAGGGAAAAATAAAAGTAGAATTACCTAAAACAACCGATATAGAAAAAATAACTAAAGAAGAAGCAGTTAAATTGATAGAAGCTAAAACGCCAAAAAAAAGAGCTACGAAAACAACCAAAAAGAAATAAGTAAATGATTGCAGATTTTTTAAGTCCTGTAAAAGAAACTGTTTTAGCACATACTGTGTTGCAATTGCCTCAATGTTTGGGAAAAAAAATAGCCATTTACTCTAAAAAAAATGGATTTCCAGATTTACAAGGGGTTAAGATAGCTATTTTAGGAGTTAAAGAAGGGCGAAACGGATTAGATAATACGGGGTGTGGAGAAAATCTACACTTTATAAGAAAGCATTTATACCAACTTTTTCAAGGAAACTGGCATACAAAAATTGCAGACTTAGGCAATGTAGAAAAAGGAAATACCGTTAAAGACACCTATTTTGCGGTGCAAGAAATTATTTCGTACTTACTTAAAAGTAATATTATACCTGTTATAATAGGAGGTAGTCAAGATATTACATATGCAAATTACCGCGCTTATGATGTATTAGAGCAAACGGTAAACTTAGTTTCGGTTGATAGCCGTTTTGATATAGGCTCGGTAGATGATGAGTTAAACTCGCACTCTTTTTTGAGTAAAATTATTATGTGTAAACCCAATAATTTATTTAATTACGCTAATATTGGTTATCAAACCTATTTTAATGCTCAAGAAGAAATAGATTTGTTAGATAAAATGTTTTTTGATGCCTATCGTTTAGGTGAGGCTAAAAACACAGAAATAACAGAGCCCGTAATGCGCGATGCAGATATTGTGAGTTTTGATATAGGGTCGATTCGTCAAAGTGAAGCTCCAGCAAATAATAATGCGTCACCTAACGGATTTTATGGTGAACAAATTTGTGCTATAGCTCGTTATGCAGGTATAAGTGACAAAGTTACTTCTTTTGGTGTCTATGAATATAATAGCAGACTTGATGTAAACCATCAAACAGCTCATTTAATAGCTCAAATTATTTGGTATTTTATTGAAGGTGTTAACTTTAGAGCTAAAGATTATCCGTTTTCAACAAAAAATAAATATCAAAAATTTACCGTTTTATTAGATAATGACGATCCAATTAATTTCTATAAAAGTGATAAAAGTGGACGCTGGTGGATGGAAATTAATTTAATTACAAATAATAAATACAAAAGACATGCGTTAATACCATGTACGTATCAAGATTATCAAGACGCGATTGCTCAAAAAATTCCTGATAGATGGTACAAAGCGATGAAAAAAATATAAAAGACTAATTAAAAACGTTGGTTTTTAATTAAAAAAATAATACGTTTACATACTTTTTTGAAAAGACATAAAATTAATATGAAGAAATTAGCAGTATTTGCAGTATTAATAGCTATTATTTACAGTTGTGGTTCTAACGATAGAGGAGAGGTGTTAGGAGTTAAATCAAAAAGGAAATGGTTTCCAGAAAGACCCTATCAAATGGCGTTTATTCCAGGAGGCTCATTTACTATGGGTAAACAAGACGAAGACCCATTAGGAACGTTAAATGCTCCAGCAAGAACGGTGACTGTTCAGCCATTTTATATGGATGAGTTAGAAACAACAAACAGTAAATATAAAGAATTTGTATACTGGGTAAGAGACTCTATTACTAGAACTAAATTAGCCTATCAAGCAGAATTTGCATCTATGGGAGCAGATGCTGGACCAAATGCTAAAACTACAGGAATTCAAAAATATGCATTTGCAACTGCAGATACTACCAATATGTCGGCATACGATAAATATATGTTAGAAAATTACTATGAAATTGGTGATGGGCTTGATTCTTTAAAACCCTTGAACAGGAAAGTAGAACTTATTTGGGATAAAAGTCAATATCCAGATGCTGATTACGTAGAAGTTATGGATTCGCTTTATATCAAAAAAAATGAAGCCTTAAACGGAATTAGAACCTTTAATACTAAATTTTTAAAGTATAGATATTCATGGTTTGATAATGAGGCTGCGGCTCGTAAAGGAGAAAATAGAAAAAATTTCTTAAGACACGAAGTGGTTAATGTATATCCAGATACTACTGTATGGATAAAAGATTTTAACTATTCGTATAATGATCCAATGCACCAAGAATATTTTTCGCATCAAGCTTACGAAAATTATCCAGTAGTTGGGGTTAACTGGTATCAAGCAAAAGCCTTTTGTAACTGGAAAACAAAAAAGAAAAACGATTATCAACGTACTAGAAAAAACTTAGGTTTAGTACCTTATTTTCGTTTACCTACAGAGCCCGAGTGGGAATACGCTGCTCGAGGAGGTCTAAATTATGCAAAATATCCTTGGGGTGGACCAAGTACAACTAGCGACAGAGGTTGTTTTCTTGCTAATTTTAAACCTGTTAGAGGTGATTATGCAGCAGACGGAGCTTTATATACTGTAGAAGCAAAATCATATAATCCAAATGATTATGGATTGTATAATATGGCTGGTAACGTA
This sequence comes from Tenacibaculum sp. UWU-22, assembly GCF_041021355.1. Classification (NCBI taxonomy): domain Bacteria; kingdom Pseudomonadati; phylum Bacteroidota; class Flavobacteriia; order Flavobacteriales; family Flavobacteriaceae; genus Tenacibaculum; species Tenacibaculum sp. UWU-22. Next base: position 85,835 of record NZ_JBFNGP010000002.1, on the reverse strand, counting down.
TCAGAATGGACGGCTACTGCATACAACCAAATGTCGTATTCTATGGGATCAACGATGAACCCAAATGTAGAAGATGAAAAAAATCAAAGAAAAATTATTAGAGGCGGGTCGTGGAAAGATGTTTCCTACTTTTTAGAGGTAAGTTCTCGTGATTGGGAATATGCCGATACAGCCAGAAGTTATATAGGCTTTAGAACGGTACAAGATTATTTAGGTACCAAAAAAAATTAAACAACAACCAAAAATCATTAAATTTCTCTAAAAAATAAATTATGGCACAATCAAAATCTATTAAAAAAATATTTAACATGGCGTATAGCCTAGGTGCTTCAGTCGTTATTATCGGAGCTTTGTTTAAACTTAATCATTATAGCTTTGGATGGCTTACAGGGTCAAAAGTATTAGCAATTGGTTTAATAACAGAGGCAGTAATATTTGCTATTTCGGCTTTCGAACCCGTTGAATCAGAGTTAGATTGGACCAAGGTTTACCCTGAATTAGCAGATGGTAAATCTTCAGGTAAAAAAGAACCAACCTCAGGCGAAGCACAAAGCTTATTATCACAAAAGCTAGATGATATGTTAAAAGAAGCAAAGCTAGATGCTAATTTAATGTCGCGTTTAGGTGATGGAATTAAAAATTTTGAAAATGCCGCACAGGGGTTAACTTCTGCTTCAGAAGTGGTAAGTTCAACAAACAAATATAACGAACAAATGTCTTTAGCGGCTGTAAAAATGGAGTCGTTAAATAGTTTATATCAATCACAGGTAGAAAATTCAGAAAAACAAACAGCTTTAAATGAAGAGTTGGTGGAAAATTCTAGACGATTACAAGAACAAATGGAATCATTGGCAGCAAATTTATCTTCACTAAATGGTGTTTATGGAGGTATGTTATCTGCAATGTCGAATAAATAAGTAATAATTAATTAGTATCAACTAACTATAAAACATTTAACTAATTAATATGGCAGGCGGAAAATTATCACCAAGGCAAAAGATGATTAACTTGATGTATCTTGTATTTATTGCAATGCTAGCAATGAATATGAGTAAAGAAGTGCTATCAGCTTTTGGTTTAATGAACGAAAAACTTGTAGACTCTAATACTAGAGCTGAAAAAAAGAACGTAGCAGCTTATGATGCTTTAGCTTTAAAAGCATCAGAACAAGAAAAACAATACGGTAAGGCTAAAGAAAAAACCGATAGTATTAGAGCAATGTCTGATGATTTATACAACTATATTGAAGATTTAAAAACAAAAATGACTCAAGATGTTGAAGATAAGACAGGCTATGAAACAATGGATAAGTCTAGTTTTTTAGACCAATATTTTTTTGAAGGAGGAAAAGTGTCAACTCATGGTCAAGAATTTATAGATAAGGTAAGTGCTTATCGTGATGGAGTAATTAAAATATTGGGTAAAAGAGAGTTAGCAGATATTGTAGCTTCTCGATTTCAAACATCAGATATAACCAATAGTGAGGGTATAACCTTAAACAGATTAAAATATCATTTTGAAGGTTTCCCTTTAATAGCTTCGGTAACAAAATTAACACAGATGCAGTCAGACATTAGAACTACTGAATCTGATGCGCTTTCTTCGTTGTTAGAAAAAGAGTTATCAGCGGCTGTTTCAATGACTAATTATGAAGCAATGGTTGTTTTTGATAAAAATGCGTATTACGCTGGTGAAAATTTATCGGGTAAAATAGTTTTGGGTAAAAATGACCCTAATTTAACAGCAGAAAAAGTAATTTTAAATGGCAGAGAAGTTTCTAAATCTAAAATAAAGGCAGGGCAGGTATTGTTAGATGGGCCTGCAGGTTCTGTAGGAGATAAAACAATAAAAGGATCGTTCTTTTTTAAAGAAAATGATTCATTAGTAGAAATACCTATAAAAGGGTCTTATGCGGTAATACCAAGACCTAATGAAGCAGTGATTTCTGCAGATAAAATGAATGTGGTATATAAAGGGCTAACAAACCCAATGACAATATCAATACCTGGTATTCCATCAAATAAAGTAACAGCTAGTGCCCCTGGTTTAACAAGAAATACAGGCAGTAGTTATTCTATGAACCCACAAGGAGCAGGAGGAAGTGATGTTACCATACGAGTTTCAGGTACTTTACCAGATGGCAAACCCGTTAGCTCAAATAAAGTTTTTAGAATAAAAGATATACCCCCAGCAATGGGTATGGTTCGAGGGCAATTTGGTACTATTCAAATGCCTAAAAGTAGTGCCGCTAGAATAAGTATAGCAGCAGGTTTACCTGACTTTTTATTTGATTTAAAACTACAAGTGTTAAGTTTTAAAGTTAAAGTACCAGGTCAGTTAACGGCTATTGTTAATGGGTCACAGTTAGATTCGAGAGCAATAGGTGTTATAGGTAAAGCTAGCAGAGGTGATATTATTACCATATATGACATTAAGGCAAAAGTAAGTAACTCTTCGTATCAATTAAAAAGAGTTTTACCAGTTAATATAGAGATTACAAATTAATAGATAATAAAAGTATGAATTGGAAGCAGTTTTATATCGTTTTACTTGTATTGGTAACAGTAGGTACAGTACGTGCTCAATCAAATCTGCTAAATGCTAAAAAAGTAGAAGACATTGGTAAACAAACCGAAGAGCAAAAAGCCGTTGATAAAGACGATCCTTTACCATATGGGTATATTGCCGATAAAGATATTTTATGGTCTAAAGTGGTATGGGAATATATTGATTTAAATCAAAAAATTAATTTACCGTATTATTATCCTATCGATTCTACCAATGCGCCATTAAACCGTCGCTCTTTGTTTGATACCTTAATTACAGGTATTAAATCAGGAAAGATAAAAGAAGTTTATACTGATTCTAATTTTACTACAAAAGTAACTCCTGAAAGTTTAGATCAGTTGTTGGTTAATAAACGACAAAATGGAGAGTTTGTTGATGAGTATCGTATTAATTCAGAATTAGTTCAAGGCTATATGTTAAAAGGAGTTTGGTACTTTGATAAACGTCAAGGCGAGTTAAAATACCGTTTATTAGCTATTGCTCCAATGGGACCCGATGTGCAATCTATTGGGGTTAAAGAAATTGATGATTCTGATAATGTGTATGAACTTTTTTGGGTGTTTTTTCCAGATGCGCGCGAGGTATTACATAAATCGAAAGTGTTTAATCCAAAAAATTCTTCACAGCCAATATCGTACGATAATTTGTTAAATGCTCGTAGATTTAATTCGGAAATTGTAAAAGAAGAAAACATATATGGAAATAGAAGTATTGCCGACTATATACGTGGAAATGCATTATTTCAATTGTTAGAGTCTGAAAAAATTAAAAACGATATTAGAGATCGTGAAATGGATATGTGGAGTTATTAAAACTTCCCGAATCGCTTTATTTAAAAAATAAAGCAGATATTTATATAAAAATATTTTTGAAAACCTGAACTTTGTTTCAGGTTTTTATTTTTAGTATAAACTATACCGAATAGCTTATAGGTAAAATAATTTAGCATAGTATAATGCTGTTTTTTTTACATATACATACTCATAAAACATATATTTTTTAATAAATGAATGTTGATTATATTATTGTAGGTTTAGGGCTGGCAGGATTAGCGTTTGCCGAGAATTTAATAGAAAATAATAAAACCTTTATTGTTTTTGAAAACCACTCGCAAAATGCCTCATTAGTAGCAGGTGGAGTTTATAATCCAGTTGTTTTAAAGCGTTTTACACCTGTTTGGAACGGGCATCAACAATTAGCGTATGCCTTGCCTTTTTACCAAAAAATAGCTGATAATTTTAATCAAGAATTAGATACAAAATTCAATACAAAAAAAGTTTTAAAATCTGTTGAAGATGAAAACAATTGGTTTTCCGCATTAGATAAGCCTACCTTATCCAACTATATGTTGCCTAAAATTTCACGTGATAAAATTGCCGGCGTAATAAGTGATATTGGTTTTGGAGAACTTACAGGAACAGGAAGAATAGATACAAAAAAAATAATATCTACCTACAGGGCTTTTTTAGCAGGTAAAGATAAAATTAGGTTTGAAAAATTTAAACATCATAAAATAATGTTTAAAGAACAGCAAGTAGTATATCAAGATATCATTACTAAAAAAATTGTTTTTTGTGAAGGCTATGGAGTAAAAGACAATCCGTTTTTTAATACATTACCTCTAAAAGAAGCAAAAGGCGAATTGTTAACTATTTATGCCCCTGATTTACAAATCAATTTTTTATTAAAATCAGCCGTATTTGTACTTCCTATAGAAAAAGATATTTATAAGGTAGGGGCTACTTTTAACTGGAAAGACAAAACGGTAGCGCCTACCGAAGACGGAAAAAATGAATTGATAGAGAAACTAAAAAAAGTACTTACAGTACCCTATAAAATTATCGAACAAACAGCAGGTATTCGCCCTACGGTTAAAGATAGACGTCCTTTGGTAGGTGTTCATCTAAAACACCCACAATTAGCTGTTTTAAATGGTTTGGGTACACGAGGTGTTATGATTGCGCCTACGGTAGCTAAAAACCTATATAATCATTTAGAAAAAAATGAAAAATTAGATTTAGATATTGATATTAAAAGGTTTGGGTAATTTTAAAATAGAAAATTGTTATTTTTCTTTTTTTTCAGCTTCTTTTGCAAGTTTAGGGTCGTAATACACAAAAAAATTAATCCAAATTATTCTTGAAAACCGTAGCGATAAAGGCGATAATAGTAATGAAACCACCACAATAGTTATGGCAGTTTGTAAAAAAGTAAGGTTTATAATAAGTTTAGCAATAACAAATATAATTATAACAAGCGCAACAGCAATAGCGTAATTTACATACATTGCACCAAAATAAAACGAAGGTTCTATCATATATTTTTGTTTGCAAGAGCTACAACAATTGTGTAGTTCAATTACTTTTTTTGGATTATAAGTAATGCCATATTTAAAAAAATCACCTTCATTACAACGTGGACATTTTCCTTTGATAACACTATATGACTTGGTTCCTTTTTTAATCATATTTTAAGTAGTTTTGTAAAAAATATAAAATAGAAATAAGTATATGGTAAATGTACATAATTTATCGGTTTCATTTATGGGTACTGATTTGTTTTCAGGTATTACTTTTAAATTAAATAAAGGTGACCGAGTGGGGCTAATTGGAAAAAATGGAGCTGGTAAATCAACACTTTTAAAAGTATTATCTAAAGATATTGAAAGTAGTGATGGTAATATGGCTTTTGAAAAAGATGTGCGTATTGGTTTTTTACGTCAAGATATCGATTTTGAAATAGGAAGAACTGTTTTAGAAGAAGCTTATCAAGCATTTACAGAAATTAATAAGATAGAATTAGAACTTAATAAAATTAATAAACAATTAGCTGAAAGAACTGATTACGAAAGTGAAGCGTATAACCAGTTAATTATTAATTTGAATGAGGCTACTGAACGATACGAATTACTAGGCGGGTATAATTATCAAGGCGAAACTGAAAAAATTTTACAAGGCTTAGGTTTTCAACGAGACGATTTTAATAAACTCACCGATACATTTTCTGGCGGGTGGCGTATGCGAATAGAACTAGCAAAGCTTTTGTTACAAAACAACGATATTTTATTACTCGATGAGCCTACGAATCATTTAGATATAGAATCAATTATATGGTTAGAAAATTTTTTAAAATCATATTCAGGTGCAATTATGTTAGTGTCGCACGATAAAATGTTTTTAGATAATATAACCAATAGAACTATTGAAATTTCTTTAGGGCAAATTTACGATTATAAAAAACCATATTCTCAATTTTTAGAACTCCGTTCAGAAATTAAAGAAAAGCAAATACAGGCACAAAAAAATCAAGAAAAAGAAATAAAACATACCCAACAGTTAATCGATAAATTTAGGGCAAAGGCTAATAAAGCATCAATGGCGCAATCGTTAATGAAAAAACTCGATAAGGTAGAACGTATTGAGGTAGATAAAGATGATAATGCAACGATGAATATTCGCTTTTCGATTTCTAAAGAGCCAGGTAAAATTATTGTAGAAGCTGAAAACTTAGCTAAAAATTACGATGATAATCAAGTTTTAAAAGATGTTAATTTATTAATTGAGCGTAATGCAAAAATAGCTTTTGTAGGACAAAATGGGCAAGGAAAATCAACCTTAGCTAAAATTATGGTTGGTGAAATTCCGTTTGAAGGAAACTTAAAACTCGGGCATAATGTAGAAGTAGGATACTTTGCTCAAAATCAATCCGAAGAATTACCTCCTGAAAAAACCGTCTTAGAAATTATGGAAGATGCGGCAAATGACACTAATCGCGTACGCGTACGTGACATGTTAGGGGCATTTTTGTTTGGTGGTGAAGCAGTAGATAAAAAAGCCAAAGTACTATCAGGAGGTGAGCGAAATAGGTTGGCGCTTTGTAAATTACTATTGTCTCCATTTAATGTATTAATAATGGATGAGCCTACAAACCATTTAGATATTGCGTCTAAAAAAGTATTAAAACAGGCACTTCAAAACTTTAATGGCACGTTAATTATTGTGTCGCACGACCGTGATTTTTTACAAGGATTAGTTACTAAAGTATATGGATTTAAAGATCAAGAAATTAAAGAATATCTAGGGGGTATCGATTATTTTTTAGAGCAGCATAAAATAGAAAGTTTGCGCGATGCTGAAAAAAGAACGGTGGTTGATGAAAAAAATATATCCCCTAAAAAAGAAGTTCAACAACTGTCTAGAGAGCAAGAAAAAGAGTTAAAAAAGCTAAAAAATAAATTAGGTAAAATTGAAACCCAAATTTCTGATTTAGAAGCAGAAATTGAGCAGATTGATTTAGCCTTGGCTCAAAATTATGACGAAGTATCTTCTCGCCCTAATTTTTTTGAAACTTATAAAGCTAAAAAAGCCGCTTTAGATGCTTTGTTAGAAGAATGGGAAACGGTAGAAGAACAAGTAACCAGTTTTTAAAGTGAATAATTCTATTTTTGATTTAACTATTACTACTAAAAATCAGCAAGTATTTTTGCCTGTTTTAGAAAAAATGGGGATAGAGCTTTTTATTAAACGAGAAGATGCTATCCATCCATTTGTGTCGGGTAATAAATTTAGAAAGCTTAAATACAATATTAAAGCGGCTAGAGAACAACAAAAAGATACCTTATTAACCTTTGGCGGTGCTTTTTCTAATCATATAGCGGCTACTGCTGCTACAGGAAAAATAGCAGGTTTTAAAACTATTGGTGTTGTTCGTGGAGAAGAGTTAGGGTATAATTTACACAAAACCTTAACAACTAACACAACTTTAAATGAGGCTTATAAAAATGGTATGCAACTTAAGTTCGTCACAAGAGAGGCGTATCGTAATAAAACATCTCAATTGTTTATTGAGCAACTAAAAAAAGAGTTTGGTGATTTTTATTTGGTTCCAGAAGGGGGTACAAACTCACTTGCCGTTAAAGGTTGTGAAGAAATTTTAACAACTGCCGATGAAAAATTCGATTATATTTGTGTGGCTGTTGGTACAGGAGGTACTGTTTCAGGATTAATAAACTCGACAAAAAAATATCAAAAAGTTATCGGTTTTCCAGCGTTAAAAGGTGATTTTTTATCAGAAGAAATAAAAAAATATACACTTAACAACCTTAATTGGAGTTTAGTAAATGAATATCATTTTGGCGGTTACGGAAAGCATACCAGTAGTTTAATTTCATTTATAAATGCTTTTAAAACACAAACCAATATATTATTAGACCCTATTTACACTGGTAAAATGTTATTTGGAATTGTCGATTTAATTAAAAACAATCATTTTAAAGAAGGAAATAAAATTTTAGCAATTCATACAGGAGGTTTACAGGGAATTAATGGTGTAAATCAATTGTTAAAACAAAAAAATAAAGAATTAATAATAATTTAATGAGTACAAAATTTGTTTTTATAATGGTAATAACCACTCTTTTTTTTACAAGTTGTGGAACCCAAAAAAAAGTAATAAAATCTACCACTTCTAAAACTGTGGTTATCACAGCACCTAAAGAAACTCAAAAAAATACAACTCCTTCAAAAGACACAAAATTAGACACGCCTGTTTTAAGTGTTAATCAGCGTACTCAAGAGTATATTGATAAATTTGCGGCTATTGCAGTAACCGAAATGTATAAATATAATATACCGGCAAGCATTACATTGGCTCAAGGAATTTTAGAATCGGGTAGTGGGTTTAGTGATTTAGCAACTCGCTCTAACAATCATTTTGGTATTAAATGTCATAAAGGATGGGAAGGGGCTAGCGTATTGCACGATGATGATGAGTTGGGGGAGTGTTTTAGAAAATACAAACACCCAGACATGTCGTACGAAGATCACTCACTTTTTTTAACCTCTAGAAAACGGTATGCTGATTTGTTTAAACTAAAAAAAACAGATTATAAAGGATGGGCAAAAGGTTTACGAAAAGCAGGGTATGCTACCGATAAAAAATATCCACAAAAATTAATTAATTTAATAGAAAGCTATAAGTTGTATCAATATGATTACTTACAATCAGATGGGGCGCTAATACAAGAAACTTCAAAAACAATTCAAGATAAAACAGCTAATACTACGCTTTATATTGTTGAAAAAGGAGATACGTTATATTCGATAGCTAAAAAGTATAATACTTCGGTTGAAAAATTAAAGCAATTAAATGACTTAGAAAGCAATACCCTTGCTATTGGTCAAAAATTGGTGCTTCAATAAAATTAGAATCACTTGTTACAATTAAGTTAATTGGATTTATTACTATGCTCATACCGATATCATTCGATAAAAAGGATACCATTTTAACAACTCAATTTGCTTACCGTATTAAAGAGATAAAAAAGTTTTATTTTAGACAAGGAGAACAATTAGATTAATTGAAATTTTGTATTTTCACATAATTAATTAATTATATGTTAGTGCGAGTTGTAATTTTTGTTTTGGTGCTGTTTTGCTGTACTTCGTGTCGCTTTTTTACATTAAAAAAAGAATCGTCTTCTGCAAATTTAACCGACACCACTATAAACTTTACGAAAGTAGATGTGTCTCCGTCTTTTACAGTTTGCAAAAATAAAATTGATGAAGAAAAAACAGCATGTTTTAGAGAAACTATTCATCAAAAAATTGCCACTAGTTTAGCAAAACATAAATTTAAAATTAAAGATTCTATTAACGAAACGATTTCGGTAACGTTGCTAATTTCATCTAAAGGAAATATTAAAATAGATACTATTATATCTTCTAAAAATATAAAAACTTTATTGCCTAAATTAGACAGTTTATTATATGTTTCGGTTGCAGAATTACCTGAAGTTTTTCCTGCAATTAAAAGAGGTATTCCTGTAACCACCAAATATTCATTGCCAATAAAAATTCAGTTAGCAGAAGAAAATAAATAAGAAAACTTTTTTAATGTTAATTTAGTATTTGCCAAAGTTTATCTTTTAGTTCTTGTAAACCTTGTTGTGCTACTGATGATATAAAAATAGTTTCAACACCATTGGGTAAATCGTTTGTAATTTCAGCTTTTAATTCATCGTCTAGCATATCAGATTTAGAAATTGCTAGCAATCGGCTTTTATCTAGTAACTCGGTGTTGTGTTTTCGAAGTTCGTTTAGTAAAATAGCGTATTCTTTTTTAATATCGTCACTATCAGCAGGGATAAGAAACAGCAAAACCGAATTGCGTTCAATATGGCGTAAAAAATAATGTCCCAGCCCTTTACCTTCGGCAGCACCTTCAATAATACCAGGTATGTCAGCCATTACAAAACTTTGCTGATTACGGTAATTAACAATGCCTAGATTAGGTTTTAAAGTGGTAAAAGCATAATCGGCAATTTTGGGTTTAGCCGCCGTAATTACCGATAATAAGGTTGATTTTCCCGCATTAGGAAAACCGACTAAGCCTACATCGGCTAGTATTTTTAATTCAATTCTAAACCAACCTTCTTGCCCGTCTATACCTGGTTGTGCATAACGTGGAGTTTGGTTGGTTGCCGTTTTAAAATGCCAATTTCCTCGACCGCCTTTACCGCCTTCTAATAATATAATTTCTTCTTGATCTTCTGTAATTTCGAATAAAATAGCATCACTATCGGCATCTCTAATAATAGTGCCTAGAGGTACAGGAATAATTACATTTTCACCATCTGCACCTGTACTTCTACTGCTACCTCCATCACCACCATGGGTTGCTTTAAAATGGCGTTGGTATTTTAGGTGAAAAAGAGTCCACATGTTTTTGTCGCCTTTGATAATTACATGCCCTCCACGTCCGCCATCGCCACCATCTGGTCCACCTTTAGCAATGTATTTTTCGCGGTGTAAGTGTGTAGACCCACGTCCACCTTTACCTGAAGAGGCATATATTTTTATATAATCGACAAAATTTCCTTCAGTCATTATTTATGAGATATTCTTTTTGTAAAAGTAGTTAAAGATAAAATATTATAATGTATCAATAACATCTAATAAACGTTGTGTAATTTCTTCAATAGCACCTACACCGTTTATACCGAAGTAAATATCTTGAGCTTGGTAATAATTTTTTAAAACAGCTGTTTTAGTATTGTATTCGTTAAAGCGGTTGCGTATTTTACTTTCGTCTGTATCGTCTGAACGCCCACTTGTTTTACCTCTTTCAAGTAATCGTTCTACTAGTAAATCTTCGGGTACTTCTAAGGCAATCATACCACTTATTTTTTCGCCTTTTTCGGCTAAAAAAGCATCTAAAGCTTCAGCTTGTGATTCCGTTCTAGGAAATCCATCAAATATAAACCCGTTAACATTTTTATTTTTATCTACTTCGTCTTTTAACATATCAATGGTTACTTGGTCGGGTACTAAATCGCCAGCATCAATATATTTTTTTGCTAATAAACCTAATTCGGTTTCGTTTTTAATATTATATCTAAACACATCTCCAGTAGAAATATGTTTTAAATTATAAGTATCTTTTAAAATGTCTGCTTGAGTTCCTTTTCCTGCTCCTGGAGGGCCAAATAATACAATGTTTTTCATTTTGGGTGGTGGTGTTAATTGGTAAATGCTGGGTAAATTTCTTCCCAATTCGTTGTAATCTAAACCGTAGCCTACTATAAACTTGTCTTCAATGTTTTTTCCAACATAATCAACATGAAGTTCTTTTTTAAACACACTAGGTTTAAAAAATAGTGTAGCTACTTTAAGTTGTTTAATATTTTCGTTTTTAAAGATATTATAAATTTCTTGTAGGGTATTTCCCGTATCAATAATATCTTCTAATATAATAACGGTTCTATCCGTTAAATCTTGGTTGATGCCTATTAATTTTTTTACTTTTTTTGATGATGTGGTGTCTTGATAAGAGGCTAATTTTACAAACGATATTTCGCAATCTCTTTCAAATTCGCGAATAAAATCGGAAGCAAACACAAAACAACCATTTAAAATACCAATAAAAACAGGTACTTCATTTTCGGGTAAGTCGTCTGTTACTTGTTGTACTAAATTTTTTACGATAACCTTAAGTTTAGTTGAACAAATAAAAGGCTTAAAGTATAAATCGTGAAGTTTAATAATTTTCACTGGTTATGTGTTTTTATTTTTAGGTAATTAAAACTGCAAAGATACTTGTTGGGTTTAAACAAAAAAACCGTTTTTATACTGTTGTACAGAATCTAAAAACGGTTTTTAATTTTATTTACTAAAAATTATTTTTTATTTCTAGGTTCTTCTTTTTTAGAAGTATCATACATAATAGGTGTTGCTATAAATAAAGATGAATAGGTACCTACTACAACCCCAACAATTAAGGCAAACATAAAACCTCTAATAGAATCGCCTCCAAAGAAGAAGATTGCTAGCATTACCAATAAAGTGGTTAACGAGGTGTTAATAGTTCTACTTAAGGTTGAGCTTAAAGCTTTGTCAACGACACCTTCTGACATTGTTTTGCTTTTTCCAATATATTCCCTTATTCGGTCAAATATAATTACGGTATCGTTTATCGAATATCCTACTACGGTTAATATGGCAGCAATAAACGATTGTCCAATTTCCATATCAAAAGGCATGAATTTATAGAAAATTGAAAACACACCTAATACAATTAATACATCGTGAAAAAGTGCAGCAACAGCTCCGATAGAAAATGATACTTTTCTAAAACGGAATAAAATATATAAGAAAACGCCAATTAACGAACCTAATACTGCCCATAATGCAGATTTTTTGATATCGTCAGCAATGGTAGGTTCTACTTTCATATAACTCATAATACCGTTACCAGCTTTTTCAAAACCAGGTTTAAAGTTTTCGTAAGAGGTATCTTTTAAATAAGGTTTTAACCCTTTATATAGTGTGTTTTCTACTTCATCATCTACATTTTTACCTTTTTCATCAATTTTAAAAGTAGTTGTAATTTTTAATTGGTTGGTAGGACCGTATGTTTTTACTTCAGGAGCAGTACCAAAAACAGTTTTTAAGGTAGAAGCTACTTCGTTAGCTTTCATAGGTTGGTCAAAACGAACAATGTATGAGCGTCCTCCTTTAAAATCAACCCCTTGTTTTAAACCGATAGTGAAAATTGAAATTAACCCAATAACAATAATAGTTCCAGAAGCAAAATAGGCTATTTTTCGTTTTCTTAAAAAGTCAACATTAATATTTTTAAACCAGTTTTTAGATATTTTAGTATTAAAAGTTAACTTACTTTTTCTGTCAACAGCTCCGTCAATAAATAAACGTGTTATAAAAACAGCTGTAAATAACGACGTTGCGATACCAATCATTAAAGTTAAGGCAAAACCTTTAATAGGTCCAGTACCAAAAACATATAAAATAATACCTGTTAATAGGGTTGTAATATTAGCATCAATAATAGCTGATAACGCTCCTTTGATACTAAAGCCTTCTTCTACGGCTTGCCTTAGCCCTTTACCTGAGGTTAAATTTTCTCGAATTCGTTCAAATATAATTACGTTGGCATCGACCGACATACCAATGGTTAAAATAATACCCGCAATACCAGGTAGTGTTAATACGGCATTAAAGGAAGCTAAAATTCCGAAGATAAATAAAATATTGACTACTAAAGCAATGTTAGCATATGCCCCAGCTTTACCGTAGTATAAAACCATCCATCCTAATACTAATAAAATAGCCAATGCAAAAGACCAAATACTTCTGTTAATCGATTCTTTACCTAATGATGGACCAACAATTTCAGCTTGAATAATTCTTGCAGCCGCAGGCAGTTTACCCGCTTTTAAAACGGTAGCAATATCTTGTGCTTCATTAACGGTCATACTACCACCAGAAATTTGAGTGCTACCACCTGTAATAGCCCCATTTACAACGGGTGCAGTATATACATAATTATCTAATACAACAGCAACAAATTTACCTACATTTTCGCTCGTCATTTTAGCCCATTTTTTTGCACCTGTGCTGTTCATCAACATCGAAACAACAGGTTTGCTAAGTTGGTCGTATTCTTGACTTGCATCTGCAATCACATCTCCATCAATTGGAGCTTGATCGTTTCTGTTAGATTTAACAGCGTATAAACCAATGATTTCAGAAGATTTGTCGCTACTTAGTTGAGCTTTATAATCCCATAAAAATTTTGCATATTTTAAGTTTTCTGGCAACAAAGCTCTCACTTCTTTCATTGCTAAAAACTTATTTACCTTAGCGGTGTCAGTAACTTTAGCTTGAGCAATTAAAGAGCTAACTTGTCGCTGACTTTGCGCAATGTTAGGGTATAGGTATGAAAATAGATTTTTTTGAGTGTCTACTTTGGTAGAATCTGCCGATTCACCTAATAAATCGTCAATATTATTTGCTTTGGTAGAATCTTTAGCTTGTTGAGGAGCTGATTTTTTTTCTTGTTTTAAAATTTCTGCTACTTTGTTGTTGGCAGCAAAGAAAAAGTTTTGAAGGTCAGAATTGGTAAAAACTTCCCAAAATTGTAGTTTAGCAGTACTTGTAATTAATTTAGTTACCCGGTCGATATCTTTAGCACCAGGTAATTCTATTTGGATACGACCCGAGTTTCCAATACGTTGAATATTAGGTTGTACTACTCCAAATTTATCAATACGACTACGTAATACTTCAAAAGCAGTATTAATAGAAGTGTTTATTTCTTCTTGTAAAATAGGTTTAACTTCTGCATCTGTTTTTTTAAAGTCGATTTTACCGCGTAAAGTTTTATTACCAAAAATACTAGGGTCACTTAATTTAATAGTTCCATTACTTAGCGTAGTAAATTCTTTATAAAACAAATCTAAATAATTGTCTTGACTATTTTTTTGTGCTTCGTCTGCTTTAGCTAGTGCTTGATTAAAAACAGCATTTTTAGAATTATTAGATAAGGCAATAAGTATGTCTTTAACCGATACTTGTAAAATAGCATTAATACCCCCTTTTAAATCTAAACCAAGGTTCATTTCTTTATCCTTGATGTCGTTGTAGGTGTATCCAGCAACAATATCTTTGTTAGCGACACTATCTAAGTAAATTCGTTCTGATTTTGCAAGAGCTCTACCATCGTTATTGGTAACTTTTGACTCTGCATACTTAAGTGCTTTACGTTCAACTTTGTTAGCAACAAACGTAAATGATAATTGGTATAAACTCACTAATCCAAATAGAATAGCAAATATTTTAATAAGTCCTTTATTCTGCATTTTTAATAATTTTAATCGACTTTGTCTGTAATAAAAACGTGCAAATATAGTATTTCAATTATGATTACCCAATAAATTATATAAACAATTGTAAAAGGTTAAAAATGCTTTTAAAACTTTCGCTAAATACCTGTTAAAATTGATATATTTACCAATCGTTACTAACCGTAGGAATTTAAGGAGTTTTCTCTGGTCTTTTTAATTTATACTTAATCTGATTTTAGTGTAATCTGCCTTATAAAATTCACATAAAAATAGTTTATAGATAATATGGATTATAAATCAGATATTGAAATAGCACAATCAAAAAAAATGCTGCACATAAAACGTGTAGCAGCTAAGTTAAATGTTGATGAAAAAGAAATTGAAATGTATGGCAAGTATAAAGCGAAGTTACCATTACATTTAATAGATGAAGAAAAGATAGCACAAAATAATTTAATTTTAGTAACAGCCTTAACACCTACTCCTGCGGGGGAAGGAAAAACAACTGTTTCAATAGGATTAACCGAGGGGTTAAATAAAATTGGAAAACAAGCCACAGTTGTATTAAGAGAGCCTTCTTTGGGTCCTGTTTTTGGTATTAAAGGTGGTGCTGCCGGCGGAGGATATTCGCAAGTAGTGCCAATGGAAGATATCAATTTACATTTTACAGGCGATTTTAATGCGGTAGAAAAAGCTAATAACTTATTAGCTGCGTTAATAGATAATAATTTACAAAACAAAATTAACAACCTAAATATAGACCCAAGAACCATTTTATGGAAACGAGTAATTGACATGAATGATCGTTCGTTACGTCAAATTACTATCGGTTTAGGAGGTACTGCAAACGGAATTCCGAGAGAGGATGGTTTTAACATTACGCCAGCATCTGAAGTAATGGCAATTTTATGTATGGCAACTTCGTTTGATAATTTAAAAAAACGCTTAGGTAATATTTTTATCGGTTTTACATTTGATAGAAACCCCATTTTTGCCAGAGATTTAAAGGCGCAAGACGCTATGGCTATTTTGCTAAAAGATGCAATAAAACCTAATTTAGTGCAAACGCTAGAAGAAAATCCGGCTATTATACATGGAGGTCCTTTTGCCAATATTGCTCAAGGTACCAATACCATTATTGCTACTAAAATGGGCTTGTCTTTGTCAAATTATGTGGTTACAGAAGCAGGGTTTGGAGCTGATTTGGGTGCCGAAAAATTTTTAAATATAAAATCACAATACGCAAAATTAAATCCAAAATGTGTGGTGTTGGTAGCTACTATTAGAGCCTTGCGACATCATGGAGGCGTGTTGGAAAAAGATTATAATACGCCCAACATACAGGCCGTTAAATTAGGATTTAAAAATTTAGAAAAACACATTGAAAATATTCGAAAATTTAACATAGAACCTGTGGTTGCTATAAATGCATTTTCTTCTGACACAAATCAAGAAGTTAATTTTGTAAAAACAGCTTGTGAGCAATTGGGGGTACACGCAGTTTTAGCTGAAGGATGGGCTAAAGGAGGAGCAGGTATGACTGATTTAGCCAAAGCTGTTGTAGATGTAGTTGAAAATAAAGCAACACTTTTTAAACCTTTATATAATTGGGAAACCCCTGTTGTTGAAAAAATTGAAAAAATTGCTAAAGAAATTTATGGTGCTTCTTCCGTAGATTTTGATAATAGGGCTAAATTAGATTTACGCCGTATAGATAAATTAGGATTTAACAATTTTGCAATTTGTATGGCAAAAACTCAAAAATCATTTTCTGATAATGCTAAATTAATAGGAAGACCTGAAAATTTTACGGTTACGGTACGAGAAATAGCTATTGCTGCTGGTGCAGAATTTATTATACCAATTTTAGGAAAAATGATGCGAATGCCAGGATTGCCCTCTCAACCCGCTTCAGAATCGATGAATATTGATAGTAATGGGGTAATTTCTGGATTGTCTTAAGTACTAGATAATATCCTAGGATATTATTAAATTACAGGGAAAAGACTATAAAAAAACTGCCTAAGAACAGCTATTCTTAGGCAGTTTTTTTATGGTTAATTCAGTTTTAAAAACTTAAAGCTGCATTATTCTTTTTAACAGCTTCAGCAGAGGTTGCTAAATGTTCTTTTTCACTATCGCTTAGGTTAATTTCAACGATTTTTTCTATTCCATTTTTTCCTAAAACAACAGGAACACCAATACATAAGTCAGTCAATCCATATTCGCCATTTAAAAGAGCCGAACAAGGGTATATTTTTTGCTGGTCACAAGCAATTGCTTGTACTAATCCAGAAACAGCAGCCCCTGGAGCATACCAAGCTGATGTGCCTAATAAACCTGTTAAGGTTGCACCACCCACTTTAGTGTCTTCTTTTACTTGTTCTATGCGTTTTTCAGATAAAAACTCAGATACTGGAACAGAATTGCGAGTAGCTAAACGTGTTAAAGGCACCATTCCTTTATCAGAGTGACCGCCAATAACCATACCATCAACATCCGAAATTGGAGCCTCTAAAGCTTCTGCTAAACGATACTTAAAACGAGCAGAATCTAATGCGCCACCCATACCAATAATTCTGTTTTTAGGTAATCCAGTAGCTTTATGTACCAAGTAGGTCATAGTATCCATTGGGTTTGATACTACAATGATAATGGTATTAGGTGATTGCGCTATTAAACTAGTAGCAACTGATTTAACAATACCTGCATTAATACCTAATAATTCATCACGTGACATGCCAGGTTTACGGGCAATACCTGAAGTAATTACACAAATATTTGAATTTGCAGTTTTGCTATAATCATTCGTGGTTCCAACTATTTTTGTATCAAAACCATTTAATGAAGCGGTTTGCATTAAATCCATTGCTTTACCTTCAGCAAAACCATCTTTAATATCTAAAATTACAACTTCTGAGGCGAAATTTTTTATAGCAATATATTCTGCACAACTTGCGCCTACGGCACCTGCGCCAACGACTGTTACTTTCATTTTTAAATTATGTTTTTTGTTTGAAAAAAAATGTCTTGCAAAAGTAGTATAAATAATCCAAAACTAGTAATTAAGATAAATTAAAAAAAACAGATTATTACTAAAAAACGGTGTTGTTTGTTTTTTTAAATAATTGATTATTAATTTATTTGATTTAAATAAGTTAAATAAATTAAATAAGTAAATCCGATTATATGATTTTAACGACTTCTATAATTTTTATTACATTTGCCTAAATATTTAATAACATTTTAACAAAATAATAAATAATGAAAAAAATTATTCTAAAAACAGCATCCTTTATTTTTTTACTTTTATTATCGTACAGTTGTACAGATAATGTAGAATTTGAAGTAAAATCTAATTTTGACTTTGATCTAAATGTTGCAACACCATCTCAAAATGGTTCTGAAGCACCCGATGTTTTGATTTCGGCAGATGTTAATTTAAATGACAATATTGATAATGTTAGTGCTATTAGTTCTCTATCAATTATAGGGTTAACTCTACAACTTGAAGGATACGACCCAAAAACAACTGGTATTGATGGAGATTCTTATATTTCAGATCCTTTAACGGGAGATATAAAAATTACTATTATGGGTAATAATGAAGAAAAGGTAATTTATGAAGGTAACGTAGATTTAGGGACAAATGTTGATGCCGATAACAACAATGCTTCAAAAGTTGCGCCAGTAGTTAAGCTTGCTATTACGCCAATTGAAGCTAAAAAATTAATAAAAAATGGTAAAATAACACTTGAGTATAGCTTTACAAATGCAAAGGTTAGAGATAATGAATTTAAAATTAAAGTTAATACAGAAATAAAAGCTATAACAAGCATATAATTACAAAGACATAAGGGAATATTATAAAAAAACAATATAAAAACACAATGAAAAAACAATTAATCGTACTTAGTTTTTTACTTACAAGCTTTTTTACATTTGCACAGCAAATAGATATCTCATCAATTTTAGAAGGAGGCGCGTCTGACGCACAAACATTGTTAAAAGGATATATTGAGCCATTCCCTAGAGGGTTTGGAAACGGTATTAATGGTGGTTGGTATACTACTGCAAAAGCGCACAAAACTTTAGGTTTTGATATAGCTGTTATAGCAAATGCTGCATTTGTACCTTCTTCAGCTGAAAAATTTACTTTTAATAATGCAGATTATACAAATATAAAATTAGATGATGCTAGTATTTCTAGTGCTGAATTACCAACACTATTTGGTTCTCAAAAATTAGAGGACAGACCAATGTTAAAGTTTACCGATAGCGATGGAAATACGGTTTCTACTTCTGCATTACCTGGTTCTGGATTAAAAGAAGAAATAGGGTATAATGTTGTACCTTCTCCAATGGTACAAGTAGGAGTGGGTTTATTAAAAAAAACAGATTTGATTCTAAGATTTGTGCCAGAACAAAAAACTGAAGATTATAACTTTTCTGTTTTTGGTATTGGTGTTAAGCACGATATTAAACAATGGATTCCTTTTGTAAAAAAATTACCTATTGATGTATCGGTAATAGCAGCATGGAATGATATAAGATCTAAATTCTTTTTAGACCCAAGTAACGAGCCAACACAAGCATTAGAGTTTAATACAAAAACATTTATGTTTCAAGTGTTAGCCTCTAAGAAGCTTTCTATTTTTACTTTCTATAGTGGTTTAGGGCTAACTTCTTATAATACTGATGTAAATGTGTTAGGTACTTATACCACATCTTCATCTAATAAAACGTATGTAGACCCTATAAAATTAGGTTATAAAGGAAGTCCTATAAAAGCTAATTTAGGTTTAAATATTAATCTGCTTTTCATTAATATTGCGGCAGAATACGCTGTGCAACAGTATGATGTTTTTACTGTTAGAGCAGGGTTTAACCTTAGATAAAATAGAGATTAATAAATTTTGACACGATTTTTAAAAAGGGTCTAAATTAAAATTATAGAGGGTTTGACTTAATCGGTTAAACCCTTTTTTTTTGTTTAAAATTTAGCTAAAATTTTTTTCATTTGCTTTTGTAACGCTTCTGCTTTTTTAGCAGCAGCTTCTGCAAAATCGGTTTCGTTAGAAGCGTAGATAATTCCACGAGAAGAATTTATAAGTAACCCAACTTGTTTATTTAAGCCATATTTACATACTTCTTCTAAACTGCCTCCTTGTGCTCCAACTCCAGGAACTAATAAAAAACTATCGGGTATAATTTGTCTAATAGCAGCTAAATATTCTGCCTTTGTAGCACCTACAACATACATTAAATTGTGTGCGTTTTTCCAAGATTTAGACGTTTCAATAACTTGTTTATACAACTCTTTATCGTCAATTTTTTTTGTTTGAAAATCAAAAGCACCTTGGTTTGAAGTTAATGCTAACAAAATGGTATGTTTATTTTCAAAAGCTAAAAAAGGCTCTACCGAATCTTTTCCCATATATGGGGCTACTGTTACCGAATCAAAAGCTAAATTGTTAAAAAAAGCGTTAGCATACATGGTTGAAGTATTGCCAATATCACCACGTTTAGCATCGGCAATTGTAAAAATTTCAGGGTGTTTATCGTTTAAGTAATTAATTGTTTTTTTTAACGACTCCCAACCTTTAATTCCGTAGGCTTCATAAAAAGCAATATTAGGTTTATAAGCAACACACAAATGGTGAGTGGCATCTATAATTGCTTTATTAAAACTAAAAATAGGGTCTTCTTCGTCTAGTAAATAAGCGGGTATTTTAGCTAAATCTACATCTAAACCAATGCATAAAAACGATTGTTTTTTATTAATTTCTTTAACGAGTTGAGTTGTGATCATTATTATGGATAATAAGTAGCGCAAAGATATATATTTTAGTACTATCTTTTATCTTTGCATTGAAATGATTAATTAATTTGTTGTTTTGTAATGTTTCATAAAAAAATAAAATTATTTTGTTTTTTTGACGTGTTACAGTTGAAAATAATTAATAGTAAAAAGTTAACTTAAATTTATTCATGTGAGAAAAAATAGTTTTTTATTAGTAATAGCTTTATTATTAGTAGGTTGTGGTTTTAAAGATGCTACGCAATTTTCTGATAAAGCATTACACGATACCGTTGTTACTTTAACAAATAATAAAACCACATTTGAAGAAGTGATTAATCAATACAAAGGAAAAAAAGTATTGATAGATGTTTGGGCATCTTGGTGTTCAGATTGTATAGGAGGCTTGCCTAAGGTAGCAAAATTGCAAAAACAATTTCCTGAAGTAGTCTTTTTGTTTATGTCTGTTGATGAAGATAGTGAAGCTTGGAAAAAAAGAATTCAGCAATATAATATTCAAGGAGAGCATTATAATTTGCCAAAAGGAATGAAAAAAGGAGATTTTGTAAGTTTTTTACATCTAAATTGGATTCCTCGCTATTTAGTAGTAGATGAACAAGGAAACATTACTGTATTTAATGCAACCAACGCTTTAGATGATAAAATTTCAGAAGCTTTAAAACAAAATACATCGTTTTAGTAAGTATTTTTAATTTAATGGTAAGTTTATTTTTTCAATAGTTAAATTTACACCCTTAATAAAAATTTTAAGTATTAAGCATTAATTATAGAAAAAACAATATTTTATGAGAACTCAAATAGTTGCCGGTAACTGGAAAATGAATAACGATAAAGACGCAACAAAATCGTTAGTAAAAGACATTAAAAAAAATATAAAATCTCTCGACCTAGTAAACACTAGAGTAATAATAGCGCCAACATTTGTTAATTTACCCTTAGCTGTTAAAAAAGCTAAAAAATCAAAAATAGAAGTAGCTGCACAAAATATGCATCAAGCTGAAAGTGGAGCGTATACCGGTGAAGTTTCAGCTAAAATGTTACAAAGCGTAGGCGTAAAAACAGTAATTTTAGGACATTCAGAAAGACGCACTTATTTTAATGAAACCGATCAAATTCTTGCTGAAAAAGTAACAGCTGCATTAAAAAATGAATTAGAAGTTATTTTTTGTTTTGGTGAGTTATTAAACGATAGAAAATCGAATACTCATTTTGAGGTTGTAGAAAACCAATTAAAAAACGGATTATTTCATTTGCCAGCAGAAGAGTTTAGTAATATTATTTTAGCTTACGAACCTGTTTGGGCAATAGGTACGGGTGAAACAGCAACTCCAGAACAAGCGCAAGAAATGCATGCTTTTATTAGAAGTTTACTAGTAAAACAATACAATAATAAGGTAGCAGACAATATGTCTATTTTATATGGAGGAAGCGTTAAGCCAGCCAATGCAAAAGAAATTTTTTCAAAACCCGATGTAGATGGTGGTTTAATTGGTGGAGCTTCGTTACAAGCTGATGATTTTACCGCAATTATAAAAAGCTAGTTAACAAGCTATTTTAATAAAAAAATCAATATTCTAACAAAAGGCATAAAAATTGCTCGTTGTTACAAAATAAATTTATAAGATTATTTATTAGTAAAAAGTAAGCCAAATAGGGCTGTATGATTAGTATGGATAGCATTTATATTGAATATAACTTCACTGTTTCGCCTAAAGAACCAGCAACAGAAATATTAATTGCAGAGTTAGGAGAGGTGGGGTTTGAAAGTTTTGTTGAAAATGAAGAAGGGGTGACTGCTTATATTCAAAAAAGCGATTGGAATCCGACAATTTTAAATGATATTTTTATTTTAAATTCAGACGAATTTCAAATAAAATTTAATCAAAAAGAAGTAGCACAAACCAATTGGAATGCCGAGTGGGAAAAGAATTTTAATCCCATACAGGTTGATGATTTGGTAAGTATTAGAGCTCCGTTTCACGAAAACCCAAATTTACCTTATGATATTGTTATTGAACCCAAAATGAGTTTCGGCACAGGACATCACGAAACTACTTTTATGATGGTTCAACATTTATTACAGTTAGATGTAAAAGATAAAAAAGTGTTAGATATGGGGTGTGGTACAGGTATTTTGGCTATTTTTTCAGAGTTAAAAGGTGCAGATTCTGTTGACGCAATTGATATTGATAATTGGTGTTATTTAAATTCGTTAGAAAATGTACAGCGCAATAATTGTAGTCGTATTAAAGTGTATGAGGGCGATGCTGAATTGTTAACGAATAAAAAATACGATATTGTTATTGCCAATATTAATCGAAATATTTTGTTAGCAGATATTAATAAATATACAAAATGTTTATCTTCAAAAGGGGTTTTACTCTTGAGTGGATTTTACAAAGACGACATTCCAATTATTGATAAAGAAGCCTTGAAAAACGAGTTACAATTAAAAAGGGTTATTGAAAAAAATAACTGGGTGGCTGTAAAATATGTGAAAAATTAAAAAATCTTTTTTAAATTAGCAACATGAGCACAAAAGAAAAGATACAAGAAGAAGTTGATATACTTGAAAAAGAAACGCCTCAGCATGAAATTGTTTTACACAATGATGATGTAAATACGTTTGATTTTGTGATTGATTCTTTGATAGATGTGTGCGACCATACCCTTGAACAAGCAGAGCAATGTACTATTTTAGTGCATTACAAAGGTAAATGTACTGTTAAAACAGGCGAGTATAAAGATTTAGAACCCCGTTGCTCTAAATTACTACAATTAGGGCTGTCTGCAGAGTTGGTTTAGTATGGAGAGTATTTTAAAATATTATGATTTTTCAAAATTTTTTCCAGATAAATCCAATACATTTTCCGAAAATCTTATTTGTTATTCGACCTTAAACGATACTCATTTTTTAATTTTTGAAAAAGAAAATACAATTTATAATTTGTATTTGTCTAGATATTCTTCTAAAAAATCGATTGGCTGTACACCACCAGAAACGCTAGAATTATTGGTAGCTAATTATGATAAATCTATCTCTGAACATCGAATTATACTGAAAAAGTATATTTGGTAAAAATACTTTTAAACAAGCCATTTAGTATAGATAAAAAAATAAATATTTTTTTTTTGACATTATGTGACTTTTAAAAAAAACAGTGTCAAATAAGTGTAGGTAAAAATAAAAAAGCTTACAAAAATTAGTAAAAAGTTTTTTTTCATAAAAGTTAGTAGTAGTTAGTTTTTATACTAAGTTTGGTTAGACAAAAAGATCTTAAGCGCAAGTTTAAGGTCTTTTTATTTGAGGTAAACATTTCTAGTTTATATAATATTAATGTTTCTTTGTTATAATCTATTTTTTAGTTAACTAACAGTAATAACTGTCATGTTTTATAGAATTATATAGTATCTTTGTAGCTAAATAATTTTTATACACACCATAAAAAATATTTTTCATGAAACACATTTTGGTTCCCATAGGTTCATCTCAAAACGCTAAAAACACGGTGCAGTATGCCATAGATTTTGCAAAGGTAATGCAAGCAAAAGTGTTTTTATTTAGGGCTTATAATATACATACAAAGGCAGGTGCATTTGTAAACGTAGATAAAACCATGCAGCGTGAAACAAATTTGTATTTGCGTACGATTATTAATAGTGTTGATAAAAAAGATGTAGAGGTTAATATGATAGCGGCTAAGGGTGATGTGTTGAGTAGTATTGTTAGTATAGATAGAGAACTAGGAATTGATTTAATTGTAATGGGGCCTAGAAGTAATTCAATTAAAGAAGAAGTTTTTTTAGGAAGTACCTCTGGCAGTATAGTAAAGCAAACAGAAATACCAATGCTGGTTGTGCCAGAAGAATATGTTTTTTCTCCGATAAAAAAAGTTTTAACTGCATTTAAATCAGGAGTTATAAATAGAGAGGATGTGCTAAATCCTTTAAAAATTATTTTATCAACTTTTAAAGCTACAACGAACTTATTATTAGTAAAAACCCCAAATTACAAACCTAAAGATTTGGTATTAGATGCTCAGTTAGCGTCTATAAAAAATGAGTTGATTGTTGTTGAAAGCCCTACTACTTTTCAGGGTGTGTTAGAAAATATTCATTTGCAAAATCCTGATATGCTTTGTGTTTTTAGACGAAAGAGAGGTTTTTTTAAAAAACTTTGGGAAAAAAATACCATTCTTAAAAAAGAATTTTATTGTTCAGTTCCGCTATTGATATTAAGCGAAAAATTATAAGTATAAAATGGGGCATTAGCTCAGTTGGCTAGAGTGTTTGACTGGCAGTCAAAAGGTCATCGGTTCGAATCCGATATGCTCCACTTTCTTAATTTTAGTAAGGTAATTCTTTAGGTTCTACAAAATCTACTTCTGGATTGTAAATTTCGAGTATCATCTTTTTTATTTCTACTATAAATTCATCTAAGTGTTCTTGGGTAATTTTATAGTCAGGTGAGCGGTAATTTGCAGAGAAATTAATAGCTAAAAAACCACTTTTTAAATTTTTAAACGAAAAAATTCCTGCAGTTATAGGCTCATCTAAACAAATTTCTTTTTGTTTGGTATATAAATAAACATACAATAATACCTGAATAGCTTTGTGATATTTTATTTCTCGAATTGTTTTAAAATCGGTTACTTTAAGGTTTGTGGCTTCTACCATTCCAGTTTTATAATCAATAATTCGAGTAACTCCATTTAACTCATCAATACGATCAACAATACCCTTAAGTTTAATAGGAAAAGGAATGCCTTCAATTTTAATTTCTGATGTTAATTCTTGTTCTGTTGCTATTATTTTTAGTTCGTTATTTTCGTTTTGTAATATTTTTTTTTCTTTTGATAAAAAATTGATAATAAAACGGTTAGCAACTTCAAAGATTAATCGATTTTTACCTGTAGTTATGTCGCCACTTTTAAAGTGTTTTAAAAAATAAAAAGAAACTAGCTCTTTTGTTTTGTTGAGCATTTGTTCAATATCATTTACAGCTAAAAACTTGCCTATATAGGGTTGGTATAGTTCATCTAAAGTATCATGTATTACTGTACCCATAGTATTGGCGGCTATGGTTTCTTCGACATCTTCTAATTCATTTATTTTTAATATTTTTTGTTTGTAAAAAGCAATAGGATTGTATAAGTAACTGGTTAATGCAGAGGGTGATATTCCTTTTTTAGCAATTTCTTCTAGTCGTTTAATAACCTTGCTGTCTTTTTTTATTATTTTTAATTCAATGGGTGCAGCTATTACTTTTGGACTAATAATTTTTTCAACTACATCATTTCGCATCATTGCTAACTGGGCTAAAAACCTACTTTTTTCGCCACTACCAAATGCATCATTTTCTGTATTGTATAAAATGTAAATGTTTTTAGCACGTTGTAATAATCTAAAAAAATGATACGAAAACAAAGCATCTTTTTCTTTATAGGTAGGTAATTCAAATGCTATTTTTACATCAAAAGGAATAAAACTATTTCTTTGTTTATTTGCAGGTAAAACCCCTTCATTTACAGAGGTAATAATTACATTTTCAAAATCTAATAAACGTGTTTCTAACATTCCCATTATTTGTAGCCCTTGTAAGGGTTCGCCTTGAAATGATAGGTTTTCAGATATAATTAATTGTCTAAAAAAAAGATATAATGTTTTTAAATCTTGTATATAATTAAATTGACTATCTAAATTTTGTAGTTGCGTAAATACGGTATAAAAACGGAATAAATATTCTTTTTCAAGCGGATTAGCTTTTTCTTTTAACACATTAATCAATTCAATAATTCGTTGTAAAAAATCATCGATTGAGGTAAATGGATTAAAAATAGACTGAATAACTTTTTTTATATCTTGATTAAGTGGCGAAAGAATTTCAACTATTTTTTGTTGGCTTATAAATGTGTTGTTTTCTTTTGTAATAGTGTTTAAAATTACATCAGCAATATTGATTTCAGTATTCATTTGAAAAAGTTGATATATCGAACTGTTTTTTATAAAACCAATAACATCTTTATAATAAAAAAGCGTGTTTTTTTGTAATTTTTTTTGATTAATAAATAACTGAAAAAAGGCAAACATTAAACTTGTAGTTGGTATGTCTTTTAACGGATACCCCATGGTAATGTTTACGGCGTTTACATTTTGAGGTAGCGAATTTAAAGTAATCGGTAAAAGTGCCTCGTCAGCTAATACTAATGCCGTGTTGTTGTAGTTGGTAAAGGTTTTTAAAATTTCTCCTACATGTTTTATTTGCGTATTGTTTTTTGGGGCACCAATAAGGGTTATGTTTTTTTTTTCAGAAAAGTGATTTTTAACAATCTTAATGGGGTTTTTTTGGTAGTACTTCCATTGGGTTTTATACTTTCTTAAAAAGCTTCCTGCTTCGTGGTTGCTTTCTAAAAAAGCAACATCAATATCCCAATAAATTTCAGTGTTTTTTTCAAGTAAAAATTGTTGAAATAAAAATTCTTCTGCTTTATTTAAAGCGTTAAACCCTATAAAAATGTATTTTTTGTGTTTATTGTTATTGATAAAAGTTGCCACTTTTTCTGTAGCTTCACGATACAAAATACCTTGATAACCTATCTTATTTTTAACTAAAAACAGATAAAAAGCTTCGTAAAAATGGTGTAATTTTTCGATAAATGAAAAGTGATCTTTTATTAGTTGAGTTTCTTTAAATTCGCCTTTTACTGACCATTTTCGTAGTCGATGAATATCGCGTAAATACACAAATATATCTTTAGGAGATATTAAATTTTGGTCAATTTCGTTAAAATCTTGAATAGCGGTATAAGCCCAAGAAGAAAACACTTCAAACGAGTCTGGATTATCCGCTAACTCTTTATAAATACCATAAAAATAAAATAATAACTCCGTAGCGTCTGTTTTTTTTAGTTCAGAAATTAAAGCAATAAGTTCTTCAATGTTTAAAATTTCAGGAAGAAACCCTGTAGAAATTTTATCTTTAAATGCTTGTTTTACAAATATATTGGCTCTTTGTGAAGGAAGCACGAAAACAACATCTCTAAACGATTTTGTGGTTTGTAAAATGGTTGTTACTGTTTCTGAAATAAAAGTTTGCATTATTAAAATAAAAAAATTACTTAAAAAAGACTGCTGTAAAAAGTTATTGTTTGGGTATGATTTTAAATCGAAAATACAATATTTATCCTATTTTTGATGTAATAATAGTGTATTATTTATGAATCAAGAAAAAACATTAAAGGTTGCTTTAATTCAATCTGATTTGGTTTGGGAAAACCCCGCCGAAAACAGAAAAAGATTAGAAAACAAGATAAATAGCATTACCGATCCAGTTGATTTAATTGTGTTGCCCGAAATGTTTACTACGGGTTTTACAATGAATGTAGCAAAGGTTGCCGAAACCATGAATGGTGAAACTGTACATTGGTTGCAACGTTTAGCTCAGCAAAAATCTGCAGCTATTACAGGAAGTATTGTTATTAAAGAAAAATCTTCTGGCACCATTGAAAACGAAGCTGTTTATTTTAATCGGTTATTGTTTGTGCACCCTTCAAAAAAAATAGATGTTTACGATAAAAGGCATAGGTTTACTTTAGCTGGAGAACAAAATGTATTTACTTCAGGAAATAAAAAAGTAATTATTACTTATAAAGGATGGAAAATTTGCCCTTTAATTTGTTATGATTTACGCTTTCCCGTTTGGGCTAGAAATATCGAAAAATACGACTTACTTATGTATGTTGCCAGTTGGCCAAAACCTCGTATTAAGGCGTGGAAAACGTTATTAAAAGCTAGAGCTATCGAAAATATGAGCTATACTATTGGGGTAAATAGAGTAGGGGTAGATAGTAATAATTACCAGTACAACGGAAAAACAATTTGTTATGATGCCTTGGGTAATAGTATGATAAAAAAAAGCTCTACAATCGAAACCATTTTTTTGGTTACACTTGATAAAAATGCTCAAGATAAGGTTCGTGAAAAATTACCCTTTTTAGAAGATAGCGATACATTTACCCTATTGTAAAAAATATTTTTTAGGTAGCATTAAAATTTTACTACGTAAGATTTTCTGATAAAAGAAAAAAATTAGGTTGCCTTAAAA
This sequence comes from Tenacibaculum sp. UWU-22, assembly GCF_041021355.1. Taxonomy (NCBI): domain Bacteria; kingdom Pseudomonadati; phylum Bacteroidota; class Flavobacteriia; order Flavobacteriales; family Flavobacteriaceae; genus Tenacibaculum; species Tenacibaculum sp. UWU-22. The sequence continues at coordinate 57,200 of NZ_JBFNGP010000002.1, read as the reverse complement.
GAAAATTGCACTGTTTTTTATTTAAATAATAATCAAATGCTTAACTTTATTTCGTATGAAAAAGTTATTGCACTATTTACCTTTTTATTTACTACTGTGTTTAATTACAGGTATTTGTATTCAGTTTTATACTAATATTTGGCAATTTAGTTTTTTTGAATCAATTGTTATTTTTACGGCGAGTATACTTGTACTCATTGTGTTGCATCGTTTTAATAAACCGTTCTTATTTAGTATTTGTTCTTTTTTATTGGTTATTCTATTAGGTGTTTTTACCGTTTATATACAAGATGCTAGACTGTCTAAAAATTATTATACACATTATGTTCAGCCTAATTCAATAGATGTATTAGTAATTAATAAAGTATTAAAATCGGGGCCATATTATAATAAATATAAGGTAACAGTATCTCAGGTTAACGAGCATTTAACAACGGGTAAACTATTGTTGAATATAAAAAAAGACAGTTTACAACCGCCTTTAGAAATAGCTAATCAAATTGTGGTAAATTCTACCATACAAACTTTAAATCCGCCTTTAAACCCACATCAATTTAATTATAAAGAATATTTAGCTAAGCAGGGTGTATATCAACAAATTTTTATTGACAAAGAGCCTTTTAAAATACTTGCTAAAAAACGGGTTTCTTTTATGGGGCAGGTGGCTAGTGTTAGAAAAAAAATTCAACAAGCCTTAAAAAAATACCATTTTAAAAATAATGAATATGCTATAATTAATGCATTATTGCTAGGTCAACGACAAGATGTTTCTAAAACACTACTAGAAAATTATACTAAAGCAGGAGCTATTCATATTTTGGCCATTTCAGGCCTACACATTGGTATTATTTTATGGGTTTTGTTATTTCTATTTAAACCATTAGATCGGTATCGAAATGGCGTTGTTTTAAAAACAATTTTAATTATTGTTTTATTGTGGTTATTTGCTTTTTTGGCAGGGTTAACAGCTTCGGTTGTTCGGGCAGTTACCATGTTTACTTTTATAGCTATAGGGCAAGGTTTTAAAAGAAAAAAAAATATAGTGTACTCACTAATTGCGTCAATGTTTATCTTGTTACTAGTTAAACCTATGTTTTTGTTTGATGTAGGGTTTCAATTAAGTTATTTAGCGGTTTTTGGAATTGTTTGGGTACAACCGCTACTATACGCGATATATACACCGAAATTAAAGGTGTCTAATAAGTTATGGCAATTATTTACTGTTTCATTAGCGGCACAAGCGGGTATTTTGCCCATTACGTTATATTATTTTCATCAATTTCCAAGTTTATTTGTACTTTCTAATTTGGTTATTATTCCGTTTTTAGAGGTTGTTTTATTTGGAGGGATACTAATTATTATATTGGCTCTTTTACAGTTATTACCTCAGTTTTTAGCAACGGTTTATGAATTTGTAATTTATTTAATAAATAGTTTTGTTAGTTGGATTTCGTTACATGAATCATTTGTTTTTAAAGACATTTCAATGTCTATATACGAAATGCTAGCTTGGTATTTGGTTATAATTTTAGCTATTCAATTTTTTATTGAGCAGTTACCCGTAAAATTATATCGGTTTTTAGGTGCAATAATTTTATTACAAATTGTTTTAATAACAGAACAGTATTATGTAGTAAATAAACACGAACTAATTGTTTTTAATAAAAACAGAAAATCAATTATTGGTGTGCGTAATGGAAAAGAATTAAACGTGTTTAGTAATATAGATAGTTCAACGATACAGCATGAAAAAGTATTACGTTCGTATAAAATAGGAGAAAATGTTCGTTTAAAATATAACTTTACAATACCTAATATTTTTCAATTTAAAAAAATGAAAATTTTAGTAGTTGATAGTTTAGGTATTTATAATGTAAAGTCGTTAAAAAATACTTTTGTAATTTTAAGACAATCACCAAAAATTAATCTAAAAAGATTATTTGATACGCTACACCCTACTAAAATTATAGCTGATGGCAGTAATTTTAAAAGTTATGTTAACCGTTGGCAAATAGTTTGTAATAAACAAAAAACGCCATTTTATTATACGTCAAAAAAAGGCGCATTTATTTTGAAATAACAAAATAATTAATTTACAAATGTAGGTTTAAAAGCGTTGTAATATTCTTCAAATTTTTCTTTCGAAGTCATTTTTTTATGATCGTTATTTTTAAACATTTTTAAAAACAACTCTAATTGTTGAGGAGTTCTATAACCTGGAATAGGCATAATAAAATCACCTTGTTCATTCATAAAAACAATAGTGGGGTAAGCTCTAATACCCATATAAGAAGAAAATTGATGTGAGCTATTTCTAGTATTTGCTTTATTAGCATCGTATCTTGGATTGCCAAAAGATTGGTCTTTGTACTGAATGGTAGAATTACCTTCTGCATTAAATTTTACCGCATAATAATTTTCGTTTACGTAAGCAACAACATCTTTATTATGAAATGTGTTTTTATCTAATAATTTGCAAGGTCCACACCAATTGGTGTATACATCCATTATTATTTTTTTTGGATTCTTTTTTTGTAGCTCTAAAGCTTTATCTAAAGTTACCCAATTAATTTCTTGTGCTTGTATTGAAATTAACGTAAATATAAAAAGGGTAGTAAGTATAAATTTTTTCATTAAATAAACTTAAATTAAATAATCATACTCATTTTTAAAATGATTATTTTTTGTGTTCGTAAATATAGTAAAGAGTAGCGGTTAAAAAAACTTAAAAAAAGTTAAAGTTTATCGGTTATTTTTTTAATAATTTGTTGTGGGTTTTCTTGAAAATCAAACCAAATTATATTGGGGTCTTTTCGAAACCAGGTGCCTTGTCGTTTGGCAAATCTTCGTGAATTTTTTTTAATCTCTTCAATAGCAAATTCTTTGGTAAAATTACCATCAAAATAGTGAAATAATTCACGGTACCCAACTGTTTGTAGAGCGTTTAACTCTTTATAGGGATATAGTTTTTTTGCTTCTTCAATTAAACCATTTTTAATCATAATATCTACTCTACGATTAATGCGATTATATACAACTGGTCTTTCGGCTGTTAGACCTATTTTTATAGATTTAAAATTGCGTTTTGCTTTTGATTTATTTTTAAATGAAGCATACGTTTTTCCAGTTGCACGGTATATTTCTAAAGCTCGAATTAATCGGTGCGGATTATCAATGGCTATTGTATTGTAGGTATCGATATCTACTTTTTTTAATTCGTTTTGTAATGATTCAATACCTGTTTTTTCAATTTGTTGGGTTAGTGTTTTTCTAATTTGAGGAGGTATTTTTGGAAATTCATCTAATCCTTTTAAAACAGCATCTACATATAATCCACTACCACCCACCATTATTTGAATGGAGTTTTTGTTAAACAATTCATTTAATTTGGCAATAGCGTCTTTTTCAAATTCACCGACTGAATAATCATCAAAAATACTTCGGTTTTGTATAAAATGATGTTTTGCGGCGGCCAATTCTTCTGGTTCTGGAACCGCAGTACCAATAGTCATTTCTTTATAAAATTGCCTCGAATCGCACGAAATTATATCCGAAGAAAAGTAATTTGCTAGTTTAATACTTAATGCTGTTTTGCCTATAGCAGTTGCGCCAACAATAGTAATTAAGGTATTATTCAAGTTTTTTAAATTTAAAAAATTATTGTTTTTAGTTATACTAAAATGATTATTGATTAATAAAAATTAATTGAGTTTTGTTCCGCAATGGTAACAATATTTAGCGTCGTCTTTATGCCCGCTATATGAGCAATTTGGGCACGATTGAGTATTGGTGTTTACTGGTGTAGTTTTTGTTAATTCAGAAGTTACTATTCCTGTAGGGATAGCAATAATACTGTATCCTAAAATCATAATAATACTGGCAATAAATTGCCCTAAAGGGGTTTGCGGGGCAATGTCGCCAAAACCTACAGTGGTAAGGGTTACAATAGCCCAATATACGCTTTTGGGTATACTGGTAAAACCTCTATCTACTCCTTCAACCAAGTACATTATGGTGCCCAGTATAATACAGAGTATTAATACAAAAAACAAAAAGACAATAATTTTGGCTCTACTGGCTTTAATAGCTTTTATTAGTTTATTTGATGCGCCTATGTATCTGGTTAGTTTTAATACTCTAAAAATTCGTAATAGACGTAATGCTCTGAATGCTACTAAATTATGTGAGCCTATTATAAAAAGAGATAAATATTTTGGTATGGTAGAGAGTAAATCAATAATGCCATAAAAACTAAAAATATACTTTATAGGTTTTTTTATAGAAATAATTCTTAAGATATATTCTATTGAAAATAGTATTGTTATTATCCATTCAGAAATATTTAATAAATCATGATACTTATTGTCGAACTTTTCGACACTTTCTAACATAACTAATAAAATACTTACAATAATGGTTATTAGTAAAACAACATCAAATAATTTGCCTGCAGGGGTATCGGCTTCGTAAATTATTTCATGAAGTCTTTCTTTCCAGGTTTGATTTTTTAAATTTGTTTTTTTCAAAAAAAGAGGGTTTAAAATTGCAAATTACTATAAAAATTAAGCGCTACTAAAATCGAACAATTTTTTGAACGTTTTTTCTATTTAAATAATTTTTTACTATGGTTTTTGCTAATAATTTATTTTCAACGGGGGTTAAAATACTTTTTAAAATATCGAGATGATTTTCTTGAAATGCTAAATTAGTAAAACCATACCCATTTACTTGATTGTTTTCTATTAAAATAACCGCGTGTTCTTCTACAGTTCTGCCTTTATCAATTAACAACATATTAGGGTGGTTAAAGGTTATGTTGTTGTTTGTTTTTTTTGATGTTATAATATTGTATTTGGGTTTTAAGGTGTCTAACTCGGTATAATATTTAAGTTTTGTAAGTAGTTCATTGCCTGTTTTTTCAAATGAAAAAAAACTTACTTTTTCTTGTATTTTATTAGCCCGTTTAGTGGTTTTTAAAAAAAGGTTATTTATTTCTTTTTTTATGTTTTTTCCTTTGCCAATAAACAATACTTTACCTTGCTTGTTGTGTAAATAATAAACAGCCTCTATGGCAGGTGTTTTGTTTATAATAGCATTTAGTTTTTTATTTATGTTTCGATTATCAAAATATTTTACAGTTTGTTTTACTATTTCTTTCTCGGTGTCTTTTTCTAATAATAATTTTAATAACTCAACGGTTGCTATAGCATCGCCATCAGCTCTATGACGATTAGTAATAGGAATACCCAAGGTTTTACATAGTTTTCCTAAACTGTACGATGGCGCATTTGGAATAAGTTTTTTGCTCAATTCTACAGTGCATAGTGAATTTCGCAGAAAATCATAACCTAACCGATTAAATTCTGTTCGTAAAATACGATAATCAAAATTGGCATTGTGTGCAACAATAGTACAGTCTGTAGTAATTTCTACAATGCGTTTAGCTACTTCGTAAAATTTAGGGGCGTTTTCTAGCATTTTATTGTTAATGCCAGTAAGCTTTATTACAAAATTTTGTATTTCTCGCTCAGGGTTTATCAAAGAAATAAATTGATCGACAATATCAATACCATCAAATTTATATACGGCAATTTCGGTAATACCTTCTTCATTAAATTTACCTCCGGTGGTTTCAATATCTAATACTGCGTACAAATTTTGTTTTTTTTTGACTTATAAAATTACACAATATAATTTCGAGCACCAAAAATTAGGCTACCAATTCTTACCATAGTACTACCATTTTTAATGGCTAACTCATAATCACCACTCATACCCATGCTTAAAGTTTCTAAATTAACATTGGTTGTTTGTAAAGGTTTTAACTTATCGAAAAATAGTTTTAACGATGAAAATTCTTTTGCGAGTTGGGTTTGGTTATTTGTAAAAGAAGCCATTGCCATTAAACCCGTAACGTTGATGTTTTTTAGATCTACTAATTCTTTTGAGTGTAAAATGGTTTCTATTTCATTAAAAGAAAAACCAAATTTGGTGTCTTCTTGAGCAATTTTTGCTTGTAATAAACAATTTATAATGCGGTTGTGCTTTTTAGCTTGTTTGTTAATTTCTTGTAAAGTTTTAAAACTGTCAACGCCATGAATTAAACTTACAAAAGGAGCCATATATTTTACCTTATTGCGCTGTAAATGACCAATCATATGCCATTGGATATCTTTAGGTAACGCCTCGTATTTAGCAGCCATTTCTTGTACTTTGTTTTCACCAAAAATACGTTGCCCCGCATGGTATGCTTCTTTAATATCAGCAATAGGTTTTGTTTTAGATACAGCTACTAATGTTACATTTTTGGGGATGGTAGTAATTATTTTTTCTAAATTTTCTTTGATTCCTGTAATCATACTTAAAATTCGTAAATAGTTAAGGCATTTCGTAATTTGGGTTCAATATACGTAGTTTTTGGGGGCATTACTAATCCAGCGTCTACTAAGGCTTTTAATTCTTTAATAGTTGTAGGGAGCATACCAAACGAAACTTTAAACTCACCGCTATCTACTTTTGTTTTTAATTCTATACCACCCGATTTATCTTGCGAATATATTATTTTAGAGTCGTTTCTAATGTCGTTAATGCCTAATATTGGTTTTAAAACAGTGGTGTATAAAATATGCGCATCTAGTTTGCTTAATGCGTTGGTAAATTTGTAACTTGATTTACGTAACGATAATGCATAAAACTCACCATTTAAATACATGCTGAACTGATGTTTTTGTTTCGGTTTATAGAGTTCTTGACCACGATTTTCAATAGTAAAAATAGTAGCTATTTTTTGTAAAAAATCCTCTTTAGTTAAACCGTTTAAATCTTTTATAAACCGATTAAATTCATAGATGTGTAATTGACTTTCGGGTAGCAGATAACTCATAAAAAAATTATAATCTTCGTTACCTGTATGGTTTGGGTTGTTTTTTGCTAAGTTTTCGGCTAATAAACAAGAAGATGTAGTTCTATGGTGACCATCAGCAATATATAAAGTGTTTATTTGGTCAAAAGCAGTAGCAATTTGGTTTATGTCTTTAGCGTTGTCTATTATCCAAAGTAGGTGTGTGTTTTTATCGGTAGTAGAAAATTCGTATTCAGCTCTTTTTTTCTGATATTTTTTAATAATTGAATTAATTACTTCGTTATCAGGATAAGTAAGCAGTATGGGTTCGGCATTAAAACCAGTATGTTTTAAGTGGTTTTCAAATAATAATTCTCTTTTTTTTAGGGTGCTTTCGTGTATTTTTATCGTGTTGTCAAAATAATCGTTAACCGATGTGGCAGCTATAATTCCGCAAAAAGAATTTTTAGGAGTTATTTTTTGATAAATATAGAAAGAGGGTGTTTCGTCTTTTTTAAAAAATTGCTTCTTTTTAAACTCGTTATATCGATTATTAATTGATTTTAAACGTTCTTTATTACTTACTTCTTGATAATGCCTATACTCAGGGTTTATTACGTGTAAAAAAGTGTACGGATTAAAGGCTAATTTTGCTTGAAGTTTATCGAGCGAATAGAGTTCGTAAGATTTGCAAGAAACTAATGCGACCTTGTCTCTTGGGCTTCGTACTGCTTTAAAAGGTTTTACCGTTGCCATTTAAATTCTTTTTATATAAGAAAGCGCGTTATTATTTAAGTAAAGTAATAATTTGCTCTGCTAATTCAATTCCAATTCGGTCTTGGGCTTCAATAGTAGCTGAGCCAATATGAGGTGTTAGTGAAATTTTAGGGTTCATTAATAATTGAATTTCTGGAGAAGGCTCGTTTTCAAAAACATCTAAACCTGCATATTTTACCTTTCCGCTTTCTATGGCATTTACAAGAGCAACTTCATCTAAAACACCACCTCTAGAGGTATTAATTATACCTACCTCGTCTTTCATGCCATTAAATTGATCCTCGCCAATAATATACTTTTCTTGAGCAGGGATATGTAAAGTAATAAAATCAGATTGCTCTATTACTTCGTCTGTGGAATGTGTTTGTAAGGTTATATCAACTGATTGCTCATTAAAAAAAGGAATAGTTATTGTTGCTTTTTCAATACTGATATCACTAACTATTACTTTCATGCCAATGCCTAGCGCTATTTTGGCTACTTGTTGTCCAATATTACCAAAACCAATTATTCCAAGGGTTTTTCCTCTTAGTTCAATACCAGCTGAAAATTCTTTTTTTAATAATTTAAAACGGGTTTCTCCTTCTAGAGGCATTTCTCTGTTAGATTGGTGTAAAAATCGTACCATACCCAATAAGTGAGCAAATACTAATTCGGCTACAGAATTAGACGATGCTTTAGGGGTATTAATAATATGAATTCCGTTTTCTATTGCATAATCAACATCGATATTATCTAGACCAATTCCGCCACGCCCTATTAATTTAATACTAGGACAAGCTTCTAATAATTCTTGACGTACTTGAGTAGCACTTCTAACTAAGATAGCATCTATATTGTTGTTGTTGATGTAATTTTTTAGTTGATTTTGGGCAACTTTAGTAACAATAACCTCAAATCCGTTTTTTTCTAGAATATCAATTCCGCCTTGCGAAATTCCGTCATTTGCTAATATTTTCATTTTTTGAAATAATCTAGGCTCTTTTTTATTAACTAATTCTTTCTAATTCTTGCATTACATCTACAAGAGCTTGTACACTATACAAAGGTAAAGCGTTATACATGCTAGCCCTGTAGCCGCCTACACTTCTATGCCCATTTAGTCCATTAATTCCAGCTTCTTTCCACATCGCATCAAATTTACTTTTTAGTGATTCATTGGTAAGTGTAAAAGTAGCATTCATAATACTTCGGTCATCTTTTTCTACCACACCGCTAAATAGTGAATTACGGTCAATTTCGGTATATAACAATGCTGCTTTTTTGTTGTTAACCCCTTCAATAAATGATATGCCGCCGAGTTTTTTTAACCATTGTAAAGTTAGCATAGAGGTATATACCGCAAATACAGGTGGGGTGTTAAACATACTGTCTTTTTCAATATGTGTTTTGTATTTTAACATTGACGGAATAACTCTGTTTACGTTACCCAAAATGCTTTCTTTAACAACAACTAGAGTTGTTCCTGCAGGTCCCATATTTTTTTGGGCTCCAGCATAAATCAAATCAAATTTAGAAAAGTCTAATTGTCGAGAAAAAATGTCAGAACTCATATCGCAAACGGTGGTTCCATTAAAAGAAGGAAATTCTTTTAGTTGCGTGCCATAAATCGTATTATTACTTGTGCAGTGAAAATAATCACTATCGGCAGGGATTGTATAGCCTTTAGGTATGTATGTGAAATTTTTATCTTCCGATGAAGCAACTTCTACTATATCACCAAAAATTTTAGCTTCTTTTATAGCTTTACTAGACCAAGTACCTGTATTTAAGTAAGCAGCTTTTTTATTTAACAAATTATATGCAACCATTAAAAACTGCATACTGGCACCACCTTGTAAAAATAGTGCTTGATACCCTTTGTTTTGTAATCCTAAAAGTTCTAATACCAAACTTCTCGCATTTTCCATAACGGCTACAAAATCGTCGCTTCGATGTGAAATTTCAATTAATGAAAGGTTGCTGTTGTTAAAATTAATTACCGCTTCAGAAGCTTTTTGTAGTACTTCTTGAGGTAAAATACAAGGGCCTGCACTAAAATTATGTTTTTTCATTTAATTAAGATGTTTAATAGGTAAGCAACCTAAATTTATATATTTGATAAAAATTGTAAGGTGTTAACGCCATCGGCATATTCCCATAATTTAGGATATTGGGTTTGCCCGAATGCCACCTCGTTTTCTATAAAATTGTTAGCTACAATACATTGAATATTTGTAGCGTCTTGATATAATTTAATTTTTAAATTGTCTGTGTTATCATAAAACTCATAAAAAACAGTAGCAATGGGTGAGGCGTAACTTTTATCTTCTTTAATCATTAAAAATCCATTTTCTAAGATGTTAAACTCACTCATTAAATACACAGCTTTGTTATAGTCGTAATTATTTGTATACTTTATATTGTTGCTAATTTTTTTTTGATGATACATGCCTTTAAAAAAAGGATCAAAGTTATAATTTTTAGGAACAAATAGTTTCGAAACGGAACGACAACCTAATCCAAAATAACGAAAAACATCTTCTCCTAATTTTTTAAAGTCGTCTTCGGTTTCTTTACCCGTAATAACAGCTACAGAGTTTCTGTTTTTTCTAATAATACTGGGTTTGTTTTTAAAATAATATTTAAAATAACGAGCTGTATTATTTGTTCCAGTAGCAATAACTGCATCAAAAGAGGGTAATTTTTTATCGGTAAATTCAATATTCTTTTTAAAATTAGGTTCTATATATTCTAGGTATTTTGCGATAAAAGGGAGTAAATGTTTGTCGTTAGACGATTGTTTTACCACTACAGCATGCCCAGTAATAAGCACCGATAAAAAATCGTGAAACCCGACCAAAGGAATATTTCCAGCCATGATAATAGCCACTTTTTTCGGCTTGTTTTGCCCAATATTTTCGTTTGCTACCCATTTTTTAAGGTTGCTTTTGGTTAATAAATTGGTCCAGTTTTCTATTGAAAACAAAATATTGTCTTGTGTAAACCACGTATTATTTTCTTCGGCAATCTTTAGTTGGTGTTTAAACCCGTCAAAAAACAAGTCATTATGCTCAATATTTTCTTTTTTATTGATTTTTTTTCGAGAAAATTGACTTAAAAAATCACCTAATTTTACAAATGCATTTATACGGCTTTGGATTGTATCCATTTATTTTGTTTATAAATTATTTTGGCGTTATTTTTGCAACCGCAAAGGTACAAAACTGAATTAAAGATTATGGCAATAATAATAACAGATGAATGCATAAATTGTGGAGCTTGTGAACCAGAATGCCCAAACACAGCAATTTATGAAGGTGCAGACGATTGGAAATACGCCGACGGAACCGATTTAAGTGGGTCTGTTGTGCTACCTAATGGTAAATCGGTTAACGCTGATGAAGACCAAGAACCTGTTTCTGATGAAATTTACTATATCGTTTCTGACAAGTGCACTGAGTGCAAAGGTTTTCATGAAGAACCTCAATGTGCAGCTGTTTGCCCTGTTGATTGTTGTATACCTGATGAAGATCATGTAGAAACTGAAGACGAGTTGTTAGCGAAACAGCGTTTTATGCATAATGAGTAATGCATATACTCTTTATTTGACTGAGCTGAGATATTTGAAAATAGAAACTTCGAGGGTAACTTACCTAATTTAATTTAGTATTTTGATATTTTACAATAATTAGCTTTAAACTTTTACAAAGTATTATATTTGCACTCGCAAAATTTCAATAAAAAATAGAATGAAAGCTGGAATTGTAGGATTACCCAATGTTGGAAAATCAACCTTATTTAATTGTTTGTCAAATGCTAAAGCACAAAGTGCTAATTTTCCATTTTGTACTATAGAGCCTAATTTAGGAGTTGTAAATGTGCCTGATCAAAGGTTAGAAAAATTGGAAGAATTGGTAACGCCAGAAAGAGTTTTACCAGCTACCGTTGAAATTGTTGATATTGCAGGTTTAGTAAAAGGAGCCAGTAAAGGAGAGGGGTTAGGAAATCAATTTTTAGCTAATATTAGAGAAACAGATGCTATTTTACATGTATTACGTTGTTTTGATAACGATAATATTGTACATGTTGATGGTTCGATAGATCCTATTCGCGATAAAGAAACTATTGATATTGAATTGCAGCTAAAAGATCTAGAAACTATTCAAAAACGATTAGAGCGTGTAAAAAAAGTTGCAAAAACGGGTAACAAAGATGCCCAAACAGAATTAGAAGTATTACTAAGGGTAGAAACTACTTTGTTAGAGGGTAAGTCAGTTCGATCTATTGATTTTTCAGAAAAAGAGCAGGTGTTTATAAAACCATTGCAATTTATTACTGCTAAACCCGTATTGTATGTTTGTAACGTAGATGAAAAATCGGCAGTTACAGGTAATGCTTATGTAGAAAAAGTAAAAAAAGTTGTTGCTGAAGAAAATGCTGAAGTTATTGTGTTGGCAGTTGGTACTGAAGCCGATATAACTGAGCTAGAAGATTATGAAGAACGACAATTGTTTTTAGAAGATTTAGGCTTAGAAGAGGCAGGAGTATCTCGTTTAATTCGTTCAGCATATAAATTATTAAACTTACAAACCTATTTTACGGCGGGTGTAAAAGAGGTTAGAGCATGGACAATTCCTGTAGGCTCTACGGCACCACAAGCAGCAGGTGTAATTCATACCGATTTTGAAAAAGGCTTTATACGTGCAGAAACCATTGGTTATCAAGATTATGTTACGTATGGTAGCGAAGCCAAAGTAAAAGAAGCAGGTAAAATGCGTATAGAAGGAAAAGATTATATCGTACAAGATGGCGACATCATGCACTTTAGATTTAATGTGTAAACGTATTTTTTAGTTTTTATTAAACAATAAACAGATTCACGTTATTTTACTATTAACATTTTATACAATGTAAATTTGTTGTCGATTTTACGTGTATAGTATTTGTGTTTTTGTAAGTATTTATTTTTTTATTAAAATTTAACTTTCTAAAATTCAGGCATATATCTTCACTTATTTATAAATAACTTTGCTGTTAAATTTCTGTACTATGCAATTCGAAAAATCGAGTTTACAATACTTAAAAGATTTAAAACAAAATAACAATCGAGAATGGTTTTCTGCTACTAAAAGCACTTTTGTTAAAGCACAAAATAATGCTAAAGACTTTTATGCAACCATAAGAGAAAATCTAGAAAAACACGATGAAATAGAAAAGTTTAAATTATTTAGAATATATAGAGACGTACGTTTTAGTAAAGACAAAACACCTTATAAAGCTCATTTTGCAGGTCATTTTTCTAGATTAGGTAAACATTTACGAGGAGGGTATTATTTGCGTATTCGTCCAGGAGAAAGTTTTTTAGCTGGCGGATTTTGGGAGCCTACCAAAGAAGATTTATTTAGAATTAGAAAAGAAATTGAAATAGATGCTACTGAAATACTCGCTATTTTAAATGATGAAAATTATGTAAAATATTTTGGAGGTAAATTTCAAGGCGAAGAGCTTAAAACTGCTCCAAGAGGTTTTGATAAAGAACATCCAAATATAGAATTATTACGAAAAAAAGGATTTATTGCTGTTAGAAATTTTACAGATGAAGAAGTGTTGTCTGAATTTTTTTTGCAAGAAATAGATAATTCATATAAAGCTTTACGCCCATTTTTTGATTTATTTAGTGATATTTTAACTACAAATTTAAATGGTGAAAGTATATTAAACGAGTAGGTTTAATTATGATAAAATAGTTTAATATGGGAGTTGTTTATGCTATAGATTTGATAGGAACTTTTGCTTTTGCAATTAGTGGTGCTTTGGTTGCAAAACGAGAAGATTTTGATATTTTTGGGGTTATTATTATTGCTTTTGTAACTGCTGTAGGCGGTGGTATGTTGCGTGATATTCTTATTAACGCATACCCTATAAATTGGATTGGTGATTTAAATTATATCTGGGTAATTTTAATGGCGGTAGTGGTTATGTACTTGTTTAAAAGTAAAATAGCCTCTTTAAGTAAAACAATGTTTTTATTTGATACTGTAGGCATTAGTGTGTTTACAATATTAGGTTTGCAAAAAGGGTTGAGTTTTCATTTACCCCCAATTGTCGCCTTAATTATGGGTATGGTTTCTGCTGTTTTTGGAGGTGTATTACGCGATGTGCTTACTAGAGAGGTGCCTTTAATTTTCAAGAAAGAAATTTATGCTTCGGCGTGTTTATTAGGGGGGGTAGTATACTTAATTTTACAAAAGTTAAAAATAGATAGTAATTTGCAATTTATTATTTCGGCAGCAGTAACTTTCACTGTTCGATTTGTTGCCGTAAAATACCGCTTACAGTTACCAAAAATTGATAAAGATATTTTTGGTAACTAAAAATTAAGAGAGCGTAATACTCTTTATTAGATTCGTTTTATGTTTAGTTATTTAACATAACAGGCATTACCAACATAGTAATTTGCTCACCTTCTTCGGTTCCGTCAATAGGAGTTAAAATTCCAGCTCTATTAGGTAAACTCATTTCAATAAGTACATTAGTTGCTTCTAAATTACTAAGCATTTCACTTAAAAAACGAGAGTTAAAACCAATTTGCATATCGTCACCTTGATAATCACAATTTAATCGCTCTTCAGCTTTATTTGCATAATCGATATCTTCAGCAGAAATGTTTAACTCGGTTCCGGCCATTTTTAGCCGAATTTGATGAGTGGTTTTACTAGAAAAAATAGAAACTCTACGAACAGAATTTAAAAAAGAAGCTCTGTCTACAGTTAATTTATTCGGATTTTCTTTTGGTATTACGGCTTCGTAATTTGGGTATTTACCATCAATTAAACGACATACCAAAACAATATTATCAAAAGTAAATTTTGCATTAGTGTCGTTATATTCAATAGTTACTTCTTCATCTGAACCAGCTAAAATTCCTTTCAATAAATTTAAAGGCTTTTTGGGCATTATAAATTCTGCAGTTTTATCGGCAGTAACATCAGTTCGGGTATACTTAACTAATTTGTGAGCATCGGTTGCTACAAAGGTTAAGTTGCTAGATGAAAATTGAAAAAATACACCACTCATTACAGGACGTAAATCATCATTTCCAGAGGCAAAAATAGTTTTAGATATTGCTGTACCAAGTATATGAGCCGTAACCAATGTTTTACTAGGTGACGGTAACTCTACCGCTTTTGGAAATTCTTCGTTGCCAAAGTACGCCATGTCATATTTTCCTTGATCAGAACTAATTTCAATAGTGCTTTCACCTTCGGTTTTAAAGGTTAATGGTTGATCTGGAAACGTTTTTAAAGTATCTAATAATAAACGAGCATTTACAGCAATAGCACCCGAGCTATCACTTTCTACAGCCACAATAGCACTCATTGTAGTTTCTAAATCAGAAGCTGAAATTTTTAGTTTGTTTTCAGCTAACTCAAATAAAAAATTATCTAATATAGGTAACGTATTGTTGTTATTTATAACTCCGCCTAAAACTTGTAATTGCTTTAATAATTGCGAACTTGAAACGATAAATTTCATTAAATTTACTTTTAAAAGTTGGTTTACAAAGATATTCTAATTTACCGATTTTTAAAATAAAATGCAGAATACTTTTACTCAGCTATACTTTCTTTATAATAACTTTTGTATATTGGGTTTAATTACTTTTTTTACAGTATTTCTTTTTTCTCCAATAATTAAAACCGAAACCAAAAAGGGCTAAACATATTAATGGAAATATAATATTGAAAAATTGCCAAAAAGTACGTTGGGTATAAACCTTTTGTTTGTCTAAAATTTTTATAGGAATGGTTTTATTTCTTAAACCAATAATGCCAGAATCGTCTAATAAGTAATCTACGGCATTTAATAAAAAAGCTTTGTTGCCAAACTCTTCGTTAGTCCATTTGTCAAAAGATAAATCGTAGGGTTTTCCTTTTAAAATCTGATTTTTAGCTACATCTCCATCGGCGATAATAATCATTTTGTTTTTAGGGCTTGTTTCTTTAAACGATTTTAAATCAAAAGGTTTAGTTCTGTTTTTATACATAGAGGTAAACTTACCTTCTAACAAAACACCAAATAACTGCACTCCATTGTTAAAATATTCTTGTTTAGGTGTGGTAGTCATGCTTTGTAGGGTAATTATTTTTGGAGTTCCTATTTTGTGGGTTAAAGCAGAGCTAACCAATAAAGGTGTTTTTTTTATATTGTTTTTTAGGGTATCAATATTATTTGCAAATTGTAATCGAACACGAGGTACATTTTTAGTAATTGCATGATTGGGATTTGTGTTTGCTAATGGATGATATAGCCAAGGAAGCTGTTTAAACTGGGTTTGATTTCCAATGTTTCCGGTAGCTAACGAAATTTTAGCGGCATATAAATCTTTAATTAAGGTATGGTTTATTCTAATTCCGTATGAAAAAAAGAAATCGGTTAGGTTTAAATCTCTCGAATAAGCGAGCATTTTTCCATCGGTAAACAGGCTATCTTGGTCGGCTTGTGTGTTATCTAGCATCCATAAAGTTTTACCCCCATTGATTATAAATTGATCAAGAGTCTCTTTTTCTTCATCGCTAAATCGTTGTGTGGGGTTAGCAATAATAGCTAAATTAAAATTCGTTAATTCTTGAAGTGTTTTTTTAGGATTTTTTTTAACCGAGTCTAATGTAAATTTTGCTAAATGGTATTTTTTGCTAATTTCTTTTAAAAAACTGTACAAATAAATGTCTTGTAGTTCTCCATTGCCTACTAGTACAGCAATTTTTTTTTGATTTTTTTGAGTAAGGTTGTTTATAGCATTGGTAAAACTATATTCTAAATTTTCAATAGCTTTTTGTAGCTGCTCTTCTTGTGATTTTTCAATACCCGTAGGTAATAAAGAAACAGTTTCTGTTTTATTTTTGTAGTAAACCTCTGCCCACGGAAAAATAATAGCTTCTGATACGTTGCCATCTTCTTCAACGGTAAGCTTACTAGGCATCATACCTTTATCAATCAATTTTTTTCGGATATTGTCTGGATTGATAAAACGAATAATAATGTTAGCATTTTTGGCTCTTAGCTCTTCTAAAAACTGACGGGTTTCTATTTGTAACCGTTTAAACTCGGCAGGGAAATTGCCTTCTAAGTATACCTTAACAGTAAGTGGAGCATCAACTTTATCAAGAAGTGTTCGTGTTATTTTAGCAAGCGTAAAACGTTTGTCGCTAGTTAAATCGAAACGTTTGTAAAAATAACTACCTATGGTGTTAAATAAAATAACGGTTAAAAGTGCAAAAACAATATATTTTATCTTTTTACTCATCGGTTAATTGCATTTTGGTAATAAATAAAAAGAATAGTGTAACACTAATAAAATAGGCGATATCTCTAGTGTCAATAACACCTCTAGAAATACTTTTAAAATGTTGGTTTATACCTATTTTTTGAATAAGAAAACTATTTTTTTGGTATAAGCTAGAAAGGGCATCAAATCCGTAGAAAACTAAAAATGTAATAAAAACAGCTAAAATAAAACTGATAATTTGATTTTTAGTAAGGGTAGAGGTAAACAGCCCAATTGCAGTGTAAGTAGCTGCTAAAAAAAGAAGCCCAATATAAGAGCCAATGGTGCTGCCCATATCAATATTACCAATAGGATTTCCAATGACATATACGGTGTATATATAGGTTAGTGTAGGCAATAACGCAACTATAATTAATATTAGGGAAGCCCAAAATTTACCCATTACAATTTGCCAATTAGTTAAAGGGCGAGTTTTTAAAATTTCGATTGTTCCGTTACTAAACTCGTCGGCAAAACTTTTCATTGTGATAGCTGGTATTAAGAATAAAAATAACCAAGGGGCTAGGTAGAAAAAATTGTTTAAATCGGCAAAACCAGCATTTAAAATATTAAAATCGCCTTTAAAAACCCATAAAAACAACCCCGAGACTACTAAAAAAACGCTGATAACCAAATAAGCTATTGGCGATGCAAAAAACGAGTTAAATTCTTTTTTTAATAAGGCAAACATAGAATGGTGTTTGAAAGTTTTTAGTTTTTATAATTTATGGTAAGGTTGTTATTTTATCTACGCTCCAAGTCAAGGGCTTATCGTTAAATAATATTTTTGTTTTTGCCCAAACATCTTTAAACAAAGCAGAGTTTCGATAATTTTCTAAATCTTGTTCAGAATTCCAATAGCTATAGGTAAAAAATACATTCGTATTATTTTTATCTCTATATAATTCTAATAAACGACATCCTTTAGCGTTTCGTATAAATTCTTTTTTTGTATTAAAAAAAGCTAAAAAAGCTTCCGTTTTTTCTGGGTGAAAACTCATTTTTACAATTCGTACAAGCATATGTTTAATGTATTGTGGTAAATTCTGCTTTGGTTACGGTTTCAAATTCAACAGTAATACTGTCGCGATAACTTAATCCTAATAATGAAGATGCACCCCCTACGGTATCTAAGTTACTACGGTAGATAGCAATTTCTAAAAAATCAGCCGAATTAAATAAAGCTAGTCGTTCTCCGTCATTTTGACGCCGCTCTTTAGGGATAGAAAAATCTACAATTTCGTTGTATTGATTGTAAATTTTGGTAAACTTATATCGACGAGCTGTAATTATAAAATTGCGGCCTTTACCTATTTTGTTAAACAATTTTTTACTGATGTTGCTAATTACATTTCCATAATTATCAATGTATATAATACCACCACTAATAATGGTTTGTGATTGATTTACTTTGGGTTGAATTTCAATTAAATTTTTATACGATGTAATTTCTTTTCCAATTACAGTTAAACTACCACCACGGGCAATATGACAGGCAACTTTTACAAACACATCTAACACCGGAAAACTACTTTCTATATGATTGTGAATTGTTATTTCTACAATTTTTGTAGGTTTAATTTCTAAAGCAATCATTGATATTAGCCCATTATCAGGGCAAATAAAAAAATGATTATCTAATTCTAGTGCAATGTGTTTGTTGTCTACAGATAATTCAGAGTCTACACCTATAATATGAATCGTACCTTTTGGAAAACTTTTATACGAGTTTTTAAGTATATAAGCCGTTTCAGTTATATTAAAAGGCGAAATATGGTGTGTAATATCTACCACTTTAGCGGTAGATAACTCTTTGTATATAGCGCCTTTTACCGCCCCCACAAAGTGGTCTTTGGTTCCGAAATCTGTAGTTAAAGTAAGTAAAGGCATCAAAAAATTACCTGTTAATTAATTGTGAAAAAGTTGTTGACTATTTTTAGCAAATCTACATATTTCTTTAAAAAGAATACCTACTTTTAATGTGATAAATATTATAAAAAAAACAACATTTGAACGAAAGAATTATTGAGCTAACAGAAATTAATCCGAATGATTTCTTTGGAGCGCAGAACAGCACTATAGCACAGTTGAAAACGTATTTTCCTAAAATTAAAATTGTTGCGAGAGGAAATAAACTTAAAATTTATGGTGAAGCTGAACTTTTAGACGAGTTTGAAAAACGTTTAGAAAGGCTTATAAAATATTTTAATCGCTATAACCGATTAGATGAAAATAGTATTGAGCGTATTTTAACCTCTACAGAAAAAGAAGAAGAAGGTCCTAAATCTAGCGGAAAAGGAGATGGGGTATTAGTACATGGTGTTAATGGAAAATTAATAAAAGCACAAACGGCTAACCAACGTAAAATGGTAGAATTAATGCAGGCTAACGACATGTTATTTGCAGTTGGTCCAGCAGGTACGGGTAAAACATACACAGCCGTAGCTTTAGCAGTAAGAGCATTAAAAAATAAAGAAATCCGTCGTATTATATTAACTAGACCTGCAGTAGAATCAGGTGAAAATTTAGGATTTTTACCAGGTGATTTAAAAGAAAAGTTAGACCCTTATATGCAGCCATTATACGATGCTTTGCGCGACATGATTCCGCATGAAAAATTAGAGAGTTATATAGAAAAGGGTGTTATTCAAATAGCGCCATTAGCATTTATGCGAGGTAGAACCTTAGATAATGCTTATGTAATTTTAGATGAAGCTCAAAATACTACCCATGCACAAATGAAAATGTTTTTAACTCGTATGGGTATGCATGCTAAGTTTATTATAACGGGCGACCCTGGGCAAATAGATTTACCTCGAAAACAAGTTTCAGGGTTAAAAGAATCGTTATTAGCTTTAAAAGATATTAATGGAATTGCTATGGTTTATTTAGACGATAAAGACGTAATTCGCCATCGATTAGTTAAAAAAATTATATCAGCTTATAAAAGCATAGAAACCGAATAGTTTTTGTTGTTGGTGTTTAATGATTAGTTTATTTTTGCGCCACCACAACACAATAATAAATACAATGAACACAATTAACGAAACAGATTTTCATTTTCCTAAGCAAAAATCGGTATATAAAGGTAAAGTTAGAGAGGTTTACAATATTGATAATGATTTATTGGTAATGATTGCTACTGATAGGTTGTCTGCTTTTGATGTAATTTTACCGCGTCAAATTCCGTATAAAGGGCAAATTTTAAATCAAATTGCTACCAAAATGATGAATGATACTTCCGATATTGTTCCTAATTGGTTAATTGCTACTCCCGATGAAAATGTGGCGGTTGGGTATTTATGTGAGCCGTTTAAAGTAGAAATGGTAATTCGTGGTTATTTGTCTGGGCACGCAGCACGTGAATATGCAGCAGGAAAAAGAACACTTTGCGGTGTGGCAATGCCAGAGAATATGCAAGAAAACGATAAATTTCCAACACCAATAATTACCCCATCAACCAAAGCAGATAATGGAGAACACGATGAAGATATTTCTAGTGAAGCTATTTTAGCAAAAGGTATTGTTAGTGAAGAAGATTATTTAGTGTTAGAAGATTATACTAGAAAATTATTTGAAAGAGGCACTGAGTTAGCGGCTAAACGAGGTCTTATTTTGGTTGACACTAAATATGAGTTTGGTAAAACAAAAGATGGTAAAATTGTGTTAATTGATGAAATTCACACACCCGATTCATCTCGTTATTTTTATGCTGATGGTTATGCCGAGCGTCAAGAAAAAGGAGAGGCGCAAAAGCAATTATCGAAAGAATTTGTACGCCAGTGGTTAATAAAAAATGGTTTTCAAGGAAAAGAAGGACAGCAAGTACCCGAAATGTCTGACGAAAAAATAAACGAAATTTCTAATCGATATATTGAATTGTATGAGCAAATTACAGGAGAAACTTTTGTAAAAGCAAATACAGAGAATGTATTGGGTCGAATTGAAAAAAATATAGCGGCTTTTTTAGCACAAAAATAAGTCGCTATATTTTTTTATGATTAAAAATTAATCGTATTGAGCATCAACATTATAATCCCATTTGCCCTGTACGCGCAAAGTTTGTTCAATAATATCTCTAACACAGCCTTCTCCGCCTTTTTTATGAGAAATATATTTTGATATTTCTTTAATTTCTGGAGTAGCATCGTTAGGGCAACAAGGTACCCCAATTTGTTTCATAACAGGGTAATCTGGTAAATCATCGCCCATATACAACACCTTTTCGGGTTGTAAGTTGTACATATCTACAAGTTCGTTATACTGTTCAATTTTATTATGAGCGCCTAAGTATATATCTTTAACACCCAAGTTTGCTAATCTAGTATATACGCCTTCGTTTTTTCCGCCAGAAATTATACAAATTCTAAGACCTTTATCTATAGCTGTTTTTAGAGCATACCCATCTTTAACGTTCATTTGTCTAACGAGTTCTCCATCTGGCATAATGGTTACAATTCCGTTAGTTAATACACCGTCGACATCAAAAATTAAGGTGTCTATTTGCGGTAAAAATTCTTTATAACTTTTCTCCATTTTGGATAGATTTTGTTAAGAGTTTATAAATTTTTTGTTGTTCAAAATCTAGCAAAGATATATGATTTTGTATTGTTTTTTTATCATTTCGAATAGCAGGGCCAGTTTGTGCATTTTTTGGCGGCATTTGAGTTGCTTTTTCACCCGTTTCTATGATTAACGGATGCAAAATTTCAAATGGTATTTGATGCGTATCACAAATATCGTTTGCAATTTTATACATATGATTGCTGAAGTTGTTTGCAAAAACTGCGGCAACATGTAAATATTGTCTTTCTTTAGAAGTTATAGGGTAAATTTTTTCTCCAATTTTTTTAGCTAACAACTCTAATAATTCTAAGTCTTTTTTATTTTCGGCTTCTATACAAAACGGAACTTTAGAAAAATCAACTTCTTTTTCTTTCGAAAATGTTTGTAGCATATAAAAAACACCTTTTCGAGTAGGGTTTTTTAATGATTCCATGGCAATACTACCTGAAGTATGTACTACCAAGGGATTATTTATTTTAGAAGAAACACTTGCAATGGCATCGTCAGAAATGGCAATAATAGTAATGTCGACAAGCGGAATATTTTTTAAATTTCTTGAATTAACTTGAGTTACTACGATACTGGGCACTTTAGAAAAAGCCTTGAAAAGATGTGTAGCCACATTTCCTTGTCCAATAATTACAACTGAAATCATACGAGCGAAGATATTGAATTTCTTTATATGAATAGAAATAGGTTTTATTAAATGGGTATATTTTTTTTAAAAATAAGATTGAAAATATAAATTATTTTTAGTTGAAAATCTGTTAAATTACTATAACATAATTTATTACCTTTAATTAAAGGTTTAATTTAAATTTATTAGCGTGAAATTAACTAAAAAATTAGGCATAAATACTATTTGCACACATATTGGCGAAGTAGAAGATAAACAGTTTAAAGGAAGTATTTCGCCTATATATCTTTCGTCTTCGTATGCTTTTGATGGGGTAGATAAAAAACGATACCCACGTTATTTTAATACCCCTAATCAAGAGGCGTTGTGTAAAAAAATTTCGGCACTAGAAAAAACCGAAAATGCCTTGATATTTGGGTCGGGTATGGCAGCTATTAGTACTACTTTACTTGCTTTTTTAAAACAAGGAGACCATGTGATATTACAGCAAACCCTTTACGGAGGTACTTATAATTTAGTTGTTGAAGAGTTTGGTAAATTTGGTATTGAGTATTCGTTTACTAAGAGTTTATCGATTACTGATTTTGAAAACGAAATAAAAAACAATACTAAAGTTATTTTTATTGAAACTCCCTCTAATCCATTATTAAAAATTACCGATATGCAAGCTGTTTCTAAACTAGCGAAAGAAAAAGGTATTGTAACAATGATAGATAACACGTTTGCTTCTCCTATAAATCAAACACCTGTAGATTTTGGTATAGATATTATTATTCATTCAGCTACTAAATATATGGGTGGTCATTCTGATATTTTAGCAGGTGCAGTAGCAGCATCAAATATTCATATTAAACAAATTTGGAATAAAGCCAAAAATTTAGGAGGTAGTTTAAGTGATTTTACAGTTTGGATGTTAGAACGTAGTATAAAAACGATGAATTTACGGGTAAAAAAACAGAGTAAAAATGCCTTGAGAATGGCAAAATACTTGTTAAAAAACAACAACGTAAATAACGTTTATTATCCAGGGTTAAAAACTCACTTAGATTATAATTTGGCAAAAAAGCAAATGAACTATTTTGGAGGAATGTTGTCTTTTGAATTGAAAGATAATATTGACGCCATGGCATTTCAAAACAATTTACAATTAATAAAACCTTCAATGAGTTTGGCAGGTATTGAAAGCACAATGTTAAGTCCTGCCAAAACTTCACATGCTTTATTGTCTAAAGAAGAAAGAGCAAAACAAGGAATTAGTGATTCGCTAATTCGTTTTTCTGTTGGAATAGAAGAGGTTGAAGATTTAATTGCAGATATAGAACAAGCAATAGAAAAATGTAAATAAATAGTATTTTCGCATAAAAATTAATAAAAAGGGTTTTCTTAATCTTTAATTAAAATAATATAGATGAAACTAGATATTTTGGCATTTGGAGCTCATCCAGATGATGTAGAATTAGGTTGTTCAGCTACCTTAGCTAAAGAAATTTCTTTAGGTAAAAAAGTAGGAATTATTGATTTAACTTTGGGTGAATTGGGTACACGAGGTTCGGCAACTATTAGAAAACAAGAGGCAGATAAAGCAGCTGAAATATTAGGGGTTTCAATTCGAGAAAATTTGGGGTTTGCTGATGGTTTTTTTGTAAATGATAAAGAGCATCAGTTAGCTATTATAAAAATAATTAGAAAATACCAACCCGAAATTGTGTTGTGTAATGCGGTAGACGATAGGCATATTGATCACCCTAAGGCTAGTAAATTAGTTTCTAACGCTTGTTTTTTAAGTGGTTTATTAAAAATAGAAACTATGTTAGATGGTGTGCAACAAGAAAAATGGCGTCCTCCAAAAGTATATCACTATATACAATGGAAAAATATAGAGCCTGATTTTGTAGTAGATGTAACTAATTTTATGGATAAAAAAAAGGAAGCTGTTTTAGCCTATTCGTCGCAATTTTATAATCCAAAAAGTAACGAGCCCGAAACCCCAATTACGAGTAAAAACTTTATTGACAGCATTATATACCGCGCTCAAGATTTGGGTAGAATAGTAGGGGTAGAATATGCTGAAGGATATACGGTAGAACGTTATGTTGCTGTAAATGATTTAGGAAAATTATTGTAAAAAAAACTTTTGTTAAAAAACAAAATAAAGTATATTTGCATCCGCTAACTAGAAATGGTGATTGTAGCTCAGCTGGTTAGAGCGCTGGATTGTGGTTCCAGAGGTCGCCGGTTCGAACCCGGTCTTTCACCCTAAAAATAAAAAAGTCTTCTTATATTTTAAGAAGACTTTTTTTATTTGGTTTAATTAGCGTGTTTATGAGCTTTATACGAAGAGCGCACCAGTGCACCACTTTCTACATGCATAAATCCCATTTCTAGACCTAAAGTTTCATATTTTTTAAATTGTTCGGGAGTAATAAACTCTTTTACAGGAAGATGTTTTTTAGAAGGTTGCAGGTATTGTCCAATTGTAATAATATCTAACCCAATGTTACGCAAGTCTTTCATTGTTTCAATAACTTCGTCTTCGGTTTCGCCTAAACCAAGCATAATGCCCGATTTTGTACGCATACCATTTTCTTTTAAATATTTTAATACCCCTAAACTTCTATCGTATTTAGCTTGAATACGCACTTCGCGAGTTAATCTACGAACAGTTTCCATATTATGCGATACTACTTCGGGTGCTACTTCAATAATTCGGTCAATTAGTTTTTCGTTTCCTTGAAAATCAGGAATTAAAGTTTCTAAAGTAGTATTTGGATTTGCTCTACGAATCGCTTGAACGGTTTCAGCCCAAATAATAGAACCACCATCTTTTAAGTCATCTCTATCTACCGATGTTATTACGGCATGCTTAATATTCATTAATTTTATAGATCGAGCTACCTTTTCAGGTTCATCCCATTCAACTGATTCGGGTCTACCTGTTTTTACGCCACAAAAACCACAAGAGCGGGTGCATATGTTGCCTAAAATCATAAAAGTAGCTGTTCCTTCTCCCCAACATTCACCCATGTTAGGACAGCTTCCACTAGTACAAATTGTATTTAATTTATACTTATCTACTAAACCTCTTAATTCGGTGTATTTTTTACCTATAGGTAGCTTTACACGTAACCACTTAGGCTTTTTAGTATGTTCTGGTAGTATTACTGACTTTTCTGACATGCTAGTTTAATTTTGTGGAGTGCAAAGTTACGAATAAAAGAATTATAAACTGAATAAAAACCAAATGCTAAAGCTTACTAAAAATAGAATTCCGAAGAGGCTTAAAATTTTTAATCCCATATTGGGTCGGTGTTCTTCAGGGGTGTGTTTACCTGTTATTAGTAAATAGTTTAAAATAGCAAAAAAAGGTGCCGTTAAAAATGATAAAATGGTTGCTATTTTAACTAAAAAGCCCATGTTTGCTAAGAAAAATTGTAAAATAATGTAGGTTCCGACTGATAAAAATAGAATCCAAAACCAATAGTTTAAATGTTTATTTTTTTTAAATAACAAATCGGTAGTTTTAGCCATTGCTCTTGGTGAGGCATCTAATGCTGTTAAAGATGTGCTAAACATTGTAGTAAAGGCAGCTATTCCAATAAAAACATGAGAAAATTCACCTAAATTATTAGTATATAAGTTAATAAGTTGTGAAGCAAAAACGGTGCCTTTATTAGAAAAAGTTTCCCCTGAATGATACATAACAAGGGCGCCCAACATTATAAAACAAACGCCTAAAAATAAGGTGCCTATATAACCGATATTAAAATCAAAAATAGCTTGTTTGGGTTGAATTTTGTTAAGGGTGGTTTTGTTTTTTTCTACAGACCAAATAGAGTGCCATATAGAAACATCTAATGGGGCAGGCATCCAACCTAAAAAGGCGATTAAAAAAGTAATTTCAACTGTATTTTTTGGAAAAACTTGAGTAAAATCAAAACTTTTATGATTGTTAAATAATGCAATATTAACAGCAATAATAGTGCTTATCGTTAAAATTAAAACAATATATTTCATTAAGCTATCTAATAATTTATACTTACCGATAAGTAAAATTATTAAACAAACGCCAGTAATAATTATAGACCAGATTACCAAATTATTGGTGAAGCCAAATAAATAAGAAGCTAAGCTTGCGGTAACAATAGTTAAGGCTGCCTGGATACTAAACATGGTTGCTAAATTTAAAATATAATAAGCAATAAGAGCACCTTTGCCTAATTTTTTATAACCTTCTAATAAGGTTTCACCAGTTGCTGTGGCATATCGAGGTCCGAACTGAAAAAAGGGGTATTTAAATATATGTACAAAAAATATAGCCCATAATAAACCAAATCCATAATCGGCACCTGCACGAGTAGATTGTACGAGGTGCGAAACTCCAATAGCAGCCCCTGCAAATAACAATCCAGGCCCGAGCGATTTTAAAAAAGTTTTTTTCATTCGAGTAAGGTATTAAGTTTAATGTATGTTTTTTTAATTTTATAAGATTTTAATAAAAGTATAATAATCTTACACTTCTTTTTTTATGATTGCTGCCAATAGCTTTTTTGCCCGTAATAATTTTACCTTAACATTATTTATAGGTTCATTTATTTGTGATGATATTTCTTTGTAGCTTAATTCTTGAAAATAACGTAAAATAATTACTTCCTGATACTTAGGTTTTAATTTTTTAATATCGCGAAGTAATTTTGCTAAATTTTGTTTGGTAATTATTTTGTCTTCAGGAGACGGGCCGTCATCGATTATATGATAAACTTCCTTTTCTTCATTTTTAGTAATGTCAACAGAAATAGATGATTTTTTCTTTCTAAGAAAGTCTATATATACGTTTTTAGAAATTGCAATTAGCCAAGTATTAAATTGATATTGATTGTTAAATGTGTTTATTTTATCAAATGCTTTTGAAAAAGTTTCAATAGCGATGTCTTCTGCATCTTCATCGTTATTCACTTTTTTTAATTGATAATAATACACACTACTCCAATAGGTGTCTAACAAAAATTTAAAAGCCGTTTGATCACCTTTTTTTGCCTTGTCAATTTGCTGTTGTAGGGTATTTTTGCTTACTCCCAAGTGGTTGATTTAGATATTTTTTTAGCGGTTATAAATATAGTAAAATGTATTAATAATAAGATAATATCTAAAAAAGGTAATAAAATTAAAAGCTTAGTTTCTTTTAATTTTTTAGCAGATAAGCCTATAACAATCCAATTAATTAGGTAATATAACCCAATAAATGAAATTATAATTTTCGAATCGAAAAGAAATAAAAGAATTATAGAAAGAAGATAAAATACTAATTTCGACCAATATATAAGACCAATAAAAAAACGATGTTTTGTTTTATAGTAGTTTTTACAACCAATAAATTGTCTTGATTTTTCTAAAAGCCAGAGTTTAAAAGATTTTGGGGGATTAGAATACACAAAACTTTCTGCGGAAGCACAAAAGGTTGTATTTGTATTTGTCGCAGCATCTTGAATAAAAAAATCATTATCTCCGCTGTATATTTTAATGTGATTAACATATCCTTTTGCTTTAAAAAATTCAGATTTTGTGTAGGCAATATTTTTACTCATACCTTTGTAAGGATAGCCTAATTTAGTTGAAGCAAAACACTGAATAGCATTTAACAGTGAATCGAAATGTAATACTAAATTAAAAAAGGAATAATTTTTAAAAGGGTAGGTTACATAGCCTAAAACAATTTGTTTTTCTTCAGAAAAACGCCCCATTAGCTGTGCAATCCAATTTTTAGATACGGGTTTACAATCAGCTTCTGTAAATATTAGATACGGATTTTTTGCCGCCTTTATACCTAAAGTAATTGCATATTTTTTATTTCCCCAAAAGGTTTCATTATTTTCAACATCAATAAGGGTAATATTGGTATTGTGTTTTTGAAAATTTTCTATTACTTCTAAAGTAGTATCTGTCGAGGCATTATTAACAATTAAAATTTCAAAATTAGAATAATTTTGATTGATAATACAAGGGATAAACTTTTGTAAATCTTGTGCTTTATTCTTGGCGTATACAATTACTGATACAGGGTTGTTTTGTTTTGCAGGTATTGTATTTTCTGTTTTAGAAAAAGCAAAAGTAGAGAGAAGTATATAGTAAATGATTTGAATACTAACAGCTACTACAAAAATGTAGAAAAGAATAGTAATAATCATTTAATATAAAAAAGTTAGTTATTGTTTGTGTTCAGGTTCGCTACAAGTGTCAAATTGATCAGGAGTTTTACCGCAAAAACCACAAGGTTCACCACTTTTATTCAGTGTTGGATTTTGACTTGCACAAGTGCCCGAAAATTTACCATCTTTTTTAGCCCAAATTTTAATGGCAATTCCTACAAAAGCCAATGCTAATAAACCAATTGTTAAAAAAAATAATTTCATGAGTAAATTTAAGTTAACGCTATTTTTGTAAAATAAAAAATGAGAGATAATTAGCATAATATTTTTTATCAATATTATTTTACTAAGTAATTCTCGTTATGTTTTAAATCGCTTATAAAAGGTTTCTTTAAAATCTTTCAGCAAAGATACAAACTTCATTTTTTTTAATGGGTATAAAAAATGAAATATAAGCCTTGTGTGACTTTTGTTTTTTTAAGTGTCTAAATAAGTAACAGTTACAATCTTTTTTAGGTATAGAAAAGAGAACTGTTGCAAAATTTATATTAGTTTTTTTTAAGAATAATTTTTGTGTTATTTAGAAGCGAAGAGTTAGGTGAAACCTAACTCTTTTTCTGATTCGTTTTTAGATGGGACAGTTTTTATATAGATTTCATTTTTTGTTTAATTTCTTCTAACCCCAAATTATTAATACTACCAATATGGGTGTGTGTTTTTGCTGGGGTGTTTTGGTAGGTTTCATTTTGAACCTGTTGTCCTATTTTTTGGTAGGCTTCTCTAAATGATAATCCATTGATTATTAGGTTATTTATGCTGTCTACGGTAAATAAATATTGGTATTTTTTATCATCTAAGTCAATATCATTTACAATTACTTGCTGAATAGCGTAGTTAAAAATAGCTATCAAGTTTTTTACTTCTTCGATGGCATTAATCATGTTTTCTTTTAATAGCTGAAAATCACGATGATATCCACTAGGTAAATTATTTGTAATCAATATCATTTCGCTTTGTAAAGCCTGAATTTTATTGCATTTACCTCTAAGTAACTCAAATACATCTGGATTTTTTTTATGCGGCATAATGCTACTTCCGGTAGTTAATTCGTCAGGAAAAGAAATAAATCCAAAATTTTGTGAATTATTCAAACAAATATCCATAGCAAATCTTGCAAGTGTATTGCATAAATTACCTAAAGCTCCGGCAATAATTCGCTCATTTTTTCCTCTACCCAATTGTGCCGCTACTACATTATATTTTAAGGTTGAAAACTTTAATTCTTTAGTTGTAAATTCTCTGTTAATAGGAAAAGAGCTTCCATAACCTGCAGCCGAACCTAATGGGTTTTGATCTACAGTTTTTAAGGCAGCGTTTAAAACAATTACATCGTCAATTAACAATTCGGCATAAGCAGAAAACCATAACCCAAATGAAGAAGGCATGGCTACTTGTAAATGTGTATACCCTGGTAAAACGTTGTTTTTATATTTTTCGGCTAGTTGTAAAAGTGTGTTAAAGAAGCTTTTAATATCATTAATAATTTCAATTAAATTTTCTTTGTAATATAATTGTAAAGCCACTAAAACTTGATCGTTTCTAGAACGTGCGGTATGAATTTTTTTACCTACTTCGCCTAATTGTTGGGTTAATTCAAATTCTATTTTAGAATGAACATCTTCAAAAGTATCTTCAATAACAAAGGTTCCGTTTTCAATAGAAGTTGCTAATTTTTCTAGACCTTTTTTTAATTGTGTTAGTTCGTCTTGAGTAATAATACCAACAGAAGCTAGCATACTAGCATGTGCTAATGAAGCTTGTACGTCGTATTTAGCAATGTGCATATCAATTTCTCTATCGTTTCCAACAGTAAATTGTTCTATTTTTTTATCGATTGAAATTCCTTTATCCCAAAGTTTCATATTTTTAATTTTTGGCTTTTATTTTGTGGGGATTGTTTTATAATACTTTGTTTAATAATTTGATATATATTTCAATGCCCTCTTTAATTTCGTTAACATAAATAAATTCATCAGCTGAATGAGAACGGGTACTATCACCAGGTCCTAATTTTAAAGAAGGGCAACTTAATACCGATTGGTCAGATAGGGTAGGAGAACCGTAAGTGGTTCGTCCAATAGCAATACCTGCTTGTACTAATGGATGCTCAACAGGTATAGAGGATGAGTTTAAACGTAAACTTCGTGCTTTTATTGATGAACAAGGAGAATTGCTTTCTAAAATTTCTACAATTTCTTTATTAGTATAACAGTCGTTTACCCGTACATCGATTACTAAACTTACTTCTGCAGGTACTGCATTGTGTTGTTTGCCTCCATTTATTTGTGTAACGGTTAGTTTTACGTCACCTAAGGCTTTAGAGGTTTTAGCAAATTTAAAATCTTTAAACCATTTTAATACCTCAATGGTATTGTAAATGGCATTATTGTTATTTGGGTGCGCCGCATGACTAGGAGTTCCTTTTACTTTAGCATCAAAAACAACTAATCCTTTTTCGGCAATGGCTAAATTCATTAAAGTAGGTTCTCCTACTATAGCAACATCTATTTTTGGAATAATTGAAAGCATTGAATTTAACCCATTTTCACCACTACTTTCTTCTTCGGCAGAAGCTACGATAACTAAATTGTATTGTAGGTCTTTATGAGCATAAAAGTAGGTAAAAGTAGCTATTAGCGATACCAAACATCCGCCAGCATCATTGCTTCCTAAACCATATAGTTTACCATCTTCTATAGTAGCCTTAAAAGGGTCTTTAGTGTATGCCTTATTAGGCATAACAGTATCGTGATGTGAATTTAGTAATAGGGTTGGTTTAGTATCATCGAAATATTTATTAGTAGCCCAAACATTATTTTTTGTTCTTTTAAATGGAATTTTATGTGCTGTAAACCATTGTTCAATTAATTGTGCAGTTTCATCTTCTTTTGAAGAAAAAGAAGGTGTTTCTATTAAATTTTTTAATAGTGTTATGGCTTCGTTGGAAAGTATTTCTATTGACATTATTTTTTTATCGTTGTAAATTTAGAATCAGTTTTAAAAAGCATACTAGGTTTACCGATACAAACTTTGGTAACATTGTGCTGTATGGCGTT
The DNA here is from genome assembly GCF_041021355.1 of Tenacibaculum sp. UWU-22. NCBI lineage: Bacteria > Pseudomonadati > Bacteroidota > Flavobacteriia > Flavobacteriales > Flavobacteriaceae > Tenacibaculum > Tenacibaculum sp. UWU-22. Next base: position 25,810 of record NZ_JBFNGP010000002.1, on the reverse strand, counting down.
AAAACAATTACTTAGTTTAGGTAACATTCCATCGGCAATGATACCTTTTTTTAGTAATGTTTTATAACTGTTAGAATTAATATCTTCAATAACCGAATTTTCATCTTCTACGTTTAGTAATACCCCATTTTTTTCAAAACAATAATAGAGTTCGGTTTCATAATTTTTAGCAAATGCAATAGCTAATTCTGAAGCAATAGTGTCAGCATTAGTATTTAATAGTTGCCCTTTTTTATCATGTGAAATAGCACAAAAAACAGGGGTAATGTTTTGTTGTAAAAGTACATCTAAAATTTGAGTGTTTACTTTTTCAACATCACCAACAAAACCAAAATCAATTTCTTTTACGGGGCGCTTTTTTGAGATAATACTGTTGCCATCTGCTCCAGAAAATCCTAAGGCATTACAGTTGTTAGCCTGTAGTTTTGCTACTATATTTTTATTAATTTCACCAGCATATACCATAGTTATAATAGTTAGCGTTTCTGCATCAGTAATACGTCTTCCATTAGTCATTTTAACGTCAATACCCATTTTTTTAGCTAGTTTGGTAGCTAATTTTCCACCACCATGTACTAAAATTTTCGGATTTGATATTTTTGTAAAATTAGCTAAAAATGTATTTAAAGCCTCTTGATTATCAATAATATTACCGCCAATTTTTATAATTTTTATGGGTTGCATGTTTACTTGTTTTCTAATATTTTTTTTAAAATAATTTGAGCAGAAAAAGTTCTATTATTGGCTTGGGGTATAACAATCGAATTTTCACTATCTAATACAGCATCTTCAGCAATTACATTTCGTCTTATGGGTAAGCAGTGCATAAATTTTGCTTGACCTAATTTTTCTTTAGTTATCATCCAATTGCTATCTTCTGATAAAATTTGACCGTATTTATTATAGCTACTCCAGTTTTTCACATAAACAAAGTCAGCATTTTCTAGCGCTTCTTTTTGATTGTAATTTATGGGGGTGTCTTTAACAATTTCAGGGTTTAATTCGTAACCTTCTGGGTGCGTAATTGAAAAATCAACCTCCATGTGTTGCATTACTTTTACAAAAGAATTTGCCACGGCCTGAGGTAGCGCTTTTGGATGTGGTGCCCATGATAATACTACTTTAGGTTTTTTTGTGGTTTTAAATTCTTCAATAGTTATAGCATCTGCTAGTGCTTGTAATGGATGTGCGGTAGCACTTTCCATATTTACAACAGGAACGGTGGCGTATTTTAGAAAACTGTTTAAAATAATTTCAGCTTCATCTTTAGCTTTGTCTTTTAATCCAGGAAAAGCTCTTACGGCAATAATATTAGCATATTGCGATATTACTTGCGCAGCTTCTTTAATGTGTTCGGATGTTGTGAGATTCATTACAGCGCCATCTTCAAACTCTAAATTCCAAGCGTCATTAACATTTAAAATACTTACTTCCATACCCAAATTTCTAGCTGCTTTTTCGGTGCTTAAACGTGTACGCAAACTCGCATTAAAAAATACCATAACTAAGGTTTTGTTTTTACCTAGCTCAGTATTTTGAAACGGATTTCTTTTTAAGTTGATAGCCTCTTTGATAAGACTTTTAAGGTTTGCTATATCGTTTATGTTGGTGTATTTTTTCATTTTAATTCACTTTTTAATGCAGCTATAAATGCATCAATATGATTTTTTTTGACAGTTAATGATGGAAGAATTCTTAACAGGTTTGGGTTTTTAGCACTTCCTGTAAAAATATGATGATTAAAAATTAATTTTTTTCGTAGTTCAGCAATAGGAAAATCAAACTCTAACCCTATCATTAATCCCCTGCCTTTTAGGTTTTTTAATTGAGGAATTTCTTTTGATTTTTGGATAAAGTACTTCGAAATTTCGTTAACATTTTTTAGTAGTTCTTCTTCTTTTAAAACAGTTAATACACTATTAGCTGCGGCGCAGGCTAAATGATTACCACCAAAAGTGGTACCTAATAAACCATATGAAGGTTTAATTTTGGGGTGTATTAAAATACCGCCAATAGGAAAACCATTTCCCATACCTTTAGCCATTGAAATAATATCGGGTGTAACTTGGTGTTTTTGAAAGGCAAAAAAGTCGCCCGTTCTACCATATCCACATTGAATTTCATCGGCAATAAATAAGCTATTATATTTTTTACAAAGTGTTTCAATGCCTTTGTAAAATTTTGTAGAGCCTTCATCTAATCCACCAATACCCTGAATAACTTCTACAATTACAGCACAAACATCGTCATTTTTAAGGGTGTTTTCTAAACCAACTAAATCTTCAACTTCTAAAAAAACAACCTCTTGTTGTGCATTGATAGGAGCAATAATTTTAGCATTATCGGTAGCGGCAACAGCGGCAGAAGTACGTCCGTGAAAAGAATTTTTAAAAGCAACAACTTTCTTTTTACCAGTATAAAATGATGCTAGTTTTAAAGCGTTTTCATTGGCTTCAGCACCCGAGTTACATAAAAAAAGTTGATATTCTTTACAGCCCGAAAAATTGCCTAATTGTTCTGCTAGTTCTACTTGTAACGGATTTTTAATAGAGTTACTGTAAAATCCTAATTTACTTACTTGATTACTTATGCTACTAACATATTTAGGGTGTGAATGTCCAATCGAAATTACTGCATGTCCACCGTATAAGTCTAAATATTCTGTTCCGTTTTCATCGTAAACATAAACATCTTTTCCTTCTACTGGAGTTATATCAAATAAGGGGTATACATCAAACAAACTCATAATTGATCGGTTTTTATATTGTTAATTTTATTGAAAGAAGCTACCATACCTTGTATTAGCGAAGAGCTTAATCCTTTATGCTCCATTTCGTTTAAACCTTGTATCGTGCAACCTTTAGGAGTGGTAACTTTATCTATTTCTTGTTCAGGGTGATTGCCTGTGGTAATTAATAAATTTGCAGATCCTTCGCAAGTATACATGGCTAGTTCTTGTGCTTCTTTAGCATCAAAACCTAATTGTATCGCTGCTTGGGTAGTGGCACGTATAAGTCGCATCCAAAATGCAATACCGCTTGCACAAACAACAGTTGCAGCTTGCATTTGACTTTCAGGTATTATAATAGAGTTTCCTAATTTATTAAAAATAGCTTGGGCAATTTTTATGCGTTCTTTACCTTTTTCATTACTACAAATACAAGTCATAGATTTACCAACAGCAATGGCTGTATTAGGCATAGCCCTCATTAAAAAAGCACCTTCTCCTACAATACTTTCCATTTTTGTAATAGAAAAACCTGTAATGGTAGAAATAAGAATGTGTTTTTCGGTTAATAACGATTTTATTTCAATTAAAATATTATTAAAATGGGCAGGCTGAACAGCAAAAATAATGATGTCAGAATTTTTTACAGCTTCTTGATTGTTTGTTGTTAACGTTACATTTTTATAACCTTCAAAATCTTGAATACCACTTAGGTTTCTTTTGGTTAAGTATAATGATGTAATGGCGTTGTTTATAATGAGGCCTTTGGCTATTGAGCGTCCTAAATTTCCGGTTCCTATAATGGCTATTTTCATTTTTTAAATTCTTTTGTTTATACTGTAGTTGTTTTTCTAGGCCTACAACGGTTTGGCTAAGCTGCGTTTTAATGCAGTTTAGGTGTTGTTAGCATTAGTTATTTTATAAATACTTTTTTAGGTTTTTCAGAATAAAGTAAGTAATAACTCCAAATCATTGCAAAAAACGCTTGAAAAATAATTAATCCATTAATTTCTGAATTTTTAAATCCAAAATAAAAAGATGAACCAACAGAAATTACATAAAAAAAGACCATAAATTTTCTGAAATCTTTATTAAAACTTAACATCATAGCAATTAAAACAATTGAAAATATTATCATAAAAATTTCAATTCCATAGTATAAATAAAAGTCAAATCTCATATCAGTGTTTAGAGAAGCTTCAATCTTTTCAAAATTACTTTGTAATAATTCAAATACATTTATACTTGACCTAACTACATTAATTATTAACCCTATCAAAATGATCCAAAGCCATCCACTAATTTTTAAATGACCAAATTTGAATTTATCTGTCTGTTGGTAATATTCCTCAACTTTATTTCTATATCCTTTCTCTCCTCTTTTTTCAAGTTCATCTATTAAGAAAGGAATTCCTCCTGTATTAACTTTATGAGGTGTTTTTGAAAGTTCAAGAAGTTCATTTAATTCTAATTTCGAATAATAATCTTTAAAAGACATTTTTTTGTTTTTAAATTAATGTTAACGTGTTTTTAAAAGTAAGTAGCTTTAAGATGTAATCCTTCGGTTTCAGGAAAGCCAAACATTAGATTCATGTTTTGAATGGCTTGTCCAGATGCACCTTTTAAAAGGTTGTCTATGATACTTGTAATTAAAAGTTTGTCTTCGTGTTTATGTAGGTGAATTAAGCACTTGTTTGTGTTTACGGCTTGTTTTAAATGTAATTCAGTATGGGTAACAAAAGTAAAAGCAGCATTTTTATAAAAAGCATTATACAGCGAGTAAGCTTCATCTAATGTTCCTGAGAATTTTGTGTAAGCTGTAGCAAAAATTCCTCTTGAAAAATCACCTCTGTTAGGCATAAAATTTATAGCAGAATTAAAATTTTTCTGCAACATATTAACTGTTTGTTTGATTTCGCCTAAATGCTGGTGGGTAAAAGGTTTGTAATATGAAAAATTATTGTCTCGCCAAGTAAAATGGGTGGTTTTAGACAATGAAGTTCCTGCACCTGTTGCTCCTGTAACGGCATTAATATGGATGTCGTTTTGTAATAAATTATTTGCGGCTAAAGGCAATATTGCTAATTGAATAGCGGTAGCAAAACAACCAGGGTTAGCAAGATAATTTGCTGATTGAATAGCCTTTTTTTGTATTTCAGGTAAACCATATACAAAGGTGTTGTTTTGAAAAGTACTATCTTGTTGTAATCTAAAATCGTTACTTAAATCGATGATTTTTGTATTGTTAGAAAACGTGTTTTTTTCTAAAAATGCTTTTGAATTTCCATGACCTAAACAAAGAAAAATGACATCAACATTGGTGTTTATAGTATCGGTAAAATTAAGGTCTAAATCACCTACTAAATCTTGGTGTATAGCACTAATTTTGTTTCCTGCGTTAGAAGTGCTGTATACAAAATTAAGCTCGGTTTTAGGGTGATTTATTAATAATCGTATTAGTTCTCCAGCGGTATAGCCTGCGCCACCTATAATTCCTACCTGTATCATAGTTCAGAATTTACTTGTTGATATATTTTGTTTTGATAACCAATGATTTTGATAAAACCTTTTGCTTCATCAGCTGTCCAACCTCTACTTTCTTCACCATAACTTGCAAATTTAGCGTTCATTAAGTCGTGTTTAGATTCGATTCCGTCTAACGAAAAATGATAAGGTTTTAAGGTAACAAACACGTTTCCAGAAACATTTTTTTGACTACTTTGTAAAAAAGCTTCCATGTCTCGCATAACAGGGTCTAGGTATTGTCCTTCATGTAAATGCATTCCGTAAAAACTACTTAAGTACTCTTTGTGTTGTAATTGCCACTTGGTAAGTGTATGTTTTTCTAGTAAGTGATGCGCTTTAATAAGAATTAATGCCCCTGAAGCTTCAAAACCTACTCTACCTTTAATACCTATAATCGTATCACCCACATGAATATCTCTACCAATAGCATATTTAGAAGCAATGCTATTTAATTTTTCGATATTGTTTTCAGGTGAATCAGCGATATTATTTATAGCAGTTACCTCACCTTTGGTAAAGGTAATTGTTATTTTTTCTTCTGTATTTTTTTCTAATGGAGAAGGGTATGCACTTTCTGGCAAAGGATTAGAAGAAGTTAAGGTTTCTGAGCCACCTACGCTAGTTCCCCAAAGACCTTTATTAATTGAATACTTGGCTTTTTTCCAAGGTAAATCAATACCGTTGCTTTTAAGGTATTCTATTTCTTGCTGTCTTGTTAGTTGCTCGTCTCTAATAGGAGTAATAATTTGTATTTCTGGAGCTAAGGTTTGAAAAATCATATCAAATCTTACTTGGTCATTTCCTGCACCTGTGCTTCCGTGAGCAATATATTGCGCATCGATACTTTTAGCATATTTAATAATTTCAATAGCCTGAATAATTCTTTCGGCACTTACTGAAAGGGGGTAAGTATTGTTTTTTAAAACATTACCATAAATAAGGTATTTTATTACATCTTGGTAATAAGTGCTAATGGCATCGATATTTTTATATGTAGCTACACCCATTTTATAGGCGTTAGTTTTTATAGCATTAATTTCGTCTTCGGTAAACCCGCCAGTATTAACAGATACCGCATGTACCTCGTATCCCGCTTTGCTTAAACTTACAGCGCAGTAAGAAGTGTCTAACCCACCGCTATAAGCAATTACTAATTTTTTCATATAAATAAAGTTAAGTTTGTTTTGTGTTTTAATCGTTTTTTGAAGGGGGTGTTTGTTGTTTTTTTAAAAACAATGTTTGTTTTATGCGTTTTAATCGATTAAACACTTTGTCTTTTATTTTTTTAGAATCGTTATGGTTATTGTTATTGCTGTTAGGGTCAAATAGCATTCCAGTGCATAAGCACATTGTTTGATTGGTTCTTTGTAACACATCGTAGTTTTTACAAGTTTGGCAACCGTCCCAAAAACTTTGATCGTCGGTAAGTTCAGAAAAAGTAACGGGTTTGTAGCCTAAATCGCTATTTAGTTTCATTACGGCTAAGCCAGTAGTAATACTAAATATTTTTGCATTAGGAAATTTGGCTCTTGAGTGTTCAAAAACTACTTTTTTTATTTTTTTAGCAAGTCCAATACCTCTGTAATCAGGATGAACAATTAGTCCTGAATTTGCTACAAATTTTCCGTGGCTCCACGATTCTATATAGCAAAATCCAGCAAAAATATCATTATCTAAAGCAATTACAGCATTACCTTTTTCCATCTTTTCAATAATATACGATGGTTTACGTTTTGCAATTCCAGTACCTCTAACTTTTGCAGCAGATTCAATAGTTTCGCAAATAGTGGTTGCATATATACTATGCGATTTATCAGCAATTACAATTTTCATTGAATTGATTTTAAGTTATTTATTTTGTTTTTTGGTTTGAAAAAAAGAACTGGACACACCTGAGTTCTGTAAATTAAGAATATACCCTTACGGGCGGCGGGGTAAAAAATGGCGTACGAAAGCCGTGTTATTGTTTTCAATAACTTGTTTTGTAAGAGATGGTATTTGATAAATTGTTTTCAAAAGAGTAAAAATAAAAATACGTAATTAAGTTTTTATACACAAACGATTAACAGAAACTACAGCGTCGTACCCTAAAACTGGGAAGACGATTACGTGTTATATCTTTTATTATCAACATTGGGCAAATGTATAAAAATATTTTTGTTAATCACAAAAAAATAAAAGCTTTTTGATATTATGAGCTTTTTTGTTTTTACGGCTTATTATTTTTAATAAAATTAGCTTCTTTTAGTTACAATTTGTTTTAGGTTTGATATGGTTTGGGTAGGGTTATTGCTTTTAAAAACAAAACTTCCAGCAACTAAAATATCTGCTCCAGCTTTAATTAGTTCGTCAGCATTTTGGTCGGTAACCCCTCCGTCAATTTCAATTTTACATGGCGAGTTAGAAGTGTCGATTAACTGCTTTAATTGTTTAATTTTTTTGTAAGTATTGGTTATAAATGACTGACCGCCAAAACCAGGGTTTACACTCATTAGGCATACCAAATCTAAGTCTTTAATAATATCTTCTAAAGAAGATACTGGTGTATGTGGATTTAATGCAACTCCAGCTTTCATACCAGCGGCTTTAATAGCTTGAATGGTTCTGTGTAAATGAGTACAAGCTTCGTAATGAACGGTTAAATTTGTTGCGCCTAATTTTGAGAAAATGTCTATATACCGATCAGGGTCAACAATCATCAAATGCACATCGATAACTTTTTTGGCATGTTTAGAAATGGCTTTTAAAACAGGCATTCCGAAAGAAATATTTGGAACAAAAACGCCGTCCATAATATCTACATGAAACCAATCGGCATCAGAATTGTTTAACATTTCTACGTCGCGTTGTAAGTTAGCAAAATCGGCTGCTAAAATTGAAGGGGCAATAAGTTTGCTCATTTGTTGTTTGTTGCTTTAGTTTGTTGCTGCAAATATAATTAAATCTATACGGAGTACAATAAAATAGAAAACTCTCGAAAGTTGTATGCGAGAGTTTTCTATTCACTAATCAAAAAAACGAACAGTTTTACGATAATAAAACTATTGGTAATTGATTTATAAAAGATTTTTTAGCCTAAATAGGTCATTAAAATTTTACTTCGAGAAGTGTGTTTTAATCGTCGAATAGCTTTTTCTTTAATTTGACGAACGCGTTCTCTTGTTAAATCAAATGTTTCTCCAATTTCTTCTAAGGTCATGGGTTGGTGTTCGCCTAACCCAAAATATAATTTAACCACATCAGCTTCTCTCGGGGTAAGCGTTTCTAAGGCTCTATTTATTTCGATACGTAACGACTCGTGTAATAGGGTTTTATCTGGGTTTGGAGATTCTCCTGAGTTTAATACGTCGTATAGGTTAGAGTCTTCTCCTTCTATTAACGGGGCATCCATAGACACATGACGTCCAGAGTTTTTCATCGACTCTTTAACATCATTAACGGTCATGTCTAATTTTTTAGCAATTTCTTCGGCGCTAGGTGGGCGTTCGTTTTCTTGTTCTAAGAAAGCGTACATCTTATTAATTTTATTTATAGAGCCAATTTTATTTAATGGTAAGCGTACAATACGAGACTGTTCGGCTAAAGCCTGTAAAATAGATTGTCTAATCCACCACACGGCATACGATATAAATTTAAACCCACGTGTTTCATCAAATCGTTTAGCCGCTTTAATTAGACCTAAATTTCCTTCATTTATTAAGTCAGGTAAAGTTAATCCCTGGTTTTGATATTGTTTAGCTACAGAAACAACAAAACGCAAATTTGCTTTTGTTAATTTTTCTAGAGCTCGTTGATCTCCAGCTTTGATTCGTTGCGCTAACTCAACCTCCATGTCTGCGGTAATTAAATCTACCTTTCCTATTTCTTGCAAATATTTGTCTAAAGATGCGGTTTCTCTATTAGTAACCTGCTTTGTAATTTTAAGTTGTCTCATCTATGATATTTATACAATTTTAAAAATAATATACTTACGTACACTTACTTATACGTTGTTTTTATGTTTTTTGTTACAAAAAATATTATTATTTTTATTTTATAATTAGAAAATAGTATCTTAGTAAAGTTTTTAAAATTTAAATAATCTCTTGTAAATAAAGGGGTTAAGTATTTTAATTGTCGAGTTAAATAACGTATTCAATACGAAGTAAATTACTAACCTAAATATATTGGGGATAATAGAAGCTAAAAAATTAACTGATGAAGATCTGGTTTTTAAGATAGTGCAGTCAAATGACACTCATTTGTTTGCAGTATTGTATGACCGGTATGCAAAGGTTGTGTACAACAGATGTTATAGCTTTTCTAAAAATAAAGAAGAAGCACAAGATCTTACGCATGACGTATTTGTAAGGTTGTTTGTTAAATTAAGAACATTTAAAGGTAAATCTAAATTTTCAACATGGTTGTATTCATTTACGTATAATTTTTGTGTGAATTACGTACAAAGAAATGTTGAGAAGAAAAAAGAAAAGGTAACTGTAGTTACTGATAATATTAAAGAGAAATCACCTATAGATGAAATTGATGATGCAACCCTGTTAGAGTTAAAATCAGACAAGTTAGCAAAAGCACTAGAAATGATAGATCCTCAAGAAAAAATGATTTTGTTGATGAAATATCAAGATGATATGAGTATTCAAGAAATTCAGGAGGTTTTAGGGTTAGGAGCTAGTGCTGTAAAAATGAGAATTAAACGAGCGAAGGAAAAGGTGGTGAAAATTTGTCAAGAGATGTAATTATGGAAAATCCGTTTAAGAAAATATTATCTAATGAAGAAGTTCCGAAAGTATTGAAGGAACGCGTTCTTAATGATGTTGCAAAAGTTAAGCTAATGATTGATATGGCTGATTTATTTGTTGTAAATTATCCTAGTATTTTAGCTGACCTATTAAAAGATGACCCTAAACAAGACGAATAAACAAAAGCACAATAAAAATAAATAAAAACATATAACACTTACTTAGATTAAAATTATTTTAACAATGTCAGAATTTAAAAATGCACTTTTACAGCCTTTTCAATCAATTTTTCAAGATATTTTAGCTGCCTTACCTACAGTATTTAAATTTATTGGGTTTGTAATTTTTTCATGGTTATTTATTAAGTTAGTAATTTATGCTTTAAGAAAAATTTTAGCAAAAACCAATATAGATAAATGGTCAGAAAAATTAAGTGAAACCAAAATTTTTGGAAATACTACTATAAATGTAGTGTTCACAAATTTGATATTGAATGTTTTTAAATGGTTTTTGGTTTTAATTTTTATAATGGCAGGAGCCAATATTTTTGGTATGGATACTGTTTCTAACGGCATCAAAAGCTTTTTTGCTTATTTACCAAGATTATTAACTGCTCTAGGTATTTTTGTGGCAGGTGTATACGTGGGTACACTTGTTAAAAAGGCTATTCAAACAATGTTAAAATCACTTGAAATAACAGGGGGTAATTTGCTTGGAAATATTGCCTTTTATCTAATTGTTGTTTTTCTTTCTATAACGGCATTAGACCAAGCAGGGGTTAATACTTCAGTAATTAAAAGTAACCTTACTTTAATTATTGCTTCGATATTGGTTTCTTTTACTATAGCTTTTGGTTTGGGTTCTAGAGATATTATTAAACGAATGTTGTATGTATATTATTCTCGCAAAAACTTTCAAATAGGGCAAAATATTCAGTTTAACGATGTTAAAGGAACTATTGTTTCAATAGATAATATTTGCATGGTTATAAATACTAGAGAAGGAAAGGTTGTGTTACCTGTTACCGACGTTGTAAATTCAAAAATTACGATTCTTAGTTAATTTTCAAAAAAAATTGTGACTTTTTATTTTTTCTGTGTCGTAGTATACAGAATCAGAGGTTACTCTGTGTTAGACCGAGTTAAATTAACAAATTATAAAAACAAAGGGCTTTTGTTAATTATAACGTAGTTTAAATTTATAAAAAGTTATACAAGCAGTATAGTTTTTTCGGTCTTTTAAACGATACATAAAATAGAATTAGAAAGTTTTGGGGGAAACTTCTAATTCATTGTGAATAATATAATTTCACAAAAGAAAGGCTGCTTTTGCAGCCTTTCTCATTTTATGTTGATAGATTTTGGTATGCTTGAATTGTACCGTTTTTCTTTCTTTTGGAAAGAAAAAAGCACAAAAAAGAGACTGCCTTTTAAGACAGTCTCTTTTTGTTATTCTATAAAAAATAAAGAATGATTATTTTAATTATTTAGTACCCATTCTCCTTTTTCTAATAAGGGAATAGCTTGTTTATATTTTACCATTTTTTCTTCTCCATTCATTACGTTTTTAATAGTAACTCGTTCGTTTCTACCTATTTTAGGTTGTTCGCGAGTAATGGTTTCTACAGGTTGTTGTTGCGATTGTTGCGAATTTTGAATAGCTTGTTGTGTAGAATTTTGAACTTCGTCTTTTCGTAAATCTAATTTTTCACGTTTTTGTTCTTGAGCTTCTGAAATTTGAGGATTGTTTTGATTAGGTAACTCTCCTTTAAATAAAAATGACAATACCTCTTTATTAATTTCATCAATGGTAGATTTAAACAATTCAAAAGCTTCAAATTTATATACCAATAAAGGGTCTTTTTGTTCGTATGATGCGTTTTGAACAGATTGTTTTAAATCATCCATTTTTCGAAGATGATTTTTCCAGTTTTCATCAATAATAGCTAAGGTAATATTTTTTTCAAAGTCAGTAATTAATGACTTTCCTTCACTTTCGTATGCATCTTTTAAATTGGTAATTACTTTTAAGGTTTTTATACCGTCAGTAAAAGGTACTACAATACGTTGATACTTGTCTCCTTCGTTTTCATAAACGTTTTTAATTACAGGGAATGCTATAATTGCATTGTGCTCTATTTTATTTTTATAATGCTCTGTAATTAATTGGTATAACTTGTCAACAATTTCTCGTTCAGATAAATTATTAAACTCATCTTCAGAAAAAGGTGAGGTCATTGAAGAGAATCGAATTAATTCGAATTCAAAATTTTGAAAGTCTTTTGTAGACTTGTTTTCAGTAACAATAGATTCACAAGTATCGTAAATCATATTGGCAATATCGATTTGTAATCGTTTTCCATCTAAAGCATTACGACGACGTTTGTAAACAAACTCACGCTGAGCATTCATAATATCATCGTACTCTAACAATCGTTTACGAATACCAAAGTTGTTTTCTTCTACTTTTTTTTGCGCTCTTTCAATTGATTTGGTTATCATAGAATGTTGAATAACTTCGCCATCTTTTAAGCCTATTTTATCCATCATTTTAGCAATTCTTTCAGAACCAAATAAACGCATTAAATTGTCGTCTAGGGCTACATAAAATTGAGAAGAACCTACATCTCCTTGACGTCCTGCACGACCACGTAATTGACGGTCTACTCGACGAGAGTCATGGCGCTCAGTACCAATAATGGCAAGTCCGCCAGAAGCTTTTACTTCATCGGTTAATTTAATGTCGGTACCACGACCAGCCATGTTAGTTGCAATGGTTACTATTCCAGATTTACCAGCTTCGGCAACAACATCAGCTTCACGTTTGTGTAATTTTGCATTTAAAATATTATGCGGTATTTTTCGCATTTGTAACATTCGCCCTAATAATTCAGATATTTCTACTGAAGTAGTACCTACCAAAACAGGGCGGCCTTGGTTTACTAGTTTTACAACATCATCAATAACTGCATTATATTTTTCACGGGTTGTTTTGTATACTAAATCTTCTTTATCATCACGGGCAATGGGTTTATTAGTGGGTATTTCAACAACGTCTAATTTATAAATTTCCCAAAATTCGCCTGCTTCAGTAATCGCTGTACCAGTCATACCAGATAATTTTCGGTACATTCTAAAGTAGTTTTGTAAGGTAATGGTAGCAAAGGTTTGCGTAGCATCTTCAATTTTTACATTTTCTTTAGCTTCAATGGCTTGATGTAATCCGTCAGAATAACGACGACCATCCATAATACGTCCTGTTTGCTCGTCAACAATTAATACTTTGTTGTCTATTACTACATATTCAACATCTTTTTCAAAAAGCGTATAAGCTTTTAATAATTGATTCATTGTATGAATACGCTCGCTTTTTATACTAAAATCACGATATAGCTCATCTTTTTGTTGTGCTTTATCTTCAGCTGAAGCATTACTATTTTCAATTTCACCAACACGAACGCCAATATCGGGTAAAACAAAGAAAGTTTCGTTATTGGTTTTGGTTGATAGGTGTCCAACTCCTTTATCGGTTAGGTATATTTGATTGTTTTTTTCTTCGATAGTAAACCATAACTCGGCATCAACTTCTGGCATTAACTTATTGTTATCTGCCATATAAAAGTTTTCTGTTTTTTGTAGTAGTTGTTTAATACCTTCTTGCGATAAAAATTTTATTAAGGCTTTATTTTTAGGTAATCCGCGATATACACGTAATAATAAAAAGCTACCATCTTTTGTGTTTCCTTCAGAAATTAATTTTTTAGCTTCTGCTAATACACCTACTAAGTATTTGCTTTGTAACGAAACTAAATCGGCTACTAAAGGTCTTAATTCATTAAATTCGTGTCGATCTCCTTGAGGTACAGGCCCCGATATAATTAAAGGGGTACGTGCATCATCAATTAATACTGAATCTACTTCATCTATAATTGCGTAATTAGGTTCGCGTTGTACTAAATCTTCTTTAGATGAAGCCATGTTGTCACGTAAGTAGTCGAAACCAAATTCGTTATTTGTTCCGTAAGTAATATCGGCATTATAGGCATTTCTACGACTTTCTGAGTTGGGTTGGTGTTGGTCGATACAATCGGTACTTAATCCGTGAAACTCAAATATTGGCGCCATCCATGCGCGGTCACGTTTTGCTAAATAGTCGTTTACGGTAACCACGTGTACACCATTACCTGTTAAAGCATTTAAATATACGGGAAGAGTAGAAACTAATGTTTTTCCTTCACCAGTCATCATTTCGGCAATTTTACCTTGGTGTAATACTGACCCGCCTATTAATTGCACATCGTAATGTACCATGTCCCAAGTTACTTCTTTACCAGCGGCATCCCAAGAATTTGACCAGTAAGCTTTATCATCTTCTAACGTTACATGAGGTCTTTTACTTGACAACTCTCTGTCAAAAGGGGTGGCTGTAACCTCTATTTCTTGATTGTTTGCAAATCGTTTTGCTGTTTCTTTTATTACGGCAAAAGCTTCTGGCATTATTGTATCTAATACTTTTTCGGAAGCTTGATACGATTCGTCTTTTAATGTGTCAATTTCGGTATATATAGCCTCTTGTTTGTCAATATCGGCATTTTTTGCCTGTTCTTCTAATAGCGAAATTTTATCTGTAAATTGTTTTGTGGCTTCTGTAATTCTTGATTTAAATTCAGCGGTTTTATTTCGTAATTCGTCGTTAGATAAACTACCAATGTTTGTTGCCAAGGCAGTAACCTTATCTACAATAGGTTGTAGTGTTTTTAAATCTTTTTTTTGTTTGTCGCCAACAAAAACTTTAATAACTGAGTCTAAAATATTCATTTTTATGTATGTATTTTGCAGTTTAAGAAAACTGTATTGTTTTATTTATCTTAAGTATTGAAAAGAAAAAAAATATTAGCGCTCAAAATTACCCAAAAAAAAAGCCTCTACAGAGACTTTTTATAAATATTTTTTACATTGTATTTTTTTAGTATTCATCTTCGTTCCAAAGATAATCCTCTTCTGTAGGATAATCGGGCCAAATCTCAATAATAGAGTCATAAGCTTCGCCTTCATCTTCAATATCCTGTAAGTTCTCTACTACTTCTAACGGTGCTCCCGTTCTAATAGCATAATCTATTAGTTCGTCTTTAGTAGCGGGCCAAGGTGCATCGGCTAAGTACGATGCTAATTCAAGTGTCCAATACATTTCTTAAAATATTAATTTCTGCAAAAGTAATTTTTTTACTGAAAAAGTCAAGTTTTTTTTGAAAAATGTGAAAATTGATAAAAAAAGAACTTATTTTTTCTTTTCAGGAATCCATTTAATCTCCCTTACTGATAGGTCTTTAGACAATTTTCGTGCCAACACAAAAAGATAGTCAGAAAGTCGGTTCAAATACATTAAAATATGTAAATCTACACTTTCATTATCATTTAAGGCGGTTACTAAACGCTCTGTTCTACGACAAATACATCGAGCTATGTGACAGAATGACACCGTTGAATGACCACCAGGAAGTATAAAATGAGTCATAGGTGTCAAGTTTTTATTCATGGCGTCAATTTCGTCTTCTAAAAACTGGATAGCATCAATACTGATTTTAGTAATATTTAAACGGTCGTTCCCATTTTTTAAAACCTCTTTTTCAGGAGGCGTTGCTAACATAGCTCCTATGGTAAATAATTCGTTTTGAATTTTTAAAAGCGAACTTTTTATTGATTCTTCAATTTCTTGATCTTTTAATAAACCAATGTGCGAATTTAATTCGTCTACTGTTCCGTAACTTTCTATTCGTAAATGATGTTTAGGTACACGTATTCCGCCAAATAAACTGGTAGTACCATTATCACCTGTTTTAGTATATATTTTCATTTAAATAAAAATTAAGTTCTTCAATTTATTTACTGTTAATAAACTCATTTGATATAACAAAATAGTTAATTAGATTTTGTAAATTAGTTTTTAAAGCTAAAAAATCAAAATTACAAAGATTTGTTATGATATAAGGGGGTAAAGTAACTTGATAAAACGATAAAAAGCATTAATTATTTACATTATAAATTGTGTTTATGGTAAAAAAAATATAAAAAATTTATTAAATGTCATATAATACTGTTTATCTTTTAAAATCAGCAGAAAATATGTAATTTTGCCCAACTTAAACTCAAAATTTCTTAAATATATGGCTTTTGACATTGATATGATTAAAAAGGTTTACGCAAATGTAGTTGAGCGAGTAGATACAGCTCGTAAAGTTACTGGTAAACCATTAACCTTGGCAGAAAAGATTTTATATACGCATCTTTGGGACGGGAAACCCACAAAATCTTTTGAGAGGGGTAAAGATTATGTAGATTTTGCTCCAGATCGTATTGCGTGTCAAGATGCGACGGCACAGATGGCATTGTTGCAATTTATGCAGGCAGGAAAAAGTAAAGTTGCCGTGCCTACAACAGTACATTGTGACCACTTAATTCAAGCTAAAATAGGCGCGTCTGTAGATTTACAAACAGCATTAAATACTAGTAATGAGGTTTTTAATTTTTTAGAATCAGTTTCAAATAAATATGGAATTGGATTTTGGAAGCCTGGTGCAGGAATTATTCATCAGGTAGTTTTAGAAAATTATGCTTTTCCTGGCGGAATGATGATTGGTACCGATTCACACACGGTTAATGCTGGTGGATTAGGAATGGTTGCTATTGGAGTAGGTGGAGCAGATGCTGTTGATGTAATGGCAGGAATGCCTTGGGAATTAAAATTCCCAAAATTAATTGGCGTTAAATTAACTGGTAAACTCTCTGGATGGACGGCCCCTAAAGACGTTATTTTAAAAGTAGCGGGTATTGTTTCTGCAAAAGGAGGTACTGGAGCTATCGTAGAATATTTTGGGCCAGGAGCGACCTCAATGTCTTGTACAGGTAAGGGTACTATTTGTAATATGGGAGCTGAAATTGGAGCAACCACATCTACTTTTGGATACGATGAATCTATGGAGCGTTATTTACGTGCTACAGGAAGAGATGAAGTAGCTGACGAAGCAAATAAAATAAAAGAATATTTAACGGGTGATGCAGAAGTATATGCAAATCCAGAAAATTATTTTGATCAATTAATTGAAATTAACTTAGACGATTTAATGCCTCATTTAAATGGTCCTTTTACTCCTGATTTAGCAACACCTGTTGGTACTATGACTGCTAAAGCAGAAGAAAATGATTGGCCAATACAAGTAGAGTGGGGGCTAATAGGTTCGTGTACCAACTCTTCTTACGAAGATTTATCTCGTGCAGCCTCAATTGCTCAACAAGCCATAGATAAGGGGCTTAAAACTAAAGCAGAGTTTGGTATAAATCCAGGGTCAGAACAAGTGCGCTTTACAGCAGAGCGAGATGGTATTTTAGAAGTTTTTGAAAACTTAGATGCTAAAATATTTACCAATGCATGTGGTCCATGTATAGGTCAGTGGGGGCGTTACGAAGATCCTAAAAAAGCACCTAAAAACAGCATCGTTCATTCGTTTAACAGAAATTTTGCTAAACGTGCCGACGGAAACCCTAACACACATGCTTTTGTAGCTTCACCAGAAATGGTAGCTGCTATCGCAATTTCAGGGCGTTTAGATTTTAATCCAATTACAGATACTTTAATTAACGAAGAAGGAGAGGAGGTAATGTTAGATGAACCTAAAGGATGGGAGTTACCTGTTAAAGGTTTTGCTGTAGATGATCCAGGATATTTGGCTCCTGTAGAAGACGGAAGTGGTATTAATGTTATTGTTGACCCAGAGTCTGAGCGATTACAATTACTTACTCCTTTTACTCCTATTGGAGACGAAATTAAAGGGGCTAAATTATTAATTAAAGCCTTTGGAAAATGTACTACTGACCACATTTCTATGGCAGGACCTTGGTTACGCTACCGTGGTCATTTAGATAATATTTCTAATAACTGTTTAATTGGTGCAGTAAATGCTTTTAACAAAAAAACAAACTTTGTAAAAAATCAATTAACAGGAGCGTATGATGCGGTTCCAAAAACACAGAGAGCATATAAAGAAGCAGGAGTAAAAACCATTGTAGTGGGTGATCATAATTACGGTGAAGGATCGTCAAGAGAGCATGCCGCAATGGAGCCTCGTCATTTAGGAGTGGTAGCGGTATTAGTTAAATCGTTTGCTAGAATACACGAAACCAACTTAAAAAAGCAAGGAATGTTAGGCTTAACTTTTGCTAACGAAAATGATTATGATTTAATACAAGAAGATGATACGTTTAACTTTTTAGATTTAAACCAGTTTCAACCAGGAAAACCTTTAACTATAGAGGTGGTTCATAGCGATGGTTCTAAAGATGTTATTTTAGCTAATCATACTTATAATGCAGGACAAATAGAGTGGTATAAAGAGGGGTCTGCTTTAAATTTGATTAAGAAGCAAAACGCTTAGGCTTACTAGACATAGAAATTTTAAAAAAGCTCCAGATATTTTTTCTGGAGTTTTTTTTGTAATTTCAACTATTATTTATCACTTAAATAATATAAACGTAAAAAATTAAAGAATGAAAAAAATAATTTTAGCAATTTTTGTTTTGGCAGCCTTTATTTTTAATGCTTGTAGTAGTGATAATGACATTTCGTCAACTTCATCTTTAACATTAAGTATTAGTGGCTTAGAAAACTTAGGTACTCAATATCAATATGAAGGATGGATAATAGTAAATGGTAAACCAATTTCAACAGGTACCTTTACCGTAGATGATTCAGGAAACCTTTCTAATACTTCTTTTGTAGTTAATACTTCACAGTTGGCAGCAGCCACAAGATTTGAAGTGAGTGTTGAGCCCAATCCAGATACAGATGCTTTACCAGCGAGCACAAAAATTTTATCGGGTGATTTTGAAGGAAATACTGCGGCAATAAATTCGGATAATAGTGTTGTATCTTCTACAAGTGCTATAGGTTCTTTAGCGGATGCTGAGGGTAAATTTATTTTAGCCACCCCAACAGATGGTTCAATTGACAATGAATTAAGTGGGGTTTGGTTTGTAGATAATACTACAGGCACCTCAATAGCAGGTTTGTCGTTACCTACTTTATCGGAAGGATGGAAATACGAAGGTTGGGTTCTTTTTTATAATAAACCTGTTAGCACAGGTACTTTTGTTAAGGTTGATATGGCAGATGATAACGCAGCAAGTTCATCTTATAAAGGAACGGCAAATAACGGACCTGATTTTCCAGGAGAAGATTACCTTACGGGTCAAGCAGTAGGGGTAACTTTTCCAACAGATTTAAGAGGAGCTAAAGTTGTTATTTCTGTAGAACCTAACCCTGATAATAGTGTAAAACCGTTTGTTTTAAAGCCATTAGAACTAGATATTTCTAGCGATGCAGTAGTGCATAAAAGCTATGATTTAGAAGCGGGTTCAGTTACTGTTTTATCAGGTACAGCTTTAAGATAGTTTATTGGGGCAAAAACAAAGTTGAATGGAAAAAGTACTAATAGTTGGGAGCTCAAGAAATGATGGAGATGCAGTAAGTTTAACAAAGCAATTGATTGAAAAATCAAAATGGGATTTGGTTAATTTAAATGATTATCAATTTAGCTATTATAACTATAAGCATGATAATAGAAATGATGATTATCTAAGTTTAATGAAAATAATTATTAAAAAATACAAAACACTCATTTTTGTAACACCAGTGTACTGGTATTCAATGAGTGGAATAATGAAAGTGTTTTTTGATCGATTTACAGATTTGTTAACTATTGAAAAAGAACTTGGAAAAAAGTTGCGAGGAAAAAAAATGGCTGTGATAAGTTGTTCAAATGGGAATAATCTTGGAGAAAATTTTTGGCTTCCTTTTTCTGAAACAGCAAAATATTTAGGGATGGATTATGTTGGAAATATTCATACAATAACAGGAGAAAATAATGAAATAGAAATAACAAATTTTATAAAATTGATTGAACAATTGGAAGCAGATGATTGTATTGAGTGAATAGGGGCAAAAGGAAATAAGAGTATTGTTTGGGATTCAAAAGTTGCTAGTGTAACTGAAAGATTTATAAAAAAAAAGATGTTTATTTTGGGTAATAATGTACTTGTGGAAACTTATAATGATGATGCAAGTTTAAACGAACCAATAATAGTACAAGATTTATTTGTGTTTAGAAAACCTACACAAAATCGTTAACAGCTTTCATTCAATTAGTTAAACATTAAGTAAAAAGTACTTAAATAAGTTCTTTTTTTGTTATCTTTGCATTATGGAAACAGTAAATTACACAGACTTTCGTTCAAATCTAAAGCATTGGTTTGATAAAGTAATCAATGATGTAAGTGACGTTATTATCAAGCGTAAAAATGGTAAAGACCTCGTTTTAATATCATTGGATGAATACAACTCATTAAAAGAAACCACCTATCTGCTAACAGGAAAAAATAGAGATGTTTTATTAAACTCTATCAAAGAATTAGAAACAGGAAACGGTATGGAAAAAGGCTTAATCGAATAGATGAAATTAACTTGGTCTACGTTTTCTTGGGAAGATTATTTGTATTGGCAGAAAGTCGATAAGAAAATAGTAAAACGAATTAACGAACTTATTAAAAGCTGTATGCGAACACCTTTTGAAGGAATCGGAAAACCTGAAGCTTTAAAAGGAGATTTGCAAGGCTATTGGTCAAGACGAATCACATCGGAACATCGATTGGTTTATAAATACGAAAACCATCAGTTGTTAATTGCAGCTTGTCGTTACCATTACGGAAAGTAAAATCTCTAGGGCAAAAAAATTCTCCCCGCTTAGACTTTGTGGATTTCCCTGTTTTTTTATTCTCCCGCCAGCTACCACAATGTAAGTTTTTATGTATCAATGCACTTGTAACACATTGCTTTAAGAAAACAAAGAGCTATACAAAAAATAATAACCCTAAGCTATGTTTGTATAATTTGCATTATAAAGGGGGTATTTGGTGAAAGCCTTTTTTGCCTTGAAGTTTTGAGTATAGGTGTCGCTATGCCAGTTATATCTATAGCGGTTGTAGTTTCGCTACAATTTTTCTTTCAATAAAGCAATTTCATCACGTAATTGTGCAGCTACAATAAAATCTAAAGCCTTTGCTGCTTTTTCCATTTCTTTTCGTTTTTCTCTAATCTTTTTTTCTATTGTTTCTTTTGATGCATATACTAAATCTTGTTCGGCTACTTTTTTAATGGCATTGTCATAATGATAAGAGCTTATAGCACTTTTAGATAGAGTGTTGTTTATTTTTTTGTTTATTTGTTTCGGTGTAATTTTGTTTAGGGTATTATACTCTATTTGTTTTTCTCTTCGACGATTTGTTTCGTCAATTGTTAATTGCATACTCTTCGTAATTTTATCGGCATACATTATCGCTTTGCCGTTTACATTTCGAGCAGCTCTACCCACAGTTTGTGTAAGTGAACGATGCGAGCGTAAAAACCCTTCTTTATCGGCATCTAAAATAGCTACTAAAGATACTTCAGGAAGATCAAGACCTTCCCGTAATAGGTTTACCCCTATCAGTACATCAAAAAGCCCTTTACGCAAATCTTGCATAATTTCAACCCGCTCTAAGGTATCAACATCAGAATGAATATATCTACAACGAACTTGTATGCGTGTTAAATATTTTGCTAGTTCTTCAGCCATACGTTTGGTTAAGGTGGTTACAAGGGTGCGTTCATCTTTTTCTACTCTTATTTGAATTTTTTCGATTAGATCGTCTATTTGATTAAGGCTTGGTCTTACTTCAATTTCAGGGTCTAATAATCCAGTTGGACGAATAATTTGCTCTACAAAAATACCTTCTGTTTTTTGTAGTTCATATTCGGCAGGTGTTGCAGAAACGTAAATTACTTGATTTTGTAGACTTTCAAATTCTTCAAATTTTAATGGACGATTATCCATTGCCGCAGGTAAGCGAAAGCCATATTCTACTAAATTTTCTTTTCTGCTTCTATCGCCCCCATACATTGCATGAACTTGTGGTATGGTTACATGGCTTTCATCAATAATCATTAAATAATCTTCCGGAAAAAAATCTAATAAACAAAAGGGACGAGAGCCCGCTTTACGACCGTCTAGATAACGAGAATAATTTTCAATTCCTGAGCAATATCCTAGCTCTCTAATCATTTCCAAGTCAAATTCTGTTCGTTCTTGTAAACGCTTTGCTTCTAAGGGTTTACCTATTTCGTTAAAATAATTAACTTGTTTTACTAAATCGTCTTGAATTTGATGTATGGCGTTTTGCAAAACATCAGGAGAGGTTACAAATAAATTGGCAGGATAAATTGTTAGTTCATCTAATTTATTAATAATCTCATTACTTTCTAGATTAAATAATTCTATTTCATCTATTTCATCTCCAAAAAAATGAACTCGGTAACCATTGTTTCCATAAGAAGGGTATATTGTAATTACATCTCCTTTTACTTTAAAGGTACCGCTTTTAATTTCGGTTTCTGTTCTTGCATATAAACTCGTAACCAAGCGATGCAAAAATTTACTTCGTGAAATTTGTTGTGCTGTTTTTATAGTGATTGTATTCTTTTTAAATTCAATTGGATTTCCAATTCCATACAAACAAGAAACCGATGCCACCACTAAAACATCGCGTCTACCAGAAAGTAGAGATGATGAAGTGCTAATTCGTAACCGCTCTATATCATCGTTTATCGATAAATCTTTTTCAATATATGTACCCGTTACAGGCAGGTATGCTTCGGGTTGATAATAATCGTAATACGAAACAAAATATTCAACAGCATTGTCAGGAAAAAACTGTTTAAACTCAGAGTATAGTTGTGCTGCTAGAGTTTTATTATGAGCCAATACTAATGTAGGACGTTGTACCGTATTAATTACATTGGCAACCGTAAAAGTTTTTCCAGAGCCTGTTACTCCTAATAGCGTTTGGTCTTTTTCGTTAGATTGTATTCCAGAAACTAATTGCTCTATAGCTTGAGGTTGATCTCCCGTTGGTTTAAATTTAGATACAAGCTTGAATTCCATATAAACAAAAATACGGATTGTTTTAAAGAAAAACCATATGTTTTTTTATGGATAAAATTATATCCGTATTGTGTTAACTAATTTATTTTCTAATAAGTGAAAAATGCCCCGTTTTAGTATGAATATTTCCTTTTTTATCAATTAGGGTAATTTTATACCAATAATCGTCTGGTAAAACTAGTTTATTTTTGTAGGTTCCGTCCCAACCATTGCTATCAAGACTTAGTTTGCTAAGTACTTTACCCATTCTGTTAAAAATATAGATTTCACTTTTAGGGTAAAAACTAGCATTTACGCCTTTTATTTGCCAAGTATCATTATATCCATCATCATTGGGGGTAAAAAAGTCAGGAAATTCCATAACCGATACATCTATACGAGCAACCCCACAACCGTTTTTATCGCGTGCTAAAACCGTGTAAATATTACCTTCTAAATTTTCAAAAATAGGGCTGTCTTGATAATCGACAGCTGTAGTTTCATCAGGGTATAATAGTGAAAACTCATAATCGCCCTCGCCTAAGTTATGATTGTTATTGTTGATACTAATAGTATTGCTGTGTGTGCCATCTTTAACTATAATATCGTCTAATGTAAGGGTTGCAATATTTGATTGGTTAACTATAATGGTTTTTGTTTTAGAACATTCAGAGCCATTTGTGGTAGTTGCTGTAACGGTATATTTACCAGGTTCAAAAACATTTTGAGAAATATCAGTACCTAGATTATTTCCATTAGTATCTTTCCACTGATAGGTGTATTCACCATCAGGATTTTCAACTTGTAAGGTAAGAGGGGTATTGTTTAAACAAATATATTGAGGTGAGGTTACCTCGAAATCGGGTATTGGATAAACAATTAGTAGAAAAGAAAAATTATCGTTAACGCAACCTGTTGCTTTGTTTTGTACTCGCACGTAAATGGTTTGTTGGTGGGCAATGGTATTGGTAAAAGGCGAATGTAAAGAGTTTGTTCCGCTAGAGGCTTCTGCTTTAGATAGGTGAAAAGTTACAATAAAATCATCGGGGTCTTGTGAAGCACCTAAAATATCAGGTATTTGACTATCGAGGTCAAAATTTTGTACAATACCATTGGTGTCATCTCCATCGGTTAAATCATCACACATAGATAGGTTTGATACTGGGTTCAAAGGGTCTGGATTAGCAAGTGGTTCGGGATTAACCAGTACATTGAAAGTTGAAATATTACTACTGCAGTTGGTTTTATTGCTAATAATTTTAGCGTAAATAGTTTGTTTATGAGGTTTTGTGTTAGAAAAAGGACTGGTTAATTGGTTTGTTCCATTTTGAGCATCGGCAAGCGAAGCGTGATAGGTTACGGTATAAGAGGCGGCATCTTGACTTCCTAAAATACCAGAAGTTTGACTTTCTAAATTAATATTTTGAGCAAACCCATTACGAGCCGACCCGTCAGAATCATCATCACATACTTGTAAATTGTCTACATGATTAGCAATAGGTATAGGATTTACAATAAGGTTGAAAGTGGTATTACTTGTATAGCATCCCGTATTTTTATTAGTAACCCGAACATAAATGGTTTGTTGGTGAGCAATAGTATTTGTAAAAGGAGAACTCAAGGGGTTGTTTCCATTGTCTGCATCAGTTTTGCTACTGTGGTAGGTTACTTGAAAAGTAGCTGGGTCTTGATTTCCTAAAACAGTAGGTGTTTGACTTTCTAAATCAAAATTTTGAACAAATCCATTTGTATTAGAACCATCGGTATCATCATCACAAAGCACTAAATCGGAAACCTGTTCTGCAATAGGTACACTAATTACGGTTAATTTAACATAAGGGCCTAAACCTAAACAACTGTTATCTATATCACTTTCTACTCTAACATAAATTTGTTGCGTATTTGGGTATCCTATATTTCTATATTTTGTGGTATTAGTAATTTCATTTTCTTCGGCAAGAGCATCACTTTGATTGCGATAAAAAGTAGCTGTTATTCTTTGACCAGGAGCAGAAAAAAACGACTCTATTTCAGATTTAACACTGCTAAAATCAAATGATGTAATTCCGTCAGCATTATCGTTATTAGAGGTGTTATTACCATTAACATCTAAAAAATCATCGCATTCTTCAAAATTTCGTTTGTATGATGAAGGAACCTTGGTGGTTGAAACAATTAAATTAACAGTGGCTGTTTTATAGCATCCATTTGCATTAATAATTCTTGCGTAAACTGTATCGCTAGAAGGGGTTTTATTTTGGTAAGAAGTGTCGTTTTTAATAGGATTTTTGTTGTTTTCTGCGTCTGCCAACGAATTAAAATAACTAAATGTTTCGTTATTACTATTGTTAGAAATTAAGCTATTTGCTTCGGTTAAATTAAAATAAGTATAGGCATCGGTATCGTCGTCACATTGTTTTAAGGTAACAGGTGAGGTTATAGTAGGTTTTTCATGTACGGTTAGCGTAATTGCGTTAGTGATATAATCGCAACTGTTACCTGTTCTATTTAAAATAACCCTATATTGATAGTTATTGAGGGTTAAAGGGGTATTCGCAATTTCTAAATCTTTGGTATTCACTCCGCTGTAGGTAGTGTTATTGGCTAAATTATTCCAATTTGTTCCGTCAGTGCTTTGTTGCCATTGAAATTGATCGGCATTAGAATCGACAGTTATGGTGCCATTAGAATTTTCACAAAAACTAACATCTTCAAAAGGAGTGTTTAAGGCAATTGGGGCAGGGGTGGTGTAATTTGAGCTGGGTGTGGTATACCCATCGGTATTATTAATTACAACACCGTTGTCATCAA
>NZ_JBFNGP010000022.1:0-1015 GCF_041021355.1 Tenacibaculum sp. UWU-22 | reverse complement strand
ACGTTAGCAACAAGCAAAACCAACCAATGGCAAAAAAGAAAATACCAATCGAAAAACAGGAAGTTGTCTTAACTAAACCTAAAGATGTTTTTGAAAAAGAATTGAACGACAGAATTGAAATAGGTAAGGAAATGATTGGTCGTGAAATTAAAAGAATTGAAGAATTAGAAACTTTAGAGAATGATTACGTCAATTGGAACGATTTTAACATAGAACTATTGAAATGGGCATTTAGTGATAGTGAAAATCAGTATGGTTATAAATATTCAAAATTAAACGGAGCTGTTGGATTTATGGACGCATTGCGTAATGTTGACACAAGTCACCCAGCGTACAAATTGAAAATGGCGAAAGAGAAACTTCAAAACTCTGTGAGTTATTTGGAACGTTTGGTTAATAAATTACCATTATTACCAACTTCTGACCGAATTGAGAAGTTTCAAACTACAACAAGGGATTTTACGAATGTTGGGTTTATAGTTCACGGACATAATGACGCACTAAAACTTGAAGTTGCAAGATTTTTGGAAAATGATTTAAAAAAAGGTGCTATTATTCTTCACGAACAAGCAAGTCAAGGCAGAACAGTAATTGAGAAATTTGAAAACTATTCTGACGTGGATTTTGCAATTGCACTTTGGACAAATGATGATTTAGGTAAAGTAAAAGACGGAACTGACCTGTTGCCAAGAGCAAGACAAAATGTAATTTTTGAAACAGGCTTTTTTATTGGTAAAATCGGACGTAAAAATGTTATAATTCTACACGAAAGTGGAATTGAAATACCATCTGATTATTCCGGAGTTGTTTATGTTGCAATTGAGGGAAACTGGAAAGACACGTTACGGAAAGAAATAAATGCAATATATAACTAAATAATAATGCCAGTTGCTAACAACGGCTATAAGCAATTGGGGTGAAAGTGATAAAACAAAAGTATAAACATATAACAAAGGTCGGTGCTTAACCGAAAGTTAGTGCTTAAAATCCCCAACTGCTCATAGCCCAACCGTTG
>NZ_JBFNGP010000021.1:0-1143 GCF_041021355.1 Tenacibaculum sp. UWU-22 | reverse complement strand
CATCAGTACCCGCATCTGAAACATCGGTAATTGGTGTAGCAACACTGCCATCTGGTTTGTTCGGTGGTCTACCGCTAACCGTTGCACTATTACTAACGCCTCCTTCATTAATATCACTCTGTTGTAAGTTATAACTTCCTGTATACGAAGTGTCACTTACCCCTGGTGCTAAAGAGGCTATTGGGCTACCTACTAAACTTCCATAATCTCCCTCTAATAATGGGTCGCTTAAGCTGACATCGGTTAACGTTACGTTTCCTGTATTGGTTATCGTAAAGCTATAGTGTATTACATCACCTGCATCGGTAAAGCCATTCTCATTGGTATCAACCACTTCGCTTACGCTCTTGATAACGCTTAACTTTGGCGCTGGCGTAATTAAACTTACCGTTGGGTCGTTTGTTGTGCCATCATCTGCTAACGTACCATCTAATAATGGACTCTCTACATCTTCTGGATTTTCTATCGCATTATTATCACCATCAGTACCTGTATCTGAAGTAGCCGTAATTGGCGTAGCTGAACTACCATCTGGCTTGTTCGGTGGCGTACCACTTGCTGTTGCGGTATTGCTAACACCGCCTGCATCAATATCACTTTGTTGTAAGGTATAACTGCCTGAATACGAGGTGTCACTTGCCTCTGGTGCTAAAGAGGCTATGGGGCTACCTACTAAACTTCCATGCGCTCCTGATAATAACGGATCGCTTACGCTAACATCGGTTAACGTTACGTTTCCAATATTGGTTACAGTAAAGCTATAGTGTATTACATCACCCGCATCGGTTACGCCATTACCATTGGTGTCAGTTACCTCACTTACACTCTTAACAACTCGTAACTCTGGGGCTGGTGTAATTAAACTTATGGTTGGGTCATTTGCGGTACCATCGCCCGGTAAGGTACCATCCATTAATGGGGTTTCTATACCTTCTGGGTTTTCTATCGCATTATTATCGCCATCAGTACCCGCATCTGAGGTATCTGAAACAGCGGCTCCACTTGGGTCGTTACCCGTTGCACTAGCCGTATTACTAACACCGCCTGCATCAACATCACTTTGTTGTAAGGTATAACTACCTGAATACGAAGCCTCATCT
This sequence comes from Tenacibaculum sp. UWU-22, assembly GCF_041021355.1. Lineage (NCBI taxonomy): Bacteria > Pseudomonadati > Bacteroidota > Flavobacteriia > Flavobacteriales > Flavobacteriaceae > Tenacibaculum > Tenacibaculum sp. UWU-22. The sequence goes on along the minus strand of NZ_JBFNGP010000021.1, from coordinate 43 downwards.
GTAGCGCCTGGTGCTAATAAAGCTATAGGGCTACCTGTTAGAC
>NZ_JBFNGP010000020.1:0-1148 GCF_041021355.1 Tenacibaculum sp. UWU-22 | reverse complement strand
CGTTGTGGCTAATATAAAATTTGAACCGTAAAAATGCTTTGGAATAAAGAAAATAAATACACAGAATTACCATACGAAAAGGAATCGGAACTTGAGGAAGCAGTAAACGAAGTAAAAGAGGGATTGTTTGGTTCAAATAGGATTTACCTTGACGATAAAAAGAAAATTGGAAAAAAAGGAGGAACAAATAATTTACCTGACGGCTATCTTATCGACTTGACTAATAACCAAGAACCAAAAATATTTGTTGTAGAAAATGATTTAGCAAGTCATCAACATTTAAAACATATCGCTGTACAAATACTTGAATTTTCGCTTTCATTTGAGTCGAGTAAAGTAAAAGTTAAGAACGTCATCAAAGAAATGTTACAGAAAAGAAAAGCGGAATGGGCTAAATGCGAGAACTTTGCAAAAAAGAATGGATATGAAAATGTAGATTTTTTATTAGAATCAATAATTCACAAAAAGAACTCATTTAACGCTCTTTTAATAATCGATGAATTAAGCGAAGAATTGGAAACAGTTTTGATAAGTCGATTCAAATTTCCTGTAGAAGTAACAACTTTGAAAAGGTTTAAAAACCAAAAAAATGAAATTTTATACGACTTTGAACCTTTCTTAAATGAAGTTACAGAAGATACAGAAAAAGTTGATATTTCGGAGATTGATACGATTGTAATTCCTGCTAGAGAAGATGGTTTTAAAGAAGAATTTATAGACAATAATTGTTGGTATGCAATTAGACTCAATGCATCTATGATTCCAAAAATCAAATATATTGCAGCATACCAAGTAGCACCTATTTCTGCAATTACATATATAGCAGAAGTAAAAAAAATTGAGCAATGGAAAGATACGAACAAGTACATAGTTTACTTTTCTGAACCTGCTGAAAAGATTAAAAAAGTCCCACTTGGGAATTCAAAAGGAAAAGCTCCTCAAAGTCCAAGATATTCTTCGAGAGAAAGAATTTTAAATGCAAAAACTTTGGATAAAGTGTTTTAAAAAAATACTAGCCACAACACAGTATAACCGCAATTACGGCGGATTCGACTACGTCCGAATCCACTCGGAATTGCTAACAACTGGCATAAACTGAAATTTTGTATATTTAAATCCGTAACTGACGGTTATACTAACACGTTGTA